>JBPESR010000006.1:0-126874 GCA_051710525.1 Symbiopectobacterium sp. | reverse complement strand
AAACGCGATGCCATCCGGGTACCCGCCGTAGGTGCGGATCAACCACACCAGCAGCCCAATCAGTGCGCCAAACAACAAGCGCCCTTTGTTTGTGGTGGAGGCCGTCACGGGATCGGTGGCGATGAAGGAGGATGGCCATAGGAGCGTGGTTGGGTAAAGTAATCAATGAGCGGCACGGTAATATTCGCCAGCAATACTGCAAACGCGATGCCATCCGGGTACCCGCCGTAGGTGCGGATCAACCACACCAGCAGCCCAATCAGTGCGCCAAACAACAAGCGCCCTTTGTTTGTGGTGGAGGCCGTCACGGGATCGGTGGCGATGAAGAAAGCACCGAGCATGGTGGCACCGGAGAGCAGGTACAGCAGCGGTGGCGCGGCTTTTTCCGGCATCAATATCCAACCAAGCGCGGCACACAGCAGCAAAGAGAGCAGCATGCTGACGGGAATATGCCAGCGAATGGATCGGGTCAATAATAACAGGATGCCACCTGCAAGGTACGCCAGATTGACCCATTGCCAGCCCACGCCAGCCAGGCTATCGGCAAAGATCGGGTGTTGCAACACTTGAGCCGGTGTTTCCCCGGCACGCAAGCCGGTTTTGAAGCCATCTAACGGCGTAGCTTGGGTAATGCCATCAATGTTCTGCATGAGTCCCTGAATGTGTAAACCCGTATCGGTTTGTCCGGTGAAAATCACATGCAGTGCATCAACGATGGTGACCGGTGCCACCTGTAGCGCGCTAGGCGGTAGCCAACTGGTCATCTGGACCGGGAAGGAGATTAACAGCACTACGTAGCCAACCATGGCCGGATTAAACGGATTGTTTCCCAATCCGCCATAAAGTTGCTTGGCGATCACGATAGAGAAAAAGGTGGCAAGCACCACCATCCACCACAGCGCCAACGGGGGCAAGCTGACACCGAGCAGAATGGCGGTTAACAGTGCTGATTGATCCGCCAGCGTGGTGCGTACTGCAAATTTCCTCAGTGACAATGTCACAGCTTCCGCCGTAAGCGCTGTAACCGAGGCGAGGGTGATTTGTATCAAGGTGCCGACGCCAAAAAACAGGGTTTGGGTAGCGATACCGGGCACACAGGAGAGTATTACCCACAAAATGATGCGCTGTGTGCGCTGATTGTTATGGGTAAAAGGAGAACTTGCGATTTTGAAAGCCATCTATTCCTCGTGAGTTTGGGTTAACGCCTGTTCGGCTTTACGTGCTTTAACGCGGGCAATGGCTGCGGCAACGGCGGCTTTGCGATGGTCGTTCAGATCGGGAGTTGGTTCCGCTTCGAGTGCTGGCGTGGTGACACCTGCTGGGGTGATAACTTCCGGTGCCTGCTGCGCAGCTTTTTTAGCTTTAACCCGAGCAATAGCCGCTGCTACCGCAGCCTGTCTTGGATTCTCAGGCACGGGAGCAACCGGTTGGGATTGTTCATCACCGGCCTGCATCCGTTGCTTCTCGCGCGCCAGGGCTTTTCGCGCTTCGAGTGCCGCGATGACCGCGCTATTATCCGGAATGTGATCAGGGTTTATCGCAATGGTAGAAAGCGGTTCAGTAACCGTATTTTTGCTGCGCACGCGCTCCAGCATAGCCTGAACGGCCTGTTTATCCGTGGTGGAAACCGCGGTAGCCAATTGCTGATGCTGCCGTTCACGCCCCGCTTTTTCTCGTTCCAGACGTAGCTGTTTTGCATCAAAACGCTTTTTCGCCTGCTGCGCCCGCGATGCCTCAAGATCGAGGGTGCGGATTTCAGCCTTTTCCTGGCGGTAGTATTGTACCAACGGAATGTTGCTTGGGCAGACATAGGCACAGACACCGCATTCAATGCAGTCAAACAAATAGTGTGCGCGCGCTTTTTCATGTTCCTGACCGCGGCTGAACCAGTAAAGCTGCTGTGGCAACAGGCCTGCCGGGCAGGTGTCAGCGCACTTACTACACCGAATGCAGGATTGCTCTTGCTCTGGAGCCTGCATTTCACTCACCGACGGAGCAAGAATACAGTTGCTAATTTTGACAATAGGGACGTCAAGCGCGGGCAGGGTGAAGCCCATCAGCGATCCGCCCATGATCACCATCGGGGTTTTGTTTTCGGCATGAAAGACGGCTTGTTTAAGCAAGTGGCGCACCGGTGTGCCGAGGCGTGCCCAGACGTTACCCGGTTGACGCAGCGCTTCTCCGGTCAGGGTAACCACCCGCTCTGTCAAGGCTTCACCGTCGATCACGGCGCGTTTGATGGCATAAGCGGTGCCGACGTTTTGCATCAATACGCCGATGGAGGCGGAGTGTTTTCCAAACGGCACTTCCTTACCGGTCAAGATCTTGGTGAGCTGCTTGGCACCACCGGAAGGGTACTTGGTGGGAATGACCCGCAACCGAATATCCGCACGATTGGCCAGTGCGCGGCGCAGCGCCTGAATGGCTTCCGGCTTGTTGTCTTCAATGCCAATCAAGGTGCGTTCTGGTGAAAGTAAATGCATCATGATCTCAATCCCTTGCACAATTTCACGGGTGTACTCTTGCATCAACCTGTCGTCGGCGGTGATATAAGGTTCACATTCGGCGGCGTTGATGATCAACGTTGCGATGCCGCGTAGCCCGCTCTTAAGTTTGGCCGAGGTAGGGAAGCCTGCGCCGCCCAGGCCAGCGATGCCAGCCTGATGTAAATGCGTGAGTAGGGTATCTATCGAATGCTGCTGATAATCAGGCAAACACTGGCGATCGCACCAGCGATCTTCCCCATCCGGAATAATAATGATGCTTAACTCTGGTAAGGCTGAAGGATGTGCCGTCATGTGCGGACGGATAGCGTTGACCGTGCCGGAGGTAGGGGCGTGTACCGGCAGAATACGTCCTGTGCCGCGCGTCAGTGGTTGACCGCGCAGTACTCGATCGCCTACGTTCACGCAGAGTTCGCCTTCCGGTCCGAGGTGCTGCTTCAGCGGAATAATAAACTGTTCCGGCAGCGGGATGTGACGCATCGGCACACGGCTGGATTGGGTTTTCATCTCCGGTGGATGAATGCCACCGCCGAAATCCCAAATTCTCTCTTTACGAAACAAATTTGACAGCTTAAGCATGATGTTCTACTTGGATAAGGCGAACAGGAATGGTCTCAAGATTCCATTTCCAGTTGGACGTCGTGGTGGCTACCGGGCGCAGTTCGATGCAATCTGTCGGGCAAGGGGCAACACACAGGTCACAGCCGGTACAGAGATCGCTCACCACGGTGTGCACAGCGCGGGTGGTGCCAATAATGGCATCAACCGGGCAGGCTTGAATACATTTGGTGCAGCCGATGCAGTTGCTTTCGTCGATCCAAGCCACGTTGAGAGCTGGTTGCAGATCCGCTGTGTCACCATCGAGCAGCTGCGGGTCAATATTGAGTTTCTTGGCTAGCTTCAACATCATCGCCTCACCGCCGGGACCGCATTTATTGATGTGCTCACCGTGCAACGCTACAGCTTCAGCGTAAGGGCGGCAGCCCGGATAGCCGCATTGGCCACATTGGCTTTGCGGCAACATTGCTTCGACTCGTTCTACAATGGGGTCGGCATCAACGTGAAAACGGCGCGAGGCAAAACCAAGAATCAAGCCGGAAACCAGCGCCAGCACACTCAATGCGGCAATCGCAATCCAAATGGCATTCATTAGAATTTCACCAACCCGGTAAAGCCCATAAACGCGAGCGACATCAACCCAGCGGTGACCAATGCAATCGATGAGCCGCGAAACGGCGCGGGTACATCCGACACGGCAATGCGTTCACGAATGGCGGCGAACAACACTATAATCAGTGAAAAGCCAGCGGCAGCGCTGAAGCCATACACCGTTAATTGCAGGAAATTGTGTGACAGGTTGACGCTGATCAGCGCAACGCCCAGTACGGCGCAGTTGGTCGTGATCAACGGCAGGAAAATCCCCAGCAGGCGATAGAGTTCCGGGCTGATTTTGCGCACGGCCATTTCGGTGAACTGCACCACGACCGCCAGAATCAAAATAAAGGCCATGGTACGCAGGTAGACGATGCCCAACGGCAGCAGCACGTACTTATTGACCAGCCAGGAAAACATCGAGCCGAGCGTCATGACGAAGGTTGATGCCAACCCCATGCCAATGGCAGTTTCCAATTTCTTGGACACGCCCATAAAGGGGCAGAGCCCGAGAAATTTCACCAGAACAAAATTGTTCACCAGCAGCGTGCTGACGAAAAGAAGTAGATAGTCGGTCATTACTATGCCTAAAAAAACAAAACCTAACCATTATCCGGCATTGTAAGGCTTTCGACAACATACCCAAAATAGGGATATTCACTAAAAATACCCAAAATATGGATATTCTCCAAAAGCAGATATTTACTCTGACCAAAAGCTCCAAAAGCTGACCAAAAGCTCCAAAAGCAGATATTTACTCTGACCAAAAGCGGATATTTACTCCGCAGTTGGCAGAGTAAACCGTTACAGTGAATGCCTTTTGAGCAAATAACACAAGGCAAGAAGTAACACAAGGCAAGAACGAACAGGCCGTACATAAAAATATACGGTCACCCCCCCATTTTTGCAACACTGATTTTTATTGATGGTGGGCTTGCTTAAATCTATCCGGCGTCTCTATGGGCAAGGATACCCGCTCCACGATGAGTTCCGCGCCTGATGAACCTAAAGTTCCGCGCCTGATGAACCTAAAAAGCCCCTCGGCTTCGGTGAGCCGTTTTTTATGTCAGGTTTCTCATCAGGCTGATATGCCGTTCTGATCAATAATCAGTCTTCGCAAAACCAGATGAGTAACTAATGTTTAACTACTCAATAATCATCTAGCAATTCAGGTCTGCATACGTCAGACTTGATATTAACCGTGATTACCCATGCTATTCGAGCCAGCTTATTCGCCAGAGCGCAGGTAACAATATTTGAATGCTTGTTGTTGAGTTGCACTCGAACCCGAACCCATTCGGCTAGCCTACCCTCATGATGACCCAACCTCATCATGAAAGAACGGGCACATTGAACCAGCAGTTTGCGGAGATTTTTGTCTCCTCGCTTACTGATCCCCAACAGAGTCGATTTACCTCCGGTGCTGTATTGTCGGGGAACCAAACCTGTAGAGGCTAAAAAAGCCCTGCTGCATGAAAATTGTTTTCCGTCGCCGATTTGCGATGAAAGCAAGCTGGCAGTAATCGGCCCGACACCTGAAATTTTCATAATGCGTTGAACGGTGTAATCAGTTTTAATTAATTGATTTAACTCTGATTCAAACTTTGCTATTTGCGCAACAAGGTAAAGGTAGTTGGCATGTAACTTCATTAGTAAATTAGTAACCTGCTCAGATATTCGGGGGGCGTGTTCAGAAAACACCAGAGATAGCCGTTTTATTACAGCGTCTCAAATTGGCAAGCTGATACCAAACTCCAACAGAAAGCCATGGGGCTGGTTGGTGGTTTTTACTTTATCTCTGATAAGTGATTCTCTGACCCGATGCAGCGCTCGCAATGCTTGCTGAATCTCTGTTCTCGGCTGCACAAAACGCATTGATGGTCGTAATGCGGCTTCGCAAATCGCTTCCGCATCAATAATATAATTTATATTACTTTTGACAAAAGGACATACAAATTGCGGAGAGATAAGTCATGCTTCATGACCGATATCGCTAATGCGTCGCGTCATAAAATGCGCACCTGCGCAAGCTTCCATCACCACAATTGAAGGTGGATACGTCGCCAAAAACTGCATGAGCTTGGTGCGTGTAAATTTTTTGTGCAGCAGCGCGTTACCAAACCTATCTTGATAGTGAACATGAAAAGCGTGCTTGCCGAGATCGATACCAAATAAGTGTAACATTTTCCATGAGAGCCTCTCCTGAAAGAAAAACATCCTGTCAGCGTACCGCTCACGGGGTTGGGTGACCATCTCATTAGCCCCATTGTCAGGACTTGGTCGTGTATTCAATGAGTTGATACAGCATCAAACGTAATACTCGCGTTCAGGTTTTGTTCCGGAGTCATGTGAGAATCGGGCCATCGCCGGTTGTATTGACCATTCTCGACAAACTCAAGATCGATAGGTCCAAAGCGTTCTTTGGCGGAATATCCGCTTTAATACAGAGTTTCATGCGGGTTTTGTACACCCAGGAGCACCAGAGCATGAGGTTATGATCGAAGGGGCTGCGACCAGAGGCATGACGAGCTGGCGTCGCAGTTAATCTCAGTGTCTTCCGCGCGCATCCAGATACCAATCCCGTTCGGTAATGCGCTCTGCAGCGATCCCCAATTTTTGCAGGGTTTTTCCCATGCCAAGCTGAGTAACAAAATGGGTTTTCTTATTGCGGAAAAAATAGATGGTTACGCGGTCCAGATGACCGTAATGGTTGTGTGAAAGCACGATCACATCGATAGCGGGTAACGCTTCCATTGGGATAACCGGTAGTTGAAAGCGTTTGATGCGAGAAGGAAAGGGAGCAGCTGATGCAGAAAACACCGGGTCGATCAGTAGGGTGATACCATCCATGTTCAGCAACAGACTGCAATGACCAAACCAGATGACGCTGGTTTTATTATCAGGTTTGAGAAACTCCCTCCAATTTGGCGTGACTTCTGGTAACCGCTGTTCCGACATACGGGAACGTGCAGTAAACAACAGGCTCCTGAGCACTGAAAGCCGTTCACGCCAGTCCATGTGCAGGTATACGCTGGGTCGCACGTTATGAAAACGCTGATCAACCGTAGAATAGTGGGGAGGCGCAGTGTTCGATATCGCCTTTTCAGTCATGGTATTATTCTTCCGCCTTAAAGTGAAATTGTGCTGTCTGAGTAAAGAAATTGTGCTGTCTGAGTAAAAAAGCCCACATGACAGCGTCATGCGTGTTATTTATGCTAAATAGACCATGATTGACGATCATATCACAATAATCAAGGGTGACAATATCACTTATTGGAGGTTAAAAAGGGTAATTAATCCATAGAAATGCTATAAAATGATTAGATATCGCAATGGTTTAGCGATGATTTAATAGCAACCGCGTAATCACTTTTAATAAAGTGTATGTTTACTTGCTTAAATTATTTGTTGCTGCTAATGATCGCCAAGGAGATGAATTTTTCTATGATATTCAATTCTGTTTCGTCAACCACTCGCCCACATGGGCTGAAATTGCTCACCGTGGGGTTACTGGCATTTATTTTGACAGGATGTTCTACGCCGCGCTCAACGTTAGTCGATCGCGGCGATTACATCGTGGATACCTCTCATCCGGCTAAAGGCCAGAATGAGCGTGTCCGATTTCTGATTTTACATTACACCGCGTTGGATGATGCGCGTTCGCTAGAGGTGTTAACCCAGGAGCAGTTCAGCGCGCATTATCTGGTTGCGAAAAATCCACCTCTGCTGGATAAAAAACCCGTAGTGATGCAACTGGTGCCAGAAGATATGATAGCCTGGCATGCGGGTGTTAGTAATTGGAATGGCCGGGTAAATCTCAATGACTCTTCGGTGGGCATTGAGATTGTTAACCGCGGATTTACCGATAACATGCTTGGCACTCGTACCTGGTATCCTTACAATGAAGCGCAAATCACCGCACTTACTGCGCTGACCAAAGACATTATCAAGCGTAACAACATCACGCCAGATAATGTTCTGGCGCACAGCGATATTGCACCGCTGCGCAAACAGGACCCTGGAAAACTGTTCCCCTGGAAACGGTTTGCAGAAATGGGCGTCGGTGCCTGGCCTGATGATGCAACGGTGAACAAGTATCTCGCTGGACGGCAGCCGAGTGCGCTGACTGATGTGTTGACGCTTCAACAAGCATTACATCAGTATGGTTATGATAAAATTCCGCAAAACGGTGAGTTGGATAAAGACACACGTTTGACCATTAGCGCGTTTCAAATGCACTTCCGCCCATTGGATATTGAAGGTAATGCCGATGCACAAACGGAGGCGATTGCCAAAGCGCTGGTGGAAAAATACCGAACCTGAATCCGTGACTACCCTTTCTACTGCCAAGGAAAGGCTCAAACATACTGCCAAGGAAAGGCTCAAACATGCTGAACTATCGACGTTGCTTTTTTCTGCTGTGTTTGGTGTCTGGAGTGTTGGGTGCAGTAGGTGTTGGGGTGCAGTAGTAAGGGGAAAATTATTCCTCGCGTTTCTACGGCTATGCCCGTTTCTACGGCTATGCCAGAGAACGTCAAGGGTGTTTGGTTAATCACGCTTTCTGGCCTTGACTGGCCGACGCCTGCGTCAAGTGATGAGCCGTCAGATGAGCGCCGCATAGCGTTACAAAAACTGGCGCTGATCGACAAACTGGACAATCTGGTTAGCCTGGGCGTTAACACGGTTTTTTTTCAGGTAAAGCCGGATGGCACAGCGCTATACCGCTCGGCGTTACTGCCGTGGTCTGATGTATTAACTGGCGTAGTGGGTAAAGATCCCGGTTACGATCCTTTGGCCTTCATGTTAGCTGAAGGGCATAAGCGTGGATTGCGCATTCACGCTTGGCTCAATCCCTACCGTGTGACCAGCAATACCCAGCCGAAAACCGTGGCTGCACTGCGACGCCTCTTAGTGCGTCGCCCTCTAGCGTCTATGCGTTGCACCCAGAATGGATACGCACGGCGAGCGATCGGTTTGTGTTGGATCCTGGTATCCCAGAGGTGCGTCAGTGGACCACCAATGTGGTGGTGGAACTGATTAACAACTACGCCGTAGATGGTATCCATTTTGACGATTATTTCTACTACGAAACCCCCGCGTCCCGTTTGCAAGACGATGCTACCTATAGGCAGTATGGACAGGGGTTTGTCGCCAAAGAGGACTGGCGGCGCAATAATACGTTGCTATTGATTGAGCAAGTATCGATGGCAATCAAAGCGGTTAAACCGCAGGTTGAGTTTGGCGTCAGCCCGTCTGGAGTGTGGCGCAATGCAGAGAATGACGCTCGCGGTTCGGATACACGCGGTGGTGCGGCCTATGACATCTCTTATGCGGACACTCGATTGTGGGTTGAACGTGGCTTGATTGACTATATCATCCCGCAAATCTACTGGCTATTTTTACGAGAAATCGTCCGTTATGACACACTGGTAAAATGGTGGGCGGATGTGGTAAAGTCAACAAAAACATGTCTCTACATTGGTATCGCACTGTATAAAGTCGGTGTGCCTTCACAAAAGGAGCCTGATTGGGCGCGAGACGGGGACCTGCCTGAACTGCGGCGGCAGTTGGCGCTCAATGAAGCGCTGCCGGAAGTGAAAGGTAGCGTGCTCTTTCGTGAGGGATTTCTTCATCAACCTCAAACCGTACCGGCGGTGGATTACCTCAGAAAGCACTGGGGTAAATAGCGGTAAAAAGGACGTTGCGGCGAAAAGCCGCTATATTTTCTGTTGTAGAACATACTGTATTTTCTGTTGTAGAACATACTGTTCGACGCGCATTTGCAAAAATGGATTTTATCGCGTGCGGCAGGATTTAAACGTCGTGTTAACCCTAAGCAGGCCACGATAAAAATACCTGTATTTTCCGATGATATGTTGCTGTTAGTCGCATTAGCTATCGTCATGATGGGGATCCATCTGGCGGCATCGATCCTCTCCATTATCCTGCGCTCCCTGTTTTTGGCTATCGTGCTTGATCCGGTAGTGGCGCTATTGTGTAGAACACGCTTACCGCGCTCTTTGATTGTGGTGTTGCTGGATGGCGTATTGTTGATGCTGCTTGTTTTTACGTCCTGCTCAGGATGCCTGAGTTAAATCAAATGAGCCTGCAAATGCGCAGTCTGCTGACGCGTCAGCTTACCGTAGGTAAGGCACCGTTGCAGGAATTGGGGCTAACGCTATAGCCGGAAGCGGCGATGTCGCTGATTGATCCTGGGCAATTTCTTGGATTGATCACCCGCATGCTTAGCCACGTATCCAGCTTTTTTTTATC
Source organism: Symbiopectobacterium sp. (assembly GCA_051710525.1). GTDB lineage: Bacteria > Pseudomonadota > Gammaproteobacteria > Enterobacterales > Enterobacteriaceae > Symbiopectobacterium. Next base: position 116,945 of record JBPESR010000006.1, on the reverse strand, counting down.
GGCACTAGTGGTGTTTCTGACTGTTATTTTCATGCTGATTATGGGTTGCGCGTTGCATTGGTTCCTACGGTCATTCTCAGTAACACACCCCATTATCCTAGCTGTTATGGCGGAAAAATTCCTTATGGCGGAAAAATTCCGGTGAATGGTTTGAAGGTTTTCTGCAAGGTCTACTGGAGCAGGGCGCATTGGAACATGCGCGAGCTCCGGTTATGGGGGATACTGACTGCGGTTACTATGTCAATGCCGAGGTAAATTCCTGCTATCGCGATCAGATTTTACCGCTGGCTAGCGGACTCACACCCAATGCGTTTGAGCCGAGCTGTTTATCGGGGATGACGTTGGACAGTGCCGAATCAGCCATCGCCGCCTCGCGTTCGTTACTAAAGGGATCGATGGAGTGGGTGGTTGTCACCAGTGCGCCGGGCAATCTCGATAAACAACGGATTCAGTAGCTGTGTGTCATGCGCGATACGGTGTGCCGATCCAGCACAACCGCTTGCCGATTGCACCAAAAGGTACTGGCAATCTGTTCTGTGCCGAACTAACCGCTGCTTTATTTGAATGGCAATCTCCGGCTCAGGCAGCTCAACATGCCTGCCTTCAGGTGGCACGATTCGTGTTGAAAACCCTGTTAGCTGAAAGCGAAGAGCTTTGTCTGGCTCCGTTGATGTAAGGGGGGATAAAATAATAGTGACGATTAGTAGTGCCACTTTCAATTATAACATAGATTTTAAACTAAAAATCTATCCTGTAATAACAACATCTCGTCAACTCATTAATCTTCATAAGGTAAGAAGTGAAATATCAGCCATTCTCTGGGTTTTACACGTAGGCGTTGCCATTGGGTTTGTCGTGTTCTTGATTGTTGAGGCAGAGAAACTGTTGACGCGTCGCTAGCGCTCATCGTAACCGTCGGTTACTGTCTGGCTGTAAAAGCGGCACACACCATGCACGTTGGAAGAAGAAAAGGTTACCGTTTGTTTCCACGGCTGTTTTCCCACGGATTGACATCATAGGCTTTTCGGCAGGCGCCTCTTTTAACGAATCAAGATACAGCGTTTCGACCTCAGCGCGTGCCCACATGGTTCGACGCAGAAATTTTAAACTGGATTTGACGCTGGGATCGCTTTTAAAGCAATTAATATTAACCAGTTGGCCCAGTTTAACCCAGCCAAAACATTCAACCAACGCATTGACTTACATTTCAAGGGTTGTTGTGAGCAGTCATGTATAGTCCGATAAGGTCATATTTTGTGATTAAGACAACGCGTCTAAAACCCCCGGCAGATTACAAGAAAAGAACACAACCAGCAATGGTATAATTAGTTACAATTTAACTAAATTATTAAGTCTGACTGACGCTTTTTTTGTTGTCTGACTGACGCTTTTTTTGTTATTTATATCTGAGCAATATCCCTACCAATAACATATTGAGTACATTGCTCAAACAACATATATTAGCCGCGTTTTTTACCCCTTAACCTATTATTAAACCCGGCATTACCATACTCCCGGTTATAGGAGTGATATGATTACGGATAAAGTCCGTATTGATACTTTGAGTGCTAATTCATTACCGCAACGCAATGAAACCTTTTTATTTAGCAAAACAAACTTAATTTGAATCTATCTAATGTCAGGAGCTATCCACGCAAATTGCCCTTGGCCATTGCCATTGCCCTTGGCCATTGCCAAAGCGCAGGGCATTTGGATTACTGATATTGGAATAATCAACATCTTAATTGCCTTGCCGGTGCCGAAACCCTGGCACTTGGTCATAATCATCCTGATGTGCTTCAAAGCATTCAAAGTGTCATTACCAGTGGCTTAGTTACACACCCTTGACCTGACCACGCCGTTAAAAGATGAATTTTCATCTTATCTGCTGTCATTGCTACCGGGTCAGGGCAAAGAATATTGCTTGCAGTTTACCGGGCCTTCCGGTGCCGATGCCGTTGAGGCCGCGCTAAAACTGGCTAAAAAAGTGACCGGTCGCTCTGGTGTGATCAGTTTCTCCGGGGGCTATCACGGTATGACCCACGACGCGCTCTCTGTCACAGGTAACCTGTCTCCCAAAGAAGCTGTTGATGGCATGATGCCTGAAGTGTAGTTTATGCCTTACCCGAACCAGTACCGTTGCCCTCTGGGCATCGGTGGTGAGGCTGACGTTAAAGCGCTGACCTACTATTTTGACAATCTGATCAACAATGTCGAAAGTGGAGTACGCAAAGGGTACGCAAACCTGCTGCCCTGCTGTGGTGATCTTTGAAGCCGTTCAAGGTGAAGGGGGGTCAACCCAGCTCCAGCAGAGTGGTTGCAACATATTCGTAAAGTGACTCAGGAGCATGGTATTATCCTGATTATCGATGAAGTACAGGCTGGCTTTGCCCGCACCGGTGAACTGTTCGCGTTCGAACACGCAGGCATCGAACCCGATATCATCGTCATGTCTAAAGCGGTCGGTGGCGGTCTGCCGCTAGCAGTGCTTGGTATCAAAAAGCAGTTCGATTCCTGGGATCAGAGCCCTTCAGCGACCTTCATTGATGATGAAGCTGATCGAATGGTTACGCCAGCAACTAGGTTACACCGCGGGCGACGCTGGCGTATTCACTTGCGGCGGGACTCAAAGCAACCTGTTGGGATTGATGTTGGCGCGGGATGCTTTTTTTGTGCGTCAGAGGCATTCAGTTAAGCAGCACGGTTTAACCGGCGATCTGAGTAAAATCAAAGTACTAAAGTACTGTGTTCCGAAAATTCCCATTTTTCCGTGTAGAAAAACATAGCACTGATGGGACTGGAATGTCAATCCGTTACGCTGGTAAAAACGGATGTGTTTTCGCGCATGGATTTCAGCGACTTGGCCGCAAAATTGGCAAAGGTCGACGCCAATGGCGAGCAAGTGCTGGCCATTGTTGCAACAGCTGTAACGATGCCGGTGCCATTGACCCCTTAGTCAAGATTGCGGCTATGGCTGCCGAACGGAACATTTGGCTCCATGTTGACGTAGCATGGGGCGGTGCGCTGTTGCTTAAAACTTGGTCGTGTATTCAATGAGTTGATACAGCATCAAACGCGATTTGATGCTGTATCAACTCATTGAATACACGACCCCATTTGATGCTGTAGCAATTTCACCGATGATTCTTTGTACATAACTGACCGCCATGCGTCATTTCCTGCATGGTTTCACCACCTAACTCACCAACCCTTCCCCTTTGAAGGCAATTTTAGTGGCATTTTCGGTCAGCACCGTTGCCTGATATGCATTGTTGGCGTTGTGTTTTACCGTGGCGGTGATCTGCTCCATGCAGGCAGTGGTTTATTCCAGCGCCGCGGCTTGTTGCTCGGTACGTGAGGACAGATCCGATAAAACGTTTTATAAATTGTTATGCCACATCAGCCTTGCAACAGGTTCACCAGCAGTGAACCGTTATACAACGCCTCTTTGACCAACGCCGCGCCCGCCATGGTACCCTGATTATAAAACGCAGTAGGTTCCACCTGTATATTGTGGCTGTAGGCAGGCAAAGACTGTTGTCGAATACAATCCAGGATTAACAGGATGCAGAATATTCGCGGCCTTATTTAAGGAATATCCAACCAGAATTTTGTCCGGATTGATAAGGTTAACCATGATAGCCACGATGCGGTCCACATTGCTGCCAACCCCGTTAATAATGTTTTTGGCTAATTGGTCCCCTCTCAGCACGGCATCGCAGAGCGTCTCTACGGTTAGCGGTGAACCGTTCAGTAAGGAACTCATCGATCCATTCAGGCGAAAACTCATCGATCCATTCAGGCGAATGTTGTGCCAGTTCGAGCATACTTTCAATACTGGCAACGGTTTCCAGACAGTCGTTATTACCGCAATAGCAGCGGTTGTGGATGGTCGCTCAGCAGATTGACGCAATCCTCAACAACCAGCGAACTACTGAGATTGCGCAGCGCCAACCTGATTTCCTCACGGCCGATTCTGACTGAAAGAGTGCCAGGCATCGGTATCCAGCAATAATCCAATCGCAGGACGGCCACGGCTGCCGACACATCCTGGTATTCTGTCTCTTTCACCAGATGTGCTTCCATCAATTCGCGCACGATCTTGGTGATAATTCGCGCACGATCTTGGTGATACTGGCGGGGGCTAATTGAGCCAGTTTTGATAATTCAATGCGAGATACGGGACCGTGCAGGTCAATGACCCATTATACCGCACCGGCGTTCATTTATTTAATTTGATCGATATGTCCGGGTTGACCATCCGCAATCACAAAATGGCTCCTACTGTCTACGAATTGCCACGCTGAGCGTTCGCTGATACATAAGGTGATTTGCAGCGAAGTTTCTCAACATTAGTGCGTAATATGCACGCTGCAAAATAAAAAAACTGCGGGTATGGTTGAGCTTTTAGTGAATTCCGTTAACTCTTTGATTAATTTTGTGATTTTGTGCACAAATTTCCCCGTATTCTATTCCAACACAATGCTTCATGCAACAGCATCACGCTGATATCCAGCTTTCCGCTTAGCAACGGGTCTATCTGCTGTTTGGTGTTCAGCTCCAACATTTGCAGATGAACATCCGGGTAGCGTTATTTGCAGATGAACATCCGGGTAGCGTTGCCGAAAATGCAGCAAACTGCGCCAAACCGCACGAGTAAAAGGCCTGAGGAGGTAAAACCAATCCGTAGCTCGCCGATTTCGCCACGTTGCAGTCTGGCGGCGTGCGCAGACGCATGCTCCACTTGGTGCAATATCCCAACTTGCTTTGCGGAACGCTTCGCCTGCTGGGGTTAGCCTGACATTGCGGTTGTTGCGTTCAAACAGCGCTGCACCGATTTGTGCCTTTATGACCAGTTAGCGCGGTGTGCTGTTAATGAGCGTACTGATGGACTCTCGTTAAGCGGCGTAGCAGCGGTGGCCATGAGCTACCTGAGCGAAGAGATTCATCCCAGCTTCCTGGCCTTCTCCATGGGGTTATACATCAGCGGGAACTCTATCGGTGGCATGAGTGGCCGTTTGGTCACCTGAGTACTCACTGATTATTTTCCCTGGTGTGTGGCGATCGTGGTTATGGGCGTTCTCGCACTGTTTTCGGCGTTGATATTTTTTACCCGACTCACGCCATTTTCGGCCCGGTTTGCTGCGGCCTAAATCCTTGCTGATTAACACCAAAATTCACTGGCATGATGCCGGGTTGCCTTGGCTGTTCCTTCAGGGATTTTTACTGATGGGAGCCTTTGTTACTCTGTTCAACTACATTGGTTACCGGCTACTGTCTCCATCCCTCTACCAGGCCATTGTTGGCTTGCTCTTGATGGTGTATCTCACCGGCAGAATCAGTTAACCACGTTAGTGTGTTATTATAAGTTTTTTTCGTTATACATTAATGGTATGTTGTAACTAAAATAGACCGTTATCCCTGAGGTGCTATGGACCTTTATCAACTGATTGCTGCCCTTCACGACACCTTTTCTTCACTGGAACAGCAGATTGCAAAATTTCGCCAGCGTTTGGCCTCGCTTACGCTGCTCAACGCACGAGTGTTCACTGTCCCCACCGTGGAAAAGGGAAAGAACACGATCCCATCACCCAGATCCCTGTCACGGCGTTACAAAGCGAAGCGGCCTGTGGGGCTGGTCTGGCGCATTTCCAGCGTTTATTTATCCATCATTATGCTGAGACGATAAGTAGCAAAGCTGCTATTCGCTTACCCGGTGCGCTGTGTTTTTTGGTGCCGGAGGCTGAATGCAAGCATATCCACATGCCGTCGAGGCGATTAACACCTTGAAAGTAAAGCTGAAGCAGTTGATTACCCGTGAATCCGGTTTGGCTACCGAGCAACGGTTTGAATTCGTACACGCCCACCTGCCCGGATTAATCACCCTGAGTGCCTATCGCTCGCTTACCTTGTTACCGAACCCGACACAGTTAGCTTTGGCTGGGCCAATAAGCATGTGGTGAATACATTGACGCGCGAGGCAGTATTAGAAAAACTGGAAAAAAGCTTTCAGGCAACCAGGGGAATTTCACCGACAGCAAAAGCCATGTGGCACGCTCGGGTCACCCAAGAGCTTATTGATATTAAAAAACTGCCGCAAGACGCTGTGTTGAAGATTAAACGACCAGTTAAAGTACAGCCGATCGCTCGGGTTTGGTATCAAGATGCGCAGAAACAGGTGCAACACCCTTGCCCGTCCCTTTATTATTAGTGCTTAGTGCTTATTAGTGCTTAGTGCTGTGCCGCGATCCGTCACGCATTCCAGTCATTGGTGAGTTGGGAAACTACCTGGCTGACAGCGCTCAACCCAAATTCAGGCCGAAAGCGAAAGCACTGCGGCTGCTGATTCCGCGCTTTCACCTCTATCTGGATGAAAGCGCGTAAGGCTCAGCACTTATTCGATATGCAGGCTACCCACCATATCCTGCGGGCGCACCCACTCATTGAACTGTGACTCGGTTAAATAACAGAGTTTCAGCGCAGCGGTTTTTGGCAATCTCTGCGGCTTGATCGTAACCAATATGGGTGTTTAACACAGTAACCAACATCAGAGAGTCATTCAGCAACTGTTCAATACGATCGCGGTTAGGCTCAATACCAATGGCGCAATGCTCATAAAAATACCAATGGCGCAATGCTCATAAAAGCTCTTCATGCCGTCCGCCAGCAAACGTACCGATTGCAGGAAATTATGGATAACCATGGGGCGATAAACATTAAGTTCAAAATTCCCCGACGCCCTCCCACTTATTCACCGCCACATCGTTGCCCATAACCTGGCAACATAGCATGGTCAGCGCTTCACTCTGGGTTGGATTCACTTTCCTCGGCATGATGGAACTGCCCGGCTTGTTTTCCGGAATGCTCAACTTGCCAATGCCGCAACGCGGATCGGATGCCAGCCAGCGCATCACAGGTTGCCAAGGCTTTGAATTTATTGGATGCGGTAACAAACGGTTGTCCAGTCAATTCAGCCAGAGCGCTGGCAACGCGAACCGCGTATTCAGGGTGGGTATTAAGGCCCATCCCACCGCCGAGCCACCGAGTGCCAGCTCGCTCAAATGGGGGATACTGTTCTCAATGTGCTTGCGGTTATGTTGCAACGTGGCGACCCAACCGGAAATCTCCTGCCCCAAGGTCAGCTGTGTTGCATCCTGCAAATGGGTGCGCCAGATTTTAACGATATCGCTGAACGCCTCGGCTTTGGGCTGTAACGTAACCGACAGCGCGTCAGTAACCGACAGCGCGTCAAGATTCAGCAACAATGAGTCTTGAGGGCAATGACAGCAGCCACGTGCATTGCCGTGGGGAAGACATCGTTCGAACTTTGGCTTTTGTTAACATCATTATTGGGATGCACCAAAGGATGCACCAAACGCGCATTACCGCGTTCTCCTCCCAGAATTTCACTGGCGCAGTTGGCCAGCACTTCATTCATGTTCATGTTGCTTTGCGTGCCGGAGCCGTTCTACCAGATCGCCAAAGGAAACTCGCCGGAGTGTTTCTCAGCCAGTACCTCATCGGCGGCCTCAATGATCGCCGCACTCTTCTCATCCGGTAGCAGGCCAAGCGTGTTATTGACCTGTGTGGCCGCACGTTTGGTCAACGCCAAGGCAAAAATCAGCGCTTGCGGCATTTTCTCCTTAGAGATATCAAAATGCTCCAAAGAACGCTGCGTTTGTGCCCCCACAGTTTATTGGCAATAACATAAATCGGACTAATGGAATCTTTTTCGATACGTGTCGTCATTGGTTTTTTCTCCTAACATTCCTAAAAAGGATGGGGATCATGGCCTTGTCTAGCATAGCGATTGAGAAAACATTAACATGCACATTAAGCACCAGCCTCTGCAAACAAAAACAGTGTATTCATATTCAATGCATCTGCATCTATTAACCTCTATAGTCATATATATTAACAAATTACATAACAAAATTACATAACAATAAACAATAGAGGTGAACATGCAAAAATGCGCAATAGCATCCAGTACTACTCCTGGGGAAGCACAACACTCCTGGGGAAGCACAACAGCATTAACAGAACTCTACTGCATTGAGAATAGAGACAATCTGCCAATGGCAGAACTTTGGATGGGTATGCATCCCCAAAGCAGTTCGTGGGTGGTAAACAGGGCCAAGAGCAGCGTTTGCGTGACGTCATCAACGATGCGCCCGTGGAGACATTGGGTGCGGCGATCGCGGCACAGTTTGGTGAGCTGCCTTTTCTGTTTAAAGTCCTCTGCGCGGCGCAACCGCTCTCCATCCAGGTTCACCCGAGCAAACCCGCAGCAGAGCTGAGGTTTTGCCAAAGAGAACAAACTCGCAATCCTGCTCGATGCGCCACATCGCAACTATAAGGATGCCAACCACAAGCCAGAGCTGGTGTTTGCCTTAACACCCTTTAAAGCGATGAACGGTTTTCGTGAGCACGACGATATTGTGACGCTATTGCAGCCCATAGCCAGTCCACATCCGTCCATCACCGCCTACTTGCAGCAGCCCGAGGACAAAAACCTATCGATGCTGTTTACCAACTTATTGGGTATGCGCGCAGAGATCAAAGATCGCGCTCTGGCGGTGTTAAAAGCCGCACTCACCTCACAGCATGGTGAACCATGGGCAACGCTGCGCAATATCATTCAAGAATACCCTAACGACAGCGGACTGTTTTCTCCGTTGTTGCTCAACGTCATCACGCTGCAACCGGGACAAGCGATGTTTCTTTATGCGGAAACCCCGCATGCTTACCTGAACGGTGTAGCGCTGGAGGTGACGGCAAATTCGGATAACGTACTACGGGCTGGACTCACCCCTAAATAATATAGACATTCCTGAACTGCTGGCGAATGTGAAATTTATCCCCAAACCGACAAACCAGCTGTTAACTCAGCCGATTGAAGATAGTGAAACCTGCTATTTTCCCGTACCTGTCGCCGATTTTGCCTTTTCCCTGCATAATCTGAAGGATCAGCTACAAACGCTGATCCTTCAGAGCGCAGCCGTTGTCTTTTGTATCGATGGGAAAGCCACATTGATGAAAAATAGTCAGCGACTTACGCTTCGCCCCGGCGAATCCTGCTTTTTGCGTGCGTCAGAGTCTCCCGTCAGCGTAGAGGGAAGTGCACGACTGGCACGCGTGTATAATGGTTATATACTTTCTCCCCTTAAGGGATGCTTACTTAGAAAAGGAATCACACTATGAAGAAGTCTCTGGTTGCCGGCGGAGTTATCATCGTACTCGGCGCCGTATGGACAGGTGCGTCATGGTATACGGGCAAGCAATTAGCACTGAATATCGATTCAGTTACTACTGAATTTAACAAGCAGTTGCAAGAAGCCTATCCGAATTCAGGTTTCAAGTTGGTGTATCGTGATTATCAGGGAGGTGTGTTCAGCAGCACGTTTTCACTAGTATTCAGCACGTTTTCACTAGTATTGCAGCCTTACGGTTCTGCATCAGAAACGCGTCCGTTAGCACCCAAACACGAAATAGTGCTCAACGAAACTGTTTCACACGGGCCACTTCCGATCTCTCTGCTAAAAAAAATGAATTTACGTCCCAGCATGGCGCATATTCGCAGCGAACTGGCTAACAGCGAAGCGACCAAAGAACTGTTTGATATACTTCATAACCAACCGTTCTTCAGCGCAGAAACGCGCTTGGCATTCAATGGAGATACCGCTTCAGTTATCTCTCTGCGCCCACTCGATATTGACAGTGAAGGCACCAAATTTGCCTTTAGCGGCATCGATATTGCGCTAGATCTTGCTCACGATCTGCGTAGCAGCCGAATTTTAGGTACGGTTTCTCACTTTTTATCAGAAACCACCAACTACGAAGGCGGCAAAGAGACTATCGTTCTTGAAGGCCTTGGGTTGGAAGCGAACAACCACCGCGGCAAATTTAATCTGGACCTCGGCAACGGTAGCTTCACCCTGAAATCAATAAAGGTGACGCCGCCAATAAGTGATCCTGTCACGATGAACAATCTCGTGATCAAAAGCACCATGAGCGAAGACGACAAAAACATCGCTGGCGCGATAACGTTGTCATTAGACGCACTGCTGCTCAAAGACCGCGATCTGGGTAGCATGAAGTTTGCTTTCAGCTTTAACTAACTCGATGGCGAAGCGACGCAGCAGTTCGTCAAAACCTATAAGACGTTGAGTGCATCATTCCTGGAGTCGCCGTCTGCTATGGACCCACTGCGTTTCCAGTATGAACTGGAGCAATCATTACGCAATGCCCCACCCAGCCTGCTGAAAGGCAACCCGAATTTTACCATCTCCCCCTTGAGCTGGAAAATGCCAAAGGTGAGAGCACGCTCAACGCCGCGCTCAATTTTAGTAATCCGGCACAATCTACAGCGCTAACGCCACCGGCACAAAGCGATGAAGAAGGCGTGATCCGTCGTGCAGTTAAGCAACTGGATGTGACGTTAAACACACCAATGGCGATGCTGGCTGAAGGTATCGTTCAGGTCGGAGGACAGGCACAATCGGATCAGGAACATCAGCAACTGATCGCCAGTGCGCAAGAGCAAGTGAAAATGCTGGCTGGCGTAGGCGAAATGAACCAAATCACTGTCACCAAAGATGACGCCATCACTAGTTCGCTGCACTATGCGGACAATCAGGTTGAGTTGAACGGGCGTAAAATCTCACTGGCGGAGTTTATTGCCCCCTTTATCGATATCCCTACCGATGAAAGCGACGAAGGCAATGATGCCGAGCCAGAAACTCAAGACTCACCGGCAGTTGTCCCCCCGCAAGCGCAGTAATGTCTGTACCGCCTGCGCGCTCTGGCAGGCGGTAATCCCCAAAATCCACTGAGTGAATGGTCATAGCGTTGGATAAACACACACTCGAGTCACGCCAGAGCGTACTTTATTTATTTCGCTGTAATGGCACTGACCTGGCTGGCAGCACATGTTTTTTTCTGAAACAGAGGGTTGGATACGGCGTTAGCCACCATGCTGTATTACAACACATCCAACCGCGCTTTTTGATCGTGCAACGCATCGCTAACGCTGCCGGTTGGTTACCGGTGCCCGCGACAGCCGTGGTGATCTTTTTAGTGGTAGCGTCTGTCGTGCCACAATTAGAACTGGCGATCGTAGAACTGGCGATCGGCCCGGTACGTCAGGAACTGCCGTTTTACCTACTGTTTGCCGTTGCTGCGCCTTGTATCGGCGCGTCGATGGCACGCTTGTTTGGCTTGAACACCGCCAGACGGCGTGCCATGGCATTCAGTTGCTCTACGCGTAATTCGTTAGTAATTCTTCCGCTGGCCTTATCGATCCCCGACGCTATGCCGGTACTGCCGGCGATCCTGGTTGTACAAACCGTGATCGAACTGATCGCGGAATCCTGCTATGTGCGAGTGATCCCTCGTCTGGTGCGTAGCACAGGCAGAAATCGCCCATTAGTGTAATCGGTAATGGTATTCCGTGCCTTATTGTTTATACTAAACATATTCCATGCCTTATTGTTTAAACTAAACAGTATCTTAATAATTTAACGGCTCAACGTGCCTTGGTGTGCGTAGCGAAAGAAGCCATTGTGATCGATCCTTCAATCCCGTTAACAGACATTTACCGCCACCTTGATGGCAGTATTCGCGCACAAACGATCCTAGATTTAGCACGCTAGTTTAACGTCACCCTCCCCGCGCAGACGCTTGAAACGCTGATCCCACACGTACAGGTGATCGACAAACCGGCTAATCTGCTTAGATTGGGGCGTGGCCGTGCTCGGTTCTCTCGATGCCTGCCGCCGTGTTGCTTATGAAAACGTGGAAGATGCGGTGCGCGACGGTCTTGATTACACCGAGCTGCAATTCTCACCCTATTATAGGGCATAGCGCCATGTACTCTTCCGCTGCAAGGGTGGTCGAGGCGGTTATCGATGGTATACAGGCAGGCTATCGCGATTACGACACCGATATCCAACTGATTGGTATCATGAGCCGTACTTTGAGCCGTACTTTTGGATCTGAGCGTGCCAGAACGAACTGAACGCCCTGCAAGCCTTCCGCTACTAGATCCCGCTACTAGATCGTGGCACTCGATCTCACTGGGGATGAACTGGGCTTTCCGGGCGGCCTGTTTACTTCGCATTTTCGTCAGGCTCGTGATTGATAACGGTTGGCATATTACAACAGTTCATGCCGGTGAATCAGCAGATGCCGAAAGTATCTGGCAGGCCATTCGGCAATTGGGTGCAGAGCGCATTGGTCACGGCGTATTTGCCATAACCGTGTTTTTTTATAGAGGCTGTCTGTTCTATAGAGGCTGTCTGTTCACAAAACAGGCATCTTACATCAACTTTAGCCACTGTATCTACACATCCAAAACCGGAGATTTTACACTGTAATCAAATCATTGAATACTTGACTGCCGTTGCCACCCCGGCATAGCAATCACCGACACCACGGATAGGTCAAAGTCGCCCGATGCCAGACAGAACAACATCCCTCAGGCAGCCATGCCGGACATGGAAATAGCCAACCCTTTCCTATTGAAAAGGAAGCAAAATTGTTGATAAAGGAAGCAAAATTGGGCAAAAACAGAGCGCAGGCAAGAAACAGCACGGCAAACACCACCAGCATGCTGTAGTTATCCCATATGCGCGACATTGCTCCGGCACGCTTGTTTTTTTCAGGTGAAGCAGACATAACCGTTGACATAATTGTGTGCTCCTTCGCATTTACGCGACCACAGCGTTGATTTCTGGAGTTCGTAACATCGCCATGCTCAGTGCTTTCTGCTCGCTTGCCTCGTCGTGTGAAATGTCCTTCTTGTGGGCAATTGACCCAGGTAGATATTTTCTGCCAGGTTATTTTTGGCACCAGATGCAATTTCTGGTAGATGATCGCCACCCCAGCATTGAGCGCGTCCATGGTATTAGCGAAATGGACTGGCTGACCTTTAATGTGCACTTCCCCAGAGGAAGAACCTGTACAGCGCAGTTGCGCATTGGCCGGTTAGAAAGGCGTTCAGGTGCTTTGCCCACGTCTGGATGAAGTGGTGGACAGTCGTTCATTATACACCCCACCGTTATGGTGGATGCCCTTATGGTGGATGCCCTTTGTGCAGAATATGGTGGATGCCCTTTGTGCAGAATATGGTGGATGCCCTTTGTGCCAGAAAAGACGTCAGTTTGCCTTTCTCTCGTATCACAAGGCACTGCATACTCGGAAAACGACAGTTCATAGAAAAAAACTGCCCATGCGCGTCGCTAAACCCAAGAAAAGGCGTTGATAGGTCAAATAATTAGTAGTTTTGTCGTTTCTTTATCCGTTTGATATTGCCATTTCCGGTTTATAATATTTTATAATAAACCGATTTGATTTCATATGTTAACCTTCTATTTTCATATGTTAACCTTCTATTTAATAAGGTCTCTTTATTGGCAAAATTCATTACTACGCAGCGGAAGTTTGGCCGATTTTTTTTGCGCTTGGCGAAAATAGGCAACCGGTGTATGCATCGGCTCTTTAGTTGCGAGAAACTCTGCGTTTACAGCGACAACAAACTATCGCTGACTGTCTGGCCATTCCGCAACCGAATGAAACTGGCATCGTCTTGATTGGTACGCTCCCGGTGAAGGAAAAGTCACCTCATGGATGGCCACTGGCGAAGTGGAACGGGAGGCAGCGCTGGAGTAGTTACAAACCTGCCTGACCACCGTTTCGGTATTGAGTGAACGAGCCTTGGCATCAGACAGTGCGGCGCAGCAACGATTTGGTGCCCTGCTCGCCAAGGCGTTTCAATTCCCCGCCGCAAATTACGTTTATCTGGTCGGTGGCCACCCCGTCATTACCTTTTGGGGTCTTATTAATCTTGACCAAAAACCTCGAACCAATGTATTAGAGTGCCTGCGCAAGGCCTTACCGGTCATCACGGCACAACCGTTGGTCGAGCCGATTGCACCGCCCATTCCCCAACCCAACGCTGGCGCTGTCTATTCTGAGACAGCGTCGTTACTGGTTGAGCCGGAAAATTAACCCGAAGAAACGCCCAAGGCCGCTCTCCCTCCAGTGCAACAAGCGGCTCAAGGGAAATCGGCATTGCGTCGCTGGTGGTGGATTGCACCGAGCATGGCACTCGCGAGTGCGCTGGTGTGGCAATTCCGCACTGGCGTGCCTGGTAAACCGATAATCTCAGAACCGGTGGTTGCACATACGCCAGAAAAACGTGTACTGCTCGCCACGGAAAAACCCAAAGAGGCTGAGGCCGTCGTACAAAATGCCACACCGATAGCGCCACCGCCTGTAGCTGCTAAAATACCGCCAGAAGCGGGAAAGCGCCCTTGGTTGAGCATCCAAAAACAGCACCGGTGGTGGCACAGAAACCCGCTCCGGCCCCCAGCACGCCACCGGTTGAAACGGTGGTTGCAGAAACCTAGCCGGAAGAAGCCAAGCCGGTATACAAAAATGCGCTGGTGATGCCAATATTATTGGTCAAGCTGGGAAAAACCGATTTCTTGAACGGCACCTGGCGAGTGACGACCGATATCAACCCCCCCCACCATTGGCGAACCGGCCAGCCTGCATTATCAACTCAAAGATGGTCGGGTACGGTGCGCCTCACTCATGGTGAAGGCGTCACTTGCCGCGCCAACGTCACTGCCGGATTGATGCAATCGGGCAACCTGATTATCAACAGCCGGGTGAAAGCGCACTGTAGCGATGGGTTGAAAGCGCACTGTAGCGATGGGTCACGCTATCAAATGCCAGAAATTGTTTGTTCTCAGTGGTCTAGCGGCCCGGCTGAATGATCAGGCCGTTATGATGACGACAAACTGATCCCTTTGACTTTTAAGCGTGAGAGCGAATAGCCCTATGCTGGCCACGATTACGGACTATAAACAAAAGATCATAAACAAAAGATCACGCTAATCCAGGACAGCGGTCTGCAATTTCTGGATTTTGCTCTTAAACCCGCTATCGATGCGTAAGGCCCTGGCAAGTTCGTCCGCAAGATGGCAAACGGCCCACTGCTGCGCCTGATCCTCAATGAGGAGAACGGCAAATATCTCCTGCCTGCGCCGCTAGGATCAGTGCCAGAGTGGTACACTCTAAATCCAGTTTCTCGCTGGGCCAATCGCTGCTGCTACTGAGCAATGTCTGGCTGCCGCTCCCGTTTATGCGCTTCAATCCACCACGTACCTTTATGGTGGCCCGGATAACTGGGCACGCATGAAGGTCATGACCATGCCAAGACCGGATCAGGATGGCAATACTCACCGTATCTGCATCGTTTTCGATACCAAAGTCTATTCTGACGGCGATGAAAACGAGTTGCTCGCCACGACCGAAAGCGACATTACTGCCGGTTTGAAGTTTACGCTGGCGTATCACAGTGAAGAGCTAGGGGAGTTTCTCGATTTAACCTAGGTCGATGGCTGGCTGCGCGAAGTCTTTACCCACCATGCCACCGAATGTGAACAGCGCAGTGAAGCGGACCAACGCACCGCATTGCGTAGTTTTGAGTATCAGGCGCACTACCTGAACCTGCTAGATATGCTGGGCAAATAATTGCGGATCCCGGGAATCACCCTGGTTGCAGGCACACAGCAAGAGCCGGATACCGCCGTTGACCTGATTCTGGATGTGGGAAACTCGCACACTTGCGGCATTCTGGTCGAAAACCATCCGGAGGCGCATAACGGGCTGAGCCAGAGTTATAAGTTGCAGTTGCGCGATCTGGAACAACCGCATCAGATCTACAATGGGAACAACCGCATCAGATCTACAATGAGATGTTTGAAAGTCGCATCGAATTTGCGCACGCGCAGTTTGGCAAGCCCAATTTCTCCTTGGAAAGTGGCCTCGAAGACACCGTCCTCTGCCTTCCATCGTGCGCGTTGGCCGGGAAACCAGCCGTATGGCGCTGGGGCGCCTCAGCACCTAAGGTGCCAGCGGGCTCTCTAGCCCACGCCGGTATCTGTGGATGAAGAGAGCTACACTCACGGCTGGTGATTCAGCAAAACTGTCGGCAACGCAGCGCTGGAGGCGCACGCCATCGCCGCACCGTTCACACATTTGATCAATGATGAAGGCCAGCCGCTGTTTACTGTGCAGTTCGACGATCATCTTCCGGTATTTTCCGCACAATATAGCCGCAGTTCGCTGATGACGCTGATGCTGTGTGAACTGCTGGCACAGGCGTTGAGCCAGATGAACAGTGCGGCGCAGCTCGCCAAAATGGTCAATAATGACAGCACGCCGCGCCGCCTGTGTAACGTCATTCTGACGCAGCCTTCCTCTATGCCAAAACCTGAGCGCGAGATATTCCGCCGTCGCATGCAAGAAGCCATTGTTCTGGTCTAGAAAGCGATGGGAGGGCACCCGGAGGATGATGGCTTCAATACGGAACAAGAAAAGTGCCAGCCGCTTCCCCGTGCCTGACGTACAAATGGAGTGGGATAAAGCCACCTGTGGCCAGATGGCCTATCTCTACAACGAAAGTCAGGTCAATTTTGGTGGCAACACCAAAGCCTTTTTTCGCTAGCCAGGCGCAGCCAGACCGGGTGCGCGATGCCGATGAGCAACCGGGACAAACTCTGCGTGTTGCATCGATTGATATCTGCGGTGATACCACCGATCTCGCAGTAACGCAGTATACGTTGGATGATAGTATCGGCAGTAACGTCAAAATCAGCCCATTGCTGATGTTCTGCGAAGGTTTCAAAGTGGCGGGCGGACGATATCTTGCTGGATATGATCCAGCTCTACGTACTGCCTGCACTGCATGCGTCACTGAAAAAGCGGGATTGCCACGCAGGACAGCCTGATGGCCAATCTGTTTGGCAACGCGGGCAGAATTGATGGCCAATCTACCCTGCGTCAGCAGTCCACCCTACAAATTCTGATGCCGATTGGGCGTGCGATCTTCGAAGCCTATGAAGGGTTCGATCCGCTAGACATGAGCGCCGAACTGGAAGCCAGCTTTGGTGAACTACTGCCGCAACGTCCCACCGGCGAGGTGCTGGACTATTTGAACGGCGAAATCCAGCATGAACAACTGGCGGATGCTGCCGCGTTTGATATCGGGCACACGCCGCTTATCGTTCGGCTGAGCAAGTTGCACGGCGAGTTCTTATCCAACCGCATCAGCATCACGCAAAATTTGCGTTCTCTGTGCGAGGTAGTGGCACTCTATGATTGTGATGTGTTGCTGCTTACCGGTCGACCGTCGCATTTCCCCAGCATTATAAGCACTGTTCCGTTACCTTCAGCCGTTGCCCATCATCCGTATCGTGTCACTGGATGGCTACCACACCAGCGATTGGTATCCGTTCAATAAATTCGGCCGTATTGAGAACTCGAAATCCATCGCGGCAGTTGGCGCCATGCTGTGCTTGTTGGCTATGGCCCATAGCCTGCTGGGCTTTTATTTCAAAGCGGGGGATTTTGAACCCTACTCCACTATCCGCTATTTCGGCATGCATGATCGATGCCAACCAACAGTTAACGCAGGATAACCTCTACAGCGATATCGATCTGGATGCCGCCTATTTTGAATTGGATAAACGCGGATACTTTGAATTGGATAAACGCGGATACTTCTGAATTGGATAAACGCGGATACTTCTGAATTGGATAAACGCGGATACTTCTGAATTGGATAAACGCGGATACTTCTCGGTACGTGGCGGTATTGTGCTTGGTTTCCGTCAGTTGGATAACGAACGCTGGCCTGCTACGCCGCTTTACACTCTGACCATTATCGATCAACCGCTGGCCCGCAAGTTTGCGGGTGGCAGTGTATTGCATCTGCGTTTGGCGGTCGCGCGCGATGAGGGGCAACCTACGCCAGAAAGTTTCGAAATCGCTGACGCCACGCTACAAGATGGCAGCAAGGTTCCGCTTCACTATCTGCGGCTGCGGCTTAACCACGCTGGCTGATAGCACTTCCGGCGCAACACACTACTAGATCGACAGCGGGAGCGTATTCAGCAAATGAGAGCACTGACGCCAAAACAACTTTCGACCCGGTTAACCACGCAGTTGGCTGCCGCATCAGAAGGCATTGAGCAGGCCATTGAGTGGGTAGAGACCAACCATCCCAGCTCACTGCGTTTGGAAATGAAAGCCGATACGCTAACCATCAAACTACGCCGTCATTGTAACAAGGCACAATAGCTGGCAGACAGCGCCGGAAAAGAGATGGCCATGGGCTATTCGGTCAGGCACAGGAAGTCAAAATCTACCTGATCTCCGCGTTAGCAGCGGGAGAAAATGGTCGACTGGAGAGCGACCTCGGCGGCCATACTCTGGACTATCAGACGCATATTAATCCTGAAAGCCATCTCGCCGGGCTGGTAACCCGCTTTACCGTCAGCCTGGCTTGAACGGGCTGGTAATCCGCTTTACCGTCAGCCTGGCGTGAAAAACGTCACCTATCCGGTTCAATTGCTGTTGTTAAGCGAAGCGGACATCGTCAATATTCTGGCGCAGGCGTATTTGTCCACGGCCGTTGCACCTCCGTCTCCCCGGTTGCACCTCCGTCTCCCCGTAGTTTGGCCAAAGATGAACAGCAACTCGTCGAGCAGATGGCGCTGTTGGAGATGCATCGTCAACCCGAGACAATCCCCGGATTCAGCAGTGATGAAGTCATTGCCATGTGGGACAGCATGGCGCGTCACGATGGCAAACGGCAAAAATGGCTCGAGACTCACTTCTGGCCCGCCGCGATCGCCCTTACCCCGGCGTTGACCATTAACGATCGGGCGCGGTTGTTCTCCGTGTTGTGGAAAGGCAAAGAAGAGTACACGGCGGCCTATCGCCAGTTTGCGCATACGTTACAGCGGATGAATTACAGCTATAAAGTGCTGGCACCGCTCAGCGTATTGGCCGATGACGTATTGCTGCCTAACGATGGCATCATGAACTTGTCAATCGTCGCCTACCTCAATACCTCGTCCGATCCCAGCGTTCATGTGCGCCCGGTCATCAATAATTGGGCCAGAAAACCGGTTGAGCTTTCTCTAGCGTAGCTGGCTTTCCTCGCCGTTGAACTGGTGGTAACGCTACAGTCATCGACGCGTGAGCCGCTGTTTGAGCAAGTTGACCTGCTTGATATTCCTGGCTTCAATCCGCTCAGCAACGTACACGCCTCTTCCAGTAGCAATCGCGAGCATAGCGCAGTGCAACGTTATCCGACGCTGATAAAAAACCTGCTGCAAGCCAAGGCCAGCTATTTACTGGAACGGTACACTGAGCAGCACGCCATCAATCTGTTGATAATCTGCACGGCAGTAGATCGTCGCGCCGATGTCAAAGCAGTCGGTAAAGCGCTCGACTACTTGGTGAAACAGACGGCACAGCAGCGTAGTCAGCATAAACCCGGCTTGATTTGGGCGGTGACCAAATTCGATCAGAGAGTCATACACAACACCCACTACGATGAAGGTGTCCAACGCTATGTTGGTAATTCGGAAGAAGCCTGGGGAACCATGCTGGCAACGGACGAACGCGGTGTAAAACACATGGCGAACTGGCTGAATAATGGCGAACTGGCTGAATACCGAAGTCAAACGGGAAAACAAACTGGTACGACTTTCAGAACAGTTGCATGATATGCAAAATGAACTGTGCGAGCACATTCTCGGCGGCTGGTATCAGCCTGACAGTGAAATTTCTGCGATGAGAAAGCAGAAAGTGGCCGAATCTGTGTTGAAATCACTCCAGACGCGACCGGGCGTACACGGCGAATTGCTGACGCGCATGTTGCTGACTTGGGATGAGTTGCGCCGTCTTTACCAATAGCAGCGTCAATCCGGCGTTAGCCATATCACCCATCCGGTCCTGGATAACATTAGTGCCATGACCAACACCGATCTGTTTGGCATCGGCATGGATATCGATTTATTCAGCGACACACTGCTGGATGTGACACAGACTGATGAGTCCCAAGCTCCGAGCGATATGGATACCAATGCGGCCTTTGCCAGTCAGGTCTTGCGCTTTTGGATAAACCATATGCGCAACCTGCCAGACAACGCACCGCTAGTTGAATTGCTCGGGTTAAGTAAACAGACGCTGGAAATGCTGATGGAAGAAGAAGTCATCCCAGGCACTACACGCGACGCTGAACCAGGACGATCACCCCAGCGCCTACACGGACAATGAGATCTACAGTCAGGTTTCTCGCGTCCCGATGGTGCTCGGCGATTATATCGCCTGGTTAGGTTTCCAGAAAATGCCCAAGGAACAGCACCCGGAAAGCCGTATTAACCGTGGACGTAAAATCTTCGCTAAGCCGGAAAAACAGTCTGTCAGTTGGGGCAGCGCCAAGCTATTGACCAAGTTGTCGTCACGCCGACCAACAATACGGCATTTTATATGTATGACTGTCTGGTTGGGCTTAATACCCTGATTCTACAAAATGCCTGGCATTCAGCCGGTGGTGAACTGGATGCTGAACAGCGCAAACAGTTAGGTGCCATTTTGCAAATTGCAAATTTTCAAGCCCACCTCTCTGGCGCAAAATAAGTGCCACGCCCCTGCTCAACGCAGGGGCAAAACCTCCGCGTCAGGCCGTTTACGGATAGCTGACCCTGTACACAATTCTGTGTAAATGCCTTTTTTCAATAGTGACCGTCCAGACGATTACCGAACTCGATAATAAAGCGGCTCATAGCCATACGCCAGTCCCTCTAGCCATACCCAGTCCCTCAGCGGCATCACCCATTTTTGTGATGCCGCCTGGATTGCCAGCCACACCACCTTTTTAACCGAGTCGTCAGTCAGGAACACCTTCCGTTTCTTGGTTGCATGCCGGATCACGCTATTCAGCGACTCGATGGCGTTGTTCGTGTAGATCACCTTGCGGATGTCCCAGGCACTGGAGAATGCTTCCAGAGCCTGCACCGTTGGGGCCTGATAGATGGCTTTCAGGTCGCGGGTGACTGCCTTGTAGTCCTTCCAGGTAACGACCCGCTGACTGTTGGGCACCATATGCACGATGCATAACTGGATACTCGCTTCGGGATACACTGTGTTGATGGCGTCAGGGAAGCCTTTCAGCCCGTCAACGCAGGCAATGAGGATATCGTTCAGACCACTATTTTCAGTTCTGTCAGTACATTCAGCCAGAACTTTGCTCCCTCATTTTTGGCCAGCCACATGCCCAACAGCTCTTTCTGGCCTTCGATGTTGATACCCAAAGCCAAGAACACAGATTTGTTGATGACGCGTCTGTCCTTCCGGACTTTCAGGACAATACAGTTAAGGTAAACAATGGGATAGACTGTATCCAGTGGACAGTTTTGCCATTCTACAACCTGCTCTATGAAGGTATCGGTGACCTTCGATACCAGCGTGGGTCAGACATCCGCGTCATACAACTCTTCAAACGCAGCCGCTATCTCACGGGGGGTCATCCCTTTGGCGTATAGCGATAGGATTTGGTTATCCATCCCGGTGATCCGAGTCTGGTTTTTCTTCACCAGTTGCGATTCGAAGGAGCCGTCACGATCGCGAGGAGTATGCAGTTCCAGTGCACCATCGCCCGTGGTAACGGTCTTTGTCGAATAGCCGTTGCAGGAGTTGGTACCTGATTTAGGCTGATTTTTATTGTAGCCCAGATGGTGGAACATTTCGGCGTTGAAAGTCGCTTCAACGCTGATTTTCTTCATCAGGCGATCGAACTAGCTGAGATCTTCAGGGATTTTGAGATTTTTGACCAGTTCATTAGCCAGAGCCTGCAGCTGTTTTTCGTCCATAAAATAACCTGCTTTTGATGTTGGATTGAATATATCAAAATCAGGCAATTACACAAATTTATGTACAGGCTCACGAGGTGAGATAAAAGGCGTTGTAGATTGTGCTTAGCGGATAGCTCGCATTCAAAATGCGATTGGCATTGTTGTAGAAGCCATCCACAATCTCATTGAGCGCCCCTTTACCTCATTGAGCGCCCCTTTACCGTAATCCGCCCCTTTACCGTAATCAAGACGCTGAACGCTGGTGGTCCACAGCTGCACCAGCTCCTGATTCTTCATGTAAGGGGATACCGGCACCTGAGTGGCTGGCTGTTCAGCCGCTGCATAGGCATTCGCCAGAAAATTTCTGGGAGTAATCACCCCACTCTGTTCCAGCAACGTAACCGCTTTCGGGTTTGCTGGCATGCCGTTTTGTAATGCCAGCGCCTTATGCCTTCCGGATCACTCAGTAAGAAGCCGATCAGCATCGAGGATTCTTTGGGATACTTGGTGTTTTTACCCACCGCAAACAGTGAAGACGGCTTGGTATTGATCGCTGAGTCTTTGGCGTTGCTCAGCATGGGGTACGGTCCCGGCTCCAGCACCGTCTTTTTTGGCATGTTGCTGGCATAGGTGTAGATGGCGGAATCCCATACATAAACACATGCCACCCATTTCGCCGTTGATCCACGGACGAATCTCATACACGTTGGTATGGCCAAACGACGAGAAATAACGCTGATCGGGTATCACATGATTATCCACCAGCTTTTATAGAAACTAAACAGTTCACGTACCTGATCGCGATTATAAGCCAGGCTCTGCTTGCTCTCGCCAATCATATAGATGCCATATTTCATATAGATGCCATATTTCTGCGCCATCTAGGCGCGTCCCAACGTCAGAATATCCAGTACGTCAGAGGAGCCCTGCGGCCCCGCCCAGGGGGGTAGAAGTTGTCACTCAACGCTTTTTTAAAGGCGGATCCGGGCGCAAACAGTTCATCCCAGGTCTTCGGGTAGGCAACGCCCGCTTTATCCCAGGTGCCCTTGTTATAGATAAACACGCGTGCAGATCATGGAGATCGGCACCCCTTGCAGCTTGCCTTTCACTTCGCCGGTTCTCAGATACTGGGGCGGAAAATCCGTTGACGCCAGCGCATCGTGCTACTTATACTTATTATACAGATCGTAAAAACCATCACCGTTGCGAGAAAACTGAGGCAACCAGTTCCAGTCAATACGGATCACATCCGGCTCTTGTCCGCCCGCCATCTGGGTTGACAGGCGCAACAGGTAACCATCCCAACCCGTGTATTCGGCTTTCACTTTGATTTCCGGGTGCGCCTTTTGGAAAGCGTTTATGGCGGCCAAGGTGGCTTCATGACGCTGATTGCCACCCCACCAGGAGATACGAACTTCAACAGGATCGGCAGCACGAACGGCAAAGCTGCTTATTGGTAATGCGGCACATAACAGAGGATACGACGGCACATAACAGTAGGATACGAGGAATACGATACAAGACTTTCGTCATAATAGAATCCTTAGTTATAGTCATTGTGCTGGTATCACCCACACAGCAAAATATCATGGGTACTTTATTCCATATTCCATCGAAAAACGTAGGGTCGCGCTGGGCATAGACCGTTTCCGGTTCAGAGTGCAGCCAGAAATTCACCAGATCGAAATGGTTGGTGAATTTGTGCACTAACAACCCGCACTGCGTTTGTCACGGTGCCAGCAACGGAACGGAAATAGTCGGTCCCGTGTTGTATATTCTTCAGCAGCCATTCAAATAAGCAGCCATTCAAAGTGCACCGAGAACACATCGCCTATCACATAGGAAGCGATCAACTCGCGAATCTCTCTGTGGTGCGAGGCGTAGCGATAGTTGAAAGTGACGCGCAGTTTACGTCAGGTACGGGCGATAGCGTTGATGATGGCCTGACATTTCTCTATGTCGGGTTTGCACTCGGCGATTCATCGATAGTCATCGGTTTTTCACTGATCACATCGCACGCCCGAATAATGAATAATATAGTGGTTATAGGTACGATAGTGGTTATAGGTACGATCGATGGATGTCACGATCATACATGGTCTCAAACTGATCAGCGCTGAAGCACAGCACTGGCGTATGTCCCCACTCGCCAATCATTTTATTGGCATACTGCATGCGCATCTGGTTGGTTTCGCAAGAGGCGACAAAAGTGCTAGTTTGTTGGTAATCCCTGGCAATTGAGGCTAAATAGAGGCCGGCACGCCATCCGGTAGAGGCCGGCACGCCATCCGGTGTCGACAACGACATATTTTTTTTCTTCATTCTTCATTCGTGTCATTCCTTCTTTTATGACGCTAACGCAATGTATCGTAGCCATTTTTCTAGCATGAAAACCAATATTTTCTAGCATGTTAACAATATCGCGTGCGCTTATTGACAATACTTGATGACTCTTTGCTATGCCGGCGCGATGCATGACAGCCGATGCATGACAGCCATAGAGCTGTAACCTGATTAATGTGCTTCCCCCCTTTACGCTTGCTGGAAGTCAATACGCCATTGATTTGGCATTGGCCACATTTTCTCGAGGTCATTGACCTCATCGCACGTTATCGCTTCAACGGGCTGATCGGGCATCAATAAAATATTCTAGCGTTACTGGCGCGCCCGCCAGCGTACAACAAAAACCCCGGGGTTGAAAATCTTCATCACGAATGCGAAATGAAGAGCGTCTGGCCACGTTTATCTACAAACTATCGCGCCGTTTCGCCCAGCGCGGTTTCTCGCCGCGCGAGTTCCGACTGACCATGAAGCGCGGTGATATTGGTAACTATTTAGGGCTTACCGTGGAAACCATCAGCCGTTTTCTCAGCAGCTGCCAGAAAGGCGGTATTCTGGAAAGGAAAATATATCACCATTGAGAATATCGATGCCCTGTCAGAACTGGCCGGAACTGCACGCGCCAAAGCCTAACCTATTGCCGGGTCATTGTTTTTATTTTATTGATCCGGCTCTCATCACCAGTTGTTAAAAGCAATTCCCATAAGGTACTCTTCATTACCGACTGTAAGATGATAGCTGTTAGGAGGACATATGGCAACATATCAGAATTTACTGGTAGCTATTGACACGAATCAGGATGACCAACCCGCGCTGCGACGCGCAGTCTACCTGGTTCAGCAGTTAGGCGGTCGTATCAAGGCGTTCCTGCCGATTTATGATTTCTCTTAAGAAATAACCACCTTGCTCTCGCCAAACGAACGCACGGAAATGCGCCAGGGTGTCATTGAACAGCGGAAAGCATGGATTGCAGAACAGTGTGCCTACTACATTGAAGCGGGTATCCCTATCGATATCAAAGTGATATGGCACAATAAACCAAGTGATATGGCACAATAAACCCAATGTCGCCATTATTCATGAAGTGATCGCCCACCAGCACGACTTGATGTTAAAAATGGCCCACCAGCACAACAGACTGGAGGCCGTGATTTTTACTCCTCTGGATTTGCAATTGCTGCGTAAATTCCCCTG
The DNA here is from genome assembly GCA_051710525.1 of Symbiopectobacterium sp. Lineage (GTDB taxonomy): Bacteria > Pseudomonadota > Gammaproteobacteria > Enterobacterales > Enterobacteriaceae > Symbiopectobacterium. Next base: position 91,692 of record JBPESR010000006.1, on the reverse strand, counting down.
CCCGATGTGGATGGTGAAAGACCAACCCTGGCCCGAGAATGGCAGTGCACTGGTCGCGGTTAACCTTGCTAGTGAAGAATCTTATTATGATCCGCTTAACATCAAGCTGGTGTCGGAAACGCTGGCGCTTGCCAAGCAGGTCGATCAAACTGAAGTACATCTGGTCGGTGCCTATTCGGTTACCCCCATCAATATTGCTATTGAGCTACCGGATTTCGATCCTGGAGTCTATAACGACGCTATTCGTGGCCAGTACTTGATTGCCATAAAATCCTTACGCCAGAAATTTTCGTTAGACGAACGCCTTACGCATGTCGAAAAAGGGCTACCGGAAGAAATGTCGAAAAGGGCTACCGGAAGAAGTTATCCCCGATCTGGCGGCGCACTTGCAGGCGGGTGTGGTCGTGTTGGGCTCATTGGGTCGCACCAGGCTGTCGGCAGCCTTTATCGGCAACACCGTTGAACACGTTATCGATCACCTTAAATGTGACCTATTAGCCATCAAACCCAATGATTTTGTATCCCCTGTTACCCTTGATGAAGAAGGCAATGATACTAAAGCTTGAGTGCCTCAAGGTTATAATCTACTTCTAGGTTATAATCTACTTCTTTATAATCTACTTCTTCTGGACGAAATCGACCTGACGGTCGATTTCGTTTTTATCGCAAACCTGCTGCGCGTCCACAACATCAGTGCAGTCATTCTTTTTTTCCAACAACTTGAAAAACAAAGAACAAATTAAAATACTGACTTCGTGGTATGCCTCACTGGAATCCCTTTCTGGCGTTCGGTTGTTTATCGGCACTGACAATGAGGGCGGGAACGTATTTCGTTTGCCGCGCGATGAGTATGCCCCGTTTTCAGGCAACATGGCACTGGCCACACCAGCGGTGGCGATAGCCAACTGGCCTACGCGCAGGACGCACACATGGGGCACGACTGCGCTCGTTGAACATCTAATACCAACTTTGCCCCGGTGGTCGACGTAAACAGCAATCCGCTCAATCCGGTGATTAATGTGCGCAGTTTTAGCATGATGTCTCGACCGTCACGATACTGGCAGAAAAAATCTCTGCTAGCATGCACCAACAAGGTGTGATAACGGCTTATAAACACTTTCCCGGTCATAGTGATACCTAAACCGATTCCCATACGTCTCTGCCACGGGTTGATTGTTCGCGCCACGGCGCCTTCGCCATTGATATGGCCCCCTTTGCACACGCCATTGAACATGGGCCTGCACCAGATATGATCATGACTGCTCACATTCAGTACCCCACGCTGGATAACAGCCATATCATGACTTGCAACAGCGAAAGCATCATTGTGCCAGCGACCATGTCGCGAGAAATACAGGGCAATCTTCTGCGTTAATAACTGCACTATCTATCAGGACGTCACCATCACCGATGCGTTGGCCATGGGCGCGATCGCAGATCACTTTACGCAACAAGACGCGCTCGATGCGGTGTTTAAGGCAGGCGTAGACATCGCACTGATGCCTGTCAGCATAACCTCATCGAAGCAGGACGCAGCGCTGTCAACAACCTGTTACAACGCTTTCAGGATCGCTTCCACGCTTTCTTTGGCATCGCCAAACAGCATTTGGGTGTTTTCCTTGAAGAACAGCGGGTTCTGCACCCCGGCATAACCGTGGTTCATAGAACGTTTAAATACAATAACGTTCTGTGCTTTCCACACTTCCAACACGGGCATACCGGCAATCGGACTGCCTGGATCTTCCTGTGCCGCCGGGTTCACCGTATCGTTAGCACCAATGACCAGCACGGTATCAGTATCAGAGAAATCATCATTGATCTCGTCCATTTCCAGCACTACGTCATAAGGCACTTTGGCTTCAGCCAGCAGCACGTTCATATGGCCCGGCAAACGCCCGGCAACCGGGTGGATACCGAAACGCACATTGATGCCACGTGCACGCAATTTAGCCGTGATGTTATGCACCGGATATTGCGCCTGTGCCACTGCCATGCCGTATCCCGGCGTAATGATCACTGAACTGGAGTTTTTCAGCAGTTCCGCTACATCTTCCGCCGAAGCTTCACGGTATTCACCCACTTCTTTGCTGGCGCCGGTAGAAGAACCATCGGTACCGAACCCGCCGGCAATGACGCTTAAGAATAAACGGTTCATCGCCTTACACATGATGTAAGAGAGAATTGCACCCGAAGAACCGACCAGCGCACCAGTAACGATTAGCAGGTCGTTACTAAGCATAAAGCCCGCCGCCGCCGCTGCCCAACCGGAATAGGAGTTCAGCATCGACACCACCACAGGCATGTCAGCACCACCGATGGATGCCACCAGATGCCAACCGAACACTAGTGCAATGGCGGTCATGAACAGCAGCGCAATGCTCTGTCCTGCCACGCTGCCGGTATTCACAAACCACAACAGCAGCAGAAACGACACGACCAGCGCGGCCAGGTTCATCTTATGGCGATGCGGCAGCATCAGTGGCTTGGATGAAATAATGCCGCGCAGTTTACCGAAGGCTACCACCGAACCGGTAAAGGTTACCGCACCGATAAAGATGCCTAGGAACACTTCCGTTAGATGGATATTCACCATCACCGGATTGGTGATTTCACCCTGATCCAGGAAGCTGTTAAATCCAACCAATACTGCGGCCAGACCAACGAAGCTGTGCAGAATGGCAACCAACTCCGGCATTTCAGTCATTTCGACTTTACGCGCCAGGTAGATACCGACAGCACCACCAATCGCCATCGCGGCAATAATCCAGCTAACGTTTCCGGCATTCGGCCCGAGAATGGTGGCAATTAGCGCAATCGCCATCCCTGTAATGCCAAAGATATTCCCCTGACGTGATGTTTCATGTTTTGACAGCCCTGCCATACTGAAAATAAACAAAATAGCGGCAACAATGTATGCAGCTGTGGCCAATCCTCCAGACATGTGTTATCCTTCAGTTTTTACGGAACATTTTCAGCATGTGCTGGGTGACGGTGAAACCACCGAATATATTGATGCTGGCGATTAGTACGGCAATGAAGGAGAAGAATGACACCCATCCGCCATGACCGATCTGCAACAGCGCCCCCACCACAATAATGCCAGAAATCGCATTGGTAACGGACATTAGCGGCGTATGCAGCGCATGACTGACGTTCCACACCACGTAGTAGCCCACCACGCACGACAAAGCAAACACGGTGAAATGCGATAAAAACTCTTTCGGAGCCACATTGGCCAGCCAGCCGAACAACAAAATAGCCAGAGCCATAAAAGCGTATTTTTTCCACGGGGAAGCTGATGCCGTCTCTGTTGGCGCAGCAGCGGCCGCTTTGACCTGTTGCGGTTGGGCAGACACTTGAATCGGCGGTGCCGGCCAGGTGACATCCCCTTCTTTCACCACGGTAACGCCACGGATCACCACGTCATCGAAATCAACGGTGATGTTGCCGTCTTTCCCTTTGCACAACAGTTTCAAAAAGTTAACTAGGTTAGTGGCATACAGCTGTGAAGATTGTGTCGGTAAACGGCTCGGTAAATCAGTGTAACCAATAATTTTCACACCGTTCTCAGTGACGATCACCCGATCGGCCACAGTGAGTTCACAGTTGCCACCGGTTTGTGCCGCCAGATCGACAATCACGCTGCCCGGCTTCATGCTCAGCACCATCTCTTTGGTGATAAGGCGCGGTGCCGGTTTTCCGTGGATCAAGGCGGTAGTCACGATAATGTCGACGTCTTTCGCCTGCGCGGCGAACAGTTCCATTTCCGCTTTGATAAAGGCTTCGGACATCACTTTGGCATAGCCGTCACCGCTGCCCGCTTCTTCTTCAAAATCCAGCTCAAGGAATTCGGCGCCCATGCTCTGCACCTGCTCCTTGACCTCCGGGCGAGTGTCGAACGCACGCACAATCGCGCCCAGGCTGCCTGCCGCACCGACAGCGGCCAGTCCGGCAACGCCCGTACCAATTACCATCACTTTGGCTGGCGGTACTTTACCCGCAGCAGTAATCTGACCGGTGAAAAAACGGCCAAACTCATGAGCGGCTTCCACAATAGCGCGGTAACCGGCGATATTGGCCATGGAGCTCAAGGCATCCAATGATTGCGCACGAGAAATACGCGGCACGGAATCCATTGCCATCACGGTGATCTGACGCTCTGCCAGTTTTTCCAGCAATGCTGGATTCTGAGCGGGCCAAATAAAGCTCACCAACGTGCTGCCTGCACGCAACAACGCCGTTTCGTCCTCTGATGGCGCGTTAACTTTGAAAATGATATCGGATTGCCAGACCTCCTCCGATTCCGCAATCGCTGCGCCCGTAGCGGTATAAGCGGCATCGTCGAAACTGGCCAACTTGCCCGCGTCACGTTCTACTGAGACCTCGAAGCCGAGTTTCAGCAACTGTTCCACCGTTTTCGGCGTTGCTGCGACACGCGCTTCATTGGCCAACTGTTCTTTTGGTATACCAATACGCATACTGATTCCCTATCGCTTATTTATTTTTATATACAAGTTTTTATTGTCACCCCACCTGATAACTCGATTGCCCGGCAATGCTTGCGCAACTGTTCTGTTATCAACAATAACAAGGCAATGATATATAACCTACTGAAAATGTGATCGATGATCCATATATAAAATCACTTTCCTGCAAATGTTTTAGCAAACTTCGGCGAATAACTCGAATTCATGAGAAAAGCCGCGGCTATCTACTTAATTTTTATCATTTTTACAAAATGTATTTAGCGGTAACTCACAAAACTCGCTTGTTACAAGGTGGTTATTACTGACAATCCTTTACTGACATCCTTATAAATCTCACTTATCGCATGCAAATTATCATTAATCCGGCATTATTCCCTATTTTGTGCTGCGAATGCTTTACCCCCTGACGATACGCAGTCGCGAGACAAAATGCTGAGGCGAATGCGCTGATTACGTGCCATAATCGGCACCACGTTGTGTCATCAGGTGATGACGTTTTATGTCGCAACCTTCCATGCCTCTGATGCGAAAGGATTTTTATGAAGCTGAAGACCCGAGTTATCGCGTCTACCCTCATCTCTCTCCTCGCGGCTTTTTCTGACCACGCTGCACAGGAATTGATACCAGAGCAGGCTGCTGCGGTAAAACTGTTTGATCGAATTTCTTTTAGTGGCCGTTTTGACGCCATTTTTGACGCGGTGGCTAAAGCGTCTGACGCGGTGGCTGAAGCGCCAAAACGTGCCCACAAAGCTGGCGCTGAGGCGTTTTACATTCAGGCGATCAACGAAAAAAACCGAGGCAACAGTCAGACGGTTTATGTCGATCTGTACCATAAAGAGGCACAGAAAGCGAATGCTACTCCAGCACAGCGTACCTTTGATGGCATTCGCGAACTGCCACAATATGATGCTTACCATCAGGAGCCGTTTGATACCGTATCGGTCAGCGGGTATTTCTCTTCCCAACCTGAAATCAATGCCGCTTCCTTCTTTATCGTGCGTCAGGTTGATATCAACAGCACTGGCACTAACCAGAAAATCACCGCTTATGTCTATAAAGCCGATGCGCCAAAACGTGTGGTGCAGAGTACTGATGTGATTCCCGCTGACTCTGACGCGGGCCGCACAGCCCTAGCCGCTGGTGGTGAAGCGGCGGATAAAGGGGAAATTCCCGGCGTTGCCATGTCTGGCAGCCCGAGCCGTAACGATGACCCCCTTCGACTCCCTCACCTTCCGTGGCACCTTCAACGGAACAACAGATGTATCATAAGCCGTGGCAAAACGTGCCGCCGACAAGAGTGCAAAGTACTACATTACCAAGCAGTGGTTTAACAAAGGCAGCAATATGGCCATTAGCGCGGATCTGTATTATAAATAATCGTCTGTCTGTATTATTAATCGTCTGTCTGTATTATTCGTCTGTCTGTATTATAAATAATCGTCTGTAAATAAATAATCGCGTGCTAGAATTTTTTTGCTGAAGTGCGGATTCCCACCTAAAAAGTCATTTTACCCCTCTTAATCCCCGGTGAAAGCCGGGGATCTCGGTTAGAAGAAGCGCGTTTCTTGTGCACGAGATTCCCGCTTTCGTTGGAATCTGCTTTTAGAGCGGATAATTAAACGCGAATAAGAATAATCAGTTGTTGGTATCCAGTTCCGGGAACTGTTTGATCAGATCATCAATCGCTTTAATTTGCTGCAAGAAGGGTTCCAGCTTATTTAGTGGCAATGCAGACAGACCGTCACATTTCGCGTTGGCCGGATCCGGATGCGCTTCAATAAACAACCCCGCCAACCCAACCGCCATGCCTGCACGTGCCAGCTCAGTCACCTGACCACGACGACCACCGGAGGCCGCACCGAAAGGGTCGCGACATTGCAACGCGTGAGTCACGTCAAAAATCACCGGACAGCCGCCAGACACTTGCTTCATGACGTTGAAACCCAACATGTCCACAACCAGGTTGTCATAACCAAAGTTGCTGCCACGATCGCACAAAATAACCTGCTCGTTGCCACCTTCCTTGAACTTGTCAACGATATTGCCGATTTGTCCTGGGCTGATAAGCTGCGGTTTTTTCACGTTGATCACCGCACCGGTTTTCGCCATTGCCTCAACTAGATCAGTTTGACGTGCCAAAAACGCCGGTAGCTGGATCACATCCACCACATCGGCGACGATCTGCGCCTGCTGTGCTTCATGCACATCCGTTATCACCTTCACACCTAAGGTCTGTTTCAGTTCCTGGAAGATCTTCATTCCCTCTTCCAGACCAGGCCCACGATAAGAGTGAATGGAGGAGCGGTTAGCCTTGTCGAAGGAAGCCTTGAACACGTATGGAATGTCCAGTTTTTGCGTTATGGTGACGTAATGTTCACAAATATGCATAGCGAGATCGCGCGATTCAAGCACATTCATACCGCCAAACAGGACAAAAGGCGCGTCGTTGGCAACAGGAATATCACCAACCTTGACCACTTTGTTCTTCATGCTATTACCTTATCAGAGTGATTAACATTAAAAAAATGCGTTAGTGCAATACAATATGTTTTTGCTCTATCGAGTGAATTTGCACTTTGATCATTTCACTGATCGGATCTTCAGGGCACTGTTCCACGAAGTAGCTTAAATCAGACACAGCGATATGGTCGCAGTCCAATTGCGCATAGATCAAGCCGCGATCGCGAATTTCATAAGGGTCTTCTGGGTCGAATTGCAGCACGGCTTCACTGGCCCGCAGCGCAAGTTCCATCTGCTTCTCTTCCATCAGCGCCACTTTTAACGTATCAAGCAATTTGCGTACAATGAGCACGTTTTCCGCTTCGTCTAGATATTCATCCATCAGTTGCGTAGACGGGCCAATGTTACCTTTAAGCCACACATCCAGCAAATGCTCGCTCAGAGTATCGCCATTGAGTGGATTGATGAGCCACATCTCGTTATCCATCCAGTCCGCACGCAGGATCAACTGTGTCGGGAAAATCACCGGCATCATGGGGAGATCCAAGGCGTGAGCGATATGCAGGAACACAATTCCCAGAGATACCGGTATTCCCTGACGGGATTCCAGCACCTTATCTAACCACAGCGCATCAGATAAACGGTAAACGCCACTGGCACCGCCAAATCCCCAGGTGTGGTAAAAAAGCGTCAACAACATATCCAGTTGTTGATCCTGATCCAGATCGCGGGGAATGGCTTTACGCGCTTCATCAACCAACTGTTGCAGTTTCTTGCGTACATTCAGGGTGGAGAAGTCACTTTGCACTCTCTGTGAAACTAAAATAACCCCTTCACTTAACGGCAACTGATTGAATTCAAAATCCGCAATAGAACTCATAGTTATTCCATCAGAAATGCGAGTTTAGTGATTGCTGCCTGTACAATCAGAAAGAAACACATCAAGGCAAGGAAAACACCACCCAACGCGATCGCCACAACGCGATGTGTCTCAGTAAAATGTAAATTTTAACGCCAAACAGCTTCGCCGTCAGCCAGCTTTCTTGCGCAGAAATCAGCCAGCTTTCTTGCGCAGAAAAAGGATAAAAGCGATTGATAACGATCAGTGCAATACCGCTTGCTAACAGTAGCGTATCGTTAATGTGCGGCACTACCCTGACCCAGCGCTGTTGTAACGCGTGATAGTGGTGGCACAGCCAATAAAAACGAGTTACAAACAGGCTAAGCGTTACAACAGCGGTGAGCACGTGCACCGTGAGAACGACGGCGTGGTACGACATCAGGCATCTCACTCTACCGCCACAGCCACTTCCCCAGTGTCACGCGCTCGTTACCACCATAATCGCGGCAGGTGGCAACCTGATCAAAACCGCACTGTTGCAGCAACTGTCTCACTGGTTCACCTTGTTGCCAACCGTGCTCTAACAGCAACCAGCCCGTATTTTTCAAATGTTGCGGAGCCTGTTGAATAATCCAACGCAAATCAGCCAGTCCACCTTCGGCGGCCACCAGTGCGCTTAGCGGTTCAAAGCGCACATCCCCTTCACGCAGGTGGGTATCTTCGGCATCTATATAAGGCGGGTTGCTGACAATCACGGAAAAGCGCGTGGGCGCGACGGGTTCAAACCAATTACCATGCACAAATTGCACATTGGACAATTTGAATGTCGCCGTGTTGCGTTGTGCCAATGTCACCGCGTCCGGCTGAACGTCAACCCCGGTTACGGTGCAGTCCGGGTGTTCGCTCGCCAAAGCCAGCGCGATCGCCCCGGTTCCGGTGCCCAAATCCAGCACCGTCGGAGCACTGAACTGCGCCATGCACTGCGACGCCTGTTTCACCAGGCACTCAGTGTCTGGACGTGGAATAAGCGTTACCGGGGAGACCGCCAGTGGCAGAGACCAAAATTCACGTTCGCCCGTCAAATAAGCCACTGGCTCGCCGTTGATGCGACGGGTCAGCAGCTCCGACAGGCGCTGAAGCTGCACGTCATCAAGCAAGGTTTCGCCAAACGCCAGCAAAAACGTGCGCCCTTTGCCCGTAACGTGTTCTAGCAGAATTTCCGCATCACGCTTCGGGCTTTCACTGTGGATCAGCTGCCGTAGCGCCGTTGCAACCCAGGTGCGGTAATCCATTATTCCTGTTCGAACAGCGCAGCCAATTGATCGGCCTGATACTCTTGCACCACATGCTGGATCAGCATATCCATCTTACCTTCCATCGCTTCATCCAGCCGGTAAAGCGTCAGGTTAATGCGGTGATCGGTAACGCGCCCCTGCGGGAAATTATACGTGCGGATACGATCGGAACGGTCGCCGCTGCCCAACAGGTTACGACGCGTCGATGCTTCTTCCTGCTGACGTTTTTGCACTTCTGCTGCGCGTATACGCGCAACCAGCACCGACATGCCCTTCGCCTTGTTTTTGTGTTGGGAACGCTCATCCTGACATTCAACCACAATCCCGGTCGGTAAGTGGGTGATACGAATGGCCGAGTCTGTGGTATTAACGTGCTGACCACCGGCACCAGAAGAACGGAAGGTATCAATACGTAAATCCGCCGGATTGATATCGAGGGTTTCCGCTTCTGGCACCTCGGGCATCACCGCAACCGTACAGGCAGAGGTGTGAATACGCCTCTGCGATTCTGTGGCAGGCACGCGCTGTACGCGGTGGCCGCCCGACTCAAATTTCAACTGACCATAAACACCATCGCCACTTACTTTGGCGATCACCTCTTTATAACCGCCATGCTCACCGTCGCTGGCACTCATGATTTCCACTCGCCAGAGACGTGATTCAGCATAACGGCTGTACATGCGAAACAGATCGCCCGCAAACAACGCGGCTTCATCACCGCCGGTACCTGCACGCACTTCAAGGAAGCACCCGCGCTCATCATCTGGATCTTTCGGTAATAACAGCACCTGAAGCTGCTGTTCCAGCGCTTTGCCGTCAATCTTCAGCTGTTTTAATTCTTCTTGCGCCATATCGCGCATTTCCGCGTCGTCCAGCATCAATTCTGCGGTTTCACTGTCTTCTTGCACCTGCTGCCAGCGTTGAAAACAGCGCGTGATGTCAGCCAACTGGGCATATTCGCGAGATAACGCCCGAAAGCGCTCCATATCGGAGATAACGCTCGGTTCACCCAGCAGGGCTTGTACTTCCTCGTGACGTTTTTGTAACGCTGCCAGTTTGGCAACAATAGAAGGCTTCATGCGTACGGTTAATTCCTGTCAACTAAGAATGGATAGGGTGCTAGTCCAGCCCGAGGCTGTCGCGTAAAATGTGTAATCGGTTCAGATCGCCATCGCGGGCAGCCTGCTGCAACGCGGCGGTAGGCGCATGAATGAGGCGGTTAGTGAGACGCGAGGTTAATGCGTCCAGCACCGCTTCCACGTCATTGCCTTGCTGAATGGCCGTAAGCGCTTTCGCCGTCATTTCCGCGCGAATCGCATCTGCCTGTGAACGGTATTCTCGAATGGTTTCCACCGCAGATTGCGCCCGCAACCAGGCCATAAAATCGGCAGACTCTTGCTGCACGATAGATTCAGCCTGCACCGCTGCAGCCTGACGTTGCGCCATATTGTGCTGAATAATGGCATGCAAATCGTCCACGCTATACAGATAAACGTTGGGTAACTTACTCACTTCCGGCTCGATATCGCGCGGCACGGCGATGTCCACCATCAGCATCGGCTGGTTGCGTCGCGCCTTCAACGTCCTTTCAATCATGCCTTTTCCAATAATCGGCAGCGTACTCGCGGTGGAGCTGATTACGATATCGGCCTGCGCCAGATAGTCGTCCAGTTCGCCCAGCGTGATCACTTCAGCGCCCACTTCAGCGGCAAGGAATTGCGCGCGTTCGCGGGTGCGATTGGCAATCACCATGCGCTTCACCTGATGTTCGCGTAAATGGCACGCCCCCAGTTCAATAGTTTCTCCCGCACCAACCAGTAGCACGGTAACATCCAACAGTGACTCAAAAATCTGCCGCGCCAACGCACAGGCAGCAAACGCCACCGACACCGCACTGGCGCCGATATCCGTCTCCGTGCGCACCCGTTTTGCCACTGAGAACGAACGCTGGAACAAGCGTTCTAGCTCGCTGGAGAGTGAGTGACCGCGTTGGGATTCGGCAAAGGCTTTTTTAACCTGCCCAAGAATTTGCGGCTCGCCCAGCACCAACGAATCCAATCCGCTGGCGACACGCATCAGGTGGTTAACCGCCGCATTATCCTGATGCCAGTAGAGGATATTTTTCAGTTCATCAGGGTTCAGGTGGTGGAACTGGCACAGCCAGTCGACCACCTGTTCGCGCTGGTTCTCCCGCTCATCGACACTGAGATACAGCTCAGTACGATTGCAGGTAGACAGCACAACCCCACCCTGCACCAACGGCTGCGCAAGCAGGCTGTGCAAAGCATCGCCCAGCGCATCAGGGGAAAACGCGATACGTTCCCTGAGTGATACTGGAGCAGTTTTGTGGTTGATGCCAAGCGCAAGCAGGGTCATTGGGTCATTCTTGAATAAATGCCGTCAAGAGTAATCTTGAATAAATGCCGTCAAGACTAATGCCGACATTAGTATGGTCTTCGCGTAGGGGAATACTACTTGATGCTGCGCAGCATGAAAAGCGACGCGTCGTGAAGTACCTCTATTGGCATAGTTGATATTGCGTGCCGCATTCCTTTTTCTCTGTCATACATTAGCCATGCAACGCATGGCACACTGTATCCATTCAACATGATGATGGGGTTTCTCTACCCTTAATAGGATATATGCAACATGTTAAGTCACACCACCATGTTAAGTCACACCACCAACACCTTACGGGTCCTGCCTTTAGCCAGTTTACTGCTGACTGCCTGTACGCTGACCAAGCCCTCTGGTCCCACCGCAACGTCGGATTCGCCGGCCTGGTTACAACGTAAGCAGCAGGTACAACAATTGAGCCAGTATCAGACACGCGGTGCATTTGCCTATCTCTCCGATAGCAAGAAACTTTCGGCCAACTTTTTCTGGCAAGAGTCTTCAACGCAACGCTACCGTCTGCTGCTTACCAACCCGTTCGGCGGCACAGAACTGGAACTACGCGCGCAGCCCGATGGCATTCAAATCACCGATGTGCAAGGTAAACGTTATATAGGCAAAGATGCCGAGTACATGTTGTCCCAACTGACTGGGATACGTATTCCATTGACCAATCTGCGCCAGTGGATGATTGGCCTGCCGGGAGATGCGCAGCAATTTACGCTGGATGAGCACGCTCGGCTCAGTACGGCAACGCTGGTACAAAACGGCTTGACGTGGGAAGTAAAATATCTCGGTTACGATGATAGCATCACGCCCACCCTACCCAACGCCCTGGAACTTACGCAAGGCGAGCAACGCATCAAGCTGAAAATGAATAACTGGACGGTGCAATAAGCATGAGCGATGCCGCACAACTGACGCACTGGCCATCTCCGGCCAAACTCAACCTGTTTCTGTATATCACCGGTCAGCGCGCCGACGGGTATCACTTGCTGCAAACGCTGTTTCAGTTTCTGGATTATGGCGACACGGTCAACATCCGATTACGCAATGACGGCGTTATCCAGCTACTCACCCCGCTGCCCAGCGTGCCTGATGACACCAATCTGGCCGTACGCGCGGCACGCTTGTTACAGACCTATAGTCATGAGCAGGGCCGCACACTGGCCTATAGCGGTGCTGGCATCACTATCGATAAACGCCTGCCAATGGGCGGAGGTCTGGGCGGCGGTTCTTCCAATGCTGCTACGGTGCTGGTTGCGTTGAATCATCTGTGGGAATGCGGCCTTGATGAGGACTCGCTGGCGCAGTTGGGATTACGACTAGGCGCAGATGTACCGGTGTTTGTACGCGGGCACTCCGCTTTTGCCGAAGGCGTTGGTGAGATACTGACATCTGCCTCGCCGCCGGAAAAATGGTATCTGGTGGTACATCCTGGCGTCACCGTTCCGACCCGGCTGGTGTTTAGCGATCCGGACTTACCACGCAACACGCCGGTACGCACATTAGATAAGCTACAAAAACAGACCTTCGTCAATGATTGTGAATCTACCGTAAGAAAACGTTTTCGCGAGGTTGAACAGCGACTTTCTTGGCTGCTAGAATACGCACCGGCGCGCCTGACAGGAACGGGAGCTTGTGTGTTTGCTGAATTCGATACCGAATTCGCCGCTCGTCAGGTGCTTGACCAGGCGCCGGAAACGCTGAACAGTTTTGTTGCGCGTGGCGTGAATACCTCGCCGCTGCATCGTATGCTTTCCGGGAAACGTTAAGCGTTGAAAATATTTTGCGGGTTTATGCCTTAAGTTCAACGCTTAACTCATACACTCGTATGCATATTTTACCTGCTGCCTCGCAATGCCCTCGAGACACCGGGTACAATATTTCTCTGGACGCAAGCCTGAGGTTCTTCTCGTGCCTGATATGAAGTTTTTTGCTGGTAACGCTATCCCCGAACTAGCGCAAAGTATTGCAAACCGTTTATACACCAGCCTGGGAGACGCCGCTGTAGGTCGCTTTAGCGACGGTGAAGTCAGTGTGCAAGTCAATGAAAACGTTCGTGGTGGCGACATTTTTATCATCCAGTCCACCTGTGCACCAACCAATGACAACCTGATGGAGCTGGTTGTGATGGTCGATGCTCTACGACGCGCATCAGCGGAACGTATTACCGCCGTTATCCCCTATTTTGGCTATGCTCGCCAGGACCGCCGTGTGCGTTCTGCGCGTGTGCCGATCACCGCCAAAGTGGTCGCTGATTTTCTGTCAAGCGTAGGGGTTGACCGTGTCCTGACAGTGGACCTGCACGCAGAACAGATTCAAGGCTTCTTCGACGTTCCGGTCGATAACGTTTTCGGCAGCCCGATTTTGCTGGAAGACATGTTGCAGCAGAATCTGGAAAACCCGATTGTGGTTTCTCCGGATATCGGTGGCGTTGTGCGTGCGCGTGCCATTGCTAAACTGCTGAACGACACTGACATGGCGATCATCGACAAACGTCGTCCGCGCGCCAACGTCTCTCAAGTGATGCACATCATCGGTGATGTCGCAGGGCGCGACTGCATTCTGGTCGACGACATGATCGATACCGGTGGCACCCTGTGCAAAGCGGCAGAAGCATTAAAAAAACGTGGTGCCAAACGCGTCTTTGCTTATGCCACTCACCCCATTTTCTCTGGCAATGCGTATGATAACATCAAGAATTCGGTGATTGATGAAGTTATCGTCTGCGATACCATTCCGCTGTCTGAAAATATCAAAGCACTGCCTAACGTGCGCACACTGACACTTTCGGGCATGCTAGCGGAAACTATTCGTCGCATCAGCAACGAAGAGTCTATTTCTGCCATGTTTGAACATTGATCAACTGCGTCCATTTCTGTTGTCGACAAAACGCCACCCTAAGGTGGCGTTTTGTATTTTCTCGTGGATATGTTCACCTATTGGTGTGCATTCAATGAGTTGATAAAGCATCAAACGTAATACTCGCGTTGATGTAAGTGCCGATACTCCTGCTCCTATCGTGCATTTCCGATGATTTTGAATACCCCAAGTCTTACGATTGAGGCGCTTCAATCGATTGCGCAGCGTCAGATTTTCTCGCACAATACGCTGTGTATACAGTTTGCCAATAATGTGTTTTGCTTTTGGAAGTTCGTCGTTGTAAACCCTGTAGCCATCAGTGCACCAAAATGCCACTCTGAACCCCGAGAACAGTTTTAGCAACTTACGCAGCGTTTTCTTGCTTTGAGAGCCAAAGGCATGAGCGATAATCCGCTTCAAACGTGACTCCCATGCATACCACCGCCAGCGCTGTCGTTTTTTGTTGCCAACAAATGACCACATCTCATCCACTTCGCAAATCAGTTGAATTTGCAGGTTATTCAGTGGCAGCGTTGTTACATTCCGCCGAGAGAGTTTTTTAAAGTACGCACGAAGGCATTGATACTAATAATATGTAACGCCCGAGTAGTGTCACGAATACCCGCATTATCCATTGCCAAGTCAATGAGTTGGTCTGTCATTCCTGGTTGGAAAGCACAATAGGAATAATCGAGCTGGAAGGTGCGTTTACATGACTGACAACGGTAACGCTGATGGTCACTTTTGCCATAACCGTGTTTTTTACAGAGGCTGTCTGTTCATAAAACGGGCATCTTATATCAACGCTAGCCACTGTATCTCTACATCCAAAAAAGGAAATTTTACAATGTAATCAACTCATTGAATACTTGACCCGCGTGCTGCACTACAAGGGTTATTTGCTACCTTTTTTCTGCGTCTCACATAGGGCGCTAGGCATTGGTATAGCGCACCTGCTCCGGTAACCAACGTTCAATCAGCGCTTTGGCATGTTCTGGATAGTGTGCATGAAGGTGACGAGCCACGCGCTGTACTTCGGGGATCAGTGCCTGATCGCGCAGTAAATCCGCCACTTTAAACTCGGCGCTGCCGGTTTGCCGCGTACCCAGCAGTTCGCCGGGACCGCGAATCTCTAAATCCCGTTGCGCAATAACGAAACCGTCGTTGCTGTCGCGCATCACCTGCAAGCGCTGTTGTGCAGTTTTACTTAGCGGCGTTTTATAGAGCAACACGCAGTGGGAGGCTATGGCACCGCGTCCGACGCGACCGCGCAACTGGTGCAATTGTGCCAGGCCCAGCCGCTCTGGGTTTTCGACGATCATCAGGCTGGCGTTAGGAACATCCACCCCCACTTCGATGACCGTGGTTGCCACCAGCAGTTGCAGTTCGCCCTGTTTGAACGCCTGCATCACCGCCTGCTTCTCTTGCTCTTTCATCCGGCCGTGTACCAATCCAATTTGCAGACCTGGCAGTGCGGCCTTCAGTCCTTCGCAGGTAGTTTCAGCGGCTTGTGCTTCCAGCAGGTCGGACTCTTCAATCAGCGTGCAGACCCAATAGGCCTGTCGCCCTTCTTCCCGACAGGCACGATCGACGCGGGTGATAATATCCTCACGGCGAGAATCGGGGATGGCGACCGTTGTCACTGGTGTTCTGCCCGGCGGCAGCTCATCGATGACCGACGTATCCAGGTCGGCATAGGCAGTCATCGCCAGCGTGCGTGGGATTGGTGTTGCTGTCATGATCAACTGGTGAGGGTGAAAGCCCTGTTCCGCCCCTTTTTTCCACAAGGATAGCCGTTGATGTACACCAAAGCGGTGCTGTTCATCGATGATCACCAGCGCGAGCCCACTAAATTGCACTTGCTGCTGAAAAATAGCATGCGTACCCACGATCATACTGACCTGACCATTGGCGATAGCCTCTCGTTGCGCAACGCGGGCTTTGCCCTTTTGCTTGCCGGCCAGCCAGCCGACCTCAATGCCAAGGGGTTCAAACCAATGACGAAAGTTGATGGTGTGTTGTTCCGCGAGCAGCTCGGTGGGTGCCATTAACGCCACCTGTTTGCTGTTAGCGATGGCGCGCAATGCCGCCATGGCTGCCACCAGCGTTTTTCCGGAGCCGACATCCCCTTGAATCAGACGCATCATGGGGAACGGTTTCTCCATGTCGGCTTCAATGTCGTTAATGACGCGGGTTTGTGCCTGAGTCAGCGCGAACGGGAGGGCGGCCAACAGTCGCGTTTTTAATTCGTCCTGTGTGTGCAGTGCAAGGGCGCGATGGCGCTGCGCACCGGCGCGTACCGCCAGCATGCTTAAGTGATGTGCCAATAGCTCTTCCATGATTAGACGCACTTGTGCCGGGTGTTTGCCGTGCTCAAGCTCATTCAATTGTGTGCTTGCCGGGGGACGGTGCAAAGTATGTAACGCTTCAGGCAGCCCAATCATGCCGCGGCTTAGCTCCTGCGGCAGCAACTCTTCTATCGGTTGTGCATCTAGACGCTCCAGCGCCTGATCGGTCAACTTGCGCAGCGTGGCTTGACGCACTCCTTCCGTTGTTGGGTAAACCGGCGTCAGTGAGGCCTGTAATTTCACCGGTTGATGTGCATCGCCCTGTACGCGGTATTCTGGGTGGATAATTTCTGCCCCATTCTTGCCTCGTTTGATTTCACCGTAGGCGATAACGTGCTGGCCTGGAGCCAGGCTATTTTTTATTGCGGCATTGAAGTTGAAGAAGCGCATCGTCAGCACGCCGCTGCCGTCGCTGATTTGGCAGGTCAGCATACGTTTGCGTCTAAAGACGATATCGTTGCGCAACACGTCACCTTCCACGGTGGCATAGATACCGGGCAGCAGGTTGCCAATGGCGTAAAGGTGGGGGCGATCTTCGTAACGCAGCGGCAGGTGCAGCAACACGTCCTGCACGGTTTCCAACCCGAGGCGCGCGAGTTTAGCAGCCTGACTGGCACCTACCCCCGTGAGGGTGTTCAACGGTTGGTTATTCAGTAGGTGGCTTTTCATTGGCGCTCTCGCTATATCGGCGGCGGATTGCATGGCTGACCACCATGCCGTGTCGGCAATGATCTGGCCCTGATTGTCGATACGCGGGCGGGGGGAGTTTTTTCCGCGTCGCTACGCGCGCCAGCGCCGGATAACCCCCTTCGAACAGCAAGCGCTGTTGCTCATCGTCATCAAGCATGCCCGCTTCACGCTGGTACATACCCGCGTTTTGACGTTGGCGTTGGGCTTCGTAAAGGATCAGCGCAGAAGCGACCGATACGTTCAGGGATTGCACCATGCCGATCATCGGAATGATGATATCCTGGTCGGCCAGCGCGAGCGCTTCCTGTATGATACCGGTTTTTTCCTGACCGGACAGGATGCAGGTAGGTTGCTTGTAATCGACTTCACGAAAATCGACCGCCTTGGCTGACAGGTTGGTCGCCAGAATCTGCATGCCTTGCGTTTTTTAAATGCGAGACGGCATCGGCGATGGTGCGATGTGTTTTGACCTGTACCCAACTGTTGCTGCCTGCTGCTGATGACACCAGTGTACGCATGCGGCTGGTGGGCCAAACGGCGTGGACTTCGTGGACGCCAACGGCATCGGCGGTACGAAGCACAGTGGAAATCGGTACGAAGCACAGTGGAAATATTGTGGGGTTTGTGCACCTGCTCTATACACACTGTCAAATCAGGTTGACAGCTGGTCAGCATCTCTTGGATGCCGGCGTAGCGTTCTGGTGTCATACGATGTCTCTTGCGTTATCCCGGTACCATGTGTGCGACCGGGATCGTCAGGGTTATCACTGGTACGGTAGCGATCAGTTGCGATTACGGGTCACTTTGATGACATCCGGCATCACGCGGATTTTGCGCATAACGTTAGCCAGATGTACCCGATCGCGCGTGGTCAAACGGATAAAGGCGCTATACACACGACCATCCCGCTCTTCCGTATTGATGCTCTGAATATTGGAGTTGGCGGCATTAATCGCTGCGGTCAGGTTGGCCAATGCCCCCTGATGGTTGAACATGTCGACTTTAATCTCAGCGATAAACTCTTGTTCGGTAACCTTATCCCACTCGACAGCCATGAATTTTTCTGGCTCTTTCTGGTAGCCGCGAATATTTCGACAAGACTCATGGTGAACCACCAAACCTTTACCGGGGCTGACGTGCGCCACAATCGGGTCACCGGGGATCGGGCGGCAGCATTTGGCGAATGTAATCAATACGCCATCTGCGCCTTTGATCGGCAGCTTGCGCAAACCGGTGTGTTCTTGCTGTAACGGCTGCTCATCCATCAGGTTTTTCGCTACGACGATGCTCATAGCGTTACCGAGGCCAATCTCTGCCAGCAGGTCATCCAGCGAGGTGAGTTTCATGCGATCCAACTCAAGCTGGATGCTGGTTTGTGGAATATCGCTGAGTTTTCTGCCATTACCCAAAGCATGATTCAATAAACGACGTCCCAGGCTCACCGAATCGTCACGCTTGAGATTCTTCAGCATTTGGCGAATCTTGGCGCGAGCGCGCGAACTGACGACAAAGTTTAACCATGCCGCATTGGGGCGTGCGCCGGGGGCGGTAATGATCTCCACCGTCTGCCCACTGCTTAGCGATTGAGAGAGTGGGTAGGGCTGTCTGTCGACGCGTGCGCCGACGCAGGCATGTCCGATATCCGTATGTACCGCGTAGGCAAAATCGACCAGTGTCGCGCCAGCCGGTAGCTCGATAATACGCCCTTCCGGGGTGAACACGTACATTTCATCGGGGAAGAGATCGGATTTGACGCTCTCGATAAACTCGAACGAGCTGCCCGCACTTTGTTGCAGTTCCAGCAGGCTCTGCATCCAGCGTTGAGCACGGACCTGTGCCGTGGTGCTGCTTTCACCTTCTTTGTACGCCCAATGCGCCGCCACACCCATTTCGGCCATCTGGTCCATGTCTTCGGTACGGATCTGTACCTCGACCGGCACGCCGTGTGGCCCAATCAACGAGGTATGCAGCGATTGGTAGCCGTTTGCCTTCGGAATGGCGATGTAATCTTTGACGCGGCCAGGACGCGGTTTGTACAGGCTGTGCACCTGTCCGAGCACGCGATAGCAGGTATCCAGCTCTTTAACGATCACCCGAAATGCGTAGATATCCATGATGGAATGGAAACGCTGTTCTTTCAGGTGCATCTTGCAGTAGATGGAATAGAGGTGTTTTTCGCGTCCGCTGACGCGACAGGGAATGCCTGCTTCGTTCAACCGACCTTCGATTTCAGAAAGGATTTTTTGAATCATTTCATTACGGTTGCCGCGCGCGGCTTTGACCACTTCCTTGATCACACGATAACGGTTTGGATACAGCGCCTCAAAACCCAGCTCTTCCAACTCGGTTTTTAGATGATGAATACCCAAACGGTGCGCCAGCGGGCTGTAAATTTCCAGCGTTTCACGCGCAATTCGGCGACGCTTGTCAGGACGCAGCGAGTCCAGTGTGCGCATGTTATGCGTGCGGTCAGCTAGTTTGATGAGAATGACGCGGATATCCTGCACCATCGCCATAATCATCTTGCGGAAGTTCTCGGCCTGCGCTTCTTTCTTATCGCGGAATTTCAGCTTGTCCAGCTTCGAGACACCATCTACCAGTTCAGCGACGCTCTTGCCGAATTGTTGTTCAATATCCTTGTAAGTAGTATTGGTATCTTCGATGGTGTCATGCAACAGCGCGGCCATCAGCGTCTCATAGTCAAGACGCATCTCCGCCAAAATATCGGCAACAGCGACGGGATGGGTGATGAAAGGTTCACCGCTGGAGCGAGTCTGTCCCTCGTGAGCATCACGTGCAACAATATAAGCCTGCTTAAGGCGCTTGATCTGGTCTTCCGGCAGATAGCGCTGTATCAGTAGATTGAGGCTTTCGAAGATATACAAGGGCGACCCGTAGCGAGATTAACGACGACCTTCAGCAATCGTGGTGACCGCCTGGATCTCTGCGGCTTCTTGCTCTTGCTGTTCCTGATGCTCACGCACATCCAGAATCTGGTTGTTGATTAGGCCTTCTTCGATTTCGCGCAGCGCAATAACGGTGTATTTGTCGTTCTCTTCAGGGACCTGCGGATCTTTTCCGCCTGCTTGCATCTGGCGGGCGCGGCGAGCAGCGACCAACACCAGGTCAAAACGGTTACCAATTTTCTCAACAGCGTCTTGAACAGTTACGCGTGCCATAATGTGCTACTCCACAGGAAATAAAATGACTGCGCATCATACTGAAAGTGATGTCAGTCTGCCAATAGTTTGGTGATTAATGCATCATGCCGCAATGCCTGGCGGCTCAGCAATAGGCGTTCAGCACGGATGATGGTTTTCAGATCGGACAGCGCCAGATCGAAATCATCGTTGATGATCAGATAATCGTATTCCGCGTAGTGTGTCATTTCAGCCACCGCTTGCGCCATACGTCGTGCAATCACCTCATAGCTGTCCTGGCCGCGTCCGCGCAGACGGCGCCCCAACTCTTCTTTGGACGGCGGCAGTATAAAGATACTGCGTGCCTGCGGCATCCGGCGGCGGATTTGCTCTGCGCCCTGCCAATCGATATCCAGAAAAATATCTACGCCAGTTGCTAGCACCTGCTCAATGGCTGCTTTGGACGTGCCGTAGTAGTTGCCAAACACTTCGGCGTACTCAAGGAAAGCATCTTCCTGAATCATACGCTTAAATTTATCCACAGAAACGAAGAAATAGTGTTCTCCGTGGTTTTCCCCCGGTCGTTTGGCTCGGGTGGTGTGGGAAATCGACACCTGGGTGTCATACAACGGCTGCGTTTTTAGTAACGCATTTATTAAACTGGATTTTCCAGCGCCGCTGGGGGCAGAAACAATGTATAACGTGCCTTGAGACATCATAATGATGAACGTAATGTACGGTGAATGTGATGGGTCGATTGGACGGCTTTGTATAACGTGCCTTGAGACATCATAATGATGAACGTAATGTACGGTGAATGTGATGGGTCGATTGTACGGCTTTGCCTGTACCAATTTTTGAATTATGCACGATATACGCACTAATCTTTACCGTTGCGTCACCTGTAGTGGCCAACTAATACTGGCCACCGCATTAGACTGTAAGTAGTACAGTCGCTCAGATTCCTTTGGCGTCAGACCGCTGTTATACCAGTGAGGCCGGATGGCACTGTAATAGTATACCAGTGAGGCCGGATGGCACTGTAATAGCCCGTAATGTAGCGGATTATCGCGCTCTGAGCCCCGTTGAAGCTTTTATTATAGCCCTTCGTCGGCACCCATTCGGTCTTCAGGCTCCGGAAGAACCGCTCCATAGGGGCGTTATCCCAGCTGTAGGGGCGTTATCCCAGCTGTTGCCCCGGCAGCTCATATTCTGCTTTATCCGACAGCACCACAGGGCCTGCCGATACTGGCAACTGGTATAGTGGCTACCCTGGTCGCTGTGGAGCATCACGCCTGGTGGCCTACCCCGAAACTCCCAGGCTATCTGCAATGCTTTGACCGTGAGTACCGAATCCAGCGACGTCGACAAGGCCCAGTTCACTGGTTTACGGGCGAACATATCCAGCACCACCGCCAGATAAGCATGGCATTTACCCGTCCAGATATAGGTCACATCACCGCACCACACCTGAGCCGGCGCGGTAACTGCGAACTGGCAGTCGAGATGGTTCGGTATTGCAACGTGTTCGTTTCCGCCGCGTTTGTATGTTCGTTTCCGCCGCGTTTGTATTTGTGCGTCGGTACCTGGCAACTGGCGATATCCAGCTCTTTCATCAGCTTACCAGCCAGCCAGCGGCCCATTTTGACGCCAGAGCCCCTGGAGACGATAGTCGCGATGCTTCGGGCGCCGGAGGAGCCGCCGCTGGCATTCCAGGCTTCCATGACCTGGCTGCGCTTAACCACACGTTCCCCGTCGGGCTAAGTGCGGAAGCCTGCCAGTGCCTGTAGCGGCTGCGATGTGCTTCAAAAGTTTGGTAAAACGCCGCGACCGGATATCGCACTCTCAGCCTGTCGACTACCATGAACCATTGAGTGAGTCCGACATTAAGAGAGCCGTAGCCTTAAGAGAGCCGTAGCCTTTTTTAGGATTTCATTCTCCATTTCAAGATGCTGGACTTTTTTCTTCATCTCACGCAGCTCTAGCAGCTCTAGTTGTTCGGGCTTCAGAGTTGTTCGGGCTTCAGAGAAAGCCCGGCGGGCATTTTCCCCTGGCGCTCTAACCCAGAGGTGATAGCCGAATGGCTGACATTAACGTAGGTATAGCCGTGGTCGACAACCAGCTTTGCTGCTTTGAGCTTAAATTCTGCCGTGAAATGTTTTGCCATTTGTGGTCACCTGTCGTTGTTGAGGTGAGCATATCACCTCCGATCAGGTGGCCTGTATCAGTGTGCCACTACACTTTAGCATCAAGCAGCACAGATTATCATCGTACTGAGCCTTCCCTGCTAATTCCAGATAATGAACGTTCGTATAAGATTGCCCAATTAGCCATACCGAGTTGGCCCTTTTCTTGCGGACGATCCAAGGCGCGATACCGCTATTACCAATTGCATCGTATTGCTATTGATCAAGCGGGCAGTGGGTTTCAGCATTGGCTAAGTCGTTTTGGCACGGCTCGTGTAAAACTCGATGCGAATAATGCCTCTTTGCTTAAAAAATCTCAGGTTAATTTACCGCTTCCTTTTATGGAACAGGCAGGACAATTTTATTTTCACTCAGGGCAGCGTTCACCATATTGATAAACGCGTGCAGGCAAACCTGGTTTAGGCATGCGCCATTTCACGCAGAACGCTGTGATGGTGGTATGGGTTGGGTGATAACGGTTTTCTCGACTACGATTTTTCCCATCATCATGTGCGTGCGGGGATCGGCGTAGAGTATTGGCGTGATTTCCTAAAACTGGGTATGAACAGTAATTTACGCCTTAGTAACTGGAAAGCGCCTTATGGCAATGCGCGAGAGCGTCCCTGGCAATGAGCGAGAGCGTCCCGCGAATGGGTGGGATATTCACACGGAGGCCTTTTTACCTGATTAGCCCCAACTTGGTGTAAAACTATTGTATGAACAGTTTTATGGCGAGCAAGTGGTACTGTTTGGTAAAGACGAGCTAGCATAACCCTCATGCGATTGGTGCGGGCGTAAGCTATACCCCATTCCCACTGATGACCTTGAGCGCAGAGCAGCGTAGCGGGAAAGCTGGCAGCAGTGACAGATGTTTTGGCCTGCAATTTCACTATCAGTTTAATCTGCCTTGGGAGCGGCAGCTTGATCCTGAAGCGGTTCGTTCGACTCGCCATTTACCGAGGCAGCGTTACGATCTTGTGACGCGTAAAAATCATCTGGTGCTTGAGTACCGCAAGGTGCAACGCCTCTTTTTAAGCATGATCCGGGCGGTAGATGGGTATTCCGGAGAGCAAAAGCCACTCAATGTTGAAGTGAATGCCACCTATAAACTCGCTCGCCTGGAGTGGTCTGCACCGGTGTTGATCACTGTTGGCGGAAAAATTTTGCCGCGCGGATACCAAAATTATCCAGTGGTGTTACCGAACTAACTATAAGGATAGCGGTCAACCCTAGAACTGCTATCGCGTTTGCGCTGTTGCTGTCAATACCCAGGGACAGCGCTCGAATCAGGGGAAATTCTGGGTACGCGTTCATGCACCCGCAATGGCTATGATGCGTATGTCCTCGGATGCTGCCCGCAGCGCGTTTTCGGTGATGTCGGTTTCAGCCGTTGCGAACAATACGAGCAGTATCAACATCGTCCTCAATCTAAAAGACAGTAACGGTAGACCCTTGAGTAACATGACCAGCCATCTTTCCTTCCGGCTACGAAATCAGCAGGGGGAGCCCCCCGTACTGGTGAAGTAGCTCTCAATGCAATCCGTGAAAGCGGGGAAGCTGGACGTTATATTGCCACAGTAAGGAGAACGAAAGCTGGCGTGTATTCAGTAGTGCCATGGCTTGATGGTGTGTCGACGGCATCATTATCAGCAAGATTTGCGCTTAAGGCCGATGTGACAACTGCCAAGGTCGAGTCTCTATCTGCGGATAAATCCTTACTGACAGGTGATGGCATTGATTATGTTCAGTTTACTGCCTTGATTAGCGATGCGCACGGTAACTCTGTTCCCAATGCCGTAGTGCAATGGCGTCATTCATTTGGTCACTTGTACACCAGCAAGACACCAACATCTGCGCAGGGTATCGCCAGTGCCAGCTTAAAAAGTGTTGATAGAGGTAAGGTGACGGTTACCGCTGCTATTAACCACTTCAGCGTGAGTGATATCAACGTCAAAACCATGGGATTTTTTGAGGATTCCTGGGATATCGCGAGTGAAGGTGTCAGATATCACTCGGTACCGGTCAAGGGGTATTCATCATTAGGGTTTGTCGCAAAAGCACCGACCCTTGGCCCTCAGCAATTGGTCTGCTCATCGCGTAGCGATCAGGCTTTAGTAGCGACGTTGATGAATCAAGCGGATAAAAATCGCTATACGGTGAAATTCAGAGGTTATCGCCACTCTATCTGTAAGCTCAGGCAGCTAAATGACGCGATTGGCTGTGCCAAGGTCGGAAATGGTATCGATGCTGAGCTGGTTTTTTCGGCAGACGATAATGCAACTTTGCCGCCAGGGCGTTACGTGGGCAATATCCATTTTTCTGCGAGAAGCGGCTCGGGAAATTTTGAGGTGGAATATCTGCTGAATGTGACGTTGCAGGTTGTCAGGTAGTTGCCTGTCCAGGGCTGTCAGCTTGCTATTACAATCAGCGAGATGAAAAAAAGACATTTTTTACAATGGATTTTTTAGCGGTCAGAGGTGATGAGATAGTGTGAAACGTTACTCGATATTCTGAATCTGTTCCCGCATTTGCTCAATCAGCACTTTCAGCTCAATGGCGCTGGCAGTGACGTCGGCGTTGATGGATTTGGAGGCCAACGTGTTAGATTCGCGGTTGAATTCTTGCATCATGAAGTCCAGACGGCGGCCAACGGCTTCCGGTTTTTTCAGGATGTTGTAGGTCTCTTTAACGTGCGCTTCGAGCCGGTCCAGCTCTTCGGCAACGTCAACGCGCTGTGCTAACAGCATCAGTTCCTGTTCCAGCCGGTTGTTTTCCAACTGAATCTGCGCTTCTTCCTGCTTGTTGAACAGGCGTTTGCGCTGCCATTGCAGAATGGTCGGCATATGTGCGCGCACTTTCACCACTTCGGCACTCACGCCAGCAAGGCGTTGTTCAATGAACATTTTTAGCGCGGCACCTTCGCTTTCGCGTGCGGTGATAAAATCATCCAGCGTTTTTTCCAGTGCGACCATCAACTCCTTGCTGATCGCATCAAGATCTTGATCTTGAGCGGACATCACGCCCGGCCAACGCAAAATATCAACGGGATTTACTTCCCCTCCATCACTCTGCATTTTGACCCAGTTGGAGGCTTCAACCAGTTGTTTTGCCAGTTTTTCATTCAGGATCAGGCTGCCTTGTGCACTCGGATCGAGTTCAAAACGCAGGTTGCATTCGATTTTTCCTCGCGTCAGACGGGCGCGAATACGCTCACGAATCACCGGCTCCAGGCTGCGGAACTGTTCCGGTAAACGGATGTACGTTTCAAGATAACGCTGGTTAACGGAGCGAAGCTCCCATGCGGCGTTACCCCATACGCCCTTGATATCACGGCGGGCGTAGGCAGTCATACTGCAGATCATCGATATCTACCTGTTTAGCAAGTGATAAGGCGAGTATAGTGATAAGGCGAGTATAACGCGCCCGTGGTTTTGCACGGTAGGATAAAATCAGTTGAGTGGGTGGCGCACAGCAGGATTTAAGAGCGCTACCGCATTATGGTACGTGAAACAGACCTTTGTTTTATCGGGCAATTTTCCAGCATTTGTTTTTCATCAGTTGCTTCAACTGCAATGCGGCGCGTGATTGTAGGTTGTCGCGGAGGGTGATCAGCGTCACCTCGAACGGCAGCGGCTGTGCGATCGGTACAATTTTCAACATATCCGCGTAGCGATGCGCGGTAAACAGATCGACGATACCAGCGCCGCCGCCCTCCAGCACTATGTCGGTAATCACCGAGTAGGTTTTGATATACACCGATGACATCGGTGTCAGTCCTTTGGCGCGCAACGCACGGTGCAGCACCTGGCCTAACGGATCCTGCTGCTGCATCAGCAGGTTATTGGAACAGAGCCACTCCAGCGATACCGGACCGTTATGCGGGCTGTCTTTGGGCAACAGGGCGACCATATAGGCTTGAAACAGCAGCTCAGCCAGCAGGGCTGCGGGCACTTGTTGACCAAAGACCAGCGCAAAATCGAGTTGATCTTGCAGGATGTTTTGACACATAATGGAGAAGTGATAGGTCACCAGCTCTACATTGACGTGCGCTTCTTGCTTGTGAAATTCCACACCACCATTTGGCTAAACGCATGCGCCGCTCCCAGCCGCATGCGTTTGTACCCGATTGCGTCTCATTTGTTCCGTCAGTGAACCAATGGCATGCAAATGGATGGATGTAAAGCTCCGGATGTAAAGCTCCTGTACTTCAGGGATCAGACACAGTCCTTCGCCAGGGATCAGACACAGTCCTTCGCGGGTTGCCACCATGCCCTGCGCGCCGAGTTCAAACAGGGCAAATCCCAGCTGTTGCTCAGCATGGTTGAGCAACCGGCTTACGTTCGGCTGCGAAACGTTCAGCAAGGGGCAGCACCGCTGCTGGTGCCAGCCTGAAGAATAGCCTGGAAGATTTCGATGTGGCGTAAGCGCAGATTTCGATGTGGCGTAAGCGCATGGACAGGTGCTCCTTGTTGGTTAGGTCATAATTTTACCTTGAGCAAATTCCACGCAATATCCACGCCACCCAATGCTTTGGCCGGTGGTTATTTACCCCAGGTGGCTTCCAGTACACGCAACCAGTTGCTCTAGCAGATTTTTTTCCAGCAATTGGCGATCGTATCCGCGTCGCGTCAGTGCTGCGACCAGGAGCGGCAGCCCTGCGATATCATGCAGGTCTGCCGGTACGGTGGTGCCATCGAAATCGGAACCAAAACCGACGCCGTCTTCTCCCAGCTTGTTCAGCAAGTAATAGAGATGGCGGACAATCTCTTCCACCGTGGCGTTCGGGTCTTTTTTACCATCGGCGCGTAGGAACGCAGTACCGAAATTCACGCCGACAAAGCCGTTGCTTTCACGAATGGCATCCAGCTGTTTGTCTATCAGATTATGGGACTGCGCGCAGAGTGCGTGGGCGTTGGAGTGGCTGGCAACCAGCGGGGCATCGCTGATGCATGCGGTCTACCAGAACCCTTTTTCATCCATGTGCGACAAATCCACCATGATGCGTTTGGCGTTACTTACACGCTTTCACCAGACGCGGTACCAGTTTCATTTGGTTATCAAACTGGAATAGGCGCTCAAAGATACCACTCTGGATGGAGTAGCTCAGCGTATCTGAGGTTCGTGCGGGTCAAGCCCGGTAATATCGGCATGATAGAGATGCGCAGATCTTGAGCCTGAGCCGCAGCGGCCAGACAGAGTGAAAGCCCGAGGGCCAGCGAGGAACGATGTCGTAGTGGCTTCATGTTGTGTCTCCCGGTTGTGAATGGGTTGTATTTGTTCTTATTTAAAACTGCTTGTTCATCAATGCGTTTCATTAGTGACTGTCGTTGGCGACCCAGTGGTGCGGGCCGACTTCACGATAAGTCATTTGATTGACCTCTTCGCCTGCTTTGCGAAGCGGGGAAGGGATCTCGCTGTCATCAAACTGGCGCACGCTACGTTGTTGAGGGTCGGCAATCGGCACCAATGCCAGCAAGCGCTGCGTATAAGGATGCTGAGGGTTATTGAACACCGCCTGGCGCGGGCCGATTTCCACAATCTGACCGAGATACATCACGGCGACGCGGTTGGCGATGTGCTCCACACTGCCATATCGTGAGAAATAAAAATCCATGACACGCCGGTTTTTTGTTACAGATCCATCATCAGATTCACCACCTGAGCCTGAATCGAGACATCCAACGCGGAGATAGCTTCGTCAGCAATAATGACCTGCGGTTGCAGCGCCATGGCGCTGGCCTCCGGAAAACTCGTGCGGATATAGCGGCGGGCGTGTTCAGGAGGCAACCCAACGCTTTTCAGCAGTTCCTGCACGCGGGGCGTTGCGTCCTCCAGTGATCGGGTCAGCCCATGCAGCAGCGGTTCGGCAATGGTAAAACCGACGGTTAAGCGCGGGTTCAATGACGCATATTGGTCTTGGAAAACCATTTGGATTTCGCGGCGCAATGGCAAAAAGGAGCGATCGTCCATCTGGGAGATTTCATTGTCCTGAATCAGAATGCTTTCTGATTCGCTCTGAATCAGACGCAGCAGCGCACGCCCGGTCGTGGATTTTCCACAGCCGCTCTCCCCGACAATCGCCATGGTCTCGCCGGGACACAAGCAAAAATCAATCTGCTCGACCGCGTGTACGCGGTGCGTAACCGCGGAGAAAATGCCGCTGCGGATCGGGTAGTAGACGCGCAAACCACGGATATCCAGCAGTGGCTCTGAGTCATAGCGCGCAGTTTTCTTTTCGCTATCGCTGGACTGCTGTTGCCCCAGCAGTGGAAAACGACGTGGCCAGGCGCTGTCGCGCATATAGCCCAGCTTCGGCACTGCGGCTAACAAGGCTTGAGTATGTGGGTGCTCCGGATGAGCGAAAATTTGCTCGACCATACCTTGTTCCACCACTTCACCCCGGTACATCACCACCACGCGATCGGCGATTTCAGCGACAACGCCCATGTCGTGGGTAATAAACAGCACGGCAATATCACTTTGCTGCTGGAGATCGCGCAGGATGTGTAGAATGCGCGCTGGCACGGTGACATCCAACGCTGTGGTGAGTTCATCAGCAATCAGCAACTGCGGCTCGCACACCAGCGCCTGCGCGATCATTACGCGTTGTAACATGCTACCGGAGAGCGAGGCTGGGTAGCTTTTCATCACGCTATCCACATCGGCGATGCTCACTTTACGCAGTAGCTCGCGCGCTTTTTTATCCGCCGTAACGGAATCGCAAAGCTGGTGGTCGCGCAGCGCTTCCGTTAACTGATCGCCCACTTTCAACACCGGATTGAGTGAGGTCATCGGTTCCTGAAAGATCATCGCCATATCGCGCCCGCTCAGTTGATGGCGCTCGTCCTCTTTCATATTCAGCAGATCGTGGCGCTGTCCGTGGCGGGAATGGAAATGAATGCTGCCGCGCTCAATGGCCGCCGAATTGGCCAACAGGCCCATCGCGGTTAACGACGTAACGGATTTTCCCGAGCCGCTTTCACCTACAATGGAGACGATTTTCCCCCTTGTTGACGGAAAACGAGACGCTTTTCATGACGATATGCTTGCCCGACCTGCCGCTGAGGCTGACGCTTAGGTCATAGATCTCCAGCACCGGCATGGAGGTTTGTTGGGGGGCCGACGCCGGGTGCGGGGTGGCCTGTGCGAGTTGCGTCATGTGGACTCCGGTTAACAGTGTGGACTCTTGCTGTGTCATAGCCAGATGCGTCCGTGGTGATAAGGCAGATAGGGTGAGCTGTCGGCGGCCATCCAGATCGACATAGTCGGCGGCGGCGACCGGTAGTGCAGCTTCCATCGCCAGTGAAGAGCCCACTAGGCAACCGACCATCAGTTTTCATAGGCGCAAAGGGGAATAGGGTGCGGAAAACGCAGTAACTTCTGATCTTTGCCAGCCGGTAACGGTTGCTCAATCAGCGCAATGTTATAGGGCAGCAGAGCCTGACACAGGCTGAGTAAATCGAGCCCAGCCCAGCTTTCCGTGGCATCGACCATCAGAGTGGTCTGTGGTGCGGCGTCGCGCACTGCGGCGATTTTCTCAACGATGTCGCGGCGATCCAGATTGAGCTTTATCACCTGCGCGCAGCATGATATCGCGTCGCGGGTCGCCTCCACCGTGTTTTTCAATGACGTAATGCTCAGCCTTTCCGTGGTGATCAAAGAGGCGGGCGGTTGTATTCCCACCTGCTGCCATACGGTTTGTTTATGTAAGGCGGCATTTAAACGCCACAGTGCGCAATCGAGTGCGTTACGTGCTGCACCAGGAGGGAGCAGCGTTTGGATTTCATCCCTTGACGCACCGCGCGTAACAGCACCACGTAGGCGTCAAGTTGACGGCAAACACTGGCAGCAGACTCTTGATATTCAAACGCGGGTGTACATTCGCCTAAACAGATAACCAACTGTTCTTTAACAGTAAAAATGACTATGCTTACGGCATAGCGCAGTTCCTGCGCACGTTTGCACGGGCGTGCCAGAGAGAGTTTGACGGTCTCAACCTGCATCTGGTGCATCTCGTGTATCCCTCTGGTGAATGAATCGTGTATCCCTCTGGTGAAGTGTATCCCTCTGGTGAATGAATAATCAAAACTATTTCATTCAGGGGAATGACTGACGAATACTTGTTTGTTGGGAGGGTATAACCTCAGGCTATACCCTGATGCAGACGCCAACACTCCCCTGACGATATCTCGAAACGCGCGGCAGCTAAAGTAGGAATTGCTGTCCGAAGGCCGTATAATGCGCGCCAATTAACAAAGCATAACCCGGAGAATCTCATGCGTCCGTCAGGCCTAAGTGCACAACAGGTGCGCGTCCGTCAGGCCTAAGTGCACAACAGGTGCGTCCCATCACGCTAACGCGTGGCTATACCCCCATCACGCTAACGCGTGGCTATACCAAGGTCCCATCACGCTAACGCGTGGCTATACCAAGCATGCGGAAGCTTCCGTGTTAGTGGCTTTCGGCGACATGAAAGTGCTGTGTAACACGACGATAGAAGAAGGTGTGCCGCGCTTCCTGAAAGGGCAGGGGAAAGGCTGGGTGACCGCTGAATACGGCATACTGCCGCGTGCGACCAATAGCCGCAATGCGCGTGAAGCCGCCAAGGGGAAACAGGGCAGAAGAACGCTGGAAATCCAGCGCCTTATCGCACGTTCTCTGCGCGCTGCCGTTGATCTGGAAAAGCTCGGTAAATACACCATCACGCTGGATTGCGATGTGTTGCAGGCTGATGGATGTGTTGCAGGCTGATGGTGGCACGCGCACTGCTTCTATTTTTACCGGCGCTTGTGTTGCGCTGGCGGATGCGTTCAACCGCATGGTGGCAAAAGGCCAGCTCAAATCCAGCCCGCTCAAAGGCATGGTAGCGGCGGTTTCCGTGGGGATCGTTGCCGGTGAGGCCGTGTGCGATCTTGAGTACGTGGAAGACTCTGCTGCGGAAAAGGACATGAACGTGGTTATGACCGAAGATGGCCGCATGATTTAGGTGCAAGGTACCGCCGAAGGCGAGCCGTTCAGTCACTAAGAGCTGCTGGCGCTGCTCGCTCTGTCGCGTGGTGGCATTGATACTATCGTCGAGGCGCAGAAAGCGGCGTTAACGCAAGCGCCAGTCGCGGACTTCAAGTAAGCATGACTGGCATAAACCGCCTGTCATTTCATCAGCCGTTGCCTGGCGGCGGCGTTATCCATTTTGCAAAGAGACCTCGGCGTCGCTTTTTTTATGGCTGCTGTTCCAACCATAACCATACTCACCGTGATACGAGGAGATGCAGTAATGAAAGCCTATCAGCGCCAATTTATTAAATTCGCGCTTAGCAAGCAGGTATTAAAATTCGGCGAATTCACATTGAAATCCGGGCGTGTCAGCCCCTATTTCTTCAATGCCGGGCTGTTCAATACCGGACGCTACCTGGCACTTTTTGGCCGTTTTTATGCTGAAGCGTTAGTGGATGCCAGTATTATTTTTGATGTGCTGTTCGGGCCCGCTTACAACGATCGCCACGACCACCGCGGTGGCGCTGGCTGAACACCACGAAACCGATGTGCCATACTGCTTTAACCGTAAAGAAGCCAAAGATCATGGGGAAAGAGGCAATCTGGTCGGCAGCGCGCTGCAAGGCCGTATCATGCTGGTAGATGACGTGATTACCGCAGGTACTGCCATTCGTGAATCCATGGGTATTATCGCAGCAAATGGCGCGACGCTCGCCGGGGGTGTTAATTGCACTGGATCGCCAGGAGCTTGGTACAGGAGCCATTTCTGCCATTCAGGAAGTGGAACGCGATTATCAGTGTCAGGTGATTTCCATCATTGCGCTGCAAGATCTGATCAGATTTTTGGCAAAAAAACCAGAGATGGCCGTGCATCTGAATGCGGTGAAGGCCTATCGCGATCGGTATGGTATTACTGCGTAGTCACCTGTGCATTGGTGCTGATGTTGCCTGAGAGATTTCTGGCTAGCCTGTTGTTGTGTGAACAGGCCTTGGTGCAGAGGCTCTTAGGCAAAAGCTGGGCGATGTTAATAGAGTTGGATGGCAAGCAGTGGCCAACGTGTCTCAAAATCCTGTGTAGGCCGAAAGCGAAATTCTGAGCGAACATAGCGTAACAGCATCCCTTCGCAGAAGGCGAGCAACTGGCTGGCAAGCAGTGACTCGTCATGGGTAAGGGCTTTCTCCTCTCGCAGTTTGTGCTCGCGCAACACCTGCTTAAGCTGCGATTCAATGCGTTCAAACAGCTGGTTGATGCGTCCTTGCAGACGATCCTGTTCGAACATCAGCGCATGGCCGGTCAGGATGCGCGTCAGGCCGGGATTGCGTTCAGCAAAACCCAACATGAGCAACAAAATCAATCGCACACGTTGGAACGTATCTTTTCTTGCAGAAGAAGATTGATACGTGTTGTCAGCGAATCCTCAATAAACTCGATAAGGCTATCAAACATCAGTGTGTTACTGGGAAAGTGCCGATAGAGTGCGGCTTCGGAAACCCCGACCATTGCGGCAAGCTTTGCGGTAGTGATGCGTTGGCTGCCATCGTTGGATTCCAGCATTTGCGCCAATGCTTGCAAGATTTCCTCGCGACGATTCCTTTTCGTATTCTCTTTCTCTGCCATGTCAGAAAAGACCCTTGATCAAAAAGAAGCTGACAACCATTTAAAATATGACCTGAATTTAAAATATGACCTGAATAAACACAATGAATAAACACAATAAAGACACGCGAGTGACCGCGTGTCTAAGGGGTATACCCATCTTCGGATCAACGACGACCAGAATGGCCGAAACCGCCTTCTCCCCGCTCTGTTCCTACAAAATCATCGACAATGTTGAATTCAGCCTGAACAACGGGAACAAACACCATCTGTGCGAGGCGTTCTCCGAGCTCGATAGTGAAGGCTTGCTGGCTACGGTTCCAAACGGAAACCATCAGTTGTCCATGATAATCAGAGTCGATAAGCCCAACCAGATTACCTAATACCACACCGTGCTTATGCCCCAGCCCTGAGCGGGGGAGAATAACAGCAGCCAGGCTGGGATCGGCGATATGGATAGCAATACCAGTTGGCACCAGTATCGTCTCCCCTGCGGCTAGCGTGATCCCTTCATCAATACAAGCTCGAAGGTCAATGCCAGCCGAGCCTGCGGTGGCATAGGTCGGTAACGGAAACTGTTGACCAATGCGTGCATCAAGAATTTTTACGTCGATTTTTTTCATCATAACGGCGGACAATCTCATCGATTAAATGTTGGCCAAGGAGGCACTTTTCGCACAGAGGTAAACGGGTGTCACCCTCCGGCCAAAACAGCTGCAACGCATTAGTGTCACTGTTGAATCCCTGCCCTGAAAGGGAAACATCATTTGCGCAAATCAGATCCAGATTTTTACGCGTCAATTTTTGACGCGCGTATTCTTCCAAATTCTTGGTTTCGGCAGCAAATCCAACGACGAAAGGGCGATACGCTGACATGGCTGCAACCCCTGCAATAATATCTGGGTTTTTAACCAGTGTGATACTGATTTCATCGCCCTGTTTTTTTATCTTGTCGTTGGCTATCTGTTTAGCCCTGTAATCGGACACGGCGGCACAGCCGATGACAATCTGCTGTTGTGCCGCATGAGACATCACCGCCTGCTGCATGTCCAACGCGCTGGTCACGTCAATACGCCGAACGCCTGTGAGTGTTGGTAATGACACGGGTCCGGCGACCAGCGTCACGTGAGCGCCACGCTCCGCCGCCGCTTGAGCGATGGCAAATCCCATCTTGCCCGAACTGTGATTGGTAATGAAACGTACCGGATCAAGCTCCTCACGCGTTGGTCCCGCGGTGATCATAATGTTGAGATGTTGCAGATCGTTGACGCGCGTAAAGTAACCCTCGGCAAGCTCAACGATCGCCGACGGATCAATCATTCTACCAGGACCCACATCACCGCAGGCCTGACTGCCGCTGTCGGGGCCCCAAACCAGGCCACCGCGCCGTGCCAACGTGGCAAGATTATCCTGTGTTGGCGTTGCGCGATACATCTGCTGATTCATGGAAGGTGCAATAGCGACGGGGGCAGCCGTTGCCAGACAAAGCGTGGTAAGCAGGTCGTTAGCCATGCCAGCGGCTAAACGGGCGATCACATCCGCCGTTGCGGGCGCAAGAATAACCAGGTCAGCCCATTTTCCCAGCTCAATGTGCCCCATCGACGCTTCGGCGGCAGGATCGAGCAGATCGTCTAATACTGGGTATCCTGAAACCGCCTGAAGCGTGAGCGGTGTAATAAATGCCTTCGCGGCAGGTGTCATTACCACGCGGACTTCTACGCCGCGATCGCGTAGACACCTGACAATTTCTGGGCATTTGTAAACGGCAATACCGCCGCTGATGCCGAGCACGATTTTTTTACCCGATAGCCCGGGCTGATTGGAAAATCTCGTCATCATCTTTATCCGATTAACGCCTAAGAGGAAACATTTTATCATAACCTTGCCGAATGAGCGGAATCTTGCTCGCGTTTGTCTATGTTCATGAGGCTTTGTTGCAGGGGGGCTTGCGTGCGGTTATGTAGGGGTTCGCTTGCGTTCTCGCCGCGCTACCGTGAGCCTGCCATGATAGGGCAACGATGGAAAGGAGGCACAACGGTGTGGATTGACGATCAGGCTCCGTGTGAAAAGCTTATTACCTCGGGGGCCGAAGTGCTTACGGATGTGGAGCTGTTGGCTATCTTTCTGCGCACTGGGTTGCCGGGGGTTCATGTGATGGCATTGTCGGAGCAACTGCTGCATCATTTTGGCTCCCTTTACCATGTGGCCGAGCAACAAACATTTTGCGCCGTGAAAGGGATGGGTGTGATTAAATTTGTGCAATTTCAGGCGGTAGCGGAGCTAGCACGGCTACTGTACGCCACGTGCTTGGTGAAGGAAAAAGCGATGCTCAATCCCGATCTGACCCTACAGTACCTGCAATCAGCGTTGGAACATCAAACGCGAGAGATTTTTACCGTGCTGTTTCTTGACAATCAGCACCGCGTGATTCGACATCAAGAGATGTTTACAGGCTCAATCGCCTGCGGTGAGGTACACCCGAGAGGAATTGTGCGTGAAGCGTTAAAAACCAATGCGGCTGCGCTCATTCTGGCGCATAATCACCATTCCGGGGATGCCGAGCCGAGAAGCGCCGATCGAATGATAACGACACGTATTATTATATTATTCAGGCATGTGCATTGATGGATATTCTCGTCCTCGATCACCTGGTAATGAGGTGTGGTAAGTACGTATCATTTGCCGAGCGATGCTGGATTTAGCATATTTTCCGCGATCCTTAGAGATCTTTCGCTGCTCGGAACTTGAGCACATCCTCGCTAGAGCGTATACTGCGCCACCTTTGAGAATCTTGGATATGGCGTTAAGAGCCTATCTCGGTAGGTTTAGCATGATGAGGTAGGTTTAGCATGATGATAGTATCTTTACTTGTAAAGCTGCTGAGATGGGCTCTTAAGTCTGACGAGGCAGCCAACATCCTCTACGAAGCTCGAGCTGATTTGATTTTTGGAGAATAGAGATGTCCCGAGTCTGCCAAGTTACTGGCAAGCGTCCGATGACCGGTAATAACCGTTCCCACGCACTGAATGCGACCAAACGCTGTTTTTTGCCGAACCTGCATTCCCATCGTTTCTGGGTTGAAGGCGAAAAACGCTTTGTAACGCTGCGCGTATCTGCTAAAGGTATGCGTGTTATCGATAAGAAGGGTATCGAAGTGGTCCTGGCGGATCTGCGTACCCGTGGTGAAAAGTACTAAGGAACTGAATCATGGCTAAAGATGTTCGCGAGAAGATCAAGCTGGTTTCTTCTGCCGGTACTGGTCATTACTACACGACGACGAAGAACAAGCGCACTAAGCCAGAAAAACTGGAACTGAAGAAATTCGATCCGGTTGTCCGTCAACATGTTATCTATAAAGAAGCTAAAATCAAGTAGTTTTAGTGGACTTATAAAAAACCCGGCCTTGGCCTGGTTTTTTATGCTACGTTAGCCGCGGGAGTAATTAAGGAGGAGAAAATGCCGGAACTACCAGAGGTTGAAACGAGCCGCCGCGGGATATCACCCTATCTTGTCGGACACACCATCTTGCACGTTGACGTGCGTAATTCCCGCTTACGTTGGCCGGTGTCAAGCGAGATCCTTGCGTTGAGTGACCAGCCTATTTTGAGCATAGCGCGTCGGGCAAAATACCTGCTGTTTGCGCTACCAGGCGGCTGGATTATTGTGCATTTGGGCATGTCTGGCAGCTTGCGCATTCTGCCGGAGTATCTCCCTCCTGATAAACACGATCATGTGGATATGGTCATGGACAACGGCCATGTGTTGCGTTATACCGATCCCCGACGTTTTGGTGCCTGGCTGTGGACGACGGACCTTGAAACAAGCAGCGTACTTGCGCACTTTGGCCCGGAACCTTTGAGTGAGGCATTCTCTCCCGACTATCTCTATCAACGTTCGCGCGGTAAGCACACGGCTATTAAGCAGTGGGTGATGGATAACAAGGTGGTGGTCGGCGTAGGAAACATTTATGCCAACGAATCCCTGTTTATGGCGGGTATTCATCCCGATCGTGCAGCAGGCTCGCTGAGCGAATCAGAATCTGCTCGTTTCGTTCAGTTGATAAAGCAGGTGCTACAGCGCTCGATTGAGCAAGGCGGCACGACGTTAAGGGATTTCTTACAGAAAGATGGTAAGCCGGGGTATTTTGCGCAGGAATTGCAGGTTTATGGTCGGGCAGGGGAGCTTTGCCGTGTATGCGGAACGCCGTTGTTAACGAAAAAACATGGACAGCGTAGTACATTTTATTGTTGTTGCTGCCAGAAATGATGCTGGATAAATAACTCTAGACTGCCGTTTGAAGGGCGAATCTGGAAAAGCATTAACGAGATTACAAAACTTAGGATTTTATCGGTTAACCACGAGTACTATGCTGCCGCACGGCATCCGCTTGATAAGCAGCATATAAAGTTAACCTACGTTACGCACTTTTACTGCAATCAGTACAATATGGATTCCGTATTTTCGTTGCTGCGGCTGTATGAGCAGCCGCAGGAAGATATCAGAACTGCGGTAGAGTTCGTTATTGTTGATGACGGTTCACCGATTAAGTACGACATTGGCACTTTCGACCTGAATATCACCTGGCTGCGTATTAATGAATATATTCCATGGAATCAGGCTGGCTCGCTCAATTTAGGCGTGACTTATGCCAAGTCTGACAAAATTTTTATCACCGATAAAAACCACGAATTGCCGGAATCCTCATTCCGCTATTTGATCAATTGTTATAACCCCGGCCGCAATTTTTATAAAATCTATCGGGAAAGCCTTTTATAAAATCTATCGGGAAAGCCGTGAAAACAGCGTCAAAAAACGCGGAAAAGTGTAAGTGTGTAACGTTGGCGACAGGTATTATGGCCATCCGAACACGTTCTTTATGTCGCGTGTGCGCTTTATGCATGCGTTTCTTTGGCTATGACGAGGAGTTTGCCGGAAATTATGGCTCAGAAGATTTCCGTTTCGTTAAATACCAAAAAATACCAAGGATAGCGCCAACATTATTATTTGCCGAAGAGCATCCGATGTTTTGAACGGGAAGTGGACCGGGAAGAGAGTTACCATACGTTACAGCGCGATCTTTCCGCCAATACGCCGATTGATAAGCGTAAAAAGCAAGAGTGCAGCTTGTTCGGTTATGAGTATGGGCAGAGCCGTATTTTCCTCAACTTTACCTGGGTAATTAAATACCGTAACAACATAATGCTAGCGACATTGCCCCCGCTAAATACATGGTGGCGTCCATTGTGGTAGTTCCGTTATCTATGCGGCACATTGGGGTCAAGTATTCAATGAGTTGATTACTTGACCCACATTGGCGCGTTAATCGCATCGCGATTTTCCGGTGGAGGAGGCCTATCTACCCACCGGGTTATATCTTACTTACCCTGCGCCAGTTTTTGCTTAAGCGCCGAGCCAATCGCATTGGGAAGAAAGTGTGAGACATCTCCACCGTGTCGTGCAACCTCTTTGACCAGAGAGGAAGAGATAAATGACCATTCTTCCGATGGCATCAGAAACACGCTCTCCAAGGTTGGCATTAAGTGAGTATTCATTTTTGCCAACTGAAGCTCATATTCAAAGTCGGATACAGCTCGCAGCCCGCGAATTAACACATTCGCTTGCTGCTGTTGGGCGAAATGCACCATAAGATC
This sequence comes from Symbiopectobacterium sp., assembly GCA_051710525.1. Lineage (GTDB taxonomy): Bacteria > Pseudomonadota > Gammaproteobacteria > Enterobacterales > Enterobacteriaceae > Symbiopectobacterium. Next base: position 52,744 of record JBPESR010000006.1, on the reverse strand, counting down.
GGAAAATCCCACAACCTCAACATTCGTCAAATGTTGCGTTGCCTGCCGTGCTAATGCGACACGCTCGTCCAAACTGAACATCGTATTTTTACTGGGACTGTCGGCAATGGCTAACACGAGATGATCGAACAGACGTGAAGCGCGGGTGAGCAGATCCAGATGTCCATTGGTTAATGGATCTAAGGTACCTGGGTAGATTGCTTTGGTCGCCATGGGAATCCTTAACACCAGAGGGTCAGATAGATGAGTTGGCACGTGGTGGAAGATAGGGCTCCAGCAGTGTGAGCAAGCGCTGAAGCGCTCCCTGATTCTGGCGCAGCACTTCTACAGCGTGTCGCCCATAATAGAGCCGGTAATCTTCATCCGTCAGCAGGCTGTTCACTTCTTTGACAATACTGTCAGCATCTTTAACGGTGATAAAACCGCCTGCTTCTGACAATTTAAGGCAAATATCTTTGAAGTTAAAGGTGTGCGGACCCATCAATACCGGGATGGAATGTGCAGCAGGCTCCAAAGGATTATGCCCTCCCCGTTCCACCAGGCTTCCACCGACAAAAGCAATGTCAGCGATGCCATACAGCATCATCAGTTCGCCCATGGTATCGCCAATCACTATTTGGGTATCAGTCGCCGGGACTTCTCCACTGCTGCGCAGGGTGTAACTAAAACCCAGACTCTGGGTAATTGATTGAGTTATCGGGAAACGCTCAGGGTGGCGAGGTACCAGAATCAACAGCAAATCGGGAAATCGGTTCAGCAATTCACGGTGCGCGGCCAAAATAATCGCTTCTTCACCTTCATGAGTGCTGGTTGCAATCCACACAGGGCGTCGAGATGCCCATTGACGCCTTAGCGCCACGGCTCTCGCTGCTAATTCCGGTGTGACAGAAATATCAAATTTCAGACTGCCAGTAACTGCTAAGTGTGAGCGCTGTAAACCGAGATCGATAAAGCGCTCACCATCCTCTTGATTTTGAGCGGCTATCAAGGTGGTGCGGCGCAGAATGCTACGAGTCAGAGAGCCAATTTTTTTGTAGCGTGCCGCTGAGCGTTCAGAAAGCCGTGCGTTGGCAATAACCAACGGAATATTACGGCGGTGAAGTTCAGTGATGAGATTTGGCCACAGTTCGGTCTCCATGATAATCACCAGTTTTGGGTTCACCTGATCAAAGAAGCGCTTAAGGGCAAAAGGAAGATCGTAGGGGAGATAAACGTGGTAGACATCATTGCCGAAGGCAGACCGTACACGCTCTGAACCGGTCGGAGTCATGGTGGTTACTGTAATCGGCAACGAAGGGTAACGGTGGCGAAGTGCTCTGACCAAGGGAATGGCTGCCAATGTTTCGCCAACCGAGACCGAATGCAGCATGATACCGTTGGGTTTGACCTTTTTCGCACAGAATCCATAGCGTTCACTACAGCGGCGACGGTAGGCAGGCGCTTTGCGTCCTCTTAGCCACAGGCGGAGCCTGATTAATGGTTGAATGAGGTAAAGCAAGATGGTGTAAAGGGTTTGCAGCATTGGTGTTGGCTATTTTAGAGTTTTCGCTGAAGCTATTTTAGCTTTTTTATTAAGGAATGACTATGGCACTGGCTATTAATTTTTTTGTTTAATTTCCTGACTCGCTAAAAATTTTTTCGAGTATAAGGAGTTATTTTCTCTATCTCTAATTTTTTTGCTGGACAAACAAAGTATATTCCCCACTCATTTAAATCTTTGGTGACGAGAGACTGTGCTCCGACGGATACTCCATCTTCTAGTGTTATATTAGGAAGAACAACAGTGCCTGAGCCGATGATAACATGTTTCTCGAGGGTAACTGCAGCTGTTATCACACCAGTGTACTCCTCACTTATTGTTGGATTAGTCAGCTTTTTTCCCTGAGTAGTCATCAGACTTACTGTAAATTTTAACACCTTATGAAAGGCCACAAAAATCTTTGATGATTATTCCGGCCCCGCAGAAAGAAACGTGTATACGCCAATTTGCACATAGGAGCCTATATTTAAGAATCCGGCTCCTGATGCAACAATGGTTGTGAATCCATCAATTCTAACATTGTTGCCTAAAGAAATATTTTCTAATCCTATAAGGTTACAGCTTTGAGCTACCTGAACATTTTTACCTAAATGTTTAAAACTAAATGAACGTAATTCGTCATCTGTGTAGTAACTAATATTGAAGGGTTTTTTAATTTTATAGACCATGTGTTTTATGAAGCAAGTGAGAATTTTTCTATGGAGAAATAATCTTTCGATTTAATTATAAATTTTTTTGACGTTAATAATTGATTCATTTTCTTTTTTAAACATTAAATAACATTAAATCTAATGCGGCTTTACGGTTCTTGTCACCTCTTCAATTTGCTCAAATTCATATGCAATACCTAATCGCATCTTATGAGCAGACTGCCATTCCGTTATTGATAAATTTTTCATCAGAAACAACAATCGGAATACAGCCACACATTATGGCAAACAACAAATATCTGTTATATATAACATAACAGATAAAATACTTTACACTCTTAAATATTTCAACTACTTCTTTATGTTTTTTTTCGTCGATAAGAATTGAATCGGATAGGTCATGGATTATCTTTCTTCCTTGACCTTTCTAATGCAATATGCTACCTGTTCGTTCTTTAGATGCACTAATCTTATTATAGATGCACTAATCTTATTATAAATATCATTTATCTAATGAAATACATGAAGTCCTGTGTCAAATGTGTTGGAACCATTTAGCTTAAAATCTTTGCTAAATGCACCGTATGAGAAATACAGTTCGCGAGAGAAATAATTTACGTTTCCTGGTTGATAACCCGGATGTGTAAGAACCATCTGACTACATTTTTAGCTTTAATGGGTTTCCTGATACTATTTCTGGATATATAATAATAGGATTTTCTAAATCGTCTTTTGTTAATTTATTAATGACAGTGGTTTGGAGCATTTTGTTTGTTTTATATTTTATGCTCTTATATTTTAGTTTTATTTTTTTATTTTATCTCAGGAAAAATAGTTTTTCCAAGATAAAAGATATTCTTTGACCATGGGATGTAAGTAAGCATTTTCTCCAAGTTGGTTGAGGATATGATATAATTTATGTAGAATGATAACTATACCACTCCATTCAGTATATGCTGGAGCCATTATTATAAATAGCATTGTAGCCATACCATAGGTAAGAGTCGAATGTTGTTCTCATTATTAATGAGAGGTGGAAAAGTATGTGGTTAATTAAATATATTGCTTTGTTGAGGGCTGTTGTGGTGGTAAATATCGGAAACCAATCGATTTAACATTCCATCAGCTGTGTATTCTTTTATCGAGTCAATATCTACAGGTGTTAATGGTCTTTCTAAAAAACGTTGCAAAGAGTCAATATCAGGTCAAGTATTTAATGAGTTGATTACAGTGTAAACTCTCCAGTTTTAGATGTGGAGATACAGTGGCTAACGTTGATGTAAGATGCCCGTTTTGTGAACAGACAGCCTCTGTAAAAAACACGGTTATGGCAAAAGTGACCATCAGAGTTACCGTTGTCATTCATGTAAACGCACCTTCCAGCTCGATTATTTCTATCGTGCCTGCCAACCGGGCATGACAAACAACTCATTGACTTGGCAATGGATAATGCGGATATTCGTGACACTACTCGGGCGTTACATATTAGTATCAATGCCGTCGTGCGTACTTTAAAAAATGCTCGCCGCGGAATGTAACAACACTGCCACTGGATAACCTGCAAATTCAACTGATTTGCGAAGTGGATGAGATGTGGTTATTTGTTGGCAACAAAAAAGACAGCGCTGGCGGTGGTATACATGGGAGCCGCGTTTGAAGCGGATTATCGCTCATGCATTTGGCTCTCTAAGCAAGAAAACGCTGCGTAAGTTGCTTAGACTGTTCTCGGGGTTCAGAGTGGCATTTTGGTGCACTGATGGCTACAGGGCTTACAACGACGAACTTCCAAAAGCACAACACATTGTTGGCAAACTGTATACACAGAGTGTTGAGCGTGAAAATCTGACGCTGCGCAACCGATTGAAACGCCTCAATCGTAAGAGTTGGGGTATTCAACATCATCGGAAATGCACGATAGGCTCATCGGCACTTACATCGAATGCGAGTATTAGGTTTGATGCTGTATCAACTCATTGAATACACGATCCCCCATGAGGTGCGTTTACGCTACTGTGGCCTGGAAGAAAACAGCCCTGTTTCTGGAAAAAATGAACGATCCCCTTACGGAAGCAGCCCTGCTAATTGGGATAGATGATGCCTATATTCACGCCCTGGCAGCGGATTTGGATAAACCCTGTATCCTGATTAACAGCTTAACAGCTATGACAAAAAGATGCGTTTACCTAGCGTCTCGCCGGATCACCGCTTGATTGGCGAAGTGGCGATGCACTATTTGATTGAGCAAGGGCTCCATAGCATTCTCAATCTGGTCTGCTAGCGGCGCTATACCATGGAATGGCGTTTACAAGGGATCCATGAAGCGCTTAACGCCCATAATCTTCCTTTTTACGAGCTACGTCATCTGCTGCTGACAAACGGTTTTAGCGCTGCGGAAAGTGAACGCGCATTGACGGAATTTCCCGCATAGTGCCCGAACGATCAGCGCCCAACCGCTATTTTGGCCGGCGGCGATTTTATGGCGTTAGGGGCAATGAATGCGCTGCAACATGGGGGATTCACGTACCGCAGGATATCTCCATCATGAGCATTGATGGTTTTAACCTGTTGACGTTGCATGATATTCCTCTGACCTCGCTGCATGTGCCGCGTGATGAATTGGTAAGAAGAGGCGATCAGGTTATTGCAGCAGCATCTGGCATCACCACTGCGTCCTGCCAGCAATATTTTGCTGCATTGCACGATGGCGCTTAATGCCTCTATTAGCTTAATGCCTCTATTAAACGATTGCGCGCCAGCCGAATGCCAGCGCGCGGTGATGAAGAGAAACTCTACGATTAAGATGACTCACGCCGCAAGGCAAAAGACGCGCAATATTGCGTGAGTGACCGTCTGTTCAGCTTAGAACCACTGACTGAAACGTCGGATATAGATGCGTTTCATCACCTGAGTGAGCAGGCAGTAGCTCAGCAAGGTGCCGATCAGCCAGGGGAAATATTCCCACGGCAGCGGCGTTAAACCGATATACGCCCCTAGCGGTGAGAACGGAATATAGATCCCAATTGCCATGATCAATGTGGTGGTCAGCATCACCGGTAGCGCTGCAGTGCTTTGAATAAAAGGAATTTTCTGCGTGCGCAACATATGTACTACCAGCGTTTGCGACAACAGCCCTTCAACAAACCAGCCTGACTGAAATAATGCCTGATGCTCGACGCTGTTAGCAGCGAACACATACCACATCACGGCAAAGGTCATAATGTCGAACAACGAAGAGGTTGGTCCAATCCATAGCATAAAGCGACCAATGTTCTTTGCATCCCATTTGCGCGGGCGTTGTAAGAACGACTCATCCATTTTGTCCCACGGCAGGCTAAGCTGGGAGATATCGTACATCAGGTTTTGCAGCAGCAGATGAATGGCCAGCATCGGTAAAAAGGGAATAAAGGCGCTGGCAACCAACACGGAAAACACGTTACCGAAGTTGGAACTGGCGGTCATGTTCAGGTATTTGATGATATTGCCGAATGTCTCACGTCCGGTGATCATCCCTTGTTCCAGTACCATCAGGTCTTTTTCCAGCAGAATAATTTCTGCTGACTCTTTGGCGATATCCGCTGCGGTATCCACCGAAATACCGATGTCAGCATCACGTAATGCCGGAGCATCGTTGATACCATCCCCCAAAAAGCCGACAGTATGACCGTTGCGTTGCAACGTTTTTAGTACGCGCGATTTTTGCATCGGTGTCAGCTTGGCAAACAGTGTACGTTGCTCCACTTCGCGCGCTAGCGTGGCATCATCCATTTTATCAATATCCGCACCAAGCAGTGGCTGGTCTGCATCAAGCCCAACATCTTTGCCCACTTTGCTGGATACCACCGGGTTGTCACCCGTGAGCACTTTGACCTGCACACCGTTTTCTCGCAGCGCGGTGATCGCGCAAGCCGATGAGGGTTTCGGAGGATCGAGGAAGGTCAATAGGCCATGGATTACCATGTCCCGCTCATCGGCTTCGGTGAGTGGGAAGTGGTAATCGCTGGCACCAAATTCACGCGTTCCTATCATCAATACACGAAAACCCTGCTGGTTATAACGCTTGGCCAGTGCAAGCAGCGCGCTACGACGCGCATCATCCAGTGGATGCTTTTCACCGTTATCGTCGATATGAGTCGCAATGGCGAGCATCTCTTCTACCGCGCCCTTACAGATCAACTGGTACTGCTGGTTTCCGCTGTTGAGTAAAATGGACAGGCGGCGGCGAATAAAATCAAAGGGCAGCTCATCGATTTTGTCATGTTGGGTCAGCGCCGCAATGTTCGGCTTTTCCTTGCCGAAGCGGATGATGGCCTTGTCCATCAGGTTTTTCATCCCGCTTTGATGAAAGCTGTTCAACCAGGCCAGTTTCAGCACCTGCTCGCTCTCTTTACCGTTGACGCACAGATGGTGTTCGAGGATGATACGATCCTGCGTCAATGTCCCGGTTTTGTCGGTGCAGAGCACATCCATGGCGCCAAAGTTTTGGATGGCGTTCAGATGATTGACGACTACTTTGCTGCGCGACATTCTGATTGCCCCTTTCGCCAGGTTGGCAGTGACAATCATTGGCAACATTTCTGGCGTTAGACCAACCGCGACGGCCAACGCGAAAAGCGCTGCTTCGGTCCAGTCACCTTTGGTAAAACCGTTAATCAGCAATACTACAGGCACCATCACCAGCATAAAGCGGATCAACAAACGGCTTACGCTGTTGACACCGCGATCGAACGACGTTTGCGCACGGGTACCTATGATGGATTTAGCCAACGAGCCAAAGTAGGTCTGATTACCGGTAGCCACGACAATGGCTTTGGCGATGCCGCTGGAGACATTGGTGCCCATCAGGCAGATATTGCCTATTTCCAGCAGAGATACCCCCTCCTGATTGATAGGCGTCTTACAGGATTTCTCTGCCACATGGGCTGAGGTGTCATATTTCTCTACGGGAAGGGATTCACCGGTGAGAACTGCCTGGCTGATAAACAGATCGCGCGATTCAACCAGTTTTACATCTGCGGGCACCATGTCACCTACCGAAAGTAAAATGATATCGCCAGGCACTAACGCTTGCAGCGAGATCTCATGGCATTCCGAGCGAGCATTGGGATGGGCGCGGCGCAGTACGGTGGCGGTGGTGCGTACAAGAGATTTCAACGCTTCTGCTGCCTGATTGGTGCGAAACTCTTGCCAGAAACGCAGCAGACCGCTCAGCGTTACCATGACCAGAATGATGATGGTGCCCGTTAAGTCGGTCTCTTCTCCGCGCTGCAAGGGCAGCCAATAATCGGTAAACATACCGATGGCGGCCAACGCCAGTAAAATAAAAATAAAGGGGTTATTAAAGGCGCTGATGAGCTGTGTCAACGCGGGAGGCGCTTTCTCTTGCTCCACCTGGTTGGGGCCATTTTCAAGTAAGCGCTCTTTTGCCTCTGCCTCAACCAAACCGTCCAGGTTGGTAGAAAGCGAGGTCAGGGTGCTATCAAGGCTTTTTGTCGCTTCATCTTCAATAAGGTAGCTTTTTTTTACCGACTGCTGACGGCGAACGGGCAAGTTTTCTAACATCTGAGTCATAACCGTTACTCATTTTTAGGCACAGCGCTTTTAGGACGTCTTTTTAAAGACGTTGAGAAGCCGTCCTTCAAGGGCATAATGTGCAAACGGACTAATTGTTATGCGTGGCAGAGAGGATGGAGAAGCAAACGAGTTAGCCTGTCGTCCTTTGCGACGCGTTGTAGATTGCTGACTGGGGTGATCGTCCATTTCGGCTCCTTAACCAACCCTTAGAAGTGATAACGTGAACGTAGTGATGCCGGAACGCCAGGATAGCAGGAATATCCAGAGAAACCGGGCGTGTATTCAGTATGATCGCTTGGCGTTAAGGTAGTGGGGGGACTGTTATAACGCCTTCACCGCTGCCTGAAAGCAAGTGATTACTGGATATAAAGGCGCTGATGGCCGGGAGGGAAGAGTGCGTAAGTGTAGAGATGCATCCTGATGCTTCCTGTTTATACGGCTTTTCATATCTGCCGTTATGGATAAACGTTTAACAGAGATGCAGTCGTGATCGAAATGATGATTGCATCGCCCACCGTTACCGGCAAGCTACGCACATTAGGTGTGTCTGTTTGCCGGAGAGATAATGCTGTTGTTTTTACGATCAGTGCTTACACTCAGTGCTTACACAATGCTTTCATGATCGATGTTTTCACAACGTATATCTTTTACTGTCCAAAAATCTCTCCGCAATACTGTGCGTATTATACGCCTCCGCAATACTGTGCGTATTATACGCGGTCCACAATACTGCTGTTATAGCAGTCCACAATACTGTGCGTGTATTATAGCCACAATACTGACTGTGCGTATTTATTATAGCTTATAGTGTATTTTTATAGCTTATATTATTATTATAGCTTATATTATTATAGCTTATAGTGTATTTATAGCTTATAGTGTATTTATTTATTTTTTATTATAGCTTAATTATAGCTTACTATAGATAGCTTACTTATAGCGGCTGAATTCTAAACTTAGCTTATAGCGGCTAAACTTAGCTTATAACTTAGCTTATAGTTAATTATAACTTAGCTTATAGTTATAGTTATAAATTAACTTATAGTATAGTTAGCTTATACGAGCTTATAGCGGCTATTAGCTTATAGCTAGCGGCTGAATTCTAACGTATCTTAAGAATTCTAACATAACTGAATTCTAACTAACGTATCTACCTAACGTATCTATCGTAACAACGTATCTATCTACTCTACGTAACGTATCTACGTATCTATCTACTCACGTATCTATTCTACATTCTACGTTACGTAACGTATCTATTCTACGTTTACTCTACTCTACGTTTACTCTACGTTACGTATACGTTACGGTTACGTACTGAATTCTACTAACTTAACTAGCGGTTGAATTCTAACGTATCTAGCGGCTGAATTCTAAACGTATCTGCAACGTGTGAGTAATTCATATCCGTTTCATCAGGAAACGCGGGGCTCTCAGCCTTTTGCCTGCGTCAGTACGATAGAACACGCATAGCGATCGGCAGGGTGCACCGAAATCATGGTTTCAAATGTATTGCCATCGCTATCCAGATAACAGCGTACAATCTTCAGTGCGGGCGATCCTGACTTAACGCCCAGCACCTTGGCAATTTTCGCTGACACGGTGACCGCAGAGATGGTCTGCCGCACCTCCTCACTTTGAATGCCGTAGTAGGTTTCGATCAGATCGCTGATCAGCGCAAAGGGATCGCTGCGCACCAATTGGTGCACTTTGGTGAAGGTGGCGCTGGCATAGCTGTCCGTCCAGCATATGGGGGCGTCTTTGTTTTCTCTGTCTTCCCGAATGCTAGCAACGTGTAGCCAGCGAGATCCCGGCTCACAGCCGATAGTCTGTGCCAAGTCATAGTCAGCAACCACTTCATCAATCCTTTTCACGACGCGCGGATTGAATCCTTTTCACGACGCGCGGATTGTTTTTCGCCAGAAAAAACAGATCTTCCAGACAAGCCAGCGGCTGGTTTAGCCCTTTATGCTGCGCTTTGTCAGCCACTTGTGTGCCTGACCCCTTGCGTCGCGTAATCAATCTCTGCTTGGTCAGGTCGCGTGATGCTTCTCGTATGGTGTGGTCGGCTGACCTGATAGTGCTCGCACAGCGCCATTTCCGTCGGTAACAGGGAGCCCACCGGGTATTGTCCGGAGAAGATTTGCTGTGCAAGTTCACGCGCAATGCGCCGATACAACGATTCTTTCATAGGCAACGGTTTTTTTCCCACATAGCTAATATAGCTGATCAATACAGCAAAGCTGAGCTAAAACGCTTTTGCTTTAATGTCCGTACATGTCAGTACATTATATCTTGTCTGTACATTCACAATATCAGTATATTTAAATTTGTTCGTACATTTAACTGCGCTTGTACGTAAACAATAGTACAGATAGGTGAGTACCAGATGCGCCTGTCATGCCTCTTAACAGTATTGGCTTACGGGGAACCCCATTACGGCATTACAGGCACAGTTTATCACTCTTACTCTCATTTCAGGATGCTTTTATGGCTTCGAATGTGCTTGATTCCGTACTGTTTCGTGATGCATTTGGCACGCCAGCAATGCGCGCCGTTTTTGACGACTACGAGCTGATTAGAAAATATGTCATTGTTAAGATAGCGCTTGCCAAAGCGCAGGCGCGCTGTGGCATCATTCCTGAGTTGGCGGCGCAAGAAATTGTCCAGCGCTGCAATGCCGATACGCTGGATTTTAATCTACTGCGTCATGAAACTGAAATTGTCGGCTACCCGATTTTGCCGCTGGTGCATCAAATCTCCAAACAGGAAGGTGAGTCCGGTAGGTTTGTTCATTGGGGGGCAACCACTCATGACATTATGGACACTGCTGTGGTTTTGCAAATCCGTGATGCTTTTGAGCTGATTGAGTAGGAAATCAAGATATTGCACGGGACGCTTGCTGGCCTGGCGCAGCGTTATCTCACTACGCCGATGGCAGGGCGTACCCATTTGCAGCAGGCTTTGCCAATGACCTTCGGCTATAAAGCGGCTATCTGGCTTGATATGTTCGATCGTCATCAGGAGCGTTTGGAGCCGGCGCGTCCTCGCATTCTGGTCGGTGAATTTGCCGGTGCCGCCGGAACCTTGGCCTCTCTGGGTGATAAAGGGTTGGACGTTCAGAAAGCATTGATGGAAGAGTTGGGGCTAGTGGTGCCTTACTCTACCTGGCATGTGGCGCGCGATGGGTTTGCCGAAGCGGTTAATCTGTTGGCGCTGATGACCGGGTCGCTGGGCAAGATTGCCTATGATGTGATGTTGATGGCATCCAATGAGTTTGGCGAACTATATGAACCCTTTGTGAAGGGGCATGCTGCCAGCTGTGAAGGGTGCATGCTGCCAGCATGCACCCTGCCGCAAAAGCGCAATCCTATTTCAAGAAAATTGATGCTGGCATATGCCAAAGGTGTGCGACAGCAAGCCGGTTTGATGTTAGATGCTATGCTATGGTACGGGATCTCGAACGTGCCACTGGGCAGTGGCATGCAGAATGGATCGCCATTCCTGAAAGCTTCATTCTCTCCGCCGGTGCGCTGCATCATGCCAACTTTATGCTCAGCGGTCTGATCGTGGACGAACAGACGATGGCACGTAATCTCGATATGACCAAGGGACTTATCGTCTCGGAAGCGGTGATGATGGGGCTGGCACCTTATGTTATATTGGTCGGCAGGATGCTATGTTATATTGGTCGGCAGGATGCTATGTTATATTGGTCGGCAGGATGCGCACGATATCGTCTACGATGCTTGTCGCATCATCGTCTACGATGCTTGTCGCATCGTGAATGAGAAAGGCGGCCGACTGGTGGATGTGCTCAATGCGATGCCGACCGTTTGGACCGGAACTGATCGAGCGTTTAACCGATCCGACCAATTATCTGGGAATGGCACCAGAAATGGTCGATCAGGTGCTGAAAAGCTCTGCCAGCCGGTCGTAATGCCCGGTGTTCACCCGCTCTACGTATGAGGAGATGATCATGTCATCGAATTCATCCACAGAGAAAAAGGTGTTCGCTGTGGTGGTGCCCATCGCATTGGCATCGCTATCTGGCTTGCTCCCGTACCTGCCAACCTTTCTCCCCAGGCATGGAATATTTCGCCATTTTTGCTGCTACCATCGCAGCTATTGCCCTCGGGGGCGGTAATGCTGATCGCACTTTGCGTGGCCATCTTTACCCAAACTCTTATCGAAGCAAAAGCGCTGTCTGATTTTGCCAGCGGCACGGTGTGGTTGATTTTCTGCGCTTATATCCTGTCTCTGGGGATGTGTCACTTCAGGACTGGATAAGCGTATCGCTTATAAAATGCTTTCTTTATTTGGCGGAAGCATCCTGAGTATTGCCTATTCACTGGGCATATCTGATTTGATCATGGCCCCCGCGATGCCCTCAGTTACCGTCCGTTCAGGGGCATCATCTTCCCCATCGCGCGTTTTATTAATACCGTATTAGGATCTGCGCCGGATGAAAGCGGTAAAAAGATTGGGGATTTCCTGACTATGGTCTGCTTTCAGTTTACCCCGATTACCGGTGCCATTTTCCTGATCGGTATAGCTGCGAATCACTTAGTGAGTAGTCTAGCAAAAAGCTCGCTTGGTGTTGAAATAACCTGGAGCGGATGGTTTATTTCCGCTGTGGTACCCGCTCTGGTCTGCTTTTGTTTGATGCCATTATTGGTGTACAAGCTGGTGAACCCTGAACTGAAACGCACTCCGGAAGCGAAAGTGATGGGACGTGAGGCGTTATCTCAGTTAGGCCCCATGACCACAACGGAAAAGAAAGTGGCGTTTGGTTTTCTATTGGCATTGGAGGGGTGAGGAACCAGCCTGATCACCTGGCATTGGAGGGGTGAGGAACCAGCCTGATCACCGGCCTGTCCGCTACATCCGTAGGATTAGGGCTTGCGGTGTATCTGTTTGCCGTCGGTGCCGTTGATTGGAAAGCCCTGCTGAAAGATCATGCAGCCTGGGATACGGTTATCTGGTTCAGCGTTATCATCAGTATGGCTACCGGGCTTTCCGATCTGGGATTCATCAAATGGATGGCGGGCTTGCTGGGTAGCTTGATCCACTGGTTTGGTACCATGGAAACCTTTGTGCTGCTGGGCGTGCTTTATCTATGTGCTGCTGGGCGTGCTTTATCTATGTGCATTACCTGTTTGCCATGGCTTCCGGACATGTCGCTGCCTTTTATGTGCCTTTTGCTGCCACGGCCATCGCCGCAGGGGAACCACCGATGATGGTTGCCATCTGCTTCAGGATTTTCAGTAACCTGATATGGGGCAATACCGAATGATGTGGGGCAATACCGAATATGGCGGCGGGCCGGGGCCTATTTATTTCGCTAAGGGCTATTTCACTCGACCGCGCTTTTATAAAATTAATGCGGCGGTGGTTACCTTTAACGTAGTACTGACCTTCAGCGTGGGCTTACTGTGGCGGAAACTGCTTGGCTTCTATTAATGTAATCGCTGCGTTTTGCTTCCCCTGCGTCTGATGACGGTGAAAGTACAATGAGACAGGTTGCCTTAGCCGGTATCAGTGCACGTAGTGTCTATCCCACAAAAGCAGTCAGTGCTCGAAATAAAAGCAGTCAGTGCTCGAAATAGTCGCTTACTGTACCGTCCGGTTGTGGCCTTCCCGTTTGGCGATATACAAATTTTTATCGGCGGCAGCAAAGAGTTGGTGCACATGTTACGTCAGGTCTATCGCTGAAGAAGGCGCATAGGCAATACCCATACTCACGACAACGGATGCCGGTGAGCCATAATGATGCAGGGTGTGTCATGAATTTGCATGCGCAAGTGTTCTGCTAATGCAAAAAAGTCCTGCTCAGAGAAATCAAAACACACTGCCGCAAACTCTTCTTCACCGATGCGGCTCACCAAGCCCGGCTCAGGGATGGATTGCTTAATCAGATTCGCGACGTGTTTCAAAACATAGTCACCGTTATCGTGTCCGTAACTGTCGTTGATGGTTTTCAAGTGATCGATATCAACCAGCATCACATTGATGGCCGCTTGGCGATAACAGAGTATTTTCCCGTAACGATTTAACGCATCGTTAAAGCCATAGCGCGAAAGCAGGTGAGTGAGGAGATCGTGGCTGGCCTGCATCAACAAGCGCTGATTGGCTGGCGGATGGTTTTAGCGTTCATGGCCATCAGCAACGGGCTAAAGATGATGGCGACGATACTGATACGGGCGATGGTGATCGCCTGCATAAACAGGGCATCCTGATGGTCATAAATCCCTTGAACATGTCATAAATCCCCTGAACATGAAGCGCTGTTGCGATCAGTTCAACAATACCCGTGCACAAGGTAATCAGGCGTATCGCCCACAACGGGTACACGATAGCACACCAGGTGAGCACGGGCAGGGGGAACGCCAGAATGGCAATCGGACCAACCAGCGTACCCAATCCCAGTGACAGCGCAAGAAACAGTAAGGGAATGCTGCTGCGCCATTCTGCTTTGGGCATGCGCAACGTGAAATCGCTGCGCAGCGTCAGCAGTAACGGTAAAAATAGTACTGCGGTATAAAACTAACGGTAAAAACAGTACTGCGGTATAAAACTGATCACTGAACTAGTTGAGCACATCCTGTTGAAACGGCTGATGCGTTTGCTAGGCCATGTGTTGCGCGAACGCGCCAACCAACGCACAGCAAAGAGCTGCGCTCATACAGGAAGCAAATAGGTGTAATGAGGTGGTGATATCGGCTTCTTGCTGACGATATCATGCTGGCCAACACAAACAATTTGACCAGCACAAAAAAGATAAACACCAGGTTGGCACCATTAATGGTGAAGGCGCAGACGCCCCAGCCATAAAGCAAGTTGTCAGCCATAAAGCAAGTTGTCTTGCGCGATCATGGCGCTATAGGCAACGCAGTAATACAATACGGCGTATTCAGGTAGCGACAGCGATAAAACATGGCGGCAACCAGATGTTGACTGGCCAGAGAACAGAGAGATAGATGCCTGACATACGCGCATGTGAACCTAAGATGCAGCCCAGTAGTGTCAAAATAAGAACGTTAAAGCTGTTTAAAAGCACATTGTCACTTTTAAACAGTGTCAGGTTTGCACGCATAATCTCTGCCCATTTCTCCACGGGATAGTGATCTGCCTCTCAAATAACGTGCAATCATACACATAAGCCCTGGAGTAAACAGTTCACTGCATGAAACCTGCTGGTTTTTTTAACGTATTTTTTTTGATCACATTAGAGGCAAATTCTCGGCATTCCGGTAAAAAAAAGCCGCTAATAGCGGGATAGAAAATCCTTTTTGGCGTTAGTGTTATAACTAAAATACTGCCTGATGGCATGTGCATACTTTTTCACTGTCAGGAGTTCACCATGAGAATAAAATAGGGTATGTGTAGTGGAACTACTGATACTGGCCACCTTATCGGAGGTGATATGCTCACCTCAACAACACGACAGGTGACCAAATGGCAAAACATTTCACAGCAGAATTTAAGCTCGAAGCAGCAAAGCTGGTTGTCGACCACGGCTATACCTACGTTAAGGCAGCAGAGGCGGTTGTTAATGTCAGCCATTCGGCTATCACCCACTGGGTTAGCGCGCCATGGGAAAACGCCCCCCGGGCTTCCTCAGAGGCGGTTGTTAATGTCAGCCATTCGGCTATCACCCACTGGGTTAGCGCGCCATGGGAAAACGCCCCCCGGGCTTCCTCTGAAGCCCGAACAGCTAGAGCTGCGTGAGATGAAGAAAAAAGTCCAGCGTCTTGAAATGGAGGATGAAATCCTAAAAAAGGCTACGGCTCTCTTAATGTCGGACTCACTCAACGCAACGGTTCACGGTAGTCGACAGGCTGAGAGTGCGATATCCGGTCGCGACGTTGTGCCAAACTTTTGAAGTACATTGCAGCCGCTACAGGCACTGGCAGGCTTCGGCTAATGAGCCCGAAGGGGAACGTGTGGTTAAACGCAGCCAGGTCATGGAAGCCTGGAATGCCAGCGGCGGCTCCGCCGGCGCCCGAAGCATCGCGACTATCGTCTCCAGGGGCTCTGGCGTCAAAATGGGCCGCTGGCTGGCTGGTAAGCTGATGAAAGAGCTGGATATCGCCAGTTGCCAGGTACCGACGCACAAATACAAACGCGGCGGAAACGAACACGTTGAAATACCGAACCATCTCGACCGCTAGTTCGCGGTTACCGCGCCGGCTCAGGTGTGGTGCGGTGATGTGACCTATATGGTGATGTGACCTATATCTGGACGGGTAAATGCCATGCTTATTTGGCGGTGGTGCTGGATATGTTCGCCCGTAAACCGGTGAACTGGGCCATGTCGACGTCGCCGGATTCGGTACTCACGGTCAAAGCATTGCAGATAGCCTGGGAGCTTCGGGGTAGGCCACTAGGCGTGGGGGTAGGCACCAGGCGTGATGCTCCACAGCGACCAGGGTAGCCCCTATACCAGCTGCCAGTATTGGCAGGCCCTGTGGTGCTGTCGGATAAAGCAGAGTATGAGCCCGCTGGGCAACTGCTGGGATAACGCCCCTATGGAGCGGTTCTTCCGGAGCCTGAAGACCGAATGGGTGCCGACCAATGGCTATATAAAAGCTTCAAAGCTTCAATGAGGCTCAGAGCGCGATAATCCGCTACATCACGGGCTATTACAGTGCCATCCGGCCTCACTGGTATAACAGCGGTCTGACGCCAAAGGAATCTGAGCGACTGTACTACTTACAGTCTAATGCGGTGGCCAGTATTAGTTGACCACTACAATCAGCGCATGAATCGGCTGGCGACACGATATCGGTAGATTGTGCACTCAGGATCAGAGCGGCGAAAAAGGTGCCGATAGCGTAGAGGATCAGGATCGGGCGGATATTGGTTTTTTGCCCCTGCTGATGGTTGGTAATAGAGGCCAGAACCAGCACCAATACAGGCGCAACGGCTTTCAAGCCTCCGACAAACAGTGTGCCGAGCAGGCCAACAGCAAACAGTGTGCCGAGCAGGCCAACAGCAAGAGCGGAGGAAGGGGACAACAATGCAAGGAGGATACCCAGAGCCAGCCCGACAACAATTTGCTGCACCAGGCTGCTTCGCGTTATCAGGCTGCTTCGCGTTATATAGCGGAAAACAGCAGAATATGTATTAGCGGAAAACAGCAGAATATGTATTTTTCATAAAATTAACGGTATTCCCGTTCCGTAACCTAACAGGGTTGTGTGGTAGCACGTTGCAGGATGAAAACCTCTGGAAGATGCAATGGGTTCTTTTTCATAAACTGTAATAAAGTGTTTGCGCAGAGCAGTATAGGGAAAAGAGGCATTAAAAAAAACGATGGTACACGATTTTGTGCGGCGGGTCATTCACAAATAGCCTCCGTAAAGGAAGCTATTTGCGGTTTAGCGATCGGCGCGCTGATTCACCCACAGGTTAATCAGCAGCTAGATGGCTAGAATGCTGGCTACCACGCCCAGAGAGATAGCGATAGGGATGAACAAGTCGATCAGCATCATCTTGGTGCCGATAAATACCAGAATGACGGCCAGGCCATGCTTGAGCAGTGAAAACTTCTTCTCCACGCTAGCCAGCAGAAAATACATGGTACGCAGGCCCAGAATGGCGAACAGTACGCAGGCCCAGAATGGCGAACAGGTTGGAGGTCAGCACAATGAACAGGTCAGTGGTAATCGCAAAAATGGCCGGGATACTGTCATGGCCGGGATACTGTCAACGGTAAAGATAACATCGCTGATCTCAACCAGAATCAAGACCCAGAATCAAGACTAAACACGAATCAAGACTAAACACAGTGGGGTGGCATACAGAATACCGTTGCTCCGCAAGAAGAAGCGTTCGTTTTCGATGGTATCCGTCATCCGTAGATGGCCGCGAAGCCAGCGCACTAACGGCTTGTAGCCGAGATCGCCGCCATCGTCTTTGGAGAAGGCTATTTTGGAGAAGGCTATTTTCAGGCCCGTGAACAGCAGGAACGCGCCAAATACGTAGAGTAACCACTGGAACTGCGTAACCAGCCAACTGCCACCAAACACCATCAGCGTTCGCAGGATGATGGCACCCAGCACACCATAAACCAGTACGCGGCGCTGATAGTAGGCGGGCACGCCGAAATAGCTGAACAGTATCAGCCAGACGAAGACGTTATCGACGGCGAGCGCTTTTTCGATCAGATAGCCGGTGAGAAAGGCGAGGGCTTGCGTGTTGGCGACTTCTACGCCGAGCGTGCCTTTCAGATACCACCAGAATCCGGCATTGAAGGCGAGCAACAGCGTAAACCAAATCAATAACCAGGCAGCAGCCTGGCGAAATGTCATGGTGTTGCGGCCCTTGATAGAGCAGGTCTACCGCCAGACAGAATGGCGATAACGATGACAGCGAAGCTGACCCACAATCACGGCGTACCGATGGAGTTCATAACTGGTTCCTTGCAACAAAAATTAACACCGTCAGGCCTCATTCTGGTGCGGTAGCAGGCCAGGTAAAAAAACGATATGTATCGGAAGACAGAGGTCGTTTGGTCACTCGCGTTGCAAATGTCCCTCGCCTTCCGGCAAAGTCTCACTCACAACGCCAATGCGGAATGCTCATTGGTATTGCCCGATAACCAGAAGCATATCTCTACCTACTTTATAGCAAGCTTGACAAAATAGCAAGCTTGACAAATGACTTCGTAATGACGATTTTTCGGCGGAAAAGTTACTCCCCTTCACATCAGCAAGGATAGGTGAAAAGTCGATCCAGGTCAAATTCTGTGAACACTTTTCACCTGCTCCGTTATTGATCCTCTGAAAGAACGTTGCTGTCGGCGGGGAACACCACGTCAGTCTGGCGGAGAATTTCTGTTTGTAAGCGCGCGACGGTGAGTGAGCGTGCCAGAAAGGAGTGATTGACGTCATTCTGAGCGACCAGTGAGGCAAAGGTTTCCACTTCATACAGCATGCTGTTGTTTCCACTTCATACAGCATGCTGTTGATGTGCTGGGTTGGGACAAATCGATTCGTTGACCGTTGCGCGGCACCAGGCTCACTTGCTGGCATTCCGACAGCCTGTCGATGACTAGCGAACCGTCTTCCCTCTGGTTACCGGTTTCATGTGCAGCATCAACAAACTGGCGCGTGATCTGACGGTTTCCTACAACAGTGAAACGAATCATGACGGATCGATGTTCCTGGTGAGAGCGTAATAAAAACAGAGTAACATAATGTGAGTAAGGTAATCGTCGCATCGCGGTTCTGCGTAGGGGAAAACCACGGCAACAGGACGTCACGCGCTCGGATTCGCCCTGACTGACGAAAAGCATTTACTGCTCCCCGACGTTACTGGGTACACTGTGCAACCGTTATGACGCGGGAGAGGCCGATGAGCCAATTGGAACTGGAAACGCGAACGCTCACGTTGGTGCGTTATCCGAAAATATTTGAGAATTCTACCTTACAAACCTGGGAAGCGGCAGACGCATTTTTGCTTAACGAGATTGCTACCATGGAGCTTGCGCCTGGGCACGTTGTGATTCTGAACGACACATTCAGTGCACTGGCCTGTGGATTACAGGCGTATGAGCCGCTCTGCGTCACCTGTCGCTCAACGGCTTTGCGCCGGAATCCGTCGTGTTGCAAGACAGCCTGATGGCGTTACCTGACGCGCCATTGCTGGTGGTTATCAAGGTGCCAAAAAACCTGGCGATGCTGAAGCATCAGCTTCGTATGCTACGCTCGATAGTCGCCCCGCATACGCGAATTATTGCCGGCGCGAAGGCGCGCTATATTCATACTTCCACGTTGCAGTTGTTTGAAAAAATTATTGGCCAGACGCGGACTTCACTGGCGTGGAAAAAGGCGCTCCTGATTCACTGCGATGTGGCACAAATCAATATATGTAAGTATTCACTGACCGTTGAGTGGGAACTGGAGGGGTATGGTTACCGCATCCACAACCATGCCAACGTGTTCTCATGCGGTAGCCTGGACATCGGTACGCGCTTTTTTATGCAGCACCTGCCGCGTGATATTGAAGACAAAATGGTGGATTTAGGCTACGGTAATAGGATTGTCGGGCTGGTGGCGCTAGCGCAAAACCCGTCAGCGCTGGTCAGCTTTATTGATGAATCTTATATGGCGCTGGCTTCCAGCTGCATGAAAGTGGAAATTAACTGTCCGCAAGATCTGCCGCATTCCAGTTTTGTGGTGAATAATTCACTGGCCAACATTGCCCCTGATTCGCTGCAAGCTGTGCTGTGTAATCCACCGTTCCACCAGCAGCAGACCATCACCGACCATCTGGCCTGGAACATGTTCAGCGACGCACGCTGCTGTTTAGCGCATGGCGGTGAGCTGTGTATCGTAGGCAATCGCCACCTTAACTACGACCAAAAGCTGAAACACCTGTTTGGCAACTGCGAACAGCTGGTGGGCAACAACAAGTTTGTGGTGCTGCGCGCGGTGAAGCTGGCTTCGTATCGCTGAACGGGGCTTGAGTCACCGGCTATAGCGTTAGCGCCAGCGAGTAGCCTGATCGATGGCCAGCCGGGCATCTAGTTCGGTGGCGACATCCGCACCACCAATCAGATGCACGGCGCACCCGCTGGCCTGCAATGGCGCATAGGGCTCGCGCCGTGAATCCTGTCCTGCACAGACGATGGTGGTATCGACGGCGATGTATCTCTACTGACCCCCATGAATAAATTGCACGCCGTCCATAAAGCTCACTCCGTGGCGCAGTAGTTGCGCCCGGTGTATCCATCCGGTGGTTTTGCCAAGATGCTCACCGAGTTTTCCTACCTTGCGTTGCAGCAGCACGATTTCATACTGATGCACTGCGCCTGTGGGTACTCCGGCGGCGAGCGGTAATACGCCGCCCCGTTTATCGAGAGTACGATCGATACCCCATTCTGTATAGAAATCGGCTTGCGGGGGGCGCTCAGATAATGGGCAACATCAACACTGATACACTTGCACCGATAATCGCTACCCGTTTGCCAACAGGAACCTTATCGCGCAGCACCTGTAAGTAGCTCACTACGCTTGGGTGATCAATGCCGGGAATCTCCGGCGTGCGTGGTGTGATGCCACTCGCCAGGATAACCGTATCAAAGGTTTTAAGATCGTCTATGTGGCTTTGGTGTTAAGGCGAACTAATACGTGCGTGAGCACCAACATACGGCGGTAATAGCTCAGCGTCTCCGTGAATTCCTGTTTTCCTGGGATTTGCAGGGCCAGATTAAACTGGCCGCCGATGTTACTGTCCGCTTCAAACAACGTCACTGCATGACAGCGCTGTGCCACGTTAATGGCAAAAGCAAGCCCTGCCGGACCAGCACCGACAATGGCAATTCGTTGCGGTGTGTCTGTAGCGATTACCGGGAGCATTGTTTCGTGGCAGGCGCGCGGGTTGACTAAACATGACGTTACCTTGCCGACAAAAATCCGATCGAGACAGGCCTGATTGCAGCCGATGCAGGTATTATCATCGCTGCCTCTTGAGCCAGGGTTTCTATCTCTTGCCATGAGAGAGCTGGACTCCACCAGATCGAGCATGGACAGGCACAGTAGATGATAATCATGGACAGGCAGTAGATGATAATTAATAATAAAATTAATAAAGTGTGGCCCGGTTGCACGGCGAACTGCAAGCACAATCTCCAACGCGAAGCGGCGGCGGTTCTGTTCGTTACCACCCCAGTCATCATGCCGCTAGTTGGTGCGTTCGACCAGAAACTTAGTTGGTGCGTTTGACCAGAAACTGATTAATCAGATACCCTTCAGAGCCCATGATTTCCACACCGTCATAGCCTGCCTGCTGGGCTAGCGACGCACAGCGCGCAAAATCAGTGATGGTGTAAAATCTCCCCCTGGGTCATGGCGTTGGGAAGGAAGGGGCTGATCGGTGCCTGAAGGGCGGAAGGTGCAACGGGATCGGGTTGATAACTGTAGCGCCCGGCATGCAGAATTTGCAGCGCAATCTTCCCTCCCGCTTCATGCACCGCAGCGGTTATTGGGATATGGTGAGGTAACTGCTCTTCATGTTCAAGCGTCACTCCGCTGTTCAAGCGTCACTCCGCCAGCGACCACGGCACCTTTGGTGTTGGGCGCAATACCGCCGGTAACAATCAGTGCTACACCGCCCTGCACGCTTTCTCGGTAAAATGCCGCCAACCGTTCAGTGCCCTGTGGATGTTCTTCCAAACTGGTATGCATTGAACCCATTATGACGCGGTTTTTTAACGTGGTGAAGCCCAAATTGAGGGGCGAAAAAAGCTTGGGGTAGACGTGCATGATGCTCTCCACAGAAACCGCGCAAGAAACTGGTCTGATGAGTTTACTGTAGCTAGTATTGAATTTTACTGTAGCTAGTATTGAATAATATGTGCTGTAGCTAGTATTGAATAATATGTGAAAATAAATGTTTATTTAATATATGTAAAATAAATGTTTATTTAATGTGATTTGTATCATTCCCTGCGGCGACACTCGATAATCGGAGCGGTGTGCTAGAAGGTTTGTTGTCCGTGCCAACAATCATTATAATTCGTGGGATCAGAGTGCTAAGGAATCGCTATGTGGGTGGATGAGTGGGAATCGGTGCTGGAAAGTGCGCTTACCGATTTGGAACGTTGTGTCAGATTGCAGCAGCAAGGCTGGCGTCAGGATCGTGAAAACTGGCAGCAGCAGCTCACGCAAGCCCAACAGCGGGAAGCGGAGCTGTGCGCGCAGATCGAAAAGTTAGTGATTCAGTTAAACTCTATGGATGAGTCGCCGGAAAGAAATCCCCTGGTGCAGCGCATTAAAATGATTGGCGCCTATATTGACGCTTTGGCGAAGGATGCCTCCGCCTTTAGTCGTTCACTTCCCTGATCGATTTGATTTGTCCTGTTTTTTCCACTGGTGTTGGTGCTCGCTGAGCAAACGGCAGAAGACTGCAGGTTTGCATGACGCTGTGTGGCTAGTAGCGTCAGGGTTACGTCGATATTGCCGAGTGTGGCATTAGAATACGGGCACATGATATGGGCTTTTTCCACCAGTGCTTGCGCGGTTTCAACGCGCCAACCCAGGCAGATTAATTTTCAATTCCACTTCAATAGCAAATCCGGTTGGTACGGCACTGATGCCTACACTCCCCTCAATGGTGGTCGCCGCTGGCAGTGCAACTTTTTCTTTACTGGCGACAAAACTGGCGACAAACTTCAGCGCACCAAGGAAACAGGCAGAGTAACCTGTGGCAAACAGCTGTTTCGGATTAGTCCCTTCTTCACCGGCACCGCCCAGTTCGCGTGGTGTAGTCAATTTGACGCTCAGTTGCTGATCGGAGGATTCGGCGCGGCCACTACGTCCGCTAGTGGCTTTGCGTGAGCGACATACAGTACTTTTCAATGGGCATGGTGTAACTCATATAGGCTATTTTTATCACTATAGGCTATTTTTATCACGATCTATTTTTATCACGATATTAAACAGTGTGCTATTTAAATGGTTGAAATAAAAAGTCGAGATAAGCGGCCATCAAAGATTCTCGATCAGTCTGGCACGTAGGTATTCTAATTGCTGCTTCATCGCTTGCAGCGTGCTGGCATCACATTGCGTTGCACACCGAATGTTTTCCGGTATAGCACGCGCTTTTTGTTGCAATGTGCGGCCTTCTTCCGTTAACCGAATCAGCACCTGACGTTCATCTTCCGCACTGCGCGTTCTGCTGACCAAGCCAGATTGCTGCAATCGTTTGAGCAACGGCGTCAGCGTGGCGGAATCCAGATAAAGCTGCTCACCCAGTTTCGACACCGTAAGTCCGTCGCGTTCCCACAACACCAGCATGACAAGATATTGGGGATAGGTGAGTGACAGTGCTGCCAGCTGTTTTCGATAGACTTTATTCATTGCCAGATTGGCTGAATAGAGTGCGAAATAGAGTTGTTCATCAAGCCTGATAGGCTTGCGCTGGCAATAATGTTGGTACTGTCTGCGTTTTCTTTTTCATGAAATGAAATCTAGATAGATAAATATTAAATAGCAAACTATTTAAGTGTGAAAAATTTTATTTTTTATAATTTATTAATTTTATATTTTCATTGTTACCTAGACTAAGAGGGCCTTAACATTTTCCTTGCAGGGTTTACATAATTTCTCCGCATTCTCCCATAATTTCTCCGCATTCTCCACATTTGACGCAATTGTGGAGACGGAGCTTGCAGAGATTTACCCTTACGCTAATTAACTCGAAGTTGCACTGTCTATACTCAACACCGTCAAGACGACAATCGTCGTTAACTAGTAACTTGGAAAGAGAGAGATAGCACTATCCGTAAACTGACAGCGATTCTGGTGGCATCTACATTGGCGTTTGGCGCGGCGGGTATTGCGCATGCTAACGATGCTCAAAAAGGCCACGGTCATGAAGCTCGTATCACGGTCATGAAGCTCGTATCACGGTCATGAAGCTCGTATCACGGTCATGAAGCTCGTATGATGAAAGGTGAATGCGGTGGTCCTCGTGCCGGCATGCATGAAGAGTGGATGCTTAAAGATCTCAACCTGACTAAGGCGCAGAAAAAACAGGTTGGGGATATCATTCGCGATATGCGCGATAACATGCGCAAAGTGATGCAGGATGAACACAGCGCAATGCGTATGAACACAGCGCAATGCGTGATGTGATTGCGGCAGACACGTTCGATATGGCGAAAGCCCAGGCGCAGGTCAATAAGCAAGATGAAATTTATAAAGCGCGGATGGTAAGCCGCCTGGAAACGCAGAACAAGATCTATAACGTTCTGACGCCGAAGTAGAAAAAGCAGTTTAACGAAAATTTTGATAACCGCATCAATCGCAAGATAGCGGAACCCGCGGAGAAGGCTACAGCTAAGTAATTCAGCCTTTCTCTTCTGACAACCGCCTTACTCACCGTGTAAACCTGTTTATTGGGTAGCCAGTGTAAGCCTGTTTATTGGGTAGCCAATGAGAAGGCGGTTTTTTTACGCCAAACGCTCACCGGCCAACGGTTAATGTGCGAGTAACGTGAGCCACTCATTATGGGTTAGCTTGCAGTAAAGCGGACGCCTGAACGAACTGCAAAATCACCTGCTTGTCCATGGATTCGGCCCTGGACGGATAATCCCCACAACCACTATCATACATACAGTTGATAATAGAGGTTGTTCAGATAGTGTGCGGTATTTGAAAAAAACGTGGGCCAAAGTAGAAAAAATGCTGAGAAAAAAGATATAAGCTCTCTTCTATGCCCTTGGCGTTTGGGGTATTCAGTAAATGCCACATCTGTATCTTCAGCCAGATCAGCGCGCTGGCATCTGCTCTGGGCCTAATGAGATGGTCACCCCCACTCTGTGAGCGGTACCCTGGCAGGGTGTTTTTCTTTCAGGAGAGGCCATCGTGGAAAACGTTACTCTTATTGGTATCAATATCGATAAACATTCTTCCACTTTCATTGCCAGGATAAGTCAGGTAAAGCGCTTCTGCGTAAGAAGCTTACGCGCACAAAGCTAATTTAGTTTTTGACGACGTGCCCGTCCTCGGTTGTTGTTATGGAAGTTTGTGCCGGGCACACTTTATGGCGCGGCGTATCAATGATAGCAGCCATGAAGCAAAACTTATCTCTCCGCAGTTTGTGCGCCCGTTTATCAAGAGCAACAAAATGATTTTGTTGATGCAGAGGCGATATGTGAAGCCACATCCCGGCCGTCAATGCGTTTTGTTCAGCCGAAAACTGAGGTTCAGCAGGCGATGAGAGCAATCGGGTCAGGGAATCTCTTATCAGAGATAAAGTAAAAAACCACTAACCAGATCCACTGTTTTCTGCTGGAGTTTGGGATAAGCCTGCTAATCGGCGAGGCGGTAATAAAGCGACTGTCTCTGGTGCTGGCTGAGCACGAAATCCCCGAATACCTGAGCCGTCTGCTGGTTAAGTCACATGCCCACTATCTTTACTTTATCGAGCAAATAACAGCGCTGGAATCAGAATTAAATCAGTCAATCAAAGCTGATGATACTGCACAGGAATTATGACAATTCCAGGGGTCGGGCCGATTACTGCCAGCTTACTTTCATCACAGCTCGGCGATGGAAAACAATTTTCCTGTAGCAGGGATTTTGCGGCTTCCACAGGGCTTGTACCGCGACAATACAGTATACAGTACAGGAGGCAAACTAACTCTGCTGGGGATAAGCAAACGAGGTGATAAAAATTTACGCAAACTTCTGATTCAATGTGCCCGCTGTTCATGATGCGACTTGAACATCAGCAGGGCAGGCTTGCTGAATGGGTTCGGGGGCAACTCGATAACAAACATTCAAATATTGTCGCCTGTGCTCTGGCAAACAAACTGGCGCGAATAGCCTGGTCAATCACAACTAATCATGATGAATATCAGGCCTGATGTTATGTAGAACTACATTAACAGATGAACAGACTGAGTATTAAGTAATTAAACAGCAGTTACCTATCTGGTTTTGCGAAGACTGATTATTGATGACATGAATGGCATATCGGCCTGCTGAAAAACCTGACGGCAAAAATGGCTCACTGAAGCCGAGGGCCTTTTCAGGTTCACCAGGCGCGGAACTCATCGAGGCGCGGGCATCTTGCCCACAGAGACGCCGGATAGATTGAAGCAAGTCCACCATTAGTCAAAAATCAGTGTTGCAATAGTCAAAAATCAGTGTTGCAAAAATGTGGATGACCGTAGATTTGTTCCTGAAACACCAACGCGCACTCACAAGCGCTTATCACCAACAGCGGAACCTTACAGAAAAGCGAGCCTGAGAAACCCTCTTGGATCAGTTTTCAACCGTTGGGGTTGATCAGTTTTGCACCGTTGGTGACACATCTCGCACTCACCGCGCATCCACTCCTAGATCATTCACAAAAGCGACCTCTGAGAATGCCATCGCAGCATGGTGCGCTCGGGTATGGCCGTTCTGGTGGCAGAGGTCTCTTTTTTGAAAGGTAATTACCATGCAAGCGCTGACATTCAAAAATCATTCAGTTATCCCATACGACAATGGTTACAGAAAGATATGGTTTACTGGTGATCAGCTTGCTGATTTGCTTGGTTATGCAGACAGCAAAAAGGTATCTAATATCTACAACCGCCATAAAGATGAATTCACGGAGAGTATGACCAACATCCTTAAAGTGATGAATTATATTGAAAACAATGAGATACAGTATGCAAAGGTTAGGGCTTTCTCAGTGAGAGGTGCACATCTTGTTGGAATACTCTCCAGAACGAAGGTAACCAAAGATTTTTGGATATGGCTGCTTGATTTAGTTGAGAAAGAGTTTGGTGTGGAAATCTGGGTGCTTGACGTGCAAGGGCTTACACTACTCGCGGGACAGAACCTTGGCGATTTCCCTGATGGAGGCCAGCATGAACCATCCTGATTTCATCCACGCTAACGTGAAGTTAGAACTCATCAGTGACGGGTTTGCTATCTCCGTAGCTCAGATGTGTGCAAACAAAGCGGTAGACCACTACCGCTGTTCAGGCTCAGCGTCTGGTAGGGGGAAGATGTTTAACGATTGCTTTCGCATAGCAAAGGCATAGGCGATGAAGTACAAGCCCAAAAAGAAATGACGAAATCCAGAGCATTCGGCAAGAAATCCAGAGCATTCGGCAAATAGAAGCGCAGCGTCAAGAAAGGAAATAATCGGCAAAATCGGACTGGGAGGCCATCGAGTCGGCATACCAGGCCGGATTGCTATCCCTCCGTGACATAGCGGCATAACACGGTATATCTGAAGGTGCCATCAGGAAGAGGGCTACAAAATCAGGATGGTACGCAATAAAAAAACGGTACGCAATCTGGTACGCAGGTACGCAAAAATCAATGCTTACCATGACAAAGCCGTCCCGTATGACGATAGAGAAAAGTACGCAGAAGGGAAAGACGATTCACCGCAGAAAACAAAACCGATTCGTGGCTCGCGTACTGCTCCACCTGTTAACCCATTCTCTTCCAGTAACCAGATCGCACTCAAGAACGGAGGATATGCCCGCCGCCTGTTGCTGAGCGATGAGGTGATCGAGGATGCGAAGGCGCTGAGCTTGGAAGATGAAATATTCCGGCTGCGTGCCAGTAATCTTGTTGCTGCTGAAAATATAGTTGTTGCTGCTGAAAATATAGGGCGCTGGACGGTCACGCTTGAAGATACTGACGATCCATCGCAAAAGAAAACGCTACTGGACTATATCGGCGCTGCCGAAAAAGCCATGATACGCAACGCCGAAAAAGCCATGATGCGCAACACAGTGCGTTATGAGTCCATAACAGGAACGCTGGCCACCGTTGGCAAAATATTCGCAGATACCGATTACCGCATAGCCGCCACTGACAAGGTATCACTGGAGGCGGATCGTCTGCGTCGTGATGCTGGTATTGAAGACGGCAATGGAGAGTGTGACCTCGGAGAGTGTGACCTCAATGACTTCTACTCTACATCCAAACTGACGTTGAATCCGGTTCTGAGAAGCTTTTGGGCGACACAGGCGCATAACAAAGTATTATATAGTGGGCGTTTTTCTTCGAAGTTGTGGGTGCTGCCGGGTTTACTATATTCCTGGAGAATAAATATAACCTCCGTTTTTGCTGTGCCCGCCAGATCCAGAACAAAATCGAAGAGTCAGTAATATATCTTGTCTCTTGCCCAAAATTCAGATTGACCGGTTTGGATTGAGGCATCCGTTTCCGCATCCTGAACAACAAAATCATCAACTGGTTTACCGGTTCTGAATTCGTGTTTTACGGCCTGTGGCGCAACATCGAAGAGATTAACCCGCTGGAGGGTATCAGCGTGTTGTGGCTTGAAGAGGACCATGCGCTGACTGGATACCAGTGGAAGATATTGGAGCCGACCATCCGTAAGGGCGGCTCTGAGTGCTGGTTTATCTTCAATCCTGGGCTAGTCAACGACTATGTGTGGTGTAGTGGTTAACTAAAACTGGCCATGGATTTAGAGTTTTTCCAGAACCGATTTTCCGATTCGTTTGGTGGTAACCCACCGTTATAGTCGTGCGGTCTGAGTGTACTGTAACATCCCACGACTGTAACATCCCACGATATAATCCGTTATGGAGCGGGCTGCTTCGGTGAAGCTCCCGTATCCCATTACCGGTATCCATTCATTTTTCAGGCTTCTGAAAAAGCGCTCCATCGGGCTATTATCCCAGCAGTTTCCGCGCCGGCTCATACTCTGCTTTATCCGGTAACGCCACAGCAACTGACGGAATTGCCTGCTTGTATAATGGCTGCTCTGATCACTGTGGAACATTTTGCCAACAATGTGTTTTGCTTTTGGAAGTTCGTCGTTGTAAGCCCTGTAGCTATCAGTGCACCAAAATGCCACTCTGAATCCCGAGAACAGTTTTAGCAATTTACGCAGCGTTTTCTTGCTTAGAGAGCCAAATGCATGAGCGATAATCCACTTCAAACGCGGCTCCCATGCATACCACCACCAGCGCTGTCATTTTTTTGTTGCCAACAAATGACCACATCTCATCCACTTCGCAAATCAGTAGAATTTGCAGGTTATTCAATGGCAACGTTGTTACATTCCGCGGCGAGGGTTTTTTATTTTTTAAAGTACGCACGACGGCATTGATACTAATATGTACGCCCGAGCAGTGTCACGAATACCCGCATTATTCATTGCCAAGTCAATGATTTGGTCTGTCATTCCCGGTTGGCAGGCACGATAGGAATAATCAAGCTGGAAGGTATGTTTACATAACTGACAACGCTAACAGTGATGGCCACTTTTGCCATAACCGTGTTTTTTACAGAGGCTGTCTGTTCACAAAACGGGCATCTTACATCAACGTTAGCCACTGTATCTCCACATCCAAAACCGCAGAGTTTACACTGTAATCAACTCATTGAATACTTGACCCATAAGGTAGCGTTATTACCTATGGCATTGTTGATTTTTGGGATTATTGTCGCGTGTTATTCTTTATCAAACCCGGCTTCGAATAACTCAATATCATGGCGATCACGCTGCTGGCTTCCGCCTCAACGCTGCTTTCGTTACGCAGCATCACTTCGGCATCAAAGCGTTGCACCAGTTCAAACAGCTTCATCGTTAGGCGAGCGTGCATGCCTAACTTATTCTTGACGATGACGGTGTGTTTGACGGTCATTATTTACGTTTTTCCAGCGTGCGGTGGCGGGACTGTACGTTTTTGCCGCGCGAGCGAAAATAGTCTGCCAGTTGTTCAGCCACATATACGGAACGGTGTTTGCCGCCGGTACAGCCAATGGCTACCGTCAGGTAGCTGCGGTTGTTGGTTTCCAACATTGGCAGCCACAGTTCCAGATAGCTGCGCGTCTGGTAAATAAAATTGTGCACTTCTGTATGGCGGTCGAGGAACGCGGCAACCGGCTTGTTCAGCCCGGTCATCGGACGCAATTTTGGGTCCCAGTGGGGGTTAGGCAGGAAGCGTACATCAAACACGTAATCCGCATCGATGGGAATGCCGTACTTGTAACCAAAGGATTCGAACACCATGGTCAGTTCACGCTCGCGTTTGCCCAAGAGCCGAGTACGCAGCATTTCCGCCAGTTCATGCACTGACATTTCAGACGTATCGATGATCAGATCGGCACGAGAACGCAACGGTTCCAGCAGGTCGTTCTCTTCATCGATGGCGCTTTCCAGCGAAAGACTTTTGCTGGAAAGGGGGTGCAAATGGCGCGTATCGCTGTAACGGCGAATAAGCGTATTGCGATCGGCATCCAGAAATAGCAGTTGCGGCGCAAAATTGGGCAGCAACTGATCCATGGCGTGCTCGAAGATTTCCGGCGATTCTGGCATGTTGCGCACGTCAATACTGACTGCTGCCGAGATATCGCGCTGTGCCAGCGCGTTTGCCAGTTCCGGCAACAACACCACGGGCAGGTTGTCCACGCAATAAAAGCCCATATCTTCCAGGGCGCGCAGGGCCACAGATTTTCCTGAACCTGAGCGACCACTGACAATCATCAGCACCATCCGACGACTCCCCTCCGGCTATAGCCTTCTTTTATTACACCCTCACCGAGTGATTCATCTGTATGACGCACATCGTAGCGCGAATGTCTGAATGTTGCGCGCTTTCTACCGGGAATTAATCCCCTTCAATCATAATTTAATAAAGCTCTTTGTAACTTTGTGCTGCCCGTAAATGCCGACACACACTTTTGTCAGCCAGACGTTTGGCGACAAGCGACAGCGTATGTAGATGGGTTTTACATTGTTCTGCGGGAACCAGCAAGGCAAAAAGCAAGTCTACGCCTTTATTATCAATAGCATAAAGTCTGCGCCTTGATTATCAATAGCATAAAAAGATATTGGCTGTTCAAGCTGGATAAAGACACCGGTGGCACCCAAGGCGTTATCATCATCGAGTTTTCCGTGTGGGATTGCGATACCGCCGCCAATAGCGGTACTGCCCATTCTCTCGCGCGTCAGCAATGCCTCGAAGATCAGCGGGGTCGGAAGGTTTAGCTGCCAGGCTGCCAATTCGCTGATGATTTCCAACGCCCGTTTCTTGCTTTGGCAATGAACGGGGCTGCGGGTACACTCTTGGCGTAAGGGTACACTCTTGGCGTAATACTGCGCTGAGTTGCAAAATGGGATCGTTATTCATGGTGTGTTCACTTAACGGCCCGCTCATCTCTTCACGCCTCTGACATTGTTCCAGAGGCGTATTCCCTCCGCTCGGAGGCGGAGATGACGATCAGTGCTGTTTGAGTTTGTCCTTGTGTTTATTTAACTTACGCGCCAGTTTGTCGATCAACAGATCGATGGTGGCATACATGTCTTCAGATTCGGATGTGGCATGCAGCTCACCGCCATTAACGAAAAGAGTAGCATCGGCAATTTGCTCCACTTTCTCCACCTTTAGCACCACGTTGATCTGGTTGATGCGATCAAAGTATTGGTCCAGCTTGGCAAATTTTGTGTTAACGAACTCGCGTAATGCGGGTGTGATCTCGATGTGGTATCCGGTGATATTCAGCTGCATAGCGTCTTCCTTCTCTGTAGAAATCAAACCAACTGCTTACGCTGGTTTGACGGCGGGATGGATAAAGACTCTCAGTACTTTGCGACGGTACGCCGCGCGACAATGCTCCCCTGATAGGAGAGCAGCGCTGTCAGCTTGCTGTCGCTCAAGGGCTTGCCGGGATTTTCCGCCGCGATCAATTTTTTCACCAGCGCCGAATAGCAGTGGATGATGCCTCACCGCCGCTGCAGGTATTTAAATGGCTGGAGAAGATACATGGCTGGAGAAGAAATATTTTAGTTCTAAAATGCCACGTGGGCTGTGAAGAAATTTCTGTGTTGTGACGCGTGAAATGGTGGATTTATGCATATCCACAGCCTGAGCGATATACGCCAGCACCATGGGTTTCATAAACTCTTCACCTTTTTCAAAGAAGTTCTGCTGTTGTTCCACAATGCAGCGCGTGACCTTAAGCAGCGTATCGTTGTGGCTCTCTAGACTTTTTATCAGCCAGCACGCCTCTTGCAGATGGCTGCGGATAAACTGGCTGTCACGGTCGTTACGCGCGCTGTGGCGAGCGCGGCATACTGCTAGTTGACTTGCAGGCGCTGCAAGCTGTCGGTGTTGAGTTCCACTACCCAGCGGTCTTGATGTTTGCGCACCAGCACCTCGGGGATCACATACTCCGACTCGCCGGTATTGATCGATTGGCCCGGACGCGGGTAGAGTGACTGAATCAGTGCCAGCCCCTCTTTCAGCGCATCCTCTTTAATGCGGCTGGCGCAGATCAGTGCGCGAAAATCATAGTTAGCCAGCAAATCGAGGTATTCATTGACGATAAGCGTGGCTTCCGCCAGCCACGGGGTTTCGGGGGCAAACTGAGACAGCTGGATTTGCAGGCAATCGCGCAAATCACGCGCTGCAACGCCGACCGGGTCAAAACGTTGCACACGTTTTAACACCGCTTCCACCTCCTCAATCGTCACGTCATCGTCGCCGATGCTCTCGAGAATTTCTTCCAGCAGAACGGTCAGATAGCCAGTGGTGTCTACCGTATCGACAATCGACGTAGCGATAGCCGCATCGGTGTCGGAAAACGGCATCAACTCCATCTGCCACATCAGATAATCCTGCAAGGTTTGCGTAGTTTCACCCTGATAGACAGGCAGCTCTTCGTCGCGGTAATCGGTGCCGGTGCCCGAGGGCGTGCCTGCTGAGTAGATTTCATTCCAGGTGGCGTCCAGTGGCAGCTTTTCCAGCATATCTTTTTGCTCAAGGGCGTAGCGCGTATCCAGGGATTCGCTGTCGCTCGTTTCCTGAGCATCGATTTCATCGTGGCTATCGGTTTGTTCAAGCAACGGGTTGCTTTCCAGCGCTTGTTGAATCTCTTGCTGGAGTTCAAGCGTAGACAACTTCAGCAGACGGATCGCCTGCTGAAGTTGTGGAGTCATGGCCAGTTGTTGACTTAGCCTGAGTTGCAAATCTTGCTTCATAACTCGTGTCATTTTCCCTTAAATGGAACGCCCATTACAAACGTTACAGTATCAAAGTCGGAAGCCTTCGCCCAGATAGACGCGTTTCACCTGCTCATCCTCCAGGATTTCGCTGGGTGAACCGTGGGAAATAAGCTGTCCCTGACTGACGATATAGGCGCGTTCGCACACATCCAACGTTTCACGCACGTTGTGATCGGTAATCAACACGCCCAGGCCGCTGTCACGCAGGTGCTCAATGATTTTTTTTATGTCGAGCACCGAGATCGGATCGACACCGGCAAAAGGTTCATCCAGCAAAATAAATTTTGGATTGGCCGCCAGTGCACGAGCGATCTCTACGCGACGACGTTCCCCGCCGGACAAGGATTGTCCAAGACTATCGCGTATATGAATAATATGGAATTCTTCCATTAACTCATTGGCGCGATCGTCCTGCTGCTCCGGCGTCAGGTCTTTGCGAATCTGCAAGACAGCCATCAGGTTGTCATAGACGCTCAAACGGCGAAATATCGAGGCTTCCTGCGGCAAATATCCGATGCCGCGGCGCGCGCGTTCGTGCAAAGGCAGCAAGCTTATCTCTTCATTATCAATCACGATCCGCCCGGAATCACGCTGGACAATGCCGACAACCATATAGAATGTCGTGGTTTTTCCCGCACCATTCGGCCCGAGCAACCCGACGATTTCACCGGAGTTGACTATTAAACTTACGTTTTCGACCACGCGACGGCCCTTGTAGGCTTTCGCCAGGTTTTCTGCGATTAGTGTTGCCATAGGTTATTCAGTTGGTTGCCATAGGTTATTCAGTTGCCTGTGATTGCTGCTTGGTTTTTTGAGACGACGGTGCGGTGGCCTTGCCGTTCTTTTCCTGTAGCTGCGATGGCACCAACACGGTGGTTACGCGCCCGCCTTTATCACCCACTGCCTCCATTTGTTGCTGTTTCACCAGATAGGTGATGCGATCGCCTTTCACGTTGTTATCCAGTTGTTCCAGATACGCGTTACCCGTCAGCGTGATCTTATCCTGCGCCAGTTCATAGCGCACTTTCTGTGCGCGGCCTTTCACAGGCTTGCCATTGTCTTGCATCTGGTAGAAGGTTACTGGATTACCAAAGGTTTCAATCACTTCCTGGCCATGCAATCCCTGTGGGCGCGTGATCACGACTTTATTGGCCTTCACATCAATGGTGCCTTGTTTGACTGTAACATTGCCGGTAAAAGTGACGGTATTGCCCTGCATGTCCAATGACTGCTGCGCGGAATCAATGTGAATCGGTTGACTGGTGTCTCCTGTCACAGCAAGGGCAGGCAGGCTTGCTGCTAACAAGGCACTGGCAATGGCCGCCTGACGCCAGGCATTATTGGTGTTGAATTTCATAAAAGGTTTTTACCTTTTCAATCAATTCTGCAGTTTTGTTACGTAAATTACCGCGCATTTTCATCCCATTCGAGAGGAAACTGGCTCCGTACAGTGTCACCTCATCATCGGAGGCTATGTCCTGTGTCACCAGGTTAACTTGCGCATTATCGGTTTTTATCTGCCGTAATTGTGAGTCATGGGTCAGATTGTTGACTTCCACATGTCCATATAAGAACAAGATGTTATCTTTGGTCAGCTTGGCGTGGTCAGCTTGTACCGACCAGGTGGCGCTACCCTGTTCGTTAAACAGGGTAGCGCCAGGCGCGGTAAACCAGGTGAGCTGTTCCGCGTTAAAATACTCCACTCTTTGCGCCACGAGTCGATAGTTCAGGCCACCCTGCGGGTTAAACACGCGCGTGGTGGTTTCATCGCTGGTGTAGGTCGGCACTGAATTGCCCTGGGTTTTCGTTTGTGGCGCGCTGTCCTGATCCGTCAGGTTCCAGCCAATCAGAATCAAAAAAATGAGCGCCAATAGCGCGGTTAGCCAACGCTTTGTCTTATTCATACGGTTAGCCAACGCTTTGTCTTATTCATAATAAAAACGTACTCATGGTCATCATAATCGTACTCATGGTCATCGCAAACTTATGTCGTGGCAAACTCATGTCGTAACAAACTCGTACCCCAACAAGCGGGCGGCGATAGCTCCCTTGCCGTGACGATACCTTCATATTGATTGATAGCCCTTTGGCGTCGTCCAGCTTACCCTGTGCCAGCAGGATAAGGTCGCACAATTCGCGTACCGCACCGCGTCCACCAGCAATTCTAGTCACGTAGTCCGCCTTGGGCAGCAGCAGAGGGTGTGCATCTGCCACGGCGACGCTAAGGCCTATCTGTGCCATCACCGGGCCAGTCAATCAAATCGTCACCAGTCAATCAAATCGTCACCAATATAGGCAACCTGATCGGCGTTAAGCGACAGTGTATCTAACAGTTCACGGAAGGCCAAAACCTTATCTGACTATCCCTGATAAAGATGGATGATACCCAGCGTGCGGCAGCGGTCTTCCACCAGCGGCGCAGAGCGCCCGGTAATGGTAATGATGGCGACTTCAATGTCTAACGTTAGCAGACAGCGAATACCATAACCATCGCGTACGTTAAACGCCTTCAGTTCTTCCCTTTGATTGCCCATGTAGATAAGGCCGTCGGAAAGCACGCCGTCAACATCACAAATCAGCAATTTGATGGCTTGTGCTTTTTCCAATATCCGATCCGCGACGGGGCCGTAGCAGGTGGCGGTTTGCGCTTGGGGGTTATTCATAAACACATATCCTTGATGTCACTCTTCTTTCTTTAGGGAGCGCCAGAAAGACGATCCCGTTGACTGTCACACCACGCCAGCGCGCAGCATATCATGCATATGGACGATACCGACCAGTCGATCGGATTGTGCCACCAGCAGCGACGTAATATGGCGCGACTGCATCAGATTCAGGGCATCCACCGCCAACATATTGGGGGTGACCCGAATGCCGCCTGCGGTCATCAGATCGGCGATACGCGCATCATTGAGATTGATCTGCATATCGAAGATTCGGCGCAGGTCACCGTCGGTGAAGATGCCTTCGATCATCATGTCCGGCGTGCAAATCACGGTCATACCGAAACTCTTGCGGGTGATCTCCACTAGCGCATCACGCAATGAGGCGTCTCGGGTAACGTGGGGGATCTCGTCGCCGGTATGCATGATATCCGCAACGCGCAGCAAAAGTTTGCGGCCCAGTGCGCCGCCGGGGTGAGAAAAGGCAAAATCTTCGGCGGTGAAACCCCGCGCCTGTAACAAGGCAACGGCAAGCGCATCGCCCATCACCAGAGTGGCCGTGGTGCTGGAAGTGGGAGCGAGCCCCAACGGACAGGCTTCCTGTGGCACATGGACATAGAGATGAATATCGGCGGCTTTATTCATGGTGCTTTCCGGGTTGCTGGTGATGCAAATCAGAAATACGCCCAGACGTTTGAGCACCGGGATCAGCGCCAGAATTTCATTGGATTCACCCGAGTTGGATATGGCGATCACGATATCTTGTGCGGTGATCATGCCGAGGTCACCGTGGCTGGCCTCGCCTGGATGGACAAAAAACGAGGGGGTGCCGGTGCTGGCGAAGGTCGCCGCCATCTTGCACCCGATGTGCCCGGATTTCCCCATTCCCATTACCACCACTTTGCCCTGGCAATGGAACATGGTTCGACAAGCGCGGGTGAAGTTGTCATCGATATACTGGTCCAGATGGGCCAACCCGTTGCGTTCTATGGCGAGCACGTGGCGGCCTGCCTGTTGGAAATCGAAATCGGGCTGTTGTTCAACGTTGGGCATAACGGTTAATCCTAACTATTTGAGTTTTCCAAGAAAACGAGTCGTGCGCCGCTAATACAGCAAAAACAGCGTCGCAAGGTAAGCAAATAAACATACACAGTAACAGCGCGCCAGCACCTTGTCCGATAGAGCGCTTTTTGCGCAGAAAGAGCAGCGTAAGCAGCAGGCTCGCTCCCAGCATCACGCCGTAATCGCGTTGAAATGCCAGTGGGTTCACCGCACCGGCTTACAGCAGAGCCGGAACACCAAGCACGATAACCAGGTTGAAGACATTCGACCCAATCAGGTTACCCAGCGCGATATCATCCTCTTTTTTCAGCTTGACGACGATGGCTGTAGTCAGTTCCGGCAGGCTGATGCCAATCGCCAGCACCATCAGCCCTATAGTCAATTCATCAAAGGCGAAATGACGTGCAATCACCGTTGCATTGTCAATCACGATACGCGCCGCTATCGGCAAAATAATCAATCCCAGTAGCAACCAGAGGACGGCAACAGTCTGGTTACCGTCAGCCTGTGTCTGCGGCAATTCCGCCAATTGTTTGCGTGTCAGGCTGTCATTATTAATTATTAATTAATTATTACGGTTTTGTTGCACCTGACGCGCCATGCGCAGCATTAGCCTGATCCAGGCACCTGCCGCCGCGAGTAGCATGACGCCATCAAGCCGACTGAGATAGCTATTGTAAAGCACACTGCCGATGAACAGCGTGATCAACAGCATGGGGAGTAGTTCACGTCGCAGCAGATCGGAGCGAAAGGTCAAGAGGCGAATCAGGGTAGCACTGCCGAGGATTAGCATGATATCGGCGATATTTGAACCCAATACGTTACCGACCGCCATGTCCATTTGCTGGTTCAGACCCGCTGTCACCGACACCGCCAACTCAGGCAGTGAAAGTGCCTATGCCAACAATCATCACGCCGATAATTAAAGGAGAAACGCCCCACACACTGGCAAGAACGGTTGCTCCATAAACCAAACGGTTAGCATCATAAACCAAGAGAAACAGGCCAATAACCAGCAGAACTATCGCAAAAAGCATGCAGCGTCCTTTATTAGGGTATAATCACCGGCTCATAAGGCAATGAAGCCGTGCACGGAGGGCCGTGCACGGACGAATATCGGGCAAAAATTGCGTTGCATCGTAGAGGGGTAATTTTGACTGTTTGGGCAGAAAAAGTAAAACCTATGGCAGCCAGAATCAGCCCTTTTCGGTAAGAATTGTCGGTAATTTTTTGTAAAACTCAGGCTTTGCCTGAAACCTGACGTTAAGCTTGAAGGAAATGCAACGGTTGTTGCACGTCATGGACGTATAACAGCGAGATCGTCAAGGGGAGTAAGTGAAGGAAAAGATCGCATGAACCAAGGTGCTACTCATCTGGTTGAAATTGGTGGGCTCAATTTTTCGCGTGGCGAGCGGCCCATTTTCACCGATATTTCGTTAACCGTACCCAAAGGGAAAGTCACCGCTATCATGGGGCCCTCAGGTATCGGTAAAACTACATTGCTGCGCCTGATTGGCGGTCAGCTTCAACCGGACAGCGGCGAGATCTGGTTTGACGGGGAGAATATTTCAACGCTCTCCCGTTCCCGATTGTATGACGTGCGTAAGAAGATGAGCATGTTGTTCCAGTCTGGCGCGTTGTTCACCGATCTTACGGTGTTTGAGAACGTGGCCTGGCCGCTGCGGGAACACACCCAACTGCCCGTAACGCTGTTACGCAGCACGGTGTTGATGAAACTGGAAGCGGTCGGGTTACGCGGTGCAGCTAATCTGATGCCTTCAGAGCTCTCT
This sequence comes from Symbiopectobacterium sp., assembly GCA_051710525.1. Lineage (GTDB taxonomy): Bacteria > Pseudomonadota > Gammaproteobacteria > Enterobacterales > Enterobacteriaceae > Symbiopectobacterium. Next base: position 13,962 of record JBPESR010000006.1, on the reverse strand, counting down.
GGAGGGATGGCTCGCCGTGCCGCACTGGCCCGAGCTATCGCGCTCGATCCGCAAATGATCATGTTCGACGAACCCTTTGTCGGTCAGGATCCGATCACCATGGGCGTGTTGGTTAAGCTTATCGATGAACTGAACCATGCGTTGGGTATCACCTGCGTGGTGGTCTCCCATGACGTGCCGGAAATGCTTAGCATCGCGGATTATGCCTATATCGTGGCGGATCAGCACATCGTTGCGCACGGCTCGGTGGAGGCGCTGCGTGCGAATACCGATCCTCGGGTACGGCAATTTATTGACGGTATTGCCGATGGTCCCGTGCCATTTCGCTTTCCTGCTGGTGACTACAAAACCAGCCTGTTAGGCTCCTGGAGTTAATCAATTCATGCTACGAGAAGCATTGGCGTCGTTGGGACGTCAGGGAATTCGGTCCTGTGCTGCCTTTGGTCGTGCCGGGTTCATGTTGTTTAATGCGCTGGTGGGCCGTCCCGAACTGCGCAAGCAAGGCCCGCTGTTGCTCAAGCAACTGCACAGCGTTGGGGTTCAGTCACTGTTGATCATCCTGGTGTCTGGCCTCTTTATCGGTATGGTGTTGGGGCTGCAAGGGTATATCGTGCTGACCACCTACAGCGCCGAGGCCAGTCTGGGCATGATGGTGGCGCTCTCTTTGCTGCGCGAACTGGGGCCGGTGGTCACAGCGCTGTTGTTTGCTGGCCGCGCTGGCTCGGCCCTGACGGCGGAAATCGGCCTGATGAAAGCCACCGAACAGCTCTCTAGTATGGAGATGATGGCGGTAGACCCGCTGCGGCGCGTGGTGGCCCCCCGTTTCTGGGCGGGACTTATCAGCATGCCGATGCTGACGATTATCTTCGTGGCGGTCGGCATCTGTGGCGGCGCGTTGGTTGGGGTCAGCTGGAAGGGCATCGATGATGGCTTCTTTTGGTCAGCGATGCAGGGCGCCGTCGAGTGGCGCAAGGATCTGCTGAACTGTGTGATCAAAAGTGTGGTATTTGCGATTACCGTGACCTGGATCACGTTGTTCAATGGCTATGATGCGATCCCAACCTCAGAGGGGATCAGCCGGGCGACGACGCGCACGGTAGTGCATTCGTCATTGGCGGTATTGGGATTGGATTTTGTGCTGACAGCACTGATGTTTGGGAGCTGAGTCGATGCAAACAAAGCGAAGTGAAATCTGGGTTGGCGTATTCCTGTTGATTGCCTTAGGTGCCGTTATTTTTCTCTGTTTGAAAGTCGCCGATCTGAAGTCTATCGGCAGCGAACAGACCTACCGGTTGTACGCCACGTTTGACAATATCGGCGGCCTGAAAGTGCATTCTCCGATAAAAGTCGGCGGCGTATTGATTGGTCGCGTTGCTGATATTTCGTTGGATACCAAAACCTATTTGCCGCGCGTTACCATGGATATCCAACGCCGGTACGACCATATTCCTGACACCAGTTCGCTGGCGATCCGCACCTCCGGGCTGTTGGGTGAACAGTATCTGGCGCTGAATATCGGCTTCGAAGATGAAGAAATGGGCACCAAGATCCTCGTCGATGGCGGTGTGATTCAGGACACTAAATCTGCCATGGTGCTGGAAGAATTAATAGGAAAATTCCTCTATTATAGGAGCGGGGGAGATAGCGCCGACAATACGGTAAAACGGAATCTGTGCCGCAAAACGAACCGGCATTGACGCCAGCTCCATTTGCTCCTGCGCTGTGCACAGCACAATAATCAAGAGGACATCTGCATGAAGAGGACATCTGCATGTTAAAACGTTTACTGATGGTAGCACTGCTGGTCGTGGCACCTCTCGCCAGCGCGGCGGATCAAACCAACCCTTATCCCAACCCTTATCGTTTGATGAATGATGCGGCTGAGAAGACCTTTACGCGTCTGAAAACGGAACAACCACGCATCAAGCAAGATCCGAACTACTTGCGTCAAATCGTGCAAGAAGAGCTGCTGCCGTATGTGCAGATTCGCTATGCAGGGGCGCTGGTGCTGGGCTGCTACTATAAAGAAGCGACGCCGGTGCAGCGTGATGCCTATTTCAAGGCGTTCGAAGCCTATTTAGCGCAGGCTTACAGTCAGGCGCTGGCGCTGTATCATGGGCAGAACTACCAGATTGCGCCCGAACAACCGCTGGGCAGCGATGATATCATTCCTATCCGTGTGACCATTATCGATGATAATGGCGGACGCCCACCGGTGCGTTTGGACTTTCAATGGCGTAAAAACAGCCAGACCGGTAACTGGCAGGCTTACGACATGATTGCTGAAGGGGTGAGTATGATCACCACCAAGCAAAACGAATGGGCAGCCATTTTGCGTCAACAGGGTGTTGATGGGTTAACCAAGCAGTTGGAAGCCTCTGCGCGTCAGCCGATTACGCTGGAGCAAAAGAATGGCTGAGGCACTGCGCTGGACGTCGCAAGGCTCGACGCTGGCGCTGTCCGGTGATTTGGAGCGCGATTCCCTACTGCCGTTTTGGCAGCAGCGCGAGACCTTATTGAAGGGCAAGCAGGTGCTGAATATCGCTGCGCTGGAGCGAGTGGATTCTGCCGGGTTGGCGCTGTTGGTGCATCTCTATCAACAGCAGATCCGTTCAACGCCATCCTTCGTGATTTCTGGTGCCGGTGAACGGGTAAAAACGTTGATTGTGCTGTATAACCTCAACGATATTATTCCTGTCGTTTGATTTTTTTCTTTACCTTTCCAGCCTATAGCTGAAAACAGCCTTCTTAGCTTACGCCAAGAGAGATTTCTTTGTTTAAGAAAACGGCGTATTCATCTAAGATACACGGCTGATAATCCACCCCCTGAACACAGAATTAAGAGCGATGGAAAATTGAGAGCGATGAAAAATAACGAGATCGAAGAGGTGCTGATGAAGGCACTCGCACTGCAAGAAGTCCACGTAACGGGCGATGGCAGCCACTTTCAGGTCGTCGCTGTGGGGGATATTTTTGCTGGTATGCGTCGTATCAAACAGCAGCAGGCCGTATACGCGCCCTTGATGGAGTACCTTGCGGATAACCGTATTCATGCGCTTTCCATCAAGGCCTATACACCGGAAGAATGGCAGCGCGATCGCAAGCTGAACGGCTTTTAAGCGATCTGAACGGCTTTTAAGCGATAGTAGTGCGTCTTGGAATACTTTTAGCAAGCTGAGAACCTTTAACTATGGACAAATTTCGTGTGCATGGTCCTACCCAGCTCACTGGTGAAGTCACTATCTCCGGGGCGAAAAATGCCGCCCTGCCCATCTTGTTCGCGGCCCTGTTGTCGGAAGCGCCAGTAGAAATCCAAAATGTTCCCAAGCTTCGTGATATCGATACCACGATGAAGCTGTTTAGCCAGTTAGGTGCTCACGTGACGCGCAACGGTTCGGTGCATGTGAATGCCCGTGACGTTAACGTATTTTGCGCTCCTTACGATCTGGTGAAAACTATGCGCGCTTCTATCTGGGCATTGGGGCCTCTGGTCGCGCGTTTCGGTCAGGGGCAGGTTTCACTGCCTGGCGGCTGCGCGATTGGCGCACGTCCGGTCGATCTGCACATTACCGGATTGGAGCAGTTGGGTGCCAAGATCGTGCTGGAAGAAGGCTATGTCAAAGCCACGGTTGACGGGCGTTTACAGGGCGCGCATATCGTCATGGATAAAGTCAGCGTCGGTGCAACCGTCACCATCATGACGGCGGCGACGTTGGCTGAAGGCACCACCATTATCGAAAACGCTGCGCGTGAGCCGGAAATTGTTGATACGGCGGGCTTCCTGAACGCAACGGGTGCCAAAATCACTGGCGCCGGCAGCGACAAGATCGTTATCGAAGGCGTTGAGCGCCTGGGTGACGGCGTTTACCGCGTGCTGCCGGATCGTATCGAAACCGGTACGTTCCTGGTAGCGGCTGCGGTCTCTCGTGGCAGCATTGTGTGCCGCAACACGCGTCCGGATACGCTGGATGCCGTGCTGGCAAAATTGCATGATGCAGGCGCAGATATCGAAGTGGGTGAAGGCTGGATCAGCCTGGATATGCATGGCAAACGCCCGAAAGCGGTTACAGTGCGTACCTCTCCGCATCCCGGCTTCCCGACCGATATGCAAGCGCAGTTCAGCCTGCTGAATCTGGTGGCAGAAGGCACTAGTGTTATCACTGAAACCATCTTCGAAAACCGCTTTATGCACGTACCGGAACTGATTCGTATGGGCGCTCAGGCAGAGACTGAGAATAACACCGTGATCTGCCACGGCGTTGATACGCTTTCTGGCGCTCAGGTGATGGCGACTGATTTGCGTGCATCAGCCAGTCTGGTGCTGGCGGGGTGTATCGCGGAAGGTACAACCCTTGTTGATCGTATCTATCACATCGATCGCGGCTACGAATGCATTGAAGACAAACTGCGTGGGCTTGGTGCGAACATCGAACGCGTGAGCGGTAACGACGCCTAATTCCGTTTCAGTACGAGCAGCGGGGCGGTGCTGCTCATACTGGTAATGTTAGCCATCAGGAAACTGGTAACGTTAGCCGTCAGGAAACTCCTGAATCGTCACCGACAGCGTCATCTCCTGGTCGCCACGGCGAATGGTTACCGGAACGGCGGTACCGGGGCAAATTTCAGCCACCTGATCCATGGTTTCGATCACTGAGATAGCAGGTTTGCCGTTCATGGTTAGCAACACGTCACCTTTTTTCATGCCGCCTTTATCCGCTGGTCCAGCGGGTTCGACATTCATCACGATCACGCCTTGCAACCGTTTATTGCCGTCCAGCGTGCTATTGGGTAACAACCCCTCCTCCTGCACGCCTTTAATGCCGGTATATTCGCGAATCACGCGACCATCACAAATCAGCTTTCCCATCACATTGGTCGCCAGTGCTACCGGAATAGCGAAGCCAATTCCCTCCGGCGTTTCTCCGTCGCCGCCTTTATCAAAGGTCAGTGTATTGATGCCGACCAGTTCACCCAGCGTGTTGACCAACGCACCGCCAGAGTTACCGTGGTTGATGGAGGCATCGGTTTGCAAGAAATTCTGACGCCCTCCAAAGCCAGAACCAGAACCGTCCATCAAACTCAATCCCACGCGGCCGGTGGCGCTGATAATGCCCTGGGTAATGGTTTGTGCCCCAGGTTGTAAGGGTTGCCGATAGCCAGCACACATCACCGATGTGCGCCGTGCGTTTTTCGTTGATGATGATAACCGGTAGGTTGGCGGCTTCCACTTTCACCACCGCCAGATCGGTCAGCTTGTCGGTGCCAATCACGCTGGCCTCATAGACTCGGCCATCCTGTAACGAGATAACCAGATGCGCGATATTGTTTATCACGTGATTATTGGTCAGCACATAGCCCTTTTCACTCATGATCACGCCAGATCCGAGCAGACGAATATTTAGTTCTCCGTTGTTCTCGCTGCTTGATTCTCGGCTATAGACGTTAACCACCGCAGGCGCTGCGTGGCGAACGGCCTGATTGTAGCTAAGCGGCACATCCTCACTCTGGATACTGTGTGAGCGGGAAAACAGTGCGATATTTAACCGTAGCAACGGCATGATCGCGAGCAGAATTCCCGCCACGATCCGCCAATCGAGCAGAATTCCCGCCACGATCGCGCCAATCAATAATGGCGGAGCGAAAGAGTTTTGCGAGATAAAACGTACAGGGAAGTGGACAGGTAAGCGGAGGATAACATGAGTTTATCGGACACAGCATGTACCGTGTCCGATTTTATATAGTATTGATACAATATATTGTATTAGCGTAGCAGCAGGTAAATTGTTTCTTCGCCACGCACCACGTTCAGCGCCAGCACGCTAGGTTTGCTTTCCAGAATTTTGCGCAGTTGGGTGATGTTTTTCGCTCACGGTTAACGTCGATAATGATATCGCCTTTCTGCAAGCCCACCTGTGCTGCCGGTGTGTCTTTGGTGACGTCTTCGATTTGTACCCCTTTGCTACCATCCTTCGCCTGACCATTGGCAAGCGATGCGCCCTGCAAGGCCGCCCTGCAAGGCCGGAGACAGGCTCTCGGCGCTGGTGGTGGTAGAGGTGTTATTATCGAGAACCACGGAGAATTCCAGCGGTTTTCCTTTACGCAGCAGGCCAATTTTCACCGTTTTACCGGGTGCGGTGGTGCCAATTTTGGCACGCAGTTTAGCAAAGCTGTTGATAGGTTTGCCGTTCAGTGACGTTAGCACATCACCAGCCTTGATGCCCGCCTTGGCGGCCGCGGATTTTGGCAATACCTCGCTGACGAAGGCACCACGTTGCGCTTCCACTTTGAAGGCTTTCGCCACGTCGGCGGTCATTTCGCTGCCTTTGATGCCTAACAGGCCGCGTTTCACTTCACCGAACTCGATAAGTTGCTGCGCCATGTTGCTGGGAATGGCAAACCCGATACCGATGTTACCGCAGACCGGTGCCAGGATCGCGGTTTTGATCCCAATCAGCTCACCATTCAGGTTAACCAGTGCACCGCCGGAGTTACCACGGTTAATAGAGGCATCGGTCTGGATAACGTTTTCTAACCTTTCCAGATTCAGGCTGCTGCGACCCAGCGCGGAGATAATGCCAGAGGTGGCCGTTTGGCCCAGACCGAACGGGTTATCCACGGCGACGGCGAAATCCCAGACGCGCAGTTGGTCAGAATCCGCCATTTTAACTTCTTGCAGATTCTTGGCATCGTTCAGTTGCAGCAGGGCGATGTCGCTTTGCTCATCGCGACCCAGCAGTTTGGCGTCATATTCCCGACCGTTATTCAACTGCACGCGAATTTTATCGGCGTTGTTGAAATTTTATCGGCGTTGTTGATGACATGGTTATTGGTGAGTACATACCCCTTGGCCTCATGGATAATCACGCCTGAACCGAGGCCTTCAAACTGGCGCTGTTCTGCTTGCATGAGTGGGCATTCGAGCCAAAGAAAAATTTAAACTCTTCTGGTACGCGTTGGCGCTGTGTTTGAGTGCCTTCCACATGCACTCTGACCACCGCAGGCAACACATTTTCCAACATCGGTGCCAGATTGGGTAACTGTTGAAGATTGGGTAACTGTTGATCTTCCACCACGGCGGGAAGGGCGGCTTGTACGGCAGGAAGCGATGACAATACCAGGCTCATGCTTACTGACAGTGCGCTGAATAATAATGATTTTTTCTTCACTTGACGTTATCTCTTACAATCTGCTAACCATCGACAGAATGTCGATTCTGAATAAAATAATGATATATAAACTTAAACGGCTGGTTAAGAGTCGACCAGCGAATAACGTGTAAAGTTCACTGTTCCTTCGTCAAGGAAATGTAACTATCGTCAAATTGTGCAGGGAAGGGATAGTGGGGATGTAGGCTGCGTGAAGGATCTTGTCCTTCACGCAGTAGGGCGCGCAAATGCTTATTTGCGCAGAGGGCGCTCACCACGCAGCAGTCCGGACGCGCTGTCTGAATAATCGCGCGGCGGCATGCTCACCGGTGCCTGATCGTTGTCTGCTTCCGCCTCGGTTAAGCGGTAGCGAAACGGGTTATCCTGCATCGGCAAATCTGGCAGCAGGTTGCTAGAGCTTTTTATCATATGTTGGTACAACTGACGGTAATCTTTTGCCATGTTGTCCAACAACTCGGCGCTATGGGCAAAATGACCCACTAACTCCTGACGGTAGGTCTCCAGTTCAGCTTTACTCTTTTCCAACTCGCTTTGCAGCGCTTGTTGTTGCCACAGTTTAGAGTTGCCAAAGCGCATGGCGACAGCACCGATGATGATGCCGACAACTAATCCTATTAGCGCATACTCCCAAGTCATAAAGACACCTCTTTCGACGTCGTTGTCCCGTAGGGTTTTTTCACTTCATAATAGCCACTATAACCGCATAGCCACTATAACCGCTAACGCCGCCCGAGTGGAGTCCCGAAACGGGATGCTGTAAGGTAATTTGGATCTATTTCAGGTGATATCATGGGAAAATGCGCCGCTCGCGGAGCGAATCGCCGTTAACGGGCGATAAAACACGACTAACTTTTTTCGGAAAATGATGGATGAAGGGAGAACCCGAGATGATACATCCGACAACGCTGCTGCTTGCTGGGCCACTGGCGCACTATCATCAGGCAGTAGTGGCGGGCCACTATCAGCCTGATGAGGTACAACTGCAAACGGTAACTGCTCTGCATGGTATTTATCAGGCCTTGCAAGCGCGTAAAGCATCGCAGATGATTCCCGCATCCGATGGCTGTTTTACCCGCTGGCGGCACTGGCTGTGGCTGGCGGATAAACCGCCGGTGGCACCGGTGCAGGGGCTTTATATGTGGGGTGGGGTTGGGCGCGGCAAAACCTGGCTGATGGATCTGTTTTTCCAGAGTCTACCCACAGAGCGCAAGCTGCGGCTGCATTTCCATCGTTTTATGCTGCGCGTGCACCAAGAACTGAACCAGCTACAGGGGCAACCGAATCCGCTGGAACAGGTGGCCGATGGGTTCAAGGTGCAGGCTGATGTACTCTGTTTTGATGAGTTTTTCGTTACGGATATCACCGATGCCATGCTGCTGGCGGAACTGTTACGTGCGTTGTTCGCCCGTGGCGTCACATTGGTGGCCACATCCAACATTCCTCCGGATAACCTCTATCGCAACGGTCTGCAACGCAGTCGTTTTTTGCCAGCTATCGACCTCATCAAGCAGTACTGCGAGGTGCGCAATGTGGATGCCGGTATCGATTATCGCCTGCGCACGCTAACGCAGGTACATATCTATCTGACGCCGCTGTCGCCGGAAACCAATGCTGAAATGCGTCAAATGTTCTCGCGCTTGTCTGGCCGGGCATTCTCTGCGCCGGGGCCAGTGCTTGAGATCAACCATCGACTGATACCGACGCTCAGTGCGGGCGATGGGGTACTGGCTATCGATTTTGCCACTCTGTGTCTCGATGCGCGCAGCCAGAATGACTATATTGCGCTATCACGCCTTTACCACACGGTACTGCTGCACAATGTGACGGTGATGCGGAGCAAAGAGGAGAAAGCGGCGCGCCGCTTTCTGGCCTTGGTGGATGAGTTTTATGAGCGGCGGGTCAAACTGGTGATCGCGGCACAAACCTCGATGTTCGCGCTGTATCAAGGCGAGCATCTGAAATTCGAATACCAGCGCTGCCTGTCGCGGTTGCAAGAGATGCAAAGTGAAGAATATTTGAGCCAACCGCACCTTGCCTGAGCGGACACCGTGGAATTTATGGCGCTTTGGTGGAAAAGAGGTCGATCTTTGCTATCGACTTCTCTATAATCTCGCGACTCCACGTTACAATAACATTTTTTCCCGAAACGTTAATCGCGCCGGCATGGCTATTCGAAGGGGTAGGTTTGCTGGACTAGATGCCGTGTGAACCTCGACACTTTATTTCTGAATTTATTGAAGCGTTTGAGTGTTCACCAACGTGTAACTTAAATTGGGTAAGCTTTTAATGAAAACTTTTACAGCTAAACTAGAAACCGTCAAACGTGACTGGTATGTTGTTGACGCGACAGGTAAAACTCTGGGCCGCCTGGCTACTGAACTGGCTCGCCGTCTGCGCGGTAAGCATAAAGCGGAATACACCCCGCACGTCGATACCGGTGATTACATCATCGTTCTGAACACCGACAAAGTTGCTGTAACCGGCAACAAGCGTAACGACAAGATTTACTATCACCACACCGGCCACATCGGTGGTATCAAGCAAGCGACCTTTGAAGAGATGATTGCCCGCCGTCCTGAGCGTGTGATTGAAATCGCGGTTAAAGGCATGCTGCCGAAGGGCCCGCTGGGTCGTGCTATGTACCGTAAACTGAAAGTTTACGCAGGTAACGAGCACAATCACGCGGCACAGCAACCGCAAGTTCTGGACATTTAATCGGGATTATAGGCAATGGCTGAAAATCAATACTACGGCATTGGTCGCCGCAAAAGCTCCGCCGCTCGCGTGTTTATCAAACTGGGCAACGGCAATATTGTTATCAACCAGCGCAGCCTGGAACAGTACTTCGGTCGCGAAACTGCCTGCATGGTAGTTCTTCAACCGCTGGAACTGGTCGATATGGTTGGCAAACTGGATCTGTACATCACCGTTAAAGGTGGTGGTATTTCCGGTCAAGCTGGTGCCATTCGTCATGGTATCGCCCGTGCGCTGATGGAGTACGATGAGTCTCTGCGTTCTGAACTGCGTAAAGCGGGCTTCGTTACCCGTGACGCACGTGAAGTTGAACGTAAGAAAGTCGGTCTGCGTAAAGCACGTCGCCGTCCTCAGTACTCCAAACGTTAATTTCTGGCGTTTATCACTGCAAATCAACGCAAAAAACCCGGTGCTTGCATCGGGTTTTTTTGTCTTGCATTCGTCTCATTGGATTAATTCTGCTCGCATTTCATCTCTTCAGATAAAAAATAATCCTGCTTTTCTGATGATTAGTAATGAAATTACGCTTCTTTCACCACAGAACGTACAAAATCTGGTAAACTATATGTCGATTTTATGCCTGTATGCCAGCCGGCAATTTTCCCGAATGTTGATGCCGCCAGACGTTTTTCTTGTGGGCAATCACGTACAGTGATTCCGGACTATGCAGGATAGCGCCGTTTAGTTATTAGTCGTATTTCTCGATAAACTTGGAGGTTTTCATGGCTGTCGCTGCCAATAAACGTTCGGTAATGACGCTGTTTTCTGGTCAGTCCGACATTTTTAGCCATCAGGTTCGCATTGTATTGGCGGAAAAGGGCGTGAGTGTCGAGATTGAGCTGGTGGATATGGATAACCTGCCACAGGATCTTATTGACCTCAATCCCTATGGTTCCGTGCCTACGTTGGTCGATCGTGAACTGACTCTGTATGAATCTCGTATCATCATGGAGTACCTGGATGAGCGTTTCCCTCATCCTCCGTTGATGCCGGTTTACCCGGTGGCGCGTGGTACCAGCCGCCTGATGATGCACCGCATTGAATCCGATTGGTATTTTCTCTTGAAAAAAATCATGCAGGGGAATGCAAAAGAAGTGGATGCGGCGCGTAAACAACTGCGTGAAGAGTTGCTGGCCGTTGCACCTGTGTTCAATGAAGCGCCTTATTTCATGAGCGAAGAGTTCAGCCTGGTAGATTGCTATCTGGCACCACTGCTGTGGTGTTTGCCGCTGCTGGGCGTCGAATTGACGGGCTCAGGGGCGAAAGAGCTGAAAGGTTATATGACACGCGTCTTCGAGCGTGATGCTTTCCTGGCATCCTTGACCGAAGCCGAGCGCGAAATCCGTTTGCACACCCGAGGTTAAACCTGTATGGCGTTGTCTCAACTGTCTCCGCGCCGTCCGTATCTGTTGCGGGCTTTTTATGATTGGCTGCTGGATAATCAATTAACGCTGCATCTGGTGGTTGATGTATCGCTGCCGGGCATAATGGTGCCAATGGAATTCGCCCGTGATGGGCAGATAGTACTGAATATCGCACAGCGTGCGATAGGTGGCCTGGAGCTGGCTGATGACAGCGTGCGTTTTAACGCCCGCTTTGGTGGTGTACCGCGTCAGGTTTATGTCCCGATGGCCGCAGTGCTGGCTATTCCGTGAAAACGGCGCTGGCACCATGTTTGAGCCTGAGCCCGCCTATGAGCTGGATAACCTTACGGATGCGCAGGGTGAGGCATTGACGCAGGGTGTGGTGATGTCGATTGTGGATAAGGATAACGAGCAACAAGACAACGTGACGGAGACTAACCCGCCTGATGGGGATCCACCACCGGCGCCGCGCGGTGTGCGACCATCTTTACGCGTGGTGAAATAACCACATTCACAGAAAAGGAGAAACCGCCGGTATGCCATTTTTTAGTCAAGTATTCAATGAGTTGATTACAGTGTAAACTCTCCGGTTTTGGATGTGGAGATACAGTGACTAAAATTGATGTAAGATGCCAGTTTTGTGAACAAACAGCCTCTGTAAAAAACACAGTTATGGCAAAAGTGGCCCTCAGCGTTACCGTTGTCAGTCATGTAAACGCACCTTCCAACTCGATTATTCCTATCATGCCTGCCAACCGTGAATGACAGACCAAGTCATTGAATTAGCAATGAATAATGCGGGTATTCATGCGGGTATTCGTGACACTGCTCGGGCGTTACATATTATCAATGCCGTCGTGCGTACTTTAAAAAACGCTCGTAAAAAACGCTCGCCGCGGAATGTAACAACGTTGCCACTGGATAACCTGCAAATTCAACTGATTTGTGAATTGGATTAGATGTGGTCATTTTTTGGCAATAAAAAAACGACAGCGCTGGCGGTGGTATCATGGGAGCCGCGTTTGAAGCGGATTATCGCTCATGCATTTGGCTATCTAAGCAAGAAAACGCTGCGTAAGTTGCTGAAACTGTTCTCGGGTTTCAGAGTGGCATTTTGGTGCACTGATGGCTACAGGGCTTACAACGACGAACTTCCAAAAACAAAATACATTATTGGCAAACTGTATACACAGCGTATTGAGCGTGAAAATCAGCACGCTGCGCAACCGATTGAAACGCCTCAATCGTAAGACGTTGGGGTATTCAGAATCATCCGAAATACACGATAGGCTCATCGGCACTTACATCGAACGCGAGTATTACGTTTGATGCTGTATAAGAGTAAGAGTATTAGGTTTTATGCTGTATCAACTTATTGAATACACGACCATCAGTATCTTGGTCAACGTTATGACACTGACTACAACACGTATCAGCCGAGTCAAACTCGGTGGTGTGTGTAAGTCTCTAGGACTTCGCTGTATCATATCCTGTCACCTCTCATCTTACAGTTCGTGGTAGAATCGCAAACCTGTTTGATAAAGAGTACGAGACAGCATATGGCTATCAAACGGCAGGAAGAGAGTACTATCTCAACGGAAGCTACACCTTCTAACCTACCCGCTCGCCCCACGGTTTTGGTGTTTGACTCCGGCGTGGGGGGGTTATCTGTGTATAACGAGATTCGGCAGCTGCTGCCGGATCTTCATTATATCTACGCCTTCGATAATGAAGCGTTCCCCTACGGGGAGAAGCCGCAAGACTTTATCGTTGAGCGTGTGGTTCAAATCGTTTATGCGGTACAACAGCGCCATCAACTGGCTGCCGTGGTTATTGCCTGTAACACCGCAAGCACTATTTCACTGCCCACGTTGCGCGAGCGTTTTACCTACTCGGTAGTCGGTGTTGTGCCAGCTGTGAAGCCCGCCGCAAAGCTGACCCGCAACGGTATCGTCGGCGTTCTGGCGACGCGTGCCACGGTGCAGCGTTCCTACACGCACGAACTGATTACCCGTTTTGCCACGGACTGCCAGATATTACTGCTGGGGTCGGCCGAGTTAGTGGAACTGGCGGAGGCTAAATTGCAAGGGGATAACGTATCGTTATTGGCGTTGCAGCAAATTTTGCACCCTTGGCTGAAATTGCCTGATCCTCCGGATACCATAGTGCTTGGCTGTACGCACTTCCCTCTTTTGGCTGAAGAGTTACAGTTAGTGCTACCAAACGGGACGAGACTGGTGGATTCCGGAACGGCAATCGCCAGAAGGACCGCATGGCATCTCGCTAATCTGGAACAGCTACCGGTTCTTAGCACGGAAAAGAATCTGGCTTATTGCATGACGATTACGCCTAAAGTGGCGACTCTGTGGCCCGTTTTGCAGCGTTTCAGCTTTGAATCGTTGGAAAAACTACCGCTTTAGTGGCTTTTTGGCTGAAGAATAGTAGGCACTCAGAAATAAAATTAAAATTAGCTCTTGTCAGGGCGCGAGAAGTGTCTATACTGCACTGCGCCTCCACTGACACGGTAACAGCGATTCGCAGTTGTAGTAACAGTCGGAAAGTTAAACGCGAAATTGCAAAATTAACGTTGACTTTTCAGCGGTGCTGCGTAACATACGCGAGGAGGTGGCAACGCTTTTTAACGTGGCAACGCTCTTTAACAATTAATCAGACAATCT
>JBPESR010000005.1:0-147188 GCA_051710525.1 Symbiopectobacterium sp. | reverse complement strand
TAATTGTCTGACCCAGCGGGTCATGGTTGAGAGGCCGATATCCATGGCGTTGGCTGCTTCAGCAACGGTGTAGTTCTGATCGACAACCAACTGAGCGGATTCACGTTTGAACTCTGCACTGAAATTTCTTTTTTCATTGGGGCACCTGTGTTGTCCTGAGGTGAGCATATCACCTATGTTCAGGTGGCCAAATTCAGTGTGTCACTACACAAACGCGGTAAATATCTCGGATGAATGGTTAGCCTTTATTTATTAAAGGGATCGTAATGCATGTTGGTATTAGTCTGGATGGCATTCGTGCCGTTCATGACTCACGTCGCGTCAATTACCGAGGTCGAGGAACAGCACAACGCGTCGCGGAGGGACTCAAAAAGCTCAAACAACATTCCACCCCCTACGGTGCACTCATCGTTGTTGACCTCCACGTCTATCAAACGGATCTGCGAGAAATGTTCGATTACTTCGGTAAGATAGGTCTCGATGACATCGAATTTCTCAACATCGTCCCTGGTAATCGCATCCCTGCGGGAGAGAAAATAGACGAAAATTATATCACTTATGCTGAGTTTATCGCTTTTCTGGTTGGGACATTTACTCTTTGGTGGGATCACTATCGCACCGTTTTACACATTCCACAATTCAGCGATTTTATTCGAGCCATCAAAAATCCTGGAACGCAACTGGCCGTCTGCTACTGGTCAGAAAATTGTTCCCAGGAGATGATTACCCTGGAACCAAACGGAGACGTTTCACCGTGCGATAAATATGTAGGCGATGCGGTAGCCATTACGGCTCGTTAATGAAAACTGAATTTGGCAAAGCTTCTGGCCTACTCGGCACATAATCAGGCGGCAAAGCGTGAGGAGCAAGAAGCCTTCTGAGGAGCAGGAAGCCTTCAATAAAATGCGCCAGTGTCGTTGGTTTCCTTTATGTCATGGGGGATGTCCGAACGATCGCGTGATTAATCTCCAACACGTGGCCGGGTATCAGGATAATTGCTGCGGCACGGGAAAACTGTTAGCGACTATCGAAGGCTGCCTGAATAAGGAACATCGCGCTACTTCAAAAACAGGGGGTAACCGGCCCTAACCTTCAGGTAGCACATCATCATAGCCGCCTCAGTGAATGGCTGAGGGCAAGCAGCCAAAGCGGGTGCGAAAGCGCTCAGAAAAGCGCGCCCGCGATTGATATCCCGCTCAGAAAAGCGCGCCCGCGATTGATATCCGCAGGCTTCGGCAATGCGCGGAATACTTCAGGCGGTGGTTTGCAACAGCATCATGCCGTGGTGCATACGAATATCGCTTAGGATCATTTCAAAGCGCTCTTTCTCTGCGGCAAGACTCGCCGCAGGGTGGCTTCGCGCATCACCAGCTCTCGGCCCGCTTCGCGTGCCGTCCAGTGACGATGCGGCGCACGCGCCATCAGCGCTTGTAGGCGCGCTACCGTGTCATTGTACCGTGGTTGGCAGAATACATGATACCGTGGTTGGCAGAATACATGAACACGCTCAGCCAAGGCGCTCAGTAGTTCTAGTAACCGTAGGTAAGCCGCTCATCGCTCACGGGCCTGATCTCGACGCTTTCAATCAAATGCCATAACGTCGATGCCAAATCGTCATCCAATGGCATCACCTGAACAGGCCCAGCAGCGATGCGTTGCAGGCCGCATGGCATCGACCAAGACCTCATGCTCTGCGAACGCTAAACGCATCTGCCCTGAAACACCGGCACTGTCAACGCTTGCCAACGTGGTTCACGCTACTGGCACCGCTGGATTCAAACTATAAAGCCCAGTCAGGCTGGCTTTCGCCAATACCGGTGCCGTCGCTGGCACCGCGCGCACGTTCGCTCCATCAAGCGGTCCATTCACGGCTAATGCAGGAACCGCCAGTGCGTAAACAGTGAAAATATAGTGGTGCACTAACGCATCATTCCACGGCGGGCACGGGCCGTCATAAAATAATCGCCCTTCATTTATTCATATCCGGCAAACCAGGCCGTGTAATCATATATAATCATATGTGTAATCATATATAATCATATAATATGTAATCATATATAATCATATATATGTAATCATATATAATCATATAAATACTGCGTCGGCCTTTACTTTATAAGGTGCGGCATGGCCCGATAAGGTGCGGCATGGCCCGATTTTCCACGCGGTGTAGCGCCGTTTGAATGCGCCCCACGCTGCAATCTCCGTCACGGTTGGCGGAACATCAAGCAGCAACCAGTGGAAAAAATCGACGCGCGGCAAGGTTGTCGGCACTTCTGGACCTTCCTAATTCACATAATAGCCTTTGCTCGGCACATCGGGATCGTGACACACAATCACGAAAGATTGCGTGCCCGGTGGAACATCGCGCCACGAGAGATGCGGGTTACGGTTCGATGATAGCGCAACGTGTGCAGTACGGTCTAGCACAGCAAACGCGAATTCACCCGGTATCGCCTGACCATCCTGAAAGCTTTGACTGATGAGTTGCATGGAAAACCTCGTCCTGTGAAGTTATGAAATGCCGTCCCGGCCACTATACCAGCACGCAATGGAATCATAATAGTGACCAGCACGCAATGGAATCATAATAGTGGATTTGGTTGTACCTGAGGTGCCTTATCCAATCAATAGACTGCCAAAACCAATCAAAATGATTGGTTTTGAATTAATGTATGTATGTAGGAAAAAGGAGTCTGTCACCACACTGTAGGAAAAAGGAGTATGTCACCACACCTGAGCCAACGTTCGTAAAACGAAATCAGCGCGTGCATTCACACAGGCTTTAGGCAAACATAGACCACTCTATAATAATACCCCAATGTCGGGTAGACATCTTGTAATCGCTCAAATTCAGCTATAGTGGCATCCATACTGTGGCGTCGCTTGCTGTTTTGCACATAAATTTCAGGCTATGGAGGAACAAGAAACACGCGTGAGTGATAACGGTAGCGTGATGCGAGCATAGTGAGCACCGGATCACCGGTTATTGCCTGAAGTGCTGCCGCAGCATCGATTAACCCGCGATCAAAAAATACCCATAACTGACCATGATCTCTCGCCTGAGCATAGTCATTCGCCGCAAGCGTTATCGCCCAGCGTAAAAATGCTTCCATATTCTTTCACGGCACAGCATCACCGCCCGAAGACATTGCTTCACGCACGATGAGTTGGCCGGGTTCCTCCACAACGGTATAGCTACGCCGGTTCAACTCTGCCAACAGTGTGGTTTTGCCACTGCCAGAATACCCGGAAAGGATGACGAAACAATCCATAAGGTGCCTCATCGACAATATGAAACATGAGAAAACAATGAGAAAAAACAGAAGATAATGAGATAAACAGAAGAGAAACTTGGAGCGGGAAACGAGACTCGAACTCGCGACCCCGACCTTGGCAAGGTCGTGCTCTACCAACTGAGCTATTCCCGCTTAGGAAGGAAGGCAACATCAGCAAGCGCTGCTGTGAAAACCGATCGTGAAGCTGGTTACCTAAACTTTCAGGCTGGAAAGACTTTCAGGCTGGAAAGTTTGGAGCGAGAAACGAGACTCGAACTCGCGACTCCGACCTTGGCAAGGTCGTGCTCTACCAACTGAGCTATTCCCGCAGGAATAACTATCTTCACTCACGCCACAAATTCTGCGGCGGTACAGGATGTAGATTATACGAGAAATCGTTGCCGCCGCAAGCCCCTTACAGCGAAAAATGACTGACTGCCGATAAAAACAGCAATTTCGCCATCGGTCGGGCAAAAAATGCCCGTAGCGACTACAGACGGATAAAATGCTCGCGGTAGTAGGCCAGTTCTGCCACAGAATCACAAAT
This sequence comes from Symbiopectobacterium sp., assembly GCA_051710525.1. Lineage (GTDB taxonomy): Bacteria > Pseudomonadota > Gammaproteobacteria > Enterobacterales > Enterobacteriaceae > Symbiopectobacterium. Next base: position 143,363 of record JBPESR010000005.1, on the reverse strand, counting down.
ATCGTCCATCGCCTGATGGGTACCCTGTTTTTTCAGCCCGGCCATAATCTCGGGTTTCCAACGGCGCACCAGCTCTTTCAGCGTGCTGACATCCAGATAGCGGTAGTGAAAATAGGCTTCAAGCGCAGGCATATAACGAAACAGGAAACGGCGATCCTGACCAATGCTGTTACCGCAAATCGGAGATTTCCCGGCAGGCACCCACTGCTGCAAAAAAGCAATGGTTTCTGCTTCAGCCGCGCGTTCATCATAAGCGCTGGCTTTAACCCGTTCTGTCAGGCCGCTGGCACTGTGGGTACGCACGTTCCAGTCATCCATCAGCGCTAACTGGGTATCGGATTGGTGTACCGCGATCGTCGGCCCTTCGGCCAACACATTAAGATTGGCATCGGTTACCAGCGTTGCAATTTCAATAATGCGATCCTGCTCCGGGTCCAGCCCCGTCATTTCCAGGTCGATCCAAATAAGATTGTTTTCGCTTACCTGACTATTTTCAACGGACATACATTTAATTCCTTTTCCACCCATCCCCAGAGAAGCGGGAATAACAGGCATCAGTCAATTAAAATCAAATAGCGTGTATTGAAGTCTCTTCAGCCATTATGGGCGATAATCACAGTTCAAGCGAGGCTCAGTGAGCAAAAATAAACTGTCAAAAGGACAGCAACGTCGAGTTACAGCGAACCACCAACGTCGTCTTAGGCACAGAGAAAGCAAAATCGAGTGGGATGACAACCAGTTGGAAGAGCCGCAAGAAGGCATCATTATCAGCCGTTTTGGTATGCATGCAGATGTATTTTGGTATGCATGCAGATGTAGAAGCGCAGGATGGCATTATCCACCGGTGTAATATTCGTCGTACCATCAAATCTCTGGTAACCGGCGATCGCGTGGTGGGCGTGCCGGTAAAGAGACGCAGGCTGGGATCAGCGGTATCGTTGAGGCGGTGCACTGGCGCAAGTCGGTGCTGACACGCCAGGATTTTTATGACGGTGTTAAACCTATCGCCGCCAATATCGACCAGGTGGTGATCGTTTCCGCGATTTTGCCTGAGCTGTCACTGAATATCATTGACCGCTATCTAGTGGTCTGCGAAACCCTGGAGGTCGCGCCCCTGATTGTGCTGAACAAAATCGACCTGCTGGATGATGAAGGCCGCGCGTTTGTCGATGGGCTAATGGATATTTATCGTGCGCTGCACTATCCGGTCATCATGGTATCAAGCCACACGCAGCAAGGGATGGAGACGCTGGAGCATGCGTTAACGGACAGGATCAGCATTTTTGCCGGCCAATCCGGGGTAGGAAAATCCAGCCTGCTGAAAACATTACTCTACCCTGACGCCGCCAAGATTCTGGTCAACAATGTATCCGACGTGTCCGGTCTGGGCCAACACACCACCACGGCGGCCCGATTGTATCACTTCCCGCACGGTGGCCATGTGATCGATTCCCCCGGCGTGCGTGAATTTGGCTTATGGCATCTGGAGCCGGAGCAGGTTACACAGGGCTTTATCGATTTCCGGCCCTACCTCGGCACTTGTAAATTCCGCGATTGCCGCCACAATAACGATCCCGGTTGTGCGCTACGCGCTGCCGTGGAGAGCAGCGATATAGCCGAAGAACGTTTCGATAACTATCATATCACCGTATTCTGGAGAGCATGGCGCAGGTAAAAACGCGTAAAACCTTCTCTGATTCTGATGCGGACCGCTGACTTTTACCGCATCCATCGCTACAATATGCCCCTTTTTAGATGGGAGCATAAAAACCTAAGGGGCTTACTGTGCTGGATAAACTGAAAATCGCCTTACAATACTGGCTACCGAAAATCGCACTAACGCGGTTAGCAGGCTGGGGTGCAGACAAGCAGGCCGGCAGGCTGACCAAAGCGGCTATCGATCTTTTCGTTCGCTACTACAAAGTGAACATGCAGGAAGCGCAACACCCGGATACTGCTGCCTACCGGACATTCAATGACTTTTTCGTGCGCGCGCTGTGTCCGGACGTGCGCCCGATTGATCCGCACGCACACCGCGTGGTGCAACCGGCTGATGGCGTATTATCGCAAATGGGCCCCATTGTCGACGGCAAGTTGATTCAGGCCAAAGGCCACCACTACTCGCTGGAAGCGCTGCTGGCAGGCAACTACGTGATGGCCGATCGCTTTCGCGATGGTCTGTTCGCCACTACCTACCTCTCGCCGCGCGATTACCACCGTGTGCATATGCCTTGCGACGGCGTGCTGCGTGAAATGATCTACGTACCTGGCGACCTGTTTTCCGTCAATCTGTTTACCGCTGACAACGTACCCAATCTTTTTGCCCGCAACGAACGCGTTATCTGCCTGTTCGATACCGATTTTGGCCCGATGGTACAAATTCTGGTGGGTGCGACTATTGTCGGTAGCATTGAAACCGTCTGGTCTGGCACCGTGACGCCGCCGCGTGAAGGCATTATCAAGCGTTGGACCTACCCTGCTGCTGGCGAGCAAGGTGCCATCGCCCTGCAAAAAGGCGAGGAAATGGGCCGTTTCAAACTGGGCTCTACGGTAATCAACCTGTTTGCGCCCGATACGCTTCAGTTTGCTGCGCACCTTAATCCGCTGAGTGTTACCCGTGTGGGCGAACCCTTTGCCGAAGCAAAAATGGTGGATTCCACAGAAAAAACACCCGTTGCCGCAGAATCTGTACCGGATGCGGCGGACCATGGCGATGACGCAATGCACCACACTCCTTAAGTAACCTGTATGCCAGCGAATCTGTGTGAGAGAGGGAGAACCATCGTGCGTCAACTCGTGATTTTCTTTGCTGCTGTTCTGCTCTCTGTCACCGCGCTGGCAGCGCCCATGCCTAACGAGGCGCTGGTGCGCCAACAATTGGAACAGGCTGAAGCCAATAAAAGCACCCCCGATCAGGCTGATATCGTCGAACAGTTTCGTCTTGCGTTAAACATCTTGCAGGAACGTAAAGAGTCACTGGCACGCACAGAGCAATATCAACATATTATTGACGATTTCCCTAAACTGACGCAGGAATTGCGCCGCCTGCTGGCGGCTGAAGAAAATAAAACCACCGCCATTAGCGACAAACTCTCGGTTGTCGATTTGGAGCAAAAAGTAGTGCAAACCAGCAGCCAACTGCTGGATCAATCGCGCCAACTGCAACAGGAACGAGAGCGACTGCGTGAAGTGATCGATTCTCTAGCCCAACTGCCACAGCAGCAAACCGAAGCCAGCCGGGTATTAAACGAAATTGATCGTCAAATCCAATCGTTAGGCAATCCGGTTACACCGCTTGTCCAGGCGCAGTTAGTGCTATTGCAAGCTCAGCAGGAGTTGCACAAAAGCCAGGTTGATGAACTGGAACTGGCCCAGCTTTCCGCCAGTAATCGCCAGGAGCTCTCCCGCTTACGCGTGGAACTCTACCAGTTGCGCCACGACAGGCTGGATCAACAACTACAAGCATTACGTTCCAGCATCAACAAATTACGCCAGCGTGAAGCGGAGAAAGTGCTCGAACGCACCGAGCAGTTGGTGGAACGCAGTGATGATTTGCCCGCGGTCATCAGCGAACAGCTACAGCTTAACCGCGAACTGTCTCAGGAACTGAATCAGCAGGCACAGCATCTTGATTTGATCGCCTCACAGCAGCGTCAGGCAACCACCCAAACACAGCAAGTGCGACAAGCACTCAGCACGTTGCGTGAGCAATCGCAGTGGATAGGGGCATCTACCGTACTGGGTGAAGCACTGCGCGCGCAGGTGGCACGCCTGCCAGACATGCCGCAACCGCAACGGCTGGACACCAACATGGCCCAATTGCGTGTACAACGGTTACGCTATGAAAACCTGCTCAGTGCCGCTCGCACCTCAGAACGCCCGAGACAAGAAAACTGCACGCCCAACAGTAACAGTCAGCAATGCGTGCTTGGCGATCAGATTCGTACCCAGCGCGACTTACTCACATCGCTGATTTCCGGTACTGATGCGCAGCTCTTTGAACTGACCAAGCTCAAAGTGGCGACTAGCCAACTGGAAGAAGAGCTGCTGGAAATCCGCGAGGCGGTTCACCGCTATCTGTTCTGGGTTGCCGATGTGAATCCTATTTCCTTCGCCTTCCCGGTACAGGTGGTGCAGGCGCTTTACCATCTGCTCTCGCTGGATACCTTTACTCAACTCAGCAGCGCCGTCATCATGGTGGTAACCGGCCGGGAAACCGCGTTCCCGCTGATAGCCGCGCTGATTTTAGTCGGCTTCGGCATCAGTTCGCGCCGTCACTACAACGCTTTTTTAGAGCGCACCAGCAGCCGTATCGGCAAAGTTACCCTTGATCATTTTTCGCTGACGCTGCGTACTCTGTTCTATTCGCTACTGATTGCACTCCCGCTGCCCGTGCTGTGGGCCGCATTGGGGTACGGCTTGCAAAACGCCTGGCCCTACCCCATCGCCGTCGCGATTGGTGACAGCGTGACCGCCACCGTCCCGTTGATGTGGCTGGTGATGGTCAGCGCCTCCTTCGCCCATTCGAATGGGTTGTTTATTGCCCACTTACGCTGGTCACTCGAGCGCGTCGCGCGCGCCATGCGCTACTACCGATTGTCGATTGCCTTTATTGTTCCGCTGATCATGGCGATCATCACGTTTGAAAACCTCAACGAACGCGAGTTTTCCAGCACGCTGGGGCGACTGTGCTTTATTTTGCTATGTCTGGCGTTGAGTCTGGTGATCACCAGCCTGAAACGTGCCGGTATTCCGCTCTACCTTAACAAGGAAGGCTCAGGAGAAAACACCATCAACCGTGCTCTGTGGAACCTGATGATCAGTGCGCCCCTGATTGCAGCGCTGGCATCGGGTGTTGGCTATCTGGCCACGGCGAAAGCCTTGCTGGCGCGGTTGGAAACCTCGGTAGCCATCTGGTTCTTCCTGCTGGTAGTGTACCACGTGATACGGCGCTGGATGCTAATCCAACGCCGACGTATCGCGTTTGACAGGGCCAAGCAGAGGCGTGCCGAAATATTGGCGCAGCGTGCCCGCGGTGAAGAAGAGTCGGGTATCTTAGTGGAAACCACCTCAGACACCATCGAAGAGCAGGTGGTAGATCTGGATACCATCAGCACCAAATCGCTGCAACTGGTGCGATCCATTCTGACACTGATCGCACTGGTGTCAGTGATTGTCCTGTGGTCAGAAATCCACTCCGCATTTAGCTTTTTAGAAAACATCAATCTGTGGGAAGTCACCAGTACGGTGAAAGGGGTCGATAAGGTACAGCCGATTACCCTCGGGGCGGTGTTGATCTCTATTCTAATTTTCAGTATCACGACGCAGGTGGTGCGCAACCTGCCGGCACTGCTTGAGCTGGCATTGCTTCAGCACCTCGATCTCTCCCCAGGTTCTGGCTATGCGATTATCACCGTCAGCAAATACATGCTGATGCTGATCGGATGCCTGGTGGGGTTCTCGTTTATCGGGATCGAATGGTCACAACTCCAGTGGCTGGTTGCCGCTCTGACTGTAGGCCTTGGCTTTGGTTTGCAGGAGATCTTCGCCAACTTTATCTCCGGCCTGATCATTCTGTTTGAAAAACCGATCCGCATTGGCGACACCGTGACCATTCGCGATCTCACCGGCAGCATTATGCGCATCAATACCCGAGCCACTACAATTACCGATTGGGACAGAAAAGAGATCATCGTGCCCAACAAGGCCTTTATCACCGAACAGTTTATCAACTGGTCGCTGTCGGATTCGGTGACGCGCGTGGTGCTGACCATTCCAGCGCCAGTCGATGCCGATAGCCCAAAAGTGACCGAACTGTTGCTCAATGCGGTTAAACGCTGCCCGTTGGTATTGGAAAACCCGCAGCCTGAAGCCTTTCTGGTGGATTTACGTCATGGTATCCAGATTTTCGAATTGCGTATCTTTGCCGCAGAAATGGGACACCGCATGCCGCTGCGTCATGAGATTCACCAGCTGATTCTGGAAGCCTACCGTGAGAACAACATGGAGATGCCGTTCCCGCCGTTCCAGGTGCAGATGAATTCCGTGCGTATTGATGGATGCAGCCCGAGTTCAGCCAATCGGCCGGAAGGTGGGTTGTAACAGGCAGATAGCCTCAGAGAGAGCCAAACACGCGGTGCTGTTCCTCCGCGTCAGCGGAGGAACAGGATGTGATGATTACGAACACCCGATGGTGAAGGCCATCACCTCACCAATGGTTTCCGCTTTTAACGCCAGCATAATCAGACGATCCACCCCTAATGCGACGCCAGAACAGGCAGGCATTCCCTGTTTCAACGCCGCCAGCAGATATTCATCAATCGGTTGCTGAGAAAGCCCGTTAGCGGCACGCTTGCGGTTATCCTGCTCAAAACGTTGGCGCTGCTCATCGCTGTCCGTCAATTCGCGAAAACCGTTTGCCAGCTCAATACCTTTGAAATAGGCCTCGAATCGCTCTGCCACCCCGTGCTCCTCAGAGCTGATTTCAGCCAGCGAAGCCTGTGACTCCGGGAAGTGATACACAAAGGCCGGTTTGTCGTGCCCAATGTGCGGTTCCACGCCAAAGGTAAATAGCATTTGCAACAGCGTGTCGCAATCCTCTTCACGGCTGACGAGATCGCCCATGCCGAGCTTATCCGCCGCTTCTCGCAGTTGCGCCTTATCCGCAGAAAGCGGGTCCACGTCAAGATGACGCTGAAAAGCCTGCTGATATGAGAGACGCTCTGCGCTTTCACACTCCAGTACTTGCTGTAATAAATCGTCCACTTCGTCCATCAGGCGATACATATCGTAGTGGGGGCGATACCACTCAAGCATGGTGAACTCGGGATTATGGTGTCGTCCAGACTCTTCATTACGGAAACTACGGCATAGTTGAAAGACAGGTCCGCTGCCTGCGGCGAGCAAGCGCTTCATATGGTATTCAGGGCTGGTCATCAGGTAGAGCGTCATCCCTTCAGATACGCCAGGTCCGACAAAACGCGTCTGGAACGGGACCATGTGCGCATCCGTCACCGTTGCCTGACTCATGGCCGGTGTTTCCACTTCCAATACGCCGCGATCGGAGAAAAATCGCCGAATTTCAGAGACGATGGCTGCACGCTTCAATAAGTTTTCAATGGTGGCGGTGGGCTGCCAGAGTGCGCCTTCGCACATGTTTCTTTACTCCTAACGTAAACAGGGGATGCAGTCTACCCGTATATTCGCCTGCAAACAATTCAACTCGCTACAATCACGCACTGTCTCTCCCGCAGTTTCTCGTGTTCAGGTTTCCCTCCTGCATAGGTCAAGTATTCAATGAGTTGATTACAGTGTAGACTCTCCGGTTTTGGATGTGGAGATACAGTGGCTAACGTTGATGTAAGATGCCCATCTTGTGAACAGACAGCCTCTGTAAAAAATACGGTTATGGCAAAAGTGGCCATCAGCGTTACCGTTGTCAGTCATGTAAACACACCTTCTAGCTAGATTATTTCTATCGTGCTTGCCAACCGGGAATGACAGACCAACTCATTGACTTGGCAATGAATAATGGGGGTATTCGTGACACTTGACTTGGCAATGAATAATTGGGTATTCGTGACACTGCTCTGGCGTTACATATTAGTATCAATGCCGTCCTGCGTACTTTAAAAGCCGTCCTGCGTACTTTAAAAAACCCTCGCCGCGGAATGTAACAACGCTCCACTGGATAACCTGCAAATTCAACTGATTTGCGAAGTAGATGAGATGTGGTCATTTGTTGGCAACAAAAAAACGACAGCGCTGGCGGTGGTATGCATGGGAGCCGCGTTTGAAGCGGATTATCGCTCATGCATTTAGCTCTCGAAGCAAGAAAACGCTGCGTAAGTTGCTGAAACTGTTCTCGGGTTTCAGAGTGGCATTTTGGTGCACTGATGGCTACAGGGCTTACAACGACGAACTTCCAAAAGCAAAATACATTGTTGGCAAACTGTATACACAGCGTATTGAACGTGAAAATCGCACGCTGCGCAACCGATTGAAACGCGTCAATCTTAAGACGTTGGGGTATTCACAATCATCCGAAATGCACGATAGGCTCATCGGCACTTACATCGAACGCGAGTGTTACGTTTGATGCTGTATCAACTCATTGAATACACGACAAAAAATGGGTATCTATTGATTTGTTGTATTTATCAAAAAGATAAAAATTAGGTTTGTAATTTACAACGCTTAAAATAAGGAAAAAGGTCTTGGAGAGATTTTTTGCGATCAGGTCTGTATTCACCAATGAGGTTTGTATTCACCAATGAAAAAACATAATTTTCCGATAATTTGCTTTTTATTAATGTTTTAAGTATGGTGTCAATATATTGGGATGTAAATGGAAGGAACTGCGTTAAGTATAAAAAATCATATTGTTACAGTTAAATGGATCGAAACTATATACATTTATCAAAATGTGAATCTATTTCTTGGATAATATCTCCATTAGGTGGAAGCCATTTTTTGTTTTCTTTCATATCTCATTCTAAATAAATTATAGCATCTCGAATTACTAAGGCTTTTTTACAGGGGATTATTTTTAATATATCAATAAAACCTAAAAAAAACTATATCCATTGCAAATTATTAAATCATCTTCTTTGATTTTTCTTAGTTTAAATATATATGTATCTTAACGAATAGCTAATTAATATTAGCTTTTTTTTTAAAGCCTAATATTGTTTTTTATAAAATGCTTCATGATATTTTTATTTCTGTGACACCATTAGGCCCTAGTTTTATATTATTAGCTTTTCATAATTGGCATTCCATTATAAAAATATACATTCATGAAACAATTCTCTTATTTTGTTGTGATATATTTTAATTTTGCTAAAATATCGCTAAATAAGTGATATTTTCGGAACTCATGCTTTGATTTTTTTCTTCCATTGTAAAGATATTCTGAGTTTAAGTAACGGTACATCATGACATTCTGAGGCTAAATATGCTTTTTGGAAGAAAATTGTAGAAGGATATTGTTTCCATTAATTCCAAGGCTTAGTTGTACCAACATAATGAATTTAAACAGATTCATTATTTATGATTTTTTATATTTCTGATGAGTACTATCGTATAACTCGCTTTTTATACTATATATGCTATTGTATTTCTGGACAAGAGAAATGTTTTGCCGAGCAAAAGCATATTTAATGCATCTTGATCCGGGTATTTTAGTTTTTAATGTTCAAAGATAAATTTAATAACGTTAGAGGTTAAGTTTTGTTGATTCCATTGTTTAAAATCCATAAACATACACCAGAATTAAAATAGACATCTTCTATTTCTGGACAATGGAGTCTTTCAATTGCTTTATTATCCATCCCCGGAAAGAAGATTCATTGCTTGTCGACTGACATCTTCTTTCGCCCAGAAAGGAATGTTTATTAAAAGAAACCCTGCATTAAAATAACCATTACTTATATTCTCATCCCCTAACGCATGTGCCCGCTTGGTCCACCAATGTTTCTCTCCTTTACTGATCACGGCAGCGAGATGAATGCCTAAGTCTAGATTTATTAACTCATCCAGTTTTCCATTACAAATAATATCAGCATCAAGATAAAGTACTTAGATGATAACCCATTGAAAAATCAGCAATGATAAAACGGAAGTGGGTTGCATAAGACCAGTTTTTAGTACTTGGTAAGTTCTTTAACTCATCACAGCTTATTAGATAAACGATGATTTGGGTATTGTATTGATGGCTAAGTTCAGTAAATTCCGAGATGTTTTTTTTTCATCAAAACAATCATTAAAAATATGAAAATATTATTTCTTTTTCTTTATTTTTTAAAAAATATGGAAGATATGGATATTCCGCAGCCAAATATAAAGTTTTTATCTATTCCATACGCAATATTAAATGCATTGGCAGGTAATGTGTTAATATTGTCATTTAGTGTTATTTTCTCTTTTATAACATGTTGTTATTAAAATACACTGATGGATTTTTATTTATTCTACATTGTGATTAATTTCTTTTTTTGTACTTGAGATATTACCTTAATAATATCTTTGATATTACTCGGAGCGTAAAGTTGCCCATTCACACCGTTCTTGATGATATCACCTGGTCCCGATGGGCAATCGCTGCTAACGCAATAAATCCCATAAGAAATGGCTTCAAGCAACGTAATGGGAAGCCCCTTAAAGCAGAACTCATAACAAAAGCCGAGACTTGCTTGATCTCTGTCTGAATATATTTCCACGGCTTTTCTTGCCATCCGTGCCAATGCAAGTGATCTGCAATGTCCAGTTGATGCGCGTAGGCCTGGCATATTTCTGCATCTGAACTGTCACCGACAAAATAGCATTCCCATTCACCTTGCAAACCTGAGAAAGCATCTAACATGTCTTTAAGACGCTTTTGACCGTCAAACTTAAGACGCCCGACATAGATAAAGACAGTTTTACCGGTTTGGCGCGGAATCACGACACTTTATGGCGTGACTGGGTTAAAAGTCACAGAGATGCGTTCGGGAGAAACGCCACGCTTTATTAATAATTGCTGCTTGATACCGGAGAATTGCTGCTTGATACCGGAGCTGATGGCCAAGTGATGATCCGCGACCAGTGCCTCTTCGGCATGTTTTTTATGGCCTAGAGAGTAGTGCAGCCACATGGTCTAGAGAGTAGTGCAGCCACGAAATCAGCGGCAGTATTTTCTGAATGTAACGGATCGCTTGTGCCGCAACGCGACAGGATGGCGCATCAAAAGCAATAACCGTATCGGGTTGGTTCTGCTTAATGAAGCGTGCCAGCACACACGCGTGATTCATTCTACGCAGAAAGAAGATCTTGATGCCGGAACGATGGCAAATAAAATGCTTCCCTTCCAGTCAGGCTTTATCCATGCGGTTATCACGGCAGAGGAAATATAAGGTATAGATGTTTTTAGTGTCTTGGTCACCTTCCAGGAAGGTTAGTGACCTTTTTTATTACTGTTTCAATCCCGTTTTATTACTGTTTCAATCCCGCCGAAACCGGAGGTGGCCTCACCTACGAAAAGTATATTCATAATGATAATCAGGACTCTGATTAAAGTGCCTTACGCTCTATTCTTTCTAGAATTTTTTCTGCTTTGGTAAACGCTTCATGAAATAGCGCTTGTTCCTGACGCAACGTAGTACGCAAGGGTTGATGATTAAAATATATCTTCAGGAAAAACAAGAGATCGTGTTTGCTCAGCCCAATATCGAGTGAGGAGAAATAGAGGCCGATAAGATCTTTATTACGCCATCTCAGCGGAACACGTTCGCGGAGTTGTGCTCGATGCAAGTCGATTACCGAAAGTGTAAATTGCGTATTGGTGGGCTGATAAGCCTGACGTAGCAAGAAATGGCAAATATAGCAATCACGGTGATTGACGCCACAGGCATGCATCTTTCTCACCATTTCTGCCACACGGCGAATCAGTCGCCGTTTTTCAGCAAGCATTGGCGGATTCTTCGGCCAGTTGGCGCAATAGTCCTCTAGACTGATGGCCGGGCTTAAATCCTCTGTAATGATAAAAGATTCGCGCTGTAGCGGGTTTACTCCCCGTTGGCCAAATGCGGCACCCGTCATGGTGTCTACACCGAGATCGCGCAAGCGGTGAATCGCGTTCCATTCACGATCGGCGCCAAATACGGGCAGTCGTAATGAAAGCAGGTTTTTAAGTGCCTCTTTTAATGCCGTACCACGATGTATTTTGATAAACCAGGAGCGTCCGGCCAAAGTAAAACGTAATGTTTTGCGGCTCTCTAGTGCGCGAAAGACATCGCCATCCAGTTTTTTGACTTCTTCAAACGGGTCGTGTTCCTGCCATAGTGAGGCGAACGGCTCTTTTAACGTAATGACACTTTTCATTTAGTGACGATTCTGGCCCGCAATCAGTAGCGCGGCTTTTTCTGGTAAGCTGTAAAGATCTTCTGTATCGGCATAATGCCGGGCATTCTCCGACCAGCGGTGCAACGTTTCCGTTTGTCCTAATGCCGTGTGCAGCGCAGCGTTCAGCGCTTCCTGGCTGAAGGGGGAGGCGATAAGCTGGCCTGCTTTTGCCTTATCAATATGGAATGCGTAGCCACACACTTTCGTCACTATAACCGGTAGCCCGGCAGTAATCGCTTCAAGGAGCACAATGCCTGCGGCTTCCTGATGTGCAGGATGGAGTAACACGTCTGCGGCGGCCATAAAATCAGGAACATCGCTACGCCCAGCGAAAAAACGTACCTGTTTATCAATCCCTAACTGACCCGCCAGCGTCTGATAACGGTCGGGTTTATCTTGGCCGACAACCAGGAAAACGACCTTTTTCCTTAGGTCTCCCAGCAGGCTGGCAACAGCTCGCAGGCTGCGCTCGACGCCCTTACGCTTGAAATCTGAGCCGACTTGCAGCAGTACCAAAGCGTTTTCTGGAATATTTTGCGCATGACGAAAAGTTTGGCGAATGCCGAGTGTCTGCTTGTCATATTTTCTGTCCAGGGCAATGCCCGGCGGCAGAATCAGGAAACGCGCATCCTGCGTACCATAATGTTTTTTAAAATCTGCAATCTGGCGCTGAGTTAGCATCAGCATTTTGGTTTTCACGCCTGGGCTGAACACCGCTTTTTCAAAAGCAGCGTAGTGTTTGTAGCGCGGCGTTAAGCGATAGAAAAATCCTTTCTCCTGCTCGACTTTTTCTGCATAGCACACATCAGCGGCGTAATAAAAATTCAGTCCCGGCATTTTATTGAACCCTACAACGCGATCGGCAGGATGCAATTGCAGATGGTGTTGAACCCACTCACTGTAGTGTTGATGCCGCGTGTTATTGCTGATACCCACCGTGGGCACCAAGATAATCTCAAGATTTTCTTGTTCTTCTCCCTGCCAGGACAAGACATACACGTGCACGCGATGACCATGCCTGACACAGGCCTGAGCAATACTGAGGAAATCGCGCTGCAAGCCGCCAAACGGGAAATATTTATACAAGCAGAAAGCAATATTCATGCAAAATTCCTTATCTCCTTATCTTATCTTGCTGCGGTATTTAGTGGAGCACCCGTAGTGTAGGTCAGCAACTTTTCTGTGGCGTGAATAACGTCACGAGCAGGGATACATGACAGGTATTTTTTATTTCTATCGAAATGTTCTCTTTCAGGCATAGCGATAGCGGTGTAGTCCCCTGCCCACAGAACAATATGGTTATCTGACCAGGGGCTCTATTTACGGTGATCCGTCGGCCCAAATAGACAAACCGTTGGTGTAGCGAGCGCTGCCGCCATGTGCATTGGTGCTGAGTCGACGCCGATATAAAGTACGGCTTTGTCGATTAACGCTGCCAGTTCGAGAAAATGCGTTTTACCGGCAAGCGACGGATTCGGTTTGTGTTCGCAAAGGGTGTTGATCTCATTCACCACCACCAAGTCGTTGGCACCAAGGCCACAGGTAAGGACGACTTCTAACCCTTGCTGTTTCAGATGATCAATAACCTGCGCAAACTTCTCGTTATCCCAGCATTTAAAATGCTGCCTGGCGGTCGGCTGGATGACCACATAAGGCGTTGTCGCTAATTCAGGTGCGAGGGCAAAAACACGGTCAGCATCTTCCGGGCCATAGTACAGCGACATCGGCCGTGTCCTGTCTTCCTCTGGCACATCCAGAGGGGCAAGCAAAGAGAAGTTCTGCTCAACGATATGCTGCTGCACCGTTGGTTCCAGACAACGTGTGAAACAGGAGCGCCACAGCGACTGTCTGGCTCCTCCGCGTTGAATGGAGAGGCTATAAGGGCAGTTCAACGATTTAATCAGCAGCGCTATTGGCCACTGGTCGGCCAGATTCACAATCAGGTCATAGCGGTTGCGTTTGAGGGTGTTGCGCATGACGCGAAAATCACTGACTTTCTCCATTGTGCCAGCGGTTTTTCTTTTTAAACCGTATAGCCGGTGGATATCTGGATGCTTGGAAAGCATAGGGATGGTGTCCTCGTAGAGCAGTACATCAATAGCGGCTTCTGGGTAGCGCGCCTTTAGCGTGCTGATAAGCGGCGTAGTCAGCAGCATATCACCATGAAAACGCAGCTTTACAATCAAGATCCGGTTATAGGTAAGTGTTTTGAGACGCACTCGCTTTCCTTCAGTTAACGCATATAAATCAGAAAATGACCACGCTACCGCCCCTGGCTTTCAGCTACCAGCGGACTGCGCGCTATTATCCTGATTATTATCAGGCGTAAAATGATTGTTATCAGGCGTAAAATAAATAGGCTCCGTTATTTTATACCGCTGTGGTACTAAAAGTTATACCTCTATGGTACTAAAAGTTGTATGCCTCTCACAGTCATAATTACGTTAGGTGTAGGGGGGCGTCTGTGCTGGGGGGGGACGGGTCCATTTTCCCGTCAGCGTCATGCCAAGGCAGAACGTGACCAGCCACACCATCAACATATCCCGCGCAAAGAGAATTACATCACTCAAGCTAAACATAAGTAAGGCAAATAACGGCGCAATGGGAAAGTGGCTGCGCAACACAAAATCGAAAAAAATAAGAGAGCGCGACAACATAAAACAAAATAATCAGTAATGCACCGATAAAACAAAATAATCAGTAATGCACCGAGCCAGCCTTTCAGTGAAAAAGCTTCAATGACATCGTTATGAAGATGCACGTTCAGGTAACCCAGCGCCCCTTTTATGGCTGGTGTCTGTTGTGCGAATGCGGTGATATCTGCCGCGCGCTGTTCGGGGATTACCCGAACGGCGCCGCGAGGCCTGCGTCCATGCCGGATTGAAACATGGCAAACCGTGCGCCTACGGAAGTTTGACTGTTGTTGGGTTGTAGCTGCGCACGTCGTTGATCAAATCACTGGTGCGTTTATGGATCGTGTCGTGGAACAGCGCAATGCAGAGCGTTAACGTTATGCTGGAGCCAAGCACACCCTTAAGTAATTTACGTTTATTATGACGCACTTCTGATATTTATCATGACGCACTTCTGATAACAGAACATCGCCACAATCAGGGGATAAACAAAAATGGCTGCTCGTGTCTGTGTCAGGATGATGGTACTGCTTACCAGCAAGAAATGGAGTAAATAGATTTGTAGCGCACATTGAGCGTAAGTAATGCCTGCGCACTCAACGCTCCGAGAAACGCCATAAAATAGGCTGCGCTGATTGCCAGGCCAAAGATCAGGCTCACACGGTGCATATCGTGAAAAACTGACTGAAATAGCGCATAAACCAGCGTCGTTATACAGACTGCGAGGAAGCCAACTTGCAGAATGGGCTGGTTTTTATGTGGCAAGTGGCATGCAGCTAACAGAATAAACGCGCCGAGAATCACTGCATGTCCGGCAGTGCGATAGGCGGAATAGACATCGGTAAAAAGTGTGTCGGGTTGAAAAGCGAAAACCAGACAAGGTTGAGACAACCCGTCAGCAACAGCAGGGTGGGGAATATTAACAGGCGTTTGGTGACGAGGACCTGTTTCACATGCGTAACCACATACAGAGCGGCGGATACTCCGTCAAACAAAACAGCCATCCGGCAATGATGGTACTAAACGGCATGACGGCCAGGGTCAGCATGCACCCTGGAAACAGCGTATTTATGGTTAAAGAAGCGCTTACCGCGGGGTATTTTGCCCAGCTGTATCTTAAATCATTCAACATATCATTGGGTCACGTAGCAAGGGCTATCCCTATTATCCCGACCATCAGGGATGGCATGAGTGTAATCCCGGCGCAAGCCTTTATGAAAGCGCGCTTTGCACCGATGTGTGCAGGGAAGTCGCGTAGAGAGGCTGTAAGCCTACCAACTCTGACAGCTTTTGCCGGACCGCATCGGCAGAGATAGCGCTCATGTGGTGATTTTCAGATTGTTCTACCACCTGATTGAGTCCATATCCACCAATAAGCTCAGGATCGGTAGGGCCATAGAGTGTGATATTCGGGCGATCCAATGCTGCCGTCAGGTGACTCAAGCCAGTATCGACGGAAACAACCGCTTGTGCCCCCGCCAGTACGACGGCCACCTGCTGTAAACTCAGACGCGGTAACACGTCGACATGTGGAAAGTCGGCTGCAAGGCGCTGCGCTCGCTGATGTTCATGCTCTGCGCCCCAGGGGAGTTTGATGCGCAATCCTGCCGGTTGCAGACTGGCGATCAGTGCGAGCCAGTGAGATTCGGGCCAATGTTTTTCATCACGGGTGGTGGCGTGTAGGAATACCAGATAGCGCCCGGCATCTTCCGACGGTGCTGTCAGAAAATGCTGGGCAATACCGTAGTCCCCCCGCTCACTGGGTTTGCGATAGCTCAGGCTGGCCGCGAAAAGTTCACGAGTACGCTCGACGGCGTGCTGCTGCCGTGCAATACGGTGCCGGTAGTTATAGAAAATGCTGGCCAGCGGCTCACGCGAGCTGCTGCTGTCTAAACCGTGTTTTTTCCCACGCGCGAGACGCGTGACCAACAGCGTACTTTTCAGCAGCCCTTGGGCGTCAATTACCGCATCGTACTGGCGCTCTCGCAGCTGTTGCTTAAATTGCGTGCGTTCACGCCGTGTTTCTGCGCTGAACCAGCTTTTACGCCAGCGGCGGATGGCAACGGAGATTGCGCGGTAAACGGCGGAATGCCAGCTGGGGATTTGGGAAAACCCTTCTTCCACCACCCAGTCAAATCGTAAATTGGGGATGACGCGCATGGCATCCGTCAAGGCAGGTAGCGTGTGCAAGATATCGCCCATGGAAGAGGTTTTAACGATCAGCACCCGCATTAGCGATGCTCCTGTGTCTGGAGGTAAGGCATTAAGGATTCCAACACGCGCTCAGGCTGAATATCAATCAGGCTTTGGTGATATTTCTGCTTGCCATCGCCTTTGCGCACGCGATGATAGCCGGTAATCAAGCGGATAACGTTAGCCTGATGTGACAGCGGCGGGGTGAAATCCGGGCTGCTAGGGCCATAGAGTGCCACCAGAGGGCGGTTTAACGCGGCTGCTACGTGCATTAATCCGGAATCATTGCTGACCACGGCGTGACAGGCGGCGATCAGCACCACGGCTTGATCCAGTGACGTTTTTCCTGCCAGATTGGTGCAAAAGGCACGCAGAGATTCGGGTAACGTATCGCGTATTGCTTCTCCCGCCTCGTTATCCTTGGCTGAGCCGAACAGTACAACGTGATGGCCGCGTTCGATCAGCGTTTGTGCCAGGCTGGCATAGTGATAATGCGGCCAGCGTTTGGCGGGGCCAAATCCAGAACCGTGGCAGAAATCAATAAGTGAGCGCTCGCTTACTAAATCAAAGGTGGGGAGCACAGCGTCGATTTCCGCCTGTGTGACCTGTAGCTGCGGCCATAGTAGCGGCTGCGGAAGATCTTCAGCCCGATAAATCTGGTCGCGCGGATAGGCTAGAGCGACATAGCGCTGCACCATCAGGGGAAATGCGGCTTTGTCCAATACTCGCACATCGTTAAGCAAGCCATAACGCATCTCGCCACGCCAGCCAGTGCGCTTTGGCACCTTGGCAAAGAAGGGTATCAGCGCGGATTTAAACGAGTTCGGTAACACATAGGCACGATCGTAACCTTGCTCGAGCAACGATACCCCTAAACGCCGACGTTCACCAAACGCCAGCGCCCCGTGCCTGAACGGCATCGCCAGCGCCTGACGCACTTCCGGCATGCGGGCTAACAGCTGGCGGCACCAAGCCGGCGCCATGACATCAATTTGTGCATCCGGGTACTGTGCTTTGAGCGAACGATACAGACTGTGGGACATCATCATGTCACCCACCCACGATGGGCCAATAACCAGGATTTTCATAGCGTTTATCTTTTATGTTCTGTTGCTTGGCGGCCAGAAAATATGTTCTGTTGCTTGGCGGCCAGAAAAATGCCATCGAAGGATGCAATCCGGTGTCTGCTGCTTACCGGGAACGTGCGGCCATACATGCGTGCGGCCGCACATTGTTGTGGCGTTTACGTGGAGCGGTTCAGCCAGGTCAGGTAGTCGCTGACACCTTCAGCCACCGTTTTGAAGGGCTTGTCGTAGCCTGCCGCGCGCAGTTTGGTCAAATCGGCCTGCGTGAAGGCCTGGTAACGGCCTTTCAGTTTTTCAGGGAAAGGAATGTATTCCATCTGGCCTTTCTGGTGGAAATCCAACACGGCATTGGCCACTGCCTGGAACGACTCGGCACGACCCGTTCCGCAGTTGAAAATACCGGAAATACCGTGCTGCCAGAACCACAGGTTAACCGCAGCCACATCACCAACATAAATGAAATCGCGTTGGAAATTTTCGCTGCCGGAGAACAGTTTTGGATTTTCGCCCTGATTGATCTGGTTATTCAGATGAAACGAGACGCTCGCCATGCTGCCTTTGTGCCCTTCGCGCGGGCCGTAGACGTTGAAGTAGCGGAAGCCGCAAATCTGCGAATCTACCTGCGGCAGAATATCGCGCACGTATTGGTCGAACAGGAATTTGGAATAGCCGTAAACGTTCAGCGGCTGTTCGTATTGGCGTTCTTCAATAAAGTCGCTGGTGCGCCCGCCGTACGTGGCTGCGGAAGAGGCGTACAGGAACGAGATGCTACGTTCCAGACAGTAGTGCAGCACCTCTTTCGAGTACTGAAAGTTATTGTCCATCATGTAATTGCCGTCCCACTCCGTGGTGGAAGAGCATGCACCTTCATGGAAGATGGTATCGATATCGCCCAGATCATCGCCTGCAACGATACTGGCGATGAAGTCTTCCTTGTCCATGTAATCGGTAATATCCAGATCGACCAGATTGACAAACTTGGTGCCGTCTTTCAGGTTATCCACCACCAAAATATCTCGATAATCGATGTCATTCAAAGATTTAACAATATTGCTGCCGATAAAGCCGGCTCCGCCTGTGACGATGATCATGGGAGTAACCCTTGTAAATCTCGTGGGTGAAGCACCACACTCCACACTATTTATGACTGTTATCATAACATTTCGTTGCACTACATACAGTACACCATTTTGCGCTGCCGCAATGTTTTGCCGAGACTGTGTCGCAGCAGGTAGTGACCCGCCTGGCATTTTTCAGATTCTGTGGCATTATCTGTCACCGTAATAAACAGGATTACGGGCTTACACAAAGGAGTGACACGATGCCTGCATCGTTTTATCAGCGTCTTTCCGCGCAACTTATGGCGCACGAACTGACGGCCTGTTTAAAGAAGAAAGGATTATCACCACGGCGCAACATGCGGATATCAAGGTAGCCGACGGTGGCTCTTTGCAGAATTTCTGCGCCAACAACTATCTGGGTCTGGCAGACAATCCAACCCTGATTGCAGCAGCGAAAGCGGGGTTGGACAGCCACGGTTTTGGCATGGCGTTGCGGCACGCAAGATATCCATAAAACGCTGGAGCATAAGCTGGCGGATTTCCTAAGCATGGAAGATGCCATCCTTTACTCCTCTTGTTTCGAGGCGAACGGTGGCCTGTTCGAAACCCTGCTGGGTGACGACGATGCCATCATCTCCGATGCGCTGAATCACGCTTCGATCATTGATGGCGTCCGGTTATGTAAAGCGCGTCGCTATCGCTATGACAATAACGACATGCAGCAACTGGAAGCACAGTTGCAAAAGGCAAAAGCGGAAGGCGCTCGCACGCTGATGGTGGCGACCGACGGCGTCTTTTCAATGTCAATGGATGGCGTGATCGCCAACCTGAAAGGCATTTGCGATGTGGAAGAGCGTTATGGTGCGCTGATGATGGTGGATGACTCGCACGCGGTGGGTTTTATCGGCAAGCAAGGGTGTGGTTCCCATGAATACTGCGATGTAATGGGACGCGTCGATATTCTGACCGGTACGTTGGGCAAAGCGCTGGGCGGTGCGTCTGGTGGCTATGTTGCCGCGCGTAAACCGGTGATTGATTGGCTACGCCAATGCTCCCGTCCTTACCTGTTTTCCAATTCGCTGGCCCCCGCGATTATCACGGCTTCCATTGCCGTGTTGGATTTGCTGGCACAGAGTGATGCACTGCGTGAACGGCTGTGGAAAAACGCTGCGCTATTCCGTCAGCGCATGACGGCCGCTGGATTTACACTGGCGGGTGCCGCAAGGGCAAGCGCCGCGCACACCTCGGAGCAGATAGAATATACTGTAGCCGCCTTTTATTCGGGTTGGGAAACGCCTTTGTGTCGTCAGCTAACGGAGGGAAACGCATTAAAGAACTCGCCAAACTAAAGTCGGAACCCGGTATCTGGATGATGGATGCGCCGTTGCCAGAGATGGGCCACAACGACATCATGATCAAGATCTGAAAACGGCGATTTGCGGTACTGATGTGCATATTTACAACTGGGATAGCTGGTCGCAAAGGACCATTCCCGTTTACAACTGGGATAGCTGGTCGCAAAGGACCATTCCCGTTCCAATGCTCGTCGAGCATGAATATGTGGATGAAATGGTTGCCATTGGTCAGGAGGTCAGTGGCTTTCTGATTGGCGCTCGCGTGGCAAGAGAGGAGAATATCACCTACGGTTTTTGCCGCAATTGCCGCGCGGGACGGCGTCATCTTTGCCGTAACACCATCGGCGTTGGCGTTAATCGTCCCGGTGCTTTTGCCGATTATCTGGTGATCCCGGCATTTAATGCGTTTCCTATTCCCGATGGAATTTCTGATGAGCTGGCCGCGATTTTCGATCCCTTTGGCAATGCCGTGCATACCGCGCTGTCGTTCGATATGGTCGGTGAAGATGTGCTGATTTCAGGCGCGGGTCCGATAGGCTTATGGCGGCGGCGGTATGCCGCCATGTTGGGGCACGCCATGTGGTGATGACTGACGTTAATGAATATCTACTGGATCTGGCGCACAAAATGGGCGTAGGCGAGCGGTCAATGTGGAGCTGCTTGGCATTCCGCCGGAGCCGATGATGGTTGATTGGAACGAAGCGATTTTCAAAGGGCTGACGATCAAAGGAATCTCAAAGGGCTGACGATCAAAGGAATCTACGGGCGGGAGATGTTCGAAACCTGGTATAAAATGGAGTCATTAATCCAATCTGGCCTCGATTTAACGCTGATTATCACTCATCGCTTCCCAGTAGATTACTTTCAGCAGGGCTTTGATGTGATGCGCTCTGGACAATCTGGCAAAGTGATTTTGCACTGGGATTAACGGCATCGTAGCGCGCCCCGAGGCGGGCGCGCTATGCATTTATTCTTATTCTTTATTCATCACCGGATGTGACCCAGGTACGCCAGCGCTGCTCAATAAAATGAACGGGCGCACTGTCACGTAAGCTTTCCCCGATCAGTTTAAAGAAGACGTCGTTACCCACCGACGGTAGTGGCTGTTTAATAGTACACAGTTGCGGTTTGCGGAACGGTTTATGTGCTGGTTGCGCAGGGCGCGGTTCATAGGGCAGCGTCTGGTAGTGAACCGACTCATTCAACAACTGGCTTGGGCGCACCAGAACAATATCGGTATCCAGCGTGAGCAACATCTGTTGCAGCACTTTGATAGTCGCGGGGTGCGGGTGACCGATGGCAATGGCTGAACCGGTACGGCGTGCCAGTTGCACCGCACGATTGAACTGGGTGCGAATATTCGCCTCATTCTGAGTATCGTCTAAAAAGACCTTACGCTTGATCACCTTGACGTGTGTGCCCGCCGCAGCCGGAATAGATTGGCTGCTGCCGATAGTCATGCTGTCGAGAAAGTAGAGCTGATAAGCGTTGAGGGCCTGCATCACCTTTTGCATGCCTGACAGACTGGAGGTCATGGCGCTGCCCATATGGTTATTTAACCCTACCGCGTAAGGGACGTTATTTACCGCCTGACGGATAATGCGTTCGATCTCTTCACTACTCATCTCCGGGCGCAGTGTATCTTTCTCGAGAGGATGTTTTCCCATCGGAGCCATCGGCAGGTGGATCAATATCTCGCGCCCTTGCTGGTGGGCCTTTACCGCCATGTCACGGGCATAGGGTGTGTTAGGCAACACCGCAATGGAGATGGCGGTCGGCATCGCCAGTATCTGGTTTTCGTTGTGGGGTCGATAGCCGAAATCATCAATCACAATTGACAGCTTTCCCGCCATCGCCCATGAACAAAATGCCAATAACAAGGTGAAGAGAAGCGAACGGCGTACTTTTCGTAACATCGGTATCAGCAAAATGGTTTCCCTGTTACTTCCCTAACCAAGGTTGTGGGTTGACCGCCTGACCTTGACGACGAATTTCAAAATAGAGCGCAGGCTGGCTTTGGCCACCGCATTGGCACCCACCAATGCGATCGGTTGTCCAGCTTTCACCTGTGCGCCGACCGACACCAGTGCGCTCTGGTTATAGCCATACAGGCTCATGTCTCCCTTGCCGTGCTGCAATACCACAACAAGTTCATACCCTTGCAGCC
Organism: Symbiopectobacterium sp.; assembly: GCA_051710525.1. GTDB lineage: Bacteria > Pseudomonadota > Gammaproteobacteria > Enterobacterales > Enterobacteriaceae > Symbiopectobacterium. The sequence goes on along the minus strand of JBPESR010000005.1, from coordinate 120,989 downwards.
AATCAGCCATCAGTACGGTGCCATCGGCAATGGCCTTAACATTCAGTACCCTCTGGTGCCGCGATCACCAATCCTTTCCAGCGCAATTCGCCCTGCAAGGGTTCACCAAAACGGTGTTCAACCCGCCCTCTCACTGGCCAGATAGCCTGAACGGCAGATAGGCCAAACCGCCGGTGCGCGCCATAAGTGAACGCTCACTTTCCTATGGTTGGTAACGGCTGCCGCTGCGTTTGGCTTTTTCTTCACGTTCACGCACCTTGGCTTCGCGTTCAGCGCGGGCAATCTGGTCGCGCAGGCGTGCTTCATTCTATCGTAATTCTGTCAGTTGCTGCTGATCTTTTTCCAGCAAACTTTCCAGCGTGGATAGGTTTTTTTACGTTCACCCCGCGCTTGCTTCAACGCCTTTTGCTGTGTTTGCTGCTCGGCGAGCAGCGTTTTTTGCGTTGCTTGCTTCCGCTCTACCTGCCGTTTCTGCGCGGCGAGCTCGGTGCGGGTGTGTTGCAACTCAGCGATGTTTTGCTGGCGCGCTTCATTCAGGTAACCAAAGTAGGCCAAAATACGCGCGCTGCGCTGGCTCTCTTCGCCGCTGAAGATCAGTTGCAAGCCGTTGTGTTGACCCTGACGAAAGGCGGCGTCTAATTGGAGTGCCAGCAGCGCTTCCTGCTGCTTTCTTTGGCTTTCGAGTTTGGTGATGGAGGTTGCCAACGCTTTAAGCTCTTCGCTAAGTGTGGCAAGCGTTCCCGTGGTGTCACGCAGTGGCGACTGGCCCGGGCGATGGATTGTTCTTGCTGCTGCAACTGGTTGAGCAGCGTACAGCGCTGCTGTTTCTGCTCTTGAACGCGTTTTTCCTTCTCCGAGATATCCTGTTGCAGGGTCTTGAGCTGTTGCTTATTATCGGCACTGAGCCCAAGCGTCGGCCACGTAAAAGCTCCAACGCAAACCGCGCTGATACATATCGCGAGCAGCGCATGCAGCGGCGATTTGCCTGTGTTTGAACCCTGAGCGGGCATACTGCAGGTACTCGGGGAGAGACCACTGACGCTTTCTTATTCATAAGATGGAATTATTTCACAATGGGCAGCTTCTGACCAGTCATCCTACCGCGCTTTTCTCTCTCAGGTAATGAAAGAACATGTTGCAGAGGTGCGCATCTTGGGTAAGTTGCAGAGGTGCGCACCTTGGGTAAGGTTTAAACAGGATGAACTGCATCAAGCATAGATAAAAAGGGTGCAATACGCATAAAATGGCACAATCGTTAGAGGCGGTCGCTACGATTTTTCTGATTCATGCCACAGATAGAGTTACAGTTTAGCGGCTTACTGGTTGTTACAGGCTGTAATTGCTGTACCGCATAGGTATACTCAGAAACCTTGATTTTCGTTGATTAACTGATTCGGGAGCTATTACCCCCCCATGCAAGAGATTATGTCGTTCGTAAGCAGGCATCCGATGATGAGTATCGCCTGGGTTGCACTGTTGGTTGCCGTTATTGTCATGATCGTGAAAAGTAAGCTTTCCAAGGTGGAAGAAATCGCGCGTGGCGAAGCCATTCAACTTATCAATAAAGAAGGAGCGGTTATCGTTGATTTGCGCAACCGTGATGATTTCCGTCGTGGTCACATTGCCAATGCCATCAACCTGCTGCCTAACGACATTAAGAATGGCAGTCTGGGCGAGTTGGAGAAATATAAAGCACGCCCTGTGATCGTAGTTTGCGTGAACGGTATCAGCTCGCGTGAATCCGCTGACAATTTGCTGAAAGCCGGTTTTGAACGCGTGTCTGTTCTGAAAGACGGCCTGTCCGGTTGGAACGGTGAGAATCTTCCGCTGGTGCAACGGTAATAAGCGCGATGGCGCAAGCCGAATGTCTTTAAAGCATGCCGTATAAGTTGTAACCAGGCGCAGGTTTCCTGCCGCATTGTTTGTTCGATTTTAAATGCACACATTGTTTGATTTTAAATGCACACATTTTTGATTTTAAATGCACACATTGGCGTCCGCTGCCACACGGTGAATGCGGCGCATAAAAAACGTGAACATTAAAGGTATTAGCCAACATGTCCGAACAAAACTCCGCCGAAATGACTTTTCAGATTCAACGTATTTACACCAAGGATGTCTCTTTTGAAGCGCCTAATGCTCCTCAGGTGTTTCAACAGGATTGGCAACCGGAAGTTAAACTGGATCTGGATACGGCGTCCAGCCAACTGGCGGAAGACGTGTATGAAGTTGTGCTGCGCGTAACGGTAACTTCGACACTGGGCGAAAATACCGCGTTCCTGTGTGAAGTTCAGCAAGCGGGTATTTTCACCGTTGGCGGTCTGGAAGGCACGCAATTGGCACATTGCCTGGGCGCTTACTGCCCGAACATTCTGTTCCCGTATGCGCGTGAATGTGTGACCAGCATGGTGACACGCGGTACATTCCCGCAATTGAATCTGGCGCCTGTGAACTTTGATGCGCTGTTCATGAACTATCTGCAACAGCAAACTGAAGGGCAGTCCGCAGAACAAACTGAAGGGCAGTCCGCAGAAGGTGAAAACGGCGCACCGCGCTTGGATGCCTGATGAGCACAGCTCATGCTGTCCATGACAGTGGTCGGTGCCGGTTCATACGGCACCGCCCTGGTGATTACGCTGGCCAGCAATGACCACTCCGTGGTGCTGTGGGGACACGATCCTGCGCACATACAGACATTGCAGGCAGCCCGGTGTAACCAGGCATTCCTGCCGGATGTGCCTTTCCCCGATACGCTGTACCTCGAGTATGATTTAGCGCAGGCGCTGGCGGCGAGTCGCGATATTTTGGTGGTGGTGCCGAGCCATGTGTTTGGTGACGTGCTGCGTCAGCTAAAACCGCTGCTGCGTGCCGATGCGCGCTTAGTGTGGGCGACAAAAGGGTTAGAGGCAGAAACTGGGGTTAGAGGCAGAAACTGGGCGCTTGTTGCAAGATGTGGCGCGGGAAGCATTAGGTGAATGATGCCTCTGGCGGTGATTTCTGGTCTGACGTTTGCGAAAGAGCTCGTAGCGGGATTACCCACCTCTATCGCTCTGGCGGCGACAGACAAAACGTTTTCTGACGATCTGCAAACGTTGCTACACTGCAGTAAGAGCTTTCGCGTCTACAGTAACCCCAATCTTATCGGCGTTAAGCTTGGCTGCGCGGTAAAAAATGTGATTGCTATTGGCGCTGGCATGTCCGATGGATTGACTTTGGTGCCAATGCGCGCACGGCGCTTATCACGCGTGGGCTGGCGGAAATGACTCGGCTTGGAGTGGCGCTCGGGGCCGATCCCGCCACGTTTATGGGGATGGCGGGGCTGGGCGATCTGGTGCTTACCCGTACTCTCGTAACCGCCGCTTTGGCATGATGCTGGGTCAGGGACTGGATGTACAAAGCGCTCAGGATCAGATTGATCAGGTGTGGAAGGTTATCGCAATACAAAGAGGTGCTGGCGTTGGAGCAGCGTCATGGGGTAGAAATGCCATCAGTGAACAACTGTGGCAGGTTTCATACTGTGGCAAGGCCACGCGCGAAGCGGCGCTTACCCTGCTTGGTAGAACGCGCAAAGACGAAAGCGAGCGCGAAGAATAATACAACGTTATCCTTGATGCCAACGCTGACGCTGGTCTTCTGGCGTTTTTTGGCTTTTATATCGTATGCTGGCGGCTACGTGAGTCTTTGGCAAGCGTGCCGGGTGATAACAATGGGTGATAACAATAAATGTAACGTGTCAGCGCATCGCAATGAACGGTGCGGCAGGGGAGTGAAGGCAATGTCGACTGATGAATTGAAATTAGTGTGGACAAATATCAAAGAAGAAGGCCGGTAGTTGGCTGATTGCGAACCGATGTTGGCCAGTTTTTTTTCATGCCACATTGCTGAAACATGAAAACCTGGGCAGCGCATTGAGTTATATGTTAGCGAACAAGTTGGCAAATTCCATTTTGCCGGCGATCGCCATTCACGACGTGGTGGAAAAGGCCTACCGTGCCGATCCGCAAATGATTCTATCAGCCGTGTGCGACATTCGCGCGGTGTATCACCGTGACCCGGCGGTGGATAAATACTCCACGCCGCTGTTTTACCTGAAGGGATTTCATGCGCTTCAGGCCTACCCATTGATCATTGGCTCTGGTATCAGGGGCGCAAAGCGCTGGCCATATATATATTTTATATTTTCTTTTCAGAACCAGATTTCGGTGTCTTTTGGCGTCGATATTCACCCGGCTGCGACCATTGGCTGTTGGATCATACTAGATCATGCTACTGGGATTGTGATCGGTGAGACGGCGGTAGTGGAAAATGACGTGTCTATCTTGCAATCTGTCACCTTGGGCGGGACCGGGAAAACCAGCGGCGATCGCCATCCCAAGATCCGCGAAGGGGTCATGATCGGCGCGGGTGCCAAGATTCTCGGTAATATTGAAGTCTGGCGTGGCGCACCAATTGGCGCAGGTTCCGTGGTGTTGCAACCGGTTCCGGCGCATACCACGGCGGCGGGTGTGCCAGCGCGCATTGTAGGGCGTCTGGAAACCGACAGACCCGCGATGGGCATGGATCAATACTTCAATGGGATCAATCGGGGATTTGAATAAGGCGATGGGATTTGAGTTCTTCTTATCGTAAGCTATTTTTCAAATGATTTTCCCTACTTATATCGGATAATATCAGAATATTAAGCTGAACTAAGATATTTTATTATAAGAAATATCTTAAATATTGTCGCTTCACCGACAATTACACGCAATATAGCATGTGAATCCTCATAATACCGCTTTGAACAGGATTTTACGCGGGGCCTGTTTCCCTACTTTCCCTGTCATCTGACGGTTCAGGTCTCGCAACAATATTGATGGTTTACGAAAAGCAAAGATGTATCTGATGCGTGTGATATTTATCCTTTTCCCTTTTCTGTTCTCGCTTCCTTCCCTCGCTGCTCCAACGGATTCCGCCGTGGAAATGTCGAAGGAGTCTGTGCAGGGTAATTGGTGGCAAAAAGCCAAATTTAATCTGTCAGAAACCTGGTCGAACTCGTCAAGTCAGGATCTCTATATCCCCGCTATAACCTGGCATAACCGCTGTACTTACGACAAAGAGAAAACCAACAAGTACAGGGAACGTCCCTGGGGCGCGGGCTATGGCGTGTCACGTCTGGATGCCGACGGCGATTGGCACGGTCTGTACCTGATGGCCTTCAAGGATTCCTTCAACAAATGGGAGCCCATCGGCGGTTATGGCTTTGAGAAACGCTGGACGCCTACCACGAATCCGGATTTCCAATTGAGTGCGGGTTTCACCGCTGGCGTTACTATACGGGACAACTGGCACTATATCCCGATTCCGGTGCTATTGCCGCTGGTCTCGGTGAACTATCAGCGCCTCTCCTTTCAGGCGACCTATATTCCTGGCACCTACAACAACAGCAACGTCTTTTTTGCCTGGCTGCGCTGGCAAATATGATTGTTGGTATATAAACCAAATGTAAACCGAATTGGTCGAGGATTATGCAGCCAATGCGGTACAATGATCCCTTATCGTTTTTACTAGGGTGTCAGCGTGTTATTACTGGTCATTACCACCATTCTGTGGGCATTTTCATTCAGCCTGATTGGCGAATATCTGGCCGGGCAGGTCGATAGCTGGTTCTCTGCCATGTTTCGTTTAGTGCTGGCCGCCGTGGTTTTCTGCCGTTCCTGCGTTGGGTGGTTATTCAGTCAAAGTATTGGGGCTGTATTTGCTGATCGGCGTTATCCAACTGGGAGTGATGTACCTGCTGCTGTTCCGTAGTTATCTCTATCTCGATGTTCCAACCCTGCTGCTGTTTTCAGTAATGACGCCGTTGTACGTCACGTTGATTTACGCTATAATTAGCGGGCGGCGCTTGCACTGGGGCTATTCCTTTAGCGCATTGCTGGCAGTATTGGGGGGCTGTAGTCATCCACTATCATGGCGTCAGTGCGCATTTTTGGCATGGTTTTCTGCTGATTCAGGCTGCCAATATTTGCTTCGCCGCATGGCAAGTGCGGCTATAACGCATGGCAAGTGCGGCTATAAACGCCTGATGGAGTTGCACCCGATGCCGCAGCACAGTGCGTTTTCCTGGTTTTATCTGGGGGGGATTGGTGACGCTGGTCGCGTGGGGACTGTTTGGCAACTTCACCAAGCTACCCACCGCCCAAACACAGTGGGGCGTGCTGGTTTTCTTGGGGCAATTATCTCCGGCCTGGGCTATTTCATGTGGAACTACGGTGCTACCAAGGTGGATGCGGGCACGCTGAGTATCATGAACAACTTTCACGTGAACAACTTTCACGTCCCTGCTGGACTACTGGTTAACTTCCTCTTTTGGCAGAAGACGCCCGACTGGGGGCATTTCGCGCTAGGATCTCTGATCATCCTTGCGGCTTTGTGGGTACAACAGCGCTGGGTCGTGCAGCATCCTGCACGAACGGCAGATGCGAACACGCGTGCTGGCGGGCAGAACGAATAAAGGCTTCAAGTCCAGTTGACTGAACTGGTGGGAAAGCGCCGATTGCGTCTGGTGAAGCTGCGCGGCAGCGGCTGCCAGCGAGCCTGTGCCGCACAGTACTTGCAGTGTCCGTAAGTGTTTCAGTTCGATCAGTGTTTCAGTTCGATCATGAGAGTCCTTCACAATGACAGTGAATAATTTGCACTTGTGCATTATACATACAGTACCTGATACAGCACCTGTTGATTATGGATGTGTAGCCATCTGGATGGCTAAATGAGGATCACGATGGCAATTTTAAATCCCACACTGGGTTTTCCACGCAGTAGGACTGCGCCGTGAACTGAAAAAAGCGCAAGAAGGCTATTGGGCAGGCAACCTTACTCAGGCTGAACTGCTGGAAGCGGGCAAATCGCTGCGGGCACGTCACTGGCAACAGCAGAAAGACGCTGGCGTTGACCTGCTACCAGTGGGTGATTTTGCCTGGTATGATTACGTACTGGCCACCAGCCTGCTGCTGGGTAACGTGCCTGCGCGCCACCAAAATACCGATGACAAAGTTGAAAATACCGATGACAAAGTTGATATCGACACGCTGTTCCGCATTAGCCGTGGCCGTGCACCGACGGGCGAACCAGCTTCCGCTGCAGAAATGACCAAAAGACGAAAAAGCTGGTTCGCCTTCGCATTGCAGAAGTGTGCTGAACTGTCGCTGCTGACGGCGGCACTGAACAGCGGCGAGGCGAGTGTGCTGCTCTGGTGGAATACAGCGCACCGATTCGTCCGCGCAGCACCTCAACCCCGTGTTAACAATGCGGCAGTGACTCAGCGTTTGGCGGCGATCACCGCTCAGGATAGCCAGCGTCAACACGCCTATCCGGTACGTGCCGAGGCACAGCGCGCAGGTTTCAATCTGCCCGACAACCACCATTGGCTCCTTCCCGCAAACCACGGAAATTCGTGGCCTGCGTCTGGACTTCAAGCAAGGCAGTCTTGATGGCAACAACTACCGTACTGGCATCACTGAACACATCAAACAGGCGATTGTCGAGCAGGAACGTTTGGTTCTGGACGTATTGGTGCACGGTGAAGCAGAACGTAACGACATGGTCGAGTGTTTTGGTGAACACCTGGACGGCTTTATTTTCACTCAAAATGGATGGGTGCAGAGCTACGGTTCACGCTGCGTGAAGCCGCCAGTGATCATTGGTGATATCAGTCGCCAGAAACCGATCACAGTCGAGTGGGCCAAGTATGCCCAATCCCTGACCGACAAGCCGGTAACGGTAAAAGGCATGTTGACCAGGCCGGTGACCATCCTGTGCTGGTCGTTCCCGCGCGAAGATGTCAGCCGTGAAACCATTGCCAAGCAGATCGCGCTGGCACTGCGTGATGAAGTGGCGGATTTGGAAAGTGCAGGTATCGGTATTATCCAGATTGATGAACCGGCACTGCGTGAAGGGCTGCCGCTGCACCGTTCTGACTGGCAAGCTTAATCTAGCATGGAGCGTGGAAAGCATTCCGTCTGAATGCGGCCGTGGTAAGGGATGACACCCAGATTCACACCCACATGTGTTACTGCGAGTTTAACGACATCATGGACTCCATTATTGCGATTGCGGCACTGGATGCAGATGTGATCACCATTGAAACCTCGCGTTCCTACATGGAGCTGTTGGAGTCGTTCGAAGAGTTCGAGTTCCCGAATAAAGAATGAAGTCTGGCCGGGCGTGTACAACATTCACCGAACGTACCGAGAGTGAAATGGATTGATGTGCTGTTGCGTAAAGCGGCGCAGCGTATTCCCGCCGAGCGCCTGTGGGTCAACCAGTACTGTGGCCTGAAAACGCGCGGCTGGCCGGAAACGCATCAATCGCTGGCTAACATGGTCGAAGCGGCGCAGCGCTTGCGCGCCACTGAAGCCTAACTTCAATCGTTTGCAGGGATGCTTCTTTACCCCTCGTCATCCTCAGCGAAAGCGGGAATGACGAAAGTGGGCGGGAATGATGGTAGTGGAGAATTCTTCCCTGCGTTTTTTCTGCTTATTTCACTCCGTATTGCGCTGCCAGCCATTCTAGCAGAAGTGCGCTGCCAGCCATTCTAGCAGAAGCTTGATGGTAGCTGGGGTGATAGTCCGCATGGAAAGCATGTCCGCCTCAGGATACACTACAACAATTTCCGCCGTGGCGTTGGCGGCGCGTAGCGCCTGTCGCATCAGCTCTACCTGAGCATCAGCTCTACCTGATCGAGCGGGATACTGCCATCTTCTGCGTCGTACAAACCGAGCACGGGTGCACTGAGATCGGCGGTGATATCAACCGGGTTTTTCGGCGTGGTCAGGGTTTTATTACCGGATAATTTCCTGTACCAGGCAACCGAGGCTTTCAAATGCGGATTGTGTAGCGCATACAGCCAACTGATTCGCTCACTCCAATAGAAGCCTGTAATCCCTATTTTGCTGTAATCCCTATTTTGTTGGCATCGCCGCCTTGTCGCACGTCCCAGTTGGTCGCGCGATCGAGATCCAATAGCACCTTGTGCATCTGGCACTTTACTGACCAATTCGCTCAGCAACGTCGGAATATCATAATACGATACGTCGGAATATCATCATACTGATGTGGGATCTCCCTGACGGAAATACAGTTCTGGTGTGATGGCAAGATAAACCTGTTTCGCCAGCCGACGGTAGACATCCTGAATATGCTGATGCACCCCAAAAATTTCCTGCACCACCAGAATGATGGGATAAGGCCCATCACCTGATGCCGGTTTGGCGAGGTAGGCGGGAAGCTGCTCACCTTGGGACGGAATGGTGGTCTCACCCGCGATAATTCCTTGCTGTCGGTGAGGATAGTTGACCCAGCATGGGGCGTAACGGCACGGGTCATCGCCCGATCGGTTTGTCGGAGTTCCAGCGGTTCGGCCACTTTCATGGTGGCTGTTCTCCACTTGAGGATATTTCATGGTGGCTGTTCTTCTCTTGAGCATAAAAGGGATTATTGGTGTAACAACGCGCAATTTATAATTGTATACAACTGTGTTAGTTTCTTTTGGTAGTGAGATATATCACCCCTGTTAGGGTACTGATGCGCTAGGATAAATAAACTGTACTATCTTCTTGCACATGATGAGGATACGAGTATGTCTGAATGATTACGAGTATGTCTGAATCTGATGTGTTCCACCTGGGGTTAACCAAACAGGGGCTGCAAGGGGCGAAGTTAGCCATTGTGCCCGGCGATCCGGCGCGGGTTGAAAAAATCGCGCGCGAGATGGATAACCCTGTATTTCTGGCCGCGCACCGTGAACTTACCTCCTGGCGTGCTGCGCTTGCAGTGCAACCGGTGGTTATCTGCTCTAGGGGGATTGGCGGCCCCTCGACCTCCATTGCGGTGGAAGAACTGGCGCAATTAGGCGTCAGAACCTTTCTACGCGTGGGCACCACCGGAGCGATCCAGCCTGATATGAATATGAATGTGGGTGACGTGTTGGTTGGTAACGACGGCGGCAGTGCGTTTGGACGGTGCCAGCCTGCACTTTGCGCCTCTGGAGTATCCGGCCGTGGCCGATTTTGCGTGCACTGCCGCGCTGGTTGATGCTACGAAGGCCTCCGGTTTTCCGCTGCACATTGGCGGAACCGCCTCTTCGGATACGTTTTATCCGGGGCAAGAGCGCTACGATACCTACTCTGGGCGCGTCGTGCGGCGTTTTCAATACTCGATGCAAGAGTGGCAAAGCATGGGCGTGTTGAATAAATGGAGTAGTTCACGCTGCTCAGTGTTCCAGTCAGGGATTGCGGACGGGCATGGTAGCAGGCGCAGGCGTCATCGTCAACCGCGCCCAGCAGGAAACGCCGGATGTTGCGACGATGAAGCTGGCGGAAACCTCTGCTGTTACGGTGGTGCTGGATGCACTCTGCTGTTACGGTGGTGCTGGATGCAGCATGCCGGTTATTGAGTGCCTGAGTTTTCCGCCACGTATTGCAAGGAGTTGTATGACAACATCAGCACCACGCCATCCCTCTTTGGTTGCGTTAGAGGGCGGCATCAATTTCCGTGATTTAGGTGATTGTATACCGCAGATGGGCAACGTATTCGTATACCGCAGATGGGCAACGTATTCGCCCCGCAAACTGTTCCGTGCAGGCTAGTTGGATCAACTGAGTGCTGCCGACTGTGAGCATTTTGCTGGCGTTCCCGTGTCGCACGTGGTTAACTATCGCGACCCGGATGAAGTGACGGCCAAGCCCGATATTCTGTGGGAAGGCGCGCATTATCACGCGTTCCCCGCCAACCCGATTCGCCACGAGGTCACGGCCAGTCTGGAGTCCGATTCGCCACGAGGTCACGGCCAGTCTGGAGTCGTTGGGTTCAGATCAGCTCTCTGCGTTTGATTTACAGGCCTTTATGCTGGAACTCTATTGGCGTTTGCCTTTCAACAATCCGCCTATCGTCAACTGGTTGCCCTGTTGCAGAGACTAGAAGAAGGGGCACTGGTGCGGCACTGTGCTGTCGGCAAAGATCGTACTGGCATCAGCTCCGCTCTGATGCTGTTTGTGCTCGGGGTGGATGAAAAGACGGTGATGGAAGATTATCTGGTTACGGATATCACCCTTGCGCCTTTTTGCGAGCAACTGCTGACATCGCTGGCCGATACGCTGGCAACTGCTGACATCGCTGGCCGATACGCTGAATGAGAAAGCGCTGTCGCAATTCTCCTTTGTGCTCTCGGTTCAGGAAGCCTTTCTGGCGACTGTACTGCGAACCATCAAATGAGAGATGGCATCGTGCATCAGTTCGATCGCGTTTACGCCGCGCGCAGGATCGCTCGAATGGCCGGATTGTCCCTAAATCCGCGCGGCATTTGACATATGGCCTTTGTGGGCGCGAATCGGTTTCAACGATGTTGGTTCGCCAATGATGGCGCAGTACGGGCGTATCTGCGTAGATTCAGAGAAATATTTGGCGCCCGCCATGGTGGGGTCTCTTCACCGGCAGTCGCCAGCACGTAAATCGGTTTGGTCAGCGTTGCCGGATCGATGTCGCGCAGTGCATCCAGAATAAAGGCGAAGAAGCCTTTCATATCCGCAGTGCCCAGCCCGTAAAGCTTGTTATCGAACTCTGTCAGGGTAAAGGGGTTGCGCGTCCAACGGCCATCATCAAACGATACCGTATCGGTATGTCCGACCAGCAGCAAGCCCCCCCTGACCTCGGCCGATACGCGCCAGCAGATTGAATTTATGCCGTGTTCCGGGCACCGGCTGTACCTTAACGTGAAAGCCCAAATCGGCAAACCATCCGGCGAGCAGATTGATTAATGCTTCATTGCTCTGATCGAGCGCCTGATCGGTGGAGCTGATGGAAGGCGTCGCGATCTAATGCCCGATACAGTTCAATAAATGGAGGGTAAATTCATCTTCACTGTTGACAGTCTTATGTCAGGGTACACTGTTGACAGTCTTATGTCAGGGTAGTATCAATATTAATGCATTTATTTTGAATAAAAATTCAATAACGCGTAGCGAAAGGAAGCAAAAATACAATAACGCGTAGCGAAAGGCAGCTGTTTCTAACCCTTGGATGATACATTACCTGATAGTCTACACCTGCACAGGTCGAATACCGTTAGCGAGTTTCGCGTTTTGTAGATACCTTGTTTTAATAACACTGTTTTTAATGATGCACTGTTTACAATTATTTTAGTAGAAGGTATGCAGATCCCATGCTGAATACGTTGATTGTTGGCGCAAGCGGTTATACTGGCACTGAACTTGCACTCGATCTGAATCGTCATACTCAGATGAACCTTACCGCACTTGCGGTATCCGCGCAGAGCGTTGATGCGGGCAAACGCATTTCTGATCTGCATACTCAACTAAAAGACATCATCGATCTGCCGGTAAAGGCGCTGACGGATGCCGCTAAGCCGCCAAAGGCATCGATGTGGTGTTTCTGGCCGCAGGCTGCGTGGTGTTCGATCTCTCCGGTGCGTTTTGCGTGCAGGATGCTGAATTTTATCGCTGCTACTACGGTTTCGAGCATCAACACGTTGACTGGCTGGCGCAGGCGGTGTATGGCTTGGCCGAGTTTCAGGTGGAGCGCGTCAAGCAAGCGCAGCTGATTGTCACCCCCGGTTGTTACTCTACGGCGTCACAGCTGGCACTGAAACCGCTGGTGGATGCGCAACTGCTCAACACCGGCCAGTGGCCTGTTATCAATGCGGTCAGCGGTGTGAGCGGAGCCGGACGTAAAGCATCGCTCACCAGCAGCTTCTGCGAGGTGGGCTGCAACCTTATGGCGTGTTCAATCACCACCATCAACCCGAAATTGCTACCCACCGGGGCATCCCGGTTATCTTCACGCCGCATCTGGAGAATTTTGCGCGTGGGATTATGGCGACCATTACCTGCCGCCTGAAACCGGGCGTCAGCGCGCAGGATAGTCAGCGCGCAGGATGTGGCGGAAGCCTACCACAATGCCTATCACGACAAACCGCTGGTGCGCCTCTACGATAAAAGGGTTCCGGCGTTAAAATCGGTTGTCGGTTTGCCGTTTTGCGATATTGGTTTCTCCGTACAGGATGAGCACCTGATTGTGCTCGCCACGGAAGACAACCTACTTAAAGGAAAGGCGCGGCGGCGCAAGCTGTACAGTGCCTGAATATTCGTTTTGGTTTCCCTGAAACCCAATCTTTGCTCTGACATAATCCTGAGGCACGAAAGCGATGAATCCGTTAATTATCAAACTGGGTGGTGTGTTACTGGACAGCGAAGAAGCGCTGGAGCGTCTGTTTACGGCGCTGGTTGCCTATCGTGAGCAATACCAGCGCCCGCTGGTCATTATGCACGGCGGGCTGCTGACTGATGCACGGCGGGCTGCTGACTGGTGGATGACCTGATGAAAAAACTGGCGTTACCCGTAGTGAAAAAAAAACGGGCTGCGCATGACACCGGCGGATCAGATCGACATCATCACCGGTGCGCTGGCGGGTTCGGCCAATAAAACGCTGCTGGCTTGGGCGAAGAAACACGCCATCAACGCGGTGGGTCTGTATCTGGCGAATGGCGGCATGACCACGGTAACGCAGTTGGATGAATCCCTGGGCTACGTGGGTAAAGCACAGGCGGGTTCCTCTGATCTGCCCAACGCGCTGCTGAGCAGCCGGTATCTGCAAGCGTAAGTTCCATCGGCATCACTGAACAAGGCGATTTGATAAACGTTAACGCCGATCAGGCCCAACCGCGCTCGCAGAGACGCTGTGTGCCGATTTGATCCTGCTGTCGGACGTGAGCGGTATCCTCGATGTAAGGGGAAACGTATTGCGATGGTAAGGGGAAACGTATTGCGGAAATGACCGCGCAGAAAGCAGAGCAGTTGATTGCGCAGGGGATTATTATTACCGACGGCATGATCGTTACCGACGGCATGATCGTTAAAGTCAACGCGGCGCTGGATGCGGCTCGCGCGCTGGGTAGCCCGGTAGATATCGCCAGTTGGCGTCATGCCGATCAACTGCCCGCGCTGTTTAACTGCACGCCGATTGGCGCGCGGATTCTGGCGTAAATCTGTTAATCTGTAAGGCATTTCCGTTGGCCGAAAGGTAACGGAAGCGAACATACAGATCCGCCCGCATGGTTACAAGACATTCATGGTTACAAGGCATTGAAGCACATTTTGGGAGTTCGGTTATGGCGTTGTGGGGCGGTCGTTTCAGTCAGGCGGCAGATCAGCGGTTCAAACAATTTAATGACTTGCTCAATTTAATGACTCGCTGCGGTTTGATTACCGTCTGGCGGAGCTAGATATCGTCGGCTCCATCGAGTGGTCAAAAGCGCTGGTGACAGTCAATGTTCTCAGCGAACAGGAACAGCAGCAGTTAGAGCAGGCGCTGAATGAACTGCTGGCCAAGGTGCAAGCCGACCCGGAACAGATTCTGCATAGCGACGTCGAAGATATTCATAGTTGGGTATAGCATAAGCTGATCGACAAAGTGGGCGATTTGGGTAAAAGCTCCACACTGGCCGCAGCCGTAACGATGGAGTTGATCCGCGGTAAATCGGGTCGGGTGCAAGGCGCGCTGACCGGCATGATGATGACGCTCAAATCAAAGGCTTGCCGCTGGGGTACAACAAGGACATGCAGGAAGACAAAGAAGGGCTGTTCGACGCGCTTGACACTTGGCATGACTGTCTGATGATAGCGGCACTGGTGTTGGAAGGCATTGAGGTCCGTCGTCCGCGCTGCCAGGAAGCGGCGCAGCATGGTTACGCCAATGCGACCGAACTGGCAGACTATCTGGTAGCAAAAGGCGTTCCGTTCCGCGAAGCGCACCACATTGTCGGTGAAGCCGTGGTGGAATCTATTCGTCAGGGTAAGCCGCTGGAAGCATTGCCACTGGCGGATTTGTAAAAATTCAGTGCCATCATTGGCGATGATGTGTATCCCATCCTGTCGCTGCAATCCTGTTTGGAAAAATGCGCAGCCAAAAGTTTGGAAAAATGCGCAGCCAAAGGCAGTGTGTCACCACAGCAGGTCGCACAGGCGATTGCCGATAGGGCGTTTGTAACGCTGAATTGCCGATAGGGCGTTTGTAACGCTGATAGTGCTCTGTTACCTGTATCATGGCCTGATTTCCGGCCCTTTTTTATTCAGCCAATGACCGTAAGTCATAACGCAAGACGCCTCGCATTCTAACCATTTCAGCGCCGACAACGATGCTGCTTTACGTTGGCCTGCGCTATTCTTTTTAGATATATAAAGTATTACTTTACCTTGACGGACAGTGGCGATAACGAAAGGAATGCGACGTGGATATAACCATCTTTTACGGTGTAGGCGGCGGTGTGCTCGGAGTGCTGGTGGGATGGTTGGTTGCCAGCCTGCGTTACCAGCAACACCGCGCTCGGCAAGAAACGGAACAACGTATACAAGAACAAGCGTTACAGCAGGCGCAAAGCGCGGTACGTGAGCTTCAGCTTGCGCGTGATAAGGATGAACAGCGCCTGCGTCAGGATGATATGGAACTGCGTCTGATGCACGGTAAACTCACCGCCCATCAGGAAAAGCTGCTGATCATGGCCCAGTTGCAAGAGGAGTGCAACCAGCTTAATCAGGAATTGCGCGCGCTGCGCGGAGCAAACGGTGCGCAGGAAGCGGAACTGCGTGAAGTCACCATCCGTCTGGAAGAAACGCGCCTTGCCGCTGAGGAAAAACAGCGCTTGTTAATCAACAGCGAGCAGCGCCTGACGACACAGTTTGAAAATCTGGCTAACCGGATTTTTGAGCACAGCGGGCGCCGGGTGGATGAACAAAATCAACAGAGCCTCGATAAACTGCTGAGGCCGCTGCGAGAACAATTGGACGGTTTTCGTCTTCAAGTCCAGGAGGGATTCGGCAGTGAAGCGCGTGAGCGCCACACTCTGGCGCATGAAATTCGCCAGTTGCAGCAACTCAACGTGCAAATGGCGCGAGAAGCGGTCAACCTGACGAAAGCCCTGAAAGGTGATAATAAAACCCAGGGGAACTGGGGCGAAGTGGTGCTGGGACGCGTGCTTGAGGCTTCGGGCCTGCGTGAAGGCTATGAATACCAAACGCAAGTTAGTATCCAGACGGGCGCAAACGGAAGCATGCAGCCGGATGTGATCGTTCGTCTCCCACAGGGCAAAGATGTGGTGATTGATGCCAAGATGTCGCTGGTGGCCTATGAGCGCTACTTTAACAGCGAGGACGACGGGGAACGTGCCAGCGCACTCAACGAGCATATTGCCTCCGTGCGTGGTCATATCCGTCTGCTGAGTAATAAGGATTATCAGCAATTGCCGAGGCTGCGATCGTTGGACTATGTGCTGATGTTTATCCCCGTCGAGCCTGCTTTTCTGGTTGCTATCGACCGCCATCCTGAATTGATCAGCGAGGCCCTGCAACACAACATCATGCTGGTAAGTCCTACCACGCTGCTCGTCGCGTTACGTACCATCACCAATCTATGGCGTTATGAACAGCAAAGCCGCAATGCGCAGCAGATCGCCGATCGTGCCTCTCGGCTGTACGATAAACTGCGTCTCTTTGTGGAAGACATGGCGGCGTTGGGGCAAAGTCTGGATAAATCACAGGCCAGCTATCGGCAGGCCATGAACAAACTGGCTTCCGGGCGCGGTAATCTGATAGCCCAGGTAGAAGGTTTTCGTTCCCTTGGCGTTGAGGTTAAGCGTGCCATAAACCCCAACGTGGCAGAGCAAGCGGTGCTCTCTGCCGAGGCCGATGCGAAGGATGAGCGTCTGGAAAAGCTGTCTGAAACGATTCAAACAGAGACGCCTCCTATGGGGGAACACGCGCAAGGCACGGATACAGAAATGTCAGATCATCTATGATGCGTCACGTATGTTCGCGTTTTACAACTTTATTCAGTGCATCAGAGCGGTGGGTTTTTAAGCCTGGTCTGTTACAATCTCCCGATTCAGGGGTAGTTTCAAAATTTGATGTTCCTCTTCAATTTCAATAATTGTTGATGCGAAACGCGCATAGACACGCCAAGCTCGTGTTACGCACAATGCTCGACAGCGCAATGTGCGCGGTGAGTTCAGCCGATAGTGCGCAAAAGGGATTGACCACAATTCTGATTTGGAAAAGTAGGGCGAAGAACATGACGAACGATCCGGAGAAAACCACGCATTTTGGTTTTCGTACTGTCGATAAAAACGATAAAGAGACCATGGTAGCAGGCGTATTTCACTCGGTAGCGGAAAAATATGACCTGATGAACGATTTGATGTCCTTCGGGATTCATCGTGCCTGGAAGCAGTTTACCATTGAATGCAGCGGTGTCCGGCGTGACCAACGCGTGCTGGATCTGGCGGGCGGGACGGGGGATTTAACCGCTAAATTCTCACGCCTGGTCGGCGAATCAGGAGAAGTGGTGCTGGCTGATATCAATGCTTCCATGCTGAAAGTGGGACGCGAAAAGCTCCGTAATCTTGGGATTATTGATAACGTCAGCTATGTGCAGGCCAATGCGGAGACGCTGCCCTTCCCGGATGACTACTTTGACTGCATCACCATTTCTTTCGGTTTACGCAACGTGACGGATAAAGACAAAGCGCTGCGCTCCATGTTCCGCGTCCTGAAGCCCGGCGGGCGCTTGCTGGTGCTGGAGTTTTCCAAACCGATGTTGAGACCGCTCAGCAAAGTCTACGATTTCTATTCGTTCCATATTTTGCCGCGTATTGGAGATATGGTGACCAAATATGCGGGCAGCTACCGTTATTTGGCGGAATCGATACGTATGCATCCGGACCAGGAAACGCTGAAGGGCATGATGGTGGATGCGGGCTTTGACAGTGTCAACTACTTCAACCTCACGGGAGGCATTGTCGCGTTACACCGTGGGTTCAAATTTTAAGTTGTTTTATAGTGGGATACGCTGATGCTGATAACGTCTGTGCTGACTGCCGCGCTGGAAACGGCGTTAAATAGCTTGTTTTTTCGCGAACGTAGCTTGAAAGCGGCGCGCCGGCGACTACAGGGAAAAACGCTTAAAATTGTGTTAGCAGAACTGCCTGTGCTGCTGGTATTGGTCTTTGGTAAGCACCGCGTTGATGTGGTAAGTCAGTGGGCTGATACGGCGGATTGTCAGTTAGAAACCCGGATACCCGCATTACTCACATTGCGCGATCGCCAGCAGCTTTCATCGCTGATACGTCGTGGTGAACTGGTGATTGAAGGGGATATGCAGGTTGTCAAACACTTTGTCAATCTATTGGATTTGGCGGAGTGCGACCCTGCAGAGTGGCTTGCGCCTTACACGGGCGACGTTATTGCGCAAGGCATTGGTCGGACGGTACAAGGCGCGTTTTGCGGTACGGCCCGTTTTTTCGATCGCCAGCGGCACTACTTGGCAGAAACTGTAACAGAAGAGTGGCGGCTTGCGCCGGGGCGTTTAGAAGCGACCTGGTGGTATGATGAAGTGGCCGCGTTAAATGATGACGTTGATACGCTAGCGGCACGACTGGCGAAGTTGGAGTCTGCCGCATGACGCCAAGTGAATTGCTGCGCCTTTACCACATTATTCGCGTCATGTTGAGCTATGGGCTCGATGAACTGATCCCGCATTTGCGCATCACCTTACCGTTGCGTATCTGGCGTAACTTCCTGTTCTGGATGCCAAACTGCCATAAGGACAAACCGCTTGGTGAACGTTTGCGTTTGGCGTTGCAGGAACTGGGGCCGGTGTGGATCAAGTTCGGTCAAATGATGTCTACTCGGCGCGATCTTTTTCCACCGGAGATTGCCGATCAGCTCGCTATTCTTCAGGATCGAGTAGATCCCTTTAACGGCAAACTGGCCCGTGAGCAGATTGAACTATCGATGGGGGGCATTCCACTCGAAAGTTGGTTTGATGATTTTGAAATAGTGCCACTGGCCTCTGCGTCTATCGCACAGGTGCATACTGCGCGGCTCAAAACCAACGGCCAGGAAGTGGTTATCAAAGTCATTCGTCCTGATATCCTCCCCGTCATCAAGGCTGATATGCGGCTGATGAACCGTTTGGCGGGCTGGCTGCCGATTCTGTTGTCGGATGGACGACGTTTGCGCCCGCGTGAAGTCGTGCGTGAGTACGAAAAAACCCTGCTTGATGAGTTAAACCTGCTGCGTGAAGCGGCAAATGCCATTCAATTGCGCCGTAACTTTGATGGCAGCTCGATGCTGTATATTCCGGAAATCTATTCGGATTATTGCAGTGAAAACATGCTGGTCATGGAGCGTATCTACGGTATTCCGGTCTCAGATGTTGAGGAGCTCAAAGCCAACGGCACCAATATGCCGCTGCTGGCGGAGCTCGGCGTGCAGGTGTTCTTTACTCAGGTATTCCGCGATAGCTTCTTCCACGCTGATATGCATCCGGGAAATATTTTTATCAGCTATGAACACCCTGAAAACCCGCAATATATCGGTATTGATTGCGGCATCGTTGGGTCGCTGAACAAAGAAGATAAGCGTTATCTGGCAGAAAACTTCATTGCTTTTTTCAATCGCGATTATCGTCGCGTGGCTGAACTGCATGTGGATTCCGGCTGGGTGCCTGCCGATACCAATGTTGAAGAGTTTGAATTTGCGATTCGTACCGTGTGTGAACCCATTTTTGAAAAGCCATTGGCAGAGATCTCCTTTGGGCATGTATTATTAAACTTGTTCAATACGGCGCGCCGCTTCAACATGGAAGTGCAGCCACAGTTGGTCTTGCTGCAAAAGACGCTGCTCTACGTTGAAGGTGTCGGTCGCCAGCTATACCCGCAGTTGGATTTATGGAAAACGGCCAAGCCTTTTCTGGAGTCGTGGCTGAAAGATCAGATGGGGGTTGCCGCACTGATTCGCGGATTGAAAGAAAAGGCCCCCTTCTGGGCGGAAAAACTGCCGGAAATTCCCGAGTTGATTTACGATGGTTTGCGGCAGCATCGGCTGCTGCGCCATAGAGTTACACAACTGACAGATGAATTGCGCATGCAGCGAGTGCGCCAAAGCCAGTCGCATTATTTACTTGGCGTTGGCGCAGCGTTGCTACTGGCTGGGTTATTCATGTTAGTGGGGCGTCAGGATCTCCCAGAAGTGATTTCGGCGGGGTTAATGGCCGCTGGTGTTGTGAGCTGGGTCATTGGTTGGTGTCGTACACGTTGAAGCAGAGCATGACAGACGTTATTAATATCCGTATATAATATCCGTATATAAATATAATACTTACGGCTTTGACCTTATATGCCTTTCCGCCGCAGGAAGGGCGTTGCAGGAAACGTAAACCGAGCGCATCCTCTGGGCATGCATTCTCTAGGTAAAATAATGCGCGGTGACTCGTTTTCGGACACCAATGCACACACGAATGTTTGCGGTGTGAAAGATGATGGATAGCTCCCCTTTGTAAAAAAGAGGTAATTGGTATGGGTGGTATTAGTATTTGGAACTTGTTGATCATTGCCATGATCGTGGTGCTGCTGTTTGGTACTAATAAGCTTAGAACGCTAGGCTCCGATTTGGGCGCATCGATTAAAGGCTTTAAAAAAGCCATCAGCGATGACCAACCTTCGCCCGCTGACAGCGAATCTAAAAACAAGAATGAAAAAACACAGCAGGATGCCGATTTCGCGACGAAGTCCATCACGGGACAACAGGCTGAAGCAAAATCAGAAGAAACGAAGAGCTAGCATAGAAACGAAGAGCTAGCATAAAGAGCAGGTATAATCGGTGTTTGATATCGGATTTGGTGAGCTGATGCTCGTAATGATGATCGGCCTGGTGGTACTCGGGCCTGAACGCCTGCCCGTTGCGGTGAAAACGATTGCTGGCTGGGTCAGAACGCTGCGCTCGCTGGCGTCTACGGTGCAAAATGAGCTTACCCAAGAGTTGAAGTTGCAAGAGTTGCAGGACAGTTTGAAGAAGGTGGAGCAGGCTAGTCTGAAAAACCTTCTCCCAGAGCTGAAAACCTCTATGGACGAACTCAAAGAAGCTGCGGATGCTGAGGCTGCTCATGATGCTGAGGCTGCTCGTGATGGGGTTATCAACGCTGAGCAGGCGTCTTCGCCAGCAGCGTTACCGTCTGTCGACCAACCCGCCGTTGCGCCATCCTCATCCCTTATCGATGAGGCACCGCCTGCGGTAGTGAATAACGCACCAGGAGCACCTTCTGCAACGGCTCTGCCTAACAATACGGCAGCTGTCGCTGCCGTGGCACCGACCAATGATGTGCCTAATAATAAGCGCGCATCGCCTGCACTGGCTATCTCGCCTTCCCAACCCTCTGCTGATGAACGCTAGTCTATGGCCGTTGAAGATACACAACCGTTAATCAGTCACCTGATTGAGCTTCGCAAGCTCCTGTTAAACAGCATTCTTTGTGTGCTGTGCGTATTTATCGTGCTATTTTTTTTTGCTAACGACATCTATCAGATAGTCTCGGCACCTCTTATTGAACAACTGCCTGCCGGGGCCAGTATGATTGCCACTGATGTGGCTTCCCCGTTCTTTACGCCGATTAAACTCACGATGATAGTGTCGATGTTTGTCTCTGCACCCTTGGTGTTGTATCAAGTCTGGGCGTTTATCGCTCCTGCTCTGTACAAACATGAACGTCGCCTGATGATGCCGTTGCTGTTCTCCAGCAGCCTGCTGTTCTATGCGGGTATGGCATTTGCCTACTTTGTGGTGTTCCCACTGGCGTTTGGTTTTTTTGCCAATACAGCACCGCAGGGGGTACAAATCGCCACAGATATCAATAACTACCTCGATTTCGTGATGGCGCTGTTTATGGCGTTTGGCTTCTCTTTCCAGGTACCTATTGCTATTGTGCTGCTGTGCTGGAGCGGTGTTACCAACACGGAAGATTTGAAGAAGAAGCGGCCTTATGTGTTGGTTGGCGCTTTCGTTGTCGGTATGCTGCTGACGCCGCCGGACGTGTTCTCGCAGACGTTGTTAGCTATTCCGATGTACTTGTTGTTTGAAGTCGGCCTGTTCTGCTCGCGTTTTTACGTGGAGAAAGGACGCCGTCAGTATGAGGCGGAAGAGCGCGAGGCAGAAGAAAGCAACGAAGGTCCATCGTCCTGAATCCTGTTGTTATCCCCGCTTAGGCGGAGATTTTCTCCAATCTGCATCTGCTTCCCTTCGGGACACGCTCGCCGAAGCGGGAATGTCATTATCCTTCAGGAATGTCCATGTTTGATATCGGCGTCAATCTGACCAATAGCTAATTTGCTCACGATCGTGCTCTGGTCATTGAGCGTGCTCAGGCGTTTGCGGTGAGCGGAATGATCATCACCTGAAGCAACCTGCATGAAAGTGAGCAGGCGCTGGCACTGGCACAGGAATATCCAATTATTGCTGGTCGACGGCGGGCGTGTATCCCCATGATTCCAGCAGTTGGTCGACGGCGATGGCGGAGCGGATTTCGCAGTTGGCGCAACAGCCTGCTGTTGTGGCGCTGGGCGAGTGTGGGCTGGAGACTTTAATCGCAATTTTTCAACGCCTGATGAGCAGGAACACGTCTTTTCCGCGCAGTTAGCGTTGGCCGAAGAGCGGGGGGTTACCCGTATTCTTGCATTGCCGTGACGCCCATGAGCGTTTTATCGCGCTACTCTCTTCCTGGCTGGATAAGCTGCCAGGTGCGGTGCTGCCTGTTTCACGGGGACTGAACAGGAGTTGGATGAGTGCTTGCGTCTTGGACTTTCAATTGGCATCACCGGTTAGGTGTGCGATGAGCGACGCGGAATTGCACTTCGCCATCTGCTAAAATAGATTTCCATCTGGCGCGATGAAGACGCCAGGATGTTGGGGAAAAAAGTAGATGAAAACGCACGCCGGATTTTCCGGCTGCCATGATTCTGGAGAATAATTATGAGCAATGTTTTTCCTGGCGCTTTTCCAGGCCGTCGCCTGCGCCGTTTACGCCGTCATGATTTCAGCCGTCGCCTTGTTGCTGAAAATCAGTTGACGGTCAACGACCTGATTTATCCTGTCTTTGTGATGGAAGGCAAAAATCAGCGTCAGGAAGTGCCTTCGATGCTGGGCGTATACCGCGTAACGCTGGATCTACTGGTGAAAGAGGCGGAAGAACTCGCCAAGTTGGGTATCCCGGTGCTCTCACTGTTTCCGGTGATCGATACCGATAAGAAGTCGCTGAACGCCGAAGAAGCCTACAACCCAGAAGGGCTGGTGCCTCTAGTGATCCGCACGATCAAAAATGCAGTGCCGGAGTTGGGGTTGCTGACAGACGTTGCCCTGGATCCTTATACCACACATGGGCAAGATGGCATTCTTGATGAAGATGGCTATGTGATAAATGACATCACCAAATCTGTTCTGGTGCGTCAGGCGCTGTGTCATGCACAAGCGGGTGTGGAAATCATTGCACCAAGCGACATGATGGATGGGCGCATTGGTGCCATTCGTGCCGAGCTGGAAGCGCAGCATCTGGTGAACATCCAGATCATGGCTTACTCGGCAAAATATGCCTCTTGCTACTATGGGCCTTTCCGCGATGCGGTAGGTTCGGCAAGCAATCTGAAAGGCGGTAACAAAAAAACCTATCAAATGGACCCGGCCAACGGGGATGAAGCCTTACAGGAAGTTGCCCAGGATTTGCAGGAAGGATCGGACATGGTGATGGTGAAACCCGGTATGCCCTATCTGGATGTACTGCATCGTGTTAAAGAAACGTTTGGCGTGCCGACCTTTGCCTATCAGGTCTCCGGTGAGTATGCCATGCACATGGCGGCCATTCGCAACGGCTGGCTTCAAGAGCAGCCGCTGGTGATGGAGTCACTGCTGTGCTTCAAGCGCGCAGGGGCCGACGGCGTGCTGACCTATTTTGCCAAGCAGGTCGCACAATGGCTGCGTGACGAACAGCTTTCCCGCTAATCGTCCTATCCGCTCAGACCTATCCGTTCGCCGCCCGTGAGTGTTCTCACCGGCGGCGTTTCTTTTGTCGGGTAGCCTTGACTACAGCTTTTTGAACTGGCGATTATCCAGGCTTTGCGGCACCTGCTTGTTGAGAAAATTGAGCAGCAGCATGGAGCGGGCTTCATCGTCAGGTTCACTGTAAATCGCCTGTAGCCCGGTAAACATCCCTTCGGTGATCAGCACGGTATCCCCGGAATACGGTGTTTGTGGATCGTGAATCATCTGTACCGGATGTTGCGTCAGTAGTTCGGTAATGACGGTCACGGGGATGACGGCAGGCAAGAGCGCCGAAACGGATAAAATGGCTGATGCCCCGTGTAGCGGCAATGGGGGGTGGTATGGATGCATTCGGGATCGAACTCAACAAACAGGTAGTTGGGAAACAGTGGCTCGCTGAATTCCGCGCGTTTTCCCCGCACGATCTTTTCCATTTTAATCACTGGGCTCGGGCAGTTAACGACCTGGCGTTCAAGGTGTTCTTTGGCGCGTAGCAGCTGCCCACGTTTGCAATACAATGTAGCAGCTGCCCACGTTTGCAATACAATAAATACCAGGCTTCCATAATGTGTTGTGTCGAGGATCTGTCAATCGATGAGCATTGCTGGGAAGCATAACAAAACCCCGTGCGGATAAATAGCAGCATGAAGAAGCGACAGAATTGGCAAGAAACCTTATAATGTCGTTTTCACAGACTGCATTGACAATCAGCATGAAATGTCGTGATTTACGTGAATTTCTTGCGCTTCTTGAACAGAAGGGAGAACTTAAACGCATTCGCTACCCTATCAGCCCTCATTTGGAAATGACAGAGATTGCCGACAGAACGCTGCGTGCGGGCGGTCCAGCGTTGCTGTTTGAAAATCCCACCGGTTATACCATGCCCGTGCTGTGCAACCTGTTCGGCACCCCGGAGCGGGTGGCAATGGGTATGGGACAGGATAGCGTGACGGCGCTGCGTGATGTCGGCAAGCTGCTGGCCTTTTTGAAAGAGCCTGAGCCGCCTAAAGGATTCCGAGACTTGATGGAAAACATGCCCAAATTCCGTCAGGTGCTCAATATGCCCACCAAACGGCTGTCATCGGCTCCTTGTCAGGAGCAGGTATGGTCTGGGGAGGACGTCGATCTGACCCGTATTCCTGTGATGCAGTGCTGGCCGGAAGATGCAGCTCCCTTGATCACCTGGGGCTTAACGGTTACACGTGGGCCGAACAAGGCGCGTCAGAATATCGGTATTTATCGCCAGCAGGTGCTGGGTAAAAACAAGCTGATCATGCGGTGGTTATCTCATCGCGGCGGCGCGTTAGATTTCCAGGAGTGGTGTCAGGAAAATCCCGGTCAACGCTTCCCGGTTTCTGTCGCGCTCGGTGCCGACCCGGCAACTATCCTTAGTGCAGTAACCCCGGTGCCGGATACACTTTCCGAATACGCCTTTGCCGGGCTACTGCGTGGTTATAAAACCGAAGTGGTGAGATGTCTCTCCAATGATTTGGAAGTGCCCGCCAGCGCGGAAATTGTGCTGGAAGGGTATATTGAACCGGGAAAAATGGCGGCGGAAGGGCCGTATGGCGATCACACAGGCTATTACAATGAGGTGGATAACTTTCCGGTGTTTACCGTTACGCATGTGACGCAGCGTCAGGACGCCATTTACCACTCCACCTATACCGGACGCCCACCCGATGAACCTGCCGTATTAGGAGTGGCGCTGAATGAAGTGTTCGTACCGATTTTGCAAAAACAATTCCCGGAAATTGTCGATTTTTACCTGCCGCCGGAAGGGTGTTCCTATCGTCTGGCAATCGTCACCATGAAAAAACAGTACGCCGGTCATGCCAAACGGGTGATGATGGGCGTATGGTCTTTCCTGCGCCAGTTTATGTATACCAAGTTTGTCATTGTCTGCGATGACGACATCAATGCGCGTGACTGGAAAGACGTTATCTGGGCGATTACCACCCGTATAGACCCGGCACGAGATACGGTATTAATGGAAAATACGCCAATAGACTATCTGGATTTCGCGTCGCCGGTGTCGGGGCTGGGTTCCAAAATGGGGCTGGATGCCACCAATAAGTGGCCCGGTGAAACTCAGCGCGAGTGGGGGCACCCCATCAAGAAGGATCCCGAGGTGTGTGCCCGTATCGATGCCATATGGGATGAGCTTGCCATTTTTAACGACAGCCCGCCGCGTGCTTGATGTATGGTGTGCCGCTGTTACTCGTTTTGCTTTTATCACCCTTAGAGGGGATGCATGACAACATTGAGCTGTAAAGTGACATCCGTAGAGGCGATAACGGATACGGTTTATCGGGTACGTTTGCTGCCGGAAGTCCCTTTCTCTTTCCGTACTGGTCAGTATTTGATGGTGGTAATGGATGAGCGTGATAAGCGCCCGTTCTCGATGGCATCAACGCCGATGGAACAGCAGTTTATCGAACTGCACGTAGAGGCCTCAGAACTGAACTTGTATGCGATGGCGGTGATGGATCGTATTCTTAAAGAGCGCGCTCTGACGGTAGATATCCCCCACGGTGAGGCCTGGTTGCGTGAAGAGAGCGATCGTCCGCTGATCCTGATTGCTGGCGGCACGGGGTTCTCTTATGCGCGTTCTATCTTGCTGACGGTGCTGGCGCATCAACCTGAGCGTGAGGTGGCGATCTACTGGGGTGGGCGGGAGATCAAGCACCTGTATGATTTGACCGAGCTACAGGTTCTGGCAAGCCAACACGCGAATTTGCAGGTTATTCCTGTGGTTGAGCAACCGGAACAAGAGTGGAACGGCAGAATGGGTACGGTGCTCAGCGCGGTATTGCAGGATTATTGCACACTGTCAGGCCACGATATCTACATTGCAGGCCGCTTTGAAATGGCAAAAATTGCCCGCGAGCGCTTCTGTAACGAGCGTGGTGCATTGATTGACCACCTCTACAGCGACGCCTTCTCCTTCATTTGAGAGCCTTAAAAAACGTGCTGTTCCCGGCGGAGTTCATCAGCGGATGGAAACAGCACGTGTGCTAAAGGTACACCGTGTGCTAAACGTGTGCTAAACGTGTGCTAAAGGTACACCGTGTGCTAAAGGTGCACCAAAGCATCTTATGTTGTGACCAGGCAGACCCGCACGAGTCGCAACGGGATGCGCTACCGATTACTTAAATTCACAGGTTTGCACCGTCTAGCGCGGCGCCTGCTCGCTGATGGTGAAGACCAATCCCGGGCGGTCAGAGACCTACATCCGACCATCGCGCAGTTCCAGCTGTTCGTTAAATAGCGGGTTCAGCCATTCAAAGTGTTCCAGCCAGGGTTCGATGGGGTAGGCTGCGGCGAGGTGCACTTCCATTGCGAAGTGCGGTGCCAGTTTCTTACCGTGTTTGGCCTCCAGATCCATGATTTTCAAAAACGGCGTCACGCCGCCAACGCGCGGGAGGTTGGGTATTCAATGAATTGATACAGCACAAACGTAATACTCGCGTTCGATGTAAGTGCCGATGAGCCTATCGTGCATTTCCGATGATTTTAAATACCCCAACGTCTTACGATTGAGGCGTTTCAATTGGTTGCGCAGCGTCAGATTTTTACGCTCAATACGCTGTTTATACAGTTTGCCAACAATGTATTTTGCTTTTGGAAGTTCGTCGTTGTAAACCCTCTAGCCATCAGTGCACCAAAATGCCACTCTGAAACCTGAGAGCAGTTTTAGCAACTTACGCAGCGTTTTCTTGCTTATAGAGCCAAATGCATGAGCGATAATCCGCTTCAAACGCGGCTCCCATGCATAACGCCACCAGAACAGGAAGTGCTTCTTCTGGTTGCGTCGGGTACGAAGTAACGCTTTACACCATGAAAAGGTTTTGTCATGGCCAATGACTTCAAGGTGGATACATTCTTTCAGTTTAGGTGGATACATTCTTTCAGTTCATTGTACGAAATCATATTGTCATCCTGACTAGTACGAAGTCATATAGTCATCCTGACTAAAAATTATTGGCAAATGAGATTGAAACAGTATGTAAAAAAAAAAAGCGCAAAGCGTTCAATCGTCATGGTTCGGTGAAGTGCTAACAACTGAGGGATAGATGAGTGTGGGGGAAAATGAGGGTACAAAACGGGGACACTAATCTATACAAACAAAAAAGCCAATTCGCAAGACGTTTCTTAAACTAATGAATATAAAGCTTAAATTTGGTGGCCCCTGCTGGATTTGAACCAGCGACCAAGCGATTATGAGTCGCTTGCTCTAACCACTGAGCTAAGGGGCCATGTGAACGCGGATTATACGGTAACATGGCGTGGCAGGTCTAAGCAACGTTGCCCGTATGCTGGTTTTGTATGCAGCCTAGCCCGTTATTATCTTTATAATTACCATAGTAATATAATTACCATAGTTATTATCTTTATAATTACCATAAAAAAGCCCTCAATGTTGATGGCTTTTCCCTATTTCCATTTAGATGCTGTTAATCATCCAGGAAGCTGCGCAACACTTCGGAACGGCTTGGGTGACGCAGCTTGCGCAGCGCCTTGGCCTCAATCTGACGAATACGTTCACGCGTCACGTCAAACTGTTTGCCCACCTCTTCCAGAGTGTGGTCGGTGTTCATGTCTATACCGAAACGCATACGCAGTACTTTGGCTTCGCGCGCCGTCAGGCCAGCCAGCACATCGTGGGTGGCTGAACGCAGGCTCTCTGACGTTGCAGAGTCCAGCGGCAGCTCCAGCGTGGTGTCCTCGATGAAGTCGCCCAGATGTGAATCTTCATCATCACCGATCGGTATTTCCATGGAGATCGGCTCTTTGGCGATCTTTAGCACCTTGCGGATTTTGTCTTCCGGCATCAGCATGCGTTCGGCAAGTTCCTCTGGTGTCGGCTCACGGCCCATTTCCTGCAACATTTGACGCGAAATACGGTTCAGCTTGTTAATCGTTTCGATCATGTGAACAGGGATACGGATGGTACGCGCCTGATCAGCGATAGAACGGGTGATCGCCTGACGGATCCACCAGGTGGCATAAGTAGAAAACTTATATCCACGACGGTATTCAAACTTGTCTACGGCCTTCATTAGGCCGATGTTACCTTCCTGAATCAGATCCAGGAATTGCAGACCGCGGTTGGTGTACTTCTTGGCGATAGAAATCACCAGACGCAGGTTCGCCTCAACCATCTCTTTCTTGGCGCGGTGTGCCTTGGCTTCACCGATCGACATGCGACGGTTGATGTCTTTCACCTGCTCGATAGTCAAGCCGGTTTCTTCTTCGATTTGATGCAGTTTCTGCAAACTGCGCTGCACGTCTTCTTCCATTTCAACCAGCTTCTTGCTCCAGGGCTTGTTCATGGCCGTGGCGGCGGAGAACCAAGTGTCATTGGTTTCGTTACCAGTGAACAGCGTGACGAAGTTTTTCTTCGGCATTTTGCACTGCTCAACGCACAGCTTCATGATCAAACGCTCTTGTGTGCGAACGCGATCCATCATGGTGCGCATGCTGTTGACCAGGAAATCGAACTGCTTCGACACCAAACGGAACTGCTTGAAAATATCAGAGAGCTTCAGGATATCTTCCGCGGCCTTAGCGTGGTTACGGCCATGGGCTTTGATTGTTTGACGTGTGACTTCGTACTGTTCACGCAGCTCGGTAAATTTCTGATGTGCCAGCTCTGGATCGATGCTGTTGTATTCTTCTGCATCGTCGTCGTCTTTGCTCTCCTCGTCGTCATCATCGTCATCGATCTCTTCGCTGGACAATTCAGAGCCGACGTGGGTTGCGGTAGGCGCAAGATCTTGTTCGTCGTTAGGATCGACAAACCCGGTGATCAGATCGGAAAGGCGGCTTTCTTCGGCCTTGACGCGATCGTATTGTTCCAACAGGTAAGTGATCGCTTCAGGATATTCGGCAACAGAACACTGAACCTGGTTGATACCGTCTTCGATCCGCTTGGCGATGTCGATTTCACCTTCGCGGGTGAGCAACTCAACGGTGCCCATTTCACGCATGTACATGCGTACCGGGTCGGTAGTACGCCCAATTTCGGACTCTACGCTTGAGAGCACCTGAGCAGCGGCTTCTGCGGCATCTTCATCGGTGTCAGACGTAGTTTCTGCCAACAGCAGGTCATCCGCATCCGGTGCTTCTTCCATCACCTGGATGCCCATGTCATTAATCATCTGGATGATGTCTTCGATCTGATCGGAATCGATGATATCTTCCGGCAGATGGTCATTGACCTCAGCATAGGTCAGGTAGCCTTGCTCCTTACCATGGGTGACAAGTAGCTTCAGCTGTGACTGCGGGTTTTGCTCCATAAGACGGTATCCACACTTCAGAGTATTAGGTTGGTGTAGGTCGGCATAATTATACCGGTCATCTTTCACGATGCAGGTGCCTTTCGTTCGCCTGTTCGCTGAAAGCTATTGGGTATAGCTAACAATAACATTTGGGGTATTTCTTCTTCTCGCCGCAACCCATTCTACTTCTTCTCGCCGCAACCCATTCTAGCGGCTTTGGCAGGGCTTCACCCTGCTGGGTATCGGCAATTAAGCCTCTGTAATTATTTTTTTTTTGTAAGCTCCTGGTTCAGCATGTGCACTTCGTTACGTTCTTCTGCGGTCAACCCCCGCAAACGTGACTGTGCTATCAATGCTTCCAGCCGCTCCTCTAATACATGGTTATATAGGGTAGTCAAGGTATCGATAAACGTCTCTCCTACCTTGTCCTCAACGATCATGTGGTTCCAGGTTGCCATGGTTTCAAGCTGTGGGCCTGATTTATTATCCCGGTAAAGCTCCAGAAGCTGCCCCGTTGTCAAACCGGACTGCGTATGGCACGTTTTCACCAGCTCAATAAACAGTGGCACACCGGCCATCTTCGATGTTGCCAACCCCTCTGGGGCCGTCACCAATGCTGCCAACTGCGGATTTTGTACCAGCAACCCTATTAGTATACGCATAGTTGTGCGTTTTAGTTGGGGTGGCTGGTAAGGCTGCGCCTGTTCTGTCGTTTTTGGCAGTAGTTTATCCAGTTGGCGATCGTCAAGAATCCCAAGTTTGTTGCCGAGCTGTTGACGTAGATACAGCAGCAGGGTTTCTCCCGGCACCTGACCAATCAACGGCAATGCATTTCTTCCAAGTTTGGTTCTTCCCTCGGGAGAGCTCATATCCACTTGCTGTTGTAGGGTATCAAAAAAGAAAGTGGAGAGCGGTAGTGCCTGCTCCATCCTCTGTTCAAAAGCTTGTTTACCCTTTTTACGCACCAGAGTATCCGGATCCTCTCCATCAGGGAGAAACATAAAGCGCAACTGACGACCATCATTCAAATAGGGTAGTGCCGTTTCCAGGGCGCGCCAGGCGGCATCTCGGCCTGCGCGGTCACCGTCATAGCAGCAAATCACCTGATCGGTAACGCGGAACATCATTTGAATATGGCCTGCGGTCGTGGCGGTGCCCAGTGACGCGACGGCATAATCAATACCGAATTGCGCCAGCGCCACCACGTCCATATAACCTTCAACCACAAGAAGACGTTTTAGTTCCGTGTGATTTTGTTGCGCTTCGTAAAGGCCATACAATTGGCGGCCTTTATGAAAGATTTCAGTTTCCGGCGAGTTCAGGTATTTGGGCAATCCGTCTCCCAGCACGCGCCCGCCAAAGGCGATAACGCGGCCGCGCTTATCGCGGATCGGGAACATGACGCGCTCACGGAAGCGGTCATAGGTACGTCCTTGCTTATTTTTAACCAGCATTCCCGCATCGCTCAGAGTTTCACGATCTTCATCGTGACGACCAAAGCGCTTTAATACGTTGTCCCACCCTGCAGGAGCGAAGCCGATAGCGAAGTGGCGAATCACTTCCGCACTCAGGCCGCGTTGTGCCAGATAACCTTGGGCAAAGGCTGCCGTTGGTTGGTTTAACGCCTGTTGATAAAACTCGCTCAGTTGCCCCATCAGTTCATACAGGCTTTGACGCTGATGGCGTTCAAGCAATGTGGTGCCAGTGCCGGATTCATAAGGCACTTCCAGACTGTGCATGGATGCCAATTCTTCGATACTTTCAACGAACTCCAAGCGATCGTAGTTCATTAAAAAATCGATGGCATTGCCGTGCGCACCGCAGCCGAAGCAATGGTAAAACTGCTTATCACTGTTTACGGTGAAAGACGGGGTTTTCTCATGGTGAAACGGACAGCACGCGTGAAAGTTCTTGCCCTGCTTTTTGAGCTTCACGCGCGCGTCGATCTGATCGACGATATCAGTGCGTGCCAGTAGGTCATTGATAAAGACACGTGGGATTCGTCCAGCCATAAGCCCCTGTTTTTAATACAAATAAACGATAGCTTATAAAATACAAATAAACAATAGCTTATAATAGCTTATAAATAACAATAAGCCGCGCTTCCTTTTGGAAAGCACGGCCTTCGTATGCAACTGCTAAGTCTGCGGATTAATCACGCGGTGGAGGCCAGGCCTCCAGAAATTAATACAGACGAGTACGGCGTGCGTTTTCTCGAGCAAGTTTCTTCGCGTAACGTTTCACAGCAGAAGCGTTAGCGCGTTTACGTTCGGTTGTCGGTTTTTCATAGAACTCACGACGACGAACTTCAGCCAGAACACCCGCTTTTTCACAGGAACGTTTGAAGCGACGCAGCGCTACATCGAACGGCTCGTTTTCACGTACTTTAATTACCGGCATGTGCCTCTCACCTTAATAATTCGGTATGTGCTGGCCTTGTGCCAGCCTTTTTAAACGGTATGTGCTGGCCTTGTGCCAGCCTTTTTAAAATGGTGCAGAATTTTACTGCAAACGTGATGCGCTTGTAAAGCATTGCGGCGATCATAATAAATTGTAAAGCATTGCGGCGATCATAATAAAATATCCAACGCGCACGCAGAGCAGAAAATCAAAACTAATAATGATATATTATCTGTTGTATGAAGCAAGTGGCAAGTAGCAAGTAGCAAGTAGCAAGTAGCAAGTAGCAAGTAGCAAGTAGATGTCAGCTTGCGTGGCAACGAACGTTAGGTAGAACGATGCGCATATTGGGTATTGAAACCTCCTGTGATGAAACCGGGGTGGCGATTTATGATACGGATGCCTGGTTATTGGCTAACCAACTGTATAGCCAGGTAAAACTACATGCTGATTATGGCGGTGTTGTACCAGAGCTGGCCTCGCGCGATCACGTGCGTAAAACGGTTCCTCTGATTCAGGCCGCCCTGAAAGAGGCGGACCTGTCCGCATCAGACATCGATGGTGTGGCCTACACTGCCGGCCCTGGACTGGTGGGCGCATTGTTGGTCGGCGCAACGGTCGGTCGGGCGCTGGCATTTGCCTGGGGCGTGCCGGCGATTCCAGTTCACCATATGGAAGGGCATTTGCTGGCCCCGATGCTGGAAGATAATCCGCCGGAATTTCCTTTCGTAGCGCTATTGGTTTCTGGTGGTCACACGCAGTTAATCAGTGTCACTGGCATCGGTGAATACCGGTTGCTGGGAGAATCGGTTGACGATGCCGCCGGTGAAGCCTTTGATAAAACGGCAAAGCTGCTGGGACTGGATTACCCGGGAGGCCCGCTGTTGTGCAAACTGGCACAGCGTGGGGATGCCTCACGTTTTACCTTTCCTCGCCCGATGACCGACAGACAAGGGCTGGATTTTAGCTTTTCCGGTTTGAAAACCTTTACCGCCAATACTATTCGTGCCAACGGCAATGATGATCAAACCCGTGCTGATATTGCGCGCGCGTTTGAAGATGCGGTGGTTGATACGTTAGCGATAAAATGTCGCCGAGCGTTGGATGAGACCGGCTTTAAACGTCTGGTGATGGCTGGCGGCGTCAGTACCAATCGCACGCTGCGCGCTCGCCTGACAGAGATCATGGCTAAACGTGGTGGGGCGGTGTTTTATGCGCGGCCTGAGTTTTGTACCGATAATGGCGCTATGATTGCCTATACGGGCAGTGTGAGATTGTTACACAATCAACGTCAGGAATTGGGCATAAGCGTGCGTCCACGTTGGCCATTGGCGGAGTTGCCTGCCGTTTGACCAACCCCATTCTAGATACCCTCATCTGGCGTGAGTCACTGCGTCAGCACCCCTGGCGGGTCATTGCAGTTCCTGTTCGAACAGCGTCAAAATGGCGTCGAACAACTGCTTAACGCTAAAGCCGCGTGCTGGCGTGGTGAAAATGGTGTCATCCCCAGCGATGGTGCCAAGAATCCCTTCTGATTTCCCCAGTGAGTCTAGCAACCTAGCGATCAATTGCGCAACACCCGGACTGGTGTGAATAACCACAACCGCATCGTTATAAATCGACATCCAGCACCAGATTTTTCAGTGGGCTGGTGGTGGTGGGTACACCCAGTTCCGCGAGTAGGCAATAGACCATCTCCATTTTGGCATTGCGCGTGCGCACTGCACCAAATTTAGTCAGTATACGTGATACTTTTGATTGATTTATATTTTCAAAACCGTCTTCTTGTAACGCCAACACGTTCTCGCTTTGAGAACTAAACTTCTCTTCCTTTAACAGCGCCTTGAACGCCTTGATCAAATCTTCCTGTTTCGTGGAGTTACGCATTCTGCACCGTGTGTTGCGATCGTTGGAGTGTGCATTATGCAGTTGGGTGAATCTTTATGCAACATGGGCGCTTAAAGAAATGACTCGGCAGGGTTTCAGTACAATAATCGCACTAAAATGTTTAAACGACGTAAGTGATGAAAAAAAATGAACGTTTAGTCACATAAAAGTAAATCAACTGTTAGGCAAAATGAGGTTGCTTACTGGCTGGGGTTCAGTGTAATGTAACCGCTATCGTACTGAACGTGATGCGCGCTGCATTATTTACTCACTTATTTATAACTGTACTTACCTTACAAATCACTATAACTTTACTTACCTTACAAATCAATCAGCATATTTTGCTTTATTATTAATGATATATTAATGATATAGTTTTTTCTTTTCCATGACCTGATATCGAGGTCTCGGTATTGCCCTGATATCGAGGTCTCGGTATTGCCACATCCGTTCTGTAAGCCGTTCAAACCTCCTGATTTTATTCAGGTCTGGCAGTTTATTGCACAAATTCACGGCATTTTTACTTTTACGATGATAAGGAGTTTAGGATGAAGATGATAAGGAGTTTAGGATGAAAGTTGCAGTTCTCGGAGCAGCAGGCGGTATCGGTCAGGCTCTCGCGCTCCTGCTCAAAACCCAGCTTCCTTCAGGTTCAGAATTATCTCTTTATGACATAGCTCCGGTAACGCCGGGCATCGCCGTTGATCTGAGCCATATCCCTACAGCAGTATCCATCAAAGGCTTTTGCGGTGAATACACCACCCCTGCGCTGGTCGGCGCGGACATCGTTCTGATCTCGGCCGGCGTCGCTCGCAAGCCTGGCATGGACCGCTCCGACCTGTTCAATGTGAATGCGGGGATCGTGCGCAATCTGGTTGAACAGATTGCCCGCACCAGCCCGAAAGCCTGCATTGGTATCATTACCAACCCGGTTAATACGACGGTGGCGATCGCCGCGGATGTACTGAAAAAAGCCGGTGTGTACGATAAGAACAAGCTGTTTGGCGTAACCACGCTGGATATTATCCGCTCCAACACCTTTGTGGCGGAACTGAAAGGCAAGCTGCCGCAACAGGTTGAAGTACCTGTGATTGGTGGGCACTCTGGTGTGACGATCCTTCCCCTGTTATCACAAATTCCTGGCGTAACGTTCAGCGAGCAGGAAGTAGCAGATCTTACCAAGCGTATCCAAAACGCTGGTACGGAAGTGGTGGAAGCCAAGGCCGGTGGAGGATCGGCAACTCTCTCCATGGGTCAGGCGGCGGCGCGTTTTGGGTTGTCTCTGGTACGCGCTCTGCAAGGCGACGAAGGTGTAGTGGAATGTGCCTATGTGGAAGGTGACGGCGAGCATGCCCGTTTCTTCGCACAGCCGCTGTCGCTGGGCAAATCTGGCATCATTGAACGTAAGTCCATTGGCGCACTGAGCCCGTTTGAAAAACAGGCTCTGGATAACATGCTGGGCACCCTGAGACAGGATATCGAATTGGGTGAATCCTTTGTGAGTGGCTCAGTACGCGGTTAATCGGTGTCTTAACGCCAGATGGTGATAAGCCGGAGAGAAGGTGTTCTGGCTTTTTTATATAAGGTGTTCTGGCTT
Organism: Symbiopectobacterium sp.; assembly: GCA_051710525.1. Classification (GTDB taxonomy): domain Bacteria; phylum Pseudomonadota; class Gammaproteobacteria; order Enterobacterales; family Enterobacteriaceae; genus Symbiopectobacterium. The sequence continues at coordinate 84,911 of JBPESR010000005.1, read as the reverse complement.
TTTTATATCATGTCATGATTTTGGGTGAGAATTGTCAGATCTTATAAGTTTTTCCCTATCAATCAGCATGTTACTTTTCGGATCGTAGTAACGGCTGGGCCAGATTTCAGCAGGGTGAATGTTGATTGCCTCGGCTATGAGCCATTCTCCCTTGGGCCAGCGGCGTGATATCGCATTGGCTAGAGTGGAGGAAGCTTAATCCCGCTTCTCGTGAGACTGCCGCCAGAGTGGTACCTTTTTTACGGAGTGCGGCAATGATATCGGCAGGGTGTCAGTCGTGTTTCCTTGCGCTCATAATCTTTCCTCCTTGCTACAAGATAATGGTCCATTGGTGGTATTAAATAACGCTCGTCAGTTAAACGCATGGAATGCGTGAACGAAATTAGGAAAAATATAGTATTTTATTTCCAATAATTTCCTCAACATAACTCCTAATAAATAAATTAAATTTTGTAATGCATCACACTATCAGGATGATAGGCTATGAAAAAAGTATCAGTATGATAGGCTATGAAAAAAGAGTAGTTCGCCACTGCTGAATTGCTGGGGATGGCGGGATTGCCTAAAACACGGCAAGGCGTAAATAAACGTGCTCGGGAAGACGGGTGGGAAAAACGCCGCCATACATAAAGGGGTGCAAGGGCGGGCCGTTGAATATGCGCGAGAGAGTTTACCGCAGGAGGTGCGCAAGCGACTCCTGATTCGTGAGCTGGCGGAAATGTCACCGCCAGCTTATACGACGTTTGCCAAACCTCTGCTGGATTCCTGGATTCAGATATTTGAAAAACTCTCGATCAACGAGCAGGAAGCGTTGATCGATTTTGTGCTGCGCGAAGGCGCGATCGCCATGTTCTCACGCCTCGAGAACGCAAGCGATCCCAACGCATCGACAAAATAGCGTACGGACGCATTAATAATCATAGCGTACGAATCATAGCGTACGGACGCATTAATAATCGCGTTGAACGGCAATATGTGCCAGGCCTTCCAGTGCCTCACGGAAGTGGCTCGGCGGCAGCGCTTGAAGCGCGGAAATCGCTTTATCCGCCTCTTGCTCTGCTCGCTGTCGGGTGTATTCCAGCGAGCCGCACTGCTGCATGGCATCAAGCACCGGTTCCAGAAGATGGCGACCATTGCCCTCTTCGATCGCTTTGCGGATCATCGCACATTGCTCGCTATTGCCGTTACGCATAGCGTGTAACAGCGGCAGCGTGGGTTTGCCTTCGTTCAGGTCGTCACCGGTATTTTTACCTAAGGTTTTTCCATCGGCGCTGTAATCCAGCAGATCGTCAATCAGTTGGAATGCTGTGCCGAGATAACGCCCATATTCCTGCAACGCTTTTTCCTGCTCATCGGTGGCACCCGCCAGAATCCCAGATGCTTGCGCTGCGGCTTCGAACAGGCGCGCTGTCTTGCTGCAAATGACGCGCATGTAACTATCTTCGGTGATATCCGGATCGTTACAGTTCATCAGTTGCAGCACTTCGCCTTCAGCGATAACGTTGACCGCCTCAGACATTAGCGCCAGCACGCGCAGTGAGCCCATGCTGGTCATCATCTGAAACGCTCGCGTATAGATGAAATCCCCAACTAGTACACTGGCCGCATTGCCGAAGGCGGTATTGGCCGTTTCCTTGCCACGACGCATATCTGATTCATCCACCACATCGTCATGCAGCAGCGTGGCGGTGTGGATAAATTCAATCAATGCTGCGACTGTCACATGTTTATCACCTCCATACGTCAGCGCGCGGGCGGCCAGTACGGCTATCATGGGACGAATACGTTTCCCGCCACCACCAATAATGTAATTGCCAATCTGGTTAATAAGTACAACATCTGAATTGAGTTGTGCCAGAATAACGCCATTGACGTCGTTCATATCATGGGCAGCTAATGCTGTGATCTGTTGTAGATTCATATCTGTGCCAGTGCTTTTTCTGTACGCCGTGGTTAGGGTCGATTCCATACCGGCTTCAATGGTTATTGTGGACTGATTGTACTTGAAAAATGGCACAGATAAATGGTAGTGAAGAACCTGTACTCTTTTTCTTCAATTCTCTCGAATCTGCACTTGTCATCGGTAGGTTTTTTGCGTAGAATTTGCGCCTATTGTGAATATTTATAGCGTGCTCGAGTAATCAATATGAGTACGCAGAAAGCAATATGAGTACGCAGAAAGCGGAGTTTTATATGTACGCAGTTTTCCAAAGTGGTGGCAAACAACACCGAGTAAGCGAAGGTCAAACCGTTCGCTTGGAAAAGCTAGACATTGCAACTGGTGAAGTTATTGAATTTAAACAGGTTTTGATGGTTTCTGATGGTGAAGAAATCAAAATCGGCGTTCCTTTCATCGATGGTGGCAAGATCAAGGGAGAAGTTGTTGCCCATGGTCGTGGTGAGAAAGTAACGATCGTTAAATTCCGTCGCCGTAAATACTCCCGTAAGCAAGCGGGCCATCGTCAGTGGTTTACTGACGTGAAAATCACTGGCATCAGCGCTTAAGACTTAGGAGAGCGAGGAGAGCGGATTAAATGGCACACAAAAAAGCTGGCGGCTCGACTCGTAACGGCCGCGATTCCAACGCACAACGCCTGGGCGTAAAACTTTTCGGCGGTGAAAGTGTTCTGGCTGGCAACATCATCGTTCGTCAACGTGGTACTAAATTCCACGCGGGCACCAACGTAGGTTGCGGTAAAGACCACACTCTGTTTGCTTTGGCTGATGGTAAACTTCAGTTTGAAGTTAAAGGACCGAAAAACCGTAAATGCATCAGCATAGTAGCTGAGTAATTTTCGAGCTAGGTCTTACAGATAAAAATCTCTTACAGATAAAAATCTATGGTCACCCCCCTTTTTTGCAACGCTGATTTTTGACTAATGGTGAACTTGCTTCAATCTATCCGGCGCCTCTGTGGGCGAGAGGCCCGCGCCTCGATGAGTTCCGCGCCTGGTGAATCTGAAAAGGCCCTCGGCTTCAGCGAGCCATTTTTGTCGTCAGGTTTTTCAGCAGGCCGATATGCTATTCATGTCATCAATAATCAGTATTCGCAAAACCAGATAGGTAACTGCTGTTCAATTACTTAATACTCAGTCTATTGATGTAGTTCTACTCACCGAAGGGGACGGCACGCGTAATGGGCGTGACGCTCAGTGCGGTGCGCGGCAGAGACTGCCCGCTAGCAAACACCATAAACTCGCCAAAACCATGTTGATCAATGCGATACTCTAAAGAACCGTTATTGCTGATCCCGACGGCGGTAGACGGCACTGATGCCACGCGCGGCGACGCGGCGTACTGCGTCACCGAGGGTGAAACAAACAGCGGTGCAACCACGTACAGCAGATAGAAAAAAAGCAGCACCAACGCCACCATCACCAGCAGGCCACTGCCTACCACGATGTGCTGCGTTATGCGATCCAGACGCCACCGTCGGGCATCCTGATAGGCAAATCTGCTGTTTGTTTCCATATCCCTACACACCCGTCAGGATCCCTACACCACCCGTCAGGTTCTGTTAGTGAATGGCGAACAAAAAGCCCTGCATCGCCGCCCATCCCGCACGATGGAGATTACCTCAAAGACCATGGCGGATAGCTTTTCTCACCCCTACGATGAAATCGGGGTAGCAGATGTTGCCTTTACACTCATAATATGACAATGGTAACATGTTGTGTAAGAACGAGTTTTAACGCATGTCCCCACCGGGCGCGGTATTCAGGTTATTTTGTGAACAAAACGATCGTAATTCTTCAGCAAAGAGACGGCGTCTTATAGAAAATGTGTTTCAAAGAATAAAAGATAGCGCCACGGCGTCATAAATCCGCCATCATTGGCGTGTAGAGAGTGGGTGCACCGTCAGTAAAGTGGGTGCACCGTCAGTAAACGATTTAACGGAGTTACAATCAGTCAGGACAAGCTCTTCATTGAGAAAGAACTAAGTTGGTTATCATTCAACGAAGGCGTATTGCAAGAGGCTACGGATCAGAGTAATTCGTTGATTGATCGCATGCGCTTTTTGAGCATTTACTCCAACAACCTAGATGAATTTTACAAAGTGCGCTTCGCCGATCTTAAAAGGCGGATTCTGATCAACGAGGAACAAGGCTCCGCCGGAGGTTTACGCCATTTACTGAGTAAAATTTAGGCACGCGTACTGAAAACCGATCAGATGTTCGATAACCTATATAACGAACTGTTATTGGAGATGGCACGCAACCACATTTTTTGATAGATACACGCAACCACATTTTTTGATAAATGAGCGTCAGGTCTCTCCGCTTCAGCAGGAGAGACTGCGCGAATGTTTCCGTCAGAACCTGCGTCAACACATCACACCGATCCTGATCCTACCAGAAACCGATCTGGTAGAGTTTTGAAAGATGACTACACCTATCTGGCGGTAGAGAGATTATTCGCGACAACGAGATTCGCTATGCGCTGCTGGAAATCATTCGCTATGCGCTGCTGGAAATCCCGTCGTACAAGGTACCGCGTTTCATTAACCTGCCCTCAGAATCATCGCGCAGAAAAAAAACCATGATTTTGCTGGATAACATCCTGCGCTACTGCCTGGATGATATCTTCAGAGGCTTCTTTGACTACGATGCGCTCAACGCCTATTCCATGAAAATGACGCGCGATGCGGAGTACGATCTGGTCACGGAAATGGAGTCCAGTCTGAAACAGCGCCTGACTGCCGAACCGGTGCGCTTCGTCTATCAGCGCGACATGCCGGATGATGGTGGACATGCTGATGGAGAAATTTTGCATTTCGTCTTATGACTCCATAATCCCCGGCGGGCGTCACCACAACTTTAAAGACTTTATCAGCTTCCCCAATGTGGGCCAGCAGAATCTGGAAAACAAAGCGCTGCCACGATTGCGCCATACCCGTTTAAGCCATTAGATTCGCGCCTCATTAATGCGATGATCCACGCGGCGCATAACGGTAAAAAAAGTGACTGTGGTGGTAGAATTGCAGGCGCGCTTTGATGAAGAAGCGAATATCCAGTGGGCCAAGCGCCTGACGGAAGCCGGTGTGCACGTGATTTTCACGGTACCAGGGCTGAAAATTCACGCCAAACTGTTCCTAATTTTCCCGCCGTAAAGGGGAAAACATCGTGCATTACGCCTACATCGGCACCGGCAACTTTAAACGAAAAAACCGCCCGGCTCTATACCGATTATTCACTTCTGACCGCTGATGAACGAATCACCAATGAAGTGCGCAGCGTGTTAAACTTTATCGAGAACCATTACCACCTGGTTAGCTTCAAGTATTTACTCGTGTCGCCTCAGAACTCACTCGTGTCGCCTCAGAACTCGCGCGCCCAGTTGCACAAATTGATCTATGGCGAGATCGCCAACGCACAGAACAAATTTCCTGCAGCAATCACCCTTAAGGTTAATAATCTAGTTGATAAAGATCTGGCCTAAAAGCTGTATGAAGCCTCGGCCGCAGGCGTGAAGATCAACCTGCTGGTGCGCAGTATGTGTTCGCTGACCCTTCACTGCCCGGCATCAGCGAAAATATTCAAGTCATTAGCATTTTAGATCGCTATCTTGAGCACGATCGGGTGTATGTGTTCCATAATGGAGGAGACAGCAAAGTGTATATCTCTTCAGCAGACTGGATGACACGTAATATCGATTATCGTATCGAGGTGGCAGCTGAAATCCTCAACCCGGCGCTAAAAAAGCAGATATTGGACACACTGGATCTGCTGTTCAGCGATACAGTTAAAACTCGTACGTATTGTTGATTGATAAAGAGCTGAGTAATCGCTATGTTGCACGAGGCAACCGGCGTAAGGTCCGCGCGCAGACGACCATTTATGAGTACCTCAAGGCCCTTGAGCAACCCGACGAATAGGCAAGGAAAATGCCCCTGATACAAACCAATACTGATAAAGAAGCACCACAGGAATTCGCCGCGGTTGACCTTAGCTCCAACAGTTTCCATATAGTTGTGGCCCGTGTGGTCAACGGTGCATTGCAAGTGTTAAGCCGACTGAAACAGCGGGTGCACCTGGCAGATGGCCTTGACAGCAACAACATGCTGAGCGACTGCAACAACCTTTCCATAGTGGGCACCCATGCCTTGTTTGAAGCCGCCAACGCCCAGACCTTCTTGCGCCTTGCGGCCGACATTATTCCTTATCCCATCGAGATCATTTCCGGCCATGAAGAAGCACGCCTGATTTTTATGGGCGTGGAGCACACTCAGCCAGAAAAGGGCCGCAAGCTGGTTATCGACATCGGCGGCGGCTCCACCGAGTTGGTTATCGGGAAGAATTTCGAGCCAATACTGATCGAAAGCCGTCGTATGGGCTGTGTCAGCTTCGCACAGCAATTTTTTCCGAACGGTGAAATAAGCGAGCAGAATTTCCGGCGTGCGCGTCTGGCGGCGGTACAGAAGCTGGAAACCCTCTCCTGGGAATACCGCATTTATGGCTGGGACTATGCGCTGGGCGCATCCGGCACCATTAAATCCGCCCATGAAATTCTGGTGAAGATGGGCGAGAAAGACGGTCTGATCACTTTGGACCGGCTTAACATGCTGCGCGATCAGATTTTGCAGTTTACACCTTCAAATCTCTGAGTTTGCCGAGTATGTCGGAAGACCGACAATCGGTGTTGGTGCCCGGGCTGGCGATTCTGTGCGGGATTTTCGATGCGCTGACGATCAAATCGCTTCGCCTGTCAGACGGCGCGCTGCGTGAAGGAGTGCTGTATGAAATGGAAGGCCGTTTCCGCCATCAGGATATTCGTATCCGCACCGCACTGAGTCTGGCCAGCCACTAAAATATCGACAGGGAACAAGCACGTCGAGTACGGAAAATCACTGAGTTGCTGTTTACCCAGTGAGCAGCACAAAACCCGTCGCTGGTGCATCCGCAGTTAGAAGCGATCCTGAAATGGGCAGCCATGCTGCACGAAGTGGGCCTGAGTATCAACCACGCGGGCATGCAACGCCATTCCGCCTATATTCTGCAAAATACCAACCTGCCAGGCTTCAATCAGTAGCAGCAGTTGATGCTGTCATTGATGGTGCGCTTGCAGCGCAAAGCCATCAAGCTGGAAGAACTGCCGAGTTTCAACCTATTCAAGAAAAAGAAGTATTTGCCAATGGTGCAGATTCTGCGGCTGGCAAGTCTGCTCAATAATCAGCGTCAGGCGACCACGCCGCCAGATTCGCTGCGCCTTGGCACCGATGACAACCACTGGATACTCCCTTTCCCCTTTCCGCAGGGCTATTTCGCGCAAAACGCGCTGGTACAGCTTGTTCTGGAAGCAGAACAGGCGCACTGGCAGGACGTGACTAGCTGGAAATTGCTGATAGCAGAAGCCAACTAACGCCCTGAGCTCCCTTCAGGGGGTATTAGAATGATGACCAAGTCACTTCCTCTCTCTTCATCCTCGGCTTCCCTCTTGTCATCCTCGGCGAAAGCCGGGGATCTCTGCGAGAATAAACGCGTCTATCTGCAAGGGATTCCCGCTTTTGCGGGAATGACTGCGGTGGCTGGAATGACGGTGAGAGTAGGCTGTTTGTTAGCAACTTCGCATGTCCTTTTCCGAGACACTAGGCATCTGCCAGGAGCAAAGGGGCATTATCCGCAACCGATTCGGAAACGTCTACGCGAAAATGCCCGACCAGTTCTGTCATATCCGCCACTTGGCCATCCAGCATCTGACTCGCCGTCGAAGCTTCAGCCACCAGCGTGGCATTCTGCTGGGTGACCTGCTCCAACTAGCTCAATGCTACATTGAGCTGGGCGCTCCCCAGCGATTGCTCGCCCGCCGCAATGGCGATATCCCCCACCAGTGCTTTTACTTTGCTGGTACCATCGATAATCTCATGTAATCCGCGATGAGACTGTAATACCGGCGCACTGCCCTCCTCCACACTGGAAAAGCTGTCAGCGAGCAGCGCACGAATTTTGTTAGCTTCATCGACGCTACGCTGCGACAGTTGGTGCACTTCAGTTGCCACTACCGCAAAACCGAGCCCATGCTCTCCCGCTCTGGCCGCTTCTACCGCCGCATTGAGCGCCAATAGGTTAGTTTGAAAAGCGATGGCATCAATGCCCGTGACGATCTCGGTAACCCGTTGACTGGTTTGCTGGATCTTGCCATGGCATCACGGGCAAACGAGGTAATATCGCCAATGTAGCACACCCGCTCATCAACCTTGGTGGTCAGTTCGCGCGCCTGGGCGGCAAAATCGGCGGTCTGCTGTACGGTGGCGGTAATTTGCTGGATGATCCCCTCATCGCGCACCAAATACGCCATCAAACCAATGCATTCCAACAACACCGCCACTTTTTCGCTATAGGCGTCCAGTACGGTGTTCACCGGTATCCACATGCTGTTTACCTGATCTCTGATCGAGTCCAGTGTCTTGAGAGAATCAGCCAACTGAGTAAAGTTTTTAGCTACATCGCCGCCGAGCAAGTAGTATCCATTAGTATCCATGCCGCGATAACTGTGTTGGAAAGCGGTAGCGGCTTTATCCGTATTCTGACGCTGCGTCTGCAATTCGGGTCCAAAGGCGTTGCCCTGACTGCCAAAATAACCGGCGCTCATCCCTCGTTCCCGTTGCAGTTGATGCACCAACTCTCCAGCATCTCGCGCTAACTGAATCTGCTTTCCATCCGATTCATTTCACGTTCTGTCTGACGACGCTCATTCATTCCCAATACGCTGAGCCACAGCAATGCCAATAGCTATGAGTAATAGCGCGAGGAAGAATTTATTACGTATCGAAATGCAGTGAAGTATCTGCATTGGAAGCCGCTCCGTATTCCATTTAAGAGCAGGTTTGCTGTGTCTACATTTAAGAGTAGGTTTGCTGTGTCAAAACAACGAACATCACGCCCTTCTATCAGTGTTGATAAGCAAGGCTTATTTTTAGTGTCGATATTAATGACCGGCGTTGCGCCGATTTATTATGATGTATGGCACAGAAACCGCATTTATTATGTATGGCACAGAAACATGTATGGCGCAGAAACCGCAAACATTCACGAGACCGCGCTCTACGGGCATCCCCAAACCGGGTTGCCCGCGCTCTTATTGGTTACGTTTACTTACAAACAATCCTTACCCACCTCCCTGCGCTAAGCTATTCAACTTAGCGCTATTCCCACAAGATAGTGATACTTCAAGATAGTGATACTTTTGTAGTGATACTTTTGCGTGTTTTATCTTGCGTGTTTTATCTCTTGATCTTGCGTGTTTTATCGCATTTTTAGCTTTTCATTACCTAGAATGGCGTGGAAACGTTACCCCGCCTACTATTCGGAGCTCTCATGACCCATATTGCGCAATTTGCGTTGGCACTGCTTGTCATTGCCGGTTTAGCGCTGCTTGTCTGCCGCGACCGTAAAAGCATTCGTATCCATTTTATCGTATCCATTTTATTATTTTATTATTCAGCTGTTAGTGATTGAAATTCTGCTAGCATGAGACTTTGTTGAATGATAGGCAATAATGTTATTTTGCCAAGCATTTTCGTCAAAGTCAAAAATGACTTTGTTGAATAAATCAAACTTTTAGGTGATTGGCGGATCTAATCGCTAAATTCGTTTCAACATCAGGTCCCCATGGCAAAGCAAAAGTTTAAAATCACCAAATGGCCCGCATACAACAAAGCACTCAGACAACGAGGTTCCCTAGCGTTCTGGCTTGATGAGTGGCCATCGCTGCATGGACTGACAGTTGGTCGTGGCCGGCCGCTTTACTATAGCGATATGACTATTACCATAGTCCTGATGATGAAACGTGTGTTTAACCTGTCGCTCCGGGCATTACAGGGCTTCGTTGAGTCGATTTTTAAACTCATGTCTTTGCCGCTGTGCTGCCCGGACTACTCACTGGTCAGCAGACGAGCAAAGAGCGTCAACATCAGCATAAAAACGCCAACTCGTAGTGATGCACAAGAGGCGATTTTTCATGCCTGCTTGTTGCGCTTCCGCCCCATTTTGATGACCACGCTGGCCGCGATTTTTGGTGCGCTACCGCTGGTGCTGACCAGTGGAGACGGCGCTGAACTGCGCCAACCGCTCGGCATCACCATTGTTGGAGGATTAGTAATGAGTCAATTGTTCACGCTCTACACTACACCGGTGATGTGCCTCTATTTTGATCGTCTGCGCGGCTGGTTGGCGCGGCGGCGCAACCTCGCCAACGTCACGTCGTCTTGACGCGCAGCGAGTGAACAAGAACAACCCTCATTTCATGAGGCCCGTTATTTCATGCGTTTTTCGTCAGCCCCCTCAACGACCCAACTGGCCTCCATGCGCTGGCGCTTTGGATTGTCGCGTTTGGCTTTTTTATGCAAACGCTAGATACCACCATTGTCAACACCACACTGCCAACAATGGCGCTCAGCCTGAATGAAAACCGTGCGTATGCACTCGGTGGTGGTGGCCTATGTGCTCACCGTGGCGGTGATGCTGACTGGTGGCGGTGATGCTGATTGCCAGCGGAACGCGCTGCTGATCTCGCGTGTGATCCAGGGCGTTGGCGGTGCCATGATGGTGCCGGTCGGTCGTCTGACGGTAATGAAGATTATACCACGTGACCAGTTTATGGCCGCAATGACCTTTGTCAGTATCCCTGGCCAGCGTCGGGCCGTTGCTCGGCCAGACGCTAGGCGGGCTGCTGGTGCAATACTCCAAGTTGGCACTGGATTTTCCTGATTAATCTGCCAGTAGGGATTATTGATTATTGGTGCTGTCGCTACCTGCCTGATTATGCCGAATTACAAACCAAAACCTCGTGCTTCGATCTCAGCGGTTTTCTCTGGCTCGCCATCAACATGGTAACATTGACCTTAGCCTTAGACGGATACATACAAATACAAAAGCCTGGCATTGCCGCCGATTGCCATCGGGATTATTGCCCTGCTGAGCTATTGGCTGCATGCGAGTCAAAATGAAAACGCCCTGTTCAAGTTGCACCTGTTCAATACCCCTACCTTTCCATTGGGATCAGCGCCGGTTTTCTGGCGCGTATCGGCAGCGGCATGTTGCCCTTTACCACACCGCTGTTTTTACAGCTGGGCATGGGATTCTCGCCGTTTCATACCGGGTTGATGATGATCCCGATGATTCTCGGCAACATGGGCACCATGCGTATCGTGGTCAGTATCGCTAACAGCTTGGGCTACCGTACCGCACTGATTGTATCTACCCTGGCGCTATCGCTCAGCACCCTGCTGTTTGCCACCGTCGCGCTGCTGCACTGGCTGTGGTTACTGCCGCTGGTGTTAATACTGGTGGCGTTGCCAATTCGGTGCGTTTTTCAACCATGAATACCCTGAAGCTGAAAGACCTCTGCCGGACAGCATCGCTAACGGAGGCAACAGCCGAGGTATTCCTCTATATATACCTATCTGAACATGTATACTATACCCATCTGAGCATGGCCGTCAGATGGGCGCTGCCCGCCCTGCTGTTCCTGCGCATACCGCCGGACCAGATCAAGCAGAACGTGCTGCCGGGAAAAAGGTGAGGATACGATGAGGTTCGGCATTACCGCTAAACTGTTTCTCGCCATTTTTGCCACCTGCATGCTGGTGTTGATCACCATGCATTGGGGCGTGAGAATGAGCTTCGAACGCGGCTTTGTTGATTACATCAAGCAAGGCAATGCGCAGCGCGTCGAGCAGTTGCGTGATGCATTACAGGAGCAGCGTGATGCATTACAGGAGCAGTATGCTCAGTACGGCGACTGGACGTTCCTGCGCAACAATGAACGTCTGGTGTTCAAACTGCAGCATACTATGGATCAGTATGCTGCATACTAGGGATCAGAATGAAGATGACGGTAACAGCATGCGCGGCTGGCAAGTCCGGCTCTGGGTGCTGGATTCCCAGCGTAACCGGCTGTTTGGTTCGCCAGCCCTGATTACTGCCGAAAGCACCTGGCAAGCCATGGGTGGTGGTATCGCCGGTCAAGTATTCAATAAGTTGATTACAGTGTAAACTCTCCGCATTTGAATGTGGATAATATACAGTAGCTAACGTTGATGTAAGATGCCCGTTTTGTGAATAGACAGCCTCTGTAAAAAAACATGGTTATGGCAAAAGTGCCCATCAGTGTTACCGTTGTCAGTTATGTAAACGCACCTTCCAGCTCGATTATTCCTATCGTGCCTGCCAACCGGGAATTACAGATCAACTCATTGAATTTACAATGAATAATTCGGTATTCGTGATACTGCTCGGGCGTTACATATTAGTAACAATGCCGTCGTGCGTACTTTAAAAAACTATCACCGCGTGATGTAACAACGCTGCCACTAGTGATGTAACAACGCTGCCACTATGTAACAACGCAGCCACTGGATAACCTGCAAATTCAACTGATTTGCGAAGTGGATGAGATGTGGTAATTTGTTGGCAACAACAAAAAACGACAGCGCTGGCGGTAGTATGCACGGGAGCCGCGTTTGAAGCGGATTATCGCTCATGCATTTGGCTCTCTAAGCAAGAAAACGCTGCGTAATTTGCTGAAACTGTTCTCGGGGTTCAGAGTGGCATTTTGGTGCACTGATGGCTACAGGGCTTACAATGACGAACTTCCAAAAACAAAATACATTGTTGGCAAACTGTATACACAGCGTATTGAGCGTGAAAATCTGACGCTGCGCAACCGATTGAAACGCCTCAATCGTAAGACATTGGGGTATTCACAATCGTAAGACATTGGGGTATTCAAAATCATCCGAAAAGCACGATAGGCTCATCGTGCACTTACATCGAACGCGAGTATTACGTTTGATGTGCTGTATCAACTCATTGAATACACTACTATTTGCGACGAATCAGCTCATCAAAGTCCTGTGCCGATTCGTCATCCATAGAGATGGTCAGTCGTTGCATATTGCTCTCGTTTCGAAAACCCATTTTTTGACTAAAGCATTATAACAGGCTGTTGACTTAAGTGATATCTTTCTTCTTCACTTCTTCTGCAAAGAGAAAAGTGCGAATTTCATGTTCGTTGAACATACACATCCATTGAATAACATCACCACGTCGAATATGTTTATAATGTATAAAATCAATCGATTCTGTAAAGCAGAATAGTGAAAATCTAAGTAAAATAAGACTGAAACCACATCCTGCTGTTGCCATCGATTATTTTCTTTTCAACTAACGTTTATTTTTCATTGATGTAGTTTATTTTTCATTGATGTACAAGCTTGATACTCCGTATCATCAAGCGTTGCTCTTTTACTTACTACCATTCACAGAGATAACAACCTTTGGCTTTCACAAATAAAAAGATAAAAAAACAGAATCTGATAAAAATTATCCCACAGGGTTATTTAATTATCCCACATGGTTATTTCATATAGTTAACACATCCAGGACCGTAATTATTGACCGAACCTCACGGACAGGAGTTGAACATGCAATTTGATGAACTTTTTCTTAAGGCGATGTCCGGCGGCGATGTCCGGCATGGGTTAAAAAAATGTTTCGGCATTATTGGCGGTGAAGCAGAAGCGATAAGCTTTGATAAAGCATTTGGCATTCGTTTTTATTTAACAAGACATGAATTTTCGGCAGGAATTATGGCAGACGTCGCGGGACGGCTTACCAGAATGCCCATATGTGTTGGGCCACGTTTGGCCCTGGGTTAACCAATATGGCTAGGGGCATGTGTTCCGCCATGTTAGACCGCTCTCCCATGCTCGCCTGCTCCGCGCAAATTCCACGCCCACAGATCAGGTTTAACCTGACGCACCAATGTATTGATAACGTCGGATTGATGGCAAGGATCACTAAATCCAGCCTGCAATTCGAAAAGACGGAAGAGTTGGTTTCTCACGTCCAGACCGCATTGCAGCGAACTCTGGATGGCTTACCCGGCCCCGCCTATCACAGTATCCAGCTGGATCTGCTGAAAAATGACGTGCTGGATAGGGAAGTACTGGACATCTTGCAAACCGTGCAGCCACTCATCCGGAGGAAGAGAATCAAGCCTGCACACGCCGATAGTATCCGCGCTGCACAGTGCATTACATTGGTAATGCACCCGATGATTGCCATTGGTAATCAGGTTATCCGCGACAACGCACAGGCGAGCGTGGACAACGCACAGGCGAGAGTGTGCCGTTTCGCCCAACAGATCAATGCGCCAATTATCTGCTCCCTTGCGGCCAAAGATGCTGTACCCGACGATCACTCACAGTTTCTCACTTCCGCCAACAAATATCAGGATAGCGTATACCGCACTTCCGTGCTGCACTCGCTGTTTGAAGGCGTCGATTTGATGATTTTGATCGGCTACGATTTCTGAGAGGATTTGAAACCAGCATTGTGGGGTCACGATAAACTCACGATAAACCCACACTGGTGATAAACAGCGTAGATGTCCCCATGGGGGATATTTTCCAGCCCGATATTCTCTTCCTGGGCAATATCACAGCCTTGACCAACTTACCCACCACGCATTACCCCAGCAAGAATGGCTGGCGGCTCACCAGCGATTGAAGTGTTTTTTTGACAAGCGCAGCCCGCAGCACAGCCTGACACCGTCACCGATATTCCACACATTGTGGCTGCCGTGAGTACTGCGCTGGGGCGTGACGATATATTCTTCTGTAGCGACGTCGGGCTGCACAAACAGTATGCCGGACTACTGGCCACCACGTACCGCTCAAACCACTTTTTATGTTCCAACGTCTGTGGCAGTTTCGGCTTTGTGCTTCCCGCAGCGATGGCGGCACAGATATGCCATCCCGAAACGCGCGTTATTGCCTTTTGCGGCGATGGCGGATTTCACGCCACCAGCCAGGAACTGGAAACCATTGTCCGGTATTCACTACCGGTGGTTATCGTTGTTCTTTCGGATTCCGCATTTGGCCTTATCAAGTATTACCAGAATCGCAATAGCTCTAAACCACAACGTCATCTGACCGAATTCGGCCCGATCATTTCACCCTGCTGGCTAACGCCAATGGTGTATCAGCGACAAAAATTTTATTTTAGATATCTCTGATTTTCCTGATGCGCTCGAAAAATCATTCCATACACACCAGCCCCATTTAATAGAGATACCCGTAAAATACGATTACAACTTTTTACAGCATATCGCATGATCAGACATTAATTTTCATCGCTGAAAAGCACATCAACTTATTTTATAAAAAAATGACACTCAACAATTCAAGCTAATTATCATAAAAACCAAATTCCCTGAAATACGCAGCAAATCATCATAACGTTCTGATATCAATCATTATTGATACGCGAAATTGAAAACAGGATTGAGCATGTATTTACCGAGAATGAAAAACCTCGTGAGGTAAATACCTTATTTCTCTTTTAGTCAAAAACATAAAACACATGGATCTATAGCCATCATGAATCAAAAAACAGATGCCAGTACACAGCATTTTTGCACTACTGCCAAATATCTGTTTGGCGATAACCTATCTGGCATTACAGAGACAGATGCCTTTTACGACAGCCTGATTATTCATCAAGTGATGTCGGCCATTTATTATTTGATCGTGCATGAAGACGGTGGAGAAAAAATGGCATTTGCAGCACAGTATCTGCACGCGGAGTTTCCCGAACTGTCACTGAATTACCTTAGAGAAAGAGAATTGGCCGACTATCCTGCTCATGGTCGCTGGCCGTTCCACTCTTGCCCCTGGCCCTACCGTAACGCATCGACAGAATGCGCACTCTCCGCATGTGAGCCCGATTACCCGGATGCATTACGGCAGGCGACTTTCGCCACAACCCATATTGCTCGTCTCTATTAATTAATTATTTGCATGATTTACCCGCGAAGACACATACCTGGGGCGTGCGCCAACTGGGCTTGGCGATGCGCTATACAGAGCAGGGGCTCAGTAAATTGCTAGGGCAGTTGGAAACGCGTCACCATAGCCTGCTGTCAGTCGCGGGAAGTCACCATAGCCTGCTGTCAGTCGCGGGAATAATAAATAATAAAATAAAGAAGACCTAACCTACATCAACAACCATTGGCAGCCCTTTGAACGCTCACTGTTGGAAAACGCGAATACCTTTCGCGCCGCCGCTGCACGACTGAGCGCCATCGTAGAGTGATATGCCCAACACATTGCCGCCGGCTACCCAGACACACGGCGCGTGATCGCCCAACGCGCTGAAACCGCACCTGCAACGATTAACGCCATGATGGCACCGATCGTCGATGCACTCAACGCCGCCTTTGGTGACCGTCTGCTATCGTTTTATCTCTATGGCAGCGCAGCCCACGGATGGCAGCGCAGCCCACGGCGATATGAGACCGGATTCGGATATTGACCTTATGTGCAGTGTTCGACAGTGTCGACGATCCCACGTTGGAGCAGGTTCGACGCATCCAGCACCGCTTCGAAAAACTCTCGCTCTCCGTCTATAGCCTCAACAATATCCGGCAATACCCCACATTTCGCCGCCATAGCTTGCTCAACGGCACGCGATACCTCGCTGGCCCCTTCTGTTTTGCACAGACCGGCGGTCCGTCAGACAACGTGAACACCATTTTGAATAATCTCTACACCATCCGCCAGATCGCACGCAGCTATCTGGTGAGCGGATGCTATGGTCAGCGCGCGCATTACAAGTTAAGCCTGATGGTTAAGTTAGCCGATCACGGCTGTCTTAGCCCCTTGCAGCAATGGTAAAGCCTCCATTACCCGGCTAACCGGAACGAGGCAATCGCTTATTTTCCTACTGTGGCTTCGCCTCCTCCCTGCTTAACATGCCTCCCAGCTGACGCAAGAAGAAGAGGCGCTGCGCATACAGCTCATGGCAGGAAATCGCCAGGCGCTCACGCGACCAGGCGCTCATGCGATAGTGGCTGGCACTAAATACCTTTGCCCAACGCATCGAAAACATGCTCAAGAAAACGTCACTGAAAAGGTTAACGGTAGTGATGCGGCATGCCGCTAAAAAGGTTGAGCGCATGGCAAGCGATAGTAGAACAAAGAAAGCAACGGCAGGAGGTGAGAGAGAACATGTCCCGCACAGCGGGGGGCATTCAATCCAGAGAGGACTACAGCAGGATGCGCAGCATACGGCGCAACGGTTCTGCCGCACCCCACAACAGTTGGTCACCCACTGTAAAGGCGGAGAGATACTGCGGCCCCATGTTCAGTTTACGCAGACGCCCTACAGGCGTGGAAAGCCTGCCGGTTACCGCGGCAGGCGTCAATTCACGCATGGAGATCTCGCGATCGTTTGGTACCACTTTCACCCAATCGTTATGGGTTGCCAGCAATTGTTCGATTTCAGACACCGGAACATCTTTCTTCAGTTTCAGCGTAAACGCCTGGCTATGGCAGCGCAGTGCCCCGATGCGGACGCAAAAACCATCCACCGGTATTACGGACTGTGTGCCGAGAATTTTGTTGGTTTCTGCCTGACCTTTCCACTCTTCGCGGCTCTGGCCATTATCCAACTGTTTGTCGATCCACGGGATCAAGCTGCCCGCCAACGGCACACCGAAATTGTCGGTCGGCAGCGTGTCACTGCGCGTTAGCGCAGTGACTTTGCGCTCGATATCCAGAATGGCAGAGGCAGGGTCCTGCAACTCTTTCACCACATCATTGTGCAGCAGACCCATTTGGACCAGCAATTCGCGCATATGGCGCGCACCGCCGCCGGATGCCGCCTGATAGGTCGCCACAGAGGCCCATTCCACCAGATCGTGCGCAAACAGGCCACCCAGCGACATCAGCATCAGGCTGATAGTACAGTTGCCACCAACGAAAGTTTTAATGCCGTTGTCCAGGCCCTGTTTGATAACAGCATGGTTGACCGGATCGAGGATGATGATGGCGTCATCGCGCATACGCAGCGAGGAGGCTGCATCGATCCAATACCCCTGCCAGCCGCTTTCACGCAGCTTCGGGTAAACCTCATTAGTGTAATCACCGCCCTGGCAGGTGATGATGATATCCAGCGTGCGCAGTGCATCCAGATTGTAGGCATCTTGCAACGTGCTCTGCTGTCCACCCAGCACCGGAGCAGCCTGACCGTATTGTGACGTGGAAAAGAATACCGGACGAATCAGGTCAAAATCACGCTCTTCCTGCATACGCTGCATCAGAACGGAACCCACCATACCGCGCCAGCCGATAAAACCAACATTTTTCATGGTAGCAATCCTGCCTTGGGGTGACAAAAAGAATTTGGAGTGCCACACAGGCAATACTGACGGCCGACACACACTCTGTTACCCTGTTCTTGTCAGATGAATACCTTGCGGAACAATAGGTTTACCACAAGCAAACGCGCGCGCAAACCGTGGCGGCAAGATTATCATGACCGCAGAGCGAGGGGTAATAAAAATCGGTTTATCACCAAACTCAGCAAATATTACATAAACTCAACAAACATTACATATTACATAAACTCAGCAAACATTACATAAAGTGATGACTATACATAAATTACATAAAGTGATGACTATACATAAAGTACATAAAGTGATGACTATACATAAAGTGATGACTATTAACCTTACAAAATGTACCAGAAGTCGCAAGTGAATTTATTCGATGACACCGGCTTTTTCAGCAATGAGGCTAATGCGGTGCCATCATTAGCAATGAGGCTAATGCGGTGCCATCATTAAAGGGATAACAGGAGTCCACCACCACCATGAGCGAAATGATCTCAGCAACCATTCTGTTGCTGTTAATTATGGATCCGTTGGGCAATTTGCCCATTTTTATGTCGGTACTAAAACATCTGGACCCGAAACACCGACGGGTGGTGCTGATTCGTGAGATGGTGATCGCCCTTGGGCTAATGCTGATTTTTCTGTTTGCTGGCGAACGTATTCTGGAGTTTCTCAATCTTCATACTGAAACCGTATCGATTTCGGGCGGCATTGTGTTGTTTTTAATCGCTATCCGCATGATATTCCCGTCGCAGGAAAGCAACAGCAGCGGGTTACCCGCAGGGGAAGAACCCTTTCTGGTGCCGATGGCAATCCCACTGCTCGCCGGACCGTCTATTCTGGCCACGCTGATGCTGTTATCGCATCAATATCCGGATCAATTGCCGCATTTAACGCTCGCACTCTGCATCGCCTGGGGGATTTCATTTATCATCCTGCTGATGTCCGATCTCTTTTTGTGCTTGCTGGGTGAGAAAGGCGTTGCCGCGCTGGAGCGACTGATGGGGCTGATTCTGGTCATGCTTTCGACCCAGATGTTCCTCGATGGCATCCGTACTTACCTGATGAAATGAGACGGTTACTGACTGGTTTTCGCCCAGAGTGGGAAAAGAGATAATCACCGCTATATTTTTGCTTACCAACACTCGGCGCACCCTCACCGCCCTGCTGTTTTACAGCGGTACGACGATAGTCGCCTGTCAAAGTGCAGCGGGTTCGAGCCCCACGGATTTGAGTTTGGTACCGTTGCAACCGGGTGTGAATAATCTGGCGCTGGCACAGCCGACCTCAGGGTCAAGCATTCTTACTTAATAGCCGCAACCACAGCGGTGGCGTAGGTGGCGTACTCAGTTCAAAAATCTCAAAACCATCGCGGTGTGGGGTAGCCACGGCGTTAACGTCACTAATTGCGAAGAACTCAAAGCTCTCAACAAATACATGATAACGCAGCTCATCAGTGCCAACAATAACCACGTTGTCCCGAGCACGCCGCAAGCATGGGCTGAATATTCAGACCAGAAATCACGCTGGTCCGCGCGCAAAGGTCTGTACTGGCAGGCGGCGGCAGGAGGCCCGATTGAAAACGGTGAAATCCCACCGGGCAACCAGAACACCGTCGGTTTCCGCACCATGAAATCCACCTTCGATCTGGAGCCAGCAGCGGGAAAATACACGGTGAAAATGGGCGGATGTCACTCCTGCCAGATCCGCTGTATGTCGCAGCTTAACGTGCCACAGGCCAAGCAGTTTTGCGGCCCGACCACCGGCGGCAACACCTGCGTAGCCAACTTTGTGCACACCACCATCTTCCCCAACGGCCCCAAAGACATCGCTGAAAAGGCGATGGCAACGTGGTCGGAAATCTGGTCGGTCTGAGCATCTTCGACGACATGAGATTGTGGTATCGCCACGGTCAATTGCACCGTAACTTCACCTACTGCCATACCCATAGCGTGTTCAAACGCGTATTGCCTGCCGAAGAGAATGAATCTATTCCCTGGAGTTGATGGAAGAAGGAGATCCGAATTTTACCAAGGACATCTACCATCGTCTGGCCTACCGTATCGGCGAATTCAGCCATTTGTCCGACGGATCGTATTTCATTGCGGAGCGCTGGAATCTGGGACCAGAATATTGGAATTACGCCAAAAACAAGCTGTGGTTGCCCATGGGCTTCCCGGTGCACCATGCCAACGAAGCTTCGGCGCAGGTGGGGACGATCGTCAACTGCATGTTCAGCCATGATGCCATGACTCACACCACATTAACTACATTGGCAACGGCCTGCCACTCAAGCTGCAAAAAGAGATCGCCTCTGAGCTGTTCGGCTCTGCTGACGCTTTTGACGAAACCAAAAACTATACCCCGATCAACCGCTACAAGATTGATTACGCCAAGTGGAAGCTGCCGAGAAACTGCCTGCACGATGCCGTGACGCTATGTAACTGGGTGTGGCCGATGACGGGATGACGGTATAACCGCACAAAGCTGGAACTACCGCGGCGATCTGGCGATGGAGGCGAAATTCTTTGCTGCTGTGACCGGCGAAGATATCACCGAAGCCAGCCTCGATCTGGCGGAAGAACGTATCTTCACGTTACACCGCGCCTACACCGTGAAGCTGATGAACACCATGGATATGCGCCGTGAGCACGATCAGATCTGTGACTGGGTGTTCGATAAGGACCCGAAACTGCCTGCGTTCAGCGAAGGTACAGACAAGATGGATCACGAGGACGTGCAGAAATCGTTGACGCTGTTCTACAGCGCCATGGGCTGGGACCCTGAACTGGGCTGCCAGACGCATTCCATGTTGGAACGTCTTGAGCTGAAAGAGGTAGCAGACGATTTGGCGGCGCACAACCTGTTGCCGGCCTGAGTACAAGGCATCAATCATGAAAACTGTTGTGGATAACGAAACAACGCCTCCTGATGAATTGCCGGATGCGGCGCTTGCTACACTGGTAATGCTGCTGTGGAATGCCTTGCTGCCCGCCATTTTTGGCTTCCAAAGCATTGGCTTTTTCCAAGCGCTGGAGCTGCTGATCCTGTGTAATATACTGTTTGTTGGCATAGGTTATCGCGGATTTTTTGGTCGCCGCGGGCGCGAAATGCGTGAGCGTTGGTTAGCCATGAGTCAGGAACAGCGCGACGCCTTTTTCCACCAGCGGGGATGTTGTCCACACTGAGATCACTGCGGTCACCGTTTTCATCACGGCCCTTTCGCGCACCGTCGTGGTAGGCATCAGGCGTGTCATGACAGTCAGAGTGACGCACCGGTGCCAAGCGACAAACCCGCCGACCAAAGCGGAAAAACGGAGTAATGGCTGACGCTATGCAAAGGCAAAACGTTCTGCTCACCGCGCTTGAAGCCTGTCAACGACGACTGCGTGCGTTTATCTCTCGACGTACGCGCAGCGCGGCTGAGGCGGAAGATATCTTTCAGGAAATCAGCTATCGGCTGCTCAAAGCCGACAGCTACCTCGATCCGATAGAGCATGTTTCTGCCTGGCTATTTCGCGCTGCGCGCGACGAGTTGATCGATCGTTCGCGCAAGCCGCACGACATAATCGCTCACGGAAATGGCAACGGAGAGCTGGCCGGAAGGCGATGAACTGGCCGATATTCTGTTCAGCCCGACTGACAGCGCATAAGATGCCTATCTGTACCAACTGGTGTGAGAATAGCTGGCGGCAGCGCTGGAAGAGATGCCAGCGCTGCAACGAGAAGCCTTTGAGAAAACCAAGTTGCAGGGTTACAGCTTCAAACAACTGGCGCAGGAAACCGGTATCCCCGTGGAAACCCTGCTGTCGCGTAAGCATCAGGCCGTGACACAAGCGTGAGGCGACGGCTCACTCACCGCTTGCCGGTTTGCCCTTGCTTATTGCTTGCTTTTCCAACACTTTTCTTCACCGCTGGCCGCCGTCCTTCCCCCGTGAAATGGGGGGCGCGGGGTGAAATGGGGGAGCGCGGGCTGCGCGGTTTTATCCTGCACTGTATTTCTTTTAATAGGGTTTGGGACTGCGACGGTCATCGACCGTTGCTACCGGCACCAGACATTAGCGGCGATTACCGATCAGGTGCTTCATACCCATCGCAGTTAACGCCTCACGGATCAGTGCCCAGTTAGCCGGACCGTGATAACGCAGCAGCTCCATCGCCACGCGGCACCACTCTTCACTGTGATAATCCACCTTGCTGAGCGGATTCTTACCGCTGTAATACATGGTGGTAGATAAGGATAGAAATTTTGCATCTGCTCCAACCGGAAGCGGTTCTTTTTCAGCCACAGCGCCAAATTGACCATATCCTCATCGCGCGTACCGGGGTGGCAGCAATCAATAAAGTACTGGATCAGATACTGCTCTTTGCCCGCCTGACGCGAGAATAGGTGTCAAACAGCTCTTTGAAACGGTGGTAGCTGCCCATGCCGGGCTTCATCATCTTCGATAATGGCCCCTGCTCCGTGTGTTCTGGCGCAATCTTCAAGTTCAAGTAACCGCCCACGTGGTGATCAGCCAATTCCTTGATATAGAGTGGATCTTCCACCGCCAGATCGTAGCGTACCCCAGAAGCGATCAGAACCTTCTTGACGCCTTTCAGGGCGCTGGCACGGCGATAGAGCTGGATGGTCGGCTCATGGTTGGGATCCATGTGTGCGCAAATTTCTGGGTAGACGCAAAACGCGTGGCGACAGGTTTGCTCCGCTTTGGGTGACTGCTAGCGCTTGGTATAGACCAGTGTGGCACAATCCGGGCGCTTACTGGCAATATTATCTGGCGTATACGCATCATCATGGCGCGCTTTACAAATGGTTGATCATCGAGTCCATATTGACCGCCGTCACGCCGTAAAACAGGGTCGGCTTGCCCAGACGTATAAAGTCATTCTTCTGCGTCCAGTCCGGATGGGCAATAATCTCAACCCGAAATCCCTGCGACTCCAGCATTCTGCCAACTATCGCCATGCCAAAGCTGGGATGGTCCACATAGGCATCTTCTGTCACCAGTACAATGTCACAGCTGTCCCAGCCCAGTTCATCCATCTCTCTCTGCGCTGCTCATAGACAAAATGGCGCAGTGCCGTAGCACTCGGCCCAGTAGCGTGGGTAAGAAAATAGATGGCGTTGTGGGTAAGAAAATAGATGGCGTTCAGGAACAACCATGCTTGTGGACACGGTTAACTATTCAACACAGGGGATTATCAGGGCCGGAAATTCTACCAATTTCCCCAGAAAAAAAAGGGGAATTTACATAGGAAATGAGACAGATCATGAAAATCGCCTTGCGCAAAAAATACGCACCGATATTGCAAGAAAACGCACCGGGTGATGCCGTTAGCCACCTTGCGCGTTTTCAATGCTACACTTCAGGTAAATATAGCCAGCCACATTACAGAATATATGACCAGCACAACGTTGAAACGCCCGATTCTGACGCTCCCCATGGGGGGGACAAACTCCTGTTGCATTCATGCTGCGCGCCGTGTTCAGGAGAAGTGATGGAAGCCGTTCAGGACTCCGGTCTTCACTACACCATTTTCTTCTACAACCCCAATATTCATCCGCAGAAGGAGTATCTCATCCACAAGGCATAGAATATTCGCTTCGAGCTCACCGCACTCTATGCCGCGGAAAATGGCTTTACGGTGATCAGCAGTTCGCTCGGCATATCGCGCTGGAAAAACATGCAGCAAATTAATGACTGCGGCCAGCGGGCCGCCTCGCATTTTATCCCGGCATAGTGTATTGGGATTACAACTGGCGTAAAGGGGGCGGCTCTGCGCGCATGATAGAGATCAGCAAGCGGGAGCAATTTTATCAGCAAGAATACTGCGGTTGCGTTTATTCCCTGTGCGACAGTAAGCTGCACCGCAAATCGCAGGGCAGACCGCTGATTAAAATCGGGAAACTGTATTGTATTACGGTACTGAGGAGTAATACACTCGGGAGATCCCGCACTCTACCTGTTATTCCCGCGTTTTCTCCGTCATTCCCCCGAAAGCGGGAATCTCCTACAGGGGAAACGCGTTCTTTCTGCCAGAGATCCCCGGCTTTCGCCGAAGATGACGTGGGGGCAAGCATCATTTCAGTTCTCCACCATCACCGTTACAGCCGTATCGGTTTGATATCCTAGATATCATCGGCATACTCCTGAATGGTGCGGTCAGATGAGAAGTTACCCATATTGGCAATATTGAGGATGCTCCTGCGCGTCCATTCTTCCGGTGTGAGATAGAGGTCGTCCTCTATGTCATGGGTATCGACATAGCTACGATAATCCGCCAACCATTGCCAATGGTCACCAAAATTCACCAACGAATCGAACAGATCGCCGTAGCGTCTTGGATCGTTCTGGCTGCAAACCCCGGTGATAATCTGCGTCAGCACCCGGCGTAGCTCCTCATCCTTCTCATAAATTTTACGCGGGTTGTAGCCGTTCTTGCGCAGTGCCTCTATCTGTTCCGCGGTGTTGCCAAAAATAAAAAATAAACATGTTCTCTTCGCCAAACATGTTCTCTTCGCCAATGTGCTCCAACATTTCAACGTTGGCCCCATCGAGCGTACCGATGGTCAGTGCCCCATTGAGCGCAAATTTCATTTTTGCTGGTGCCAGAGGCTTCTGGTCAAGTATTCAATGAGTTGACACAGCATCAAACGCGCGTTTGATGCTGTGTCAACTTATTGATTGAATACACTACCACGTTAATCATTAATAATGAATGGGTATTTTGTTGTATTTATTCTGTGAGCTATCTTTTAGAAAAATAAATAACCAATAAATAACCATTTATTTTATTTTCTGGGTATTGGTTATTGTTATTTACATCCTGTCAGATATATATTTAATCCATCACTTCCCTTCTTGAAATGAATATATTTCTCGATTTCAAATTCTATTAACATAAATAACATTGTGCGCAATATTTATTAGCATTCATTTATTTATTTACTGGCCAGGTTTATTTTCTTGAGATGGCTCTGTTTTGACTTGCATCCGTGAGAACGGATTAGCGCGAGGAGGGAAAAATAATTAACCACATTTATTATATTGTTAATGAACTTCCTATTCCACAAAATATTAACGTTTCTGTCATTGAAGGTGTGGTCTGGCAGGAAAATTATTGCGCGGCAACCTTTGATTGACGATAGGCACTTAGCCAGTCGGCAACGCGTTGTTTCTGCTCATCATTCAGCCACATGCCCAGCTTAGTACGACGCCAGATGGCATCTTCCACTCTAATAACCCACTCTTTGTCGGCCAGATAGCGCAATTCAGCTTCGTAGAGGTCGTGTCCGAAGTTTTCGCCGAGGTCATGAATGCCTGTGGCGTTCGTCAGGATCAGTTCGCTGTGGGAACCGTAGGTGCGGGCATAGCGACGCGCCAGCGATTCTGGCAGATTGAAACGACGGCGCAGCGCAGCCGCGTATTCGTCGCGTGTACCGGCCAAATCGCCGCCGGGCAATACCGCATTTTGCGTCCAGGCCTGCCCACTGTGAGGATAGTATTTTGCCAGCTTCTCCATCGCGTGTTCTGCCAGCTTGCGGTAGGTGGTCAGCTTGCCGCCAAAGACCGACAGCAGAGGCGCTTTACCATGTTCATCCGCCACTGACAGCGTGTAATCACGGGTAATGGCCTGCGGAGAATTCGACTCGTCATCGCACAGCGGGCGCACGCCGGAATAGGTCCATACGATATCGTCTCTCGTCAGCGTCTTTTTGAAATGATCGTTGTATACATCCAGCAAGTAGGCCGTTTCTTTGTCGTCGATCTTCACCTCATGCGGATCGCCGTGGTATTCCACGTCGGTAGTGCCGATGATCGAGAACTCATCCTGCCATGGAATCACAAAAACGATGCGGTTATCTTTGTTTTGCAGAATGTAGGACTGCGGTTCGTCGTGTACGCGAGGCACAACGATGTGGCTGCCTTTGATCAGACGAATGCCATAAGGAGATTTCAGCTCCAGCCCGTGATCGAAGAACTCTTTCACCCAAGGCCCCGTGGCGTTGACCAGTCCTTTCGCCTGCCAGGTATGGGTTTCCCCAGTCACGCTGTCGACGGCATCGATGATCCACAGATCGCCTTCGCGACGCGCCCGCGTAACTTTGATGCGGGTACGCACTTCGCCACCGCGTTTCACCACTTCCTGCGCATTCAATAACACCAGACGCGCATCGTCGGCCCAGCAGTCGGAATATTCGAAACCGCGCGTTAATTCGGGTTTCAGCACCGAGTCTTTGCCAAATTTCAGGCCGTGGCTGGCGGGCAGGCTGACACGTTTGCCCAGATTGTCATACATAAACAGCCCGATACGGATCATCCAGGCCGGACGCAGGTGCGGCTGATGGGGCAAACGGAAGCGCATCGGGAAGATGATGTGCGGTGCCATCTTCAGCAATTTTTCACGCTCGGAGAGCGCTTCGCTCACCAAACGAAACTCGTAATATTCCAGGTAGCGCAGGCCGCCGTGGATTAATTTTGAACTGGCAGAGGAGGTAGCGCTGGCAAGATCCTGTGCTTCCACCAGCAACACCGACAAGCCACGGCCCGCGGCATCGGCTGCAATACCTGCGCCGTTGATGCCCCCACCGATCACGATAAGGTCTTTGGTTTCCACGCGTTCTCCTTCGTGTCCAAAAAAAGGTAAAAATGTTCATTTTTAAGTATTATTATAATCGAAAACAAACACCACAGACAAGGATTAACCAAATAAAAACATTTAGGTGTGATGCAGATAACATATTGATTGTTGAGGGTTTTCACATAAAGTATAGGGGATTGGTGCGAGGAATGGAGCGTAATTGGCAGAGAGGAATGGCGCGTAATTGGCAGAGAATACGGTCATTTCTCGCGTAGGCGAGAAATGACCATTGAGGCGTTATTTTTGCCCGTAGTAGGCGTTCGGGCCATGTTTACGATTAAAATGCTTGTGCTGCAATGCGCTGTCGAGCGCGCACAGATGGATAATGGCTCAGCGTGCAGGCGAGCCAGGCCATGTGCGCCACTTCTTCCAGCACCACCGCATTGTGCACCGCTTCTTCTGCATTTTTGCTCCAGCAGAACGGCCCATGCTGGTAGGCAATCATGTCGAGTGTGTACAGCGGATTGCGATCTCCCAGCGTCTGGGCAATGACCACCCCGGTATTTTTTCGTACTCATGCTCCACTTCTTGCTTTCGTACTCATGCTCGACTTCTTGCGCCGTCAGCGGACGGGTGCAGGGAATGTCGCAAAAAAAATAGTCGGCGTGCGTGGTGCCGAGCGCAGGGATGTCTAACCCGGCCTGTACCCAGGCGGTGACGTGGGTGGAGTGAATGTGCACAATCCCTCCATTTGCGAGTAGCAGCGATACAGCTCTAGATGCGCGGGGTATCCGAGGAAGGGCGATAATGCCATTCAACCAGATTGAATGCCATTCAACCAGATTGCCCTGTAAATCGACCACCACCATATCGTCGGCCCGCATCACTTCATAGGCAACGCCGCTGGGTTTGATGACCATCAGACCGTGCTGAGGCAGGGCCATATTGACTTCAAATACCCGTTGCTTCAGTTGCGCTATCATGCGGCTTCCTTCACGTGCAAACCGGCTCGTTCCATGCGCTGTTTCACCCAGTCGCGCTTTGCGAGTACCTCCTTGATGGGGTCGGGGGCATTCTCGCGCCACATCTCAATCAGATAAGGACCACGGTAGCCGCCCTCTTTCAGAGTGGTAACGGTAGCCGCCCTCTTTCAGAGTGGTAAAACAGCGTTCGAAATCCACTACACCAGTGCCGAAGGGCACGTTTTTGAAAACGCCGGGGCGGGTATCTTTACGTGCACAGCGACAATGTGGCCTTGGCCAGCGCACAGCTCCATCTGCACATCATTATTATCCCAATCGGGATAGAGCTGGAACCACGGGTTGTTCAGGTAGTTGGCATAGTCCAGCGCTTTGCTGATGGAGTTCATCAGAGGATAATCCATGATCTCTATCGCCAGTGTGACCTGTGCGCGGCTCGCCATTTCTACTCTACCGCTTGTTGCAGGCCGTCGCGAAAACGCTCACGTGTTACCTCATTGGCCTCTTGATAATAGACATCGTAACCGGCCAACTGAATCACGCGAATCCCTACATCCTGCGCCAGCGCGATCGCTTTATGCATGATGGTGAACCCTTGGTCGCGAATGGCGTCATCCTGTGAGCCGGTCAAGTATTTAATGAGTTGATTACAGTGTAAACTCCCTGGTTTTGGATGTGGAGATACAGTGGCTAACGTTGATGTAAGATGCCCGTTTTATGAGCAGACAGCCTCACCGATTGAAACGTCTCAATCGTAAGACGTTCGGGTATTCACAATCATCGGAAATGCACGATAGGCTCATCGGCGCTTGCATCGAACGCGAGTATTACGTTTGATACTGTATCAACTTATTGAATACACGACCAGAAGAAGTGATGGTTTCCTCGGTGCTGGAATCCATTTTTGATACCCGGGTGGAGATTGAACAGGTATGCAATTGAACAGGTATGCAATCAACGTATTGCCGTCTATTATCGTTGATATTGTCACTATCGTTGATATTATCGCTGATTTACCCCTTTGAAGGTACGCCCAGCGGCGTAACTGAAAAAACCGACTTGTCGAACATAGTCACTCCCCTGTATCGTGAGCGGAGTGACGGTCAACACACCGTTTATCTCAAAGTTAACTAATCCACGTGAGGGGATAACAATGGATAAGGCGACCAAGCCCTGTTTCCAGGATGTGCTCGAGTTTGTGCGAATTTTCCGTCGCAAGAACAATTTTCCGTCGCAAGAACAAATTGCAACGTGAAATTGTCGATAACGAGAAGAAAATCCGTGATAATTAGAAGCGCGTGCTGCTGGATAACCTGAGCGCATACCTGAAACCGGGCATGAGTATTGAAGATGTGCAGGGCATTATTGCCATTGCCACCATGCGCAGTGACGATGAAGATCGCGTGGATGAATACATCATCAAGAATGCCGATCTGTCGAAAGAGCGTCGCGATCTTTCGAAGAAACTGAGAAAGATGGGCGAAATGAAGTGCGCCGTGCCGGGCAAAGAGGCGTAAGCGTACACCTCGCTATGAAACGTTACGTCATCCTGTGCTAATCTCGCTGCAACGCTGTGGGATAGAGCTGTTCCCTTTCACCGTAACTGGTCACTCTGCGGGCTGCTAAATACTAAAGGTGGATCGATGGCGAGAATGTCGTTTAGTATGGCGTCATGTGCTGTTATTGCGGGAACACTGCCTCTGCTGTGGTTGTCGCAGATACCACCGCTCTGGGCCTCAGTCACTGTGCTGATGATATCGACGCTACTGCTGGCAACCAGCCGCCCAAAAAAATAGTACAAAATAGTACAAATAGTACGTGTGTTGAGTCTCTCCTTTCTCTGTTTGGCGCTGGCGCTGCTTGATGTCCATTTCATGCTAATGACAATGGCCGACATTGATGGCAAAACACTGAGCGCTGAGGTGAGATTGTTGAGATGTGTATCTCCGGTCAACAGGATCAACAGATTTTGGTTCAGGTTGAGAAACTGCAAGGCCGATGGATTTATGGATTTTTCCGGCGTGGATTTTTCCGGCGTTTTACGCCACACTCACGTTGCTTAATGCGATGGAGACATGGTGCGGTGGGCAGCGTTGGTCGATGTGCCCACTGCGCGCAACGCCGATTACGCTAGCATGCGGTGCACGTCAGCGTCTGTTAACATAGGTTGAACAGCACGCCAGTTCGCTACGTTGGCATGCCATTTTGCTGGCGTTGGTGTTTGGCCTAATGAAAACGTTAACGTCTGAAGCCAGTGCCGTATTGCAGCAGACGGGCACCATGCATCTGATGGTGATTTTTGGATTGCATATCGTTTTGACTGCCCTGTTCGGTTGGGGACTGATGCGCGCGGTGCAACGCTTGTTACCGTTACGTTGGATCGTATCGTCGTTACCGATGTTGGTCGGAGTGCTTCTGGCTTGGAGCTATGCATGGTTAGCGGGTGGGAACCCTCCGGCAATCCGGGCCGCACTGGCTTTTAGCGTCTGGACGCTGATTAGCTAGTGGGGTGTCACCTGCACATCCTGGCAAGTGTGGTTGTTGTGTCTCGCTTTAGTGTTTCTTAGTGAGCCAATAATGGTACTGTCCAACAACTTTTGGTTCTCTTGTATAGCCGTTGCCGGACTGATTTTTTGGTTTCAATGAGCTCCATTGTCTTATGGTTTACGACAAGGGTGGCAATGGGCGCTACTGTGTCTGGCCACATTTGCAATGTGGCATAACCTTACTGCTGCTGCCGTTGCCCTTACTGCTGCTGCCGTTGCAATGGGGCATATTTAAGGGTATAGGCCTGACATCATTACCGGCTAATATCTGGGCCGTGCCGCTGGTTTCTTTTGTTACGACACCCTTGGTGTTGTTGGCACTGTCGCTGGCGTCGTTCCCCCCGTTAAGTTACAGCACCTAGTGGCTGGCGGATCGATCGTTGGATGTGGTGTTCATGGTGCTCAAGCCGCTGCAACGCGGTTGGATAACGATTGACGAACATTACCTTGCCTAGAGCCTGCTGGGGTGTGCGGTGTCATTATCTATCTGGCGCTTTATCTGGCGCTTTGGCTGGTGGTGCGTTTATCCTGCCAGCGTAGCAGCGTTAGTGCTGTATCTGGTGCGGCCACGGGAGGCAGTTCTGCAACCAAGTGGCGGATAGATATCCTGGATGTAGGCACGGATTAGCCATTATTATCGAGCAGGAAGGGCATGCTGTCCTGTTTGATACCGGCAGCAGTGGCCGGGAGGAGACATGGCGCAGTACGAGATTTTGCCCTATTTACGCTGGCGAAGCATTACGCCCGAGGCGGTGATTCTCAGTCACAGCCATCAGAATCACATTGGTGGGCTGGGTTCTTTGTTGCAGACGTACCCGGCGCTCACTGTCTATAGCCCATTTACCGAGCTGGGTCATCTATAGCCCATTTACCGAGCTGGGTCATCGCGCTTGCATCCAGGGGGAAAACTGGCAGTGGCGAGGGTTGAGGTTTACGGTATTGTGGCCGCCTAAGCTGGTGGCGCACGCAGGCAACGATGATTCCTGCGTGGTGCGTATCGATAATGGTAAATACCGCGTGTTATTGATTGGATATATTGAAATAGTGTTATTGATTGGATATATTGAAATAAAAGCAGAAAGACGCCTTGAGAGCGCGCTGCGAGACGAACTGGCTGCTGATTTGTCACAAATTTCCCACCACGGCAGTAAGAACTCATCCAGTTCTCCGTTTTTACGCGCGGTGAATCCCCGGTATGCGCTTGCCTCTACCGGACGCTATAATCCGTGGCGTCTGCCGTCTGCTGCGATAATCGCACGTTATCGCCAAGCGGGGCATCATTGGGTCGATACGGCGCAGTTAGGACAAATCAGCGTACGTTTTTTCAACGAACGCTGGCAGGTTTTACCCTATCGTGAGCGGCTATTGCCGTTTTGGTATCATCAGCGGTTTGGCGTAAAGCTCGATAGTGAGTAGAATAAGCGGCTAGTGAGTAGAATAAGCGGCTATTTATAAATAATTCAGGTTTATTGCATGCTGCATGATAAAGACCTCTCCACCTGGCGGACCTTCCGTCGCCTGTGGCCGATGATTTCTCCCTTTAAGGCGGGCTTAGCCGCGGCGGCAATTGCGCTTATCATCAATGCGGCAGGTGACACGCTAATGCTCTCGCTGTTGAAGCCTTTGCTGGATGAAGGAGTTGGGAAAACAGATCGCAGCATTCTGCTGTGGATGCCACTGGTGGTGATTGGCCTAATGCTGGTACGCGGGGTAACTGGTTATGTGTCCGCCTACTGCGTCTCTTGGGTATCGGGCAAGGTGGTCATGAATATGCGCCGTTGCTTGTTCAGCCACATTATGGGCATGCCCGTAGGCTTCTTCGATCAGCAATCAACGGGAACGCTGCTCTCTCGCATTACCTATGATTCTGAACAGGTGGCTTCGTCCTCATCTGGCGCGTTGATTACGGTGGTGCGTGAAGGTGCATCGATTATCGGTCTGTTTGTCCTGATGTTTTACTACAGTTGGCAACTGTCTATTATCCTGATTGTTATCGCTCCCATCGTGGCTATTGCGATCCGCGTGGTATCTAAACGCTTTCGTAATATCAGCAAAAATATTCAGAACACCATGGGGCAGGTGACGGCCAGCGTCGAGCAGATGCTGAAAGGCCATAAAGAAGTGCTGATTTTCGGCGGTCAGGACGTTGAAGTGGCGCGTTTCGATAAAGTCAGTAACCGAATCCGTACCCAAGGCATGAAAATGGTGGCGGCGTCAGCAATTTCTGATCCGATTATCCAGTTGATTGCGTCTCTGGCACTAGCATTTGTGCTTTATGCGGCCAGCTTCCCGAGTGTGATGGATACGCTAACGCCCGGGACCATTACCGTGGTGTTCTCCTCGATGATTGCCCTGATGCGTCCGCTTAAATCGTTAACTAACGTCAATGCCCAGTTTCAACGCGGCATGGCAGCCTGCCAAACGCTGTTTGCCATTCTGGATATGGAGCAGGAGAAAGACGAAGGTACACGAGTGCTGGAAAGGGCCGAAGGCGATTTGGAATTCCGCAACGTCAGTTTTGCCTATCCGATCAAAGAGACATTGGCACTGAAGAATGTCAGCCTGCACATTCCTCCGGGTAAAACGGCGGCGTTGGTTGGGCGTTCGGGTTCCGGCAAGTCCACCATCGCCAACCTGATCACGCGTTTTTACGACATTCAATCCGGCGAGATTCTGTTGGATGGGCATGACCTGCGCGACTATACGCTCTCCTTACTGCGTCGTCAGGTCGCGTTAGTGTCGCAACACGTGCACCTGTTTAACGACACCATTGCTAATAATATCTCGTATGCCTGCGGCGATCGCTACTCGCGAGAAGACATCGAGCGCGCAGTAAAAATGGCCCATGCGATGGATTTTATTAGCAACATGGATAACGGACTGGATACGATTATTGGTGAAAATGGCGTATTGCTCTCTGGCGGGCAACGTCAGCGTATCGCTATTGCACGCGCATTACTGCGTGATTGTCCGATTCTGGTGCTGGATGAAGCCATGTCAGCACTGGATACCGAATCAGAACGAGCGATTCAGGCTGCGCTGGATGAGCTGCAAAAAGATCGTACCGTGTTGGTGATTGCGCACCGTTTGTCTACCATCGAGAGTGCTGATGAGATTCTGGTCGTTGAGAATGGGCAGATTATTGAACGCGGGCAGCATGCGGAGCTGCTGGCGAAAAATGGCGCTTACGCACAGTTGCATAACATGCAGTTTAGCGAATGATAGCGCGCATCTGGTCTGGTACATCGCGGCTCTACTGGCTGCTAATCCCTTTGGGGATGTTGTACGGACTGATAACGGCAGTTATCCGCTATAGCTACCGTGCTGGCTGGCGTCGTGTCTGGCGCGCACCTATCCCGGTAGCGGTTGTGGGTAACCTGACCGCCGGTGGAAATGGTAAAACACCGCTGGTGGTCTGGCTGGTGAAACAACTGCAACGTCAAGGGTATCGCGTTGGCGTGGTATCGCGTGGCTACGGTGGCAAGGCGGAGCGCTATCCGCTGGTGGTGGATGTATCGGTGTCTACGGTGCAAGCGGGAGATGAGCCAGTACTGATTTACCAGCGCACGGGCGCTGCGGTGGCGGTATCCCCTGTGCGGCGCGATGCCATTGAAGCGCTACTGGCGCGTCAGACGATTGATGTGATTGTCACCGATGACGGTTTGCAGCACTATGCGCTGGCGCGGGATATCGAGATTGTGGTGGTGGACGGTGAGCGTCGTTTTGGTAACGGCTGGTGGCTGCCCGCCGGGCCAATGCGCGAACGGGCTGATCGTTTGCGTAGCGTGGATGCCATTGTGGTTAACGGTGGCGCATCCCAGTCCGGCGAAATTGCCATGCATTTGCAACCGGGTGACGCGATTAATATATTCACAGGTGAAACCTGCCCGGTGGCGATCTTGACAGGAAGTGTCGCCATGGCAGGTATTGGTCATCCACCCCGATTTTTTGCCACGCTACGGGCTCAAGGCGTGAACGTTGTGCGCGAAGTCACGTTTGCCGATCACCAAACATATTTGCCAGAAGCCATTCAAGCGCTGACCGAGGATAATCAGCAGCCATTGCTGATGACGGAAAAAGATGCGGTGAAATGCCGCGCCTTCGCCCAGGCGAACTGGTGGTACCTGCCGGTAGATGCGCAACTTTCCGAGCCTGGAGCATCGCTATTGCTGGATAAGATAACGTCACTGTTGCCTTCACCGCGCGCGTAACGTGGCTACCCATTTTGTTTGTAAGCACCTTTAATGGAGGATACATGGATCACCGTTTACTCGAAATCGTTGCCTGTCCAGTATGCAACGGACGGTTGTACTACAACAAAGAGAAGCTGGAACTGATTTGTAAAGCGGATGTTTTGGCCTATCCGGTGCGTGATGGTATTCCGGTCCTGCTGGAAAATGAAGCGCGCAAAATTCCCGCCGATGAGATAACAACACAATGAGTTTTACTGCGATCATACCTGCGCAGTATGCCTCAACGCGCTTACCGGGAAAGCCGCTGGTGGATATCAACGGTAAGCCGATGGTGGTGCATGTGATGGAACGCGCCCTGAAATCCGGTGCCAGCCGTGTTATTGTCGCGACGGATCATCCTGACGTTCAACGTGTGGTGGAACTGGCTGGCGGGGAAGTGTGTCTGACCAGCCCCGATCACCATTCTGGTACGGAACGTTTGGCAGAGGTTATCGAACGTTGCCAATTCCCGGATGATGAAATCATCGTTAACGTTCAAGGGGATGAACCTTTGATTCCTCCGGTGATTATTCGTCAGGTGGCGGATAATATGGCCGTGTGTCAGGCCGGGATGGCGACTTTAGCCGTACCTATCACCACCGCAGAAGAGGCGTTTAACCACAATGCGGTAAAAGTGGTGATGGATGCGCAGGGCTATGCGCTCTATTTTTCCCGCGCCACCATTCCCTGGGATCGCGAGCGTTTTGCTCAAAACCAAAACAAGGAGACGATTGGCGACCATTTCTTACGCCATATTGGCATCTATGCTTACCGCGCAGGTTTTATCCGTCGTTATGTGACCTGGCAGCCCAGTAGCCTGGAGCAGGTTGAACTGCTCGAACAGTTGCGCGTGCTGTGGTACGGCGAGAAAATCCATGTCGCGGTAGTGCAGGCTGTGCCCAGCGTCGGCGTAGATACGCCAGAAGATTTACAGCGCGTGCGTGCGGCGATGCTGTAACGTTCGCTACTACGCTCTCACCGTCATTCCCGCTTACGCGGGAATCTCCTACAGAAGAACCCCGGCTTTCGCCGGGTATGACAAGGGGTAAAGTGACTTTTTTATCTCATCCTCCACTTGCTTGTGACATCACCTCTCGCCTTGCGCCAAAACCGGTATACCGCCTACCGATGGCACTTTATTTGATCTATATTGAAGAAATTGACGGCGGTCCACCGCATAATGACACGCAGGATCCTGAAGCAGGAGCGAGGTTTAGCAACGTATGGAATATTTGAAGGCTGAATTAAGCACGGTGTTAGGGGGAAAAATTAAGCCGGCTCGAACGCATCAGTGAGCAACCCTATGCACACTTATACGCCCTGTATGACAATAACGGCAACGCCATTACGTTGTTGGCGGAAAGCTATGTTTGTCGTGGCATTGCGCAGTTGTCGTGGCATTGCGCAGCAAGAAGCGTACAAGCTTTATGTTGTGGGCTCCCAGAGAATATGACATGTTTCGCCTGTGCGAGCCGGGCATGTCGGTAGCGTTACTCTATTATCGTAACGCTACCTGCAAAAAGCACCGTTGGAGGAAAATTTTGTCTATCGTCACTGGCATTACGTCATTTGGGAAGCGGTTTCCCGCTACCTTCACACCGGATAATTGGATCGCGCGCTGTTCGAACGTGCCACGCGCGAATTGATTCCATGGCTGGAATAGACCTCTCAGGGCGATGCCGCTTCTGGCGGCGTTTCGCTGCCTTTTAACCGTTGCCACAGTAAGCCCATGGTCTCATACCATGGCGCGTTCACTGTGAGACAGATAAAACGGTGAAGGGAATATTTTTTCCCACGGATTGAGCTCGCTGGTAATGGCCAGCTGATTGGCGGGGGCTGTATAGGATGCAGCCTTTGCGCCTGGAAGAACACCATGGCTCGTGGCAGATGACTGGCTGACGTCACTAACAGAAAAGGCTGTTGCCCGATAAAGGCCGCCGTGCCCGCGGCTTCTTCTTCTTCTTCTTCTTCTTCTTCTTCTTCTTCTTCTTCTTCTTCTTCTTCTTCTTCTTCTTCTTCTTCTTCTTCTTCTTCTGTGTCGCGCGGCGTATCCAGCGTGATGATATCCTCGCGCGGAATCCCCATCCCCAGACTCTCCGCGATCAACGCAGCGGTTTGTGCGCTGGTCATCGGATTTCCCTGCGCTGCTGCGCCAGTGAAAATCAGTTTTGCGCCGGGATTGGCATGATAAAGACGCACGCCTTCGGTCACCCGTGACAGGCTGTTGCCGATTAAATTGGCGCTCGGATTAAATTAGCGCTCGCGGTGTCCACGCCTGATTGTAGGTATAGCCGCCGCCAAGCACCACGATATACGGAACCGGTGCTGCACTTGCCTGCCAGGTCGCGTAGTGGCTTTCCAACGGCAGCAGCAGCTTATCGGCGATGGGTTGCACACTCAGCAGCAATAACGCCAGCCAGGCGCAGGAAATAACGGCTTTTCTCCCCTCGTTGCCACCGCGAGAACCACAGCAGCGTCAGACCAACGCCCATCAGCACCAGCAGTAACGGGAGCGGTTGCAGCAATCCGCCAACGACTATTTTTAGGGTAAACAGCATGAAATCAGGTTCCCTTTGGGTGAAAAAACGGCATCCGGCAAAATATCGTGCGGTCAGGCGGTTTATTCTCATACCGCCTGTGCCAGAATAACAGGTTGAAGGAAATATGGCGTTATACCCGAATACCGGGTATGTGAGGGCACTCCGTGCTGCACGATCGTCCTAACGACGACGTGGAACGCAGCGCAATGCAAGATCGCAATCTTAACGATATCGCCGAAAAATTTGCCCGTAATATCTACGGCACCACCAAAGGCCAGGTGCGTTAGGCAGTGCTGTGGCAGGATCTGGATGCGTTGCTGAAAACATTGCCTGACCGGCCTTTGCGGATTCTTGATGCGGGCGATGGTGAAGAGCACATGGCCTGCCAGTTGGCGGCTTTAGGAAATCAGGTCTTGTTGTGCGATGTTTCAGATGAGATGATTCACCGCGCCAGCAGCATCGCTCAGGAACAGGGCGTAGCCGATAATATGCGTTTCGTTCACTGTGCCGCGCAGGATATTGCGGATCATATGACGCATCCGGCGGATTTAATCTTGTTCCATGCGGTGCTGGAATGGGTAGCCGATCCGCAGGCAATATTGCGGACGTTAACGGAGTTAACGGATTGTCTGGCACCTGACGGTGCTTTTTCGCTGATGTTTTATAATCATCATGCACTTTTACTGCGTAATGTGGTGCTGGGTAATTTTGCCTATGTGCAAGCCGGTATGCCAAAGCGCAGACGACGTTCGCTGTCGCCGGATCATCCCCTCGATCCCCAGCAGGTTTATGGCTGGCTCGATGCCAGCAGGTTTATGGCTGGCTCGATGCGTTTTGAACAAACCTATCAGCTAGTCTGCAAGATTGTGGGTAACGTTTCGCGCAGCGAAGCCTGGCAAGTGGGGAGTGATGTGTTGCGCGACAGCACCTCGCAACGCTATCAGGCAGAACATGTGCATCCTTTGTGCGGTCGTCTGGCCGAACTGGAACAGCGCCTGCGCGAGCAGCAAGAAGCGGAACGTCTGCTGCAAGAGTTTGGCAAACGCTATGGTCAACCCTGTAAGCCGGAAGAGTTGGACAGCTTGCAGCAGGAACTGGAGCTGAAGATTGAAACCCTCTCTGCGCTGGTCGCGGAAGCCGGGGAGCGTCGTTTGGCGCTGCGTCAGCAGCTGGAGCAGACCCAGCAACAAATCCAGACATTAACCGCCCGTGCACCGATGTGGCTGGCTGCGCAGGAGCCTTGACGCTGCGCAGGAGCCTTGACGCAATTAAGTGAACAGAGCGAGGCAACCTTTGCTGATGGTCAGGAAGTGACCGAGCATTTGCAGCAACTGCTGGAGCGCGAGCGTGAAATCACGGTCGAGCGTGATGAGGTAGCGGCGCGTAAACGTCACATCGACGATCAAATCGAGCGGTTAAGTCAGCCAGGTGGTGCGGAAGATCCGCGTATGGCGGCGCTGGCAGAACGCTTTGGCGGCGGGTTACTGTACGAAATTTATGATGACGTGACGCATCGACGATGCGTCGTACTACTCCGCGCTCTACGGGCTCCGCGCTCTACGGGCCATCACGCCATGGTATCGTTGTGGCCGATCTGTCGCTGGTGCGTGAGCAGCTTGAAGGATTGGAGGGCTGTCCGGAAGATCTCTATCTGATCGAAGGGGATCCGCAATCGTTCGATGACAGCGTCTTTGCAGTAGCAAAGTTACAAAAAGCGGTGGTGGTTAAAATCGCCGATCGCCAGTGGCGCTATTCACGTTTCCCTGAAGTGCCGTTGTTTGGTCGCGCGCCGCGCGAAAACCGGCTGGAGAGCCTGCGCTACGAACGTGAAGCGATGGCAGAGCAGTACGCCACGCTGTCGTTTGACGTGCAGAAGACGCAGCGTTTGCATCAAACCTTCAGCCGTTTTATCGGTTCTCATCTGGCTATTGCGTTCGATGACGATCCTGAGGCGGCAAAGAGTGTGTTTCATTGCTGAACCGCCTGATCCCACGCGTCAGCCTGCTGTGTGATAATACCTTACACGACCGGATCGAGGAGATTCGCGACGCACTGGATGCCTCAGAAGAGTCCGCGCATTTTATTACGCAGCACGGTGCGTCGTTGGTGAAACTGGAGGAGCTGGTGGCGGTGCTGCAAAGCGATCCACAGCAGCATGAACAGCTACTAGCACAGTACACCCAGGCGCAAAGTGCACAGCGTCAGGCGAAACAGCAGGAGTTTGCCTTAACGGAAGTGGTGCAACGGCGTCCTCATTTCAGCTATAGCGACTTAGCGGACATGCTGGGGGAACATACTGATTTGAATTACAAATTGCGCCAACGGTTGGATCAGGCAGAAACGGAGCGTACCCGTTCGTGTGAACAATTTTGTCAGCAGCAGGCGCAGTTAACGCAGTACAGCCAGGTGCAGGCTTCGTTGCGCAGTGCGTATGACGCCAAAATGAAATGCACAAAGAGCTTATTCAGGAGTTGCAGGAGATCGGCGTGCGCGCGAATGCGGATGCAGAGGCTCGCGCCCGCACTCGCCGTGATGAATTGCATGCCGCCTTGAGTGCCAACCGCACGCGCCGTAATCAGTTGGAGAAGCAGATTACCTTCTGTGAAGCGGAAGTGGATGGCTTGCAGAAAAAATTGCGCAAAGTGTAACGTAATTATCACCAGATTCGCGAACAGGTGGTGACCGCGAAAGCGGGGTGGTGTGCCGTCCTGCGTTTGGTGAAAGACAATGGCGTGGAGCGCCGTTTACACCGTCTCGTGGACTGGCCTACATGGCCGCTGACGAATTGCGTTCCATGTCGGATAAAGCGCTGGGGGCATTGCGACTGGCGGTTACGGATAATGAACATCTGCGTGACGTGCTGCGCGCATCGGAAGGATCCAAAACGGCCTGAAAAGTGCAATTCTATATCGCGGTTTATCAGCACCTGCGTGAGCGTATTCGTCAGGACATTATTCGTACCGATGATCCGGTTGAAGCCATTGAGCAGATGGAAATTGAACTCAACCGTCTGACGGAAGAACTGACCGCGCGTGAAATAACGCTGGCGATCAGATAACGCTGGCGATCAGTTCCAAGAGCGTAGCAAACATTATTCGCAAAACCATCCAGCGTGAGCAAAACCGTATACGCATGCTGAACCAGGGCTTGCAGGCGGTTGCGTTTGGGCAGGTGAAAACTGTGCGTTTGAACGTCAACGTGCGTGAAACACACATCACGCTGCTCAACGTGCTCTCGGAACAGCAAGAGATGCATCAGGATCTGTTCAGCAGCAACCGGTTGACCTTCTCGGAAGCTCTGGCAAAACTTTACCAGAGCCTCAACCCTGAAGTGGATATGGAGCAACGCACGCCGCAAACCATCGGTGAGGAGTTGCTCGATTACCGCAACTACCTTGAGATGGAGGTGGAGGTTAATCGCGGTGCCGATGGCTGGTTGCGTGCAGAGAGCGGCGCGCTTTCCACCGGTGAAGCTATCGGGACCGGGATGTCGATTCTGGTGATGGTGGTGCAGAGCTGGGAAGATGAATCCAAACGCTTGCGCGGCAAAGATATTATCCCGTGTCGTTTGCTATTCCTCGATGAAGCTGCCCGTCTGGATGCAAAATCCATCGCTACGTTATTAGAACTGTGTGAGCGGTTGGAAATGCAACTGGTGATTGCTGCACCGGAAAACATCAGTCCGGAAAAAGGCACCACCTATAAGCTGGTGCGTAAAGTGTTCCAGAATCAGGAGCATGAACAAAACTTCCGAACTGGATGGGCTGCTGTTGCAGGATGCTGGTTGGAACGATGCGCGCATTTTCTCCACGCTGGAGCAGGGAAATACCTCCTATGTGCCGGTCAAACAGCGTATTCCTGTCAATATGTACTATTTGACGGCCTGGGTAGCCGACGACGGCAAACCCCAGTTTCGTACAGATATTTACAATTATGATGATACGGTAAAACGCGGGGCGGGCATTCTGTGCAAGGCAGGGCAACTGCTCCAGTAACCGCTGATATTCTGGGGCGTTAGCGCTATCACAGGGTTTACATCGTGGAAGGGGGATCAACGCGCTCCTCCGCATACCCTGTAGTAAAGCCGGTTGACTCCAATGCACTGCACGGTTATGGTGCCAAACGGCGCGTTTTTTTGTCTTCGTTATGTTCACCTTTATAAGTAAGTCGGGGCACTCTTCATGGAATTCATCTCATGGAATTCATTGATCATCATCGCCGCAGATGGCATGGCGTTGGGCACTGCCATGCTGCCATGGCAGGAGTTTGCCACGCTATCAAGCTCACGTCCACGTATTCTCACGCTAGCAAACCTCAATACTGGCGAGTACCTTAAAACTGATAAAACTGAATTCTT
This sequence comes from Symbiopectobacterium sp., assembly GCA_051710525.1. Lineage (GTDB taxonomy): Bacteria > Pseudomonadota > Gammaproteobacteria > Enterobacterales > Enterobacteriaceae > Symbiopectobacterium. The sequence goes on along the minus strand of JBPESR010000005.1, from coordinate 43,494 downwards.
CGATGGCCGCCGTTACAACAAAGATGAATTATCCCGTCTGAACACTTCTTCCGTGATTATCGTGCCAATAAAATCAAAACCATCGATCCTGCGCTGTTTGACCAACTCTATCGCTTGCAGGTGATGTTAGGCACCAACAAACCGGTGCAGCTGATTTCGGGGTACCGCTTGGTGGACACCAACTGAAATGCGCAGCCATTCGCGCGGCATGGCAAAAAAAGAGCTATCACCCCAAAAGGCGGGCGATGGATTTTCACATCGAGGGTGTGCAACTGGCCAATATTCGCAAAGGGGCGCTGAAACTGAAGGCGGGTGGCGTAGGCTACTATCCGAAAAGTAATTTCGTTCACATTGATACCGGGCCGACGCGGAGCTGGTAACCCTTCGCGGAGCTGGTAACCCTTAACGCTAATAGACCCTGCGGCCTGACCGTGTCATGATTTGACGGTCAAATAAGGATGCTTTTTCGTGAAGTAGAGTGCCATGAAATACCAGATTGTTCCCGTGACGGCGTTCAGCCAAAACTGTACGTTGTTATGGTGTGAGGAAACCCGCGCCGCGGCAATTGTTGATCCCGGTGGCGAAGCGGAAAAAATCAAACGTGCCGTCGCGCAGTGCGACATCAAGGTATCGCAAATCCTGTTGACGCATGGACATCTCGATCACGTCGGTGCGGCTCAGCAACTGGCCGATCACTATCAGGTGCCGATTATCGGCCCACATTCCGCTGATGCCTTCTGCTTGATGGTTTGCCAGCGCAGAGCCGCATGTTTGGCCTGACAGAATGTGCGCCGTTAACACCGACGCGCTGGCTGCAAGAAGGGGATTCGGTGACGGTAGGTAATACTGAGCTGTCCGTGTTGCACTGTCCGGGACATACACTGGGCCACGTGGTGTTTATTGACAAAGTATTGCGTCTGGCGCAGGTGGGCGATGTGATCTTTAATTGCGGTGTAGGGCGTAGTGATTTCCCGCAGGGCGATCATCAGGCATTAATTACGTCTATTCGCACCAAGCTCTTCCCACTCGGGGAAGATATCACCTTTATTCCTGGACACGGCGCGATGTCGACGCTGGGGCAGGAGCGTAAGACCAATCCTTTTGTAGTGCATGAATCATGCACAGGCATCCCCCCAACTAGCAGGGATGCCTTAAAGCATAATTACAGCACGGCCACAATAGCTTCGCATAGCGGAGCCATATTTCCCGGCGTCATACCTGCCACGTTAACTCGTCCAGAGTTCACCGCATAGACCGCAAACTTATCGCGTAGACGCAATACTTGCTCTTTGGTCAGGCCGCTGAATGAGAACATGCCGTTCTGCTGAATGATAAATGAGAAATCCTGCGTCGCGCCTTTTTCCTGCAATGTGTTGACGAACAGATGACGCATGCGTTGGATGCGCTCGCGCATTGCCGTCAGTTCCTGTTCCCACAGGGTACGCAACGCTTCGTTGCCGAGGATGGTCGCCACCGCCGCCGCACCGTGTGCGGGCGGGTTAGAATAGTTGGAGCGGATGATGGATTTCATCTGGCTAAACGCTTTGTCTGCCACATTGGCATTGGCCGCGACCAGCGTGCAGGCACCGACACGTTCGTTATACAGGCCAAAGTTCTTAGAATAGGAGCTGGAGACCAGTAGCTCAGAATGGGAGGCAACGAAAATACGCAGCCCCTCAGCATCCTCTTCCAGCCCGCGAGCAAAGCCCTGATAGGCAAAATCAAACAGCGGCAGCCAACCCTTCTGTGCGGACAAGTCAGCCAGCGCTTGCCACTGCTGCGCCGTTGGATCGATACCCGTCGGGTTGTGGCAACAGCCGTGGAATAACACCACGTCGCCCGCCTGAACCGCTTCAAAACTTTTTACCATGCCATCAAAGTTCAGCGCGTGGTTAGAGGCATCGTAGTAGTGATAATCACACACTTCCAACCCGGCTGCCTGGAACATGTTTTTATGGTTTGGCCAGCTCGGGTTACTTACCCAAATACGCTTAGCGGAGGTCTGGCTGGCAATAAACTCTGCGGCAATACGCAGGCCACCGGTGCCACCCGGCGTTTGTGCGCTACGCGCACGCTTTTTACTAATAATCGCACTTTGCTTGCCGAACAGCAGCTCCTGCGTGCGTAGGGCGAATTCTGGCAGGCCATCGATCCCGAGATAGTTTTTGGTGGCTTCATTTTCCAGCAAAAATTGTTCTGCTTTTTTTACGCTGGCCAGCACCGGTGTCTTTCCGGTTTCATCTTTGTATACGCCGATACCCAGATTGATTTTTTGTGGACGAGAGTCAGCGCAAAACAGATCGGCCAGGCCAAGAATCGGATCAGTGGCAGCGGCAGTAATATGTTCAAACATTGATGGCTATTCCATGACAGAGGTTAGGCAAGAAACTTCAGGTTACCGCTAGCCATAAGCTTTGCCAACTGTTTGCGATCAAAATGCGGGTGAAATAACAGGAAAAATTGTGGCAGGAGTGATAGCCATAAATGACGCTAATAGTCAGTGTAGAAAACAAAAAGACAGGGCACGAAGCCCCGTCTTTTTCGTTATCAGACTGCGTAATGCAGTGGTGATAAAACGAAATTAGAACTGATAAGTTACACCAACAGCAACTTTGTCATCATCATTGATGCCGTAAGCGTTGGTATCTTTGATCAGGTTGATGTCGTACTCAGAGTATACGGAGAAGTTTTTGTTGAATGCGTAAGTTGCACCCAGGCTCACGTATTTAGTGATGTACATGTTACGATTGTTGGTGTCGTCTTTAGCTTTAGCAGAAACGTAACCCAGAGACGGAGTTAGACCGAAATCAAAGTTGTACTGAGCAACAGCTTCGAAGATCTTGGTTTTGTCTGCAAAATCAGTCCTAGGTGTGCCTGTTCTGGCACTGCCAACATAGCTTGCATTACGCAGTTCAGAATAGATTGCTGCAACATAGATGTTGTTAGCATCATATTTCAGACCTGTACCCCAAACTTCCGCTTTTTTACCGTTACCAGTAGAGGTTGCATTTCGTTTGTTACTGCGGTTCACTGCAGCGTAGTCAGCAACGATACCAACACCTACCGGAGATACATACTCAACAGAAGTACCCCAGCCGTCACCGTTCTGGCGAGACAATTTGCGACCATTACCTTCATTTAAGGTATGTGAGTTGTTAGCACCTTGATATTGCAGACCAAAGTTTAAGCCATCAACCAGACCGAAGAAATCTTTATTACGGTAAGTCAAAACACCAGTAGAACGACCCGTCAGGAAGTTGTCAGGCTTAGACTGGTCACCGCACCACTCAGGCAGGACGTCAGTGTAAGCGAGAGAGTCGTATGCGATACCCGTGTTACGACCGTAGTCGATAGTACCGAAATCAGTGATTTTCAGACCAGCGAAAGCATAACGGGTTTTAACATCTTTACCTGAGTTGTCAGTACATTCGGTATTATTAGCCGCAAATTCACCTTCGTAACGGCCATAGCCTGTTACATCACTGTTGATCTGAGTCTCGCCTTTGAAGCCCAGACGAGCATAGGATTTATCACCATTTTCGTCTTTGTAATCAGAGAACAGATGCTTAGCGGTAACTTTACCGTACAGGTCCAGTTTGTTGCCGTCTTTGTTGTACACTTCTGCTGCGTTTACTGCGTCTGCAGCTAACAAAGCCTGGATTACTACTGCAAGAATATTGCGTTTCATCATTATTACCCTCATTGGTGTTTTAAGACACCCGCCGCTGCCATTAACAATTCTCGAAAAAAGTAAAAAAGTAATAAAACTCTTACGGAACTATCACTGGAAATTTGGTGTCTTCCTGCGTCTGAACGCAGTGTTCCATTCACTCGCCCGTTAATCTATCATAAAAATGATACTAAGTTTATTATAGTGTAATAAAAAGAAATATTTTGCTTAAAATTGCAAATTTCATGGAACTTTGTGAGCCTTTTTTCTGGTTATTTGTTTTACTTATGTTTAATGCGTATTTAGAAATTGTGTTTTACTTTTATTTTAATGCGTATTTAGAAATTGGCGTTACGTGGAGTGCGTGGGAAAGGGATCACATCGCGCACATTTTGTACACCAGTAATATAGGCGATCAGACGTTCAAATCCGAGCCCAAAACCAGAGTGCGGAATGGTGCCGTAGCGACGCAGATCGCGATACCATGAGTAATCTTCTTTACTAAGTCCCATCTCTTCCAGACGGCTGTCCAACTGTGCCAGGCGCTCTTCACGCTGAGAACCACCGATGATTTCGCCGATGCCCGGTGCCAATACGTCCATGGCCGCGACGGTTTTACCGTCTTCATTCATACGCATATAGAAGGCTTTGATGTCTTTCGGGTAGTTTTTCACCACCACCGGCGCTTTAAAGTGCTGCTCTGCCAGATAGCGCTCATGCTCGGAGGCAAGATCAACGCCCCAGAACACCGGATTTTCGAAGGTGTGTCCGCAATTCAGTAGGATCTCGATAGCGTCGGTATAATCCACCTGGGCAAAATCTGCACTGACAAAGTTTTCCAGACGGCTGATGGCTTCTTTATCGACACGCTCAGCAAAAAACGCCATGTCATCAGCGCGCTCTTCTAGCACGGCTTTGAATACGTATTTCAACAGGCTTTCTGCCAGCGCTGCGGCATCGTCCAGAGTAGCAAAGGCCACTTCTGGCTCGATCATCCAGAATTCTGCCAGATGGCGTTTGGTGTTAGAGTTTTCGGCTCGGAACGTGGGGCCAAAGGTGTACACATTGGAGAGCGCACAGGCGTAGGTTTCACCGTTCAATTGGCCTGAAACGGTTAGGAAAGCCTCTTTGCCAAAGAAATCTTCACTAAAATCCACTTTGCCCACATCGGTACGCGGCAGGTTTTCCAGATCCAGCGTGGAAACGCGGAACATTTCACCGGCACCTTCGGTATCCGACGCCGTGATAAGCGGCGTAGAGACCCAGAAATAACCTTTCTCATTGAAGAAACGGTGAATAACCTGGGTTAGTGTATGACGCACGCGTGCTACGGCACCGATCAGGTTAGTACGCGGGCGCAGGTGTGCGATTTCACGCAGGTACTCAATACTGTGACGTTTTGCCGCCATCGGATAGGTATCCGGATCGTCCACCCAGCCCACCACTTCAACGGCGGTGGCTTGAATTTCGAACGACTGACCTTCACCCGGCGACGCAACCACGGTACCCGTGACGATCACAGAGCAGCCAGTGGTCAATTTCAGAACGTCATTCTGGTAATTGGGAATATTATTATTTACGACCGCCTGTAACGGATTAAAGCAGGAACCGTCATAGACGGCGATAAAGGAGATACCGGCTTTAGAATCTCTCCGGGTACGTATCCAGCCGCGCACGGTGACTTTGCTGTCAACGGCTACACGGCCTTGCAGTACGTCGACTACAGGCACTACGCTCATAAAATTCTCTCTTCTCAAAATAAATGATATTTAACGGGTCAACCCCTAAGGGTGATTTGATATGTTACTTGCCGTCTGGCAGGACACATTTGATATGTTACTTGCCGTCTGGCAGGACACAAGTAGAAATCACCGGAATGCGTCAAGTTTTGCGCATTCCGGTAACGTTGAGTTAAATACTGAGCAGTTGAGTTAAATACTGAGTAGTCGAGCAGACTAACTGGCTTTTCTGATAAGCGGCAGATCGAAGGCTTTGCGTAGTGCGGAAATAAATGCAGCGTCATGGCAGATGGTTTTGCCGGGGCTGTCGGAGAGTTTCGCCACCGGGCGACCGTTGCACTCCACCAGCTTGATGACGATATTCAGCGGTGTAACGCCTGGAATATCGCAGGTCAACCGCGTGCCGATGCCAAACACCAGATTGATGCGCTGAGAAAAATGGCGATAGAGTGTAAGCGCTTTTTCCAGATGCAAGTTATCGGAGAACACCAGCGTCTTACTCATGGGGTCAATGTCTAAGCGTTGATAATGTGCGATGGCCTTTTCGCCCCAATCGATTGGATCACCGGAATCATGACGCAGACCCTGATAGGCATTAGCGAAATCGAGATCGAAATCGCGCAGGAACGCATCCATGGTAATGCAATCCGTCAGCGCGATACCGAGCTGATCGGGGTATTCCACCAACCAGGCGTGCAGGGCGGTACGTTGGCTGTTAGCCAATGTTGCACCGAGTTGCTGGTGCGCCTGGAACCATTCATGCGCCTGCGTTCCCACCGGTGTCAGCCCCAAACAGCGCGCCAGATCGTAGTTGCTGGTGCCAATCAAATAAGGGAACTCTTGCTGTAATACGCTCACGATCTCGTGTTGCACGTCGCGGGAGAAACGGCGCCGAGTGCCGAAATCCATCAGTTTGAAATGGCCCAGGTCGATACCCTGATTACGTCCACGAAACTGCGTCAGAGTGCGGCGTAACTGCGCCACGGCGTGCACGGCGCTAATGTCCGGTGTGCGCGAACGGTGTACCACTTCACTGATAACCGCCAGCAAGGGGACTTCCCATAAAATCACTTCGCGCCATGGGCCGCGAATGCGAACATTCAGCTTACCGTGATGGTTGCTTACGGTAACCTGTTGCGGGTTAAAACGGAAATGGCGTAGCCACTGTAAATAATCTGCGGTAAAAAAAGGCAGCGTAGAGAGGTAAGCGAACTCGTCGTCGCTGAGTAACAGTTGGCTCATCAGCGCAATCTGCGCGATGATAGCCTCTGCATAACTCCCTAACAGCTCATCGCCACGGCAGCGGAATTCCGCTGTAACATCCACATCATAATAATGATGAAACACCGCTTGCTGCATATGAAGCTTGTACGCATCCGTATCCAGCAATGAGTTCAAAATCGGGGAAGGGTGTAAAGTCATAATGCGTTACAGCATCCTCGTCATACGCGTTTCCACTATCAAAATCATCAGCAACGTTCGGTGAGTATACCTTGATTCACGCTGCATTGTCGCTATCACCAGATAACATCATAATTCGGCCAGAAAAGAGAGGACCATTCGTGCTCTGACATGGTTATTATTCTCATTACTTAGTCATGGCAACATCGTTGTAACAGGCATAAACTGAACTGTCAAAGCAAAGAAGAGTGAGGTGTAAACACCCTATGAATCAACAGCCGCAAGTAAAATACCGTCATGATTACCGTGCGCCGGACTATACCATCAGCTATATCGCGCTTGATTTTGTTCTGGATGCACAGAAAACGCACGTCACGGCAGTAAGCCAGGTAGTTCGGCAGGGAGAGGCGGGGCGCCGTTAAAACTGGACGGTGAAGGGCTGACGCTGTTAAGCTTTACAGTAGATGATTAAACCTGGCCGCACTATCAGGTTGAGGATGATGGCTTGGTGTTGACGCATCTGCCCGCCGTTTTCACGCTCAGCATCGTCACAGAGATCAATCCTGCCGCCAACAGCGCGCAGGCGGGGTTATACCAATCTTGTGCTGGCGTGCTTTACCACGCGCATCATCGCCGATCCGGTTCGCTATCCTTATTTACTCTCCAACGGAAATCGCATCGCACAATTTACTCTCCAACGGAAATCGCATCGCACAAGGTACCTTGGATGATGGCCGAAACCTTGCTATCTGTTCCCGCTGGTGGCGGGGGGACTTCGATGTGCTCAGCGACAGCTTTACCACCCGTTCCGGGCGCAAAGTGGCCTTGGAATTGTATATCGATCGCGGCAATCTTGATCGTGCGGGCTGGGCGATGACCTCACTGCAAAATGCCATGAAGTGGGATGAAACCCGTTTCGGTCTGGAGGATGAAACCCGTTTCGGTCTGGAGTATGACCTCGACATCTATTATATGATCGTCGCGGTAGACTTCTTTAGTATGGGAACGATGGAAAATAGAGAGTATGGGAACGATGGAAAAAATAGAGAGTATGGGAACGATGGAAAATAAAGGGCTCAACATCTTTAACTCCAAATACGTGCTTGCCAAGGCAGAAACCGCTACCGAAAGGCAGAAACCGCTACCGATAAAGATTATCTGAATATTGAAGCGGTGATCGGCCATGAATATTTTCACAACTGGACGGGTAACCCCATTACCTGCCGTGATTGGTTCCAGCTCAGTTTAAAAGAAGGGCTGACGGTGTTCCGCGATCAAGAGTTCAGTTCCGATCTGGGAGCGCGCCCGGTAAACCGCATCGATAACGTGCGCGTGACGGTGCGCGATGATTATAATGCTGCAACGCAGCAATATCTGCTGTCGGTCAGCCAAAAAACGCCCGTGGGCGCGGATGGTCAGAAAAAATGCCCGTTGCATATTCCGCTGGATATTTAACTGTACGATCAGCATGGCAACGTGATTCCGTTGCAATATGAGGGTCAGACGATCGATTCGGTACTAAACCTGGCCGAAGCAGAGCAGACGTTTGTGTTTGATAATGTGCCAAGTCAATCTTTGATAATGTGCCGAGTCAATCGATCCCCTCTTTATCAAGGGGGTTTTCTGCGCCGGTTAAACTTAACTATGTCTGGAGCGATGCGCAACTAACCTTCCTGATGCGTCACGCACGCAATGATTTCTCACGCTGGGATGCGGCGCAAAGCCTGCTGGCAAACCATATTCGTCTCAACGTGGCGCGCTATCAGCAACATCAACCGCTCTCGTTGCCACTGCTTCTGGCCGATGCGTTGCGTGGGGTATTGTTAGATCCTGCGCTGGATCCCATGTTGGCGGCACAAATTCTGACGCTGCCCAATGAAAGCGAAATAGCGGAGCTGTTTGAGATTATCGACCTGCTAGCCATTGCGGCAGTGCGCGAAGCGATGGTCGCACATTGGCGACAGAGCTGGCCGATGAGTGGCTCGCTGTGTATCGCGTTAACATCACCGCAGAGTACCGTATCGAACATGCTGATATTGGTAAACGCGCGCTGCGCAACACCTGCCTCTATTATATCTGGCGTTATCTGGCGTTTAGTGAAGCGGTGCAGGCTGATGCGCTGGTAAGCGCGCAGTATCAGCAGGCGGATAAAACAGTATCAGCAGGCGGATAAAAATAACATGACGGATGCGTTGGCGGCGCTCTCCGGCGCTCTCCAGTGCAGTCAGTGCGCAACTGCCGTTGCGCGATACGTTGATGGCGCAGTTTGACGATCGCTGGCACACCGATGGGCTGGTGATGGATAAGTGGTTCACTTTGCAAGCTACCAGTCCGGCCAGTGACGTGTTGTCTCGGGTGAGAGTGTTGCTGAACCATCGTTCATTCAGTCTGAATAACCCCAATCTACTGCGTGCGCTGGTCAGGGCGTTTGCCAGTGCCAATCCGGCCACGTTCCATGCCGCGGATGGAGAGGGCTACCGCTTCCTGACCGATATCCTCAGCGATCTCAATACCCGCAATCCGCAGGTCGCTGCTCAGTTGATTGAGCCGCTTATTCGGTTGAAGCGCTATGATGAATCGCGTCAGGCGTTAATGTGTCTGTCACTGGAGCAATTGAAAATGCTAGATAACCTCTCAGGCGATCTGTTTGAGAAAATAAGTAAAGCGTTGCAAGGCTAATAGGTTCCCGCGTCAGGCGGGAACCTGTTTTCTGTGATAAGTGTTTCTCCTGCGATCTCATTACCATTTCCCGCCGTGCGTCAGGAAGTCACCCGCTTTATTGTTATTTTGCATGCATGACTTTTGGGATCTCAGGAGACACTATGTTCTATCCCGTAATCAAGAAGAAGGCACTTTTCCAGCTCGATCCAGAACGGGCTCACGAATTTACCTTCCAGCAGTTACGACGTTTATCTAATACACCGTTTGTATTTCTTATTCGCCAATCCGTTCCCACCAAATTATTCGCCAATCCGTTCCCACCAAACCTGTTACCTGCATGGGCCTTTCTTTTAAAAATCCACTCGGTTTAGCCGCTGGCTTGGATAAAGATGGCGATTGTATTGATGCGCTGGGCGCAATGGGCTTTGGTCATATTGAAGTCGGTACGGTAACACCGCGCCCGCAGCCCGGTAATGATAAACCGCGTCTGTTTCGCGTCGTAGAAGCGGAAGGGTTAATTAATCACATGGGGTTTAATAACCATGGCGTGGATAATCTGATCGAGAACGTAAAAAAATCTCGTTTTGGCGGTGTGCTGGGAATTAATATCGGCAAGAAGAATAAAGATACGCCAGTAGAGCATGGTAAAGATGACTATTTGATCTGCATGGACAAGGTCCATTTACACGCCGGATATATTGCGATCAATATCTCTTCATCGAATACGCCGGGATTACGTTCTTTGCAATACGGCGAAGCGCTTGACGATCTGTTGCAGGCGATTAAAGCAGGCGATTAAAAATAAACAAGAAGCATTGTATCAACAACATCATAAATATATGCCGATTGCGGTGAAGATCGCGCCGGATCTTTCTGAGAAAGAATTGATCCAAATCGCTGATAGCTTGTGCGTCATAACATTGATGGGGTGATGGCCAACAATACCACACTGAATCATGATTTGATTCAGGGATCAAATCATTGTGGGCAAACCGGTGGGTTAAGCGGACGTCCGTTACAGCAGTGCAGCACCGAAGTTATTCGTCGTCTGGCGCAAGAATTGAACGACCGTTTGCCGATTATTGGCGTTGGCGGGGCTGATTCACTGATGGCCGTACGGGAAAAAATGGCCGCGGGTGCATCACTGGTACATGGCCGCGGGTGCATCACTGGTACAGATATATTCCGGCTTTATTTTTTCATGGACCGCGCCTGATTAAAGATATCATTACCCATATTTAACCTTTTCATCACATCATTTCTCGTTAGGGGTTTATTTATTCCCCCAGCTAGTCTATATTTTACTCGTTTGTGCAAAAAACCTTCTTTTTTACAAAAAATGCGACTGACATACCCTCACCGAGTGTATGAAGGATATTAACCGTTTTCTTGTCAAGGGATATTCACCGTTTTCTTGTCAAAGATGGCAATGGTATGTGATGTGCAGACGCAATGGCGTCGATGAATAGCCCAGGGGAAAGATGAAGAATAATAATATGAAATTAAATTAAAACCTGACGACAATTGGCGCTGGTATTTTGATGCGGAACACGATCGTATGATGTTGAATTTAGCCAACGGCATGGTATTTCGTTTTGCGGCCAAAACGCTTACGCCAGATGCGTTTGCTCCCGTATCATTTTTCGTTGCAGCATGAATTTTTCGTTGCAGCATGAATTGCAGGCAGAGCTGGTATTAAATGCGCTGGTGGCTCACCGTTATTTAAAATCCCTGATGCCGAAGAGTTGGTATTTTGCGCAGCAACCCCATGAACAGCAGGCCCCGCAAATGGGTAATGCGGTTTGGGTAATGCTGGCTGAAGGCCAGGAAATTGCTTGCTTTATGGTAGTGGATCGCGGTGAAAAAGCCAGCTTGTGCATGTTGGCTCAAGAGGCACTGATGCTTAACGGCAAAACTATGCAGCTAGGAGAAGCGATTAAAATAATGAATAATGAATAATAATGCATGACCGCCTGTTGCCCCAGCTGAGCGCTCTGGCAGGGGCGATGCCATCGGCATCCTTCCCCTATGCCAAGGTGGTGTAGGGGAAAGATTCTTGTCAGGCGAGCACTAGGTTTCCCTGAGGCACGCAACTGCACGCCAGGATAGTGCCATCCTTGCGCACAGCACCCCGCTTTAAGGGCGAAACCTCACCGTTGACCAGAGTCATTTTGCAACAACCGCACACGCCCGCCCGGCAAGAATAGGGCATGCGCACGCCGTGTTGCTCCAGTTGCTCTAACAAAATCTGCTGATTATTCCCCGGCAGCATTTTGCCCTGATAGTGCAAGGAAAGGCCTTGTTCCGCCTGAATGGGGGCTTCCAGCGTTGCGGCAGTGGCTCCTGTACCATAGAGACGCGGTGGCTTGGTTGCCAGTATCTCGACGCTATTGCCCACGCGAATGATACTGCTTTGACGCGCCACCATATTCTGACCAAAATCCACGTTACCGTTTTCCGCCGTGCGGAAGGCTTGTAGCGTGTCGAGCGGCTCTCCCGAGGGATGCTTGCACCCACTCTCAGTGCTCACGGTGGTCAATACACAGCGGCTGCACGGTTTGACAACGTCAAAGGTCACTTCACCGATACGCAGAGTTTGCCAACAGTCTTCCGCGAAGGCATCAGCACCGGTTACCACGATATTAGGGCGGGACTGAGTCAGCCTGATCCCAGCGCTACAATGTTGGCTCAGCGCCTGAAAAGAGGCTTCATTGACTAACAGATAAGGGTAATCGTCGGAGAAACTCAACGGAATGTCGGGAAAACGCTTTACGCGACGAGAGGGCATGTTGCCAACCCAGCGCAACTGTACCGGACGTTTAAAATAACCGCTCAACCACTGGTTGATGTTATCTGGTGCTATACAGGCGGAAAAATGCGTACCCCAGACTTCAGTAGGCTGTGGCGTGTGGGCGAAATCTGCATAACGTACTAACGCCTGAGCACCGTCAGGTGCGATGAGAAACAGGCCTTCAGGCGGCAAATCCGGTGTAAACAGCACCATTTCCGGTGTAAACAGCACCATTTCGGGAAACTGGCGCGCAGTGATAAAGGTCCCATCGGGTTCCGTCACCATAAATGAACGGTCATACGCCATACCGCTGGGCGTTGCCAACGCATGGGAAAGTTGCAAACCGCGCAAGGATTTGACCGGATGACCATACAGTTGGGAAACATCAATCATCAAGATTGCCTATCTGTTCAAAGGTTTTTAACGCCACAACTTTATGACAAGTCGCTGGGATTAGCTATAATGTGCCTCAATTTTGTGTGTTACACCCGTGATGCTGCAAATTGCACGTGTACTGACTGTATGGGGTCACCCGAACCACTTATTCGCTTTCCTACAACTCGAAGTCGTCTGATTCTATCCTTTACCTTGGTGGTCGTCGTATTATTATAAATTCTCTGTTTGCCAGCATAGCGCGTGGTCTGGAAGAACTGCTTAAAAGTGAACTTGAAGCGTTAGGTGCGTATGAATGCAGCCTGGTTCAAGGCGGCGTGCATTTTCAGGATGACGACCGTTTGATGTATACAGCTTGCTGTGGATCCGTCTGGCATCACTTATTTTATTGCTGCTCGGTGAATGCAAGGTATTGCTGCTCGGTGAATGCAAGGTCTACAGCGATCTCGATCTCTACCTCGGCGTTCAGGTCATTGACTGGACCTCCGTATTCTCCGTTGATAGCGCTTTTGTAGTTCATTTTACCGGCACTCACGACGAAATCCGTAATTCCCAGTAGAGCGCACAGAAAGTGAAAGACGCCATTGTTGATAGCTTTATGCGTAAAATCGGTCAGCGCCCTAACGTGGCCAAGCAGCAACCGGATATTCGCATCAATGTATTTCTGCAACGTGAGACGGCCATCATTACGCTGGATCTCAGCGGCGAAGGCTTGCATCAGCGCGGTTATCATGAAGGCACTGGCGCAGCACCGTTAGTTAAAAGAAAACCTGGCGGCGGCCATTGTGCCGCGCTCGGGTTGGCAGCCGGGTACGCCAATGATCGATCCGTTGTGCGGTTCCGGTACGTTGTTGATTTAGGCCCCATGATGGCCGCCGATCGCGCACCTGGCTTGCACCGCAATCATTGGGGATTCAGCGCCTGGCTCAAACCATAACGCCGATTTGTGGCGTGACGTGGTGGCTGAGGCGCAGGTGAGGGCCAAACAAGGCCTGCAAACCACCACCTCCAGTTTTTACGGTTCAGACAACGATAGCAGGGTGATTGATCTGGCACGCGCCAATGCGCGCCGTGCTGGTGTCAGCGAATTGATAACCCTCTAGGTACAGGATGCGGTGCAACTGTGCAATCCGCTGCCGCAAGGTCCGACAGGAACAGTACTCAGTAACCCGCCTTACGGTGAGCATCTGGAGAGTGAGCCTGCTCTGATCGCCTTGGACCATATGCTGGGCTGCAAGCTGAAAAGTGAGTTCGGTGGGGCTGGACGCTGTCGCTGTTCAGTGCGTCACCGGAGCCGTTAACCAGCCTGCCGTTGCGTGTTGAACGTCAGTTCAAGGCCAAAAACGGGCCGCTGGATTGCGTACAGAAAAACTACCGGATCAGTGCTGCGCCTGACCGGGGTGCCGTGCGGCGGAAGAAGATAAAGGAGGCGGAGCGTGTGCAATCATAATGCAAGGCATGACGACTACATGTTGTGCCCCCAATGCGACATGCTGGTGGAGTTACCCTACCTGATAAATGAGTAAAAGGCGGTGTGTCCGCGCTGTAAATCAACCTTGGCTAACCGCTAGAATCAGGCGCGCCAGCGCTCCATCGGTTTTGCCTTCAGTGCCTTGCTGATGCTGGCTTTGGAGAATGCCTTTCCTTTTGTTTATATGCGCGTGGCGGGCATTACCAGTGAGATCTCACTGGTTGAGATCCTGCAGGTGATGGTGTCCTATATATATAATTACGCCAGCGTCGCCTTTCTGTTCTGTTTATGCTGTTTGTTCAAGTGAGCCGGCGATTTCCATGGTGATGGTTATCCTGTTGTCACTGCGCAGCTCCATGTTAGCACGGATAAAATTAGCACGGATAAAACGGTTGATGGCAACCTGGCTCTTCTGGCTAAAAAGCTGGGGAATGGCCGAAATTTTTCTCGCTAGCGTGCTGGTGAGCTTTTTTCTCGCTAGCGTGCTGGTGAGCTTTATGAAGCTGATGTCTTATAGCTTTGTGAAGCTGATGTCTTATGGTGAAATTGGCGTCGGCATTGGCTTTGTGCCTTATATGTACTGTTTTGTTTGCTGCAACTATTGGCCTATCAAAGTCTGGATCGGCGCAGCGTGTGGAATGATGTAGCGCCTGCGCCACCGTTACCCTTTGTACCGCAGTACCGCAGACCGGGCGATCGGGTTTGGCGCAAGGGCTGCTCTCCTGCACCTGCTGTACGGCGATATTGCCTGCCGATCAGTGGGAATGTCCGCGTTGTCATCGCCACGGCCATGCGCAACGTAAAAATAGCATGCAATGGACGCTGGCGCTTCTGTTAACCTCCGTGCTGCTTTATGTTCCCTCGAATCTGCTGCCGATCATGATCGCCGAAGCGTTGGGGAGTAGTGAAATCTCCGCCGTTATGTCGGGGGTGATTCTGCTGTGGGGGATGGGGTTTTATCCGGTGGCGCTGGTGATCTTCATTGCCAGTATGATGGTGCCATCACTTAAAATGCTGGCGGTGGCGTGGTTGTGTTGGAATGCGGCGGGTAATGGACGTCAGGACAATGAACGTCTGCACGTGGTATATGAAATGGTGGAATTTGTCGGTCGTTGATCTATGATCGACGTGTTTGTCATTGCTGTACTGACTGCCATGGTGCGCATCGGCCAGTTAATGAGTGTATACTCGGCAATCGGCGCGGTGTTGTTCGCTCTGGTGGTCATTTTGACCATATTTGCCGCTATGATGTTTGATCCCCGTTTGTTCTGGGATCGCCAGCGTGATAATGATCAAGCTGGATCAGCCATTGGCGAAAAATAATTATTTTGCCGCAAACGTAGAAGCGATTAAACGCTGGTCGCCCGGATTAAACGCTGGTCGCCCGTATGGATTGTGCCCATTGCAGCGGTGCTGATCGGAGCCTGGATTTTATTTTACCATTTTACCATTTCAGTCACCTGGGACCTCAGATCACGCTAACGGTGCAGAGTGCCGAAGGAATTCTGGCCGGTAAAACCACCATTAAAAGCCGCAGTGTGGACGTCGGGGTGGTGGAAAGTGTCGTGTTGAGTGAAGTCCTGCGCCAGGTGGAGATTGTGGCTCGCTTGCATTCCGGTATGGGCAAGTTGCTGCGCCATGATTTTGTATTCTGGGTGGTGAAACCGCAGATTGGCCGAGAAGGGGTTTCCGGGCTAAGTACCCTGCTGTCTGGCGCGTTTATTGAACTTCAGCCGGGGGTGAGCGGTGAAGCACGTAGTGAATTTGCGTTGCTGGATTCGCCGCTACTGGCGCCACCGAATGCCAGATTCGCCGCTACTGGCGCCACCGAATGCCAAAGGGATTCGCATTTTGCTCGACAGCGAACGTTCGGGCCAACTGAACGCTGGCGCTCCGGTATTGTTTCGCGGCTACCGCATCGGTTCGGTTGAAACCAGCGAGTTCGATACCAAGGCGCGCCAAATGCGCTATCAGGTGTTTATTACCGCACCTTACGACAGTCTAGTGACTAGCAATGTCCGTTTCTGGAAAGACAGCGGCGTTACGCTGGATATGTCAGCGCAGGGTATGCGGGTGGAAATGGGATGGAAGTGGGATCGTTGGTTGACCACCTTATTCAGTGGCGGCGTTAGCTTTGACGTGCCGGCCGGTTGGGATCTGGGTGAACGCATGCAAGATCGTGCGCAATATCAGCTGGTTGATAACGAACGTAGTATTCAGGATTCGTTCTACACGGCAAAGAATATGTGATGTTCTTTAAAGAATATGTGATATTCTTTGATGAATCCATCCGCGGATTGCAGGTGGGGGCACCGGTGGGAGTCCGTGGCATTCGTCTGGTAACTGTCGCTCAAGCGACGTTGGTGACGACCAACTTCAAGCAAGATATTAACATGGAGTATCGCATTCCGGTGCTGATCCGCGTTGAACCTGCACGTTTTGAAAAGATCATCGGTAAGCAGTTTGTTTGATTACCAGAAACAACTAGCCGATGCACAGGCTATGGGGCTGCGCGTCTCATTGAAAACGCTAATCTGCTGACCGGTGCCTTGTTTATCGATCTCGACTTTTATCCGAAAAGCATGTGGTAACAGTACAGGACCGCTGCGAGTGGTTGATGGGTATCCGGTATTGCCAACCATGGGCGGCGGTTTGTCGCAAATCCAGCAAAAACTGATGGCGGTGTTGGATAAGGTCAACGACCTGCCGTTAACGCCAATGGTGAGCTAAGCGACCAAAACGCTGGCAGAGAGCCAGTCAACACTACGTGAGTTGAAAAAGACGCTCGCTTCGTTAAACCAGATAACCTCCAGGAAGGCGATGCAATAGAACTGGCTGTTACCGTGAAAGCTTTCCACTGCCGCTACGACGGAAAAGCGGTGGTGCAAGGGGAGTAGACATTGCACCGCGGCGATCGACTGTTGCGCCAGCCGTTTAATCTGGTACTGCTAGTCAACAACGATGGTTATCATGCGTTGGTGACAACGCTGGCACAAGGTTGGCAGCAGGTTGCTCAATCCATTGCCGCGCAGATTCAACGCAGCGAATAGCTGGCAGCGATAGGAAAATATTATATAATATTATGTAATTTAAAGATTTATCAATATTATGTATGTAATTTAAAGATTTATCGCTTATTTCCTGGCATTGTTTTTATGCATTTGCTTGCACGCAGTGTGCATGATGGCGCACTGTACCTTAATAATCCCCAGGAAACATCTTCTTCATAAATATCAATCTGTTATTTTTGGCACAGATACTGCAATGTTAATCGCATAATAATATTATGACGTCAAATGACAGGGCACTAACATTATGACGTCGAATGACAGGGCACTAACATGCAGCAAGATGACGCCAATTCCGCTAACACTGACGCCAATGTGCGCATTGATCTTATCGCACGCATCGAAGCGTCATTCAGTCAGCAAGACCCCCCCAGCGGTAAGCGTGTTGCCGGTTGGTTGCTGAATAATCTGGCACAGATACCATCTGAATTATCGGATAGCATCGCTGGTTATACCGGTACGACGGGAATTACCGTGGGGCGCTATCTGCGCAAGCTGGGCTATCGCAATCTGGAGGATGTCAAAGCAGTCTGCGCGCCGATGCACTGGCCCATTACCGCCCCTGGGGCGTCATCGACCGGTTGGATGCAACGTACCCTCTAGAATCGCCTCAGACCCTTTTTTTTTTTTTGCGTCTGGAGGTTGATGCCATTCAGGACGTCTATCGCCTAGCGCAAACGGAGATTTTCGCGCGCATTAGTCAGCAACAGTCAGTAACTGGCCGAGGCAGAAGCGGTGTTTATTCTCGGCATCGAATCTACGCGCGGCATTGCCAACGCGTTTTTTAGTCATCTTGAATATTTGCGCCCCCGTGTAAACTATGTCGATGGACTGTCTGGTACCTGGGTGGAGTTGCTCAATTCAGAATACCAACGCCCTTATGTGGTGGTGACCGATACTCTGGTGGTGACCGATACTCGCGCCTATTCCACCGTAGCCCGACAGTATTGCCGCGCCGCCAGCGACCGGCAGATCCCGCTGGCGCTGGTTACCGATCTCTGGTGCCCCTGGGCGCGTGATTACCCGATGGATTTGCTGCGAGTCAAAACCGATACCGGCCATTTCTGTGATTCGCTGGCACCGATTACCTGCTTGTTCAACCTGCTGCTCTCTGCGGTGGTGGAGCAGCTAGGTGACAAGTTGTCGGCGAGGCTGGCGCTCAACCGCGCTTTGCAAACAGAATTTGGCCAATTTGAACAGTAAACAGGACAACACATGACGGATGTTATTGACCTGATGGATTTGGCGCAGACGCTACCCCAACTGATTTTCGATATGAAATATGCCACGGCGGATAACCTGACCGGTCATCCCATTTATGCCGAAGCGCTTTGCCTGTTGTACCCGGATGCGGCACGGGGACTGGCACGTAGTGTCGCTGTTGCCGAACAGAGCGGCTATCGGCTGCAACTTTGATGCTTATCGTCCCCATGCGGCACAAATACGCCTGTGGGATGCCTGTCCCGATCCGCGCTTTGTCGCCTCATTGGCGATTGGTTCGCACCACAGTTGCAGCGTGGCGGTGGATGTCACGCTGCTGGATGAACAGAGCAAGACGCTGGATATGGGCACCGATTTCGACGAGATGAATGAAAAATCCCATGCTTGGTGTGCGGCGTTGCCCGTCGTCGTGCAACGTAACCGACTGCAACCCTATGCCGTGCAGCGGGTGGCTTCGTCGGGATTGAAACGGAATGGTGGCATTTTGAATTGCCGAATGCTGACCGTTATCCGGAATGCTGACCGTTATCCGCTGTTGCCCGATCGGTTTGGTTGCACCTTGCCCAACAGTAGGACGGCTGTTTGATTGATGCGCGTTGCGCGAACCGTTTGACTATCACCAGGAGCTGAATCATGAAGACGCACCATACTGCATTGTTACGACCTCTGCTGTTAGCTACCGCAATAGCTGCCATATTGCCTGCCTGGGTTGCGGTGCCGAAAGAAAGATATGCTGGTGATCGGCAAAGCCGCCGATCCACAAACGTTAGATCCTGCGGTCACTATCGATAACGTTAGATCCTGCGGTCACTATCGTGAATAACGACTGGACCATCACTTATCCCTGTTATCACTGGCTGGTGCAGTACAAAACGGCAAAGTCGCTACCGATGTCACCGGGGATTTGGCCCTGAGTTGGAAAGCGTCTCCAGACCAAAAAACCTGGACCTTAAAACTCGATCCAAGGCAAAATTTGCCGATGGCAGCGCTGTCAGCGCCGAGGCAGTCGAAATATCGTTTGAACGTCTGCTCAAGATCGGTCATGGGTCCGCCGAAGCCTATCCCAGCGATTTGAAGGTTTGAAGGTTGAAGCGGTCGATGCGCATACCGTGCGCTTTACGCTGAGTGCACTCTTTGCGCCGTTGGCCAATGACGGTGCCTCTATTATATTTTAACCCTGCGCTATTGAGCAAACACAGAGCCGATGAAGGTAAGGGCTGGTTAGCGGAAAATACTGCCGGTTCCTGGCCTTATCAGATCCAGCGTTGGCAGAAAGGTGCTGGTGCCAAATCCCCACTACAGCGGCAGCGCGCCCGCGTTTAAACGCGTTTCGGTCAAAATCATTGGTGAGAGTGCCACGCGCCGCTGCAACTGGAGAGTGGGGATATTGATATTGCTGAGTCGCTACCGGTCGATCAGTTTGCCACGCTGAAGGCAAAAAACAGCGTGTCAGTACAGGAACACCCGTCGCTGCGCGTGACCTATCTCTATCTAAATAATGGGAAAGGACCATTGAGCCAGGTTGATCTGCCTCGTGCTATCTCATGGGCCACGAACTATCAGGGCATGATGAAGGGGATTCTGGGCGGAAACGGCAAGCAGATGCGTGGCCCGATTCCAGAAGGCATGTGGGGCTATGACAAGGCAAAGATGCCATGCAGTACAGCTTGGACAACGAAAAAGAACAGGCGGCAATGAGAAAGGTGGCGCAAAAGCCGCAGCAATTAACCTTTCGGATAACGATCCCTCCTGGGAACCCATTGCCATCTCAACCCATGCAACGCTGAAATCGCTGGGGGTGAATGTCAGTCTGGAAAAACTGGCAAACGCCACCCCTGCGCGAACGGGTTGGCAAGGGTGACTTTGATATTGCCATCGGTAACTGGAGCCCTCATTTCACCGATCCGTACATGTTCATGAATTGATCCGTACATGTTCATGAATTACTGGTTTGAATCCAACAAGAAAGGGTTACCGGGCAATCGTTCCTACTATGAAAACCCAGCGGTTGATGCGTTGAGTTGATTACAGTGTAAACTCTCCGGTTTTGGATGTGGAGATACAGTGGCTAACGTTGAAGATACAGTGGCTAACGTTGGTTGAAGATACAGTGGCTAACGTTGATGTAAGATGCCCGTTTTGTGAACAAACAGCCTTTGTAAAGTTTTGTGAACAAACAGCCCCTGTAAAAAAAACGATTATGGCAAAAGTGACCATCAGCGTTACCGTTACCGTTACCGTTGTCAGTTATGTAAACGTAACTTCCAGTTTAATTATTCCTGTCGTGCCTGCCAACCGGGCATGACAGACCAACTCATTGACTTATCAATCAATGAATAATTCAGGTATTCGTGACACTGTTCGGGCGTTACATATTAGTATTAATGCCGTCGTGCGTCCTTTAAAAAAAACCTCGCCGCGGAATGTAACAACATTGCCACTAGATAACCTGCAAATTCAACCGATTTGCGAAGTGGATGAGATGTGGTCATTTGTTGGCAACAAAAAACGACAGCGCTGGCGGTGGTATGCATGGGAGCCGCGTTTGAAGCGAATTATCGCTCATGCATTTGGCTCTCTAAGCAAGAAAACGCTGCGTAAGTTGCTGAAACTGTTCTCGGGTTTCAGAGTGCCATTTTGGTGCACTGATGGCTACAGGGCTTACAACGACGAACTTCCAAAAGCAAAACACATTGTTGGCAAACTGTATACACAGCGTATTGAGCGAGAAAATCTGACGCTGCGCAACCGACTGACGCTGCGCAACCGATTGAAACGCCTCAATCGTAAGACGTTGAGGTATTCAACATCATCGGAAATGGAAATGAACGATAGGCTCATCGGCGCTTACATCGAACGCGAGTATTACGTTTGATGCTGTATCAACTAATTGAATACACACCGTCCTGTGCGGCACACCAGGCTACTTTGCTCAGTCACCACAGCTTCACGGCATAGACGATCTCCATCACTACATCTTGATGGTACGCTGAAAGAGGGCTACACCGCCCCCTGGCATTTTCAGTTGACGGACAAAACACATCGAGTGATGACACACACATCGAGTGATGACACCTGATACCCGTTTATTGCTGGATGGCGCACTGCTGACCGTTAACGCCATCAAGGCGGGATACGGCCTCGGCAGAGTGCCCTACTGGTTAGTCAAGGAGGAACTCGAGCGCGGCGTGCTGGTTAGCGTTCTGGACGAAGTTATTGCCGGACATTTGCCCATTCATGCTCTATGGCGGGCAACACCGGTAATGTTGCCCGCTTGCGTCTGGCAATAAATGCGCTGGTCGAGGCCACCGCCGCACAATTTTAGTGGGCAATCAAGCGAGCGTGTTTAGGCACTTTACCGATTCTCGCACCACCAAATGCCCGACCAATTCAACATGCTATGTCACCCCCAGCGACTGTGCGAGAACCAATTGCTGGGTTAATAGTTGCAGTGTGGCTCTGGCAACCGCATCAAGCGGCATGTGCACCGTGGTCAGTGACACCGGCAGCATATCCAGTGGCAAAATATTATCCATTCCCACCAACGACATATCATCTGGAACGCGAATGCCACGCTACACCAGCGCATCCACCACGCCCACCGCCTGATTGTCCGCCGCGCAAAAAATCGCAAACCAAAATCAGTGATTCATCGACAGCAATTCCTGCCTCCAGCAAGGCATCACGGTAGCCGCGTTCCCGCTGCTTAATAGTGTTCCCGCTGCTTAATAGTGATGCAAGACGACCAGGTTAAATGCAGAATTATTCGCCGGTGCCCATGTTCTATCAGATGACGAACGGCACAGGCTGCGGCGGCATAGCGTGGGTAACGCGGTTTAAACGCATGGCGGGATCTCTACCGTTGATCAGCACGGCTGGTATTCCACTTTTCACCACCGTCTGCAACAAGGGGATGCGCTCGTCATTGACGATCATAATGCCACTCTGCCGCATACCTTGCAGCGACGAACTCATTTGCTCTTCCGTCATGGCGTCATGCTCCGAGGGAAATGGACGCAGTCGGATATTACGCTGCGCACACAATGTATTGAGTGCATTGGTCAATGACAAGGAAACCAGATTGTAGTCACTTTCAGCATCAGGTTGCGTGGCGCTGCCAACAAAACATGGCGCAAGGGATTCAAGACTTCGGCCACAGGTTTCGCTAATTATTTATGCAGCGGATAGCCCTATTCAGTATGCAGCGGATAGCCCTATTCAGCGGCAATCGCCAGTATCTGCTGTTTGACTTTAGCACTGATAGGCGCAGTACCGTGTAATACACGAGAAACCGTACTGATAGAGACGCCTACACACTCCGCGATATCCTTTAATGTTGCCATTGTTCCTTCATTATTCCTGTGTTTGCGAGGCTCACGATAGACGGTTTTAGCAAAAAATTACTCAATGCATCAGCCCCTCTTTCCTATCGCTTATCTCTACAAACAACCATAAGAATATTTGCACGCAGACACGGGCCAAAGCCTCCATGTCACATTCTCTTACGTCTTTCTGCTGGCATTTGAATTATTATGTTATAATATAATAATAAATTTCTCTCTGTATGGCACTCACTAGTGAGCTTCTATTCTCTTTCCGTCTGGGCGCGTATCAGTATTGCGCTGGCGCTGTTGGCATTATTATGGGCGCTGGTCGCCTGGGCGGTATCGCTACCATGATCGCGCTGCATAACCTCACCTTCGGCTACACCGCATCTTCACCGCTTGGCACGCTGAGTGGCAGCTTAAGCGCAGGTTCACTGACGGCCATCGTCGGTGAAAATGGCAGTGGCAAATCGACGCTGTTAAAAACCCTTGCCGGACTGATTCCTCCCTTGGCAGGATCGTTGACGCACGATGGCAACGCCGTGCCACGCATTGGCTATTTGCCACAGTTGTCGGAGTTCGATCGCCAGTTTCCGTTGAGCGTCATGGATTTGGTGTTGATGGGCAGCCTGCCGCAGCGCGGCCTGTTCGGTGGCCTCAATAGTCTCTGGCGGCGTAACGCGTATGCCGCGTTGGAGGCGGTTGCAATGACCGCGTTCGCCACCCGTCCTATCAGTCATCTATCGGGAGGCCAGCTACAGCGCGTCCTGTTCGCCCGTTTGCTGTTGATGGACGCTCCGGTGCTGCTGCTGGACGAGCCGTTTACCGGTGTTGATGCCGAAACAACACAGGCTCTGCTGGCCTTGATGCATCAACGTAATCAGCAAGGATGCACCGTTCTGGCTGTGCTGCACGATCGTGACATTGTCGACCGCCATTTTCCGCTGGTGCTACAGCTCAGCGCCGCTGGCCATCGCTGGGGCGCAACCCACGATATATTCACCTCGGCACACTCAGCCCCCCATGGCACGCAGGTGCGGATCAGGACGGTAGTATGATGACAATAAGTCTCCTTTCACCGCTGGTAGAGTTCGGGTTTATGCGGCGCGCGCTGGTGGGATGTATAGCGCTCACGCTTAGTGCCACGCCGCTGGGTTGCTTTTTGTTGCTACGCCGCATGAGTTTGATCGGCGATGCGCTGTCGCACGCGGTGCTGCCTGGCGTCTCCATCGGGTATCTGCTCTCCGGCATGTCGCTGTTGGCAATGGGGACCGGGGGGGTTATCGCCGGGCTGATCGTGGCGCTGCTTTCCGGTTTTGTCAGTCGTAACACGGCGTTAAAAGAGGACGCTAGCTTCGCCGGGCTCTATCTGGGTTCGCTGGCACTCGGTGTGACGTTAGTGTCACTGCGCGGCTCCAGCGTTGATCTGCTGCACGTGTTGTTTGGATCAATTTTGGCGGTCGATCGCGGCGCGTTGATCGATATCGGCCTGATCTGTTCGGTCTCAATACTGCTGTTGACATGTCTCTATCGTGCGCTGGTGATCGAATCATTTGATACCACTTTTATGCAGCTCGTCTCACCGCGAGGGCGCACGCTGATCCACGCGTTATTTCTCGCACTGGTGGTGCTCAATCTGGTGGCAGGGTTTCAACTGCTGGGCACGCTGATGACGGTCGGCATGATGATGCTACCCGCGACCTGCGCCCGTTTCTGGACAGCGCGCTTGCCCGTCATGCTGGCGGTCTCGGTGCTGGTGGGCATCGCGTCCAGCCTTATCGGCTTGCAATGGTCCTACTATGCCTCACTGCCCGCGGGGTCTGCCATCATTCTGACCGCCACGCTGTTTTTCGCGTTCTCGGTCGCCTTCGGCGCTGAGGGCGGCATGCTTCGCCTGCGCCGCTAATATTGTCCACATATTATCAATGAGGACATCATGAAATATCAATGAGGACATCATGAAATATCCTATTATCGCACTGGCACTTTCCAGTCTGTTATTCAGCACGTTTGTGATGGCGAAGCCGTTACAGGTTGTCGCTAGCTTTTCCGTTTTAGGCGATATGGTCAGCCACATTGGCGGCGATCGCATCGTCGTCACCGATTTGGTCAAGCCCAACGGCGATCCCCATGAATTCGAACCCTCGCCGCAAGACAGCAAAACGCTCGCGAGCGCGGATCTGGTTATTGTTAACGGGCTAGGCATGGAGGGCTGGTTAACGCGTCTGGTATCCGCTTCCGGTTATCAAGGGAAAGTGGTGACCGCCTCGCAGGGCATCCACACATTGGCAATGGAAGAAGAGGGAGAAGAGGGAGAAGAGGGAGAAGAGGGAGAAGAGGGAAAAAACCAGACCGATCCGCACGCCTGGAACAGCGCAGCGAATGGGATTATCTACGCGCAGAATATCATAGATGCGCTAGCTAGCGCAGCACCGCTGGATACTGACTATTTTCGCCAGCAGGGAAAAGCCTATATTGAGCAACTTCAGGCGCTGGATGATTATGCCAAGAAAACCTTCTCCGCCATTGCGCCAGAAAAATGCAAAGTGCTCACCAGCCACGATGCGTTTGGCTATTTCAGCCAGGCCTATGGCGTAACCTTCCTGTCACCGCTGGGTTATTCAACGGAAGCGGAGGCCAGCAGCAAGCAGGTTGCTGAGCTTATTCGCCAGATCAAACAAGAGAAGGTCGCCAGCTACTTTATCGAGAACCAGACCGATCCTCGTTTGGTGAAACAGATAGCTAACGCCAGCGGCGCACAACCGGGCGGTGAACTCTACCCGGAAGCATTAACCGACAGCAACGGCCCGGCCGCCAGCTACACCGCTGCGTTCAAACACAATGTGGACACCCTTGCCGCCAGCATGAAGTAAACGAGGCATCTGGCGCGGGCTATTTCGCCCCTTGCGCCAGATATTTCTGCATCTCCGCGTCAGGCACCATTCCACCACCCGGCGCCCACAGCAGATGCGTTGCCCGTTGCATCTCCGAAGCAGATAACGACAAACGCGACAGATATTCCGCGTTGCCTGCCACGCTCCACGGCCCGGCCATTCCGGCCAACACCGAGGTTTCCAGACAAAGCGCTTCGGTTTGCGCCAGCATCGCCAGCAAGCGATACATTTCGTCATCGCCCAGCGTGTAATAACCGTCAATCAGTCGCGCCATGGTAAGTCCAACAAAACCGGATGGTCGTCCTACCGCCAAACCATCGGCAGCCGTCAGGTTATCGATGCCCAAATCCTGCACCGCAATCCCATCGTGCAAGCCAGTGTACACACCCAGCAGCATACAGGGTGAGTGCGTTGGCTTAGCAAAATACAGTGCACGTGATCGCCAAACGCCAATTTCAGACCGAACGCCACACCGCACGGCAAGTAGACAAATAAAAGCAGTAGGGATCATCCTGTGCGGCTTTGCGTCCTTGTTCAACTGCTGCGACGCCGTAATCCTGTTGATATTCCACGACGTCAACTCCGTGTGCGCAATCTGTCCTTTTTCCATTGGCGCGCATCCGCCCCATTGGCGCGCATCCGCCGACATGTGTACCGAAACCTTGAAGCCCAAGGTCGCCCCCATAATCCCGATCGACATACCGAGATTGCCGGTCTGCCCACGGCAATGCGGTATTGGCTAAAGATGTGCCGCGCGTCTTCGTTCTGTGCCGCGCGTCTTCGTTCGCCAGTTGACGATAATCATCCGTGGCGGCAATCAATCCCGCCTGTAACGCCAATTGTCCCGCGTGTACCAGCACTTCATAGCGTGTACCAGCACTTCATAATAGCGTGTACCAGCACTTCATAGATACCGCCGCGAGCCTTGATCGAGCCGGAAATCGGCAAGTGGCTATCTTTTTTCAGCCACAGTTTACCGGGCAATGCCTTATCGTATCGTGCATCCAGCGCGGTTTGCATCGCGACGATGTCAACCATATCGTCGCGACGATGTCAACCATATCGGACTCAATGATGCCTTCACTCGCTACCAACGCGGGAAAAACCTGGCAGAGATGGGGAGCAAAACGGCGTAAGCACGCATCCATCGCCTGCACATCAGCGAGTCCAAGCCCGACGTAGGACAATCCCTCGGCAAGCATGGTGCTCTCCGGGTTAAACTAGGTCACGTCATGCAGCGCAACCAGGCAGGCCATGAACGGATCGCGCTCAACCAGCGTTTTGATGTGAATATCAATCATTACCATTGTTTCCCTATCTCCCTTTCGCCCAATGCTTCGCTAACCATACGCCGAATCCCAACGGGGATCACCTGCGGCAGCATCCCCCACGTTGCCAAAAAAAAACGTACCGACGCGCGATGTCGATACAAATATTTATATAATAAATAATAAACAACCTAAGACTTCAAGTAAATTATATTAATTAAAAATTACCCTAATTGAAAATCGGCATTTATAATTATCATTCTCAGTAATGTCGATAGCATGGCAGGGGATAGAGGCGGTATTCAGTGGGTTATAACAACCATTCACTGCGTTATCTTGCAACCGGTTCAACACATACAGGTTAAACATTGCGTCATGCGGCAAACTAAAACGCCTTTTCTCAAGCCACGGTAGACATGGCCGATAACTTCATGCGATATCTGAATTCACATGCCGAGTTATGTTCATCACCACTGATTGGTTGGATAATAACGATGCTATCCTCCAACAATGCCGGATTATGGTTCATAATAATTATTTTCATGCTGCTCAGCGCAGTATTGGCGCTGTTCATTGGTCAATCCTATATTGCGCAGTCAGAACAAAAGCGTTTGGTGAGCTACGCGCAAGAGGTGTTAGCGCAAGGGGTCTCCGTAGCGCAAGAAAGTCATGACACCATGCAGCGCATATTGTTGGGCAATGTCCCCTGCTCCGATGCCGACCTAAGCGAACTACGCCTGCTGTCCTTTTACGCGCTTAATCTGCGCGACGTGGGACGCATCGAAAACGATCGTTTGATCTGCTCTGCGGGATGGGGAAGACTGAATCCCCCTATCCCGTTGTTTCCGCCCGATCTGACGACATCGACGGGTACACAGCTGTGGACCGCTATGGAAAGGCTGGTTGACCCCAGGATCACCGCCGATATATAGCCAGCAACGGAGGCGTAGCGACGATCACCGCTTCGACTGCTTTTCACCGCTATTCACAACCTCTACAGTGATACAGCGCCAGCGTAATCAATAAGAATCTCGACCACCCCTACCAAACTTTCAGGTTCCCTGACACTCCCACATAAAGAAGACTTAAGCAGATTAAAAAACGGTTGGCTCACCCTGGGTACACGCCATTTTTTCACCTGCTCAAACAGCTTTGATATCTGTGTACTGGCGCAGTTTGAGGATGCGGAGTGATGATATATAGCCCTTGGTATGTTATAGCCGGCATCATTCTAATGGGGGCAGCCGGCATCATTCTAATGGGGGCAGTATTAGGCGGCAGCTTCACGCTGTGTTACTCACTTTACCGTGAAAAGCGGCGCTCCCTGCCCTGCCAACTGGAACTAGCCCTGAAGAACGATCAACTGTGCGCCCACTACCAACCATTGGTCAACCTTACCACGCGCTCGATGATTGGCGTTGAAGCCTTGGCGTGCTGGCACAGCGGCGCAGGTGAGGAAATTTCTCCAGAAGGTGTTCGTGCGCATCACCTAAGATAACGGCATGATCGATGAGTTAACCTGAGCCATCACCCGCTGTGCAATTCGGGACATGCGGCCTTATCTGACGCAGCCATCGTCCTTTCCGCTCAGCATCAACCTTGCGGTTAGCGACATCATCTCTCCCGACTACCACCGCTTTTTGCAGCATGAGTGCGAGCGCAACGGAGTGATGCGCGAGCATGTAATTTAGAACTGATAGAACGCTCTACCGCGCCGCAGGTGCGGAGGTTGCACATCAATCGTTGCAGCAGCAAGGGCGATAAAATCGCGCTGGATGATTTCGGCACCGGCTATTCAAAACTGGATTACCTGAGCCGTTTCTCATTCAATTTGGTGAAGATAGATAAGATTTTTGTGGGTGCCATCGGCACAGATTCAGTCAAAGCCGCCTTTACAGATGTGCTGTTCTCTCTGGTACAAAAACTGGATGCCAGCATCGTGGTGGAAGGGGTGGAAACGCAGGAACAAGCCGCTTATGTTGGCGCAACACTGCCCGAATGCGATTGTGCAAGGGTGGTATTTTGGCCGATCGGCGAGCATTGATCAGTTTGTCGAAACGTTACACTAAATGCAGTTGCACCGGTTACGCGCTGTCGGTGACGATATCGGTCAGTGCCGCGAGCGGCGTAACGCAAAACAACGAATAGGCGCCCAAAATAACGAATAGGCGCCGTACTTGCTGCTGTCGGCCAGCAGCACACGGGGCTGGCATTCATACCCAGATCCTGTTTCAACCTGGCTTTCTCTTCGGTTGGAAAGTTGATGTAAGCTGCCCGTTTTGTGAACAGACAGCCTCTGTAAAAAAACACGGTTATGGCAAAAGTGGCCATCAGCGTTACCGTTGTCAGTCATGTAAACGCACCTTCCAGCTCGATTATTCCTATCGTGCCTGCCAACCGGGAATGACAGACCAAATCATTAACTTGGCAATTAATAATGTGGGTATTCGTGACACTGCTCGGGCGTTACATATTAGTATCAATGCCGTCCTGCGTACTTTAAAAAACGCTCGCCGCGGAATGTAACAATACTGCCACTGGATAACCTGTAAATTCAACTGATTTGCGAAGTGGATGAGATGTGGTCATTTATTGGCAACAAAAAACGACAGCGCTGGCGGTGGTATGCATGGGAGCCGCGTTTGAAGCGGATTATTGCTCATGCATTTGGCTCTCTAAGCAAGAAAACGCTGCGTAATTTGCTGAAACTGTTCTTGGGTTTCAGAGTGGCATTTTGGTGCACTGATGGCTACAGGGCTTACAACGACGAACTTCTACAAAACACATTATTGGCAACAACTGTATATTCATCGGCACTTACATCAAACGTCATCGGCACTTACATCAAACGCGAGTATTACGTTTGATGCTGTATCAACTCATTGAATACACGACCCGCAGTTGCCTGAAGGCTGTGCGTTTCGTCCGCGCTGTACCGCGGCAACGGAACGATGCCATCAACGTCCTGAACTGCATACACTGGCAATATCTTCCCAGCAGGTTGCCTGCTGGAATCCTCAGAGGAGGAATGAATGACGCCTTATTGACGCTGTGTTATGTACACGTTCGCTTCCCGGCAAAGCGTAACTGGCGTGGCAAGGTGGTTGAACAAGTCTATGCGCTTAATGGCCTCGATCTGACGATTAGCGATGGTGAAACCTTGGGAGTGGTCGGCGAGTCCGGCTGCGGGAAAAGTACCTTGTCACAGGTATTGATGGAGATGTTAGCGCCTTCGCAGGGCAGGCGCGTTCACCTGGCTCCTGGCTGGCAAACGAGATGCAAATGGTGTTTTAGGACCCGCTGTCATCGCTCGATCCTCGGCTGCCCGTGTGGTGCACTATTACCGAGCCGGTCTGGTTACAGGGGAACGGCAGTGAAACGTAACAAAGAGCGCTGGCATGCGAATTGGCGACGTTAATGGGCATTCGTCATGAATATCTTGACCGCATGCCCAATGCGTTTTCCTGCGTGCAGCGCCAGCGTATCGCCATTGCGCGCGCTTTCTGCACAGCCGGATATCATTTTATTGGACGAATCCACGTCAGCGTTGGATATTTCTGTTTAGGCACAAATTCTGAATTTACTGGTGATGCTACAGCGACAGCGTAAGCTTACCTACGTGCTGATATCTCATAATATTTCGGTTATTCGTTACATGAGCGATCGTGTAGCCGTCATGTATTTAGGGCAAATCGTTGAATTAGGCACGGCGCACAGTGTCCTGAACTTCCCTATACCCGTTTGTTGCTGGAGTCGGTTCCTCGGCTTGACAGGCCATTATTGAAACAGGCTGTAGAAGCGATGAAAACGGGCGAATTACCCAGTAATCAACGGTTACCGCAGGGCTGCTTTTTTCGAGAACTTTGCCCTTATGCGTGCGCTGATTGTGGGCAGTCCCAATTACTGACGCCGCTAAATGAAACCGATGGCGTACGCTGTTGGCGTGCGGCCGCAGGCTTGTAAAGAATATTCCTATTTTCTCTGGTTCCAAGAAAAGAATAGCAAGCTCTTGGGGTAAAAACCTTAATAAAAGTTATATGGGGTAAAAACCTTAATAAATAAATGACCTCCGCAAATGTGCGGAGGTTTTTATTACTTTTAAAGCAAGCCACAGGATATACAATGTGTCGTGCAGCGAGGTGTGATAAGTCAAGGCGCCCAGACAGAAGACATTTTGTCGCATAGCGACGAATCAACAGCATGCTATTAAATGAGAAAGGAAACGGTCAAGAGAACGGCGTTTTTTGTAAAGAGCTTATTCTCTTGTAAAGAGCTTATTCTCAGCAATATTGATGCTCAGTCGTGCGGGTATCGATATTTCAAATGGAATGTCCTCCCATGGCAGTGAATGTATTTTTGCAGTGCATTCGCGCTCTGCGCAACAAGCCGTATTTGCAATTTATCAAGCCGTAAGGGATTCGAACCCTCGATACATACGTTTTCACGTATACACACTTTCCAGGCGTGCTCCTTTAGCCACTCGGACACCTCATCAGATTGTTCGCCATCAGTATTCTGCGGCGATGGGCGCTATAATGTAGGTAAATCGCCGGGCAGCGTCAATGAGTTTATGCAAGAAAATGTGCGTTTAGCTAAACTTAATGCAATTTTCTAATTTATTGACCTATTTTAGTTTAAATAGGAAGCTATCAGTGTGTTAATTTTTCGTTATGGTTGCGGCGCAGGCTGCCAGTGTCAGTGAGAAATGGTATGCTGACGGTGAAATGCCTAGCCAGGAGAGACCATGTATCCCGTCGATTTACATATGCATACTGTCGCCAGTACCCACACCTACAGCACCCTACATGATTATATGCAGAGGCTAAACGGAAAAACATCCGCCTGTTTGCCATCACCGATCATAGTCCAGACATGGCTGATGCGCTGCACTGTTGGCACTTTATGAATATGCGTCTGTGGCCGCAATTGGTAGATGGCGTTGGCATCCTGCTCTGTATTAAATCCAATATCAAAAACCGTCAGGGCGACATTGCTGTACCGGGATCTTGCTGGAGCAAATGGACGTGGTCATTGCCGGCTTTCATGAACCGGTGCTGCCACCGCAGGATATTGTTACTCACACCGAGGCGCTGATTGCCACCATGGCCAGTGGCCATGTGCATATCATCAGTCATCCAGGCAACCCAAAGTATCCGATTGATATTGCCGCCGTAGCGCACTATGACGTAGCGCTTGAGTTGAATAATTCCTCGTTTATGGATTCACGCAAGGGCAGTGGACCCAACTGTCGCGCCATTGCTGAGGCGGTACGTGATACGGGCGGGAGGCTAGCGCTTGGCTCTGATTCCCATATAGCGTTCACATTGGGCGATTTTACTCACTGCGAACGTATTTTGCAGGAAATTGATTTTCCGGAAGAACGTATACTGAATGTGAGTCCGCGCCGCGTTTTAGATTTTCTGGAACAACGAGGTCGCCCTGCGATTGCAGAATTGGGGGCTTTGTAATTATTTAGTAATGTTGTCACTTAATCGCCATAATAACAACAGGTATGACATGAACGAATTCTCATTGGTATGCCGGCTGCTCGGTACGCTGTTTAATCGGGCCCCTGACGATGCCGTGGTGACCCCTTTGTTGACCATGATTGAACAGGGCAAACTCAAGCCAAACTGGCCGCTTAATCAGGATGCTTTGCTAGAGCGCATGCAGCAGAGCTTTGATCTCATCGCATTAACTGCCTATTATCACGCGCTATTTATTGAACAGGCGGTGCGGTTTCTCCCTGGCGCTCTTCCTATGTCTAGAATGAGGAAGAAGACGCTGTTCGCGTTTTTCTACAACAGCGCGGCATGCCGCTCAAAGAAGGTGCGTTGACCATTTTGGCGCGTTGCTGCTGGCTGCATCATGGCTTAAGGATCAAGGCAGGGGAAGATGGAAATGCCGCGCAGGAGAGCCCAGACGCGTAAATCGATTCATTATGGCGGGGAAACCCGCCCTGATATATCCGTCATACTTCAAGTTGCATGTGCGTTGGTCGCTCTCATTCACCCGAATCACTCACTTGTTTAAGCTCATCGGGATTTACTCACTTATCACCTTCCTGCAACTCGAATTATTTAGGGTCTAAAAGTTCAATCGGTCAACTGAATGGCTATTTGACCCGGTTTTACCTCAATACCTTTTGCCAGTTTTTTGGCTAAGGCTTCCGTTTTGCTATTTTCATCACTCAGCACATAGGTTGGTTTCTGATCAAAATAGTTCTTCAATGCCTGATAATAGAGAGTCAGCGTTTTGAACACGGTATCCATCTTCTCTGGTGTCACTTGATAATCCACCAGCTCCATCTCTTTGAGGTAAATGGCGCTGTTAGTTGTATCAAACACCGGTTGTACTTTCAAAGTAAGCACGGCATCCGCTGACTGGGCGCCCAGCAACGAACTGATGTCCACCTTGGCATGGCCTAACAGGGTTACTTTACCCGGTTCGGCACGTCCGATCTGGCTGCTGAGATCGTTCAACACTATGGTGGCATCGACTATACCTGGAATGCCGATCTGTTTTTTTAAAATTATTATGTTTTTGCAGATAACGGTTTACATCTTGCTCGCTAAGAGAGTTTACATCTTGCTCGCTAAGAGAATATTGCGTGAGCCGATCGCAGCCACTAACAAGTAACGCCAGCGCCACTGCGGCAACGGCGGCTATCCCTGATTTTTTCATTGATGTTCCTCTGCACGTGCTGTGTTTCTGAAGTATGGCTGTTTAACGATAGAAGTGGTGCCTTGAGCTTAGCAGAAAATCTGCGGGGCTAATGGACGAAGATATACACTGCCTATTAGCCCCAGGTTAGCTATCAGATAGCGCTGAAAGCACAGAAATTGCCAGTTAGCGCCAGCGTTTACAGGGTTGCCAGCGTGAGTAAGCCGATTATGCCTAACATAAACCACGGCAGTTCTGAGTTCTGGCATATGAAGCTGATGCCCGGTATCAAACAACCACCAGCCGCCGCTATAGCCCAGCGCGCCGCCCAGCGCCAGCCTCAGACGGCTGAATCCCATGTAACTTCTGCGCGCACGAGCATCCGTTAGTGACGCGCTTAACGTTTCACGGGCGGGTTCAGCGATAATCGATCCCATGTAAAATATGCTAATGTAAAATATGCTAATAAGCATCAGCAGCGGCGGCAGCATGGTTGTCACGCCTATAGAAAACAGGATCGTGTATTCAATAAGTTGATACAACATCAAGTGTATTCAATAAGTTGATACAACATCAAAATAAGTTGATACAGCATCAAACGTAATACTCGCGTTCGATGTAAGTGCCGATGAATATACAATTTGCCAACAATGTATTTTGCTTTTGGAAGTTCGTCGTTGTAAGCCCTATAGCCATCAGTGCACCAAAATGCCACTCTGAAACCCGAGAACAGTTTCAGCAAATTACGCAGCGTTTTCTTGCTTAGAGAGCCAAATGCATGAGCGATAATCCGCTTCAAACGCGGCTCCCATGCATACTACCGCCAGCGCTGTCGTTTTTTGTTGCCAACAAATGACCACATCTCGTCCACTTCGCAAATCAGTTGAATTTACAGGTTATCCAGTGGCAGTGTTGTTACATTCCGCGGCGAGCGTTTTTTATTTAAAGTACGCAGGACGGCATTGATACTAATATGTAACGCCCGAGCAGTGTCACGAATACCCGCATTATTCATTGCCAATTCAATGATTTAGTTTGTCATTCCCGGTTGGCAGGCACGATAGGAATAATCGAGCTGTAAGGTGCGTTTACATGACTGACACGGTAAAGCTGATGGGTACTTTTGCCATAACCGTGTTTTTTACAGAGGCTGTCTGTTCACAACACGAGCATCTTACATCAACGTTAGCCACTGTATCTCCACATCCAAAACCAGAGAGTTTTCTCTGTAATCAACTCATTGAATACACTACGCTCTTTTGCGCTATTCACGGAGTCATGATGTACGATCGTTATCAAGGTCTTATTTTTGATATGGATGGCACCATCCTCGATACGATATAGATGGCACCATCCTCGATACTGAGCCCACACACCGTGTAGCCTGGCATAACATTCTGGGCAAGTACGGCATGACCTATGATGCTCAAGAAATAATGATGGCGTAGGCAGCTGAAAAGCTGGCACTGGTGGAAGAGATGCTGTTTGATACGGTTAAGCGCTACCCTTGATTGACGTGGTGAAAGCGTATCAGGGACGTCAACTTATGACGGTTGGCACTGGTAGCCCACGCCATCTGGCTGACAGGCTGCTACGTTATCTTGGCTTGCGCGACTACTTTGTTGGTATTGTCGGCGCGGAGGATGTACTGCACCATAAACCGTTTCCTGATACCTTCCTGCGTTGCGCCCAGCTCATGCAGGTAGAGCCTGAAACTTGCTTCGTATTTGAAGATGCGGATTTTGGTATTTAGGCAGCGCAGCGTGCAAACATGGCTGTTATAGATGTGCGAACGCTGTGAGTGCCTTCTGGGGACTGGTTTCTCTTTTCTGGAGTAGTTTTCTCAGCGCGACATTATTATATTTCCCGGATTATCCGGCAGCTCTAAAGTGCTGCTGGTCTCTTCTCTTTATTATTGGTGGCGAAGGTTACCGTTGGTGGCGAAGGTTACCGGCGCGGTGCCGCTGATTATCGTGGCAACTATAGGCAATACGCTGGGCGGCATGTATAGGCAATACGCTGGGCGGCATGACCAATCTAGTGTTGGGGTGCATTCTGCCACAGCCAAAACTACGTACCGGCACGTTAACCGCGCTACGCTGGTTACAGCGTTATGGTCCGGCGGCGATTTTGTTTGAGTTGGGTACCGGTTATTGACGACGTGCTGTGCGTGGCTGCGAGATGGCTACACATGCCGTGGTTGTACTCCACGCTTTTTATCTGTATCGGGAAAGCGCTGAGTTATATTGTGGTGGCCATCGTGGCATTACAAGGAATGACTTTATGGTCATAACGTGTAGCACAATATTTTAGTAGAGATACTACGATTTCATTATGTTGGAACAATCATTACATCTAACAGGTGGAGGTCAATTTGATCCCGGATATATCACAAGCGTTGACCTGGCTTGAACATCACCCTGATGCGGTGAAGGGGATTCAACGCGGTATTGAACGCGAAACGTTACGCGTACAGCCCAATGGACATTTGGCCCAGACAGGGCACCCAGAAAATTTAGGGGCGGCATTAACCCATCCCTGGATCACAACGGATTTCGCAGAATCCTTATTAGAATTTATTACGCCTGTTGATCGGGATGTCGATTACCTGTTGGCATTCTTACAGGACATTCACCGCTATGTCGCGCGTAACATCGGTTCTGAGCGGTTATGGCCGTTTAGCATGCCGTGTTTTATTCCTGATGAGACGAATATCGAGCTGGCTCAGTACGGCACATCGAACGTTGGCCGATTTAAAACGCTCTACCGTGAGGGGTTGAAAAACCGCTATGGGGCGTTGATGCAGACTATTTCCGGCGTGCATTACAACTTTTCACTGCCGCTGGCATTCTGGCAAGCGCGTGCGGGCGTGGCTGACGCTGAAAGTGGTAAGCGGGAGATATCCGCCGGTTATTTTCGTTTGATCCGTAACTACTACCGTTTCGGATGGGTGATTCCTTATCTATTTGGCGCATCGCCCGCCATCTGTTCTTCTTTTTTGCAGGGGCGTAAAATTGCATTGCCGTTTGAACGTGGTGAAAACGGGCTCTATTATATTCCCTACGCGACCTCGTTGCGTTTAAGCGATCTGGGCTACACCAACAAATCACAGAGCAATCTGGGCATCACGTTTAATACGCTGGATGAATATGTGGCAGCACTGAAGCGTGCGATCAAAACGCCGTCAGCGGAATATGTCGCGATGGGGATTAAACAAGGCGATCGCTACTTGCAGCTCAATACCAACGTGTTGCAGATCGAAAATGAACTGTATGCGCCGATCCGTCCTAAACGTGTAACTCGCAGTGGCGAAACGCCCTCTGATGCACTGATGCGCGGTGGCATTGAGTATATTGAAGTACGCTCACTGGATATCAATCCCTTTACGCCGTCAGGGGTCAGCGCCGAGCAGGTGCGTTTCCTCGATCTGTTCCTGATCTGGTGCGCATTGGCTGATGCGCCGGAAATGGATAGCGCCGAACTGCGATGTACCAGTAAAAACTGGAACCGTATTATTCTGGAAGGGCGTAAACCTGGGTTGACCGTCGGTATGGGATGTGAAACGCGGCAGCAGCCATTGGCCGATGTCGGACATGCCTTGTTCCGCGATCTGTGCCGCGTGGCAGAAGTGCTGGATAGAGAACATGATCAGCCCTATTATCAGCAGATCTGCAACGAACTGATCGTAGGGTTCGATAAACTGGAAAACACGTTCTCCGGGCGTCTTTTGCCGCTATTGAAAGCGCAGGGCTGCGGTAATCTTGGCTTGACGTTGGCAAACCGTTATCGTGAGCAACTCAGTCAAGAGCCTTTAGCGGTGTTGACGGAGGCGCAGTTTGTTGCCGAGAGTGAACGCGCCTGGCAAAAACAGCGCGCGCTGGAAGCGCAAGATACGCTGTCGTTCGAGGCCTATCTGGCTGCAACTCAGGCTTGAGCGGACACAAGATAAAGAAAAGGCCACGGTATAGGCCGTGGCCGAAAAATCTCTCTGAAAAATAGGGATGATGATGATGATAAATGCGCGTCTTTCATAGAAAAATGACTCGTTGGGAACCAAAAAGTTTCTTGGAAAGATGAAAAAAGTCATTTTTTTATGAGGAGGTGGCGACATGCCGTTATTAGATAGCTTCACCGTAGACCATACCCGCATGGCAGCACCGGCGGTTCGAGTGGCTAAAACCATGACAACCCCTCATGGCGACACCATTACCGTGTTCGATCTGCGTTTCTGTCGCCCGAATGTTTCTGTCGCCCGAATAAAGAGGTGATGCCGGAGTGCAGTATTCATACGCTGGAGCACCTGTTTGCCGGTTTCATGCGCAACCATCTCAACGGTGATGGTGTTGAAATTATAGATATATCTCCGATGGGCTGCCGCACGGGATTCTACATGAGCCTGATTGGCACACCGGCAGAGCAACGCGTGATTAAAGCCTGGAGCACGGCGATGGAGGATGTGTTCAAAGTGACCGATCAACGCAAAATCCCTGAGCTGAACGAGTTCCAGTGCGGCACCTATGAGATGCACTCTCTGGAAGAGGCTCAGGACATTGCACGCGATATTTGGCGCATCCGATTGGCGTCAACCAGAATGACGATCTGGCGTTATCGAAACGATAAACTGGCAGAATTACATATCAAAAAAAGGCACCCTTTATCAGGTGCCTAATGAGATGGTCACCCCCACTCTGTGAGCGGTACCCTGGCAGGGTGTTTTTCTTTCAGGAGAGGCCATCATGGAAAACGTTACTCTTATTGGTATCGATCTCGGTAAACATTCTTTCCACATTCGCCAGGATAAGTCAGGTAAAGCGCTTCTGCGTAAGAAGTTTACGCGCACAAAGCTAATGCAGTTTTTGACGACGTGCCTGTCCTCAGTTGTTGTTATGGAAGTTTGTGCCGGAGCACACTTTTTGTGCCGGGGCACACTTTATGGCGCAGCGTATCAATGATAGCGGCCATGAAGCAAAACTTATCTCTCCGCAGTTTGTGCGCCCGTTTATCAAGAGCAATAAAAATTATCAAGAGCAATAATTATCAAGAGCAATAAAAATGATTTTGTTGATGCAGAGGCGATATGTGAAGCCGCATCCCGGCCGTCAATGCGTTTTGTTCAGCCGAAAACTGAGATTCAGCAGGCGATGCGAGCAATCAGGTCAGGGAATCTCTTATTAGAGATAAAGTAAAAACCACTAACCATTAGAGATAAAGTAAAAACCACTAACCAGATCCACGGTTTTCTACTGGAGTTTGGGATAAGCCTGCCAATCGGCGAGGTGGTAATAAAGCGACTGTCTCTGGTGCTGGCTGAGCACGAAATCCCCGAATACCTGAGCCGTCTGCTGGTTAAGTTACATGCCCACTATCTTTACCTTGTCGAGCAAATAACAGCGCTGGAATCAGGATTAAATCAATCAATCAATCAAAGCTGATGATACTGCACAGCGAATTATGACAATTCCAGGGGTCGGGCCGATTACTGCCAACTTACTTTCATCATCGCTCGGCGATGGAAAACAATTTTCCTGTAGCAGGGATTTTGCGGCTTCCACAGGGCTTGTACCGCGACAATACAGTATTGTACCGCGACAATACAGTAGAGGAGGCAAACCGACTCTGCTGGGGATAAGTAAACGAGGTGATAAAATTTACGCAAACTTCTGGTTCAATGTGCCTGCTCGTTCATAATGAGACTTGAACATCAGCAGGGCTGGCTTGCTGAATGGGTTCAGGGCAACTCAATAACAAACATTCAAATATTGTCGCCTGCGCTCTGGCAAACAAACTGGCGCGAATAGCCTGGTCAATCATAACTAATCACAATGAATATCAGGCCTGATGTTATGTAGAACTACATCAACAGACTGAGTATTAAGTAATTAAACAGCAGTTACCTATCTATAATTAAACAACAGTTACCTATCTAGTAATTAAACAGCAGTTACCTATCTGGTTTTGCGAAGACTGATTATTGATGACATTTGATGATATGAATGGCATATCGGCCTGCTGAAAAACCTGACGACAAAAGTGGCTCACTGAAGCCGAGGGCCTTTTTAGGTTCACCAGGCGCGGAACTCACCGAGGCGCGGGCATCTCGCCCACAGAGACGCCGGATAGATTGAAGCAAGCACACCATTAGTTAAAAATCAGTGTTGCACAAATAGTAAAAAATCAGTGTTGCAAAAATGGGGGGTAACCATAGATTTTCTCTCGCCGGTATTGCTAATCAGACCCTCTTCAATCATCTGATTGATGCCTTTGCCGATAGTCTTCCTTTCCAACCCGGTGTCACTGACAAGCCTTTGTATGCTGGGGTAACAGCAGTGCTGTTCGTCAGCCCGGTCAGCAAGAGACAGGAGCAACAGTTTTTGTGATGAGGGTAAATTCATACTCCAGGCCCAGTCAGTTGCTATTCTACTCTACTTATTTTCTACTTATTTTTATTTGCGTTTCTCCTCGGGCTCATGCTGAGCCAGGTAAAGTTGTTGTTGCAGGCGGAAGAGTTCGGCGAATTTCTTCGCCGCATCTTCCGGAATCAGTATTTGAGGTTCAGGATGAGGACGATACGTGCCATTTTGCTTGAAATTTCGGTTGTTTTGTGCCATATTTCCTCTAGAAATCAATTCGTTGTTGCAGTTTTAAGCCGGAAAAGTGTTCGAACATTGTTCGGCTTTTTCTTTTGTGCATGCATCATGTTTCCCTCCTATGCAGCAACAAGGTATTCATCGCCTGATGCAGATTTAGCTGCTTCCAGTTGATACTTCAGCGAACTCCATCGCTGAACGAAGCAGATAGCGGTATTCATCCAGCGGCATCTTCTTCTCTCCCTCGAAGACAAAATCCTGCACACCACTGGCGGCTAAGATATCCATCATCTCGGTGAGCTTCTCTGAGCAGCGCAGGACGGTTGAATCGGCAACACCGAGCATTTTTGCGATGTTGGTCTGGCGTACCCGGACAATGGCCTGATATGCTGTTGTAACGAGGTGACGGCTAATAAACTCAACCGCAGAATTTTGCTTGTTTTGCACGTTCCATTTGTGATACTTTCCCTTTTGAAAAAAACAGGTTATCGGATGCACGTGTATTATCGGATGCACGTGTAGTGTAGATACACGGCACCTGTGTTTTTGTAATCAACAGAGGTGGCGAAGCCGTGAGCCAGTCACAGTGAGTTTGTTACTGTGTTACTGTGGGATATTTCGTTCGCCACGTTGTCGGTGCTTTCTTAGGACTAAGGTCCGTTGTGAAGAGCGGTACTGCTAGTTAGGCGTCCTATTCCGGGTGGGGGTATAGTTGTGGTAAATCCGGTTGAATTCCGTACGCCTTAACTAGGCCACTAGTCGCCTCAACGAGAGTGTTAACATTCTCTGGTGATACTCTTTTTATTTTTATTGTGCAGCCAGCACCAAACATTTGGCTGCTTAATTCCAACCGCCGAAGCCAGTTTTTGCTGGCTGACTAAAGCTTGGATAGCTTTTTGGAACGCTGTGTTAATCATAGAGAAATATACCATTAAGATTCAAATTAGAGAATTTATAACAATTAGTCTAAAAAATCAATACTACAAGATATTTGACTGACAATATCCAAGGCTATATGTTTTCAGCCATGAATAGCGCATTCAACACTCGCAGAAAGACTAAAGCTTGCTACGGATAAGCGGGGCATGTCACAGGGAAAGC
Organism: Symbiopectobacterium sp.; assembly: GCA_051710525.1. Classification (GTDB taxonomy): domain Bacteria; phylum Pseudomonadota; class Gammaproteobacteria; order Enterobacterales; family Enterobacteriaceae; genus Symbiopectobacterium. The sequence continues at coordinate 2,241 of JBPESR010000005.1, read as the reverse complement.
TAGCCGAAGCAGCCGGCTTAGATGGAAAAACCAAAAACTCTGGCTACGTTCTGGCTACGTGGTTGAAATTGCAATGGCTTTAAATATCCGTCCAGAATGGCTTGCCTTGAACTCCGGACCCATGCTAAAGGATGAAGCTACAGAATACCGGACCCATGCTAAAGGATGAAGCTACAGAATATGACACTCCTCAGCAAAAAGATCACTCTGCTAGAGTTTCTCTAATTCCTATTTGGAAAGGAGCAGTTAAAACAGCAGATTATGCTATCGCTCCTCGAGAAGTAGCATCCGAAAATTGCAAGGCATATGTTTTGCGGCGTTCGACAGGTTTCAGTGAAATGAGTGAGGGGTCCACTATAATTGTCGATAGCACCGAAATACCTGGTTAAATGACTGCGTATATGCCAAGGTTCACAATTCTGAGTCTGTGTATAGGTTTATTGCAGGAGGCGATAATGATTTTTTTGATGTCTGCCGACCAGAGGATTCCATTGATGGAAATCGGTGATTTAGCAAGTATCATCGGAATTATAGTATACATAGGCAAAAACCTGAAACCATAGGCAAAAACCTGAAACGATAAGCTTTCGCGCTACCAATCCGAATCGTAGCGGGTCGTCAGCGGTAATCTCCAGGACCTACCCTCACATATCCAAGTGACATTCCTTATCTCCCAATCACTGACATCTCCAACCCAAAAAAAGCTGTACATAATTACAGCATAAACCAATATTCTTCTATTATTATATAAATACTCTTCTATTCTTTTATATTTGATGATAAATATCAACCCCTGCAACAAAAAAAAACCTTAAGACATTTAATAAAACAAAAAAATCACATTTAGATTTTAATGCTTATGCCTAGAAAAGCCAATTAATGCTAATAGATATTGACTTAATTCAATTCTATTAGGATTATTTCAACATCGAGACACACGGTCTTGTAATCGTTTACAACGAGCCGATGAAATGAGTTCGCGCTCTACGGAAGGCACTGACAACGCGCCGAACCTTTGCCCAGATGGTTTTAGTGGTGTGGTGAGCCAGTGGTGGCTCTGGTGTTGGCTATAATTTTTATCCAGCCCACCACACCCAAAACCATCTATTGGATGGGAGCATGGCTACTATCATTTACCATAAATCCGTTAATCCTGTTAATCGTTAATCCTGTTAATAAAACCAACGCCGCTATTCGTCGTCATGCCAGACGCAAGGCAGAAGCCATCCAGCGTGAACTGGTGTCATCCCGTATTGATAAGGTATACGGGGCAGAAGCCAGTAAGACGCAAGGCGCTTACCCGAATTGAATTGGCTTTCAAGCGCAGATGTGCGCCACGAATTAATTTCAACTTACTGAGCAAGTTCAGAGAACAAAACAAATTAACCGTTTCGCCGAAACGTACGATATGGTTAAGCGCCTTAACCATCGCATCTGGTACAGCGCTCCGAAAACGGAGTATGCATTACCACCAAAGCAAGACAGACATATTAACTTGGCAGCAGGTCACAGGAAGTCAGTTAACTTAACAAAGTCAGTTAACTTAACAGTGAGGTAAGTATGCAAAACGATGACATGAGATAGTATCTCAGATAGTTGGGTGAATTCTTTTATCCGTTCCTTAGAAATGTTGAGTTAGGGAATGTTTCATCATTGGAAAACACCACAAACCTTATTATATATATTAATTTCAATGAGGTTGGTTATTTTAACCAACCGACTACAGTTTGAAACATCAAAATTCAGTTTGAAACATCAAAATTGGCGGACAAACAACGCCGCCAATGGGTAAGCCAGAAGCAATTGGAGGACGGGATTGCAGGCAGTCAGTCCATTCCCAGAACCAATGCAGAGCGCTCCAGAAATTAACTCAGGGGGAAATTGTTAAATACTTAGACCAGCGGTCAAGTGAGCACATTATAATTTATGGGCTGTCGTCTGAAACCTGCAACGCCACACGCTGAATGCTATCTCTAACCGCTTCAATAGGTTGTGTTAGATTGGCTACATAGGTTACCGGGGGTAAAGAACCCACCCTGCCACTCTCTCCGATTATTTCCTTACTTAACCCGATTATTTCCTTACTTAACCCTATGCCACGCATCATTTTGACAAAAATATTTTGATAGCCAACGGAGGATTGAATGATGCAACTTAATAAACCTCATATCACGACCTTCAATCACCCTAATTTCAGTGAAATCGTCGCTGTCACCAACGGCAGTAATAATATTAATGATT
>JBPESR010000004.1:0-213667 GCA_051710525.1 Symbiopectobacterium sp. | reverse complement strand
CCCCCCCCCTCTTCCCCCCCCCGGCCCCCCCCCCCCCACTCCCCCCGAACAACACGCTGTCCCACCCCCACCCACTGCGCTAGCCGCCGCAAAACCGTTTGGTAAAGCGCAAAAAAATTTGTGTGGCCCCCCCCCCCCCCCCCCCCCCCGTTTTTGCAACACTGATTTTTGATTGATGGTGGGCTTGCTTAAATCTATCCGGCGTCTCCTATCCGGCGTCTCTATGGGCAAGGATGCCCGCTCCACGATGAGTTCCGCGCCTGATGAACCTAACAAGCCCCTCGGCTTTGGTGAGCCGTTTTTTATATCAGGTTTCTCATCAGGCTGATATGCCGTTCATGTCATCAATAATCAGTCTTCGCAAAACCAGATGGGTAACTAATGTTTAACTACTCAATAATCATCTGTTTAACTACTCAATAATCATCTAGCAATTCAGGTCTGCATACGTCAGACAGGTCTGCATACGTCAGACTTGATATTAACCGTGATTACCCATGCTATTCGAGCCAGCTTATTCGTCAGAGCGCAGGCAACAATATTTGAATGCTTGTTGTTGAGTTGCACTCGAACCCGAACCCATTCGGCTAGCCTACCCTCATGATGACCCAACCTCATCATGAAAGAACGGGCACATTGAACCAGCAGTTTGCAGAGATTTTTGTCTCCTCGCTTACTGATCCCCAACAGAGTCGATTTACCTCCGGTGCTGTATTGTCGGGGAACCAAACCTATAGAGGCCAAAAAATCCCTGCTGCATGAAAATTGTTTTCCGTCGCCGATTTGATTGAAAGCAAGCTGGCAGTAATCGGCCCGACACCTGAAATTTTCATAATGCGTTGAACGGTGTAATCAGTTTTAATTAACTGATTTAACTCTGATTCAAACTTTGCTATTTGCGCAACAAGGTAAAGGTAGTGGGCATGTAACTTCATTAGTAACCTGCTCAGATATTCAGTAACCTGCTCAGATATTCGGGGGGGTGCTCAGAAAGCACCTGTAGTGGTCAACTAAAACTGGCCACGGGTTTGGAGTTTTTTCAGAACCGATTTCCAATTCGTTTGGTTTGGTGGTAACCCACCATTAGTTTGGTGGTAACCCACCATTATAGTAGTTGTGCGCTCTGAGTATACTGTAATATCCCACGATACAGTCCGTTATGGAGCAGGCTGCTTCGGTGCAGCTCCCGTATCCCATTACCGGTATCTATTCATTATTCATTTTTCAGGCTTCTGAAGCGCTCCATCGGGCTATTATCTCAGCAGTTCCCGCGCCGGCTCATACTCTGCTTTATCCGGTAACGCCACAGCAACTGACAGAACTGCCTGATTGTATAATGGCTGCCCTGCTCACTCTGGAACATTAGCCCTGATGGCCTGCCCCGGTTTTCAAAAGCCATTTCCAGCGCCTTAGTGGTCAGCTGGCTGTCCGGTGAGAACGATATTGCCCAGCCCACCGGTTTTCTGGCGAACAGGTCGAGAACAACAGCAAGGTACGTCCAACGTTTTCCTGTCCAGACATATGTCACATCGCCCCCCACACCAGGTTAGGTTCTGTGACGGCCAACTGGCGCTCAAGATAATTCGGTATGGCAACATGCTCCCGACCACCGCGTATATATCTGTGTTTCGGTTGCTGGCAGCTTACGAGCCTCAGCTCTTTCATGATTCTGCCGGCAAGCCAGCGCTCCATCCGGAAGCCCCTGAGCGTTGCCATTGCGGCGATACTTCTCTCCCCAGCTGAGCCATGACTGATGTTGTGCAGTTCCTGAATCTGGCTGCCAGCTCTGTACGCCTTCTATCCGGTTCATCAGGACGGCATTTCCAGTATTTATAGCTGCTGCGGTGAACCCTGAATAGCTGCTGCGGTGAACCCTGAACACGTGGCAGAGTGTGGCCACGGGATAACGCGCCCTGAGTTTTCTGATTAACGAGAGCCGTTCAGAGAGTCTGACATCAAGAGCACGGTAGCCTTTTTTATATTTAGTTTTATATTTCAATATGTTGTAGTTTTTTTTCTTCAGCGCACCAGAGCTTCTTTCGAACGTTTTCCTGCGCTTTATGGCTGTTTTAGTTGCTTCTATCAGCAAGATCCACTCGCGCGATTAAAATCCTGTCAGCAGGTGACCAAGCGGACCCCCGTGCTATATTGATGAAGAATTGGTCTTGGTTGTACACAGCCTAAGCGATCAGACAATTCGGGCGAATTTACCGTTGACAGCCTGCCAGCCGACCGATAATATTCTATTCGTCCCGCTTACACAATTCCTCTGTAGTTCAGTCGGTAGAACGGCGGACTGTTAATCCGTATGTCACTGGTTCGAGTCCAGTCAGAGGAGCAAAATTCTTGTTCTTATTCATCCTTGCTAATCCCGATATGTTTTAGGTTCAACAAGTTAGCGTAAAAACTTTTCTCGAAGTGTTCTTACTTTTCCCTCTGCATCGGGAAAATTTTGTGGTCAGATGTGGAGTCTTTCCGGTTCGATAAAGGAGTGACCACCATATTGGTCCATAACGACACGACAATCCGCAACGTAAAGCCTTCCTCTAACCTGAAAAACCCTTTAAAGCCGTCACTCTTGACTGGCATGGTAGCAACAAAACTTGGCCAGAAAACCACGTCGCCTAGCGGTATGTCAGTTCACGGAAAAAACCTCTACGTCTAACGTGTCTCTTGCCTTTACCATGTAGTTTATGCTGTAAAGCTAAAGCTATAGTGGCCCAATGAAAAAAGAAATTTCAGTGCAGAGTTCAAACGTGAATCCGCTCAGTTAGTCGTCGATCAGAACTAGCCCATTGCTGAAGCAGCCAAAGCCATGGATATCAGCCTCTTAACCATGACTCGCTGGGTCAGACAATTACGGGACGAACGGCAGGGAAAAACACCTAAAGCCTCTCCCATTACTCCAGAACAGATTGCAATACGGCGCTGAAGAAAAAAAACTACAACATATTGAAATATAAAACTAAATATAAAAAAGGCTACCGTGCTCTTGATGTCAGACTCTCTGAACGGCTCTCGTTAATCAGAAAACTCAGGGCGCGTTATCCCGTGGCCACACTCTGCCACGTGTTCAGGGTTCACCGCAGCAGCTATTCAGGGTTCACCGCAGCAGCTATAAATACTGGAAATGCCGTCCTGATGAACCGGATAGAAGGCGTACAGAGCTGGCAGCCAGATTCAGGAACTGCACAACATCAGTCATGGCTCAGCTGGGGAGAGAAGTATCGCCGCAATGGCAACGCTCAGGGGCTTCCGGATGGAGCGCTGGCTTGCCGGCAGAATCATGAAAGAGCTGAGGCTCGTAAGCTGCCAGCAACCGAAACACAGATATATACGCGGTGGTCGGGAGCATGTTGCCATACCGAATTATCTTGAGCGCCAGTTGGCCGTCACAGAACCTAACCTGGTGTGGGGGGCGATGTGACATATGTCTGGACAGGAAAACGTTGGACGTACCTTGCTGTTGTTCTCGACCTGTTCGCCAGAAAACCGGTGGGCTGGGCAATATCGTTCTCACCGGACAGCCAGCTGACCACTAAGGCGCTGGAAATAGCTTTTGAAAACCGGGGCAGGCCATCAGGGCTAATGTTCCACAGTGAGTAGGGATGGAGCGCTTCTTCAGAAGCCTGAAAAATGAATGGATACCGGTAATGGGATACGGGAGCTTCACCGAAGCAGCCCGCTCCATAACGGACTATATCGTGGGATATTACAGTGCACTCAGACTGCACGACTATAACGGTGAGTTGCCACCAAACGAATCGGAAATCGGTTCTGGAAAAACTCTAAACCCGTGGCCAGTTTTAGTTGACCACTACAGACATCGGAACCATAGACCGCAGAAAGTGCGCCACGGATATATTCAATCTTTTTAACCAGAAAAAGTGGGATCTGACTGAGATCAGAAGAGCCGCTGATACCAGCTTGATTCTATCGAATACCATCCATCAATATCAGTACATGCCTGCTCTCAGTATCGCTGATACGCAGTGTGCTCTGTCGTCCCAACCCACCACTCTACTCAATATCCACCCCAGGCAAACGACGCATTACATCGGTCAAGCTTTTCGCCTGCCAGCGGTCAATATCTTCTCGAGTAACCACCGTTGTAGGCACCAGCACATTATTCACCGGCTGTTGAAAACGATTAGCGGTAACCACGATGGTGTTGTTGTAAGTTTGCTGCGCCCAGCCAGAAAAAGCCGTGGCAGAGAGCGCCACCAGCAGCATAATTACATGTAGTTAGCATACAAATCACATTGCGGATGCCGCATTACCACACTCAATAGCGCGCGACGATCGTGAACATTGCGACATAAACCGGCAGGTCTTCGGGCTCGGGTGACATTGCTGTTGCAATCAGAAACGACAACTTCCACCCGCAGGCAGTGGCTGCATGTAATGCTGTCGATTCCCTTCCCCTTACCGCTGCGCGTCAGCTCCAGATTCTCACTGGATTCCATTTTAACTCACACTGCATCAGCACACAGTGTAATACTAGCATGCTATGCCATCATGGCTGCTTACGGATATCTAGACTTCCGCGATGTGAAATTTCTATCGTAGCAACAACGCTGGACATCCCTTCGAGATGCCCTACAATCCCGGCCAGTAAACTTCTTTTTTTCACCTTTTCACCGTTTTGAAGCCGAGAACACCATGACGCCAGAAAACCTGCCCATCGAACAGTATGACGACCTGCTTGCGGAAAAGACGGAACGTCTACGGCAGATGATAGTACCCTTTGCTGCGCCTGAACCAGAGGTGTTTCGTTCCCCAGTAAGTCATTACCGTATGCGGGTCGAATTTCGCATGTGGCACGAAGGGGACGATCTCTACCACATCATGTTCGATCAGAAGACCAAACAGCGGATCAGAGTCGATCAATTCCCTGCAGCCAGTGCGTTGATTAATCGACTCATGCCCATTCTGATCGATGCACTACGCAACGATGTAATACTGCGCCGCAAGCTGTTTCAGCTTGACTATCTGTTGACCATGAGCGGTGAAGTGGTGGTGACGTTCATTTACCACAAGGCGTTAGATGAGGAGTGGCAACAGCAGGCACGCGCTCTGCGTGATGCATTGCGCGCTCGGGGATTCGCTCTGCAACTGATCGGTCGGGCAACAAAAACTAAAATCTGCCTCGACAGAGATTATGTTGATGAACGCCTGCCAGTCGCCGGGCGTAAGATGATCTACCGCCAGGTTGAAAACAGCTTTACCCAGCCCAATGCCGTCATCAATATCCAAATGCTGGAGTGGGCGCTGAAGGCTACTACGGGATCAACAGGAGATTTGCTCGAGCTTTATTGCGGTAACGGCAACTTTTCATTGGCGCTGGCACGTAATTTCAATCGTGTATTAGCCACTGAAATCGCCAAATCGTCTGTCGCTGCGGCACAATTCAACATCGCCGCGAACCAGATTGATAACGTGCAGATTATCCGCATGGCAGCGGAAGAATTTACCCAAGCACTACAGGGTAAGCGTGAATTTACCCGTTTGCAGGGTATCGATTTGTCCGAATATCAGTGCGGCACCATTTTTGTCGATCCGCCACGTAGCGGCCTGGACGACCAAACGCTGTCCATGGTGCAGGGTTACTCGCATATCCTCTACATCTCCTGCAACCCGGAAACCCTGTGCAACAACCTGACCCAACTCACGACGACACACCGTATCACTCGTCTGCACTGTTCGATCAGTTCCCTTATACCCATCATATGGAATGCGGCGTGCTGTTAGAGAAGAAGGTGTAACCACCCTCTTCATCGCGAAAATGCAATCATCAGGACGCAGTCGCGTCGTCTACCGGCGGCGCTTTTAAAGCCGCAAACCAATCCAGAACAACAACACGACACACAGTAATGAAGGCAGGAAGTTGGAGCCAATCTGCGGATACTCAACGAGAACCAATGCGCTATACAGCAGCAACCCCAATAAAAAGCAGGAGGTGGCCAACAGCGGTATGCCTTCAGGCATCTTAATATTGAGGTAACGCTGGTGAAGGCAGTAAACCGAAAGCAAAAGCACCAGAGCAACTAGCGGAATGACGGAAAAGGGCACAATTGAACTGAACAACGGGGCACATGAACCATTGAGCGATAAACCTGCGAGCAATACCAAAACCAGGGTGCCTTTTTCTTGATGAGGGTATTTTTTCTTGATGAGGGTATTTTGTCATGATGTCTCCCGTAGTTTTCAACACTCAAACGTTTTAAACACTCAGGAACACGATGAGACGCCTACTGCGTACTGCCTTAACAGAGGGAAAAATATCACCTCAGGTTCGCTGCTACACGTCAGAAGTATTTACTTCCTTCTCATGTTGTTCCTTTCTGTACCAATAATAAGCCCCTTTGGCAATCAGGCGTAATTGCAGCACCAGGCGTTCTTCCAATTGCCGCCGCTGTTCATGCCCAACGTCCAATGCCTCTGCGCCAGCGCTAAACACTATCGTGACCATGGCTTCAGACTGGGCCTCCGCAAATTCACGCGGGATATGATTTTCCACTTCAAGATAGTCCGCCAGTTCCGCAATAAAATGCTGGATTTCACGGGCGACAGCAGCACGAAACGCGGCGGAGGTGCCCGAACGTTCACGCAGCAACAGACGGAACGCATTGGGGTTATTGCCAATGAACTCCATAAAGGTGGCGACCGATGTGCGAATAACACTGCCGCTTTTGGCAATGCGCAGGCGTGCCTGTCGCATCAGTTGACGTAACATCAGTCCGCTTTCATCGACCATCGTCAAACCCAGTTCATCGACATCGCGGAAGTGGCGATAAAAAGAGGTGGGAGCGATGCCTGCCTCACGCGCGACTTCACGCAAGCTCAGGCTAGCGAAACTCCGTTCGGCACTGAGTTGACTGAAAGCAGCTTCGATTAAGGAACGGCGAGTGCGTTCTTTTTGTTGTGCTCTGACACCCATTTCAGCTGACACCATCCCTTTCCTCTCCAGAAAAGCACTATAGCAAACTTTATTTGCGACATACTGAGACAAAGTTTGCCATATTGAAAATGAGATAGAGGATTGTCATACCAGCAGATTGTCATACCAGCAGAGATAGAGGATTGTCATACCAGCAATTGGGTTATGAATGTGGCAGTGTGACAATAGCGTCATTGGCTTGTATAAAAACAGGATTACCCTACCATGACACAGCAAGCACAAACTCAGCAACCGTTTGATTATGATGCCATTATTATTGGTTCCTGCCCGGGCGGCGAAGGCGCCACATGGGGCTGGTAAAACCAGGTGCAGAGTGGCCGTCATCGAGCGATATAACAACGTCGGCGGTGGGTGCACGCATTGGGGAACCATACCCTCCAAAGCATGGCGCCATGCCGTCGCATTGCGCCATGCCGTCAGCCGCATCATCGAATTTAACCAGAACCCGCTGTACAGCGATAATGCACTCCCTATTCACTCCTCGTTCTCCGACATCCTGCGCCACGCATACAACGTCATCGGCCAGCAAACCCGCATGCGTCAGGGTTTTTACGAACGTAACCATTGCGAAATATTTTCAGGTGAGGCACATTTCATCGATGGGTGAGGCACATTTCATCGATGAATACACGATTGCCGTGCAGTATCCAGATACTATGCTGATCCTTACGGCCGCACACATTATCATTGCCACGGGTTCACGCCCCTGCCATCCGGCAAACGTAGACTTTTCACCTCCCCGTATTTACGACAGCGATTCCATTCTGGAACTTGATCACGAGCCCCAGCACGTGATTATTTATGGCGCATATTTATGGCGCAGGCGTGATTGGCTGTGAATATGCCTCGATCTTTCGAGGCCTGAGCGTAAAAGTGGATCTGATCAACACTCGCGTTCGCCTGCTGGCGTTTCTCGATCAGGAAATGTCTGACGCCTTGTCCTACCATTGTAGGAACAATGGCGTAGTCATTCGTCATAACGAAGAGTTCGAATCGATCGTAGGGTACCGCTGACGGCGTCATTGTTCATCTTAAATCCGGTAAAAAGATAAAGGCCGACTGCTTGCTGTACGCCAATGGGCGTACAGCAAGAGGGCTGGAAAAAATTGGTTTGGTGCCCGACGGGCGCGGCCAGTTGAAAGTCAACAGCATGTACCAAACCGCGCTGGCACACATCTATGCGGTGGACGATGTCATCGGCTGTCCCTGCCTGGCTTCAGGGGCCTACGACCAGGGACGATTGGCGGCGCTGGCCATTGCCTTTGGCGATGGCCAGTGCACACCTGATAGAGGATATCCCGACAGGGATCTACACCTAGAGGATATCCCGACAGGGATCTACACCATTCCGGAAATCAGCTCCGCGGGGAAAACCGAGCAGGAGCTTACGGTGATGAAAGTGTCCTATGAGGTTGGGCGCGCGCAGTTCAAACATCTGGCGCGGGCACAAATCGTCGGCATGAACGTGGGGAGCCTGAAGATACTTTTTCACCGAGAAACCAGGCAAATTTTTCACCGAGAAACCAGGCAAATCCTCGGTATTCACTGTTTTGGCGAGCGTGCGGCGGAGATTATTCACATCGGCCAGGCCATAATGGAGCAAAAAGGAGAAGGGAATACTATCGAATATTTCGTTAATACAACCTTTAATTTAATTACCCAACGATGGGGGAAGCTTACCGAGTAGCGGCACTTAATGGGTTAAACCGCCTGTTTTAATGCACTGTCCAAATAGTGCTGCATATGTTCCCGCACAGCATCCGCCAGCTGTTCATAGCGACCGCGTAGTGGAGATCCTGGGCGGTACACCAGCGCAACAGTTCGCTTCGGCTCCGGCTTGTAGCACGGTAAATAACAGACACCATCACGCTGGCGCTCATGAGGCACCGCCAGTGAAGGCAGCAAGGTAATCCCACTGCCAGCGGCGACCATGTTGCGCAACGTTTCCAGGCTGGTGGCTCGAAAATGCGTATCTTCATCTGCCCCTGCCTGGAAGCAGAACCCCAATGCCTGATCGCGCAGGCAGTGCCCATCTTCCAGCATCAACAGTTTTTCACCGACCAGATCGGACATGGCAACACGCTTACGGTTTGCCCACAGATGATCCTGATAAATCGCCAGTTTCATAGGTTCATCAAACAGTGGTGCTTCGATAAATGCTTCCGATTCCTTGACCATCGCGAGAATGGCGCAGTCCAGCTTGCCGCTATCCAGATGTGCCAGTAGCTGATGCGTCTGTGCTTCATGCAGGTACATTTCCAGCTTAGGAAATGTGCGATGCAGCATGGGAATGATATGCGGCAGTAGATAAGGCCCAACGGTGGGGATCAGACCAATATGCAGTGGACCAGACATGGTCTCTCCCTGCTGGCTCGCCATCTCTTTAAGCACTTTGACTTCGCGCAGCACGGTTCTTGCTTGCTCGACCAGTAGCAAGCCAGCCTGAGTAAACAACACCTTTCTGCTGGTGCGCTCCAATAACATCACACCCAGCTCATCTTCCAGTTTACGAATTTGACCACTGAGTGTTGGTTGGCTGACATGACAGGAGTCCGCTGCACGCCGGAAATGACGGTGTTCAGCTAACGCTACTAGATACTCTAGATCCCGAATGTTCATTTATCATTATCCTTAACACGATAGCCAAAACGATAGGTAGGATACCAATCAATGGTAAGACCTATCAACAAAGAAAACGTTTGGTTCCCGACAACAACGGGATCTTATCGATTAAAAATATAACCAGCGATGGAGTTAAGAAAATGAAATTTATTTCACTATTGATATTTTATAATACCTTTAATGCTGGATAATCATAAGATGACAAATATTAAAAACACACAAAACCGACACACTTCACCGAAGTAGTGGTAATAACATAGCGTATCAACAATGATATAATCATTTTACCCTGCAACATATCAATGAAGCTTGAATAAAAAGTGGAATCGAGCCAGGCTCATCACACATATCGGTCAAGTATTCAATAAGTTGATTACAACGTAAAATCTCTGGTTTTGGATGTGTAGATACAGTGGCTAACGTTGATGTAAGATGCCCGTTTTGTGAACAGACAGCCTCTGTAAAAAACACGGTTATGGCAAAAGTGCCCATCAGTGTTACCGTTGTCAGTCATGTAAACACACCTTCCAGCTCGATCATTCCTATCGTGCCTGCCAAACGGGAATGACAGAACAACTTATTGACTTGGCAATGAATAATGCGGGTATTAGTGACACTACTCGGGCGTTACATAATTAGTATCAATGCCGTACTGCGTACTTTAAAAAACCCTCGCCGCGGAATGTAACAACGTTGCCACTGGATAACCTGCAAATTCAACTGATTTGCGAAGTGGATGAGATCTGGTCATTTGTTGGCAACAAAAAAACGGCAGCGCTGGCTATGGTATGCATGGGAGCCGCGTTTGAAGCGGATTATCGCTCATGCATTTGGCTCTCTAAGCAAGAAAACGCGGCGTAAGTTGCTAAAACTGTTCTCGGGATTCAGAGTGGCATTTTGGTGCACTGATGGCTACAGGGCTTACAACGACGAACTTCCAAAAGCAAAACACATTGTTGGCAAACTGTATACACAGCGTATTGAGCGTGAAAATCTGACGCTGCGCAACCGATTGAAACGTCTCAATCGTAAGACGTTGAGGTATTCAAAATCATCCGAAATTCATGATAGGCTCAGGGGCACTTACATCGAACACGAGTATTACGTTTGATGCTGTATCAACTCATTGAATACACGACCTACTTACACCCGTTTTATGTTAATTACGTTTGATGCTGTATCAACTCATTGAATACACGACCTACTTACACCCGTTTTATGTTAATAACGGAATTAAAGTTGTTAACATGAGCGCGAGTGGGCAGAAGGGTAGCGTGCAAATTATTACGCAAGCAAGCACGTAATTTCAGTTTGCACTGATTGTTGCGGTTAAAAAAACGATCAAGACTCCCATCAGAGTGGATGGCTGTTAGACAGCGCCCTGACAGCCCCATAAAATTTATCGATACACTGAACGAAAGAGACGTGCTGGTGGAGTGCCATCCTCAACGCAAACGTGATAGCGAGCGTATGTGAAGCGGGATTGGCATGGGAAGGGGAAGATAGTACGCCTCATTGGTGCCTTGCGATTAAAAGGGGGTTGAAGAATGTCATTTGAAGTATTTGAGAAACTGGAAGCCAAAGTTCATCAATTGATTGATACTATTACATTATTGAAAATAGAAATCGAAGAGCTAAAGGAAAAGAACGGTCAGTTGAGCCAGGAAGTGCAACAGGCCGCTGAATCCCGTGAAACGCTGGTGCGTGAAAACGAACACTTGAAAGAAGAACAGGTTGTCTGGCAGGAACGCCTGCGCGCGCTGTTGGGCAAAATGGAAGAAGTCTAAGCGAGAAACGCAAAAGTCAAAAAAGGGCGCAGTGCGTCCTTTTTATTAATATGCTACTATCGAACTATTCGATATCCAGTGGATCTTCAGAGTGGATCTTCAGACAGAATAATGCCTGTATTGTCGGCATACAGATGATCGCCGGAGAATAAGGTCACACCGCCGAAATTGACGCGAATATCGCTTTCGCCAACCCCTTCGCTGGTGGCACCCACCGAATAGCGGCCATGGCCTGAATGCCGATATCCAACTCTTCCAGATCGTCCACCTGGCGCACCGTACCGTAGACCACGATTCCTTCACAGGCGTTTTGTGTCGCCAGACGGGCCAGTTCAGCATCGATCAAGGCACGACGCACAGAACCGTCGCCATCCACCAGAAGTACACGACCTACGCCGCTCTTTTCCAGCACATCGTAGATGATGCCGTTATCCCCAAAACATTTCACCGTGGTGATTTTGCCACCAAAAGAAGTGCGTTCTCCAAAGTTGGAGAACAGAGGTTCAACAACTTTCACCTCTTCGTGAGAAGATATTATATTTCTAGTATAGCCATTAAAGGCAAGTGTATAGCCTATAGCCATTCCATTAAAGGCAAGTGTATAGCCATTAAAAGCAAGTGTTGGCAAAATAATCAAATGTTAACTTGATGAGTATCAGTAAATACTCGCCGCTTAGCTGAGCATCACACCCACAGCAAACAGCAAATTGGTCAGCAGCGCGCCATTGACGGTTTTTTCCAGCATGGGACGCATGCTGAACGGACTGATTTTACGGCGCACATAGGCTGCCTGCTTGAGCAGTAGCGGCAGGGTCATGATAAACAGCCAGCCAGCGTGTGCAGATAAAATATGGCAAACAGGGCCATACACAGCGGCGCGGTCAGCAACAGCAGGGAATTGGTAGTACCGGGCACGCTGCGCACCGAGGCGAACGGCCAGCGTGTTTTTACCGCTGCGACGATCGTTGTCGATATCGCGCAACTTGTTGATGTTCAGCACCGCAGTAGCGAGCAGGCCACAGGAGGTGGCGGGCAGAATAACGATGCTGTCAAAATGGCCTGTTTGCAGGTAATAGGAGCCTGCGACGCTAAGCCAGTCAAAGAAAATCATGACGGATATGTCCCTCAGTCCCATATAACCGTATGGTTTGTTACCCACGGTCTAGGTGTTACCCACGGTATAGGTAATGATGGCGACCATCGCCAGCACCCCGAGGATCAGAAATCCGATGATATCCGACGGTTTTTCGCACGCCATCATAATGACCAGCGACAGCACGGACACGATGGTCAGGACCACGGTGACGATCAGCGCCATGCGCAACTGCGACAGCGAGATAACGCCAGCTTGGATGCCGCACAAAGGCCCGATACGGGTTTCGGTATCGCTGCCTTTTACCGCATCACCGTAATCGTTCTCCAGATTGGAGAGGATTTGCAGCAGTCCAGCGGTCAGTAGCGCCAGCAGAGCAATACCCGGTTTAAAATTGTTGTGCCAGCTGGCGATGGCGGAGCCCGTCACAATGGACGCAAACACTAATGGAAGCGTTTTCGGACGCAAGCTGTCCAGCCAGGCTTTGGTTTTGCTGCTTTTGGTTGATAATGTCATTATACGTTTCATTTCATTATACGTTTCATTTTTTAATTCAATGTCTGTCGCATGCATGTGTGAATGACTGTCGCATGCATGTGTGAATGAGAAGTCCAGTTCATGAGCGCTGGCCAGAAACGCAAATGGGAGGCATCAGCCTCCCATCATTTGCCAAACAAGAGCTGCCAAACAGACATTTGCCAAACAGAGCTGCCAAACAGAGCGTTTGCGCAACAGGACAATCCGAATTGTAGGGATTATAAGATAAAACGGCTCAGATCTTCATCTGCTACGAGCTCGTCAAGATGACTACGCACGTATTCTGCGTCCACGGTAACAGTTTGACCGCTCATTTCGCTGGCATCGTAAGAGATCTCTTCGATCAAACGCTCCAAAACAGTGTGCAGACGACGTGCGCCGATGTTCTCGGTGCGCTCGTTCACCTGCCAGGCCGCTTCGGCAATACGGCGAATGCCGTCCGTCGTGAAGACGATATCTACGCCTTCCGTCGCTAGCAACGCTTTGTACTGTTCGGTCAGTGATGCGCTGGGCTCTGTCAGGATGCGTTCAAAATCTTCTGTGGTCAGCGCTTGCAGCTCAACACGGATAGGTAAACGCCCTTGCAGCTCGGGGATCAGATCTGACGGGCAGGAGACCTGGAACGCACCGGAGGCGATAAACAGGATGTGATCGGTTTTTACCATGCCGTGTTTGGTGGAGACCGTACAGCCTTCCACCAGCGGCAGCAGATCGCGCTGTACCCCTTCACGAGAGACGTCCTGGCCAGAAGTTTCCCCGCATTTGCAGATTTTGTCGATCTCATCGATAAACACGATACCGTGTTGCTCAACGGATTCGATAGCCTGCTGTTTCAGCTCTTCTGGGTTCACCAGTTTGGCGGCTTCTTCTTCGACTAGCAGCTTGAAGGCATCTTTGATTTTCATCTTGTGCGCTTTCTGCTTTTGACCTGCCAGATTCTGGAACATGGACTGCAACTGATTGGTCATTTCTTCCATGCCGGGAGGGGCCATGATTTCAACTCCCATCGGGGTAGCTGCCAGATTTATTTCAATTTCTTTGTCGTCTAACTGCCCTTCATGCAATTTTTTGCGGAAGGTCTGACGCGCCTCAGAAGGTTCTTGCGGCTCTTCCGGTTGGCCCCAGTTATTTCTTACCGGGGGAATCAGCGCATCCAGAATGCGTTCTTCAGCCATCTCTTCAGCGCGGAAGCGGTTTTTTTCCAGCGATTGCTGGCGCATCATTTTGATGGCCGCATCCGTCAGATCGCGGATGATGGAGTCGACTTCCTTACCAACATAGCCGACTTCAGTGAATTTAGTGGCTTCCACTTTGATAAACGGGGCATTGGCCAGTTTGGCTAGACGACGGGAAATCTCAGTTTTACCGACACCGGTCGGCCCGATCATCAGGATGTTCTTGGGTGTCACTTCATAGCGTAACGCGTCGGAAAGCTGCATACGACGCCAGCGGTTACGCAATGCGATTGCCACCGCACGTTTGGCCTTGTGCTGACCGATGATGTAGCTGTCGAGCTCGCTAACAATTTCGCGCGGGGTCATTTCAGACATGATGTCATTCCTTACGCCTTGGAGGCTAATTCTTCAATCGTGTGGAACTGATTGGTGTAGATGCAGATATCGCCTGCGATACCCAACGACTTTTCAACAATCTCGCGCGCGCTAAGCTCGGTGTTCTCCAGCAGCGTTCTGGCTGCGGCTTGCGCATACGGGCCACCAGAACCGATAGCAATCAAATCGTTTTCCGGTTGAATTACATCGCCGTTACCGGTGATGATAAGCGACGCGTTTTTGTCTGCGACGGCCAGCAGTGCCTCCAGACGGCGTAGCATACGGTCGGTGCGCCAGTCTTTTGCCAATTCCACGGCGGCCTTGGCCAGGTGGCCTTGATGCAGTTCCAGCTTGCGTTCAAACAGCTCGAACAGCGTAAAGGCGTCAGCGGTGCCGCCCGCAAAGCCCGCGATCACGTTATCGTTGTACAGGCGGCGTATTTTGCGTACGTTGCCCTTCATGATCGTGTTTCCCAATGTAGCTTGGCCGTCGCCGCCAATCACCAGGTGGCCGTTGCGACGTACACTTACTATAGTTGTCACGCGTCGATCCCCGCTAGATAAGGCAAAAGAACCCCACCAAAAGAACCCCACAGTGCTGTGGGGCATATTGATGTTGTAGATGGGGGACTGCTTAGGAGTTTTCAACCCCCGGCAGCGAGAGGAATGCAGTTTGCTGCGCCAGCGTCTTTCAGGCGCGATAACATTTTGTCGGCTGTGGCGCGATCTTTATACGGCCCTAACGTGATGCGATTCCAGTCGCCACTGCTGGCGATGCGGCTTTCGATACCGGCAAAAGCCAACTGTGCGCGTACTGATTCTGCCGGTTCCAGCGTTTTAAACGAACCACACTGTACCATCCAGCGCTGTGCTTTTTCTGGTTTGGGCGTTTCCGGCTGCTTCGCGGTTTCCACCTGTTTTGGAGTTTCCTGCTTAGGTGTAGCGGGCTGTGTCGCGGGGGCAGTGACGGGCACACGCGGACTCACGGGCGGCTGCGTCACCGTCGGCGTGGTTGCTACCGGCGGTACCACTACGGTTATGGGCGCGGTGATGGTGACCTGGGAGCGAGGCACCGGCGTTTGATCGTTATAAGGCACTTCTGACAGATGCATCGGCGCACGGCGCATATCCGCCTGCATCTGCTCTAGCAGCTGGCGTTGTTCTTGCGTGAGTTGGACCGGTGATTTGATTTCTCCACCGTAATTGGGTGGCGTTGGCTCAGGAACACCCAACTGACGATTCTCCAGTTCTTTAATATAACGCCAGCGCTCTTCCGGCTTCGGTGGCAGACCATTGCCGTTGTTGGTGGCGCTGCGCGGTAGCACTGGCGACTCAGCAGGTTTGTTATTGGCGATAAAATAGAGCCCGCCCGCGAAGGTCACCATAACGGTAACAGTCAGCATTATCATGAGATTAGAGACACCCGACGAAGAGCCACCTCTTCGACTGCTTGTCTTTTTTCGTCGTGCGCCTGAGCGCCCACGGCTGACGTAATCTCGTTGTGCCACTGTCGTTTCGCTACAAAATGAAATGAAAGATTTAGGGAGCATGTTACTGAACCCTAAAAACTTTGACCAGCACCGTAATTCTTAAACCCGATAACGAGCGTAATGTGGTGTGGCCGTGCTGTCACGAATAACCAGTTTGCTGTTGAGTAACCGTGAACCGCTGGGCACCGGATGGCCCTGCAATTGTTCCAATAGCAGATGCATGGATTCACACCCCAGTTCATAGCGGGGTTGGGCGACGGTAGTGAGTGCTGGAAAACAGTATTGTGCCTGCTCGATATCATCAAAACCCACCAGCGACAGATCTTTGGGAACATCCAGCTTCATTTTTTTCGCTTGAGAGAGCACTCCCATCGCCATCATGTCGCTGTGGCAAAATATGGCGCTGGGCGGTGCCGGATGCTTCAGCAGCAGCATCAGCCCGTTCACGCCGGCTTCATAACTGAAGCTGCCTCGATAGATATACTGATTATCCACCTGAATGCCGCTGCGGCGCAGCGCCTGAATATACCCTTGCAAGCGGTATTCGCTCAAATGTATGTTTTCGGGACCCGCGATACAGGCAATGCGGCGATGTCCGAGCCGGTGTAGATAATAAACGGCATCAAAGGCGGCGGTGAGATTATCGATGTGCACCGTCGGCAATTCCAGATCGGGTGAGAACTCGTTGACCATCACCATCGGTGGCAGGTTGCGCCGCTCCTCTTTGCTGGTGCTAAACGGCAGATTGGCCCCGAGCAGCAACATGCCATCAATCTGCTTGGTGATAATCAAATCCACGAAGGACTTTTCTTTTTGATGCTGGTGAGCACAATCACCAATCAGTACCAGATAACCTTGTTTTTCGGCAGTTTCTTCGATACCACGCAGAACATCGGTAAAAAAGGGATCGCAAATATCTGGCACAATCGCGAGCAGCGTGCGTGACTCGCTACGTTTTACGTGACGAGCAAGTGCATGCGGCACGTAACCCACGGTGAGCACGGCTTGTTCAACCCGCTTACGCGTTTGGCTCGAGACCTTCTCCGGGTTCATTAACGTTCGGGAGACCGTGGCCGTCGATACACCTGCGACCTCTGCCACGTCTTTCATCGTTGCCGGCGTGGTGTCATTTTTATAGTCCAACGCGGTTCTCCTTGCATCGTATGCGATTGGCGAACAGGACGGCGGAACGCATGCCGTCCGATTTTTTTTGCCCGAGAGGCTTATGCCCCCCATTTTGCTAAGCGAGAGGCTTATGCCACCCATTTTGCTAAGGATACTGTTTCTCTGCATACGCTTAACAGATGGCGCGTAAGTTTTACTGCTCAAATTGCATAATAAAAGATGTGACGGATGTCGTTTTTTCGGCACCGTTCGCATTTTTTCGTGGTGCGTTAACGACGGCGATCAGTTATCGGTGGGGTCGACATCCAACACCCATTTGACTTTTCGCGCTGCGCGCAGTAGCGAGATAAGCGGCAGTGAGGCTTTAACGACACGCTGAAGCGTGGCGCGGGAAGGGTGCTGCAACAGCAATTGCCAGCGAAAGCGCCCGGCGCGTTTGGGTTGCAATGCGGGAACCGGACCGAGCAGCCAAAGCGCGTCATCCTTGAGCGGACTGCTTTCCAGCAGGTTGCGCAGTTGCTGGAGGAAAAGCGACGCATGCTGATTATCGTGATCGTCGGCGCGGAACAGAATGTGGCTGGTGTAGGGGGGCAGAAACACGCTTTGGCGCTCTTTCAGCGTCTGCCTGGCAAAGGCGTCATAGCCCTTTTGTAGCAGCAATTGCAGTAACGGATGGTCAGGGTGATGGGTTTGCAGCACCACTTCGCCGCTCTTCCCGGTGCGTCCGGCGCGTCCGGAAACCTGCGTATAGAGCTGGGCAAAACGTTCTGTTGCACGAAAATCGGCGGAAAACAGCGAGCTATCGACATCCAGCAGCGCCACCAGCGTGACATCCGGGAAATGGTGCCCTTTTGCCAGCATCTGCGTTCCGATAAGAATGCGCGCATCTCCTTGACGCACCTGCGCCAGTTGCTGTTCCAGCATGCCTTTGCGGCTGGTTGTGTCGCGATCGATACGGGTAATGGGCACATCGGTGAACAGGGAGGTCAGCGATTCCTCCAACTGCTCGGTGCCCAAACCAACTGGCACCAGATGCGTTGAACCGCAGTGCGGACACTGCTGCGGCATCGGACGCTGGCTGTCACAATGGTGACAACGGATTTGACGCTGCTGCTGGTGATAGGTGTAATAGTGCTCGCAGCGCTGGCATTCCGCGATCCAACCGCATTCGTGACACATCACTACCGGTGAAAAACCCCGGCGATTAAGAAACAGGATGACCTGATTGTTGTGTTGCAAATGGTGGCGAATGCGGGTAATCAGCGGCTGTGACAGGCCGCTGGTGAGCGGTAATCCTTTGACATCGAGGAGATGCTGGCGCGCAGGTTGTGCATTGCCTGCACGCTTGCGAAGCGTGAGCTGACGGTATTTGCCGTTCTGCACATTGTAGAACGTTTCCAGCGCAGGCGTGGCGGAGCCGAGTACGATGGGAATATTTTCCTCTCTGGCGCCGAACACCGCCAAATCACGCGCATGATAGCACCATCCTTCATGCTGTTTATATGAGCCGTCGTGCTCTTCATCGATGATGATCATTCCCAGGCAGGCAAATGGGGTAAACAGCGCAGACCGGGTGCCGATGACAATCGCGGATTCTCCGCTGCGTGCGCGTAGCCAAACCGCCAGACGCTCGCTGTCGTTCAGTCCGGAGTGCAGCACATCCACTGGCGCGATGAAGCGTGCACGGAAACGGGCAATGGTCTGCGGCGTCAGGCCGATCTCTGGCACCAGCACCAATGCTTGCTTGCCTTGTGATAACACGTTTTCCAGCGCGCTCAGGTACACCTCGGTTTTGCCGGAGCCGGTTATCCCGGCCAGTAGCCAGGCGGTAAAATGGTTGTCTTCGCTGCGAATAGCACCTACTGCGGTCGCCTGCTCGGTATTGAGGTGCAGCCGTTCATCATGGGTGATGGGCTGGCGACGCCAGTCATGCACCTCCGCGTCGATGGCCTTGAGATCGCACAACCCTTTGGTGCGCAGTGCCTGCAGTGCGGTCTCCGTAAGACCGGATTCATTTACTTGATGGCGGTACAGCGCACCTTGCATCAGGGCTGCCAGCGCCTGCTGCTGTTTGCGGGCGCGCACCAGCGTGGCGAGCGGTGTGGCTTTACCTTGTTCGGTGGCAAACCATTGCCAGAGTGGAGCGCGATGGGCCGGTTTGCCCTGTCGCAGCAAAATCGGCAAGGCGTGGAACAGCACCTGACCTATAGGATAGTGATAGTAGCCCACGGCCCAGAGAAGAATGCGCCACAGACTGTCAGGGAAAAGCGGCTGCGCATCAAGCACGTCGTGAATGGATTTGAGCTGTTCTACCGGAAGTTCGCTGCGATCGCTGCACGCCACGACAATACCAATCGCTTTGCGGTTGCCAAAAGGCACACTGACGCGCACGCCCGGCGATGGCGTCATGCCTGCAGGCAGCAGGTAATCGAATGTGCGTGCCAGCGGCACGGGCAATGCGACCTGAATGATGGACATGCTTTCTCCGGCTGATAACTCTGGCGCTCTGCTGTTTTCCCTGCACAGCGCAGCCCAACGGTACGATGTGTTACCGCTCCTCGGACGTCATGGGGACTTGCGCAGCAAGTGCACAGGTTGCAGACTAAAATGCGTTACCTGATTGCGTCGGCTGGCTAATTTCTGTTGTATCTGCTGGCTAATTTCTGTATGATATTTTGCCTTTATATGACTTTGCTATGCTATATGACTTTGCTATGCGCGGTGTAATGACCGGCGCGATGGCGAAGCGTCTACTGATCATAGACCGTCAATGTACAGCACTGTGCTTACAGTTGTACAGCACTGTGCTTACAGTGCTTAACTTCGTGTAGTGTCTGGCGAAACAGGGCTGGATAGAGACACGGCCTTAACAGAGGTTTGCCATGAAAAAAGGTATTCACCCGAATTATGTAGCGATTACTGCAACGTGTTCTTGCGGTAACGTTATCAAAACCCATTCTACCGTGGGTCACGATCTGAACCTGGACGTTTGTGGCGAATGCCACCCGTTCTATACCGGTAAACAACGTGTTGTTGACACCGGTGGTCGTGTTGAGCGCTTCAACAAGCGTTTCAGCGTGCCGGGCAGCAAAAAATAAGCGTCCCCCACATACATAAACAATATGTGGAACAATGGAAAAAAAATGGAACAAAATGGAACAAAACAAATGGAACAAAACAATATGTGGCACCCTTGGGTGCCTTTATTATTATTGTTTCTATTTGTTTCTATCACTAGAGCAGTATACCGCCCGATCAACAGATCGATATTCCCACGTATCCGGGTCAATCCCCATCTCGCGCATGATCGCCTTGGCAACCTCAGGGATTTCATCGCTGCGCTCTTTACGCAAATCGTGGTCATCCGGTAGTGTCTGTCCGGTAAATGCGTGCAGAAACGCTTCGTACAATAATTCACTGTTGGTTGCATGGCGCAGATTATTGACCTGACGTCGGATGCGCTCATCAGTCAGGATTTTCAGCACATTAAGCGGAATCGAGACCGTGATCTTTTTAACTTGCTCGCTCTTTTTACCGTGTTCAGCGTAAGGGCTGACATACGTAAGGGCTGACATACTTGTAAGGGCTGACATACTTGCCGTTCCACTCGGCCATGGGATACCTTAAAAGGGTAGTCGTCAGGAAGATAAAACCCTCATGATATGAGAGTAATTCTAACGGGATTTCCGTCAATGCTCAATCTATACGCAAAGAAGTTTAGATGTCTAGATGTATTGACGTCCGTTTGGCTTGGGATTACTCTCGGGTAGCTTATACCTTGCCGCCAGTTAGGAAAATGACTATGATGCGTAAACAAGCAACGATTGTCGTTCATAGCGGACTTAATGATGATGAACAATGATGATGAACAATACGGCTGTGTGGTTCCGCCGATTTATCTCTCCAGTACCTACAACTTCACCGGTTTCAACCAACCCAGAGCCCATGACTACTCGCGTCGCGGTAACCAGACGCGTGATGTGGTGCAGTGTGCGTGATGTGGTGCAGTGTGCGCTGGCGGAGTTGGAAGGCGGTGCTGAAAGAGAAACCCAAACTGGTGCTGGTGGAAAGTCCCAGCAATCCTGGGAAGTCCCAGCAATCCGCTGCTGCTGCGTGGGTTACGCACCCTTGGCCTCCGTATGGCCGCTGTGTAAAAAAATGTGCTGCAACTGATTGATTACCTGCAAACACAACCGCTGGTGAAAAAGCTTTATCACCTGGTGAAAAAGCTTTATCACCCTTCGCTGCCGAACAACCCCGGTCATGGGATTGCGCGTCGTCAGCAGTCCGGTTTCGGTGTCATGTTGAGCTTCGAACTGAACGGCGATGAAGACACCCTGCGCCGTTTCCTGGGTTAGTTGAAACTGTTTACGCTGGCAGAATCGCTGGGCGGCGTAGAAAGCCTGATTTCTCATGCGGCCACCATGACCCATTCGAGCATGGAACCGGAAGCGCGTGCGGCGGCAGGTATATCCGAAACCCTGCTGCGTATCTCAGTCGGCATTGAAGACGGTGACGATCTGGTGGCCGATCTGGATCGGGCATTCCGGGTGGCAACTGAGGGAGCAGCATGAGTGCGTTAGACGTGGGACATGAGTGCGTTAGACGTGGGAGCAGCATGAGTGCGTTAGACGTATCAGCGGCAGTTTCTGGCCGCCAACTGCATAAATTTGGCGGCAGCAGTCTGGCAGATGTGAAGATGTGAAGTGTTATCAACGCGGCGCGGGGATTATGGTCGAGTACAGCCGCCCCGGCGATTTGGTGGTGGTGTCAGTACAGCCGCCCCGGCGATTTGGTGGTGGTGTCAGCGGGGAGCGCTATCACCAACCAACTGATTAACTGGCTGAAGCTGAGCCAGAGCGATCGCCTGTCTGCCCATTGCGTCGTTACCAAAGCGATTTGATTACTGGTTTGCTGCCTGCGGATGCCGCAGAGCGGTTGACCACTCTTTTTATCCGCGATCTGGAGCGTCTGGCGGCGCTGCTGAACTTGAGCAACATCGATGCCAACTGGCTGGACGCCCGCGACTTTTTACGTGACGCGCTGAATGGGCAGCACAGCCGCAGGTAGACGAAGGGCACGCCTAGCCGTTGCTGCAACAGTTGTTGACGCAGCATGCGGGGCAAAGGCTGGTGGTGACCGGTTTTATCAGCCGCAACGAGGCCGGTGAAACAGTCTTGCTGGAGCGCAACGGCAGTGACTATTCGGCGACAGTGACTATTCGGCGATGTAAATCGGTGCGCTGTCGGGCGTGGAGCGTGTGACCATTGGGGCAATGTGGCCGGTGTTTACAGCGGATCCCCGTAAGATGAAAGATGCCTATCTGCTGCCTCTGCTGTGCCTTGATGAGGCCAGCGAGCTGGCGCGTCTGGCGGCACCGGTGCTACATGCACGCACGCACCTTGCAGCCAGTGTCAGCAAGCGATATCGATCTGCAACTGCGTTGCAGTTACAACCCGGAGCAAGGGTCTACGCGCATTGAACGCGTGTTAGCGTCGGGCACGGGGGCGAAGATTGTCACCAGCCACGATGACGTTTGCCTGATCGACGTACAGATTCCTACACAGCATGATTTTGCGCGCGGGCACAAAGAGATCCAACAATACGTTAGCCGTGCGTAAGTGTGTCCGCTGGCGATTGGCGTGAATGCCGATATTGGCGTGCATGCCGATCGCAATCTGGTGCAGTTGGTGTTACACCACGGAAGTGGTGGACAGCGCCGGCATGCATTGGAATAGGCCGGATTGCCCGTGACGTTCACGTTGCGTGAATGGTTGGCGCTGGTGGCCATGGCCGGGGCCGGCGTGTTCCGTAACCCGCTGCACAGCCACCGTTTTTATCAGCAGTTAAAAGATCAACCCATCTATCAGCAGTTAAAAGATCAACCCATCGAGTTTGTCTGGCAGTCCGACGATGGCATCAGCCTGGTGGCGGTGCTGCACGTGGGACCGACGGAGCATTTGATCCGTGGTTTGCATCAGTCGTTATTCCGTGCAGAAAAACGGATCGGGTTGGTACTGTTCGGCAAGGGCAATATTGGTTCCCGCTGGCTGGAGCTGTTTGCGCGTGAGCAGGCGCTGATTTCGGCACGTACTGGCTTTGAGTTTGTGCTGGCGGGCGTGGTAGACAGCATGCGTAGCCTGCTGAACTACGACGGGCTGGAAGCCAGTCGCGTGCTGGCCTTCTTTGATGATGATGCACAGGACCGTGATGGCGAAGATCTCTTCCTGTGGATGCGTGCTCACCCTACGATGACCTGGTGGTGTTGGATGTGACCGCCAGTCAAGCGGTGTCAGATCTCTATTTCGATTTCGCCAGCTACGGCTTTCATGTGATAAGCGCCAACAAGATTGCGGGCATCCAGCAGCGATCGTTATCGCCAGATCCGCGACGCCTTTGCGAAAACCGGACGTCACTGGTTGTATAACGCCACGGTGGGCGCAGAGCTGCCGGTGAACTATGCGATGCACGACTGGGTGACTGACAGCAGTGACAATATTCTGGCCATCAGCGGCATCTTCTCGGCACCTTGTCGTGGCTGTTCCTGCAATTTGATGGCAGCGTACCGTTCACTGAACTAGTGGATCAGGCCTGGCAACAGGGGCTGACTGAGCCGGACCCACGCGTCGATCTTTCCTGGCAGGACGTAATGCGCAAATTGGTAATTTTAGCACGCGAAGCGGGTTATGACATCGAACCAAATCAGGTGCGGGTGGAATCACTGGTGCCTGCGGGCTGTGAAGCGGGTTCTACTGATCAGTTTTTCGAAAATGGCGATTCGCTCAACGAGCAGATGGTACAGCGTCTGAAAGCGGCACAAGAGATGGGATTGGTGCTGCGTAACTGCGTAACGTAGCGCGTTTCGATGTCAGCTGCAAAGCGCGCGTGGGCGTGGAAGCGGTGCGACCGGATCAGCCGTTGGCTTCTCTGCTGCCGTGTGACATCGTGTTCGCGATCGAAAGCCGCTAGTATCGCGAAAACGCTAGTATCGCGAAAATCCGTTGGTGATTCGTTGGCCTGGTGCCGAACGCGATGTAACGGCCGGGGCGATTCAGTCGGATCTCAACCGATTGGCGCAATTGCTGTAAGGCCTCTTCTCTTGCTAGCGGTGGCGTTTGCATGCTGGGTACGGCGCTACGCCTGTTTTAAATGATATTCACCTGGAGATTGCTCAAGGGGAATTTGTCGCGCTGCTCGGAGCCTATGGTTGCGGCAAGACCACCTTGCTGCGCACTATAGTAGGGTTTGCGGCACCGGATGCTGGGCGGTTTTGGTCAACGGCCAGGATATTATCCACTATCAGCCGGAAAAACGTGGCATGGCGCTGGTGTTTCAAAGCTACGCGCTGTGGCCGCATATGACGGTGGCGCAGCATATTGCCTACGAACTCAAATTACGGCGCATGCCGAGAGCGGAGATTGCCCGCCGTGTGACCCAGATTAAAAACATGTTGGGACTGACCTGATTGGGTGAGCGCAAACTGGCACAGCTCTCCGCCGGGCAGCGTCAGCGCGTCGTTCTGGGGCGAGCATTGGCGATACAGCCAGACATCTTGCTGCTCGATGAGCCCCTCTCCAATCTGGATACCCGCATTCGCTTGCAACTGCGCGACTAGATTCGTGCTTTGCAGCAGCGTTTGGGCCTTACGACCATTCACGTGACCCACGATCGTGAAGAAGCCATGGTGATGGCGGATCGCATCGTCATCCTGCACAAAGTACGCGTGATGGAGGCGGGCAGCCAACAACAGGTTTACCACCACCCGGCCAGCGCCTTTGTCGCGGCGTTTATGGGGGCTGAAAACCAACTGATGCTGGAAGCCTACTATGACGGCGATCGGTTGACGCTGCGTGGCGATGAGCAGGGTGCGGCGTTTGTGCCACGGCATGCTGGTGCGTCAGGGCACCGTGTTGGCACAAAGCTATCCGGGTGGTCATTGGCAGCACAAGGTTGTCAGTGGTGTATGGCTAATGCAGGTGCATGCCTCTGTGCCTTATGGCGTCGGTCAGCGCGTATAGGTGCAGATCCTGGCTGAGGCGCTATTCCTGTTTCCAGCGTCTGACACGCCAGCCCCGTTCGCTTCAACATCACTGGCTTTTGCTTCTCACGATCCGCTTCCCAGCCTGACTACCCAATCTTGTACTGGAGCCCACTGACATGAAACGCATTTTTGCTGTAACGCTCATGATGGGCGCTTCACTTTCTGCCGCGCTGGCGCAAGAGCTGACCGTGCTGACGGCTGGCTATCAAAATATGGTTGATTATGTGAACGACTATCTGGGGCCGCTGTTTGAGCAATAGCATCCAGGCGTCAAAGTCAGAGCCGTCAGCACCGGGCCGGGCGATGCTGGCTCACAGAAGATCCTAGAGCGCTTTAACGCGCAACAAGCCGCCAGCAGCAAAGTCTGGGATACCAACGTTGCTGTGGTGCATGAAAAATTTGTCGGACCGATGGTAAAGGACGGCCAACTGCTGCAATACCGTGATGCGATTGCCAGCGACAAATTGGTGACCATGGCGGCGGCAGACAAAGCGTTATGCAGTGATGTCAAAGGCTATGTGATGCCGATGTTCAGCAGCCAAACCGCATGTTCAGCAGCCAAACCGCATGTTCAGCAGCCAAACCGCACTGGCCTATAACCCGGCGCTGGTGTCGAACCCACCGAAAAGCTATGACGAACTGCAACAGTGGGCGGCAGCGCACCCAAAACAGTTCGGCTATAACGGCATTAAAGAGGCGCATTGGGCGTCAGCTTTGTGATGGGATGGGTTTACGCTTACGGTGGCGATGCCAATAAGCTGATGAACGGCCCGTTTGAAGAAGCGGAAGCACAGAAATGGCAACCGGCCTTTGACCGCCTGAAAGCGTTCAATAAAAACGTCACCCTGACGCCGGGCAATGCGGGTACGCTGGATATGCTGAGCCGGGTTGCCCAGTGTGGGTAGGCATGTTCTACTCGAGGAAAGCAAACGGCCAGTTGCCGGATAACTTTGAACTTCTGCTGCCTACACAGGGCATGCCGGGCCAGCCGATGCACTACGTGATCCCGGCACAAGCCCGCAATCGTGAACTGGCCCAACAATTCCTTCTTTTTCTTCTGGTCTGGCTGGTATTATTCTGGTCTGGTTGGTATTACGCTGGTGCTGCCCGCGCTACTGGTGGTGGCGCTGTGCTTTATCGCTCTGCTCGGCCTGTCCGTTGGCGGGGCCTTTGTCAGCGAGCAGGGCATCGGTGGGGCCAATTTTGTTACCGCGTTGGTGCTCTACACCCCGGACATTTTGTTTACGTTGCTGATCGTTGGCATGTACTTTACTGATTGGCCTCTTTTCCGTGTTGATCGGCGGTTACCTGACGCTGGGTGAAAATCCGCGTTGGGTCGCACTGCTGCGCTGGGTTTATCGCTGCTGGCTGCTGTTTATTACGTTTATTTTCACTGTGCAGATTTTACGCACCTTTCTGGCCAAAAACGGCTGGCTAAACGGGGCATTGTATATGGTGGTCATCGTCGATATCGCCAGAGCTAGCAACTAGCTTGAGAGCTAGCAACTAGCTTGACTGGCGCGGTATTGTGTTTGCTTTTGTCTGGAAACAAACGCCCTTTGTGGCGCTGCTGGTATCTGATGCGATGGCATCGCTGGATTGTGGGCCGATTGAGTCAGAGCGCAATCTTGGCGCGGGTCAGCTGCGTATTCTGTTTGTTCGAGATTGTGGTGCCGCAGGTGTGGCACATGTTGCTGACCGGCCTGATTCTGTCTTTCGTGACCATGATGTCGGTGCTGTCGGTGCCGCTGATGATCAATGCGCAATCCCCGACGCTGTTGAGCGCCAATATTGCCTTTCGTACCAACGCTATGGTGATTACGGCGTGGCGAATGCGCTGGGTGCCATCTCGCTGCTGATGACGGCGGTATTTGCGGTTATCTATTTGCGTATCAGCATGAGGAAGAAAGCATGAGGCGCATATTTGGATGGATTGCCTCGGCTCTTATGCTGGGCGTACTGATTTTTCTTAGTTCTTTGGTCCGTTGGCTAACCTGCTGCTGTGGGCAGTGGCGGAGAAATGGTTTTATCCACACCTGCTGCCTACTGAATGGGGTTTTGCCTTTTGGCGGCGAGTGTTCTCACCGCGAAGCGTTGCCTGGGAAGCGCTGGGCAATAGCGTGCTGGTGGCGATATGCACGGTGCTGGCCTCGCTGGCATTGGCTATTCCAGCCTGGGGCATTGGCTATTCCAGCCTGGTATGCACTGGCTCGGCTGGCATTGCCTGCGCGCGGGGTTATTCTGTTGTTTTTTCTGATTCCACAAGCGTTTCCCAATCTAACGGTGTACGTGAATATCGCTCGCCTATTTTATCAGTGGGGACTGAACGGCACGCTGTTTGGCGTGGTGCTGGTGCGTACGGTGCATGGATTGGTGTTTACAGTGTGGCTTGTTCAGCGCGTTTGCTGCTATCAGCCGCGAGATGGAACAGGCCGCTCGCTCCATTGGGTCCGGCCCGTGGCGTACGTTTATAGATATTTCCCTGCCGCAAGCACTTCCGGGGCTGATGGCGGCGGCCATAAACCGCGCTGGTATTACTGTGGTGCCTTCCATTGTTTTCATGCTGGTGGTGGAGCGTTTCCTGAAAGCAGACGTGTTGGCGAGGATCGGTAAATGAGCATCAATAAACAGCATTATGTCAGCGAGCTGCTTCACTCCGGGCGCAAGCGTCTCAGCAGAGACTGACGCCAAAGTGATGAGGGTAACGTAGCAACTGGGCTATCAGGTCAACGATCTGGCTCGCGGTCTGCTAGCGAACAGTAGCCAGTTGGTTAGGTGGTCACACAGCCGGAAGTGGGTTTTCGTGCAAATCTGGTCTCCGCACTTTCTTAGGCACTAATTCAGCGCGGTTCGATTCCAGTGCTGATCAACACCAGACACACGCGCGGCGCGATGGCGGCGGCACGTTCGATTCTGTTCGGCCATCGTGCTGAAGCGACTATCGTGTTGTCTGGATCACCGCCGCAGGAATTTATTGAACTGGCACAGTTGAACGGCCAGCCGTTGATCGTCAACGGACGCAATGACGACGCCTGCGACAGCGTTCATATCGATAATGACACGGCAGCACGCCCGGCGGCGTGTTTGTTCGCTGCGGACGGCAGAAAACAGGTGGCGCTGATTCAGACTATGCGGGGGCCTTGGGCCTGTCAGGCACTGTTTGCACAGCTACCGCTGGATTGGCCAGATGCCGTGTTTTGCATCAACGATTTAATGGCATTTGGTGTGATTGATTGCGCGCGTCAGCGAGGATTGTCAGTCCCTGACGATCTTGCGGTTATCGGTTTCGATGATATTCCTGCTGCAGGCTGGGATGCCTATTCGCTGACCACCTTCCGCCAGGATCCGGTGGTGATGGCCGCACAGGCGCTACAGTTGCTGGAACGTCGACAAGCACAGCCGCAGGCACCGACCAGCAAAGCCGATGTCAGCGCGCCACTGGTGCGCCGCCAATCGGCCTGAATATCTTGAACCTGCCACGCATTGTGATGAACAGAAGGACACTATGAAAATCATTCAGCTCTCTGACCTTCATTTAACGACGCCAGGCCGTGTGTTGCACGGACGCGATCAGCTGCAACACTTTCGCAGCAATTGCGGATATTATTGAATACGCACCAGCGCGACGCTGCGCTGAATACGCACCAGCGCGACGCTGCGCTGGTGGTTATTTCCGGCGATCTTTCCGATGATGGCAGCGCGGAATCTTGCATCGCCCTCGCTGATACGCTGGCCGAATTACAGGTTCCATGGCGCGTTACGTTAGGAAACCATGATGACTGAGCGGCCTTTTTACACGCGTTTCCCGCGTTAGCCGATGAGCACGATTTTATCAAAAATGTCACGAACCTCGGCGATCATTGTGTAATTCTGCTGGATTTACTGTCACATGGTGATGTTGTTGGAAACCTATGCAGTACGCGCTTACATTGGTTGGAAGGCCAACTGCGCCGCGCTCAGGACAAAGTCGTATTGTTGTTTTTAACAAAATTTAAACGAAATTCGTTGAATCTTGGTTGAGATTCCGTTATTTTCTATATGGACGCCTAAACGTACAGACTTTCGATAAAAAATACGTACAGACTTTCGATAAAAAATAATGACGGTAACGTGACGACAAGAGTGGCAAAGGTATGAGTTTTTTTCACGCAAACCAGCGGTAAGATCTGAATCGCCGCCTGGCGGAGCTCCAGCGGCAACTTAATGTTTCCTTTGAGTTTTTCCCGCATAAAACCAGCTAATGGAAGATACGCTGTGGAACTCAATTGACCCATGAGCAACCTGAAACCCAAGTTTGTTTCTGTTACTTATTGATTGCGCAAACTCTGGCGAACGTGACCGTGCTTACAGCATTATCAAGACAATCAAAGAGCGTACCGGGCTGGAAGCTGCACCGCACCTGACTTGTATTGATGCTTCTCGCTAACAACTAATTGAAATAGAACATGATTACTGGAAAACGGCATTCGCCATATTGTGGCACTGCGTGGGGATTTACCCCTAAGGGGGCAAACCAGACATGTATGCTCACCGATTTGGTGAGCCTGCTTAAAAGCGTTGGTGATTTTGATATCTTGGTCGCGGCTTATCAGGAAGTTCACCCGAAGGCCAAAAGCGCGCAGGCTGATATGATCAACCTGAAGAAAAAGATTGATGCGGGGGCGAATCAGATTGATGCGGGGGCGAATCGCGCCATCACGCAGTTCTTTTTCGATGTGGAAAGCTATTTACGTTTTCACGATCGCTGCGTCACCACGGGCATTGATGTGGAGATTGTGCCGGGCATTCTACCGGTTTCCAGCTTCAAACAGTTACAACGCTTCGCCACCATGACGAAGCGTGTGCGTGCCGAACTGGATGACGGCAATGTTTGATGAGCTGGATAACGATGCTGATACCCGCAAATGGTGGGGGCGGCCATCGCTATGGACATGGTGAAAATCCTCAGCCGTGAGGGGGTGAAAGATTTCCACTTCTATGCGCTCAACCGTGCGGAGTTGAGTTATGAGATTTGCCATACACTGGGTGTAAGACCTGCTGCTATCTGATTAAAATGGTGGTATATTCAATTAGTTGATACAGCATCAAACGTAATACTCGCATTCGATGTAAGTGCCGATGAACCTATCGTGCATTTCCGATGATGTTGAATCCCCCAATGTCTTACGATTGAGGCGTTTCAATCGGTTGCGCAGCGTCAGATTTTTTACGCTCAATACGCTGTGTATACAGTTTGCCACAATATATTTTGCTTTTGGAAGTTCGTCGTTGTAAGCCCTGTAGCCATCAGTGCACCAAAATGCCACTCGGAAATCCGAGAACAGTTTCAGCAAATTACGCAGCGTTTTCTTGCTTAGAGAGCCAAATATATGAGCGATAATCCGCTTTAAACGCAGCTCCTATGCATACCACAACCAGCGCTGTCGTTTTTTGTTGCCAACAAATGACCACATTTCATCCACTTCGCAAATCAGTTGAATTTGTAGGTTATCCAGTGGCAGTGTTGTTACATTCTGCAGCATTCTGCAGCGAGCGTTTTTTAAAATTTGTCATTCCCGGTTGGCAGGCACGATAGGAATAATCGAGCTGGAAGGTGCGTTTACATGAATGACAACGGTAACGCTGATGGCCACTTTTGCCATAACCGTGTTTTTTTACAGAGGCTGTCTGTTCACAAAACTTACAGAGGCTGTCTGTTCACAAAACGGGCATCTACATCAACGTTAGCCACTGTATCTCCACATCCAAAACCGGAGAGTTTACACTGTAATCAACTCATTGAATACTTGACAAAAATACGCAATAATGTTGAATTTATAAAACCAGCAAGGCGTTCATATGGCTTTTTATTCTTATTCTGTTGGTTTTTTATTATTGAGGGGGTTCTGCTTTTGTATAGCAGGATGCTGTCATCCAGTGTGTAGGGCTCATACGCAAGGTTTTATTTCGTTTTTCAATTTATTTGAATGATGATAACAATTTTCTCTGATATTCACTCCTGAACGATGGCGCTATGATTGATTCCATCAAAGGCAAACAGCCTTTACATCAAACATTGAACAGAAGGGTTTATATCATGAACGTTATCGAAAAATTTGCCGCGGTTGTTGCTCTTGATCTGGTTTCTTTTAGTAGCTTTGCTGCGCAAGACATGGGTACTGTGCAAGTGAGCGGTGCAGAAACGCTGAGCCCGTTTGAAGCTCAGGTAGCGGAAAAAGCTGAAGCAGCAGGTGCATCTTCCTACAAGATTGTGCCTGTAGCTGGTAACGATCAACTACGTGGTACCGCAATCCTGTACAAATGATTTCGAGATTGCTTATTGCTTATTGGCTAGCAATTAAAGGGGGCGAAAGCTCCCTTTTGTTTTGTGCGTGAAGGTTCAATGCTCGCCGTCTGGCGACGTTACTCCTCCAATTTCCAGGCATAAAAAAACCAATCGTAACGGTTGGTTTTCTTGGGATTATTTGGTCGGCACGAGAGGATTTGAACCTCCGACCCCTGACACCCCATGACAGTGCGCTACCAGGCTGCGCTACGTGCCGACGCTATGGAGTGCTATATTACCGTCTCCTGAACCGATTTCAATAGCCAGCTGGCGCGATTGTTTTAGATTTAGGCAGTTAGTTGGTAATAAATCGCCTTTCGCTGGTGAGTACCTGTAACAATAGCGGTAAACTCGGCTTTTCATCACGCAATTTTTCTCCGTCGCTGTTGTAAGCATCGTAGCTGCCATTGGCTTCCAATTGGATGATCTGCTCTGGCGTTGTGATCATCAACGCACCGCGGTTGCCGTTCACCAGCCAGTTATTACGTCGTTGGGCCGCAAACAGGTCTTCCCCTTGCGCGTAATCCGTAGCGGACGTTTTGACATGCAGCAAGCGCTG
The DNA here is from genome assembly GCA_051710525.1 of Symbiopectobacterium sp. GTDB lineage: Bacteria > Pseudomonadota > Gammaproteobacteria > Enterobacterales > Enterobacteriaceae > Symbiopectobacterium. The sequence goes on along the minus strand of JBPESR010000004.1, from coordinate 181,578 downwards.
CATCAGCGTGACCATAACGTCTTTTTGATCCGTCATTTTACTGATAATTTGCGCCGGTGTGCCCGGCCAATGCACCACCAGTGGGATCTGCCACTGTGAGCGACGGTAGCGGCTGCCTTTATCCTGTTCGCTGGATTTTGCCGTAATAATCACGACGGTATTATCCAGTTTGCCTTGGCTTTGCAGCGTATTAAGTATTGCACTGATGTTTTGATCGGTGGCTTTAGCATCCGTTAGCGCTCGGGTGCCAGTGGTGCCAAGCTCAATATAAGAGAACCACGGCGATGTGGATTGCGTACCGGTTTCCAGCCAAGTCTGCCACTGTTGCACGGTATCAACATCACGTTTAATTACCGGTACTAAAAGCGAAAAATCTGACAGCAGTGCCTGGCGATAAAGCGGTTTATCAAAGCCGTTGCTTGAGAAAAGACCAAATTGATAGCCCTGTTGGTTCAGGGAACTCACCAACGCTGATGGCGTGCGTGCACTCAATACCCCATCCATGTAAGTGGTCGAGATGCCATAGAACAGGTTGAACAGGCTGCTTTGGGCATTCTGGCTGACATTGAAATGGTTGCTGAAGTGCACGTTCTCTTCCGCAAAACGCATCAACTGCGGCATACGAGTGAGCGGTAGTTGATCTGCCACCACAATCAACAGATTGTAGCCGCTGCCGGCATCACGGAACTGAATATTGTTCAGCGGGTATTCCAGCGTAATTGCCTCAGGGTTGCCCTGTAGCGTAATGCGTCGCTCATACGCTTGAGCGTCCAGTAGGCCGTGTTTTTCCAGAAATCGTCGCGCAGTCATTGGATAGGATAACGGTAATGTCGCGCGCTGCATGGTGATAGGGCGATAGAAGTTGGCATCGGCCCAGATATACATCATATGCGAGGCGAAAAACGCACTGATAAATACAGCTGCGACCGGCATGCCAATGCGGTGACGGTTCAGGCTACGCAGTTTTTGCCAGCACCAGGTGCCAAACAGCATCTCAACCATGAAAATCAAGGGGATGCCGATAAACATCAGTTGCCAGTCACGGGCCAGGTCACTTTTCTCTGGATTGATCACCAGCTCCCAGACGGTGAGATTCAAGTGCAGGTGGAAGCGGCTAAACACCTCCATATCCAGCAACAGCAGCGTCAACCCCGTGGTTGCCAACGCCGCAGAAAGAAAACGCAGCAAACGCTGCGACATCACCACGAATGTGAACGGAAAGACAATCAACAGATAGACGGCAAAAACGATAAAACTAAAATGCCCCAGCCAACTGAGAAGGGCATAGCTACGGCCAAGTAACGATGAGGGCCAATCCGCCACGAACAGATAGCGGCTGCCCACACCCAGACTCAACAGGATGTTAAATAGCGCGAACCAATGCCCCCAACTGATCATCTGGGAAACTTTTTCGCGATAGTTGTGACGGTTGCTTATCATAGCCTCTGGTCGGTGTTAGTGCGCGTTGTGGGTAGTGATGGATGCCTGCAACGCATCAGCAAAAGAACGAGCCAATACTTGACGCTGCTCCGGTGCTACGCTGGTGTTGATAAGGTTAATGACCATGTTGCCCAAAACCATCAAGGAGAGGTCAGTAGGGGTACAGTGTATTTCCAATACACTTACCAATTCGGAAAGCACTTGTTCGACGAGTTCGTCACTGTAATGGGATAATTGTGCCATAAAAGGGCGATTCTCAAGCTGATAAAGGGGAATATCTTACCGTAACGACCTGACGTTTTCCGCAATTTTATCATTTTAGCCTCAACTGCTGGCGTCTGGAGGCTTTCTCTTGCAAGGGACCTGCGTTGGTGTTTGAATACGCTCCTTGCCAAAGAGAGAGTTTATCATGAGTCTAGATATCGACCAGATTGCCTTGCATCAGCTTGTCAAACGTGATGAGCAAACGTTGGAGTTGGTGTTACGGGATTCGCTATTGGATGCACCCCTGCCGTTGACGAGACGATGGCTGAGTTGCACGCGTCTACAGTACGAAAAACAAGGCCTACGGCGTGTTCGAGGAACAGAGCGAACTGGCCCAGGCACTGCGTGGCTGCCGTAAGGGGGAGGAGGATTTCCTTGGGTTTAGCGCGCGGCCACGGCTCGGTTGCGTGATGAGCTGTCGAAATATCCCTTTGCGGAAGGGGGGCATCGTGCTGTTCTGCCAATACCGCTATCTGGCGGTTGAGTATCTGCTGGTTGCGGTGCTGAGCAGTTGCAGCAGCATGCGCGTCAATGAACAGCTGGATATCAGCAGCACGCACTATCTGGATATCATCCATGCGGATCTGGATATCCCCCATGCGGATATAGTGGCGCGTATCGGTCTCACGGAATTGGAGACCAACCGGGAATCTTAACGCTATCTGTCCTTCCTGAAAGGAAGGGTAGGGCGCAATGTAGCGGATTTCTTTATGAATTTCCTCTGTACGAGCGCGGGGCTTTACACCAAAGCGCAGAATCTCGGCCTGTTTCAGGCGGTGGATGACTATTGTGCGAATGCGCAGCTGGATAAAAACGAGCGTCAGCAATACCGTAAGCAGGTGTACAGCTACTGCAATGAGCAATTGCAGGCAGGGGAAGATATAGAGGTTGCTGCGTTTTCGCAGGAGCTGCTACCGTTGGGAGAGAAAACCTTCCCTGCTTTTCGGAAGAGCAGGGCTATGAATTGGAAGAGAGTTTCCAGGCGGATCGTAGCACGCTGCGCCAATTGGTAGCACGCTGCGCCAATTGACTAAGTTCGCTGGCAGTGGCGGTGGGTTGACGATCAACTTTGATGCCTTGCTGCTGGGCGTTTGATGCCTTGCTGCTGGGCGAACGTATCTTCTGGGATCCGACAATCGACACGCGTTCCCATTACATTAAGGGAACGCCGCCGAATTTGCGCGATCAGCTACACCGCCGTTTAAGCAGCGGTGATAAATAAGCGGCGTTTTTCTTATCGATATTCTTGCTTGCTAAGAAAACTCGCGGCGTCCCACGGATTTCCCAAAATGATTAAGCGCGAACGAAGTCGATGTGAGTCAGTTTCGGCTTGTAAGCGTGACGCTGAACAGCCTGAACTTTCACTTTTTCTTCTTTACCATCGACAACCAGGGTCAGAACTTCGCCGTAAAAACCTTCTTTAGCTTCCAGGTTTTTAACGCTGTCGTGATCCAGAGCGATAGATACCGGCGCTTCCGCACCACCGTAGATGATGGCTGGGAATTTGCTGACTGCACGCAGGCGGCGGCTCGCACCCTTACCCTGCTCTTTACGTACTTCTGCGTTAATAATAATAGTGATCATGATTTTCTCTATTTTTAAAAATACACCTGCTCTATTTAAAAAATACACCTGCTACAGGCGAACCCAGCAACAGGTTAGGTTATTCGCAATGGAACAGATTTGATTTTGCGTGACAAAAGCGGGTGCACTTTAACAGAATATCTGTGTAGCGGCAAATGAAACCGTGTTACGCCAGCTAGCGTAATTCATTGGCGCTCCGAAAACTGCCTTGATAATCAAATAGTTTATCCCTCACTTTCCAAAAGCCTTGCCGCTGTTTGCCTTGGCGTCGCTTCACGACAAAGTCCGGCGCACGCAGGGCAGCTTGTTGGCGCAACATATCCTGTGCGGATTGCCATGTCAGTATTCTGTACGGATTGTCATGTCAGCACTAGCCCAGGTGCGCGTTGGTGTATCAGTAAAAACTGCTGAGTAAATACGCGGAGCTGGGCAGGCGTATGCAGGCGAAAACGTTCGCTGACGTCTGCGCCGTCTTCATCAATATAGGTGATCTTTAGCGATTCACCTTTCTCATCCTGTCCGGCAATCATCTGCATGCCGCTATAGCGCAGCACCAGGGCATCTTTCAACTTGAGTGCGGCTTTTAGCATGTCGTCAGGATCGACCATTAATGTGATTGCATTGGTGGCAACGACGCGCGGCAATGTCTTTTTCGGAACCACATTCCGGCACACTTTAAAGCGGATGGTAATCGCACTACGTGCGAACACCATTGTCGTCTTCTTTATAGCCCTGGCAGCGGCGATCATAGTGTTCGACGATATCACCTTCCGCCGTGGGGTTTTCCCCAAAAACAGGTTGGCAAAACGACACTGCGGGCAAAGCACCTGTACCGGCTGGCTACCGCTGTGCGGTTTATGGCTGCCTACTTCCGGCATATACAAATTATTGGGATTCCCAGCGTAATCTAGAATCAGACAATCCGTTTTTCCCGGCGGCAGGCGCAGGCCACGTCCGATAATCTGCTGATACAGGCTGACGTATTCCGTCGGACGCAGAATAGCGATAACGTCCACATACGGTGCATCAAAACCCGTCGTCAATACCGCCACGTTGACCAGATAGTGCAACTGTAAAGGCAGCGATCAACGCATCGCGTTCTGCGGCAGGGGTTTCCCCGCTGATAAAAGCGGCTTTTTCTGAAATCAACAGACTGTGTATTTCCCGGGCGTGCTCCACGGTCGCCGCAAAGATCATCATGCCTTTACGTTCGGTGCCGTAGCTGACTATCTGATTAACAATCTGGGGTGTCACGCGCTACTGCCATCGTAATTTCACGGTTGAGTTCCGCATCGCTGAACAGGCCGTGGGGCTGCACGCTCAAACGGCTAAAATCATACTGCACCACTGGAATATCCAGGCGCTGCGGCGGTACCAGAAAGCCGTGTTTGATCATGTAACGCAGCGGTAGTTCATAGATACAGTCGCGAGACAGGCATTGTTCATCACCGCGAATCATGCAGTGGTAGTGATACTAATAAATCCAGCCTTTGCCCAGGCGGTAAGGTGTTGCGGTAAGGCCGAGCAGGCGCAGTGTGGGGTTTTGTGCGCGCAGGTGCGTAATGATTTGCTAATATTGGCTGTCATCGTCATCGCTGATGCGGTGACATTCATCGATGATCAGTAGCGAGAACTGGCTAAAGGTGGGCAGATTACGCGCCACGGATTGTACACTGCCAAACACCACTTTACCTTTGCTGCGGCGCTGGTTAAGTCCGGCAGCAAAAAATGTCTGTATCCAATCCCCAGGCGCAATATTTAGCGTGATTCTGTTCAACCAGCTCTTTGATATGTCAACCAGCTCTTTGACATGCGCCAGCACCAACACGCGCTCTCGCGCTAACCGCGCCAGTTCGGCAATCACCAGGCTTTTTCCTGCGCCGGTTGGCAGTACGATCAGCGCAGGGTGTTGCTGTTGCCGAAAATAGGCCAGCGTGGCGGAAACCGCCTTCTGTTGATATGGGCGTAAGGTGAACGTCATTGCCTAGTGTTGGCAGATCTTGCTGGCAGCCGTGTTAAACTCAGTATCCTCTGGGATAAACTTGTCTTTGTTTGCCAGAAAATCCACCAGCATGGCCGCGCTCATGTCGGCCGCGGAGCAGGTGTGAAAGCGTGCGTCGGTACCGAAACGCGCCTCAATGGCGGCAATCAGCCCCTCTGTGGTGTAGGATTCGGCAGAATCCAGCATTCATATGCAATACTTCATGACCGTGAATAGAATAATAGAATAGATAACATTGCGTGCTCCTGTAATAACTCTGAAAATGAAAGATGTATTTATTCTATATTTTTATGCGCCAGGGGCGAACCTATATTTTTATGCGCCAGGGGCGAACCCGTATATTTTTATGCGCCAGGGGCGAACCCGCGCCAGCGGTTAATGAAAAGCAATCGCACATTTTGTGCGTATCCATTATCCCTGGAGGGGGGGAAAACGTCAGACATTCTAGGAGCAATCGTTATCACTCGCTATACTGCGACATGATTTTCCTTCCTTAACACAGACAGGCACTTGATTTTCTCATGCGATTGGATAAATTTTTATCTCAGCAACTCGGGATCAGCCGTGCATTGATAGCACGGGAACTGCGTGCGCAGCGCGTTACCGTTGATGGTGAGGTGGTTAAAAGCGGCGCATTCAAATTGGCACCTGAACATCAGGTTGAGTTCGATGGCAACGCTCTAGTGCAGCAGAATGTCCCGCGCTACTTCATGCTTAACAAACCGCAGGGGTACGTGTGTTCAATGGAAGATCCGGATCACCCGACCATCCTCTATTTTATTTATCGATGAGCCGGTTGCGCACAAACAGCATGCTGCGGGCCGATTGGATATTGATACCATCGGGCTGGTATTGCTGACCGACTCGGGCTGGTATTGCTGACCGACGATGGACAATGGTCGCACCGCATCACGTCGCCTAAGCATCACTGTGAAAAAACCTATCTGGTCACGCTCTAATTTCCGCTGGAAGAGGATATGGCACACCAGTTTGAACAGGGGGTGCAACTGCACGGCGAAAAATCGCTTACCAAACCCGCGCAACTGGAAAAGCTGGGTGACCATGCGCAACTGGAAAAGCTGGGTGACCATCAGGTCTGGTTAACCATCGAGGAAGGGCGCTACTACCAGGTCAAACGGATGTTTGCCGCCGTGGAAAATCGCATGGTTGAGTTACACCGTGAGCGCATTGGTGCTATTACGCTGGATAACGCGCTTGAGCCGGGCGAGTATAGTGCACTGACGGAAGAAGAAGTGGCCAGCGTTTTGCTGCGTTGAGCCGATTTACGCCATACTGCATGCAGTATGCGTTATGCGCTTGTCATCCACCTGATGTAAATACGATGCTCCGCTGAGCCGGCCATCAAGCCTATTTCAACCGTCACCGTGGTGGAGGCCTGCCGCTGCGGTGAATTTTTTTTGTTTTGCGGGCAACATCATGGGAGACGTGCAGTGGGGAAAGCGCCATCATCACATAGTGGCTTGATTTTTATTCTTGGCTTGTTGTCGATGCTGACACCGTTTGCTATCGATATGTACCTGCCGGCGCTGCCGGTGATTGCCAAAGAGTTCGGCGTGGAGCCGGGCCAGGTGCAGATGACGTTAAGCTCCTACATCATGGGGTTTGCTATCGATCAGTTATTTTACGGCCCGATGGCGGACAGCCTGGGACGTAAACCCGTGATACTGGGGGAAACGTTGGTCTTTATGTTGGCTGGTGTGGCCTGCGCTCTGGCGCAACCCATTGAACAGCTTATCGTGCTGCGGATGCTGCACGGCTTGTCTGCGGCTGCGGTGGTGATTAATGCGCTTGCGGTGGTGATTAATGCGCTGATGCGTGACACCTTCGCTAAAGATGAATTTTGGCACATAATGTCATTTGTGATGTTGGTCATGACTGTCGCACCGCTGTTAGCGCCGATGTTGGGCGGCGTGTTGCTGCTGTGGTTTTAGCTGACCTGCGATTTTCTGGGCGCTGTCTGGGCTGTCACTGATTGCTTCGGTGCTGGTGATGTGCTTTGTCAAAGAGTCGTTGCCGGTAGAAAAACGCCAGCCGTTCCATTTTCGTACCACTGCCGGGAATTTCGCCTCGCTGTTTCGCCACAAAAAAATGGTCGTGTATTTAATTAGTTGATACAGCATCAAACGTAATACTCGCGTTCGATGTAAGTGCCGATGAGCCTATCGTGCATTTCCGATGATGTTGAATACCCCAACGTCTTACGATTGAGGCGTTTCAATCGGTTGCGCAGCATCAGATTTTCACGCTCAATACGCTGTGTATACAGTTTGCCAACAATGTGTTTCGCTTTTGGAAGTTCGTCGTTGTAAGCCCTGTAGCCATCAGTGCACCAAAATGCCACTCTGAACCCTACGCAGCGTTTTCTTGCTTAGAGAGCTCAAATGCATGAGCGATAATCCGCTTCAAACGTGGCTCCCATGCATACCACAACCAGCGCTGTCGTTTTTTGTTGCCAACAAATGGCCACATCTCATTCACTTCGCAAATCAGTTGAATTTGCAGGTTATCCAGTAGCAGCGTATTTGCAGGTTATCCAGTGGCAGCGTTGTTACATTTCGCGGCGAGCGTTTTTTAAAGTACGCAGGACGGCATTGTTACTAATATGTAACGCCAGAGCAGTATCACGAATACCCTATGTAACGCCAGAGCAGTATCACGAATACCCGCATTATTCATTGCCAAGTCAATGATTTGGTTTGTTATTCCCGGTTGGCAGGCTCGATAGGAATAATCGAGCTGGAAGGTATGTTTACATGACTGACTTTACATGACTGACAACGATAACGCTGATGGCCACTTTTGCCATAACCGTGTTTTTTACAGAGGCTGTCTGTTCACAAAACGGGCATCTTACATCAACGTTAGCCACTGTATCCCCACATCCAAAACCGGAGATTTTACACTGTAATCAACTCATTGAATACTTAACCAATTAGGTGGTACCATCGGTCGTCTCCCAGACAAGCTAGAATATGCAGATTTACATCATAATAAATTAAATGGGTTACCTAATGCATTGCCAAAACACCTGCAAAGAATCGACATAAGCAATATTAATTGACATAAGCAATAATAAGCAATAATAATTGACATAAGCAATAATAAGTTAGAAATTCTCTCTGAATGCATTCTGCTCAGTACTGAAGATGTTTTAATTTATCTTGGTGGAAATCCACTTTCAGAAAATACAATCCAAAAACTGCACTCCCATCCGAGAAACTCTAAATAGCTGTTCCTAATACCGCAACACTTTTTCCTGTTACCCTGCGTAACCGTTTATGCCTGGCAGATGTGGTATCGCAATTATGCCTAGCAGATATGGTATCGCAATTATTTTGACTATAAACTATAAAATTATTTTGACTATAAACTATAAAGTGAATAAAACGGAGCGGATGAACCCTGAGCAGTTGTTTGCCATCCGCGACCCGCGATGCGAATGCACGCAGTCTGGCCGCATTGGCGAGCGAGAAGGACGATGATAATGCGCTGCAACCGTGGAATATTCATTATTCCAGTGTAGGAGACGTCACCCGCCAACTGGATCCCTATTTTCCTTTCTCTACCTCGTTAGAACGCTGGATTAACAGCTTTAAGAGACTGCACATCGGGTTCAACGGTGCAGAGATGCAACTGGACCTGCTGGTGCGCAAAGGCAAGTATTAAAATGGCTTTATGCACGGTCAGGTTTCGCCCTTTGTGCAGGAAGGGCAGTGACTGCCAGCAAAAATCAATTTCACCAGTTTGGCTAAACCTGATCAAGTGGGCAGCGGTGCAACGGGCATCAATACCCATGTTCCATGAAGGTGGTCATGCGGCGCATTTTGCCAATATTCGTCAGAATGCCCCTAGCTTCTCGCAGGAATTCCCGCCTACATCGATGGCATATGCGGAAACGCAATCCATGTTTTGCGACAGCCTACTGCACGATGCTGACTGGCTCAAACGTTATGCTAAGAACCGCCAGGGCGAAGCCATTTCTGAAGCGTTGATCAAAGCGGATATCGCTGTGCGCCAACCAATGCGTGCCTTTAACGAGCGCCACATTTTGTTGGTGTCTTACTTTGAATGGCAGCTTTACAGGATGGATGATGATCAACGCACGCCAGCAGCTATTACACAACTGGCGCGTGACATTGAGCAGCCTACCTATTTTAGGCATTGGCTGCAGCCCACGTCCTACCATTACCATCCCGCATCTTTTATCGATGGAATCTTTTATCGATGGAATCAGCCTGTTTCTACCAAGGTTATCTGCTGGCGCTGATGGTGGTAGAGCAGACTCGGCATTTCTTTCTTAAGCCGATGGCTATCTTACAGATAACCCAGCCATTGGCCCGGATCTGGCTCTGCATTACTGGCGTCCTGGCAACAGCGTCAGCCATGATGACACGCTGCGCAGTTTGACAGGCGAAGGGTTCAATCAAGCGTATCTGGCCGAGGCCTGTAATTTGACGATTGAGCAGGCGTGGCAGCAGGCACAAGCGGCTATCCAGCATGTCGCCCAGCATCCGCAACCTGAGGCTGATGCTGATTTGAATGCCCACATTCGTATTGTCGATGGTACTTGTATATTGGCAGACAATCGGGATGGCGATAATGCGATATGTGAGGCGTTTGTGGCGTTCATTCAATGCGAATACCCGTGCACAGCGTGAGTCTCTAAATCGGGTGCGTTCTGGCAGAAGCGTGGTGATTTCGGCGGGCAACGCAAGGGTAGTGACAAAAGAGAAGGGGAGCTCGGTAAGGTACTCCCCTTTATTATATATTATAATGCACTCTTGCGATAGTCTCAGAAGACATGCTGCAAGAACTCACGCAACCGCTCACTGGGAGGATTGGTGATAAGCTCTTCAGGATCGCCATCTTGAGCGATACGGCCTTTATCAATAAAAATCAACCGTGAAGCGACTTTATGAGCAAATCCCACTTCGTGCGTAACGATGACCATGGTCATGCCTTCGTCCGCAAGATCTTTCATTACAGTCAGTACTTCGTGACGTAATTCTGGATCTAGTGCCGAGGTTGGCTCATCAAACAGCATCAGTTTGGGTTTGACGGCGAGTGCACGTGCGATTGCTATGCGCTGCTGCTGACCGCCAGAGAGCTCGGACGGAAAGTGGTTAGCACGTTCAGATAGACCCACTTTCGCCAACAGTTCCAGTGCCAACTTTTCGGCTTCCGCTTTGCTGGCACCGCGCACGCGAATCGGGCCAAATGCCACGTTTTCCAGCGCGGTCAGATGCGGGAAAAGATAAAATTGTTGAAACACCATACCCGCTTCTTGGCGGATAAGGCGCTCATCAACTTTAGGATCGTTCACTTTCAGGCCGTCGACAATCAGTTCACCGCTGGTAATTTCTTCCAGCTTATTGATACAGCGCAGCAGCGTGGATTTACCGGAGCCTGAGGGGCCGATAATTACCACCACTTCACCTTGGTTGATATTCAGATTGATATCATGCAACACCTTTGTCTGACCAAAATTTTTAGAAACTTTCTTGAATTCAATCATATAATCTTAATTTTTCTTTCCAGCTGACGCAAAATGAAACTCAGTACCAAGGTAATTACAAGGTAAATCACCGCAACCGCACTCCAGATTTCCATTGCGCGAAAATTACCCGCAATGATTTCTTGCCCGGAACGCGTCAGTTCCGCCACGCCGATAACGATGAACAGCGAGGTATCTTTGATACTGATTATCCATTGGTTGCCTAATGGCGGTAACATCCGGCGCAACGCCAACGGTGCAATCACATGGCGTAGCGTATCGCGTTTTGATAACCCCAGTGCCAAACCTGCCTCACGAAACCCTTTGTGAATCGACAATACCGATCCGCGCGTAATTTCCGCTATATAGGCACCTGAGTTGATCATGATGGTGACTACCGCCGCAGCGAAGGGATCGATACGCACCGACGTTAGGATCATTGGCAAGGCGAAGTAAATAAACATGACTTGTACAACAATCGGTGTACCGCGGATGATTTCAATAAAAACCAACGCAATCTTGTTGGAAATCCAACTCCCGTAGACGCGGGCAAAGCCCGAAACGACACCGATAACCAAGCCACCTAGCAGACCCAGTACGGAAATCAGCAAGGTTATTTTTGCTCCTTCTAACAGAAGGGGCAGAGAAGGCCAGATGGCACTCCAATCAAACTGCATGAACGTTCTCCAAACTGATACGGCAATTATTTCGGTTCAGTGCAGAACCATTTTTTATAAATTTCAGCATAGGTGCCGTTGTCACGCAGCGTTTGCAATGCCGCATTCACTTTTTCACGCAGTTCGCTGCCTTTCGGGAAGGCGACACCGTATTGCTGTGCCTTGATGGAGTCACCCACCGCTTTAAACTGATCGTTGCCTGCTGTTTTGATGAAGTACAGGATATTCGGCGTATCATGCAGTACCGCATTGGCACGACCGACACCTAACTCCATGTAGGCATTGTCAATATTTGGGAACTGGCGCAGTTTTTTGGTCTTGATATTGGTCTTGGCGTAGTCTACCGAACCGGTACCACTTTTTACTGCTACTACTTTGCCCGCCAGATCCTGTTCACCTTGAATGCTGGTGTTATCTGATTTTATCATGACCAGCAAGCCGCTGTTGTAATAACCCTTAGAAAAATCGACGGCACGTTTACGTTCTTCCGTAATGGTGATCCCGGCCAGCGCCAAGTCAACGTTGCGGGTTTGCAGGGCAGGAATAATACCTGTGAAATCCATCGGTTTCAGGGTGTATTCCAGTTTCAACTCTTTCGCGATAGCGTCCCAGAGATCGATGTCAAAGCCAACGTATTTATCGCCTTGCTTGAACTCGAAGGGAACAAACGCTGTGTCTGTGGCAACGATGAGAGGCTTATCCGCCGCGTAGCTGGAAATGCTCACGGTCAGCGCCAGCGCTGCCAGTGAGGCCTTAAGTGATGATTTCATCCGATCCTTCCTAATTAGCCGTTTGTGGGAAGCCTGTTTCAAGCAGGCACTACTAATAATAGTATTTAAGGAAAAAGCTGTAGAAACAAGCTGTAGAAACAGAGAGTTATATTTTATAACTCCTTGTTTTTATTCAGTGTCGCCTATGCACGCAAACGTCGCCTCCGGCATGGGACGCCGCTATGAATAACTGATTATGCTGTGAGAAACAACCGTTGATTGTGTTTGAAGGGATAAAAGCTAACTTGTACGAATTTTAAGAGGAAAAATATATGAATGGCAGGATAGATAAACCCTAATGGAATAGACATGCCATCGCAACGCGATGTCGACGATGGCCTGGTGCTATTTATAGAATGCCACGGTTATTTTGCAATGTTGGCTTCGATAAACCACAGGAGTTTATCCAGATCGCGAGAGGCTGCCGTTAACATATCCGCACTATCTTCATCTTTTGTTTTCGCAATAGCACTGCGCACTTCGTTTGCGACAACGCTGTAACGTTCCGCAAGCGCTTTCAGATGATCCTGTACACAGTGAATCTGTACACTGTGAATATTGGTTGGATAGCTTTTCAGCGAGGTTTCTTTATATTAATGCCTGCACCGTACCCAGTGCGACGCCACCCAGTTGTACTACGCGCTCTGCCAACGTATCCAGATGGTCGGTCAGTGCGGTACGAAAGCCGTCCAGCATCTCGTGAACGGCGATGAAATTAGCACCGCGCATGTTCCAGTGGGCTTGCTTTGTGATCAATGACAAACCGATTAAGTCGATAACTAACTTTTCCAACAGTTTGTTGTGGACGTTTTAACGTGCTCATCCAGATTATTGCGAGTATAGATGAGGTCGGATGCTGCTGCTTTTACCAATTTAGCCGTAGCCGTAAGGTATCTCCTCCTGACAAATGAAATAATAATCTGACTGCTAAATGGAAATAACTATAGTAGAATTCGAAGCAAGCAATAACAAGGTAATACCTATTAATATTCCCATGCACTATTCATGTGTATGTCTTTTTTACTAATTTCTATTATAGAAATCGCACTTCATTATTTCTATTATATAGAAATCGCACTTCATTTTTATAGTAAATAACGATAATGATAGTAAAATAACGATAATGAATGAGAATTATTTAGCTTTAAAAATAACTTGTGCCTATTCAGGTGCCACTGTCATTTGTGATGGAATATATCTGAAAGGAGCCTTCTCTTGCCGCAGTCTGCTGCCTGCAAGAGAAGAAACGCGATTGAATTTGAAGGGAGTGCGTGTCAGCTTTGGGCGCTATCGGTGATGCGTGCTCGTTTTGCTGTGAGCGTAGCACCGAGGGAGCGGCGATCGAGGGAGCGACGATGATACAAAACAGCGCTACCCATTGCGTCAGCAATAGGTGCTCACCGAGAAACAGAATCCCGGATAGGGCTGCAATGGCAGGTTTCATGCTCATTAGCGTGCTGAAGGTTTAGCGGGGAGACGGGTCAGTGCCATCATCTACAGCGAGTAGGGCATTGCCGTGGAGAGGATCGCGATGGCGATACCAAGCGGTAAAATAGCAAGAGAGAGCAATGAAGTATCTGCAAAATATGCCCCCAGGAGGCAAAACACCACGGACGCAGCCAATGAGACAATCGCCACTGTCTCCGGGCCATGGTTAGCGCCTGAGCGTTTTCCGAACACAATATATAAGGCCCATCAGGCACCTGCGCCGATGGCACAGAGCGCGCCTTGCATATCGACGTTGGCAATGTCGATATCCAGCGGTAATAGAAACCACATACCAGTTAGTGCCAAAAGGATCCAAAGGAAATCAAGCGCCCTACGCGATGAGAATATGGCCACGGCCAGTGGGCCGATAAATTCAAGCGCGACCGCTACACCCAGTGGAACAGTTCGAATAGAGAGATAAAACAAAAAGTTCATGCCACCGAGGGTCAGACCGTACAGCAGCAGCGGTAATCGATTTTCCTGAATACGCATGCGCTAAGGTTTAAAAACAATGCATAAAATCATGGCACCAAGCCCAAAGCAAGGCGCAGCGCTGTAACGCCGGGAGCCCCCCTATCAGCGGAAACAGGTTTTTTGCTAAAGCTGCCCAACTCTGGATGGAAAGCATTGCAATCACGATAAGCATAACAGGCAGCAGCGTCGAGCCGCGCAAAGATAAGGTCATCCTTTGGGCCTTGATGAGCAGAGGTCATCCTTTGGGCCTTGATGAGCAGTGAAGAAGTCACAATGGTGTGAGAAAGAAAGTTCATGAATTGTGATTTTTCCACACTAATCTAGTGAAATGATTTGTCGGCACTGCGCTTACTTTAACTGATTTTTATTTACGATATATTTATTTGCGGTGTGGAATGAATCGTGGCCTGTATATTAACTTAACCCAGCCTTAAGATTTTTCTGTATTTTCTGTCAGGTGGAAATTAATTTCAGTTTCGTGGTCCGTATTGTAAATTACAATAAATCATTGTATTACGCATTTTTTGAAAATTTTTGTTACATACATAAGCGGTTTGATAAATATTTAATGTGCAGCACATCAGGTTTTTTTGTTAAAATAGTAAAATTAAGCTTATTTTTCATAAAATAAATTCGAGGTAGTATATGAAAAAATTTGCGTGTCTTTCCGCACTGGTTTGCTTATTTGCAGTAAGCGCGGCTTTGTTGAATAAATCGAACTTTTAGGTGATTGTTGGACCTGATCGCTAAATTCGTTTCAACATCAGCTGCCCATGGCAAAGCAAAAGTTTAAAATCACCAACTGGCCCGCATACAACAAAGCACTCAGGCAACGTGGTTCCCTGGCGGTTCTGGTTTGATGAGTCGTCCATCGCTGCATGGACTGACAGTCGGTCGTGGCTGGCCGCTTTACTACAGCGATATGGACTATTACCACAGTCCTGATGATGAAACGTGTGTTTAACCTGCCGCTCCGGGCATTACAGGGCTTCGTTGAGTCGATTTTTAAACTCATGTCTTTGCCGCTGTGCTGCCCGGACTACTCACTGGTCAGCAGACGAGCAAAGAGCGTCAATATCAGCATAAAAACGTCAACTCATGGTGAAATCTCGCATCTGGTCATCGACAGTACCAGTCTGAAGGTCTTTGGCGAAGGTAAATGGAAAGTCAGGCAGCATGGGGCTGACAGACAAAGAGTGTGGCGTAAGCTTCATCTGGCAGCAGACAGTGCGACGCATGAGATTATCTGTGCCGACTTATCCAGCGGAACGACAGATGCGCAGGCACTGCCGGGCCTGATTAACCAAACCCACCGGAAAATTAGGGAAGTGTCAGCAGACGGTGCTTATGACGCCCGTTACTGCCACGATGCGTTGCTAAGAAAGAAAATCAGGCCCCTTATCCCGCCGCGAAGCGGAGCGAAATACTGGCCGGACAAGTATCATGAACGTAACCATGCGGTGGCGAATCAGCGTCTGAACGGGAGTAATGATATTGATATAATATAATGATATGTGGAAAAAGAAAGTGGGTTATCACCGGCGTTCAGTGGCAGAAACAGCGATATTTCGCATAAAAACTTTGCTGGGTGGCCATCTTAGCCTGCGTGACTATAAGGCTCAGGTAGGTGAAGCCATGGCGATGGTCAACGCGCTGAACCGTATGAAGTTGTTGGGTATGCCACACAGCGTGTGGATCGGATAACAGATGTAGCAAGAGGGAGCCATCCTGTCGGCTAATTCTGATTTATTCAACAAAGCCGCTTTGCTGATGACGCATGCCCTTTCAACGTGCGATAAACTCATTCGGCCCAGCATTTTTATCACCAATTAGTGGATACCCAAGCGGGGTTCTCGTATTAAGCGATGCTGGTGACAAGATATTTATTTATTAGCGTCTGGTGACAAGATATTTATTAGCGTCATAGACAATAACACTGACAACCCAAATTCAACTGTGTACTAACCAGAGCGTGGCACGACGCTAATACAGAATACGGAATACGGAATACGGAATACGGAATACGGAATACGGAGTGTTTTTTACATACCGACCGCTTCAAATATATATAAATGGCGCATGGCGAAAAATAGCAGGATAAAATGATGGAATTAAAAATTTTAATAATATCACCCATAAATTAAACCTTATGGCAGTGGTGTTCAATACTTCATCGATACCAATCGAATAGACTTTTATGATGCTATTGAGAAATTCACAAAAAATATAAATTTTGCGTTGATCCTGAAACCAACGTTATATGTTCTGTTGCCGAAGATGTGTATACTTTATATCCTGCTGGGTTTGATGTGGTTGAAACTGACTCCTTGCCTGACGGTTGTGATATCTATGGCGCGTGGTTTTACAAAGACGGTGTGATTTCCGCAGTCCCTGTTGACTACGCTGCGTTAGCCGAAACTGAGAGAGAATCGCGTATCGATGAAGCTAACGAGTTTATCATCGATAAGCAATAGCCGTCGAAACTGACCTTGGGGAGATTGAGCGACGCGGATAAATCATTATTCAATCTGTGGCTGGATTATCTGGATAATCCTTGATGTTGCATCGTTGGATCTCTCGAATGTTGTCGATGAAGATAATTACAACATCATTATATGGCCAGACAAGCCAGAAGGCTAATAGTATATGCGCTGATTTGCGAACACTGATTTTACCCATTTAACTTATCTACAAAAAGCCCCGCTATTTATTTATTCAACCCGCTATTTATTTATTCAATTTATTCAACCCGCTATTTATTTATTCAAATAGTAGGGCTTTTTGTATTTCGTAAATTAAAGAGAAATTTCTGTGACGTTACCTTTATCTATAGGGTATAGTACCAGAATTCATCATTAATTTCCGCATGCTTCAACTTCTCTAGATGTATACTCTTCAGTACACCATTAACGGTTACTGAAATCTGTAACGTAAGCGGTTCTTGGTTGATGATGACTAAATCACCTTTTGTATTACTGTAAGCCGTAGCATTGTTGGCTAACTTATTTTTCTTGCCGTCAGCGATAACAGAATAGTCGAACACCACATCTTTTGTGCTAATCGTTTGGAAGCCATAGTAATCACTGTAAACGACTGGATCATGGAAGAAGTCAAACTGACCCCCTTGTTTTGTATTTTACAAAATAGTAATTAGGAATGGCGAATATCTGATTACCTGTGGCTTTTTCATGATTAATGACTCTTTGCCTTACGCCTTACTATTTTCCTACCGGTCCATTTTTTCGTAAGCGCTATATATCAGAGTGTAAGACCAGGTGAAAGTGATACCACATAATGTAGTAACTACGGCAGTACCAATATGTAGTAACTACGGCAGTACCAATTACATCAGCTTTCACACCGCTTGTTAATAATCCATATGCTAGGAAGGAAATAGCGAACAGGAAGAACATAAACATACCGTTCATGACCCTGTCAGGGTAGGAAGGGGATGCGAACATGATTAATGATGTGTTGAAGCTGATGAATATCACCATCCCGCAGAAACTAGATTAGTTCTATCAATTTTTGTACGAATATGCTTATTAATTGTACGAATATGCTTATTAAAAATAAGCAGTATAACAAGTAGGAACAGAATAACATAGCCAATACATATAATGTTTAGGTGGTTATGGACTCTCTTAGTAATGTGGATAAAAATGCGTTCGAAAACTGATCGTCTATACCATAAATATTCCACACTGGCGCGGATAAAATTACTCGGTGATAAAATTAACACAAAGGAGCCTAAGAAAGGAGCCTAAGATTGCGCTGATGCTATAGATAATCTTATTTATAGAAACGGATTTTTCTCGCCATATTTTGTAAATAATTGCAAGTATAGAGAGCAGGGAGACAAATGGAGATACGCTCTCATTGGAACAACCAGCCATAAAACTGAGCAATGCGATCAATGAGTTGGTTTTATTTATTTTTTGTTGTGATGCTGTAAGTAATTGTGATGCTGTAAGTAAATATAGAACAACCACACCGCTACAAATAGGTTTGTCCAAAGATAATTTGCTGCACCTACGATCCAAAAGGTAGTCTGCCCTAAGTTTGGATTAGAAATCCAGTAGGTGAAAAAATTAGTGGAAATAAAACATAGTCATGTTTAGACCAGCGTCTAGTACCTGCTGGGGTTTTTACAATGAAGTAGCAGAATGCAATCGTGGAAAACCCCTCAGCAACGGAATATATGAACTGTGATTGTGTGGAAAAAATAAGTGAACTAGCATAATCAGCGACGAACCTGCCACTCCAGGTAATGTAATGATGAAAGTGTGCTTCTGGTGATATCCCTAACAGATAATAACGGTAATCATCGGAGTGAATGGGAGTGTGCCATTCAATGGCAAAATGGAAATAAATGCCAACATGGAAATAAATGCCAACAAATACAATCGTTTTTTTTTGGTAATGACCTTAACATGATAATAATTACTCCATAGTCCGTTTTTTGCTCTTCACGATGTAACGATGTCTCTGCTTAACTTCTGTATAAATTCTGCCAATGTACTCAACTAAAACACCAACACTTATTACTGAACCACACCAACAAGAAACAGTATAGAGACAAGAAGCGACGGATACCAAGGCACGGTATTACCAAATAGTAATTTGTCTACACACATCCATGTACCATAGATGAATGATAATCCGGCAACGAATAACCCGATGTATGTCCACATGCCAAGAGGACTGTTGAGAAATTAGTAATCCCTTCCAATGCCAGGTTCCACAATTTCCAACCATTGAAATTCGAATTTCCTGCAACGCGCTCTGCACGGGCATATTCTACAACATCTGTATTCCCGCCTACCTAACTAAGCACGCATTTCATGAATAGGTTGCGCTCTGGCATGAGTTTGATTTTCTCAACTACTTCACGTGACGTTAGTCGAAAATCACCCACATTCTCTTAACTCTTAAACATTCTCTTAACTCTTAAATAAATCTTAAGTGAGCTAATTTTGTTGTGGGGTTTATAGAACCATTCTGCCGTTTTTCGCTTTAAGTGACCATCCGTAGAGCGATCCAAGCGCTTAGCCAGCACCATGTCCGCTCCACATTGCCATTTTTCAATAAGAGCAGGGATTATTTCAATCGGATCCTGAAGATCAACGTCAATGGGAATAATGACATCCCCGGTTGCATTCTCTAATCCTGCAAAAATAACAGGTTCTTTACCAAAATTACGAGTGAACGACAGTGGAATGACCAGCATAGCGGCTAGTTGTTACATTTGCCTTGAATGTGCATTTGGCATTAGCTATAAAGCTGAACGTCACCGCTACGCAGAAGGCGACAAAATTCGATAAAGATTGATTCAGCCCTATCAGACTGAACAGCGCAGCGAAGCATGACCAGTGAATTCCGGTGTTCAAAACACCCACAGAAACATATTGACTAAATAGCTTGAACATTATAAAAATCAGCTAATTCTGAAAGGCTAGAAGTTTACACCATCTGACGATACGATAGACAAGCTCCCTCCGCCTCCCACTCCCCCTTTGAGTGGTGCTGACGTAGCCTAGAGAGCTAATGTGGAGTAGCCTAGAGAGCTAATGTGGAAAATAACGGCTTTGTTGAAAAATAGTGAGTCATGCTGTTTTACCAAGCAAGTTTTGGTATAAAATACTTGTCACCTCAGGTGTACAGTTTTCTCATGAGGCCTAACTGCATGATTTTTGGTTGCGAGGATCCGTCGTTTCACTAGGCTGCTAGCCTAAAATCTATTTATTAAACAAAGCCTTGTTAAAGAAGAATCGTACTTATCTCTGCCTCTCAAGGCTTACCGTTTTTCTCGCCCAATCACTTTATCTTATCATCCTCCACGCGGGACAGGTAGCCGAAACGGCTACCATACTCCGGATGTGCAGCGACAAACTGATCCATAAGATGGATTAGCAAAGAAGGAAGCGTGACGTTGATTTTTTCCGCTTCCCCATCAGCCGGGGAACGTCCACATCAACCAGCGCCCACACGACACTAACATAATCGGGATCGGCAAGCCAATTTTCCACACGGGTCGCTTCTGGCACTGATTCGCCATCTTCCAAAAGTAAAACCCCCGTTCTAAGGGCGGGGAGGATGTCAAAGCGTAAAGATGCGGAGTGAATGCCAAGGATGGCTATCCTATCCAATTAGCCCACCATTGCATCATCTCTTTTCGCTTGTCTAGGTATTGAGCGTGGTTGTAAATACCACGTATGGTGCCGCTGGTTGCGACGTATGGTGCCGCTGGTTGCGTGAGCAAGCTGCTTCTCTATCACATTGGCGGGCCATCCGTTTTCGTTGAGGATTGTGCTGAACTGGTGACGGAATCCATGCCCGCTAGTCAATCATCTTATAGCTGATTTGTTTGATGACGAGCAACACAGCATTTTCGCTGATCGGATTTCTTTTATCGTTCCTTGTTCCTTCCTGCAAACACAAATTCTGAAATGTCAGTCATGGGCTTGAGGGTTTGCAGTAATGCGGCAACTTGCGTGACATCGTGGCAAGATGAATTTTCCTGCTCTTCATCTCTTCCTCTTCGATTGTGATCATCTCTTCCTCTTCGATTGTGATCATCATGTTTTCAACATCGACGTACCGCCATTTCATGGAACGAAGTTCTTTTGTGCGCATAGCTGTGTACTGGAGTACCTGGGTGGCAATACGTGAAATGGTACTGCCGGTATAAGTAGCCAGTGCCTGATTGAAAGCCGGTATCTGGTCGGCAGGGAGGAAGGGAGGAAGGGAGGAAGGGAGGAAGGGATAATTCTGCTTAAGGTAGCCTTTCATGGCGCCAGCGAGGTCTTAAGATGGGTTGTACTTCGCGCGTCCGCGCGTCCGGTGCTTATGGCACAACTGAACACCTCACCTAAACGACGGCGAGCCTTTTGGCTCTTTCCATTGCGCCGCATTGTTCAAATTGGCGAATTACAGATAGCAATATCATTGGCTCGACTTCTTCCATGCGCAGATGCCTGATGACCGGAAAAATGTCATCATCGAACATATGTTCAAGCTCCAACGCATAGCCCTCTGACCAAACTTGACGCTTGTGTGCGTAGATTCTTTAAAGATGACGCCGAATTGGTCGCTATGGGTCTCTTTCTTTTTCCGCTGCTGCTTCGCTTCTGCCGGATCACCACCGGATTTAACCATCATCTTTGCGTCTACTGCTTTTGCCTAGCTTCTGTTAAAGACAGGTTTAGGTATTCACCCATCACTAAAGTTTTTTCTTTACCGTCGAAGCGATAGCGTAACCGTCACACCTTTTTACCTGCCGGAGTGATAAACACCTTTTTACCTGCCGGAGTGATAAATTACCTGCCGGAGTGATAAACGGAAACAGCCCTCCAGAGTCAGCTAGGCGATAGCCCAATCCTTCGGCTTGGCAGTTTCTATCTGCTTACAGTGAGCATGTGGGCATAATCTCGCGCTCGTGGGCATTTTTAACAATGCCCACAATGTGCCCGCAAAAGCTTTGCGGCTGTCAACGAACTTTGCGGAACGTCGCAGAACGTCATTTGTTAGGGATGGTTGGATTTAAAGGGTTTTTGTGAACGTGAAAGGATGTTGTAGAACATGATAATGGCGTCCCCAGCAGGAATCGAACCTGCAATTAGCCCTTAGGAGAGGCTTGTTATATCCATTTAACTATGGAGACTTCAGCGAGGACATTATACATACGCATTTTGGCCGTAAGCATAATCCATACGCATTTTGGCCGTAAGCATAATCATATGAATGTGCGATTTAATATCCCGTCAATTGGTGGCAAAAAAGTGTGAAGAACGTCCGTGTGCAAGGCATTGTATCTGAGTCTTTGCACCATAAAAACCTGTTTTTTGGCTTGCTAATTCAGTAACCCACGCATTAATTAGCACTATTACGTTAGCTTTCCTCGATGAAGCGCAATGTAATTGTACATTACCTATGCCTATTTCTCTATGCCTATTTCTTATCCGAATGCGTTCTTCGCCATCAACTTCTTATCCGAATGCGTTCTTCGCCATCAACGCGTTGAGACGGATCGGGGATATGCTATAGGGTTGTAAATGTAGGCGAAACGCAATTTTATCATGGATAATCACTATGAATAACCATTTGAGTGGGGTGGTGCTGGCCAGTGTCATGCTGGTTGGGTGCGCTAGCTCTTCGGATAAAACAGCACAAGGGCGTTCCGACCCACTTGAGGGATTCAACCGCACCATGTTCAACTTTAACTACAATGTGCTGGACCCGTATGTCGTCCGGCCGGTAGCCGTTGCCTGGCGTGACTATGTGCCGAAATCCGCGCGTAATGGGTTGAGTAACTTCCTCAGTAACCTGGAAGAACCCGCCGCCATGGCAAACTATTTTGTGTCGGGCGATCCCTATAAGGCCATGATCCACTTTAACCGCTTCTTCCTGAACACCCTGTTAGGAATTGGGGGATTATTCGATCTTGCCTCGGTGGCGAATCAGAAGCTGGCAAAAGAAGAACCTCGCCGATTCGGTATGACCTTTGGAAGCTACGGCGTGGGTTATGGTCCTTATGTGGTATTGCCGGGTTATGGCAGCGCGACGCTGCGTGAAGACGGCGGTGGCATGGTTGATACGCTCTATCCGGTCCTGAGTTACCTCACGTTCTGGGCTTTCGCTGGTAAATGGTTCGTGGAAGGGGTAGAGACGCGAGCACAACTGTTGGATTCGGATGGTATGCTGAGAAACTCGTCCGATCCTTATTTGATGGTGCTCGAGGCCTATTTCCAACGGCATGATTTCCTGGCGCGCGGTGGCCGTCTGGCTCCACAAGAGAACCCTAATGCTGCTGCCATCGAAGATTCTCTGCAAGAGATCGATGCACCTGATCCGGTTCCCGCTGCACCTGCTAAATAGCCATTTCTCTGGCATCATACTTAAAAAGGCTCACGGTGGAGCCTTGTGCTTTATGCGCATTCTATCGAAATAAAACGCTTAAATAATGCGAAATAAAACGCTTAAATAATGATAATTATCAGGTGTTATTACTTGTTATTAATAAATAAAAACTATATTATTATTTTTATTTAGTTATGAAATTTATTTTCACTGCCTTTGTAACAATAATGTTGTGCGAATGTGCGCAGTAAGTTGTGCGAATGTGCGCAGTAATATGCATTATTAGCAGTAATATACATTACTATACGAAGCCTGGCTGCTGTGTGGGAATGACGCACGTCCGGGATGGTTGGAGTAGCGATTCATCTGCAACAATAAAATTAGAAAATAAGCAGAGGTATAATAGAAGTATGAAAAAACTACGGGCTTTGGTCTTGTGCCTGAATCTAGCGGGAACCGCCTCGTTGCCCGCATGGGCGGAAAGTACAACAGATACTGCAAAAACCACCGATGTGGTGCTGATCGGTGGGGGTGTCATGAGTGCCACCCTTGAGACTTGGGACTTCTCTTCAGGAAATGCAACCCGACTGGTCAATCACAATGGTTGAACGTCTGGATAAGGTTGCCGAAGAAAGCTCCAACGGCTGGAATAACGCGGGCATCGGCCACTGGGCCTTTATGGAACTGAACTATACGCCAGAAAAAGCCGACGGCTCCATTACGCCAGAAAAAGCCTACGGCTCCATTGATATCAGTAAAGCGGTTGAGATAAGCGTCGCGTTTGAGATTTCGCGCCAATTCTGGTCTTACCAGATCAATAATGGCGTACTGCACGATCCGAATCTGTTTATTAACAGTGTGCCGCACATCAGCCACTAACAGTGTGCCGCACATCAGCCACTAACAGTGTGCCGCACATCAGCCACTAACAGTGTGCCGCACATCAGCTTTGTCTGGGGTGATGAGAATACCGCCTTCCTTAATCAGCGTTACAAGGCGTTGTAGCATAGAACGTTGTTCCGTGACATGGAGTTCAGTGACGATCACGCCACGATCCAATCCTGGGCACCGTTGGTGATGGAATGGCGCGATCCAGCGAAGAAAGTAGCCGCCACGCGCATGCCGATTGGCACCGATGTCAATTACGGTGAAATCACGCGTCACCGGCGCGGAAAGTCCAATTATCATAGTTATAGTAAGTAGGTAGTGCTGAGTGCTATACGATAAGCATCACGGAACTCTTCCTCTCTTTCAAACAATGTATTGCCATTACTACTAGTATTTTGCCATTGCTACTAGTTGTGTGGCTACACGGTGGTAAACAGAAATTTCCCACATTTCGTGGAGGGTTAGTGTCAATTTACCCAGTACTATTGCCTTGCCCCATTCAGTACTATTGCCTTGCCCCATTAAGTCCACCTTGCCTTGCCCCATTAAGTCCACCAACCCCTGTTGGCAGTTGGTTGCTGTAATCACCACTGAAGTCAATGCTGTAATCACCACTGAAGTCAATATCAACCTTGAGCGGTAGGTTAGACCGAAGCGGTTATTTTATCAATTATCAATTTCATACAGAATACCGGCATTCCAACCGTAGCCCCATTCTTTACCTTCTAGACGGGATATTTCAGTATAACGCGAAAGACCTCCATAAAGACCTCCATTAATGGAGGGAAGCCCATTCAGGTCCCTTAGATGACGCACAATAGTTGCATCTGCATAAACAGTCGTTTCACTGACGTGAACGGTGGCGTACAACTGGATATTGATTTCACGTTCAGCTGCCAGGCTGAAACGCTGATTTTCCAACTGGGACTGCGTTAAGCATCCAAGTGATAACGCTGCGGTGCAGCGCGCCGCACGTTGTATTCGTCCCTTTTTCTTGTCCTAACTCTTTGTCTTGCCATCTCCTTTCAGATTTCACCTCTGGTTACAGACAGCGCGCACTTGCATTTTGTAGTAAATGGGTTTGCTTAAAATGCTCTGGTTAATACTCTATTCAGGTGTGACCTGTTAAAATATATAATTAATCATTTGTTTACAGGAGTGTTTATGAGCGAGGTGTTACCCCTGATAACCCGGAGCGGCGAACGGGTCGCGATCGTCAGTGGATTGCGCACGCCTTTCGCTCGTCAAGCGGCCGCGTATCGCGGCCTTCCCGCCATGGATTTAGGCAAAATGGTGGTGAGCGAACTGCTGATACGGTATGGCATCGATCCCAATTGGGTCGATCTGCTGGTGTTTGGTCAAGTAGTACAAATGCCGGCTGCGTCCAATATTGCGCGCGAAATTGTGCTGGGCACTGGAACTGGAATGTGTGTGCATACCGACGCCTATACCGTTTCCCGCGCCTGCGCCACCAGTTTTCAGTCTGTAGTCAACATGGTATAAGCATTATGGCTGGCACTGCGCAGGTGGGAATTGCGGGAGGAGCCGATACGTTCTCACTGCCGCCGATCGGTGTAACCAAAAATCTGGCGATGATGCTGCTGGATCTCAGTAAAGCTCGCACGTTGGGGCAACGGCTCAAATTGCTGTCACTCTTGCTTCCGCACGATCTGCTGCCAGTCTCACCCCCGGTGGCCGAGTACTCCACCGGGCTGCGTATGGGAGATACTGCCGAACAGATGGCAAAAACCTACGTTATTTCCCGTGCCGACCAGGATGCTTTTGCTCATCGCTAGCACCGACTGGCGGCGAAAACCTGGCAACAAGGTGTGCTGCACCAAGAGGTGATGACCGCTTATGTGCCTCCGTACCGCCAAACGCTCAAAGAGGATAACAACGTGCGTCATGACTCGACGCTGGAGCATTACGCCCGTTTATCGCCCGCGTTTGATCGTCTGCACGGTTCTGTCACCGCGGCCAATAGCTCTCCGCTCACCGACGGCGCCGCTGCTGTACTCTTAATGAGTGAAGGAAAGGCGAGCAGCCTCGGTTAACCCCGCTGGGTTATCTGAAAAGCTATGCGTTTACTGCCATTGGCGTTCAGCAAGATATGCTGTTGGGACCGGCGTATGCCACGCCGCTGGCATTGGATCGCGCGGGTTTTAGCTTCGGCGATCTTACGCTGATTGATATGCACAAAGCATTTGCGGCGCAGACGCTAGCAAACGTCAAACTGTTCGCCAGCGCTGATTTTGCTCGAGATAAACTGGGGCGCACCTCGTGCATTGGGAGACGTAGATATGGACAAATTCAACGTGCTGGGCAGTTCGATTGCTTACGGTCATCCGTTTGCGGCTACGGGTGCCAGAATGATTACGCAGACCCTGCATGAGTTGTACAGCGGCATTTCCGGACAGGTGGGGTCTGTGGAGGACTAACTTGGATAAAATTTTCGTCGACGAGGCAGTCAAAGACCTGCATACCTTGCAAGACATGTTGTGCTGGGTGGTAAGTCGTTTTAACGCAGCCGAACTCTATTATGGACATGGCACCGATAACCCGTGGGATGAAGCGCTGCAACTGGTGCTGCCAACCCTGTATTTTCCCCTTAATTTTCCTGTGGATATGTATGGCTCGCGTCTGACGGTATCGGAGCGCCAGCGTGTGGTTGAGCGCGTTATTCGTCGCGTTAATGAACGTCTGCCAGTGGCTTACCTGACCAACAAGGCGTGGTTTTGCGGGTTGGAGTTTTTTGTTGATGAGCGCGTATTGGTGCCACGTTCGCCAATCGGTGAGCTGATTTCACAGCAGTTTGCTGGATTGATCATCGATGAGCCGCAGCATATTCTCGATCTCTGCACTGGCAGCGGCTGCATCGCGATTGCGTGTGTGCACGCCTTTCCTGACGCAGAAGTGGATGCTGTCGATCTTTCCCGCGATGCGTTGGCCGTCGCTGAGCAGAATATCCAGCAACACGGCCTAGAACAGCAGGTCACGCCGATTCGTTCCGACTTGTTCCGCGCACTGCCGCCGCTCGCGTATGATCTGATTGTCACCAATCCCCCTTATGTGGATGCGGAAGACATGGCGGATTTGCCACAGGAGTTTCGCCGCGAGCCGGAACTGGGCCTTGCAGCGGGCAATGACGGGCTGGATCTGGTACGCCGCATTTTGGCCTGTGCGCCAGATTACCTTAATGAGCAGGGCCTGCTGATCTGCGAAGTGGGCAACAGCATGGTGCATTTGATGGATCAGTATCCGGATATTCCGTTTACCTGGCTGGAGTTCGAGCACGGTGGTGATGGCGTATTTATGTTGACAAAAGATCAACTGGTAGATTGCCACAGCCATTTTGCGGCGTATCGGCAATAAAACACCGGTTATGCCGGGATCGCACCGGCACTATAAATTATAATGCAGTACAAAATAGCGATGTTATACAGAAAGGAGCCGTGATGGCAGGCAACAGTATTGGCCAGTTCTTCCGCGTCACCACATTCGGCGAATCCCATGGTATTGCGTTGGGATGTATCGTTGATGGCGTACCGCCGGGCATTCCACTGACTGAAGCGGATCTGCAACGCGATTTGGATCGCCGTCGCCCTGGCACCTCACGTTATACCACGCAGCGCCGCGAGCCGGATCAGGTGCGGATTTTATCCGGCGTGTTTGAAGGCGTCACCACGGGCACCAGCATTGGCCTGATCATCGAAAATACCGATCAGCGCTCTCAGGATTACAGTGCGATCAAAGATGTATTCCGCCCTGGTCATGCCGATTATACCTACGAACAAAAATATGGCGTGCGTGACTTTCGCGGCGGCGGCCGCTCTTCGGCCCGTGAAACCGCAATGCGCGTGGCCGCTGGTGCGATTGCCAAAAAATACCTGCAAATGACACACGGTATTCAGGTGCGTGGCTATCTGTCACAAATGGGCGATGTCACCTGCGAATTGAAAGAGTGGGATATCGTCGAGCAAAATCCGTTTTTCTGCCCCGATGCCGACAAGATCGATGCACTGGATGAATTGATGCGTACCCTGAAAAAAAAGGGTGACTCCATTGGTGCTAAAGTCAGCGTTGTAGCCGACTCGGTGCCCGCTGGTTTTGGTGAGCCCGTGTTTGACTGCCTGGATGCCGACCTTGCCCACGCATTGATGAGTATCAACGCCGTAAAAGGCGTAGAAATCGGCGATGGATTTGCGGTTGTCACCAAACGCGGCAGCGAAAACCGTGATGAAATTACCCCGAAAGGGTTCCAGAGTAACCATGCGGGCGGCGTACTAGGTGGCATCAGCAGCGGACTGGCGATTGTCACGCATTTGGCGCTGAAACCCACCTCTAGCATCACGGTGCCGGGGAAAACCATCAACCGCCAGGGTGACGCAATGGAAATGATCATGCGTGGACGTCACGATCCCTGCGTGGGAATTCGTGCTGTGCCGATTGCTGAGGCAATGATGGCGATTGTATTGATGGATCATCTGTTGCGTCAGCGTGCCCAGTGTGCGGATGTCGTGAGTCAGGTTCCTCGTTGGTAAACTAAACATGAAAAAAGGATGGGTGTGGGCCATTGTCGTGCTGTTAAGCACGGGTGTATGGGCAAAAAACCCGTGGCAAGAGATCGCACATCTGGTGCTGGGTACAGCGTAGGCCATTGGTGCGTTCTCTAACTGTTGTATTATCGGTGCGCAGCCGTTGCCGTTAAAATCCGTGAATTATCAGGTGATGCGTGTCGATCAACGCCGCTATTTCGGTCATCCGGATTTGCTGGCGTTTATCACGCGACTGAGCGCTAATGTGAAAAAGCAGACTGCGGTATTGTGCTGGTGGGCGATATGGGAATGCCAGCTGGCGGTCGATTCAGCAGCGGCCATGCCAGTCACCAGTCCGGTCTGCATGCGGATATTTGGTTACAGATGCCGCTGCAACGTTGGACAGCACAGCAACTTCTGAAACCGCAGCCTATCGATTTGGTTGCCGCCAACGGTCGTCAGGTCAACCCACGCTTGTGGCAACCGCAGGTGACGGGCGTTGATCAAACTGGCCGCTCAGGATCAAGATGTAACCCGCATCTTTGTCAACCCGACCATCAAAAACAACTGTGTCAGGAAGCGGGACAGGATCGTGACTGGCTGCGTAAAGTGTGTCCTTGGTTTGCGCACCGGGTGCATATGCACGTGGGGTTACGCTGTCCAGGCAGACAGCCTGGAATGTCAGGATCAGGACGCGCCACCCGCAGATGATGGGTGCGGTGCCGAGTTGAGCAGTTGGTTTACGCGACGCCAGCCGAGCCCTGAAGCGCCAGTGAAAACGCTACCTCCGCTACCGGCCTCGTGCCAGGCATGACTCGATAAAGATCTGTTGGTGAACTAAGTCATGGAATGGTTTTTGGTCAGCCCTGAAATGCTCGGGGTGTTGTTTGCTTTTGCGGCGCTTGCCAGTTTTATCGATTCTATCGCGGGGGGAGGGGGTTACTCAGTATTCCTATACTGCTCTCGGCGGGGTTAAGCCCAGCGCAGGCGCTGGCAACCAATAAACTGCAAGCAGTCGGTGGATCTTTTTCTGCCAGTCTCTATTTTGTCCGTCAACGCGCCGTGAAGTTAAGTGAACAGAAGCTGCCTATCGCATTGACCTTTTTAGGCTCAACGTTTGGTGCCTGGTTGATTCAGCAGATTCACGCGGATTTTTTGCGCCAGATCCTGCCTGTTCTGGTGAACGGTACTGTTCTGGTGATCGGTATTGGGCTCTATTTCCTGTTAATGTTAATGCCGAAAATTGGCGATGAAGATTGCCAGAAACGCTTGTCAGGCCTTCCGTTTGCCTTTTTGGCGGGCAGGTGTATTAGGTTCTATGACGGTTTCTTTGGCTCCGAAGCCGGTTCTTTCTACGCGCTGGCGTTTGTCACGCTCAGCGGTTTCAGCCTGCCTAAAGCCACGGCGCATGCCAAGGTGCTCAATTTCACTTCCAATTTTGGTGGATTGCTGTTCTTTATTCTGGGCGGTCAGGTGGTTTGGCGCGTTGGTCTAGTGATGCTGGTCGGGCAGGTGTTGGGTGCCCGTCTCGGGGCTCGCATGGTGCTCAATAAGGGGCAAAGGCTGATCCGCCCGATGCTGGTGATTGTGTATGCCTGTATGGATTGTGTATGCCTGTATGAGTGTGAAGTTGATTTATGATAACCACGGCAGCGATATTGCTCAATGGATAGGACACCTCTGGTCATGACCACCTTTAGCGTAAGTGCTATGCACGATTACCGCGATCTCATTACTTTGTTCGCACAGTGCTTTGAGCAGGACTATAACACTCGGCTGGTGAAAGGGGATGATGAGCCTATCTATCTTCCTGCTGATGAATATTTTTCCTATCATCGTATTGTGTTCGCGCATGGGTTTTATGCCACCGCATTTCATGAAATTTCACACTGATGTATTGCCGGTGAGGCGCGCCGCAAGCTGGTGGATTTAGGCTATTGATACTGCCCGGATGGCCACGATGCGGCAACGCCGGGGCAGTTCGAGCAGGTAGAAATCAAACCTCAGGTGTTTGACTGGCTGTTTTGCGTGGCTTCTGGCTTTCCTTTAATGTCAGTTGCGACAATCTGGAAGGGGATATTGAGCCGGATCGCATCGCGTTTCAGCGTACCGTAGTTTCAGCGTACCGTACATGCACAAGTGATGGCCTATCTCGAGCAAGGTATTCCGGCGCGTCCAATGCTCTTTATTCGTGCATTACAAGCGTTTTACAACGTGCATTACAAGCGTTTTACAATACGCCTCCGTTGACGGAGGAGCAGTTCACGTATCCAGTCGATCTCAACTGATGCGGATAAACTTTAATAGTGAGGATGTTAGATGATCGCAGAATGTGAAGCGCGTATTCTTGCGCTGATTGATGATATGGTAGAGCATGCCAGCAATGATGAACTTTTTGCCGGTGGCTACCTGCGTGGTCATTTGACGCTGGCAGTAGCAGCGGCTGAATAGCAGGGGGAAACCTCGGTTCAAGCGCTCTATCAGCGCGTTTGCGACAGCAAACAGCAAGCGATTAAAAATGGTGAGCTTTCACCACCGGATCAGATATTGGTCAATGGTATGTTGGCTGATTATTTCAGCACGCCTCGCAGATAAATTGACAACTCACTTGCACTGACTAGGTAAATGAGAAAAAGTATTATTTAACGTGTTATTGTTATTCCTGCTTTCACGGGAATAATTCATTAAAACAATCAATTACCTCAATTACCTAATTATTTGTGTCAATTGGTAAATGAAAATATGGTCAATTATTCAATAAGTTGATTACAGTGTGAAATCTCCAGTTTTGGATGTGGAGATACAGTGGCTAACGTTGATGTAAGATGCCCGTTTTGTGAACAGACAGCCTCTGTAAAAACACAGTTATGGCAAAAGTGGCCATCAGCGTTACCGTTATCAGTCATGTAAACGCACCTTCCAGCTCGATTATTCCTATCGTGCCTGCCAACCGGGAATGACAAATCAATTTATTGAATTAGCAATTAATTTATTGAGTTAGCAATGAATAATGCGGGTGTTCGTGACACTGCTCGGGCGTTACTACATATTAGTATCAATGCGGTCCTGCGTACTTTAAAAAAACCCTCGCTGCGGAATGTAACAACGCTGCCACTGGATAACCTGCAAATTCAACTGATTTGCGAAATGGATGAGATGTGGTCATTTGTTGGCAACAAAAACGGCAGCGCTGTCGGTGGTATGCATGGGAGCCGCGTTTGAAGCGGATTATCGCTCATGCATTTGGCTCTCTAAGCAAGAAAACGCTGCGTAATTTGCTGAAACTTTTCTCGGGTTTCAGAGTGACATTTTGGTGCACTGATGGCTACAGGGCTTACAACGATGAACTTCCAAAAGCACAACACATTGTTGGCAAACTGTATACACAGCGTATTGAGCGTGAAAATCTGACGCTGCGCAACCGATTGAAACGCCTCAATCGTAAGACGTTGGGGTATTCAACATCATCGGAAATGCACGATAGGCTCATCGGCACTTACATCGAACGCGAGTATTACGTTTGATGCTGTATCAACTTATTGAATACACGACCCCACCATTTTGAACACACGACCCTACCATCGAAAGCATGCTGACATTGGGCGACAGCTACACCAGTAAAATAGCTTGTTCGGCAGTTTGTCATTCAATGGCGTTAAGCTTACTAGCGATCAGCGTATGTAGCCTCAGGGGAGCAGAGGGTTTACGCCCGAAGTGCGCGGCATAACGGGGGCTTCGGCGCGAGTGGTGGTGCGGCAGGCAGCTGGGGCCGCTTATCTATGAAACCAGCGTTCCGGCCGGTGCTTTCGTGATCCGAGATTTGTATAACACGCAGGATCGCGGGGGCTTGCAGGTAGAGGTGATCGAGGCCAACTGGCGGATATCAACCTTTACCTAACCCTATGCCTCCGTCCCCGATTCAGTGCGTCCCGGTAACTGGCAATACGAAGTGGGGATGTGGCGTGTGCGCCATTTAATAGCATTGATAACTAATTTGCCGAAGGCGTTGTCCAGCACGGTCTCAATAATGTATTAACGCTCAACGGCGGTGTACGCGTTGCGGATGACTATGTAGCGGGGTTGTTTGGCACGGTGATCGCTACCCATATCGGGGTAATAGGGACGAACACGACCTGGTCGCATGCGGATGTGAATGGCCATACGAGTCGGGATGGCGCAGTAAGCTTAGTTACGGTCGCACTTTTACCAGTGGCACCAACGTGGTACTGGCTGCCTGGCACTATTCCACCACCGGTTTTCGCGATCTGCAAGATGTGCTCGGTCAGCGTCGCCAGTATCGCAATGATGGAAACTACTGGTCAGATAGTCTGAACCAAAAAAACCGTTTCTCCGCCACGGTGAGCCAGGCGATGGGCTCGTGGGGCATGCTGAACATAGTGGGGCATGCTGAACATATCGGCTAGCACCAGCAGCTACTACGGTGAATCGTCACGCGTTACTCAACTACAATTCGGCTACAATAATTCCTGGCGAAACATCATCTATAACCTGAGCGTGACGCGCCAGCGCACCGTGTGGAACGCGGTGTGTAATTTCTTCGTCAGCGTCAGTGATGGAGACTATGACAATACCGGTCAGCAGCGCTATACCGAAACCCTTGTCGCGCTGGGTTCTCTGTGCTCTTTGATGTCTGGAGCACCCGCTCTACTGTCTCGTTGGACATGAATCGCACTGGCGCGTCACGTTCAGGCACGCTGAGTGTGGCGGGTCTTCAGGCGACTACAGGTAATTCACCTGGTTTGCCTACCCCGGGGTAGAGAATTATCAGCAGGGCTGACAATGCCATGACATTTGGTGGCAGCGCGCAGCAAACGACTTCCGTCGGTGCGTTGCGCGCTTCGGTGGCGCAAGGCGACAACTATCGCCAATTTGGTGCCGGGGCCGCCAGTACGCTGTTGTTGCATAAGGGCGGAGTAACGCTCGGGCCTTATGCCAGTGATAACTTCGCATTTATCCGCGCTCTGGGTGCCGAAGGGGCGATGGTGCCAATGGTCAGGGGGCAACGGTCGATCGCTTTGGCTATGCCATGCTGCCGTCTCTGGCCCCATACCGTCCGTCTCTGGCCCCATACCGTTATAACACCATTACGCTGGATGCCAGCACCATGAACGATGAAACTGAACTGCAAGGTCACAGCCAGAGCGTGGTTCCTTACGCGGTGGCTTTGGCGCAGTTCAGTTTTTCCACCTTGCAAGGCAAGGTAGGGCGGTGCTGATCGCCATGCAGCTTGAGGACGGGAGTTTTCCCCCAATGGGAGCCGATGTGGTAACGGCGGTGGGCAATAGCGTTGGCATGGTCAGACAGGGGGAGCAAATCTATGCCCATCTTGCCGAAGACCGCGACACCTTACAGGTGGTATGGGGCCAGCAGGTTGGAGAGCAATGTGTGGTCAGCTACTGTTTACCGTCACGCGGCAGCGACGCTTTCACCCATCTTGATTTGCCCTGTCAGCCTCGGAGGTCGCCATGACATCACGTATCATATTCTGTCTGGTAGTGCTGTTACTCGGGTGTCAGACGGCCTACAGCGCCTGTATTCTCGTCACCACTGCCACCTCCTTACGCAGCAGCGGGCTATACCGCGACCGCCTGGAATGGCGTGTGCGATACCTGTAACGGCAGAAACATTGGTATGCCAGGCGTAATAAGCCTGAGCAGCGGCACCTTTCAGCCCTCAAGTACTTTGCTGGCGTGCAGCTCAATTAGCTTTCTGAGTAAGGGCGCGCAGACGGTGTTTACCGCTAATCAGATTTTGTTTCGCTGTGCGGTCGCGGATGTCAGCATGCTGTTCGAGATGTATGCTACCAATGGCGATAGCGGCTATGCCTGGATGTATGCGGCTAGTGAGATTGACAGCGCTTACTACAGCTATGTGCGCAATGTTGCAGCTATGTGCGCAATGTTGCGGTCAGACTCACCCATTTAAAGAGCGGGGCCTACTTTTTCCGCTATTAGAAGGGGCGGCAACTGACGCAGCAGGGGCGGCAACTTACGCCGTCCGACTGGTTCTCCTATGGTACCTATGTCTATATTCCTATTCCGGCCAGCGCCTTCAGCGATATTTTGATGGAAGTGTTCCGTATTGACAGCACCACGTGGTATGGCAATGCCTATAATCACTACACCTACCTCTACAGCCAACCTCACGGCTATACCGCGTTCAAAGGCCCGGGGCTCAGCGCGAATGTGACTGAGGGGCTGATTCGGCAACCAAATATGTATGAAGGATGGCCCTATGATTGGCCTGGTACCTATAGCATGTACGCAACGGGCGTGACCTAGAGCATGTACGCAACGGGCGTGACCTTTGTACGCGGCGCGTCTTGTCGCGTGGATAATTTTCCGACTGTTGTGATAGGGCGGCACCAGCCGTGCTAGGTTCTCCGTCACCATACAGTGTGAATCCAGGGCACTATCCAGCACCAATGTGTCAACACTCACGGCGGCGAATGTCTCAATGGGCTTTTTGGTGAACAAGCCCGCCGCAGTGGCGGCGGCGCAGTCGTTGGGGTTGGTCACCAGCGGCGTCTTAACCTGGTTGCTGGATAATCAGTACAGTAGCGGAGCGGGCGAGGCTTCTGGCGTCGGTATCCGTATTTTCAACAGCCGGGGGCAAGCCATCAACCTGCTGCCGGATTTAATCTCATACGGCCCCGGCAACCCGCGCGGGTGGTACTCCTTTAAAGAATTAACTAGCAAGGTCTCTGTGGGTAGCACAGAGATTTATGCCGGAGATTTTACCGCATTGTTGGAAGCGATTAATCAACAACCGATTACGCCGGGGACAGTTAATGCACAATTGTAGATGTAGATCATGGTCAGTTTCCAGTAGCGTGCAGAAAGTCATCAGCGGGATGCTGTGTGTGCTTTGCCCGATAGGGCGATGCATGCATGCGCTATGGTCAATGTTGAAGGTACTCGCGTTAAAGGTACTCGCGTGATTCTGCATAACGGCGAGATGTCCACATCGCTCATGCTGTCCAATTCAGAAAAACAGCCCACGCCTGGTACAGGCCTGGAGTGATGCGGGGCGATCCTCTGATTCCACCCGAGCGTGCTACAACGCCGCTGATCGCCGTACCGCCGGTATTCAGTATGAAGCCGGGTGAAGAGTGTTCTTTGCGTTTGCTGCTCACCTAGCGTCAGGGGTTTGCCAATGACAAGGAATAGGTGCAGTGGCTTAACGTCTATCAAATTCCACCGAACACAGCGGAGATGACGTGGTGTTGCCGTTGCACTTGCGCCTGAAGGTGTTTATTCGGCCAGCCGGGTTGGGCGATCCCAACGAGTCTGATGGCAAACAACTGCGTTTTCATTTTCTGCAAACGGGGACGGGCAACAGTTGCAGGTCGCCAATCCCACCCCTTGGCATCATATGATGCTGATCGACATTAGCTATACTTAACAGACAGCGTCTGAGCAGCATGATGGTGGCTCCGTCGTCCAGCGTAAACCTGCCGGTAAATCGTTCGGTCGTCTGACAGACGCTGAGCTATCAGCTCATCAACGATACCGGCATCCACTGTCGCTATACCGCGACACTCTCACCTTGATAGCAACTGATTAAACCGCGTGGATAGCAACTGATTAAACCGCGTGGATAGCAACTGATTAAACCGCGTGGCCTTTCAGCAACTTTCTCACCCAAAAACGATTTGGGTTCAATGCGGCGAGCGTTGGCGCATCGAGCAGTAACGGTTCGCCGTACAGTTGCCCGGCCAGGATTTCGGCGGCCAATGGGGCAGAGCACAATCCGCGCGATCCCAGCGCACCGATAATGAACAGATCCTCATGAACCGGTGCCGCGGCCACACGTTGCGGCATGTGCTGCTGTACGTCAAGTGACGCGTAGTGATGTAGCGTCAGTACGTGATCCGGTGCTGCACCGAGCAGCGGCAGGTGATCTCGCGTAGCACAGCGCACGCCCTGACGTGCTGCGTTGCCGCTGACGTCAATGTCATTACACCCACATTGCATCGGACAAGCAGGCCGCGAGGCGCTGGTGGTTTTCCTGCTGCTCGTCTGTGCTAAACGTGGTGGTAACCACGCCTAGCTGGTAGCTGGCACAGATACAGTGCTGCTGGTGAAGAGGGCTGACGGGAGTCAGATAGCCATCGTAACATAGGACGCGTTGCAAGCCTTGTAGCACCGACGTGGTCGGGATATGACTTACCTGACCGCGCACCGCATAGCTGGGGAGATGCTGAGTTTGAGACCAGTCGCTGAGCTGGTGTCCATTCGCCATGGATCACTACAGGATGGGCTTTTTGTTGCCCGTTTACCATTACCAACCTCAGTTGCCATATGCATTTTTTTCCAGCGCAGAGACGCGAGTAGCAAAATGCACGACCAACCCGAGCGATTGTGTGTGTTTTAGCGCATGGGTTGTTAGCTCTGCCGGGCACAGCCAGCCACCTTCGGTATAGCTCACACCTGAAAAACCTATTGCTAATCCGGCCGTTGCATCCATCTCATCAGCGCTGAGCGGCGTAACCACCTCTGTCGGCCAGTTGCCGTGCAAGATTTGCGTGATTTTGCGCGCGCTTTTTTCATCGTAGGCAATCTGGTTTACACCACACCAGTCATGTTCATAGGCGATACCGGCTTGCAGCAGTGAATCCTACTGACGGCGGGCAAAGCCAAAAGCGGTGGCGAAAAAGCGGGAAAGTGCATCGTGTTTGTCATTAAGTAACGGGTAAAGGGCTTCCTGACTGTTACCGGATGCGCCTAACGCCGGTGCCTCATCTTCACAACGGTGCCTCATCTTCACAATATTTTCATAACGGTGCCTCATCTTCACAATAGTGCCTCATCTTCACAATAAAGTGTCACGTGCGCGCCGCGTCGCAGCAGCGCCAGTGCTGTCAGTACGCTGGCAATGCCACCGCCAATAATAGCGATATCCTCTATCGCGCTCGCAGCCTGGCGTGAATACTAGGGGGTTACCGCCGGGGCTAGGATGGCGCTCGGTAATACGCCGCGCAGCATTGTCAGCAATTCATTGATATCTCAAAACCACAGGTCGAGAGTGATGGCACCGTCAGCCAGACAGCGCCGACGGCCATGCCTGCCGCAGCGCTTCGGCGTAAGAGGCGAGTGTAGGCCAGTTGGGTGTAGGCCAGTTGGAGTGTGCCTGTTCCAGATCGGCCACGCGCAAGGTGAATTTCTCAAAACTGATAAAGTGCAAGCTCCGCAGCGTGGCCTGCGGATGCTGCGCGCGAAAATGGGCGAATGCTTCCGAAAATGGGCGAATGCTCCCATAGCGTCAAAAAGTTCAGGCCAGTGCCAAAGCCGGTTTCCGCAATGATGCACAGTGGGCGTGAATGCTCAACAAAGCGTGCCGTAAAGTCATTGCCTTGCAAGAAAACGTAGCAGGTCTCTTCCAACCCATCCTGATTTGAGAAGTAAACGTCATCAAACTGTTGCGAAACAGGTGTACCCTTTTCGTTCCAGGAGAGTGTACTATGCTGAATAGCATGGTCTTTCACGAAAATTCACTCATTTTAAAGCGATAGCGCGATTTTACTCAGCGATTGTCCAGCGCGCAAATTTTGTAAAAGGTTGGGTGATCGGACTTGTTCAGCTTACATCTGTACGCTAAAGTGCGTGACGAAATCCCAAAATACACTTATGCGGAAAGAGGTATTGAATGAAACGTGCAGTGATTACTGGCCTGGGGATCGTCTCAAGCATTGGTAATAACCAGCAGGAAGTCCTGGCATCGTTGCGGGAAGGTCGCTCGGGTATTACGTTCTCACAAGAGCTGAAAGATTCCGGTATGCGTAGTCACGTCTGGGGCAATGTGAAGCTGGATACTGCCGACCTAATTGAACGTAAGGTCGTGCGTTTCATGAGCGATGCCTCTGTCTATGCTTTTTTGTCAATGGAACAAGCCATTGACGATGCCAAGCTGGCACCTGAGGTTTACCAAAACAACCCGCGAGTCGGTTTGATTGCTGGTTCCGGCGGTTCCGCGCGTTCTCAAGTGTTTGGCGCGGATGCCATGCGCAGCCCACGTGGCCTGAAAGCGGTTGGCCCGTATGTGGTGATCAAAGCGATGGGTTCTGCGGTGTCAGCCTGTCTTGCAACGCCCTTTAAAATTCAGGGAGTGAACTACTCCATCAGCTCTGCCTGCGCCACCTCTGCGCACTGTATTGGTAATGCGGTAGAACAGATCCAACTGGGTAAACAGGACATCGTATTTGCTGGTGGCAGTGAAGAGCTATGCTGGGAACTGGCCTGTGAATTTGATGCCATGGGCGCGCTGTCTACCAAATATAACGAAACGCCGGAAAAAGCGTCTCGCACCTATGATGCTGATCGTGACGGATTTGTTATCGCCGGTGGCGGCGGTATGGTGGTCGTGGAAGAACTGGAATATGCGCTGGCGCGTAGTGCACATATTTACGCTGAAGTGGTGGGATACGGTGCAACCTCTGACGGTGCCGACATGGTTGCGCCGTCCGGTGAAGGCGCAGTGCGTTGCATGAAGCTTGCGATGCAGGATGTGGATATCCCTATCGATTATATCAACACCCATGGTACTTCTACGCCGGTGGGTGACGTGAAAGAGCTGTGGGCGATTCGTCAGGTGTTTGGCGACACGGTGCCGCCCATCTCGGCAACCAAGGCAATGACCGGGCACTCCCTCGGCGCAGCGGGCGTACAGGAAGCGATCTACTCTCTGCTGATGCTGGAGCACGGTTTTATCGCGCCGAGCATTAACGTTGATACGCTGGATGAGTTGGCGCAGGACATGAACATCGTGACACAACCGACTGAGCGTAAGCTCACCACGGTAATGTCCAACGGTTTTGGCTTCGGCGGCACCAATGCTACGTTGGTGATGCGCAAGTTAGCGTAATCGATATATCCTAAATCTTCTGTTTTGCTGAACCGGGGCCTTGTGCCCTGGTTCTTTTGTCTTTTAAATATTACCCACATTTATTAAATATTACCCACATTTTAAATATTACCCACATTTTAAATTAAATATTACCCACATTTTAAAAAATATTACCCACAGCAAAAATATCACCACGCAAACGCTGATAATGGGCCAAAATAGAGGTTTATTGAACACGGCCTGGAGGGCAGGCGGTAAGGTAGCAACTAGCGGGTTGGCAATCGGCTGTGGATGCTGGAACAGGCTCTGTATCGTCAGTTCCACGTCGGAAGCGCGCTACATACGGTGAGCGAACAAAAAGGTCACCAGCTCGTTGAGCTGCGGTTGGGTGAACGGGGTTTGTACCCCGGCATTGAAACGGTTTTGACTGTAGTCCAGCAGCAACTGTCGCTCATTGGCTTCCAACGTGGGTTGAAACAGCGTGTACAAGGTGGACTGAATCCCAGTCATTACAAGGTGGACTGAATCCCAGTCATTGGGGGTTGTACCGCATTGCCCGCCGCAGTGGTTGCGGTTGTCGTTGTTGCCAGAGCCGCGGGTGCATCGCTGCGCCCATTGCCGGTGGTCAGAAGATGATGCAGGTCAGTTTGTGTTTGCAAATATTGCATCAGGAGCGGCAAATGACGAGCGGGTATCGGCGTGCCCGGTGGCTGGTGTTGCATTGCCGTCAATGATGTCCAGATTTTTTCCGTCGGCTCGCCCAGAAGTGCGGATAATCACCCACCATCTGATTTAGGCTGTTCTGTTCGACGCTGGATAACGGACGTTGCAGCAGAGCCGTGGTCGCGGCATGGGTCGCAACATTGGTAAGCGCATTTTGCACCAGTGTTGTGGCAAGCGCGGGTGCTCTGCCTGATGCGGCATTTAGCGGTGCCGCATCAGGCAGAGCACCCGTTGTAACTGGGGCTGCGTCAGCGCTTTGAGTTCGGTATGACCAAATTCCTGACGTAAAAACTGAGTGACGTGCTGGCTGTTGTTTCCCTGCGGCAGGTTTCCCTGCGGCAGTAGATCGGTAAGCGTTGCAATAACGTATAGCGGGCGCTGCTTTGCTGTGTTTGAGCCTGTACCAGTTGGTTCTGCAATGACTGCTCGGCGGCGGTAAAATGCTGTCCGAGCAAGGTCT
Source organism: Symbiopectobacterium sp. (assembly GCA_051710525.1). Taxonomy (GTDB): domain Bacteria; phylum Pseudomonadota; class Gammaproteobacteria; order Enterobacterales; family Enterobacteriaceae; genus Symbiopectobacterium. The sequence goes on along the minus strand of JBPESR010000004.1, from coordinate 141,033 downwards.
GGTTTGGCGCTAGACTAATGTCCTGACGTAGTGTGGTCCAGATGGCATTAGCGACGTCAGAGCCTGTAGCTTGACCACCAGCGTATCCAGCGTGGCGCGCTGGGTAAAGTTGAGCGGGGAGTTCGCCGCCGCCGTATTGGATGAGGAAGAGGAAATGGCTGACGTCGGCGATGTGGTGGGGCGATCTCCCGGCATAGGGGTTCCCGGACTGCTGACAGGCTGCATGATGGACTCCTCACTGCGTGAAAGGCACCCTGCATTCCCCGGGAGCCCTGAATAGGCAACTGAAATCATAGCAAGGTGTCTGGTGCGAGAATAGTCAGATCATAGGGAAAAATGCCTTTTTATTTGCGGTTTGCTTCCATTTCATGCATTTGGTTGCGAGACGTATCGCTATCCGGTGTGCGAACTGCGTTGTGCTGAGAGCGCAGAGTACGCATATGCTGCGACATGACAACCCCGAGTAATAGAGTAATACTAGTATCCCGCCCACGATGTGGTGGCTGTGCAGCGTTTCATGCAGCAACGTCACGGCGTCAGTGCGGTAAACACCTGTGTCAGATTAATGAAAAGTGTCAGATTAATGAAAATACTGGCGTTATTGGCCACGATGCGCATCACCCAGACGATCCACATCCACGGAGCGAGGATCGAGGCGAAAATACCAGCGAACAGAACCAGCGGTAAGTTTTGCGCGTTCAGGGCAATACTTTCTGCCAACAATAAGTTCGGCAGCAACAGCGCGACGCCAAAGGCAATCTGCACGTAGAGCGACACCCAGGTGGGCAGAGCAATGGACCAGCGTTTGGTTAATACGCCGTGCAAGGAGTAGGCTAACGCAGCAATAAACATCATCACCTCGCCGCGCCCGATGCCCTGCGCCAGAATCAGAGCCGGATGTCCACCGTTGATAAGCTAACTGATGCCAAAACAAAAAAAGGAGAGCAGACTGCCGCACAGTAAGCTCAAGGTGGGTACCACGCCGAGCAACGGAATGCTGATCAATACCGTGAGCAAGGGGATCAATGAAACCAGAATGCCTATCATCAGCGCACTGATGCTGTGTGCGGCATAGTAGGCCATGCTTTGGTAGAGCACCATGCCGAGAAACCCCAGAAACAGTAATTTTCCCAAGTGTAGCCTGATGATGCCCGCATGGCGTTGTAACTTAGGCAACATAAACGGCGTTAATACCAGCAGAACCAATAGTCAGAGGTAGAATGACATCGCTGCTGGATCGTTGACACAAGAGGAAAGTTTGTTAACGATCACGTTAAATGACCAAAACAAGACGGCGATAAGGGGGAATAGCAGATGCATGATAACAATTCTTATTAACTTGGTGAGTCGGTTTACGACAGGCGGGTTCGTTCTATATTATTGTGAAAACAAGACATCCTGAATGGCAAGACAGACAACATGACTCTTACTACCGCCCTGAAGGCATACCGCCTAACGGGGTATTTTTGCGTACCAAGCGGTCAGTGCGGATACGGAATACCTGCCTCATCGTCATGAGTGGGGGCAATTGTTGTATGTAGTTTCTGGCGTTATGGTGCTGCATTTCGCACAGGAGCGTTTTTGGGCACCGACCCATTTTGTTATCTGGTTGCCACAGGGGATTGAGCACGCTTGCTACAATCAACGTCAGGCCACCATTCGCACCATCAATTTCGATGTGCTCTGGGCAGAACTCCCGAAACGCCGTGCCTGCTTGAGGTCGGCCCGCTGTTTAAGGCGATTCAGGATGATCTATCCATTCGCGCGCGACGTGCTAATCCCTCACGATAAACCCGACCTGCGCTTGTGTCGTGTGCTGTGCGATCAAATGACGCTGGCACTGCGCCAACGCAATTACTTGCCGGAAACCGACGATCGCCTGTTGGCTCCAGTGTTGCGTGCGCTGGAGCAGTGCCCAGCGAATAACCGTACTCTGGCGCAATGGGCAACCGAGGTCTACAGCACGGAACGCATGTTGTCGAGGCGCTATCAGGCATTATTCGGTATGTCGTTCAGCGAGTGGTGACAACGACTACGCTACCTGCAAGCGCTGGCATTGTTGTGTCATGGCATGAGCGTGCAGTCTGTCGCATTGGAAGCCGGCTATAGCTCTTCATCAACGTTTATCGCAATGTTTCGCCAGCAAAGTGGGTCCACGCCGGAAGTGTATCGAACCAGACCTTAATCGATAGGGATAGCGTTGGGATTCTTCACCATTCGGTGGCAAAATAGTGCTCCTGTTTTTCTTGCAAGCGTTGCCTGAGCGGGGTCGTACATGAAAATTGTGGTTGATGAGAATATGCCGTATGCGCGCGAGCTGTTCAGCCGCGTGGGCGAGGTGGTAGCTGTGCCGGGAAGGCAGTTGCCCGTTGAGACGCTAACACAAGTATACGCCCTGATGGTGCGCTCCGTCACGCCGGTTAATGCCGCCCTGTTAGGGGATTCGGGCGTGACCTTCGTCGGCAGCGCCACGGCGGGCACTGATCATGTGGATGGAACCTGGCTGCGCGAGCAGGGTATCGGATTTTCCGCCGCGCCGGGATGCAATGCCATCGCGGTGGTGGAATACGTTTTTTCTGCGTTGCTGATGCTCGCGGAGCGAGATGGCTTTCAGTTGCGCGACAAAACCGTCGGCATTGTCGGTGTGGGCAACGTAGGGCAGCGTTTGCAGGCACGCCTTAACGCCTGGGGAGTGAAGACATTACTGTGCGATCCCCCTCGCGCGCGCAAGGGGGATGTTGGTCCCTTTTTGCCGCTGGATGCGCTACTGCGTGACGCGGATATTGTCACGCTGCATACGCCATTGACCAAGTATGGCCCAGATAACACCCTGCACTTGATTGATGACGCGGTGCTTGCCGCCTTGCCCGCTGGCCGTATTTTGATCAACGCGTGTCGCGGGCCGGTGGTTGATAACGCAGCCCTGCTGCGGTCGTTAAAGCAATGCAAGGATCTGCGCGTGGTGCTGGATGTGTGGGAACCAGAACCGGGACTTTCGCTGGATTTGCTGGCGTGTGCAGACGTGGGTACGGCGCATATTGCTGGCTATACGCTGGAAGGCAAGGCGCGCGGTACCACGCAAGTGTTTGAGGCTTTGTGCCAGTTTATCGGGCAGCCTCAGCAAGTGCCGCTGTCATCGCTGTTACCTGCCCCTGATATCACGGATGTTCACGTAACGGCCCCTCTCGATCAAGTGTTGCTTAAGCGTCTGGTGCATCTGGTGTATGATGTACGCTGCGATGATGCGATGATGCGCCAGTCTGCGGGTCAAGCTGGCGGATTTGATCGTCTGCGTAAACACTATCAGGAGCGCCGCGAATGGTCTTCGCTGCGTGTCACTTGTTCTGATGAGGCCAGTGTGGCCTGTCTGAATGCATTGGGTTTCACTGCCGTCTTGTCGTAATACGATGTTAGGGTGTCATCAAATACGACGTTTTTAGCGTAGGGTATTCGGGTGGTGATATGTTGCTCGAGCAAGAGGTATTTACGAATGGGAGAACACCACATGTCTGACGGCTGGAATATTGCGCTATTGGGCGCAACGGGTGCGGTGGGAACGGCGCTGCTGGAGTTATTGCAAGAGCGCGCATTTCCCGTAGGCACGCTCTATCCGCTCGCCAGCGAACGCAGCGTGGAGGAATCAGTGAGGATCAACGGCAAATCCTGGCAAGTCGAGGATGCGGCCGAGTTTGATTGGTCTCAGGCTCAGTTAGCCTTCTTTGTCGCTGGTAGCGAAGCGAGCGCACGTTACTCGGAAGACGCTGGTAACGCGGGCTGCCTGGTGATTGACAGCAGTGATCTGTTCGCGCTGGAGCCGGATGTCCCGTTGGTAGTGTCGGGGGTCAACACCCATGTGTTGGCGGATTACCGTAATCGCAATATCGTCGCCGTGGCAGACAGTCTGGTGAGCCAACTGTTGCTGGCTATTAAACCGCTGATCGAGCAAGCCGGGCTGTCGCGTCTTCACGTCACCAATCTGCTCTCTGTGTCTGCGCTGGGCAAAGTGGCGGTAGACGATTTGGCCGGGCAGAGTGCCCGTTTGCTGAACAGCAAACCACCGGAACCGGGCTTGTTTGCCAAACAGCTGGCGTTTAATGTGTTGCCGTTTCTGGCGGATGTGCAAGGCAGCGTGACACAAGAGCGTCGATTGGTGGATCAGGTGCGTAAGGTGTTACAGGACGAAGGGCTGCCAATCTCCGTTAACTGCTTACAGGTCCCGGTGTTTTACGGCCACGCACAGGTTGTACATCTTGAGGCATTGCGGCCGCTGTCTGCGAAGGAGGCCAGAAATGAACTCTCACGCGCTGAAGATATTCAACTCAGCGATGAAGACGACTACCCGACGCAAGTGGAAGATACTTCTTATAACGTTCAGCTCAAGATTGGTTGCCTGCGTAATGATTACGGCATTCCCGAACTGCTGCAATTCTGGTCGGTGGCGGATAACGTACGTTTCGGCGGCGCGTTGATGGCGGTGGAAACGGCAGAACGGCTGGTGCAGGAGTATCTGGAGTAATGTCAGACAGTAATTTGTCGCAGCAGCCTGCTGGTATCAAGGTGGCGCTGGGCATTGAGTATGACGGCAGCCGCTATTATGGCTGGCAGCGTCAGGCTGAAGTAGAGAGCGTGCAAGGGCATCTGGAACAGGCGCTGAGTAAAGTGGCAGATGAGCTGATTACCGTGTTTTGCGCCGGCAGAACCGATGCCGGCGTGCACGCTACCGGGCAAGTGGTGCACTTTACCACCCAGGCTCAGCGCAAAGATGCCGCCTGGACCATGGGCGTCAACGCCCATTTGCCAGCGGATATCGCGGTGCGCTGGGTGAAAACCGTCGATGATGATTTTCATGCACGTTTCAGCGCCACGGCACGTCGCTATCGCTACCTTATCTATAATCATCGCCTGCGCCCTGCGGTATTAGCGCATGGCGTAACGCAGTTCCACTTCCCGTTGGATGCTGCGCGCATGGAACGCGCTGGGCAAAGCCTGCTGGGTGAGAATGACTTCACCTCGTTTCGCGCCGTGCAATGCCAGTCGCGCACGCCGTGGCGCAATGTAAATCATTTAAAGGTTACGCGTCATGGCGCTTACATCATGGTAGATATTAAAGCCAATGCGTTTGTTCATCGTATGGTGCGCAATATTGTCGGCAGCCTGATGGAAGTGGGATGCGGTAATCAGCCTGAATCCTGGATAGCCGAACTGCTGGCGGCTAAAGATCGCACGCTGGCGGCCGCCACGGCGCGCGCCGTCGGACTTTATCTGGTGGCGGTAGATTATCCGCCACGTTTCGAACTGCCCGTTGCGCTAATGGGCCCGCTGTTTCTGAAAGATTGACCCGTGGTGGGCGGTTGCACTCTAAACACTAGAGGATTCTCACGGCATTGCGCCGTGAAACATGCACATGATGGAACTTGTCGCGTTTATACGCTTTATCATCGATTTTATTCTGCATATTGACGTTTACTTTCCGGAACTGGTTGCGCAATACGGTGTCTGGATTTATGCCATTCCGTTTTTAATCCTGTTTTGCGAAACAGGTCTGGTGGTGACGCCATTTCTGCCGGGGGATTCCCTGTTGTTTGTCGTTGGCGCGTTGGCGGCGTTGCCCACTAATGATCTGGATGTGCACACCATGGTGGTGCTGATGGTCGCGGCGGCCATACTCGGTGATGCGGTCAATTACACTATCGGGCGTTTGTTCGGGGAAAAGCTGTTCAGTAACCCCGATTCGAAAATTTTTCGCCGCAGTTATCTGGATAAAACGCATCAGTTTTATGCCCGTCACGGCGGTAAAACGATTATTCTGGTGCGCTTCGTACCGATTGTGAGAACAATCGCGCCGTTTGTCGCCGGTATGGGACATATGCGCTACCGCCATTTTGCTCTCTATAATGTGGTAGGGGCATTGCTGTGGGTATTACTGTTTACTTACACAGGTTACCTGTTCGGCGACCTGCCGATTGTGCAAGAAAACTTGAAATTATTGATTATTGGGATTATTTTAATCTCTATTTTGCTGGGGATCTTTGAAATCTGGCGATATAGACGAGCGGCGGCCCGGGCGAATAGCCCGTCGCGTTCACAAGAATAAACGCGGTAATCGCTCCGGTTTGACCAGTTTTCTATCCACTCTGCCAGAGTGTTATGGTTTAATGGGGGGTATTTATGGTCTGCTCCTGATGATGACCTGCGATTTATGGTCTGCTCCTGATGATGACCTGCGTTATAAGCCCCTTGCAATACGGGTGTAAACACCGGTTCAGGCTGCGGTAAACGGGCGTAGTCACGGGGCAGAGCGGACTGGCCACAGCCAGGTTCAAGCAGAAAGGTTATCAATGAGCTGGATTGAACGAATTCTTAACAAGAGCAACATTACACCTACCCGCAAGGCCAATATTCCTGAAGGGGTATGGACAAAATGTGACAGTTGTGGTCAGGTGCTTTACCGCGCTGAATTGGAGCGTAACCTTGAGGTGTGTCCCAAGTGTGACCACCACATGCGACTTTCCGCCCGTGCGCGCTTGAATGCGTTTCTGGATAAGGACAGCGTGGTTGAACTGGGTAGTGAGCTGGAGCCCAAGGATGCTCTGAAGTTCAAAGACTCGAAGAAATACAAAGATCGTCTGGTTGCTGCACAAAAGCAGTCTGACGAAAAAGACGCGTTGGTGGTGATGAAAGGCACGCTGTACGGTATGCCAGTGGTTGCTTCGTCTTTTGAATTTGCCTTTATGGGCGGTTCCATGGCTTCTGTCGTCGGCGCGCGTTTTGTGCGTGCGGTTGAGCAGGCGTTGGAAGATGGCTGTCCGCTGGTTTGTTTCTCCGCAAGCGGCGGCGCGCGTATGCAGGAAGCGCTGATGTCGCTGATGCAAATGGCGAAAACCAGCGCAGCGTTGGCAAAAATGCGCGAGCGCGGTCTGCCCTATATTTCGGTGTTGACTGACCCGACCATGGGCGGTGTTTCCGCCAGTCTGGCGATGCTCGGTGATTTGAATATTGCTGAACCTAAAGCGCTGATCGGTTTTGCCGGTCCGCGCGTTATCGAACAGACGGTACGTGAAAAATTGCCGCCTGGTTTCCAACGCAGTGAATTCCTGCTGGAAAAAGGGGCGATTGACATGATCGTGCGCCGCCCGGAAATGCGCTTCAAGTTAACCAGTATACTGTCTCGGCTGACCAACCAGCCTGAGCCGGGGGACACCGCTGAGGTTCGTCCACCGGAAGTGACCACTGAACCGCAGGATGATGCGCAATAATAAGTGACACATGGACAGGATTGTGCTTAGGCCGTTCTGTGCATCCTGTATCGTTCTGTGCATCCTGTATCAATGAACCGTAAGCCAGTGAACGGGACTCATGGAAAATCTTTTCATTCCCCAAACCACGTCGCCTTTGGCCGCGTGGCTTCATTATCTGGAGCACCTGCACGCCACTGCCATTGATATGGGATTGACGCGTGTTAAACAGGTTGCCGACCGTCTTCACCTGCTGCGTCCGGCCCCAACGGTGTTTACCGTTGGTGGTACCAATGGAAAAGGCACTACCTGTTGTACGCTGGAAGTCATTTTGATGGCGGCTGGTTTACGTGTCGGCGTTTACAGTTCACCCCACCTGCTGCGTTATACCGAGCGTGTGCGCATTCAGGGCCAGGAATTGCCGGAAACCGCGTACACTCAGGCGTTTGCCGAGATCGAAGCAGGGCGGGGCGATGTCTCATTGACATATTTCGAGTTTGGTACCCTTGTGGCACTGCACCTGTTCAGGCAGGCAAATCTGGATGTGGTGATTCTGGAAGTCGGGTTGGGTGGGCGTCTGGATGCCACCAATATCGTGGATGCCGACGTGGCGGTGGTGACCAGTATTGCGCTCGATCATACTGACTGGTTAGGGCATGACCGCGAAAGTATTGGTCGCGAAAAGGCTGGTATCTTCCGCCGCAATACTCCAGCAGTGGTGGGGGAGCCGGATATGCCTGCTTCTATTACTGCTGTGGCTGAAGAGAAAGGGGCATTGTTATTCAAGCGAGATCGCGATTGGCACTTTGCGCTTGAAGGCGACGGCTGGTATTGGCAATCGACCGATGGCGAGCGCATGACGCTGCCGTTGCCGAACGTGCCATTGCCCAACGCTGCTACGGCGCTGGCCGCGCTGTGCCAGGGGCCAATTAACGTCCCTCTGGCTGCTATTGAACAGGGGCTGCGCTGCGCTGCGTTACCGGGCCGGTTCCAAACGGTGAGCGAACAGCCGAAACTGATTCTGGATGTCGCGCACAATCTCCATGCGGCGGCCTATCTGGCCGGGCGATTGGCGCAGTTGCCAAAAACGGGCAAAGTACGTGTGGTGATTGGTATGCTGGCCGATAAAGATATTCCCGGTACGCTGGCGCACCTCAAACCCGTGGTGGATGAATGGTATTGCGCCCCACTGGGGGGACCACGAGGTGCCAGTGCTGAATTGATAGCGACACATCTGGATCGCTGCCGTTCGTTTGGCGATGTCGCGACCGCCTGGCATCAGGCGATGCAAGACGCAGATACGCAGGATACCGTCGTAGTATGCGGATCTTTTCATACGGTAGCGCATGTGATGGAAGCGCAGGAGGAGAGGGGGTCGCATGGCAAGTAAGTTTCAAAACCGTCTGGTCGGCACCATTATTCTGATGGCGTTGGGCGTTATTGTGCTGCCAGCACTGCTGGATGGCAAAAAGAAACATTACAAAGATGAGTTTGCCGCAATCCCTCTGGTGCCAACGCTGGGCGACAGCACGGAGGCCGAATCGTTGCCTTCACTGAACCAGTCGTTTCCCAGTCAGCCGCCGAAAGGGGCACAGCAGGCGATGCAAGGGCAACCAGCCCAAGGCGGTGTGACCGTGCCTGAGGATGGCGGTGCCATGCAGGCACCGCCGCGCAGTACGCCACAGCCTCCTGCCGCACCGATAGAAATTGCCCCGCCAGCCGTGGCGGCGCGCCCGGTAACCGCTAAAGTGGACGTGAAGCCTGAAACCAAACCCAAGGCGAAGCCAGAAATTAAACCGGAAGTAAAACCTGAGCCAGAACCGGAAAGCAAGCCGGCAACGCCTACACCGCCGCCCGTAGCGCAACCGGAAGTGAAGCCGGAAGCCGCGCCCGCAGGACAAGCCTACGTGGTGCAACTGGGCGCACTGAAAAATGCGGATAAGGTGAATGAAATTATTGCCAAGCTGCGCCTATCGAGATACCGCGCCTACACGGTGCCGGCGACACCTGTCGCCGGGGAGATAACCCGCATTTACGTCGGGCCGGATGCGTCAAAACAGAAATTGCAGTCTGCCATCGGTGAACTGCAACAGCTGAGTGGGCTGAGCGGGCAGGTCAGGAACTACACCGCACGTTAAGATTGCCAGAGGGCTAATTCCGCTAGGTTGTTGGCAAAATCGACTAAAACGGTCATCCTCGCCTACCACGTTATTCCCACGTGGGCGGAAATCTCTTGCAGAAGAAATGCGTTCGTTCTTGCAGAGAACGCCGGCTTTCGCCAAGGATGACGAGGAAGAAAAGTGACTTTGCCAGTACGCTGCCAGCAAATTCACCTATCGGTGAAATCGTTGGGAAATAGGCTACGCAAACGTTTTCTTTTTCTGTTAGAATGCGCCGCGAACAGGATGATGAACGGCGCTACGCTCTCTTGAGCTGGCGGTAATGACTGCTGGTGCTAGAGAGATTGTATTGGCATCGTTCGTGAGTGAGAGAATTCATGGTTTGGGTTGATTACGTCATCATTGGCATTATTGGTTTCTCTGCGCTGGTCAGTTTGATCCGGGGCTTTGTTCGTGAGGCGCTTTCGTTGATCACCTGGTGCAGTGCATTCTTTGTCGCCAGCCATTATTACCTATACCTGTCGGTCTATTTCACGCGTTTTGAAGACGAACTGGTCCGCAACGGGGTTGCCATCGCTATGCAGTTTGTTGCGACATTGATTGTGGGGGGGATCATCAACTATGTGATTGGTTCATTGGTTGAACGAACCGGGCTTTCAGGCACCGATAGAGTACTGGGCATTTGCTTTGGTGCGCTGCGCGGTGTGTTGATTGTCTCTGCATTGCTGTTCTTTTTGGATACCTTTACCGCTTTTTCACAAAGCGACGATTGGAAATCGTCTCAGCTCATCCCGCAGTTTAGCTATATCATCAGGTGGTTTTTCGACTACCTGCAAAGCACGTCAAGTTTCTTACCGCAGCACATAGAGCTGCGGTAGCGCTGATGAGGAAAAGACAACATGTGCGGTATTGTCGGTATCGCCGGTTTTACACCGGTAAACCAGTCGATTTATGACGCCTTAACGGTGTTACAGCACCGTGGACAAAATGCCGCAGGCATCGTCACCATCGATCCCATGAACTGCTTCCGCCTGCGTAAGGCGAACGGCCTGGTGAAGGACGTATTTGAGGCGCGTCACATGCAGCGCCTGCAAGGCAATATGGGCGTGGGGCATGTGCGTTATCCTACCGCGGGCAGCACCAGCGCATCGGAGGCCCAGCCGTTTTATGTCAATTCCCCGTTTGGCATCACGCTGGCGCACAACGGTAACCTGACCAACGCTCATGAACTGCGCAAACAGCTGTTTGAGCAAGGGCGTCGCCATGTTAACACCACCTCTGATTCAGAGATTCTACTCAATATATTTGCCTGCGAGTTGGATCGTTTCCAACACTACCCGCTGGATGCCGACAATGTGTTTGCTGCCGTTGCCGCCACCCATAAAATGATTCGCGGTGCCTATACGTGCGTTGGGATGATCATCGGGCACGGTTTGTTCGCTTTCCGAGATCCAAACGGAATCCGTCCGTTGGTGATCGGTAAGCGCGAACTGGCCGATGGCCGCATCGAGTATATGGTGGCCTCGGAAAGCGTTGCGCTCGATACCCTTGGCTTTGAGTTCTTGCGTGACGTAGCGCCGGGAGAGGCGGTTTACATCACTGAGAAAGTACAACTGTTTACCCGTCAGTGCGCCGAGAACCCGAAAAGCAATCCATGCCTGTTCGAGTATGTCTATTTTGCTCGCCCGGACTCTTTTATCGACAAAATTTCGGTCTACAGCGCCCGCGTGCGCATGGGCCAAAAGTTGGGCGAGAAGATTGCCCGCGAGTGGGAAGATCTGGATATCGATGTGGTTATTCCTATCCCGGAAACCTCCTGCGATATCGCCTTGGAGATTGCGCGCATTATCGATAAACCGTACCGCCAGGGCTTTGTGAAAAACCGCTACCTTGGCCGTACCTTTATCATGCCGGGTCAAGAACAGCGTAAAAACTCGGTGTGCCGCAAACTGAACGCCAACCGCGCCGAGTTCCGTGACAAAAAAGTGCTGCTGGTGGATGACTCAATCGTGCGTGGCACCACCTCGGAGCAAATTGTCGAGATGGCGCGTGAAGCCGGTGCACGTCGCGTTTATCTGGCCTCTGCCGCGCCGGAAATTCGTTTCCCTAACGTGTACGGCATTGATATGCCGAGCGCCAATGAGCTGATTGCCCATGGTCGCGAAGTAGAAGAGATTCGCCAGATTATTGGAGCCGACGCCCTAATTTTCCAGGATCTCGATGATCTGATCGCCGCCGCGCGGGAAGAAAACCCGGATATTGTGCAGTTTGAATGCTCGGTATTTAACGGTATCTACGTGACAAAAGATGTCGATCAGTGGTATCTCGACTATCTGGCAGGGTTGCGTAATAACGAAGCCAAAGCGTTTCGTGGTCAGAACGAGGTCGAAGATCTGGAACTGCATAACGAAGCATAACGAAGAAGAACGAAGAAGGAAGAAGGCTGAAGAAGGCTGAAGAAGGCTGATGTCATTCCCGCTTGCGCGGCAATGACTGACTTGTTAGCAACAAAGGGAGGCGCTTACGCACCTCCCTTTGTTGCTTATTGAGCGGGGATAAGGCAAAGTCTGCCCGTTATCTTTTTGTACAGCAGCATTTCGAGGTTTGACATGAAACGACTCATCATTGGACTTTCCGGTGCCAGCGGTGCGATTTATGGCGCGCGCCTGTTGCAGGTGTTACAGCCGTTGGCCGACGTAGAAACTCATCTGATCATGAGCTCGGCTGCCCGACAAACGCTGACGCTGGAGACTAATTTCAGTGTGCGTGATGTGCAGGCATTGGCGGACGTAGTGCATGACAGTCGTGACATCGCGGCCTCGCTGTCATCCGGTTCGTTTCGTACCGTGGGAATGGTGATTCTCCCCTGTTCCATCAAAACCCTTTCGGGGATTGTGCATAGCTACAGCGATAACTTATTGATTCGTGCCGCAAATGTGATATTAAAAGAGCGTCGCCCGTTGGTATTGTGCGTGCGTGAAACCCCATTGCACCTCGGGCATCTGCGTCTGATGACGGCAGCCGCAGAAATGGGGGCCGTGATCATGCCGCCCGTTCCCGCGTTTTATCACCGTCCGCAAACCTTGCAAGACGTAGTGGATCAAACGGTCAACCGCGTGCTCGATCAGTTTGATATTGCGTTGCCTGAAGCGCTGTTCACTCGCTGGCAGGGTAGTTAACGCCGCCCAATCTCTCAGGGTGATGCAAAACACACCAATCAGGTGCAATTCTGCCCATCTTTTCTCTAGCTTTCTTGCCTGTCTGCGCAAGGTTTGCACTACGCTTGATGCGTTATTATGGTGCAAATATTGATTGATTTACACCATAATGTTTCCGGGAAGCGCGCCGTCTCTTTCCTGACTCTTTCCTGATCAACACTCGCATCATGACCCTCATCAGGGTGCCCTATCACTACGCGTCTGCAGCAGATTTCGGATTTATCCGTATTCTGTAGCGATTATGGCGCGGATTTTGCAGGGGTTCTGCTGATGAGACTGGCGGCGCTGGCATCCCTTTCGAGCAAGAGCGCGCAGGCGTCTGACCGCCCCTTTACGCTTAGTGATATTCATTCTTTTTGATCATCATTCCATCAAGATAAGGGTTGCAAAATAAAAAATTATTCAGAATTCTGCCGTTGGCCTTAGTTATTGCTGCGGGAAGCGCGCTGGCCTACGCTCCCAAGAATCTCAAAATCGGCACCGACCCGACGTATGTCCCCTTTGAGTCCAAGAATTGTAGTGGTCAACTAATACTGGCCACCGCATTAGACTGTAAGTAGTACAGTCGCTCAGATTCCTTTGGCGTCAGACCACTATTATACAGTGAGGCCGGATGGCACTGTAATAGCCCGTGATGTAGCGGATTATCGCGCTCTCAGCCTCGTTGAAGCTTTTATAGCCCTTCGTTGGCACCCATTTGGTCTTCAAGCTCCGAAGAACCGCTCCATAGGAGCGTTATCCCAGCTGTTGCCCCGGCGGCTCATACTCTGCTTTTATCCGACAGCACCACAGGGCCTGCCGATACTGGCAACTGGTATAGTGGCTACCCTAGTCGCTGTGGAGCATCACGCCTGGTGGCCTACCCCGAAACTCCCAGGCTATCTGCAATGCTTTGACCGTGAGTACCGAATCCAGCGACGTCGACATGGTCCAGTTCACCGGTTTACGGGCGAACATATCCAGCACCACCGCCAGATAAGCATGCATTTACCAGTCCAGATATAGGTCACATCACCGCACCAGACCTGAGCAAGAGCGGTAACGCGAACTGGCAGTCGCGATGCTTCGGGCGCCGGCGGAGCCGCCGCTGGCATTCCAGGCTTCCATGACCTAGCTGCGCTTAACCACACGTTCCCCGTCGGGCTCATTAGCAGAAGCCTGCTAGTGCCTGTAGCGGCTGCGATGTACTTCAAAAGTTTGGCACAACACCGCGACCGGATATCGCACTCTCAGCCTGTCGACTACCTCGACTACCATGAACCGTTGCACTCTCAGCCTGTCGATTACCATGAACCGTTGCACTCTCAGCCTGTCGACTACCATGAACCGTTGAGTGAGTCCGACATTAAGTTGTTAAGAGAGCCGTAGCCTTTTTTAGGATTTCATTCGCCATTTCAAGACGCTGGACTTTTTTCTTCATCTCACGCAGCTCTAGCTGTTCTCTCACGCAGCTCTAGCTGTTCTGGCTTAAGAGGAAGCTCGGCGGGCGTTTTCCCCTGGCGCTCTAACCCAGTGGATGATAGCAGAATGGCTGAGATTAACCGCCTCTGCGGCCTTAACGTAGGTATAGCCGTGGTCGACAATCAGCTTTGCTGCTTCGATCCTAAATTCTGCCGTGAAATGTTTTGCCATTTGGTCACCTGTGTGTTGTTGAGGTGAGCATATACCTCCGATCAGGTGGCCAGTATCAGTGTGCAACTACAAGCGGCCGTAGCCTATGGTTTTACGCCACTGAAGGTCTTTCGTCGCATTATGTTTCCTTCAATAATGCGCTTTGCCTTGCCCGGTATCGGCAATAACTGGCAGGTGATCCTCAAGGCAACGGCGCTGGTGTCGCTGTTGGGGCTGAATGACATTGTCAAAGTGAGACAGTTGGCGGGTAATGGGGCGCATGAACCGTTTTATTTTGTCATTGTTGCCGGGGTGATGTATCTGATTTTACTACAGTCTACAATGGGGTACTGTGGTAGCTGGAACGCAATTACTCGCAGGGCGTGAAGAAGGTGAATTATGAGTGAGATCCTGCAACAGTACTGGCAACCTTTACTATGGAGTGATGGGTATCGTCTCACCAATACGGAGGGATAACGCTATGGCTGCTGATTTCGTCGGTGGTGATGGGCGGCCTGCTAGCGATCCCGCTGGCCATTGCCCGCGTTTCTCCACGGCGACATTTCAGTTTTCACGGCGACATTTCAGTTTTCCGGTGTGGGTATTTACCTATGTGTTTCGCGGCAAGCCGCTTTACGTGCAGTTGCTGGTATTTTACTCAGGAGTTTACAGCCTGGAGATCGTGCGCAGTACCGACATGCTGAATGCGTTTTTCCGCAGCGGGCTGAACTGTGCGGTGCTGGCACTGGCGTTGAACACCTGCGCCTATACCACAGAAATTTTGGCTGGTGCGATCCGTTCGGTACCTCATGGCGAAATTGAAGCGGCCAGAGCCTACGGCTTTTCCTGGTTTAAACAGGATCACTGCATTATTTTGCCCGGTGCGGTTACGTATTGCACTGCCCGCGTACAGCAACGAGGTGATTTTGATGCTTCCTCTACGGCGATGGAGTTTACCGTAACGGTGCCGGATATCTTGAAAATTGCCCGAGATATTAACGCTTCCACATATCAGCCGTTTTATGCCTTTGGCATTGCTGCGGTGATCTATCTGGCAATCTCTTTTGTGCTGATCGGCCTGTTTAAACAGGCGGAACGGCGCAGGCTGCGGCATATTCATACCCGTTCATCTCATTAACATCAGGAAAAAAACAGCATGTCAGATCATAAGCTGATGGTGACGGAACTGCATAAGCGTTACGGGGAATACAGTACGACGTACTGAAGGGCGTTTCTCTTCAGGCGAAAGCAGGCGATGTCATTTCGATTATCGGGTCGTCAGGGTCAGGAAAAATTCGATTATCGGGTCATCAGGGTCAGGAAAAAACGATTATCGGGTCATCAGGGTCAGGAAAAAAAAGTACGCAGCTGCGCTGCATCAATTTTCTGGAAAAACCGTGCGATGGGGCGATATTCGTAAACGATGAAGAGATTCGCATGGTGTGTGACACTGACGAACAACTGAAAGTCTTTGATAATAAACAACTACAACTGCTACACATGCGGTTGACCATGGTCTTTCAGCATTTCAACCTGTGGAGCTTTATGACCGCATTGGAAAATGTCATAGAAGCACCAGTGCAGGTACTGGGATTAAGTAAAGCGGAAGCTCAAGAGCGTGCAGTGCGTTATCTGGATAAAGTGGAGATTACCGGCGAAGCGCAGAACAAATACCCGTCCAAGCTCTCCGGTAGGCAGCAGCAGCGTGTCTCCATTGCCCGTACGCTGGCTTGGAGTCGGAAGTGCTGCTGTTTGCGAACCCACGTCAGCGCTGGACCCTGAACTGGGGGGAAGTGCTGCGTATCATGTAGCAACTGGCGGAAGAGGGCAAAACCATGGTGGTGGTCACCCATGAAATGGAGTTTGCTTGTCACGTATCAAGCCATGTGATCTTTTGCATCAGGGCGTGATTGAAGAAGAAGGTCCACCAGATCGCGTATCTGGCAACTCGATGAGTCCCCGTTTGCAGCAGTTTCTCTCCGGTGCATTGAAATAGTCGATACCGTTGTCAGCAGGGTATATTTTGCGCTGTATCAGCGATACTCCCTGCGGCTATTTCTTTCCGGTGACGTCTTTGAGCGCGTCTTCCAGTTCGTAATAGCGAAAGCTGAATCCAGAGGCCTCCAGCCGATGTGGAATGGCGTGCTGTCCACCCAACACCAGCGTGACTGCTTCTCCCATCAGCAGTTTGAGTACAAATGCGGGCACGCTCATAAAACATGGGCGATCCAGCACGTGGGCCAACATGGCGCAGAACTGCTCATTGCGCACAGGATAGGGCGCGGTCATGTTAAAGGGCCCCGTAGAATCTTAAAGGGCCCGCGTAGAATCGGGTTATCCCATGTAGAATCGGGTTATCCCATAAGTAAAGAATGGCATTGACCATATCGTCGATATGAATCCACGGCATGTACTGATGAATCCACGGCATGTACTGTTTGCCCGAACCTAAGAGGCCACCCAGCCCGACTCGGGAATGGGGACAGCATTTTTGCTAATGCACCGCCGTTAGCAGCCAGTAAGATGCCCGTGCGCAGCAGGAAGGAAGATGCGTGTGCGATCGCTCTCCGCACTCAGCGCCAATTCCTCCCAGCGCGCGCAGAGTTGATGAGTAAATTCTGGCGTCGATGATTCATCTTCGGTGATTAATGCCGCTCCTTGATTGCCATAATAACCAACCGCAGAACCGGAAATGAATACAGCTGGCGGAGAGGCGCTGGCTTTGATCAACATAGCTAACTGCTCGGTAAGCTGCCAGCGACTCTCGCTCAGTTTCCGCTTTTGTTGTGGCGTCCAGCGTTTATCTGCAATCGGTTCTCCGGCCAGATTGATCACGGGTCGATGTCATCCAGTGAGGCGCGATTTTGCAGCGTTGACCAATACTCTACGCGCTCGCTGAGTACCTGACGCGCGTGTGCTGTATCGCGAGTGAGTACCGTGACATGGTGAGATAAATACAGTAATCGAGCAATCAGGTGACGGCTAATCAGGCCGGTGCCGCCCGTAATCAGTAGTTGCATCGTTGCCTCACTTATTCCCTATCGGTTCTGATGGTGCTTTAAGGATGTAACCCAGGACGTGTCCGTATTTTTATCATGAATGCTAATGATAATAGGTGATTCTGCGCGAGATACCGTGACGATCAGGTAAAAATCGCTGCATTTTAGTAGGCCACGCTGCCCTTGAGATTGGCAAAACCTGCTGCATTATGGGGCGAACTGCTGCAAAACAGCGCAGGCTGAATGGCGGCGATTGTTGACTTACCTGCGCTATATCAAGTTGTGTAAGGCCTTTTCGTCTTTAGTATGTACTTTGCACTGTGACTCCCATAGGTTATTTCTACGGGATAAACAGCATGCAAACCAACAGTGCACAACCAGGATTAAAAAGGATGCTCAGCAGCTTCCATTTATGGAGCATTGCTATCGGATTGGTGATTTCCGGTGAGTATTTTGGCTGGAGCTGCGGCTGGGCGCAGGCAGGTACTCTGGGCTTTTTGATCACCTGCGGCCATGTATTTGGGCTTTTTGATCACCTGCGGCCATGTATGTATTGCGCCTTTATCTCCAGTTTCACAGAACTGACTACCTCCATTCCCCATGCTGGTTGGCCTAATGAGATGGTCGCCCCCACTCTGTGAGTGGTACCCTGGCAGGGTGTTTTTCTTTCAGGAGAGGCCATCATGGAAAACGTTACTCTTATTGGTATCGATCTCGGTAAACATTCTTTCCACATTCATTGCCAGGATAAGTCAGGTAAAGCGCTTCTGCGTAAGAAGTTTACGCGCACAAAGCTAATGCAGTTTTTGACGACGTGCCTGTCCTCAGTTGTTGTTATGGAAGTTTGTGCCGGGGCACACTTTATGGCGCAGCGTATCAATGATAGCGGCCATGAAGCAAAACTTATCTCTCCGCACAAAACTTATCTCTCCGCAGTTTGTGCGCCCGTTTATCAAGAGCAATGTTTGTGCGCCCGTTTATCAAGAGCAATAAAAATGATTTTGTTGATGCAGAGGCGATATGTGAAGCCGCATCCCGGCCGTCAATGCGTTTTGTTCAGCCGAAAACTGAGATTCAGCAGGCGATGCGCGCAATCGGGTCAGGGAATCTCTTATTTTTTAGAGATAAAGTAAAAACCACTAACCAGATTTTTTAGAGATAAAGTAAAAACCACTAACCAGATCCACGGTTTTCTGCTGGAGTTAGGAATAAGCCTGCCAATCGGCGAGGTGGTAATAAAGCGACTGTCTCTGGTGCTAGCTGAGCACGAAATCCCCGAATACCTGAGCCGTCTGCTGGTTAAGTTACATGCCCACTATCTTTACCTTGTCGAGCAAATAACAGCGCTGGAATCAGAATTAAATCAGTTAATCAAAGCTGATGATACTGCACATGCACAGCGAATTATGACAATTCCAGGGGTCGGGCCGATTACTGCCAGCTTACTTTCATCACCGCTCGGCGATGGAAAACAATTTTCCTGTAGCAGGGATTTTGCGGCTTCCACAGGGCTTGTACCGCGACAATACAGTACAGGAGGCAAACCGACTCTGCTGGGGATAAGCAAACGAGGTGATAAAAATTTACGCAAACTTCTGGTTCAATCTACCCGCTCGTTCATGATGCGACTTGAACATCAGCAGGGCAGGCTTGCTGAATGGGTTCGGGGGCAACTCGATAACAAACATTCAAATATTGTCGCCTGTGCTCTGGCAAACAAACTAGCGCGAATAGCCTGGTCAATCACAACTAATCACAATGAATATCAGGCCTGATGTTATGTAGAACTACATCAACAGACTGAGTATTAAGTAATTAAACAGCAGTTACCTATCTGGTTTTGCGAAGACTGATTATTGATGACATGAATGGCATATCGGCCTGCTGAAAAACCTGCCGACAAAAATGGCTCACTGAAGCCGAGGGCCTTTTTAGGTTCACCAGGCGCGGAACTCATCGAGGCGCGGGCATCTCGCCCACAGAGACGCCGGATAGATTGAAGCAAGCCCACCAGAAGCAAGCCCACCATTAGTCAAAAATCACAGTGTTGCAAAAATGGGGGTGACCATAGATTTTGTCTACCTAATGGGTGGTACGCTCGATAAGCTGTTTTATGCCTATTCGTTGCCAAATCAGACGTTTGGTACACCGGGGCTACTGTAGGCATCGCTGACCTGGCACTGCTGCCGTTGCCGGTGGTGATCGTGGCAACGGAAGAAGGGTTGGCGCGTATCCCCGTGGCGCAGCGACACGGCTCTTTGGCGCTGGGGGCGACGCGGGCGGAAACATTGTGGTATGTGGTGTTGCCGATGGCGGTTCCCGCGATGTTGACCGGCCTGATTCTAGCTGTGGCGCGAGCCGCCGGTGAAACCGCGCCGCTGATGCTGGTGGGGGTGGTGAAATCTGTGCCGGTGCTCCCGATGGATGATATTTTCCCCTATCTGCATCTGGAACGGAAATTCATGCATCTTGGCTTTCAAGATTTACGATTTGGCGTTTCAAAGTGCGGATGTGGAGGCGGCGCGCCCGTTGGTGTACCTGACGGCGCTGTTACTCGTGGTGATTGTGTCGGGTTGAACGTGTCGTGGTGATTGTGTCGGGTTGAACGTGGCGGCCATGGGCTTACGCCACGTGTTGCGCGAAAAATACCGGGCGTTGACGTTGTGACGAGATTTCTCATCTTGAAGCGATATTTCATTAGGAAAAGGTTATGCGAGTAACAGGAAAAGGTTATGCGAGTAACCAATCCCCTGAATTAATCACTGCTGCTGAATATCAGCCAACTGACGAGGAGAGGACGGAGCTGGAGGTGGATCACCTTAGACTCTATTACGGCGAAAAACGAAAACAGGCGCTGAACGATATCTAGTTGCTCATTCCGCAGCATCAGGTGACCGCGCTGATTGGCCCGTCTGGTTGCGGTAAATCGACACTGCCGCGCTGTTTTAATCGCATGAACGATCTGGTGGAAAATTGCCGTATTAAAGGTGATATCCGGCTGCGAGGCGTTTCCGTCAGGGATTCCCAGTGGGATGTCTCCGCGCTGCGGCGGCGGGTGGGCATGGTATTCCAGCCCCCAATCCGTTTACTAAATCCGTCTATGACAACGTGGCGTATGGCTTGCGCCTGCAAGGTATCCGCGATCGGCGCTTGTTGAATGAAACCGTGGAGAACGCGCTGCGCGCAGCAGTGCTATGGCATGAAGTGAAAGATCGGCTGGGCGATAACGCCCTGATGCTCTCCAGCGGTCAGCAGCAACGCCTGGTGATTGCCAGTCCATCGCGATTGAACCCGAAGTGTTATTGCTTGATGAGCCGACATCCGCGTGCTTGATGAGCCGACATCCGCGCTCGATCCTATCTCTACGTTGGTGATAATAGAAGAGTTGATTGGCGCATTAAAACAGCGCTTCACGCTGGTTTGGCGCATTAAAACAGCGCTTCACGCTGGTGTTGGTGACACACCATATGCAGCAAGCGGCGCGGGTATCGGATTACACTGCTTTTATTCATCAGGGCAAACTGATTGAATACGATCTCACCAAGACGCTGTTTACCTCTCCCGTCCAGCGCAAAACGGAAGATTATATTACCGGGAGCTTTGGTTGATGGTGCAGCATAAAAATCGTAAAAAAAACTGTCTTTTGTACGATTATCCGTGTTATATGAAAAGTTATGATAAAATATTGGTAATTTAATCGGGCGCAGGTAAAGCCGTAACATGAAATTCAGCAGTATGAGTCAAGGCGACATTGTTGTTGAACTGTGCCGGAGAATCAAAGAAGCACGCATTCAGCAGTGGCTGTCGCAGGTTGATTTGGGAACGCGCCAGGTTGGGTATTGCCACCATCAAATGCGCGAAGTTGGAGGAATCGATAACCCTAAGCAGCTTGTTGTGCATTCTGCGCGGTTTAACCCGCCTGCATCAGCTGAATGGTGTGTTGTTTGATGCGGATATCTCCGCCTTCCATGCGCAAATCAGCGGTGAAAAACAGCACACGCCGATGCGCATTCGCAAGAAAGCGTCGGCATTTCCGCCGCAAACCCACGGCTCACCTGCGGCGGTGAAACCGGTCGCAAATAGCCCGGTGGACTGGTACATCTCGGCGGCAGAGAACAACATTATCTGGTTGTGCCCGGAAAACGAGAAAAAATCGTAAGGCGGTGGCCTGTCACTCTGCATCCATCTGGCCGCTCTCGCTTTTTCTTTGTCATTCCTGCGAAAGCGGGAATCTCATGCAGGTGAAACGCGTTTCGTCTCACAGAGATCCCCGCTTTTGCCGAGGATGACGTGAGTGTGTGAACTGAGGACGATAAGAAGATACCGCGTTATTCGCACAGCACCACTTTGATTGCCAGCCCACCGCGTGAGGTTTCGCGGTATTTGGCGTTCATGTCTTTTCCGGTTTCGTACATGGTTTCGATCATCTTATCCAGCGAGACGCGTGGTTCGCTGGTGCGGCGCATCGCCATGCGCGCCGCATTGATGGCTTTGACCGAAGCGATGGCATTGCGCTCGATACAGGGCACCTGTACCTGACCGGCCACCGGATCGCAGGTTAACCCCAGATTGTGTTCCATGCCGATTTCAGCCGCGATGCACACCTGCTCAGGGTTAGCACCCAGCAGCTCCGCCAGCCCGACTTCTCCCTGACAGCCGACTTCCGCTCCAGATATCGTTCATTTTACACAAAATGCCAATGGCACAGGCTGCCAGAAAATAGCGCAGATAGGATTCCTGCGTCACCGGTTGGACAAACTGGTTGTAGTAGGCCAGCACCGTAGGAATGATGCCGCACGCACCTTTGGTCGGCGCCGTTACCACACGTTCGCCTGCGGCATTCTCTTCCGAAACCACCATGGCAAACATGTTTACCCAGTCCATGGCATCCATCGGATCTTTAAAGAAGCGATCGTTGATAGGATCTTTAAAGAAGCGATCGTTGATAAACAGCAAGCGGTGCAACGCCGAGGCACGGCGAGGAACGGGCAGAATACCTTTGGTGTTCATAACCGCGATGGATGGCGTTTTGTATGGTTTGCCACACCTCGGCGAAGTAGTGTTCGATAGCCTCGCGTCCGTGCAGGGCAATCTCATTCTTCATCACAATTGCCGACAGAGACAGGCAGTGATCGTGGCAGTGTTGCAGCAATTTTTGCGCAGAATAGAACTGGTAGGGGGCGGTTTCTTCTGGCGCCAGTACCTTGCAAAAATGTTCCTGATCGACAACAAAGCTGCCACCGATAGAGTAATAGGTTTTGCTGTTGGTAGGCTCGGATCGTCATGCCGTTTTCGTTCAGCGGCAGGTTTTCCGCCTGAAAACGCAGGGCGGTTTTCAGTGGAAAGTTAACCTCATAGTTGCCCTCCAGCAGAGGCAGGTGTTGGGTCTCTTTTACTCGTTGAATAAACGCCGGAATACCGTCGATGTCCACTCTATCCGGCAGGTTTCCGGCCAGCCCATAATGATGTCGATATCCGTATGGTGCCATTTCCCGGTCAGGGAAAGCGAACCGTACACGTCCACCACGATATCGGTGACGGAGGCGATAAGCGACTGGCTGACCAGCTAATCGGTAAACATTTTATCTGCTTTCATCGGCCCGATGATGTGCGAACTCGACGGCCCAATACCAATTTTGAAAACCTCGAATACGCTGACCATGGCGATTTCCTCTAACAAGATGCTGACAACGCCAAGGCGCTGCCAGCAGATTCCGCTATCAGGTGTGCCGAGAGGCGGCTGGCAACTTATGCCAACCGTCTTTTGACAGTCATTAGGGGGAATAAGGAAGCGACTCAGTGCCGCTTATGTGTGGATTAATACAGACTATAGACGATGGCGGTGATGGCGATCAGGCCTATCACGGTAACGAACACGTTGCTGATCTGTCCGCTGTATTGCTTCATTGCCGGGACTTTCTGAATGGCGTACATCGGCATCAGGAACAGCAGGCAGGCGATAACCGGACCGCCCAGCGTTTCAATCATGCCCAGAATGCTGGGGTTAAGCGTGGCGACAATCCAAGTAGTCACCAGCATAAACAGCGCCGTGATGCGGTTCAGCTTGGCGTGACCAATGGTTTTACCGCGGCTGCGCAGCGATTTGATTATCATGCCGTTAAAGCCTTCTCCTGCTCCTAGATAGTGGCCGAGGAATGATTTTGAGATAGCGATGGTGGCGATAACTGGTGCCAGATAGGCCATGACCGGGTTATTAAAGTGGTTTGCCAGGTAAGACAAAATGGAAATGTTTTGCGTTTTGGCTTCCATCAGTTCCTCAGGGGACAGGCTCAGTACACAACTGAACACAAAGAACATCACGGTCAGCACCATCATGATATGGCTGTAGGAGAGGGTGCGGGAGCATTTGGGCTCAGCATCGTCGCCATACTCTTTACGCTTGGCAACGGCAAAAGAGGAGATAATGGGGGAATGGTTAAAGGAGAATACCATTACTGGGATCGCCAACCACAGGGTCGACAATAGCCCATTGCCGGTTGCGCTGCTGGTGAAAGATATATTATCAAAAATCGCTAAATTCCAATGAGGAACTAAATAAAATGCCAGCAGCATCAAGACCATGACAAAAGGATAAACCAGAATGCTCATGGCTTTTACAATCATGGCTTCGCCGAAGCGAACGATAAACATCAAACCTATAATTAATACCAAAGACAACACTACGCGGGGCGGAGACGGTAAATGAAGTTGGTGCGTGATAAAACTGTCTACCGTATTGGTTATCGCTACGCTATACACCAACAAAATAGGGTAAATAGCAAAAAAGTAGAGTAGTGTGATTAATTTCCCTGCGCCGACACCGAAATGTTCTTCGACCACTTCAGTAATATCTTCACCACCTTTTTTACCGGATAAAACAAATCGACACAGTGCGCGGTGTGAGTAATATGTCATCGGGAAAGCAATAATTGCCATAATTATTAATGGAATTAATCCACCAATACCGGCATTGATCGGCAGGAACAGTACGCCAGCGCCGATGGCAGTCCCGTAAAGCCCGAGCATCCAGACAGTGTCGCTTTTACGCCAACCAGAAGCGGGTGCGACGATCGCACTGCTTTCTTGGATTGTGCTCATAATTGGTTCTCCTTGGTGAACACAGTTTGCAAATCGTGTCAATATTGACAATAGCACCAATGTTGTATATATTGACAATAGCACCAATGTTGTATAAATAATAAACATCAACGCATTTTTATAACGCAATCGCATGTTAGAGAGTCAATACTGATTGCGGCGGCATTCTATATTGAGGCGGTCAGCGAATAATATTGAGATGATCACAGAAATGAATTGACGTGTTTTAATTTTATCAAAATTCGCTCATCAATAAAATATCAATGATGATGCTTTACATTATTTATGTAAAAGGTATCTTATAGGATACTTTAACTTAATTTTTATACCAAAAAATAATAACCAATAATACCGTTACTAAATAGCGTTAATTTACCTATTATTAATAATAGACCTAAAAATCCATATGTCACGCCAAAATAAGACCATATCAAAATAAGACCATATCAAAATAAGACCATATGAATAGAATAGTATGTATTTATGGTTTACAGACAAAACAGATGAGAGTGTACGGGAATGTACTTCCCACCGGCGTAAAGTCACGCGGTGGGAAGTGCACAGCGGTTAAAGCGTTGCTTGCGCCCACTGTAGGCCGGAATGATAGGCTTCAGGTAACAGGGGGACGAGTGACTGTAACGTGTGTTGTAGCTGCGTGCGATCGCTGTGCGTCAGGTTCAGATGGCCGACTTTACGTCCAGGTCGTACTTCTTTGCCATACCAGTGCAGATGAACCAGCGGCAGTGCCAGCCAGGCGTGATTAACATCAGTACCAATCAGATTGATCATGACGGCAGGTGCATCAATAACCGGTTTCGGCAACGGCAGATCCAGGATGGCGCGCAGGTGCAGTTCAAACTGGCTGATGGATGCGCCATTTTGTGTCCAGTGGCCGCTGTTGTGCACGCGTGGAGCTAATTCGTTGATCAGTAAACGATCGCCTACTATAAAGCACTCCATCGCCATTACGCCGACGTAACCGAGCGCATTCATGATGGCCGCGAGCATGGTTTCTGCCTGTTGCTGCATGCGTGCATCCGGCTGCGGCAGCGCAACGCTGGCGCGCAGAATACCCTCTTCATGCAGATTGTGCGTCAGCGGATAAAATACGCAGTGTCCATCCGTACTACGCGTGCCGACCATCGAAACTTCACCAGAAAACGCGATACCTTGCTCTACGATGCATTCGCCGTAGCACTCTTGCGGCAGGGTCGCAGTGGTGTCAGGGCGTAAGCGCCACTGATCACGGCCGTCATAGCCGCCCACGCGACGTTTGATGATGGCCAACTCGCCCAGTCGGCTGAAGACGCCGGGCCACTCTTGCGCTGAAGCCAGCAACTGCCAGGGGGCCGTAGGCAATTGCAACGAATCCAGCAACTGTTTCTGTGTCAGGCGATCGGCCAGACGCGGAAAAATGTCACTATTAATAAAGGCCGCATGCTCTGCCAATTCGCGCGTTAATGCGTTTTCCGGCCAGCGTTCAATCTCAGCGGTGATGACCGCGTGATGAAACGGCATGGATTCCGGTTCGGCATCCAGTCCCACCGGATAGACGGCAATCCCCAAGGGTTCACCGGCCTGACGTAACATACGGCCCAGTTGGCCGTTTCCTAATACGCAAACTGGTTTCATGCCTCCTCCCGCGGATCGGGATGCGCCAGCACCTCATCGGTTTGCTGTTGACGCCAGGCGGCGAGGCGAACGGCCAACTCACCATCGTGCAGCGCCAGAATCTGTGCGGTGAGCAGGGCAGCGTTTGCGGCCCCGGCTTTACCTATAGCCAGCGTACCGACGGGAATGCCACGCGGCATTTGCACAATGGAGTATAGGCTATCAACGCCGCTTAGTGCTGCACTCTGAACCGGCACGCCCAGCACAGGCACCAGCGTTTTCGCTGCCAGCATACCGGGCAAGTGCGCTGCTCCGCCTGCGCCCGCAATAATCACATCAAACCCGTTTTGTACTGCTTGCTCTGCAAAGCTAAACAGTTTGTCCGGCGTGCGGTGCGCTGAAATGACTTCGGTATGAAAGGGAATAGCCAGTGTGGTGAGAATTTCCGCAGCAAACTGCATCGTAGCCCAGTCACTCTTTGAACCCATGACGATGGCAATTTTTGCCGGGGCAGCGTTGGATGACATGCCTGTAGTGCTCCTGTGATATGACGTATTGAGACTCATGGCTGCGTCGGCCAGAAAGAGGACGACGCTCTGGCTGGAGGGCGCAGATCATACCATGAGCGTTCGGGAAGGAAAACGGTTGCGTACGGACAAATCGCAGTATTATTGCCGTTAATTGCATCACAGGTTTGCCACAAAAGGTGTAAAAAAGGAAGAAATCAGAAAGGAAAGGCAATCAACGCGGTATCGCTAGCCGTGACTTTTATTATCCATCCCTGTTCATGCCAGGCACCCAGCACTGCCCGTTGTGCTTTGCCGCTGTCAGTCATTACCGTATGTATTGCTGGCCGATGAGTATGCCCATGAATCATGGTATTAACTCCATAAGCTTGTAAACACGCCTGCACCGCCTGCGGATTAACATCCATGATCTGCTGCGACTTATGCTGGTTTGCCTGCTGACTTGCCGCCCGCATTTTTGCCGCCACCTTGAGACGCAAACGTAAAGGTAAGCGCAGGAACAGCCACTGGATAACAGGGTTGTGTACCCGGCGGCGATATTTTTGATAAGCACCGTCGTCAATGCACAGGGTATCGCCGTGCATGGTCAGGATTTGGCGTCCATAGCACTCTACCACCTGCTCGGCGGGTAGCAGCGTCATCCCCGCCTGTGCGGCGAAATGCTTGCCCAGCAGGAAGTCACGGTTGCCGTGAATGAAGTAACAAGGGACACCGCGTTGTTGCAACTGGTGCAGCGCATTCGCAATGCTGGCATGCAGCGGTTGCGGATCGTCATCGCCGATCCAGGCATCGAACAGATCGCCCAGAATGTAGAGCGCATTTGCCTGTTGGGCATCACGTTCCAGAAAACGCAGAAAACCGGCGGTGATTGCCGGTTCATGTACGTTCAGATGCAGGTCGGCAATAAACAGTGTTGCCATGCTGCTGCGATTACTCTCTGACAGTTACGTGGGTAATCACCACATCTTCTTTAGGAACGTCTTGATGCATGACGCTGCGGCCAGTTGCAACGTCATTGATCTTATCAACCACATCCATGCTGTCGGTCACTTCGGCAAACACACAGTAGCCCCAGCCGTATGCACGTTCTGAGCGAAAGTTGAGGAAGTCGTTATCCACCAGGTTAATAAAGAACTGTGCGGTAGCGGAGTGTGGATCGTTGGTGCGCGCCATAGCCAGAGTGCCACGAGTGTTTTTCAGGCCGTTATTCGCTTCATTTGCGATAGGTGCTTCGGTGGTTTTTTGCTGCATACCCAGTGTGAAACCGCCGCCCTGGATCATGAACTCATTGATCACTCGGTGAAAAATGGTGTTGTCATAAAAGCCGTTACGGCAGTAGTTTTCGAAGTTTTCCACGGTCGCAGGCGCTTTGTCTGCAAACGTGTTAATGACGATGTCACCGAAGTTTGTATGTAATGTAATCATAATGAGTAAACCCTGATAACCAGAAGGATGAGACATCAGCTGTCAGGCAGCGCTGTCTGCACAAAGGCTGAATAACCAAGGCGCTCTTATAGCATAATTGGCTGCGCGAGTCAGTATGACGAGGGAACTATTCGCGGGAGAGATGTGGATCGTTTGATATATAACACAATATCAATTTTATTGATATTGTGTTATATATTTGCATTATTTTTTTTGAATAAAATTTTTTGTTAAGTATTCAATGAGTTAATTACAGAGTAAACTCTCCGGTTTTGGATGTGGAGATACAGTGGCTAATGTTGATGTAAGATGCCCGTTTTGTGAACAGACAGCCTCTGTAGTTTTGTGAACAGACAGCCTCTGTAAAAGTTTTGTGAACAGACAGCCTCTGTAAAAAAAACATGGTTATGGCAAAAGTGCCCATCATCGTTACCGTTGTCAGTCATGTAAACGCACCTTCCAGCTCGATTATTCCTATTGTGCCTGTCAACCGGGAATGACAGACCAACTCATTGACTTGGCAATGAATAATGCGGGTATTCGTGATACTGCTCGGGCGTTACATATTAGTATGAATACCGTCGTGCGTACTTTTAAAAACTATCACCGCGTGATGTAACAACGCAGCCACTGGATAACCTGCAAATTCAACTGATTTGTGAAGTGGATGAGATGTGGTCATTTGTTGGCAACAAAAAAACGACAGCGCTGGCGGTGGTATGCATGTGGGAGCCACGTTTGAAACGGATTAGGATTATCGCTCATGCATTTGGCTCTCTAAGCAAGAAACGCTGCGTAACTTGCTAAAACTGTTCTCGGGGTTCAGAGTGGCATTTTGGTGCACTGATGGCTACAGGGTTTACAATGACGAACTTCCAAAAGCACAACACATTGTTGGCAAACTGTATACACAGCTTGTTGAGCGTGAAAATCTGACGCTGTGCAACCGATTGAAACGCCTCAATCGTAAGACGTTAGGGTATTCAACATCATCGGAAATGCACGATAGGCTCATCGGCACTTACATCGAACGCGAGTATTACGTTTGATGCTGTGTCAACTAATTGAATACAAAACTAAAAATCGTAAACCCACACTGCCGAAGTTGCACGGTATATTTATCACTCATGACTCAGCCGGACATTGTCTGGTAACTACCGCAGATAATATTCTCAAGAATGCAAATAACTCAGATCGTGAATATTTCAAAGAGTTATTTATCGGTAGTCTGATACGCAGTCGCACCACTGACGATCTGATAATTCCAGTTTCCATGCGTTTATGATAATTCCAGTTTCCATGCGTTTAAATAACCCGGATGGCAGTTTTGCCGGTGTGCTGCTCTCCACCATTTCTCTCAACTATTTTTCTCTCAACTATTTTAAACTCTATTATACGGCTATTATTCGATGGGAGACAATGACGTATTAGCCATCTTACTTTCAGATGGGCATATTCTATATGGTCGTCCTTTTGACGATTCTCAAATTAACCTGGACATATCAAGTAGCACGCTGTTTATGGAACATTTGAAGTCATCCACCAGCGGCACAGCCACCTTCTACTCCACCATTGACCACGTTGAGCGCATCTATGCTTATCACGGTTAAAACGTTATCCCATTGTCATCGCAGCGGACTATAACAAAACGCAGGTGTTTTCCAACTGGAAAGTCGACTCGACCATTTATACTTATACTACTATCGCCCTGACCTTGCTGCTGATCATGAGCAGCATGGGTGCGCTCATGCTGAAACAGATCAAGATCAACGAAAAAACCAACTGGATCTAACCAAGGTACGCGATCAGCTTACCGCGATGAACCACACTCTGGAAACGCTGCGCTGTTAGATGGTCTCACTGGCCTGGCGAAACGGCGACAGTTTGATATTTTCCTGCGCGAGACCATCGCGCAATCCGCCCTTTCCGGTAAGCGGATAGCGCTTATGGATAGAGCTTATCATGCTCGATGTCGATATGTTCAAGAAATACAACGACCACTATAGTCACGTTGAAGGCGACAAGTGTCTGCAAACCGTGAGCCATGAGCTGAGCAGTATGCCGCGTCGCAAAGAGGATTTAATCGCACGTTATGGCAGTGAAGAGTTTGTCATCATTCTGATGGATGTGACGGAAGAAGGCGCCGTAGCGTTTGTAGAACGGGCTCTGGAAGCCATCAGGCACCAATGTATCCCCCATGAACTCACCACGCTGGATGAAAAAGTCTTTACCGCCAGCGCTGGCGCCTACCTTTTTGTAGGAACAACACCGGCTCAGGCACTGGAAAGCGTTATTATTCCAGATAAAGCACTGTATCAGGCCAAGAGCAAGGGCAGAAATCGCGTTGAAATTGCGACAGAATAGGCCAACAGCGGTCAGGTGCGGACGAATTTATATTGATTTATATTGATACATTGATTTATATTGATAAGCTGTCTGACAGCGCGCGTCGCTTCTGACAAAATAGTGCCATCCCACGTAGTTTTATTTGATGGATGTCCAGAGATGGCAGCAAAGATTATTGATGGTAAAACGATTGCGCAGCAAGTGAAGGATGAAGTTTGTGCGCGCGTCAAGCAGCGTCTGGCCGAGGGCAAGCGTGCGCCAGGACTGGCTGTTGTGTTAGTCGGCGATAATCCCGCCTCACAGATCTACGTAGCGAGCAAACGTAAAGTTTGTGACGAAGTCGGCTTTGTCTCTCGTTCTTATGATTTACCTTCCAGCACCACGGAAGCTGCGCTGCTGGCGCTGATCGACGAACTGAATGCCGACAACAGCATTGATGGTATTTTGGTTCAGTTGCCGCTGCCAGAAGGCATTGATAATACCAAAGTCATCGAGCACATCGCCCCTGATAAAGACGTGGACGGCTTCCACCCTTACAACGTCGGTCGCCTGTCCCAGCGTGACCCGCTGCTGCGTGCCTGCACGCCGCGCGGCATTATCACGCTGCTGGAACGTTACAACGTGGACATGTTTAGCTTGAACGCCGTGGTGGTGGGGGCCTCCAATATCGTTGGCCGCCCGATGAGTCTGGAACTGCTGCTGGCTGGTTGTACCACCACGGTGACACACCGTTTTACCAAAAACCTGCGTCAACACGTTGAGCAGGCCGACTTGCTGATTGTTGCGGTTGGCAAGCCTGGCTTTATTCCCGGCGAGTGGATTAAACCGGGTGCCATCGTGATCGATATCGGCATCAATCGCCTGGACAGCGGCAAAGTGGTGGGCGACGTGGAGTTTTCCGTCGCCCAGGAGCGCGCGTCGCTGATAACGCCGGTGCCCGGCGGTGTTGGCCCTATGACCGTTGGCACCCTGATTCAAAATACGCTGCAAGCCTGCGAAGAGTACCACGACGGCAACGCGTAACGGCGCGGATTATACCGGTTAACGCATAAACATTACGTTAACATCGCGCGCTCAGGCGCGTCTTTTTCTTTCTTACAGCAAGATCTAATGAAACTTTTCATTTCGATAAATACCCGCACGTTGAACTGTGCGATCTGCTTAAACAGCTTGGCTGGAGTGAGAGTGGCGCTGCCACCAAAGCCGCCACATTGCTGACGGTGGCGTCAGCGTTGACGGCCAGGAAGAAACTCGTAAACAATGCAAAATCATTGCCGGTCAGCGGGTCAGCTTTGCCGGGCAATCGGTAATGTCGTGCCTTAAGCAACAGTCAGTAGTCTGATCCAATAAAAATCGCCCACGAAGGTATACCGTCGCGGGCGATTTTTTAACACGATACCACTAGCAATAACGTTATTTGCGACGCCATGTAGTGTGTGGACCGTCTTCTAATACAATCCCCATTTCTGTCAGGCGCGCACGCGTTACATCTGCTAGCGCCCAGTCTTTGGCCTGGCGCGCGTCATTACGCTGCTGAATCAGGGCTTCAATCTCTTGCACTTCATCACCATCCGCTTGAGAACCGCTTTGCAGGAAGGCTTCCGGGTCTTGTTCCAACAGCCCCAGAATGCCCGCCAAACGGCGCAACGCAGCGGCCAGCGCATCCGCCGCCACCGCATCTTCCACTTTCAGGCGGTTCACCTCGCGTGCCATGTCAAACAACACCGAGTAGGTCTCTGGCGTATTAAAATCATCGTCCATTGCCGCGCGGAAGCGCGTTTCAAACGCATAGCCACCTTGCGCCGCCGTCGCCGGATCGGTACCGCGCAACGCAGTGTACAAGCGCTCTAAAGAGGCACGCGCCTGTTTCAGGTTCTCTTCACTGTAGTTCAACTGGCTACGGTAATGACCTGACATCAGGAAGTAACGCACGGTTTCGGCATCGTAATATTTCAGCACATCTCGTACGGTGAAAAAGTTGTTGAGCGATTTAGACATCTTCTCGCGATCGATCATCACCATACCGGAATGCATCCAGTAGTTGACGTAAGGGCCATCATGGGCGCAGGTCGACTGAGTAATTTCATTCTCATGGTGCGGGAACATCAGATCGGAACCGCCGCCGTGAATATCAAAGTGCTCGCCAAGCTGTTTGCAGTTCATAGCAGAACATTCGATGTGCCAGCCGGGACGCCCTTCCCCCCACGGGGATGTCCAGTGCGGCTCGCCGGGTTTGGACATTTTCCACAGCACAAAATCCATCGGATTGCGTTTCACTTCCGCAATCTCAATACGCGCACCCGCCTTCAACTGTTCCAGATCCTGGAGAGAAAGCACGCCGTAACCCGGCGCGCTGTCGACAGAAAACATCACATCGCCGTTGCCTGCCACATAGGCATGTTTGCGCGCAAACAGTTGCGCCACCAGTTCAATAATTTCGACGATATGGTGTGTAGCACGCGGCTCCAGATCGGGACGTAAAATGTTCAACGCATCAAAATCAGCGTGCATTTCAGCGATCATGCGCGAGGTCAGCTGTTCGCAGCTTTCTCCATTCTCTGCGGCGCGTTTGATTATTTTGTCGTCGATGTCCGTTATATTGCGCACATAATTGAGCAAGTAACCCAAATAGCGCAAATACCTGGCAACCACATCGAATGCTACAAAAGTACGCCCGTGACCGATATGACACAGGTCATACACGGTAATGCCGCATACATACATGCCCACGCTACCGGCATGAATGGGTTTGAATTCCTCTTTTTGGCGACTTAGCGTATTAAAAATTTTTAACATCAAAACATTCCATGATATTCGCGGGAGAAGTGGAGTATGCGCAGCAAACGGAACACCGCGTTGAGGCGGGTTCAGCAAGCCCAGCAGCGTATTGAAACCTGAACCTCGAGCTATTGCAAGACTGAGACAGCATAAAACGCGGCTCCCATGCATACCACCGCCAGCGCTGTCGTTTTTTGTTGCCAACAAATGACCACATCTCATCCACTTCGCAAATCAGTTGAATTTTCAGGTTATCCAGTAGCAGCATTGTTACATTCCGCGGTGAGCGTTTTTTAAAGTACGCAGGACGGCATTGATACTAATATGTAACGCCCGAGCAGTGTCACGAATACCCGCATTATTCATTGCCAAGTTAATGAGTTGGTCTGTCATTCCCGGTTGACAAGCACAATAGGAATAATCGAGCTGGAAGCTGCGTTTACATGACTAACAACGGTAACGCTGATGGGCACTTTTGCCATAACCGTGTTTTTTTTACAGAGGCTGTCTGTTCACAAAACGGGCATCTTACATCAACGTTAGCCACTGTATCTCCACATCCAAAACCGGAGAGATTACACTGTCATCAACTCATTGAATACTTGTCTCTCATGGGGAGACAACGCATTGACAAGCAAGCCTCTGGATCACTTTGTAGTAGTAGTAAAAGATGTCAGACCGCGAATCAAACGCTCGCGACGGTGCAAACACCATAATTCCGTTGATTAACAGGCGGTCCAGAGGCGATATCATTAAGTACACCGTACTCTCGCGCACATGCCATCACGCGCTGCTTGCTTTTTCGCTGGTGTTAAATTTGCCTGACAGCACGTGAGATACAGTACTGATAGAAAGCCCGGTTTGTGCCGCAATTTCCTTGATTTTAAGCTTTCCATTCCTTTTGTGATCCCCTTCAAATTTTAAGATGAAAAATTTTCACGCTAGAACTGCCTATATCCTAACCGGTTTTTATATTCAACGCTAAATAAGCCAACGTAAATTTTTGCAAAAAAAAGGCGTATCCACATCGATTATCTCCTTTAAGCTTAATTGGTGGACCAATTTAAAAAAACAGAGCCTCAAGAAGAGCCTTATATAACAACCTAAATTTTAATACAAAAAATAAGAATATAGCGATAGGGTGAATATTTTAGGTTACTGATGGTGTAACAGAAGGAATAACTTATTAGGCCAAATCAATCATCACCCTCTGACGGAGATTATCATGGGTCTCAATATTGACAACGCTGCCCCCGCAGCGCACGGGAAACGAAAAATCAAAAATCTGCGTTGGTGGGTTTTGGGGCTGTTTCTCTTAGGCGTCACCGTTAACTACATTACACGTAACTCGTTGGGTATCCTGGCACCTGAATTAAAAGCCGCCATTGAGATTACCACAGAGCCATTGGGATTACCACAGAGCAATACTCCTAGATCGTTGGCGCATTCCAATTGGCCTATACTATTTTCCAACCGCTATGCGGCTGGCTGATTGACGTGATTGGTCTGAAAGTCGGCTTTCTGATGTGTGCCTCTATCTGGGCCCTGATGTGTATGCTCCACGCAGGCGCAGGCAGTTGGTTACATCTGGCATTCTGCGCTTCTTTATGGGGGCTTCAGAAGCATGGGGGCTTCAGAAGCGGCAGCTACGCCAGCTAACGCCAAAACTCTCGGGGAATGGTTCCAGAACAATTGCCGCAGGTTGGGCTGGCGTGGGCTTCTATATCGGTGCCATGTTAGCGCCGCCCATCATTGTTATTGCACACAGCTACCTCGGCTGGCAGGGGCATTCATGTTCTCCGGCGTGCTGGCCATGCTTGAGTGGTTCTGTGGTGGTTGTTTTATTATGACCCGGAAAATTATGACCCGGAAAAATACCCGAACCTGAGCAAAACCTAGCTGGAATTCATCAAACAGGACAACGAACCTGCGTCGGTTAAGCTGCCTTTCTTCCCGGACTGAAAACCGTGTGTAAAAACAAACGCTTTTACGGAAGTGCCATTCCGGCCTTTATGGCAGAACCGGCCTGGGCCGTGCTGAGCTTCTGGGTACCGCTGTATCTGGCATTCTGGGTACCGCTGTATCTGGCAAAAGAGCGCGGAATGGATCTGAAACAGATCGCCATGTTCGCCTGGCTGCCCTTCCTGGCTGCTGACCTGGGCAGTATCGCCAGTGATTACCTGACTCGCGTCTATACCCGTCTGTTTGGTTGCAGCCGCGTCAACTCTGTCGTTGCTAGCTCCGTCACCGGCGCATTTCTGATGATTTCGTTGGCATTAGTCGCGCTGATGATTTCGTTGGCATTAGTCGCGCTGACTAAAGACCCGTATATCACCATCCTGTTGATCTCAGTCGGAGATTTCGGTCACCAGTTCATCTACTGCATGCTAGTGTGCTGGTGGTTGAGTCGTTAGAGAAAGGCCAAATGGCAACGGTCAACGGGATGCGTGGCTCCTTTGCCTGGATCGCCAGCTTCCTCTTCACTGCTGATTGGTGTAACAGCAGACAAAATCGGCTACAACCCGCTGTTTATTGCAATGGGCTTCTTTGACCTGATTGGTGCCATCGCCAAGCGTCGTATAATAAGGCGCGCGCTGCATAACGTGTTGTCGAAAGTCCTTGTTACGACAAGGCCTTTCGTACTGTGATGTCTTCGATTGTTTAGTTTGGAACGTTGCTATGAAAATTTTGAAAAACTGGGTGTTAAGCCAACAAACACAAGCGTTTGTTGAAATCAACGTAGACAACCAGCATCTGTTTCGCCTCTATGTGTGCTGGAAAATGACCTGTTTCGTGTGCTGATCAAACG
The DNA here is from genome assembly GCA_051710525.1 of Symbiopectobacterium sp. Lineage (GTDB taxonomy): Bacteria > Pseudomonadota > Gammaproteobacteria > Enterobacterales > Enterobacteriaceae > Symbiopectobacterium. The sequence goes on along the minus strand of JBPESR010000004.1, from coordinate 105,256 downwards.
TAAAGGGGAACTCTCCCTGGAAGCAGGGAAAGATGTGGAATGGGAAGGACGTGAACGCGAAAGCACCGCGTGCTTTGCCCTGCCCGGTTTTACCCTGATGCCCCTTGAAGACGGAAGACGGTCTGCAAGTCGCTACCGATAAACTGCGCGTTACCGTGTATCAACCGCTGTGGTTGTCATGGGAATACCGTGACCAACAGGATGAATGGCAACCGCTAGCAGCCGGCCGCCGCCACACCAGTGCGTACCTGCTGAATGCCCACGGTGATGACGTTGAGCACTATCAGCGTCGCCATCCGCAAGAACAGTACTACGGGCTGGGTGAGAAAGCCGGCGATTTGAAGCGCGCTGGCCGCCGTTACGAAATGCGTAACCTCGATGCATGGACTACAACGCGTTGTCTACCGACCCGCTTTACAAACGCGTAGCCTTCACCATCACTCGTCGCGGTGACGTCAGCTTCGGGATGTTTTACAACAATCTGAGCAGCACCCGTCTGGATCTGGGTAACGAACTGGATAACTACCACGTTGCTTACCGTCGCTACAGCGCAGAAGCTGGCGATCTCGACTACTACCTGTTCCTCGGTCCACGCGTGCTGGATGTCACCAAGAAATTCGTGCGTCTGACTGGCCAAACCCTGTTTGGCCCCAAATGGAGCCTGGATTACAGCGGTTCGACCAGCACTACACCGGTTCGACCAGCACTACACCGATGTTCCTGATGCACAGCAACAACTGCTGAAATTTATCGAGCTGTGTATTTATCGAGCTGTGTAAAGAGCACGCTATCCCGTGTGATTCATTCCAGTTGTCATCCGGCTACACATCGATTGGCAACAAACGTTACATGTTTAACTGGAACTACGATAAAGTGCGCAATCTCAGGTGCTTAGCCAACCGTTCCACGATGCTGGTCTGAAACTGGCTGCCAACATTAAGCCGTACCTGTTGCAAGACCACTCGATGTACCAGCAGGTAGCAGAATAACAACTATTTATTCGTGATTCCGAGCAAGATGCACCAGAGCGCTCCTGCTTCTGGGACGATGAAGGCTCACACCTTGACTTCACCAACCCTGCAACGGTGAAATGGTGGCAGGATAACGTCACCTCGCAACTGCTGGAAATGGATATCGATTCCACCTGGAACGACAACAACGAATATGAAGTGTAGGACTGCGAAGCGCGCTGCTTTGGCAAACCAATCGCCATCAAACACATTCGCCCGGTAATGCCGCTGCTGATGATGCGTGCATCGATGGAAGCGCAACAGCGTTTTGCACCGGAAAAACGCCCTTACCTGATCTCCCGTTCCGGCTGTGCCGGGATGCAGCATTACGTGCAAACCTGGAGTGGCGATAACCGCACTAACTGGACCACGTTGCGCTATAATATCCGTATGGGTGTTGGCATGAGCCTCTCCGGTTTGTACAACGTTGGTCACGATGTTGGCGGTTTCTCTGGCGATAAGCCTGATGCGAAACTGTTCGTACGTTGGGTACAAAACGGCATGATGCACCCGCGCTTCACCATTCACTTCTGGAATGACGATCACACGGTCAACGAACCTGGATGTACCCGGAAGTCACCCAGGCAATCCGCGACGCCATTGCACTGTGTTATCGCCTGTTGCCTTACCTGTACACCCAGTTGTGGCACGCCAGCCAGGACGATAAGCCTATGCTGCGCCCCACCTTCCTCGATCACGAACACGACACCGTCACGTTCCAGGAAAATGATGACTTCCTGCTGGGCAGCGATTTGCTGGTTGCCAGCGTGGTTGAACAAGGTTAGCGGCCGGTTTACCTGCCGAAAAACGCGTCTGGCTGGTACGATTTCTACACCGACACCTGGTTCAGCAGCGGGCAAACCATCACCCTGGATGCACCGTTGGAACGCCTACCGTTGCTGGTTCTCGCGGTACGATGCTGCCAACTTCTGCACGCTGGAAGCACGTCGAGTACCAAACGGACGATCAACGCGATCTGCTGCTGTTCCCACCGTGCGGTAAAGGTCAGGACAGCGGCCTGCTGTTTAAAGATGATGGTGAAACCCATACTTGGCAGCCAGGTAATGCACTGTGGCTGCATTGGAACATCACCAGTGACAACTCACGCATTGATGTGACCTTCACGCAGGAAGGTGACTTTGCTCCTGCTGGAAACGCCTGCATGTTCGTTTGCCGGCGCAGGACCAATGCACGCTCTACATCAACGGTGAAGCAAAATCTCACTGGGATCGCGCGTAACGGCACCCCATCGACTACGTCACTTACTCCTCGGCGAAAGCTGGGGATCTATGACAGAAAGAATGCGTTTCCCCTGTGCGAGATTCTCGCCTTCGCGGGAATGACAGTTGGTGGGCAGGAATGATGTAGGGAACTACCGAGATATTGTTCAAAGCCTCACCAATGTTCAAAGCCTCACCAAATAAAAAAATAGAACAATGAATATACGTTTCGTCACGTGGCTGATCGTTTTGTCACGTGGCTGAACTATGCTGGGTGTAGCCGCCGCAATGACATTGCGGGAGATAATCCAAAAAGGATGGGAGAACGATGACGCATCTTGGTTCTCCTGCCAGCCTTACGGCCGCACAAGCGCTGGATTTACTAAGTTCGCAGTATAACGATGCAGTTAACGCGCTACCGCAGCCATACATAAAAGCATACGTGACAGATGGCTCCTTGTCCGAAACAACGTGACAGATGGCTCCTTGTCCGAAACAACAGAGACGTGCCGCAATGGGTTGTTCGTCTACCCAGAATTACGCGTAAGCTGGGATGGCGTACAGCAAGGAAAAGCCGCACCCGCGCCTATGGGCGTTTCACTCATACTGGAAGTTACAGCACCACGGTTACGCAACCTGCGCTATTTCGCCGCTATCTCTCTGAGCAACTGACCTTACTGGTCGAAGAGTATAGCGCGCACATTGAGGTATACCCATCACAACAGGAAATTCCCTTTCCTTATGTGATTTACGGCTCGGATTTAGCGCTGTAGCGTTCGATGTCTGCCGGGATTTCGCAGCACTTTCCCATCACGGAACTGGTCCAAATTGGCGATGAAACCGCAGATGGTCTGTTTCACGCCACTGATACCCGTTTCCCGCTTTCGCATTTTGATGCCTTGCGTACCGATTTCTCCCTGGCACGCTTGCGCCATTACACGGGTACAGCTATCTATCATTTTCAGCCTCATCTAGCATTTTCAGCCTTATATCCTGTTCATCAACTACACGCGCTACGTGGATGAGTTTGTCAGTTGGGCCTGTGAACAAATCGCCGATCCTGACAGTCTTTATGAGGCGATCGCCGCCGCAGGCGGAATATTCCTCACCGGTAAAGATGCCACCGCCGAGGCGTGCGTTTCTGATGTTGCCTGGAAGAAACATCAGATGCCGGCTTATCACCTGATCGCCAAGCAAGGGCCGGGGATCACCCTCATCAATTTGGCGTTGGGCCTTCCAACGCCAAAACCATCTGTGACCATCTTGCCGTGCTACTCTGTGACCATCTTGCCGTGCTACGCCCACACTCCTAGCTGATGATTGGTCACTGCGGCGGGCTGCGCGAAAGCCAAACCATAGGCGACTATGTGTTGGCGCACGCCTATCTACGCGACGATCACGTGCTTGATGCCGTGCTCCCGCCGTATATCCCCATTCCAAGTATCGCCGAGGTGCAGCGCGCGCTGTACGACACCACCAAAATGGTGAGCGGTATGGCTGGCGAAGCGGTAAAACAGCGGTTGTGTACAGGCACGGTGGTAACCACCGAAGACCGTAATTGGGAGCTGCGCTACTCCGTCTCCGCGCTGCGTTTCAACTTGAGCCGCGCCGTGGCTGTGGACATGGAAAGTGCGACGATTGCGTCAGAAAGTTATCGCTTCCGAGTGCCTTACGGCACGCTGCTCTGCGTCTCTGACAAGCCGCTGCACGGTGAAATAAAGTTGCCTAGTCAGGCCAACCGTTCGTTTTTATGAAGGCGCCATCTCCGAGCATCTGCAAATCGGTATTTACGCCATGGATCTGTTACGCGCAGAAAGCGACCATCTGCATTCACGCAAACTTTGCACCTTTAACGAGCCGCCCGCCGTTTCGCTAAATGCTCGGTTTTGGATGTGGAGATACAGTAGCTAACGTTGATGTAAGATGCCCGTTTTATGAGCAGACAGCCTCTGTAAAAACACGGTTATGGCAAAAGTGGCCATCAGCGTTACCGTTGTCAGTCATGTAAACGCACCTTCCAGCTCGATTATTCCTATCGTGCCTGCCAACCGGGAATTACATACCAAATCATTAAATTGGCAATGAATAATGCGGGTATTCGTGACACTGCTCGGGCATTACATATTAGTATCAATGCCGTCGTGCGTACTTTAAAAAACGCTCGCCGCGGAATGTAACAACGCTGCCACTGGATAACCTGCAAATTCAACTGATTTGCGAAGTGGATGAGATGTGGTCATTTGTTGGCAACAAAAAAAACGACAGCGCTGGCGGTGGTATGCATGGGAGCGCATTTGAAGCGGATTATCGCTCATGCATTTGAGCTCTCTAAGCAAGAAAACGCTGCGTATGGTTCATAGTGGCATTTTGGTGCACTGATGGCTACAGGGCTTACAACGACGAACTTCCAAAAGCAAAACAAATTGTTCGCATGACAATATTCCACCCGCCAGGAAACTTGCGCAACTTGTAATCCTTGCTCCAACAACCGGTGCGCTTCTTCCATGCGCAATTGTAACAACATCTGCCCCGGCGTGGTGTTGAAATGGCGCTGAAACGCCAGCTTGAGCTTGTATTCGCTTAAACAGACCGCTAGTGCCAGCGCGCCGAGAGAAAGGGTTTCGCTCAGGTGTGCCACCATCCAATCACGAGCGCGCTCCACTGCTGTCACATCCTGAGGATGTAAGCGTGCCGCTTCCCACGTCTCCTCAAACAAATAGCGGTGGCAGCCAGCAGATTCAGGGCATGGATGTGCATGTAGAGCATATTGCCCTGTGCCTATTGCAGTGCGAGCAAGTGCTGTTGCACGACAGGGGCAACCGGCTGTAGGCATGCTGCCGCAGTCGATAATCACCAAACAGCCGCTCTGTTGCCGCATCGCCTATAGTGCTCCAGCATCGATTCACTCACCAACAGGAGCAGTTGGTCCACTTTTTGTCGCTCCGGGTAATAACGTTCACCCTGGCTATGATGAAAACTGGCGATGGTCACATGCTGTTGGAGGAACGTCATGCTGGCACCCCGTTTTTCGCTATAGTTCGACTCGCCGTTCAAACCAAAAGTCATCACCAACACAGGCTGAGAGTGGGCGGTTTCAGCGGCTGATAGGAAGAGGTCACCAGTGTCAACCCGTCAGCAAGCGTATCTATTGCGACTAGCACTGGCCAAACTGATCCGGCAACTGGCGACGGTCACCATAACGATAACGCAATACCATACGTGGCATCACCACGCTGCGTTGATGAACCTCGCCCTTCTTCCATTTTATCTCACCTCCCGTCCTCAGAGAAAAACCACCGTCACGCAGACAAACCAAGACAATAATAATTCTTATTTATAAATAACATAAGGCTATCCCTGTCGCCAACGCCCACGTTAACCAACGCGACGTAATTAGCGCCAACCAACGCGACGTAATTAGCGCCGCAACACAGCCTGCAAGGAGCCACTATGTTCCCCACCACACCGATTTATGGACACTGACCGCCAGCAGCATCAAAACAGAAACCGTTCGACTAGCCCTGGCAGAGCACTGTTCGATCAACTGTCACAGCCCTCAACGGTTGAGCAGTCCGCGCTGCACCAACAATCGCAATCGGGACCAACAAAAAAGCGAGGGTCAACAGCGTGATCAGTAGTGGCAGCCAGCCGGGGCGGTTTCCGTTCATCCTTTTGCCTCAAAGAGTCGTTCCAATCCTATGATCCGTACATAGACCTAAAACAGCAATAAAGTGCACAGTAGCAGCAACGCAGACAGCGCCGACGCGAAGCCCCAGTTGAAATAGACTTCCAACTGATTTTGATAATCATGGCGATCATGGTGTAGCGCGGGCTTCCCATTAGCGCTGGTGTCACGAAGAAGCCAATAGACAAAATAAACACCAGCAGGCTACCCGCGGCAACGCCAGGCAGCGACAGCGGCAAAAAGATGCGCCAAAAGGCTCGAAAGCGCGAAGCGCCAAGGCTATACGCTACCCGCAGCAGTTGCGGATCGATACCGCGCATCACGCTGTAAAGCGCCAGTACATATAGGGTAGCAAGAAGATATAGGTCATACTGATTAACACGCCGAGTGGGGTATACAGCAGTTTGAGCGGCGTATCGATAAGCCCCAATGCCAGTAGCACCTGATTGACAAACCCATCACTGCCTAACAGCACCATCCAGGCATAAGTGCGCACCAACACACTGGTAAAATGGGGAATAATTATGATGACAATCGCCATACTGGCTAATAGCTCAGGGAGTTTACATAACACCCAGGCCACCATATAACCCAACATCAGCGTCACCAGCGTGACGAGCAGTGAAGTGAGGTGCGCAGCGTAATCCACAGCACTTTCAGCCAGACTGGTTCCTGTACAATGCGCGCAAGGTGCTTGCTGGTAAGCCCCGGCTCGAACAGGCTGTAACCAAGCATTTTCGCCAGAGAAATCAGCAAAAAAATCGCCAGGGCCAGCGGCATTAGTGCCAGCAATAGCCAGGGTTTCCAGCGACTCACACGCCTGTCATCACGCCCACTCATCGCTGAGCCTCGGCGGGAATAAACCAGAGACTCTCCGTTGCCCACCCGATACGCACGCTGGCCTCTGGCCGCAGAATCCCCTCTAGCGCCGAGTTCTGTAACTGTGCTAATAACGTCGCGCCATCACTCAGCATCAGCGTTAATTTAAGCGTATGCCCCAGATAGAGCATTTCAGCAATGGTAGCGCTAATCGGCAAATGGGCTGATGTATCCCCATGTAGGCAAATGTGAATATGCTCAGGCCGCAGCACCGCCAAGACCGAATCCCCGACGCCAAGATAAGCTATACCTTACCGCACACCGTTTCACCGCTTGAAAGGCGCACGTCATAGCCATGTTGCTGAATGGCGCTTATCTGGCCGTCGATAAAGTTGGATTGGCCAATAAATTCAGCCACCCAGCGATTCTTTGGTTTGGTATAGAGATCGTGCGTGGTATCAATTTGGGCAATCCGCCCCTGTTGTATCACGGCAATACGATCGGACAAGGTCAAGGCTTCTTCCTGATCGTGGGTGACAAACACCACCGTAGAGCCGAAAGCCACATGCAGCCGTTTTATTTCCAACTGCATATGTTCGCACAACTTTTTATCCAGATTATCCAGAGCACCCAGCGGCTCGTCCATCAACAGTGCCGCTGGAGAAAAGATCAACGCACGCGCCAGCGCAACGCGCTGCTGCCCACCGGACAGCCCTCGCGGCAAACGATGTCCCTTATCATCAAGCTGTATCAATGCCAACGCATCCGCCACTTTCTGCTTGATATCGCGACGCGCGACGACGCGCATTTCCTGCGGAAACGCCAGGTTATCCGCCACCGAGAGGTGCGGAAACAGCGTGTAGTGCTGAAACACCACCCCGTGTAGTGCTGAAACACCCCGTGTAGTGCTGAAACACCACCCCAAGGTCGCGTTTTGCCGGTGGCAAATGCGTAATATCCTGATCGTTAATCAGCACGCGCCCTTGGCTAGGTTCGGTAAAGCCCGCCACCATCATCAACGTGGTGGTTTTCCCTGAACCGCTGGCACCGAGCAACGTCACAAGCTCGCCTGGTGCGATCGCTAAATCCAGATTATCGACGACGGCAGTCTGTTCATAGCGCCGGGTCAGCCCATCAAGGCGAAGTGCAGCTCCCGGCTGACGCCGGGAGCTGTGGAGCTGTGTGTGCTGAATCCGTTTTCATTACCACTGACCCAAGATCCATGGTTGCCAGATTTTGCCCACCTCCTCAATGTTATCTGTCCACCACTGCGCATTTTCCGGGTTCGGAGAGCCTTTCAGCACACTCCAATACTGCAACTGCTGTTTGATCTGGTTCCACTCAATGGCTAACGGTGCGCCCTGATCGATCAGCGCTTGTGCAGGACCGTTCCACAATGCCCCTAATACCGCCTCTTTGCGCTCCATCAATTGTACGGATAGAGCCCCCGTATCCAACCATTTCACGACATGGGGTTTAATTCGGCTCATAGAAGCAAACGCATTCTTGATGTCAATTGGGTAGATGTCTTTCATTCTATGCCATCGGCAAGCAAGGCAAACTCCAGTTCAGTAGAACTGGTGCGCAGGTCCTTTAAAGTACGCGGACCGGTGAAACGCTCCGCCTCCCAAAATTCTGCCCAGGTACGCGGATGATTGCCATCACGGAAGACATCTGTGTTGTAAACCATCACAGTCGAGAAGAACAGGTTACTGACCATATTGGGACGGCGTACTTCGGGGAAGATATCGTCGAGATTGGTAAACTTCATGCCCGCGTAGTTGATTGGCCTCAACGCCTCGGCCGCATTGAGGTTGGTTGGTTTGTGTGACATCGCCGATATCCAGCACATCAAGCGTCACACGTACTGCTTTTATCATTGCCATGATCTGCATAGCCGTAGAAGGCTGAATGATCACTTTAATGCCGGTCAATTCCGTAAAAGGTTTATAGACCGCATTTCCCCGCGCTTCCTGATAACTTCCGCCAATCCCGCGCACAATCACTTCTTTGCTGGGTGCGGCAAAAACTGCAAGTGAGAAGGCACCAAGCAGAGCCCCTGCACCGATAATCGACGTTTGTTTTATTAAGCGATGACGATCGGCATTAACCCCTGCATCAACGATGGACGGCATGAAACCCTGTTGCTTTTATTCATATGTTCTCCTTTGATAAACAAACGGTAATAAGAAACTACTTATCTCTGATGTCAGCATCATAAGACACTTTTTTAATCAAAACGAGGATTAAACAAAAATAATGTTACAGCGGTGGCAATAACCACCGCTGTTTTACTCTTATTCTTATTTTATCTTATTATTCTTATTTTATCTTATTCTTATTTATTTTATTTTACTTCTTTACTTCTTAATTTCTTATTATTTTTACTGCTTTATAATTAAAATTAAAATATCTATTTATTAATAATCTATTTATTTATTAATATCTATTTATTTATTATTTTTATTATTTGTTAAATAATTCCCTGGTGTTGGCATTTTCCCCTGGTGTTGGCATTTTCCCCAATGACCCAGATGATGCCAGGCATCATCTGAAAGTTTTAAATTCGCTTTGATTTTCTCCTCATCAGTGAGTATCTGCGCCATCAACCAATCGGCGACGGTCATCCGGCGACGGTCATCGGACTCACTTTCGACCACCATGCCACTGCTGATGAACTGCGCACGATATACAACAGCTTCATTGGCTAAAGGAGAGCTGTCTTGGTATGTCATAGACACGACATAGACTCCCCGTTACCGGGCGAGGCTCATAAGATAAATGAGCATAGGGGATGTAACGCTCGCACCTGATACCAATCAATAAACACATCCTGCTAATTCACTTGCAATATGCGATCTGCCACATCACCGTGACCGATATTGAACACCTCGGTGTTGCCGAGAAACTGATTCAGTTGCATCTCCAGATAAGAGACCATGGAAAACGACGTTCCGTTACCACTCACCCAACCCAAATACACCTTGCGGCAGCGATACGCCCAGCGACTGCTGAAACAATACGGTCTTCATTCAGTTCTGCCGTGGCTTTCAAGAGCTGGCTGGCATTGGCAAACACGCCCTCATTTAATTCTGTCTCACCTGGCAACGCAGGTTCACAATGCGAGATGCCGCTGGCGTCAGTGCGCTCAATCAAAGCATCCCCCAATGATTCTTTCATGTGGGTATAGCCCTCATACCCTACTGCACGTGAAAAGCGCACAATTGCGGCATCACTGATGTTTATCACAGCGGCCAACTGGTGGGCCGTCATGAATGCTACGCGATCTTTTTTGCGTTCGATGTAGCGTGCAATCATCTGCTGTGACGAGGTCAAGCGCGAAAAACGTTACCTCAATAAAGCGGTGAACTCCATACTGCCCCCTTAAAGAATCAGTTGCTATATTTAAAATCAAAAATGTAGCAATTGCAATACTTCATTTTACATTTTATTTTTTCTTATTAACGCATAAAAATAAGTAGCAGGCTATTAATAACCCATTCACGAATGAATGGTTGTATTTGCTTCATACATAAAATATTTTAGGCCAATTTGCAGACAACCGCTTGGCAATGCGGCTTTGGAACAGCTACTTTGAGTAGGAGACGGAATATAGAAGAAAGCGTTGGCGGTGGTGCGCTACAGTCTTAACTCCCCGCTACCACAGTGATTACAAAAAACCATCATGATAAGCAATATTGCAACAGCAACACTGCTGCTTTCTTTTAGGGCACGTTTTACCCACAGTAGGGCACGTTTTACCCACAGCTTGACCTAGGCCGTCAAACTTGCAGACAAAACAAAATCGCCCAAGCACATCACCTTTGCAGAAACACTGCTTAGGATAAAAAAGGCGGCATCCGATACCCCCCTTTAATCACTGACGCGTTTCGAGGCGTATCCCTACAGCTGTTCACGTTCGCATCAACAACGTATTCGGGAAGATAAGTATCAGCATCTTGCCAAGGCTCTTGATCGGGTTAAGGAGATACGGCAATTTTTAAACGGTTTTTCACCAACAGAACAAGCTACACCCGCCCCGGAAGTCAGATTACGCCGTGCACCGTGCAGTAAACCAGAATCTGACGCAATCCTATGAAAATTCGTCAGGCGTTTACGCAACAAAAGTTGCGATTTATGCCATCAGTCAGCATATCGATCAAAAAATGCGAACGGTAAACCTAGATAACCTCACACACCTAACGACGGATATTTACGCCATGATTGATGCGGGAAAACCGCTGGGAGAAATAACCAACCGGATTATTGACCCCAAAGTCTACCATCGGCTAAACTCACTGCCGTAGTTAGCGTCAGTGCACATCATGAAGGTGAGGCGGTTAGGCCACTTCGGTGCGACCGCGGCCTTTGTTTTTCGCCATATAGAGTGCAATATCTGCCGCTTTGAGCCAATAGTGATACTGGTTCATGGTCGGGCAATATTCCGCTACACCAACGCTAATGCTAATCCCCAACTACAGCGTTTGCGTCAAGCGCTTGGGATCGGCGGAAAGCGTAGACAGGTAATAGGCAAAGTAGGGCCATACAAACACATTGAGAAAAAGCAGTACCCACACTCCAAAACGGAGTGGTTTTTGTCACCAACACGGAAGTGATTGGAGCACAACAGCGTACCGATAATACGAGGTAGAAAGACCCGCTTGGAAAAGCGTATCCCGGAAAGACGAGAGTCCACTGTCAATAATGTAGGCGATTTAACAGACATGACGCCTCTCCCATTCCATTGCATCAAATGGTAAACAGTATGACCTAAATGGTGTACCAGTCTGTCGCTGGGTTATCCATGCGCGTCAATTGCAGGTTGGTCAGCAGCAGATCGGAAGAGGTCACATATTCACGAATCCAGGTTCTGACGCGCGGCAAACTACTATCTTTCGGTGGCATTTTATAATTAAAACGATCGTAGTTAAAACGATCGTAGTTATTGATCAGGTTCAATGATACCGCGCCGCCAGACCTACCAGTGATCACTCAGGCGGTAATCCACCCCGCCATTAAGCACAATCTGATGATACATCATTAAGCACAATCTTCTACAACATATAGAACGACTCTGCCCCACCGACAGACTGTATCAAGGCAGGGTCAAGCGAATAGGTCAGGCGCGGGGGATCACTTCTCGTAATACCGATTGGCCAGAGATAGATTCCTCACGGTGACTCACAGGCTCTGGCTGCCCTAACGGGATAGACGCCGATTGCACATCACGGAATGCCTTGGTATCAACTACCGTGCTTTCTACCGGTAAACGCTGACTGCGGCGCACAATATGGTATTCCCCTACACTTTCCGGCATATGATTCGCCAAAATAGTTGCAGCGCGCTGATCGGCGTCATTTTTATTACGGTATTTCTCTTGATCGGCAACGATAGTGACCTGCTGTGCATCGGCATAAAATATCGGCATCGCTGTAACCAGCTTTCTCATCCAGTTCGCGTGCCACCTGCTGCCAGTTAGTGCCATTATCATCCGAATGCACGGGCGCATAAACAGGCGGAACATCTTTCGGATGCGATTGGCGTAAATCGTTAAAGTTGGTGTGCAGGCTAAAGCCCCTCATCAAGGTATTGCCACGTTGCCAGGAAAGTGTGGTATCAAAATTATCGATGACGCGATAAAACATGCCAATATTGAAGGGAGAGTCTTGTTTGATGCGTATACCCGCATAATTTCTCTTCTTAATGCGATCGGCAGTCTCAGCACTGTAATCGTTCCCGTCATATTGCAACTTAAAGCGCAGCGGATTCCATGGGGTTTGATATTTTATTCCGCAAAACAACGCCGCTGGTCCGTGGAAAAAATTTCCCGTCTCAAACTGTCCACCACCTGTTTTATAACTATCGCTATGCTGACAAAAACTGCTTTTAAACTTACAGGCAGGGTTTTTGATTCACAGGCAGGGTTTTTGATATTGCTGCTCTCGGCCATATTGCCCCATCCAATATCAAACGTGCAGTCGAATGGCCCCATGCGCTTGCTGGCCACTAGGTATTGCTATCAAACAGCCCGGTACCAGCAATATCGCGTAAGCCGATGGAGACATTTGGTAGCCACCCGCTTTCTTGCCAAAGTCGCGCTTTAACATCGAAAGATTTGTCTTTGTAGGTTTGATTGCCACTAAAGCTAACATCGTCACTGTATGGCCGGGTGCGAACGTCGGTATAACGCACCGTGGTTTCTAACCAGTTAAACAGTGGCAACGATACGGAATAACGCCGGTATTCCTCATTATCACGGTAATTCACGTTAAACTCCCCACTGCGCGCCATACGTGCGGTAGGCATTTGCATCAGCCCGGTACCACCAAAATCAGACTGTGATAGGCCTGCGCTATCAAAACGGGTATTATGGTTGGTGACGTTTTAACGATATCACTTTTCTCAGCTACATCCTGCGCCATAGCCTGACCACTCAGTACGCCGCCGATGGCCAACGACAGACAGCCTATTTTAAATCTTCTATTCTTTGTCATTTTAAATCTTCTATTCTTTGTCATTAGAGTGGGATCCGGTTAGCCAAAAATCAGCAATTTGATCGTTCAGAGAAATAAACTCATTTCATCCTGTGAGCTATATGGGCGTTCCTCATTATATTTTCTGTGCGCCAGTCTTATGTTAGTACGCGTACTTCAGACAACGTTCTGAACAGATACATATCGAGGATTTCTGTTCGTAGTGTTTTGTTAAATCGTTCAATAAACCCATTCTGCATTGGCTTACCGGTCTGAATAAAATCAAGTATCACGCCGTGAAGTTCTGCCCATTCGGCTAAGGCGGCAGCAGTGAGTTCTGGCCCGTTATCACTTCGTATAAAAACCGGATAGCCTCGCTCTGCACTTAATCATTTCAGAATGCACACAACATCATTCCAGAATGCACACAACACGATGAGCCTGTATATTCAAGTCAACATCGATTGCCAATGCTTCCCGATTAAAGTCACCAACTACGTTAAATAACCGGAATCGCCGCCCGTCTATCAAGGATCAAGGCATCACTCATTCTATCAAGGATCAAGGCATCACTCATAAAATCAATTGACCAATAGTGGTTCATTTTATGGGAATAACCAACGACTGTGGATACCTGTTAGGTAAGCGCTTTTCCCTTTCCTCCGAAAATTTTGTCGTGTATTCAATGAGTTGATACAACATCAAACGTAATACTCGCGTTCGATGTAAGTGCGGATGAGCCTATCGTGCATTTCAGATGATGTTGAATACCCTAAAGTCTTACGACTGAGGCGGTTCAATCGGATGCGCAGCGTCAGATTTTCTCGCTCAATACGCTGTGTATACAGTTTGCCAACGTGTATCAACGTGTATACAGTTTGCCAACAATGTGTTTTGCTTTTGGAAGTTCGTCGTTGTAAGCCCTGTAGCCATCAGTGCACCAAAATGCCACTCTGAAACCCGAGAACAGTTTCAGCAACTTACACAACGTTTTCTTGCTTAGAGAGCCAAATGCATGAGCGATAATCCGCTTCAAACGCGGCTCCCATGCATACCACAGTCAGCGCTGTCGTTTTTTGTTGCCAACAAATGGCCACATCTCATCCACTTCGCAAATCAGTTGAATTTGCAGGTTATCCAGTGGCAGCGTTGTTACATTTCGCGACGAGAGTTTTTTTAAAGTACGCACGACGGCATTGATACTAATGATACTAATATGTAACGCCCAAGCAGTGTCACGAATACCCGCATTATTCATTGCCAAGTCAATGAGTTGGTCTGTCGTTCCCGGTTGGCAGGCTCGATAGGAATAACCGAGCTGGAAGGTGCGTTTACATGACTGACAACGGCAACGCTGATGGCCACTTTTGCCATAACCGTGTTTTTACAGAGGCTGTCTGTTCACAAAACGGGCATCTTACATTAACGTAACGTTAGCCACTGTATCTCCACATCCAAAACCGGAGAGTTTACACTGTAATCAACTCATTGAATACTTAACCGAAAATTGAGTTTTAATAATCAATAGACCCCGTAAACTCGTTTTGAATTCCACTACAATCCTGCTTGACGTAACGTATTGAACATAAGGCCAAAGCCATAGGCCGGATACTAATGTGAAAATTTTTGTAATGCCTCGACTATGGGCAGATCCCGCGCCGTGTTAGGGCAATAATGCAACAGGCTTCGACTAATACCGATAACCAGGCACCCGCGTCATTCGTTGGCCTGATGTTCCGTCATGACGTAATGCACCAGCTCACGTTTCTCAGGCACGGTTAAAGTTTTTTTGATACAACGTCCTTAAGAATTTCATGATCTAAACTGAGGGATGCGTACATTTGCTTTAACCGTCGATTTTCCTCTTCCAGATCTTTCATTCGTTTGATATCAGAGGATTCCATGCCGCCGTATTTAGCTTTCCAATTGTAATAGCTGGCTTCCAATACACCGTTTTCTCGGCATACATCCTTAACATGCTGGCCACCTTCAACCTCTTTTAGAACCCGCAGGATCTGAGTTTCAGTGAAATGCGCTTTCTTCATGATGAGCCTCCGTTGGTTGTATTTTAACCAGAGAACTCTATTAATGCGGTAAGACTAAATTAATGCGGTAAGACTAAATTCAGGGGGGGACTACAATAGGACAGGGAATCTCAACGCTCCCCATTCCCTGACCCAGTTTTTTTATACAGGCTTAAAAATAGGTTTTTTTATACAGGCTTAAAAATAGCAAAATCTCGCTACAATAAACAGAGAAATTGTAAATTACGCTCGTATCAACGTTAACAAAAACGGGTAGCGACAAAAAGGCAATCAATAATAACAGCATGATTAATTTTAATTTATTTAATGACAGATCACGATGCAAAACACCGAATAGCGATACTATTCGGCATTTATTTAGCAACGTGATTTTAAGAAATAACTTATTCCAACCACTCGGTGTGGAATACGCCTTCCTTATCAGTACGTTTATAGGTGTGTGCGCCAAAGTAATCGCGCTGTGCCTGGATCAGATTGGCAGGCAACACCGCTGAGCGATAGCTGTCGTAATAAGCGATGGCCGCAGAGAAAGTTGGTGTCGGGATACCGTTTTGCACTGCATAGGCAACAACATCACACAATGCCTGCTGGTAGTCATCGGCTGCTTTCTTGAAGTAAGGCGCCAGCAACAGGTTAGCGATATCCGGCGATGCCGCGTAGGCATCGGTGATTTTTTGCAGTAACTGTGCGCGGATAATGCAACCAGCGCGGAAAATCTTGGCGACTTCACCGTAGTGAAGGTTCCACTGATGCTCTTCTGAAGCTGCACACAACTGTGAGAAACCTTGTGCATAGGAAACAATTTTACCCAGATAGAGCGCACGACGCACATTCTCTATAAACTCTATAAAGGTCGCTTTATCACCATAAAGGTCGCTTTATCACCGCTAAACGGTTTTGCCTGCGGCCCAGTCAACACTTTTGACGCAGCAACGCGCTGATCTTTCAGTGAAGAAGAAATATAGCGAGCAAACACAGATTCTGTGATCAGCGACAGCGGTTCGCCAAGATCGAACGAGCTTTGGCTGGTCCATTTGCCCGTGCCCTTGTTAGCCGCTTCATCCAAAATCACATCAATCAGATAGTTACCATCTTCATCTTTCTTGGTGAAGATATCCGTGTTTCTTGGTGAAGATATCCGTGGTGATATCGACCACGGTAGCTGCTTAGTTCCCCGGCATTCCATTCAGAGAAGGTTTTTGACAGTTCATCGTTAGACAGATTCAAGCCGTGTTTCAGCAGTGAATAGGCTTCGGCAATTAGCTGCATATCGCCGTATTCGATGCCGTTGTGCACTATTTTCACGTAGTGACCGGCACCGTCTGGCCCGATATAGGTGACGCAGGCTTCGCCTTCAGCGCGGGCGGCAATTTTTTCCAGAATCGGGGCTACCAACTCATAGGCATCTTTTTGCCCACCAGGCATGATAGAAGGCCCTTTCAGCGCACCCTCTTCACCACCGGATACGCCGGTGCCGATAAAGTTGAACCCTTCAGCAGAAAGCTCACGGTTACGACGGATAGTGTCCTGGAAGAAGGTGTTACCGCCATCGATGATGATGTCACCTTTATCTAGATAAGGTTTCAAGGATTCGATCGCTTTGTCCGTGCCTTCGCCCGCTTTTACCATCAACAGAATACGGCGCGGCGATTCCAGAGATGCCACAAATTCTTCAATGGTGTAATAAGGCACCAGTTTTTTTGCCGGGTTTTCGGCCACTACCTCTTCGGTTTTTTCACGAGAGCGGTTGAAAATGGACACAGTGTAACCACAACTTTCGATGTTAAGCGCCAGATAGCGCCCCATCACCGCCATACCCACCACGCCAATTTGCTGTTTAGACATTAAAGCAACTCCTGTCTGAAGGATAACCTGCCTGTATCACGACGACGACAGACACGCAAAAGCAGGAAGATATGGTAACTCAGCTAAAGGCATGTGGATAGTGATAGGTCTAAGCCCCGCACGATGGCAGGGCTTAGTAGCATGGTATCAATCCAATTATTTATTCAGCAATTCTTTGATGCTGGCTTTAAACGCATCGCCAAATTCAGGATTACGCAACCCATATGCAACAAATGCCTGCATATAACCCAGCTTGCGCCCACAGTTAAAGCTGCGGCCAGACATCTGCACCGCATCTACCTGATGATTTTGCTCAATTAGTTCGGCAATGGCATCAGTCAGTTGGATACGCCCCCAGGCACCGGCAGAAGTTTTTTCCAGAATAGACCAAACATCAGCAGACAGTACATAACGGCCGACCGCCGATAAATCAGACCCTTCTTCCGGCGGCACTTCCGGTTTTTCGATCATGGAAGTGATAACTGCTGCGTCACCTGCGTGGTTAAGCGGCTTTTCACACTCCACCACGGAGTATTCTAGCAACACTTCATAAGGACGATGTTTTACCAATACTTGGCTGTGGCACGTTTCTTCAAAACGCGCAATCAACTGTGCCAGATTCTCTTTACTCTGATCTGCACTGGCTTCATCCATCACCACATCCGGCAACACTACCACAAACGGGTTGTTGCCTACGATAGGACGCGCGCAGTTGATGGCATGGCCAAGCCCCAGCGTTTCGCCCTGGCGCACATTAATAATAGTCACGCCCTTAGGACAGATGGCTTGCACATCGGCCAGCAGTTGGCGTTTTTGTCGTTCTTCCAGCAAAGACTCCAGCTCGAAAGAGGTATCGAAGTGGTTTTCAATGGCGTTTTTCGAGGCATGCGTAACCAGCACAATATCTTTAATACCGGCATTGACGCACTCGTTAACAATTTTCTCGATTACCGGACGATCCACCAACGGCAGCATCTCTTTTGGGATCGCTTTTGTTACTGGCAGCAGGTTCATACCCAGCCCGGCGACGGGGATAATCGCTTTCAATGTTGTTGCCATGCATTAACTCTCTTGTTAAATTACAGTTAACTTCTTCCATTCTTTTCTAGAATTCGTCTAGTTAGTAATATGCAGGAGATTAAAAATAATAATACACCTTGTGATACCGAAAGCGAGTGCATAGACACTTTTTATAGCGAGTGCATAGACACTTTTTTTTATATTAAAATATATACGCATACCGTGCGTTGGAAACATGCTTAATCAACAACCAAAGCATCATCCCGGCTTTGTTGAATATATTATTTATGTTGAATATATTATTTATGAGGCACGGCTCCGTAAGGAGCCCTACCTCTCAGGCAATGCGCACGCTCAGTGGCATATCCAGCAGCGTTATTTTGTTCAACGCTTTCACTTGCGCCATGGCTTCGCCTACCTGCGCATCGTAGTCCCGCAGACTCAGCCGCCCTCCAAACACCTTTTTTATCCGCGACATCGCCGTTTCTGCCACTGAACGCCGGTGATAACCCACTTTCTTTCTTTTTCCACACACCATTGCTGCCGCTCAGATGCTGATTTGCCACTGCATGGTTACGTTCATGGTACTTGTCTGGCCAGTATTGCGCCCCCTTTAGTAGCGGGATAAGCGGCCTGATTTTTTTTTCCTCAGCAACACATCATGGCAATAACGGCTATCATAAGTCCCATTTGCTGAGGCTTCCCTGATTTTCCGGTGGGTCTGGTTAATCAACCCTGGCAACGCCTGCGCATCAGTCGTTCCGCTGAGCGACAAATCGGCACAGATAATCTCATGCGTCGCACTGTCTGCGACCAGGTGAAGCTTGCGCCATACCCTGCAACAGCCAGCGCCATGCTGCCTGCAGAGAGCCCCGCTGACGGAGAGCGTGGTTATACGTTTTCAAGTTGGTGATTTTGTACTTCTGCTTTGCCACGGTTTGCCACATACAGTCATACAGTCATACAGTCATACAGTCATACAGTCATACAGTCATACAGTCATACAGTCAGGGTAGAGAGTGATCTGATCTTGCTTACCGCTAAAAGTTCGATTTATTCAACAAAACCCATCATCCCGTATTACGCGAATACAAAGACTCATATTTTTCAATCATATCTGACAATTTGAATTCAGACGTTACTTTATTTTTTTGTATTCAAACCATGCAGAATTCTCAATGCATCATCATTAACATAAATTTGTATCTTTTTTGATAGTTCCACATAGTCTTTTGAATCATTGATAGTTCCACATAGTCTTTTGAATCAATCAGAAAGCCAGTTCTGCCATCATCAATCACTTCAGGAATACCTTCGAAATTAGTTGCTATCCCCGGCAAGACAAATACAGTAGCTTCACCTAAAACCAAACCAATGCTTCATAGATAGAAGGCAAGCAAAAACATCTATTTGTTTGTAGAAGTTTTCCTTATTAAAAATCCAGTTTTTGAAATGGACGACATCAGTAAGTTTACTGTTACTAACAAAATCCACACACTGTTCACGTAGCATTCCCTCTCCGACGATAGTTACGTGAATCAATTATGGGCAAAAAAGGCCGTTTTCGAGACCATAACGCACAGCTTTTAACAATGTTATCAGATCTTTTTGCGGAACCAGAAGACTCATAAACCCAATACGTAACGGCCTATTTTTTGCTGTCTGAGGCAGAGCATTATTATTTTCATCAAATTTGGGCTTAAGTATTACTGCATTATGAATACATAGCTTTTTTCTCACAAAAGGGTAGTATTTAATATAATACTATAATGATTGACACTAACTAAAGCATCTGAGTGAAAAACATTCTATTAAGTAATAAAAAATTCTTTTAGTCGGTATTTCAATTTTATGAAAGGCAATACCATGCACTGAATGAATCACATAATCACAAACTGCCATTTTTGCAGAAAGCCGAGCAATTATTCCAGGTTTTGTTGAGTTGGTATGAATAATGTCAAATTTATTTTTCTTAAATAAATGAAACAATTCACAGGTAGCATTGATATCCAAACACCCAATCTCTCGCCTTAATGATTTAACAAATAAAACAGTTATGCCCTTACTTTCAAATCTTGCGATAAACTCAGGAGTGGCTTCATAACTACCACCAAAAATAACATATCGATCATAGTCACCGTATAAATTTGATAAATAAGCTTACCTGTTGAACGCCTGAAAGCTTCGGTATGACTTGAACATGCACTATTTTTTCATAGAATACTTACTTCACTTAATACTTTTGTAATGGTCTAAAGTTACCTTTCCATCCATCACGAATGCCAAGAACTCCATATTTAATATATTGATAACACTCCTTCGAGGTGGCTATAGAAACAGCGATCCGAAGCACATTGAATATAGCTTCTCTCAATTTATAACCTAGAGGCACATAACTCAACCGCATTAAATAAAAACTATTTCTTGTTAAATAGTAACGTCTAATAGGGTTATGCACAGACACGCTACGTCCCATAATTGATGTTCTTCTGTCACCAATACTGTGAGCCATTTTGGCATATGGTGAGATAAAAATCTCATATCCTAAGCTCTTGGCACGCAAAGACCACTCTTTATCAATGTAATCAATAAAGAGTTCCTCCTTCATAATTCCAACCCTATCAAGTATCTCCATACGAATTAGGCAACCAGAGGCAATGATGAACGTTGCTTCAGCAATATCGTTGACATCAATTCGTTTTATAAAGGTTAAACACACGTTTCATCATCAGGACTGTGGTAATAGTCATATCGCGCTATAGTAAAGCGGCTGGCCACAACCAACTGTCAGTCCATGCAGCGATGGCCGACTCATTAAGCCAGAACGCCAGGGAACCGCGTTGTCTGAGTGCTTTGTTGTATGCAGGCCAGTTGGTGATTTTAAACTTTTGCTTTGCCATGGGGACCATGATATTGAAACGAATTTAGCGATAAGATCCGCCAATCACCTAAAAGTTTTATTTATTCAAAAAGTTGAAATAACATAGAAAATTTTTCGTGTATTCAATTGGTTGATACAGCATCAAACCTAATACTCGCGTTCGATGTAAGTGCCGATGAATATGATGTAAGTGCCGATGAATATACAGTTGTTGCCAACATATACAGTTGTTGCCAACAATGTGTTTTGCTTTTGGAAGTTCGTCGTTGTAAGCCCTGTAGCCATCAGTGACCAAAATGCCACTATGAATCCCGAGAACAGTTTCAGCAAATTACGCAGCGTTTTCTTGCTTAGAGAGCCAAATGCATGAGCGATAATCCGCTTCAAACGCGGCTCCCATGCATACCACCGCCAGCGCTGTCGTTTTTTGTTGCCAACCTGTCGTTTTTTGTTGCCAACAAATGACCACATCTCGTCCACTTCCGCAAATCAGTTGAATTTGCAGGTTATCCAGTGGCAGCGTTGTTACATTTCGCGGTGATAGTTTTTTTTAAGTACGCACGACGGCATTGATACTAATATGTAACGCCCGAGCAGTGTCACGAATACCAGCATTATTCATTGCCAAGTCAATGATTTGGTCTGTAACTCCCGGTTGGCAGGCTCGATAGGAATAATCGAGCTGGAAGGTGCGTTTATATGACTGACAACGGCAACGCTGATGGCCACTTTTGCCATAACCGTGTTTTTTACAGAGGCTGTCTGTTCACAAAACGGGCATCTTACATCAACGTTAGCCACTGTATCTCCACATCCAAAACCGGAGAGTTACACTGTAATTAACTTATTGAATACTTGACCTGTTCACGGTGGCGAGGAATTCTCATTTTTCAAAGTTTTTTCAAACTGTTGCAACCACACAAGGATATCGATGACATTATCCAGCTAATGAAGGAAATACTCATCAAGTATAGTAAGTATATCTTATACAAATACCAATAGCGATACAAATACCAATAGCGCGCAGGATAAACACAGATAGATTAATGCGCCAAAGAGTTTCCCCCACACCAGGAATATTTGTACGGGCTCAGCATTGAGCTGAGAAAAAAACCACATATTTGTATTTATTCATTCCAAAACATCATAGCGGCGACAATAAAACTCGCCAGGAAAAGTAAGGTATTCACGACATCTTTTATTGTACGTAAACTAAATAACTTTTGAAACCGTTAACAGGGTTTAAGGAATTAAAATTCAGTTTTAGCGCTTTACTGGCAAGCAAAAAACTGGTTTGCAATAGCGTTGGAAACACCTAGGCAGTAATACAAAGCAATAGGAAAGGCTAAAATAACTTTAGCCCTGTCCAAAATATCGCTTCAGCATAATCAAGCTCATCGTGAGTAAAACCATTTTCGATGACAAGTCGCCACATGGACATCAACTCAAAGACGCCAGAAAAATTAATCAGGTACTGCACACCCAGTAATATTAGATAAGCAATGACCAAATCCTTACTCTTAAACGACTGGCCTTTTTTCGCCACGTCTTTTTTCTTTTTGTCAGTCGGTTTTTCCGTTTTACTTCCAGACATAAATTCCCTTTATATTTCAGGTTCACGCTGACGTGATAACCAAGACATTACCAGCCAAGTAGATAGACAGGATAAAGGCGCAAATCCATAATGCGGTCTGGCAATATGGGAGTGAAATAGAGCAGTAACAACAAGAATCCAATAAGGCTCTTAACCATCAATGCCAGCAAAAAGGCATTCAACTGCGGGGCAAACCGTGCCAGCAATCCTGAAAAGTTCAGATAACAAAAAATAATAATCAAAGGGCTCGCAAGAATAACGCCATTCTTCACCACCATAGCAAGGAACCTGATAACAGTACAATATGCCGGCATATCCAATTGATAAGGTGCCATAGTTGATAACTTTTCTCGAAAACCTCCAGCATTAATAGTAGCCACCGCTTTGCAGCAGAATAACGGCAGCAAGGAGGTTGAAAAAGTTAGCTAGTTCTGAAGTATCCACGCCTGAAAGTGGATCAATGCTACTACTCAGGGTTGCACCACGCTGGTTATCGATAAAACTGCCCATCGCGTGCATAACCCAACACGGTAAATACAGAAAACCAGCGATGATCAGACCAACAGCCAACTTCTTACCAATTAAAATTAAAAAAACAGATGTTATCGTACCCAGCTATCGCTTCTCCCGTATGCGGCCACAACACACTACCCGTGAGCAAGGCAACGGGTAATACCGACATTGTCAAAATCAGGTAAAGCGCTTTATTGCCTGCGAACGCTATTTCATCCATGGGGACTCTCCACGGCTATAACGCCAGTTACAGTTACAGGTATTGTGTTACCAACCCTTTGGACAATAGCGTTCATCCGTCTAACACAACAAAGAGTACCAATTCAAGATAATCCCCATAACTATCCAGTCCATTCTCAACAAAATGTAATACCGATTGACTGTCTCTTATACAGATATTTGCTTTATACAGATATTTGCTTGCTGAAATTATACAGATATTGGCTTGCTGAAATTGCTCATAGCCATTTTTCATCACGGGCAACATGACAAAAAAAAGATAAAATCAACGCTACACCATTCAATGTCGTATTTGAAGGAACTTGCTGAAGTCCCAATGCATTGCGTACCATCACAAAAACAATGGAAAATTTTATATAACAGGTTCCACATGCGATTAAAAAAGGAAGAAGAGTTGAAAATGCCAGTATCGCAATCAGAGAAATATCATTGCCGTGAGACATCACCAGCCTTTTTATAAAGATCTATTATTTCAATACCCAAACAATCCTCAATCTACACCAACTCACCCTTGGCAACCGGCACACCATTAGCAATAATGGATATATTCTATTTTGCATCAGGATGACATGGAATAACCTGACCTTGATAAAAGGATTCCAATTCCGCACAGTTAGGGTGCTTTGTTGCAATACTACATTGAGCTTTATTTTAATCTCGTCACACTACATTGAGCTTTATTTTAATCTCGTCACGCGATCGTACTGGAGTAACAGCAACCTCATTGAGGTGCTCTGACACAGATAATTCATTTTCACTTTCTGACATTGCCGTAACGTCCGTTTCATCAAACTTAAATCCCTCCTCAATTTTGATAAAGCGCCACAAAACATGGTTTGATGAGGCACCCGTACATTCTTCATAATTACCAGTATCACATTACCACGCTGAACGCGTTTGAGCAAAGCCGTATAGAGTAGAGTATAGATATGGCTGTATAGCGTATAGATATGGCTGTAGCCAATCTGAAACTGGATGGATAAAGGCAGAGCGTCTGCCTTCAAATGGCGGATGCCCTCATCCAACGTGAGGTGGGAAGGAAAGGTATGCAGCCATACGCGCCCTTTCGATGTCATGTAGGCGCAAGCCTGCGGTGGAACAGATGATGTTTCCACACCTTTGCTTTCCAAACGTTGATATGCGAGGTCTTGCGGCAACCCATCAATAGGCCGTACACAATTGATGAACAGGGCCTCCAACTGAGCTGGCGACCACGATGCACTCGACAATGCTGCGCTTTGAGGCACTTGGTGGCAAAACCATCTCTCCAGATCGAGAATGCCATCCCATCCCGTATCTGCAATAAAATACAGCAGGTCATTGCCTGGCACCAGGCGCTGGCATACGTCAAAGCCTTGGTTTTGCCAGGTTTCACTCTGCGACGCTCGGAGAGCTCGCGCTTTGAATAACCGCGTAGGTGTTGACCAATCACACATTTTCCTCATAGGAAAATGTGTTGTGCTCTTTCTTTGGCTGCTAATTTTCCTTAGAAAATACCCATTTCGGATCGCCTTGCCACTGCCACTCATAATCCGCTAAGCGTTGGTGAACAAACGGATCAGAAACCTGCAACACATGCGGTTCCTTGGCGTGCGCGCCTATCAGCACATTGACCTGGTGGTCATCCCCCCAATCCGAAAAGCGGTACAGCAATTGGTTCTCTAACGCCTTTTCATTTTAGGCGGCATTACCGATGTTTCTTAGTATAGCCTCAGAGGGAAGTGGCTGCCGGCCCGCTTCTGCGAACGCGTTATCCGCACCACGTGCCGCTGCCTCACCCGAGAATGTGCGATGTTGCACATCGCTAGATAGTGGAATGGAAGAGGGTGAGTGCTCACTTTCATCTTTTGGGGCAGGCGTTTCTGAAGGTATGCGCGTAGAAGGCAAAACAGCCGTATCTGCTATCTGACTGACTATCGCGTGAGAAAGTGGTGTATCACGACGCTCTGGAAGAGTAATGGCAGCAGAGTGACCATGCAACTCACCGACTATCGCCACCTTTTCCCAAGCACTGGCAGAAAAGACGGATAAATCACGGCGTTGTGCTGTTTTACTCCTTGATACACCCTTACCGAACGCAATCTCAGTCGTGCTGATATTTACGGTCTTGCTCACCTCGGTGCGTGTTTCTGACTGCGTGGACAGAGTGACTTTTCCTCGTCCGCTTTTCTCCATTTGCCCAGGCCAGCATGCAGTTCCGGTAGCGCTGCGGTTAACGAGGCGTGAAAAAGCTCTACAGGGGGTAAGACACCTTCCTCGTGTCCTTTTTTCACCTGTTTTGCTTTTTGCTTTATGGCATTTAAAACAATGTGTTCTAAACTTTGTGTCGCATTTTCACTCATGCCTGGATTTCTGCCAGAAAAAATGGCTTTCACTCCATTTAACGTCGCCATGATATTCTTTCCTTTATCTCATTATCTTCAATTTTGGCATCATCTGATACGCTTATTTTTTCGAACTTGATGTTGTAGCGATTCATACTTCTTTATCTTTCTATCAAGCAGCTTCCTTTTTTCGAATATCGCTAGACGCTCCTGTTCACACTTTTCCTGTTCGAGGATTTTTTTGAGATTTTTGAACTTTGATGTCCGCCAACCTCTTCTTGAACGCATCCTGTTGCCGTTGTATCGCAAAGATTTTCGCTTTATTGGTTTCGCCTCCGGGATACAAACTTCGGCTAAGCAGCTCAATAGCTGAAATCTCTTTTTCGAAGTTGTCTATCTGGGTAATTAATGTGTTGTGCTCACTTTTTTTTCTATTGAGCAGAACATCATTACGTTTTTTTCTATTGAGCAGAACATCATTACGTTGAATTTTTTAAGGCAACATGCCCAACCAACGTTTTCATCTCACTAAGGTTTTCATCTCACTAAGCATGACGTTTCATCTCATCGGTTATCGTATTTAAATCGGCGTGTTCATCAACACATTGTTTTAACCAGGCAAACAAACGATCGCGTTTATTTATCGCACGGTCGTTCTCTTCATTCTCGCCCGGCTGATATTCCCCAAGATCGACAAAGAGTTGCAGCTCATCAATTTTTACTAAAATGCGGTGTAGTTCGCCCGCGTAGTGAAGATGTTCACTGTCACAAACCTGGCTAGCAACGCGACTAGCACTGTTCAGCACATCAATCGCCGGGTAGTGATTTTTGGCCGCCAATTTACAACTCAGGTAGATATGACCATCAAGAATTGAGCGAATTTCCTCCGCGATGGGATCCGCTCATCATCACTTTCCAAAAGAATGGTGTAATAGGCCGTAATACTTACCGTTTGGGTGACGCACGGACGTTCCAACAGCTTGGCAAAGCCTCAAATACCGAGGCAGGATAACCGCGTCGCGCCGGTGACTCCCACGTTGCCAGCGCCACATCGCGTAGTGCCCTGGCATAACGCGTAATCGAATCCAGGAAGAGCACGACATTCATGCCTGCATCACGAAAATATTCAGCAACCGTGGTTGCAACTTGCGCGGCATTGCACCGATTCAACGATGAATAATCTGAAGTCGCGTAAACAAAAATACACTGGCTCTGACGCTCGGACTGACGCAATGCTTCAATGAACTCCGTCACTTCACGCCCACGCTCACCGACAAGCGCAATCACAAAAATATCGGCCTGTGATTGCTCGATAAGCATGTGCATCAAGGTCGTTTTCCCATACCTTGCCGATGTAAAAATCCCCATGCGCTGACCCACGCCGTAAGTAATCAGCCCATCAATGGCTCAGATTCCGGTCAAAAACGGCTGCAGGATACCCACCCGAGCCTGATACAGTGGTGGCGGCGCATCTATCGTGCGTCGCTGCCAGGCAAATCCTCGCTCTTCTCCCGCTAATCGCTCCAGAACTTCATCAAACGGGTTCAGCACACAACCCAGCAGGTCGTGACTCAGTACTACCGACAGCCCTGTCCCTGTAGGACAAATTACACCTCTCGCGACAAACCTTGCGCATTGCCTATCAAACTCAGCAGTGTCGTATCGCTATGAAACCCCAATACCTGAGAGAGTGCCAGGATCTCTGGCAGGCTCCAGCCTTGGCAAACTTAGCAGACTTCCCCGACAGTCACACCGGGTAATCGTGCTTCAATGATGGAGCCAGACAGGCACAAAGGATGTGCTTGTTGACGTGAGAGCTGTCGGTTCACCATTAGCGAATCACTTCCAAAAAAGCTTCTTGCAATTAGAAAAACTCGTCCATTGCATCTGCAAAGCGAGCACCGTCAGTCAGATAATCTGGATGTACCAACCCTTTTAATTCTATGGTGTCATTGTTAATGACAATCTGTAATTGCCCAGTCATCGCAATATGGCACCCTTCCATAATTTTTCCTGGATTTTGGCTGACTTATGTTGCAATAACCCGGGGGTGTTTTCGCTGAGCTGCGACCAGATCCATATCTGCCCATCAACATTGCTGATTAACAAACTGTGATAATTTTCAAAATAGAGCGCAATGGTTGAATGACCATCAAAATCATTCAGTATGGATTCATACATCCCACTGTGCAGTAGCGCATCACGAACCAATTTTACAATATCAACATACACTTCAGTTCTTCCTTAATTAAATGGTTTTCACCACATTAATTGATACCGTATCGGTTATTTCACCGAACGATATAACTTCAAGATCTTTAAAGCGTGACTCGAGAAAACGCTTTAAGAAACGGCGTATATCCACCGAGGAGAGCACAACTAAATCTTTACAAGACATCGCGATACTCTCTATATGGCCAGTGCAAACCGATCAATCAACTCATCTGCGGATAGCAGAATCACGCGAAGCGAATTTTCCACAGAGAATTTATGGCAAATATAACGTGAGAGTGCGCCACGAACATGTTCTACCAGGGAAATAACTTCCTTTTCACGCGGTGCCCATTGAGCAAGGGCTTCCATAATTAACCGCATATTATGCACCGAAATACGCTCACTCAAAAGACGCTGTAATACTTCAGAAATTCGCTGAATAGTGGCATGACGCATAACTTCTTTCATCAGGTCATGGTATTTCTCTTCCATTTTGTCGAGAATATGCTTTGTTTCCTGAACACCGAAATACTCGTTAACATGACAAATCAACACGGCGGCCAAGATGTAATACATTTCATCAATACCACTACGCAACTGATACCCTAGTGCCGCAACAGACTCTAGCTGTTCTTCGGCAATCCATTGCATGTTCTCAATGGTAGATACCGGTATCCCAAGATGTAGCAGTTCGTCAGAACCGTTAACAACGCGGTATTCATTGAATTTTATTTGAAAATGCTCTGCGCTAATTTCATTGATTAACAAAGAGACGGTATCAGGCTCTATGTGCTCATACGCTCTCACCATTATTTCCGGCAAGTTTATCCCATAGTCAATAAAGAATCAGATTGTTAATGATACCCAGTGAGCTTTCCACTTCAGATAACACATCCCCTTCATAAGGTTGATGTAACGTTGCCCCCTCAAGAGCGATCTATGCCTTCTTGTTTTTCCAACGTTGATAACCGTAAAGTCCGGTGAGCAGCAATGCCAAAATCATAAAGACAGAAAAAGGGAATCCTGGCAGGCTGCCGATGCCCAAGGCAATAACCGCCGCAATCGCCAGTACTAAGGGGTTGGTGAACAGTTGATCAACAATGGTGCGCCCCATATTATCACCATCACCATTAACACGTGTCACAATGAAACCCCGCCAATGGCGATCAACAGCGCCGGGATTTGAGCAACCAGGCCATCACCTGTCGTCAACATCGTGGTAGAGAGCGCGATTGACATATCCATGCCATTAATGGATACCCCTACGCTGATGCCACCAATGAAGTTGATGAAGATGACGATAATTCCGGCAATCGCATCGCCCTTGATAAACTTCATCCACAGCTCATCAGCAAAATTTTGACGTATTCAACAATATCCTTTAAGCCACACTTTGTGGAATTCGCAAAAGGCGGACAGTACGCTTTTCCCCATCAATACGCTGATCAGCAGCAGCAACAACAATCCGCCTGCCATCAGAACGCCGGTCGCGGAATAGCTTTTAATGATGTAACGGCCCACCAGCACCTAATGATGTAACGGTCCACCAGCACCGTCACAGCAGCACCTATAAGGAATTCGATCATGATGTTTCTCTGTAGAAAGTGAACGTAAACAAATGCCTGACGGCAGACATCAA
This sequence comes from Symbiopectobacterium sp., assembly GCA_051710525.1. GTDB lineage: Bacteria > Pseudomonadota > Gammaproteobacteria > Enterobacterales > Enterobacteriaceae > Symbiopectobacterium. The sequence goes on along the minus strand of JBPESR010000004.1, from coordinate 75,734 downwards.
ATAGCGCTCTAGTATTAAGAAAACGTGATAAAAGAAGGGAGGTTTACTGATTTGTAGAAAAACTGCAAATAGCAAAGATTAAAGAAGTAAATTTTATTTCAGTAAGCGAGATAAGTTTAATAAACTGTATATTGGTGTATTGAAAGAAAAAACCATTAGCGATCATGGATGTCTTGGCAGCCCTCTCTGTCGTCCTAGGTGAAAGCCGGGGACCTCTGCCAGCGGAAATGCGTTTATTCTGTGGGAGATTCCCACCTTCGCTGGAATTACGGATGAAGAACGAGAATGACGAGTGGCGTTCTTGATTGGCAAAGGGGGACGGGGGATAATGAGTCCCCCCTATTTATCGCCTTATCGGCCTTATCGCTGTCGCTTTTAAGACCATGACATAGGCAATCAATTTTAAGACCATGACATAGGCAATCGAAGCTTATCGAGAAGCTGTTTTAGCCCTTTGCCGGTCTGGCTCTGCTGGTTTTTGTCTGCCCACTCATTGAGCCGCTTTTTCATCTCATCCTGAAGACGTTTACGTAGCAACTGATCGACTTGCAGTTGATAGCTCAGGTTATTGATCGGGCCATAAATACGCAACAGTATGCTGGTAGATTTTAAAATCTCCACTAACTGCTCGTTACCACGCCAGCCATCGGTAATGCGCACGTTAAGATTCATGTCACATTGTTGAGCAGGGAGATCAAACTGGCTGGTACCGGTAAGCGACAGCAGCGCAGATTGACCGTTAATATCACTTACCTTCAGCTTACCTGCATTGAGATCGGCATTGCCGGTCAACCTCGTAATATCGGTATAGCGATTGTAGCGCTCTAACGCCTGTACATTGCTATTGTTGCGCACCACCGCCAACTGAATCATCTGCTGGATATTCACACCCTGAAAGCGCAGGTTATCCACGCTCAACGCCGCGTTACCCCGCCACTGGCGCATCAAAGCATCCAGCGAGAAGGTATCGCCACTGAACTGTCCCTTTAACGACAGTTTGCCACTGACCGTTTGCGGCAAGGCAAACGCCACTGTCAGCGGCTCAACGTCCACGCTTTCAATAATGGGTTGCAAAGTAATTTTAGGTGTGGCCTTCGCATCCATTTTTCCGGTCAGTGCGATACACCCGCCGTTAAGATTGCTCTGCAACGAGGAAAGAGTCAGTACGCCAGCCTGATTAACCGAGTTGAGATTTACCTTGCTGAAGGTCAGGCCACGGTAGATAAGCGTGTCTACCTGCAATGCTAACTGCGCACTGAGCGATTGCCATAAGGCATCCCCCTCACTCAGCCCACGCTCCATCGAGACCACCGGCGTAACGGTCTTGATCGCGGCTGGCGTAGCATTTTGCGTTTGTGCCGTTGGCGCACTTCCCAGCAGCGCATCAAGGTTTAGCCGCGCCGCGTTGATGTCTAGCGCATATTCAGGGTGATCACCCAGGATTGCTGTCGCATTCCCGCTCAGTTGACTGTCACTCGCCGCCAGCGTGAACTGATTTACTGTGACTTTTTCCGGCTGAGTAGCACCAGCAGCTTGTTGATAACTGGCTTGAAGGCTACCACTGCCGCTGATGCCGCCAACGGGAATACCTGCGCCCTGAAGTTGGTATTGAAATTGTTCAATACTGACGTCGATTTGCTGCGGATAGTGCTGCATATCGAGATTCGCCTGAAGTGATACGGTAAAGTTGCGCTGATCGCGATTAATGCGGCTAGTCAATTCCAGCGCCAGTTGGCGCTCACTACTCTCTTCCAACGTGAGGTTGATATCGCGCACGTTGAGATGTTCGTCGTCACAGCGTTGCAAAATCAACAGGCTATCCACGATTTTTAACTGATTAGTGGCAAGTCGCCAATTGCGCGTCTCTTCCGGCGTTGATGAACCGGCTGGCGCAATAGGTGCGGTTCTGGAGCGATGCGCTTCGCTTTCAGGCGTTAAACGCACCACCGCCCCTTTGAGCATCACCTGCTTCACTTCCAGACGATGTGACAGTAGCGGCCAGAGTTTGACATCCAGACGCATGTTTTCTGCAATGACAATCGGTGCCGCCGCTCCCGGTGCTGTTAGCGACATACCGCCGGAAAGAATGCTGAGCTGCGGCCAAACGTGCCAGCGGAGATCCCCCTCCAACTGCAAACGGTATCCGCTGCGGGCATCAACCTGGCTTACCATGTAAGTGCGAAAATCGTTGGGGTTCACCAGCATGACCAGCGCTGTCATACCGACAGCCAGCACCACAAGCAAAATCGCCAGCGTCATCAACACTCTTCTCATGCCATCCTCCCAACAATCAGTGCAACAGCATTATGCACTAGCGATCAATCCTTATCGATTCGGCTAGCCACAGCGCCCTGCTGATCTTTGTATTTTGCATCTTCACGACGGTTGTAGGGGCGCGCGGCCGGGCCAGAGAGAGGTTCAAAACTCAATGCGCCGATAATCATGCCAGGACGTAATGCCAACGGCAGCTTACCTGAATTATAGAACTCCAGCACAATTCTACCCTGCCAGCCAGGATCGATGCGATGCGCAGTAACGTGAACCATTAACCCTAGGCGCGCCAACGATGAGCGACCGTCGAGCCAGCCAACCAGATTGTCCGGCAATGTCACCGATTCCAACGTCACCGCCAGCGCCAGTTCGCCAGGATGCAGGAAAAATGCTTCGCCTTTCGGCAAGTTGATTTCATCGCTCATCACGCGATCGAGCGCCGCGCTAACTTTGTCTTTGGGGCCGCTTAAATCGATAAATGCGGCTGTGTGTCCACTGAAAACGCGAAACTGATTGCCCAACTGCACATCCAGCGTTGCACCGTTAATTCGTTCAACGGGAGGACGGGGGGTGATAACCAGGCGTCCATCATCTAGCCAGCTTTCTATGTCACGATCGCACAGTATCATGTTGTTCCCTTTTCTCGTTTACGCCGTATTCGGTGAATTTTTCAAAAAACTAACTGATTTTGGCTTTCAGAATATCAATCGCAATACGGTTTTTACCGCTGCGTGGCACGATAATATCTGCATATTGCTTCGACAGTTCAATAAATTGCAAAAACATCGGGCGTACCGTTTTTTGATACTGCTCCATGACTGAGTCCATGGAGCGACCGCGTTCGTTCACATCACGGCGCATACGACGCAGCAAGCAGATATCCAGCGTGGTATCAACAAAAATAGACAAATTCAGCTCAGCGCGTAGGCGTACTTCCGTCAGTAACAAGATACCTTCCAGAATGATCACTTTATTCGGCAGCAAGCGTACCGTCTCTTGATTGCGGGTATGTTCAACGTAACTGTACTGTGGCAACTCAATCGCTTGTCCGGCTTTAAGCATTTTCAGATGCGTTAATAGCAGGTCATGGACCATGGCATTGGAGTAGTCGTAGTTGGTTTTCACCCGCTCTTCCATGCTCAGATGGCTTTAATCTTTATAATAACTGTCTTCCGGGAAGACCCAGATATGCTCATCCCCCACCTGATCGCGCAACTCGCGATAGAGCGTACTGGAAATAAGACTTTTGCCAGAAGCGGATGCTCCTGCAATTCCGATGATGACACACTGGTGAGACGTCGCAGCCATGACAATAAATGACCTGATAAATGAGGGAAATGCCAAATGACAACATAGTAACTGGTAAACAAACAGTAACGAGCGAATTATAGGGAGTTAAGGCAGGCAGCGCCAGCCCTACTCATGGTCATTTCTGGTTTGCAAAAAGGATCGGTGAGCACGGTCGCTATATTCGAGGATGACGAAAGACGTCACAGTGAAGATCAGTTACAATGGAGTTATTAATATATATGCCAGGTGAATAAGATATATGCCAGGTGAATAAGAATGCCGCCGAGTGTCTATATTCTATATATTAACCAACAAACCGAATGGCACGCTTTATATCGGTATCACCGGCAATTTGATACGGCGCATCTGGCAACATAATAATCTGAAAATACGTGGGTTTACCCATCGATACAATGTAAATCAGCTTGGTTTATTACGAACATACTTAAAGGATGTCCCATCCGTCATCCTCGGCGAAAGCTGAGGATCTCAGACAGAATGCACGCTTTTTGCCTGTCAGAGATTCCCCCTGTGCGGGAATGACAGATAAAGCACGAGAAAAACAAAAACAAAGGAAAGGCTACAGAGTGGGAACGTGTGACGTTCCCACTCTGTAGCCAGTCACACCGCGCGGAACGAAATCTCGGTCGGAATTACTGCACCCTGCCAGTAAAGCTGCGCAGCCACTTGCCCGGCCAGCTCGCGATACAGTGAGGTGAACTCGCTGTCTGGCTTGCTGGCTACGGTAGGTTCACCGCAATCTAGATCCTCACGCAGAGAGATATGCAGCGGCAGTTGCCCCAATAGGGCACAGTTGTATTTCTCCGCCAGTTTCTGCGCGCCACCAGTGCCAAAAATCGGCTCCAGATGACCGCAGTGGCTGCAAATATGCACGCTCATATTCTCGACGATACCCAACACCGGCACGCTGACTTTCTCAAACATGGTGATGCCCTTCATGGCATCCACCAACGCAATGTCTTGCGGCGTCGTCACCACCACAGCGCCCGTCACCGGCACATTTTGCGCCAGCGTCAACTGGATATCCCCGGTGCCCGGCGGCATATCCAATACCAGATAATCTAGATCCGGCCAAAGCGTATCTTTCAGCAGTTGCAACAACGCTTTACTCGCCATCAGGCCGCGCCACACCATAGCATTATCATCCGTCACCAGATAACCAATAGAGTTGGTCGCCAGGCCATAAGCCATGATCGGTGCCATGTGTTGACCATCCGGCGTGGTCGGGCGCTCGCTGGTAGTGCCTAACATGGTCGGAATGGACGGGCCATAGATGTCGGCATCGAGAATACCTACCGACGCGCCCTCTGCGGCCAGCGCCAACGCCATGTTCACTGCGGTGCTGGATTTCCCCACGCCGCCCTTTCCAGAGCTAACGGCAATAATATTTTTAACACCTTTGACACCCGCCTGATTATTAACACGGCGCAGCGTGGCAATACTGTGTGTCAGGCGCCATTCCACATCTTTGGCACCGGTTAAACGCATCAACTCTGGGCTGACGGTTTCTTTTAATACGCCCAACCCACTCAACCAGGAAAATGGCATCACCAGTTCGATGCGCAGCACCTCATCCAGCAAGGCACAGTGATGTAAGGCATTGAACGTCATCAGATTATTTTTCAGTGTCTGGTGCTTAAACGTGGAGAGGACACCAGTCACCAGTACCTTCAGCGTATCTGGGGTCTGCTCAGGGATTGTTGCGTTCATCCCGGCTCCTTATCGTTCTCATTTGTGGAAAAACAGCCACAGCATAACAGAATGCCCCCCCGATTGTTGACCTCAGTGAAAAAATCGCCACGGGCAACAGTGAAAAAATCGCCACGGGCAACGAGAATGCCGCGTTACCCGCGTTTGACAGGGTTTCCGCTTACAGCGGTTTACGCCACAAGGGCCTATCGGTTAACATCGGGATTCCCTCTCATCAATCATCATGAAAAAAAATAAGTTCCCCACTATGACTCAACTCGCTAAGAAAGTATTGGTAACCTGCGCGTTGCCTTATGCTAACGGATCAATCCACCTCGGCCACATGCTGGAGCATATCCAGGCTGATATCTGGGTCCGTTATCAGCGAATGCGCGGTCACCAGGTTCACTTTATCTGTGCGGATGACGCCCACGGTACGCCAATCATGTTGAAAGCACAGCATATGGGCGTAGCACCGGAGCAGATGATTGCGGACGTGAGTCAGGAACATCAGCGGGATTTCGCTGGCTTTAAGATTAGCTACGACAATTATCACTCCACCCACAGTAAAGAGAACCGGGAGTTGTCCGGTCTTATCTATGGTCGTTTGAAAGAGAATGGTTTTATCAAGAACAACACCATTTCTCAGCTCTACGATCCGGGAAAAGGCATGTTCCTGCCGGACCGTTTCGTCAAAGGCATCTGCCCGAAATGTAAAGCTGCCGATCAGTATGGTGACAACTGCGAAGTGTGCGGCTCGACCTATAGCCCAACTGAACTGATCGATCCGAAATCGGCGGTTTCCGGTGCGACACCGGTGATGCGCGAGTCTGAGCACTTCTTCTTTGATTTGCCCGCATTTAGCGAAATGCTGCAAGCCTGGACGCGTTCCGGTGCGTTGCAGGAGCAGGTCGCCAACAAGATGCAAGAGTGGTTTGATGCTGGCCTGCAACAGTGGGATATCACCCGTGACTCGCCCTACTTCGGTTTTGAAGTGCCGGATGCGCCTGGTAAATATTTCTACGTCTGGCTGGATGCGCCGATCGGTTACATGGGGTCGTTTAAAAACCTGTGCGACAAACGCGGTGATATCGATTTTGATGAATTCTGGCGTAAAGAGAGCAGTGCTGAGCTGTACCATTTCATCGGTAAAGACATCGTCTATTTTCACAACCTGTTCTGGCCTGCCATATTGGAAGGCAGCGGTTTCCGTAAGCCTACCAACCTGTTTGTGCACGGCTATGTGACGGTAAACGGTGCCAAGATGTCCAAATCGCGCGGCACCTTTATCAAGGCCGAGACCTATCTGCAACATCTGGATGCCGATTGCCTGCGCTATTACTACGCGGCCAAACTGTCGTCACGCATCGACGATATCGACCTCAATCTGGAAGATTTCGTACAACGCGTGAATGCCGATATCGTTAACAAAGTGGTTAACCTCGCGTCGCGTAACGCCGGTTTCATCAATAAGCGTTTTGGCGGGAAACTGGCGAAAACGCTGGCCGATGCCGAGCTTTATGCCACCTTCGCCAATGCGGCTGACAGCATTGGCGAAGCCTACGCCAACCGAGAATCCAGCAAAGCCATCCGCGAGATCATAGCGCTGGCTGATATCGCCAACCGCTATGTGGACGAACAAGCCCCGTGGGTAGTGGCAAAAGAAGAAGGCCGCGATGCGGATTTGCAGGCGATTTGCTCGATAGGCATCAACCTGTTCCGCGTGCTAATGACCTACCTGAAACCGGTATTGCCATCACTGGCCGAGTGCGCCGAAGCGTTTCTCAACACTACGTTGACCTGGGATGCGGTAGCACAACCGCTGCTAGGTCACGATGTGAAAGCGTTCAAAACGTTGTTCAACCGTATCGCTCTCGACAAGGTCAATGCGATGGTTGATGCCTCCAAAGAGGACATGAGTGTCAAGAAGGTAGTGACCGGTCCGCTGGCTGACAATCCAATTCAGGACACCATCTCTTTTGATGATTTTTCCAAAGTGGATATGCGCATTGCGCTGATCAAGCAAGCAGATTTCGTGGAGGGCTCTGATAAGCTGCTACGATTGACGCTGGATCTCGGCGGTGAAACGCGCCAGATTTTCTCCGGCATCCGCACGGCTTACCCCGATCCGAAAACGCTGGAAGGCCGTTTGACTCTCATGGTTGCTAACCTGGCCCCGCGTAAAATACGCTTCGGCGTCTCAGAAGGTATGGTGATGGCCGCAGGTCCTGGCGGCAAGGAAATCTTCCTGCTCAGCCCGGATAGCGGTGCTCAACCGGGAATACAAGTTAAGTAACCCATCAAGCACACATAACAGAGTCATTCCCGCGCAAGCGGGAATCCGAACAAGCGAAACGCGCTCTTTCTGTCTGAGATCCCCGGCTTGCGCCGAGGATGACGGAGTGGCGTTGCGGTTCACACATTTCCTCTGTCATTCCCACCCTTTATTTTGCGGCAAAACATCTCACAGACGTAGTATTCCTCGCCATTTCCTGTTGCTCAATTGTATCTTTTTTTGTACGGCTATTTTGCAGCGAAAAAACAACCATCAGATTATAAAACTGAAACCAAACGCTATGTAATCTATTACATAGCTCAATAAAACATACAGTTAAAATTAAAAGAATAAAAGATGTTTTAAATACTTAAATTTTGATTTCGCGCACAATCCATACTGTGAGTATTGTAAATTGCCTGCAACAAAAAATAAACAAACAATCACATAGGGAAACTAATGCAAATCAATCGAAGAGGTTTCTTTAGAGTTTGTGCTGTGGGGATGGCTGGCACCACCTTCGCCGCACTGGGCTTTGCCCCCACGAAAGCAATGGCATCCGCACGTCAGTACAAATTACTGCGCGCCAAGGAAACTCGTAACAACTGCACCTACTGCTCCGTTGGGTGCGGTGTATTGATGTACAGCCTGGGTGATGGCGCGAAAAACGCTAAACCAGCCATTTACCATATCGAGGGGGATCCGGATCATCCGGTAAGCAGTGGCTCGCTGTGTCCGAAAGGCGCGGGGCTGGTTGACTACATCCACAGTGAAAGACGTTCGAAGCACCCCGAGTATCGCGCGCTAGGCTCCGACAAATGGCAGCGCATTAGCTGGGATGACGCCATTGATCGTATTGCACCCCTGATGAAGTCAGACCGCGATGCCAACTTTGAACGCGTCAACGCCAAGGGTACTGTAGTTAACCGTTGGTTGACCACCGGCATGCTCTGCTCTTCCGCCGCCAGCAATGAAACCGGTATCCTCGATCAGAAATTTGCCAGCTCACTGGGTATGATCGCTATCGACTGCCAGGCACGCATGTGCCATGGCCCGACCGTTGCCGCACTCGCACCTACGTTTGGTCGTGGTGCCATGACCAACAACTGGGTGGATATCAAAAACGCCAACCTGATTATCGTGATAGGCGGTAACGCCGCAGAAGCCCATCCGGTTGGTTTTAAATGGGCGGTCGAAGCGAAAACCCATAATGATGCCAAACTGATCGTGGTTGACCCGCGCTTTAATCGCTCCGCAGCCGTGGCCGACCTCTATGCCACGATCCGAGCTGGTTCCGATACTGCGTTCCTGCTGGGGATTATCAATAATCTGATCAACCATGATAAAATTCATCACGAATACGTGAAGTCTTACATCAGCGCCAACCTGATCGTGCGTGAGAATTTTGGATTCGATGAAGGCCTGTTCAGCGGTTATAATGCGGATGCCCGCCAGTACGACAAGACCAGTTGGAACTACGAACTGGACGCCAACGACTTTGCCAAACGCGATATGACGCTTACACACCCGCGCTGCGTTTGGAACCTGCTTTGGAACCTGCTGAAAGCGCACGTTGCTCGCTACACGCCTGAAATGAATGGTGGTTGCCCTGTGCGGTACACCAGCGCGTCATTACGAATAGATCTGCCCTCTCTGCAGGAACCAGCGTTCCCGATAAAACAGCGACCTTCATGTACGCTCTGGGTTGGACACACCACACCAATGGCGCACAGATTATCCGTGCCGCGGCCATGCTCCAGTTGCTGCTTGGCAATATCGGCATGGCCGGTGGCGGTGTCAACGCCCTCCGCTGTCACTCCAATATTCAGGGCTATACCGACCTGGGACTACTCAAACCTGCCGGGTTACATGCCGCTGCCGTCGGAAAAGCAAGCTGACCTGAAAACCTACCTCAAGCAAATCACGCCGGATGCACTGCTGCTGGACCAAGTCAACTACTGGAAGAATACGCTAAAATTCTTTATCAGCATGATGAAGAGCTTCTATGGCGACCACGCGCAATCAGACAATCAGTGGGGCTATGAATGGCTGCCGAAGTGGGATCGCAGCTATGACGTGATGGTACAAATCGAACCGATGGTTGAAAGCAAGATGCACGGCTATATCGTGCAAGGCTTCAACCCGTTGGTATCGTTCTCTAACAAGAATAAAGCGACGGAAGCGCTCTCTAAATTAAAGTACATGGTGGTTATCGATCCGCTTGCGACCGAGACATCCACCTTCTGGCAGAACCACGGCGAATTTAATGACATCGATAGCGCATCCATACAGACTGAAGTGTTCCGTTTGCCTTCCAGTTGCTTTGGGGAAGAAAAAGGCTCCATCGCCAACTCCGGCCGTTGGTTGCAATGGCACTGGGCAGCGGCCGAGCCACCGGAGAGGCGCTGCACGACGGGAAGATCCTCAGAAAACTGCTGATGCGCCTGCGCGAACTGTATCGCGAAGAAGGCGGCGTATGCCCTGACCGTTTATGAACATCAACTTATGAACATCAACTGGAACTATCAGGACCCGGAAGACCCAACGCCGGAAGAAATTGCGCGCGAAAGTAACGGTATGGCGCTGGCGAATTTTATGACGACAAGGGCGCGCTGATCCTGAAAAAAGGCCAGCAACTGGCAGACTTCTCATAGTTGCGCGACGATGGCACAACATCCAGTTTCTGCTGGATTTACTCCGGTAGCTGGACGGAAAAAGGCAACCAGATGGCAAAACGCGACAACAGCGATGCCAGGCTGGGCCTGGTGCTGGCCGCAAAACCGCCGAATTCTGTACAATCGCGCCTCCGCCGAACTGCAAGGGAAACCGTGGGACAGCAAGCGCAAACTGCTGGAGTGGAACGGCCAGAAATGGCAGGGCATTGACGTGCCTGATTTCGCCACTACCGTGCCTACCGTGCCGCCAGGCAAAGACGCGATGCCGTTTATCATGTTACCGGAAGGCGTAGCACGTCTGTTCTCGATGGAGAAACTGGTCGCCGGCCCGTTCCTGGAACACTACGAGCCGCTAGAAACGCCGCTCGACACCAACCCGCAGCACCCGTCCGTGATTTCCAGCCCGGCGGCGCGACTGTTTGCCCGCGATGCACGCGATGCAAAAAAACCATGGGCAAAGCGAGCGATTTCCCGTATGTCGCTACCACCTACTCCATTACCGAGCTGTTCCGTCACTGGACCAAGTATGCGCGCATTAATGCCATTATCCAACCCGAGCAGTTTGTGGAAATTGGCGAAAACCTGGCGCAGAGCAAAGGGATCAAGGAGGGGGATGAGGTGAAGGTTTCCTGTAAGCGCTGCTAGACCAAAACTAAAGCGGTGGTCACCAAACGTATCAAGACATTGATCGTCGCCGGTAAAACGATTGAGACCGTCGGATACCTTGTCACTGGGGCTTTGAAGGCACCACGCGCAAAGGCTTCCTGGCAAATACCCTCACTCCCAGCGTCGGTGATGCTAACTCGGGTCAAGTATTCAATGAGTTGATTCCAGTGTAAACTCTCCGGTTTTGGATGTGGAGATACAGTGGCTAACGTTGATGTAAGATGCTCGTTTTGTGAACAGACAGCCTCTGTAAAAAAACACGGTTATGGCAAAAGTGGCCATCAGCGTTACCGTTGTCAGTCATGTAAACGCACCTTCCAGCTCGATTATTCCTATCGTGCCTGCCAACCTGGCATGATAAACAAAATCTTTGAATTGGCAATGAATAATGCGGGTATTCGTGACACTGCTCGGGCGTTACATTAGTATCAATGCCGTCGTGCGTACTTTAAAAAACTCTCGCCGCGGAATGTAACAACGTTGCCACTGGATAACCTGCAAATTCAACTGATTTGCGAAGTGGATGAGATGTGGTTATTTGTTGACAACAAAAAACGACAGCGCTAGCGGTGGTATACATGGGAGCCGCGTTTGAAGCGGATTATCGCTCATGCATTTAGCTCTAACGCTGCGTATGTTCTCAGGTTTCAGAGTGGCATTTTGGTGCACTGATGGCTACAGGGCTTACAATGACGAACTTCCAAAAGCAAAACACATTGTTGGCACACTGCACAACACACCGTTCGGTAAGGTGGATTACAGAACCTCGCTGGATGAACCTGGGCTCGATCGCAACAATACCCGCCAATTTACGCTGGGCTATGAGTTCACCCATCGTATTAATGATACTTGGACGTTCCACCAGAACACCAACTACCTGAATATGGATCTACCTACGGCCTATGCCTTCTGGGATGTTGTTGATGGCAGGCTGGATCGTTGTATGACCTACCGCGATGGTTTTGCGCAAAACTAGGCCACAGATAACCGTATGTTGGGGAGTGGGCAATGGGCCGATGTGGAAAATACGCTGCCGCTGGGGGGTTAATTATCGCCGCGCCAATTCACAGAGCCGTGATGGTGATTTCTACGGTATTGGCACTATCAATATGTTTAACCCTGTGTATGGCAACGCGGTTCTGCCGCTTGACCAATTATATGATTATCGCATTGGGCGTAACCAAATGGGTTACTACATTCAGAACCAGTTCCGCTATAAGGATGACGACAAGTTCACCAAAACGGCTGGGCTGATGTACCCTGTTTGATAACGGTGTTTCTCCCTATTTGATAACGGTGTTTCTCCCTATATGAGCTACTCTGAATCCTTTATGCCGCTTGCGGAAGATGACGGTAAAGGAAATCCCTATAATAAAAAGGAAATCCCTATAAACCGACCATGGATAAGCAGACCGAAGTGGGGATGAAGTATACGTCTCACGGTTTTAACGGTTATGCGACCGTAGCGCTGTATAACCTGATTCAAGATAACGTATCGACCACCGATCGTGAGCATCCCGGCACGTCGGCGCCAACCGAGCAGGTTCGCTCACGCAGTATTGAGTTGGAAATGAGCGGTGAGGTGGCGCGTGGCTTGACGGTGCTGGCCAACATAACTATGGCAAAGTCGAGATTACCATGGTAAAGTCGAGATTACCAAGTCGGGTGAGGATGCGGAAATTGGTAAACGCTCCCTGAGCAGCCATTACAGCATGCGTCCGGTTGGGTCAATTATGCGTTTCAGGGGACACTCAGCGGCCTATCCGTGGGGACCTGGGGTGCGTTATGTTGCAGTTTATATGGCGACAAAACGGAAAATCCCAATCCCAATCTGAAAGTCCCGGCATATACCTTGTGGGATGCGATGATCGCCTATGACTTCACCAAAGATTGGCGCTTGCAGGTTAATGCCACCAACTCAGCAACCGCGAATATGTCAGCGTGTGTAACTATTAGTGTTACTACGGTGAAGGTCGCGCGTTCAATGCTAATCTGAGCTACCGCTGGTAATCACTCTGAGCTACCGCTGGTAATCACAGATTCGATGATGTTGATTGACGATAAATACTGCTCCCAAGCGGGGTTTTCATTTATCACATATTTGCCAATAGTGGTTGACTTTGCGTTTAATGATATTAAAAATCATTTCATTCTCATTAAATGAGACACAACGTGAACGGTCACGCGGCTACCTGTGCTGATCCCGTAGAATCCCTGGCGGTACAGCGAATTTATCACGAGCACCATGTTTGGTTACAGACATGGCTGCGTCGGCGTTTGGGATGCTCGCAGCAGGCGGCCGATCTGGCGCAGGATACCTTCATGCGTCTGGTCAGCACGCAGAAGGCCACCTAACTGCGTGAACTCTGCGCTTGGTTGACCACTGTCGCCCACGGTCTGGTGGTCAATTTCTGGCAGCGGCGCGACATTGAAAATGCTTATTTGCAGATGCTGACGGAACAGAAGATTGAGGCGGAGCCGTCTTTGGAGCAGCATGCCATCATTATTGATACGCTGCTGGAGATAGATCGCATGCTTAGTACGCTGTCTTCAAGGCAGGCAGGCGTTTCTTTGGGTGCACATTGATGGACTGACGTACCAGCAGGTGGCCGATCGCCTTGGTGTCTCCGACCGTATGGTGAAAAAATACATGGCACAGGCGATGTTCGCTTGCCTGACCTGTCAGGAGCGCTAATTCCAGCCATGCGATCTGACGATATTCCCTAGGACGTGTTCTACGATGCTGCTGAATGGTATGCCATTCTCTATGCGGATGATTGCACAGCACACGAGGTGCCATGCCTGGCCATGCAATGGCTAAATAGTGATCAGTTGCACCAGCAGGTGTCTGTGCGCGTTAGCTCCGAGCAACAAGTGACCTTTACGGATGCGGTGAGTCAGCCTCCGCAACCGGTGGAAGGCTTCCGCCAAAGCTGGCTGGATGGCGTGGTGCTGGCGGACAATATGCGGCTGGATGTCTTGATGCGTTATGCGGCTGGATGTCTTGATGCGTGAATATGCAGGCTACCGCAACGGCTACTTCTCCCTCGATGACGATGACAAGGCGGCGGCACTGTGTATTTCCGGCGTATTTCCCTTACAGAATAATGATGAGCGTTTTTTCAGCACCCTGACTCGCCCCCTCCCTATTATTGCAGAACGACGTTTTTCCTGGTGGATAACCCTGCGCGCCCGCTAATCCTTTATAGTTTTTTATGCTAAAGAATAGGACGGAGAAAAAGCAGATTCATTACCGGGCTTATTTCGTACAACTTTTATCATGTGTCTTTTCTTGTGTGCAGAGGAATAGTGCGATAAACCGAGTGCTATTCTTGGTGTCATAAGTACGTTTTCAGGTCCGATCATTACTCATACAGGATGTCGTCATGCAGTTATTAAATTTAAAGCAGGCCAGATGGCTGAGCCTGGGTTTTATGTTTGGGGGATTGCTGCTGCTGTTGTCACTACGGCTGTTAACGTGTTTTGTCGCCGGTTTTTTGGTGTATGAAATCGTCAATCTGCTTACGCCCCATTTCCAAAAAATCATCAGTGGTAAACGTGCACGCTGGGTGGTAGTGGCGATCATCAGTACGCTGGTGGTGAGTGTGCTCAGCTTGTTGTTTGGCAGCCTGACCGGGATCGTGATGCAGGAAATGCGTGACACCTCGGCCTTCAATGCGCGTATCGGCTTGATTCTCAATGACGTCCAACGACATATCATGGTCTATTTGCCGGGTTACTTGCCGGTGAGTGTTGAAGAGCTGCAACATGAATTTATGCGCTGGGTGCAGGAACATATCGTGATGCTGCAAACCATGGGTAAAGATTTTCTGCACGGATTTGTTACCATGTTGATTGGTATGGTGTTGGGGGCAATCGTGTCGCTGTACAACGTGCAAGAAGATACGGATAAACCGCTGCTGAAATCGGAACTGATGCGGCGCGTTTCGCTGCTGTCGATGTCCTTTCGCAATATCGTGTTCGCCCAGGTGAAAATCTCCTCGGTTAACACCATTCTCTCTGCGGTGTTTATTCTCGGAGTACTGCCCTGTTTTGGCGTGCACCTGCCGTTTGCCAAAACGCTGGTGGTGCTAACCTTCATCTTTGGCCTGATACCGGTAATTGGGAACCTGATATCCAACTCCATCGTGTTTATTTCTGGTTTGTCAATCTCTCTGCCAGTGGCACTGGCGGCGCTGGTTTATCTGATGCTGATTCACAAACTGGAATACTTCCTCAATGCGCAGATTGTCGGCACACGAATCAAGGCACACGCTTGGGAGATCTTGCTGGCGATGTTGGTGTTTGAAGCGGCGTTTGGTATTCCTGGCGTGATTGCTGCACCGATTTACTATGCCTATCTGAAAAGTGAATTGAAGGAAGAGGAGCTGATTTAATGGGGAAATAGGTCATCCCGCGAGTGCGGGCTGACGAAGGTATTAGCGTTCAGAAGTGGCAACTTGCGGTGCAACGGCTTCTGGTTGCACGCCCAGATTACCCAGCATTGTTCATGCTTCTAGCCGGTCAACTTTTCTGCGACAGCTCTGGCGTGAACCGGCACATCGGCGATAGCGCCACCGGCCTTGATACGCGCAATCTCTTCTAGCAGGATAGCATGATTTTCACGATCGAGTTTCATCTGCGCGGTGTAGTAGATAGCTACTAGTGCCAGCCCGATAACCCCCAGAGAGAACACGCCGACAATCGCTAACACGGCGCTTTCAGGTTGTGCGGCATGACCAGAAACAAAACCGAACTGCGTCAGCGTCCATCCCATGGCGAACACAATAACTGAGAGTACCATTTTGCCTGCGAACGTCATGGCACCGGCGTAAATCCCTTCGCGACGACGGCCCGTCAGCACTTCATCCACATCGGCCAGGAAGATGTAGACCGTCCACGGAATCTAGGAGATGCCGCCGGTACTCAGACCAAAAATAGCAGTAATCCCAAACAGAGACCAAAAATAGCAGTAATCCCAAACAGCACGGCGATCGTGGCACTGTCTGACCAGTTGGAAAAGTACAGCGCGGGCATAAGCGATAAGGCTTACGATAACCACCATCAGTGCCAAACGGAACGGACGCGCAAAGCCCATTTTTACGCAGATGCCGATGAATGCGGCGGTAAAGATCAGCTGCATGATGGAGATAAAGCTGTTTAACTGCAAGATCAACGCGGTGTTTTGCTTTAATCCGAAGACGATAAAGTAGGTGAAAGTGGAAGCAAATAACCATTCAGCGCCAAAACCGAACAGGTACATTCCCAGATGTTTGCGGAAAAAACGCAAACGGAAGGTGGAAAGCATGTCTGCGCTAAGTTTTTTCAGCGTTTGCCATAGGTTAGCAGTTTTTTTATGCACCAGTTCATTCAACGGGCGTTACCAGGAGGTGGTGTACAGGGCAATCATTGTCGCGCACATGATGAACCCGTAGGTCAGGCCGGTTGTAAAAGAACGGCGGGCGGAGTCTTTACCGTAGATGCCGATAAACTGGCCAGGGATAAAGGCAGCCAGGAAGTTAGCCGCTTACCGAAAATGGCTTTAGAACCGGTCAACTTGGATCGGATCCTGAAGTCGTGCGTCATTTCGGTCGCTAACGTTTTGTACGGTACCATAATGGGGGTGTAAATCAGCTCAAACAGCACGTAGGTCGCCATGTAGTACCAGAAGCAAAGCCACTGACCTACAGCAACGAGTAGACCAAAACCAGCGGTACACCCAGCAGAATAAAGAAACAGCGACGCCCAAACAGGCGGCCTAGCCGGGTATTGTGAAAGTTATCACTGAAATACCCCATCACCAGATTGCTGATGGAATCGATTATACTGGAAACGGAGAAAAAAGGTGGTATAGAAAGGTATAAAATATATCAGCTATGCGCCGCTGCCGAGCAGGTTTGCGCTGTCGTAGCAGAACGTGTGATTAAAGATGATGGGTTTACTCATGATCAATTTTACTACATTTTTAAAATAATATTTCATTTTTATGGGGAGATATTCCTATAATTTGCTCTACTTTTGTGAAAGTAAACAGAGGATCACGCTTTTATGGGATTTAATGGAGATTTGTAAACTTAATCATGAAATTAAATTTTTAAATTTGACCATTATATGTTTGATATAAAACCTTATTTATAATCCCGCAATGCGATAATTTATTATCGCAATATAATAAGCTTTGATTTTATCTCATTCTGAATGAGGAACCAATGGCGCTATTAACTGCTAAAGAAAGGTGATCTTCATCATAAAAGATGAAGACTGAAAGCGGAATTTCATCGGTGAGAGCGGCCTTTAGCCTATGTAGCCAGTCGAGTCAGACATGTTGGAAACGGATAGAGGGAGTAGTGAGGAAAATGCATCTGTTACAAATGCTACCGGTGTCGCAGTTGCTACCACGATCGCAATCGTTTTTACTCACAAACTGATGCCATCTGAGCGAAGAATTCGTTGCTGTCTGGGAGCAGCGGAAATAACACAGCCAATTAATTTAATTAAAAGAAAACTATGCCAATAATAAATCCAGATGTGGTGCTGGCACAAAAGAAGGTGTTGATGCTATAGTGCGAGTTGGCCCAACGCATCGGCATTACTGAACAAAATTTTTGTCGTTTATTCAATCAATTAATTGATACAGCATTAAACGTAATACTCGCGTTTGATGTAAGTGCCGATGCTCCTATCGTGCATTTCGGATGATTTTGAATACCCCATCATCTTACGATTGAGGCGTTTCAATCGGTTGCGCAACGTCAGATTTTCACGCTCAATACGCTGTGTATACAGTTTGCCAACAATGTGTTTTGCCTTTGGAAGTTCGTCGTTGTAAACCCTGTAGCCATCAGTGCACCAAAATGCCACTCTGAACCCCGAGAACAGTTTTAGCAACTTACGCAGCGTTTTCTTGCTTAAAAAGCCAAATGCATGAGCGATAATCCGCTTCAAACGTGGCTCCCATGCATACCACCGCCAGCGCTATCGTTTTTTTGTTGCCAACAAATGACCACATCTCATCCACTTCGTAAATCAGTTGAATTTGCAGGTTATCCAGTGGTAGCGTTGTACATTTCGTGGCGAGCGTTTTTTAAAGTACGCAGGACGGCATTGATACTAATATGTAACGCCCGAGCAGTGTCACAAATACCCGCATTATTCATTGCCAAGTCAATGATTTAGTTTGTCATTCCCGATTGGCAGGCACTATAGGAATAATCGAGCTGGAAGGTGCGTTTACATAACTGACAACGGTAACGCTGATGGCCACTTTTGCCATAACCGTGTTTTTTACAGAGGCTGTCTGTTCACA
Organism: Symbiopectobacterium sp.; assembly: GCA_051710525.1. Lineage (GTDB taxonomy): Bacteria > Pseudomonadota > Gammaproteobacteria > Enterobacterales > Enterobacteriaceae > Symbiopectobacterium. Next base: position 57,541 of record JBPESR010000004.1, on the reverse strand, counting down.
AAACGGGCATCTTACATCAACGTAAGCCACTGTATCTCCACATCCAAAACCGGAGAGTTTACACTGTAATCAATTCATTGAATACTTTACCAAAAAAAAATTAACCTTCAGCGTATAAAAAATAGTATTCATTATCGTTTTTAACGTTTGTTATTATTTTAAATAAATCACAATAATAACTCTCAGGGCTGACATCATGTTGGAAATCACTTTCCTGGATAAAGGGGCATTGCCAGAAACTATTTTCTGGAAAAAGCATTTTTTTTCGCAGACCGCAATGTCAACACGAATGGATCGGAATATGGATCGGAATATAGCTACACGCCGCCGGAACTGGTGGTTGAACGCGCGCAGGGTGTGAGGTGATTATCACCAATAAAAAGTGGTGCTAACGCGTGAGATTCTGCAAGCGTTGCCTGCGCTAAAACAGAGCGCGGTTACCGCAACCTGTGTGAACCGCGGTTACCGCAACCTGTGTGAACAATATTGATGTCGCCGTCGCACAGGAACTGGGGATCGCTGTGCGCAACGTTCCTGCTTATTCGACGCAATCGGTAGCTTACCATGTGATCGCCATGATATTTTCTCTCAAGCATAGTCTGATGGGCAAGCATAGTCTGATGGGCTGGTATCGCGATCAGCTCAGCGATCGCTGGGCCGCGCAAAATCAGTTTTGCTATTTCGATCATCCGGTGAAAGATATCGCGGGTTCAACGCTCGGCATCATCGGTTCCGGTGCAATAGGGCAAGAGGTCGCACGATTAGCCAGTGCGGTGAGCATGAAAGTGCTATTTGCGGAACGACGTGGTGCGGCGCAGTGTCGGCCCGGTTATTTACCGTTTAAACAAGTAATGCAAACGGCCGATGTTATCTCGCTGCATTGCCCACTGACAGCGGATACCCAGGGTTTGATCAACGCACAGACGCTGGCACTATGTAAGCCGTCGACGTTTATCATCAATACGGCGCGCGGGGCGTTGGTGGATGAACCAGCGTTGCTGTCGGTACTTTTGTAGCATCACCGGGACATCCGGCTCTGCGTCGCAAGTGCTGATGAAAAAAACATCGCTAATATTGATGAATTTGTGCAGCAGCAAGGGCTCTAACGATATCGGTGCTTGATTCAAGCGGATGCGCGCGCCGAGATAGCGCGCAGCGGGCCGTTTCTGGCTCTGTGATTACAGTTTATCGAAGGGAAATGAGTTTTTGATGTAGCGCGTGTAGTAACGGTACTTTGCCGTACTGGACAGCAACTCTTCATAGATTATCCCGGCGATACCTTTGTACAGATAGATGCTGCCGTTCAGCAGTTCAATTTCCAGATGTTTTTTTTCTTCATCATAGCCGACAGAAAACAGTTCGCTTGAAGCCACTCGTTTACGTTGCAAATCAAATCAATCCCAGTGAAATCCCCCTGTTTATACGTCTTTATACGTCGCCCTATTCTGATACGTCGCCCTATTCTGAAGTAGCGTTCCGCTAAACAGGTCCCTGAAACAGTTTCTTGTATTGCCACCGATTGTGTGACAAAAAATGCAGTTTAACAATCTAAAATGCAGTCTAACAAACTGTTGCTGAATGCAATATCGCAAAAAAACGCTATCAAAGCGTCGTGTGATCGTTGATTGTCGGCACAACGTAAGCGATCGGCAGGGAAGGAATGAGGCAGATCAGACTACCGGCTCATTGGAGGATGCCGCTTAAGTCTTCAGATGGCTGGCATGAAAACGCAAATGGTCTTCAATAAAGCTGGCAATATAAAGCTGGCATAAAGTAGTAACTGTGATCATAACCAGACTGCGTGCGTAACGTCCGCGGCCAACCCTGTTCCTTTGCCAGCTGTGCCAGGCGCGCGCGGGCTACAACTGATCGGGTAAAAAACTGATCGCTGTAGCCCTGATAGACCAGCAGCGGCAATCGAACCGAGTTCTGGTCAGCAGATAGCAGGTGTCGTATTCATGCCAGGTCGTTTCATCTGTGCCCAGATAAGCGGTAAAGGCTTTACGTCCCCAGGGAACCTTGCTTGGGTTAACGATTGGTGCAAATGCGGAAGCGGACTGATAACGCGTCCTGATGACGCAGTACCAGCATTAATGCGCTGTAACCGCCCATTGAGTGCATACTGATCGACTGACGATCGCTGACGTTGAAATGCTCACGCCCCAGCGCAGGCAGCTCGCTGCTGACATAGTCGTACATGCGATAGGGCGCAGCCCAAGGTGCTTGGGTGGCGTTGACGTAAAATCCCGCCCCCTGGCCCAGGTCGTATCCGGGATCGTTAGCCACCGCCTCGCCACGCGGGCTGGTATCCGGCATCACTAGTACCAGCCCCAGTTCAGCGGCAATACGTTGCGAGCCAGCCTTGGTGGTGAAGTTCTCATGATTGCAGGTCAGGCCGGATAGCCAATACAGCACCGGCGGTGGCGTATCGTCTGAGGTTGGCGGCAGATAAATGCTGAACGTTATCGGGCCATTCACACTGCTCGAGGTATGACGATAGCACTGCTGCCAACCGCCAAACAGACGATGCTCTTCCAATAAATCCAGCGTCTCATTCATGGGGCGTGCCTCCTTGTATGCGGATTAACCGTAGTGGATAACGGTACGAATCGATTTGCCTTCATGCATCAGATCGAAGCCTTCATTATTAATCTGTTCCAGCGGCATGGTATGAGTAATGAAATCTTTTAGCAGGAATTCGCCTTTCAGATAGCGATCGAGGATACCGGGCAGTTAACTACGGCCTTTCACACACCAAACGCTGAGCCGCGCCATACGCGTCCAGTCACCAATTGGAACGGACGAGTAGCGATTTCTTCTCTGGCACCGGCAACGCTTATGATAACGGATTCGCCCCAGCCCTTGTGGCAACACTCTAGTGCGGAACGCATTACGTTAATGTTGCCAATGCATTCAAACGAGAAGTCCACGCAGCCATCGGTCAGTTCAACAATCACATCCTGAATCGGTTTGTCGTAATCTTTGGGGTTGATCAGATGTTGTCCCCCAGTTTACGGGCCAGATCGAACTTGCTGGTGTTGATATCAATACCGATGATGCGTCCCGCCTCGACTATCTGTGCGCCGATAATTGCCGACAGGCAGATACCGCCCAGACTGAACACGGAGAAGCTGTCACCAGGTTTCACCTTAGCCGTATTCAGTACGGCATCCATACCGGTGGTTACGCCACAGCCCAGCAGGCACACTTCTTCCAGCTGATCTTCGCCAGGGAAACTTCAGGCACTCCCGTCAGTTCTACTAAGGTGGAGGTGCCCATGTAGTGAAAAATCGGTTTACCCTCTTTAAAGAAACGCGTGGTGCTATCCGGCATCAACCCTTTGCTTTGGGTACTACGAATCGACTGGCACAGGTTGGTTTTTCCGGAGCGACAAAATTTACACTCGCCACATTCTGGCGTATACAGTGGAATTACGTGATTGCCGACGGCGACGCTGGTCACGCCCTCGCCAATGGCTTCAACGATACCGCTTCCTTCTTGCCAGAGAATGGCAGGAAATACTCCTTCCGGATCTTTGCCAGACAGCGTATAGGCATCGGTGTGGTACACGCCCGTCGCAACGATACGCATCAGGACTTCGCCTTTTTGTGGCGGCATCAAATCAACCTCTTCAATCGAGAGCGGCTGGTTAGGACCCCAGGCGACAGCGGAGCGGGTTTTGATCATGTTCATGGTTTGATCATGTTCATGGTGTGCTCCTTTAGGTAATGCAGTTGTAATCTGGAAGCACCAAGGGTAAGCACCTCTTTTTTTTAACTTTTAACGCCCCCTATGAAAATTAGATGAGGAAATAATAAAAAAAATTACACGTTGGATAAGTGGTTAGATGACGTGTTTTTCTACGAAAAAATATAAAATTTTCTGGTCAAGTATTCAATGAGTTGATTAGTTTTCTCGTCAAGTATTCAATGAGTTGATTAGAGTGTAAACTTTCTGGTTTTGGATGTGGAGATACAGTGGCTAACGTTGATGTAAGATGCCCGTTTTGTGAACAGGCAGCCTTTGTAAAAAAAAACACGGTTATGGCAAAATGGCCATCAGCGTTACCGTTGTTAGTCATGTAAACGCACCTTCCAGCTCAATTATTCCTATCGTGCCTGCCAACCGGGCATGACAAACAAAATCATTGAATTGGCAATGAATAATGCAGGTATTTGTGACACTGCTCGGGCGTTACATATTAGTATCAATGCCGTCCTGCGTACTTTAAAATAAAAAACGCTCCAGCGGAATGTAACAACGCTACCACTGGATAACCTGCAAATTCAACTGATTTGCGGAAGTGGACGAGATGTGGTCATTTGTTGGCAACAAAAAACGACAGGTTGGCAACAAAAAACGACAGCGCTGGCGGTGGTATGCATGGGAGCCGCGTTTGAAGCGGATTATCGCTCATGCATTTGGCTCTCTAAGCAAGAAAACGCTGCGTAGGGTTCAGAGTGGCATTTTGGTGCACTGATGGCTACAGGGCTTACAACGACGAACTTCCAAAAGCAAAACACGTTGTTGGCAAACTGTATACACAGCGTATTGTGTGTGAAAATCGCACGCTGCGTAACCGAAATCGCACGCTGCGCAACCGATTGAAACGCCTCAATCGTAAGACGTTGGGGGATTTAACATCATCGGAAATGCACGATAGGCTCATCGGCACTTACATCGAACGCGAGTATTACGTTTGATGCTGTATCAACTCATTGAATACACAACAGGCCATTTTTATTTGTGTTGCGCTACGGGCGTAATTTGGGGTCAAGCGCATCGCGCAAACCATCTCCCAGAACATTAAACGCCAGCACGGTCAGGATGCCAGGCTGGGAAACAACACTACGTGCGGTGCCATTACCATATCGATCGGCCCGCGCCTCATTGAGCATCGCTCTCCACTCTAGCGTCGGCGGCTGCGCCCCCAAGCCAAGAAAAGAGAGACTGGCCGCCGTAATGATCGACATGCCCACACGTATCGAAAAATAGATCACAATCGACGAAAAGGTGCCGGGAAGAATGTGGCACAATAAAATGGTGCGATCGGATGCACCAAGGCTACGCACAGATTCCACGTACGTTTGCTGTTTCAACACCAAGGTATACCACGCACCAAACGCGCAAAGGCCGGAATGCTAAAAATCGCCACGGCAACAATCACATTGTTCATACCGCTGGCCATCACCGCCACAACGGCAATCACCAGCAGAATGCCCGGAAAGGCAAACAGCACTTCGCACAAGCGCATAATCAGCCGATCCCAGTTCCCTTCATAGGAAACCGGCTACCAGCCCCAGGAATGTACCGATGATCATATACCACCACCACGGACAAGATGCCTGCCGCCAGCAAAATACGCACGCCGAGTAGAATACGGCTGAAGATATCGCGACCCAGCGCATCAACGCCTAGCCAATGCAGCGAAGAGGGGCCATCATTCAAACGGTCATAATCGAAATAATTTTCCGCGTCGAACGGCGCTAAAAAATAATTTTCCGCGTCGAACGGCGCTAAATAAGGCGCAAGCAGCATAAGGCGCAAGCAGCGCCACGGCAATCAGCAACAACACAAAGACGCCCGCCATCACGGCAGCAACGGCAGCAACGGCAGCAACGGCAGCAACGGCAGCAACGGCAGCAACGAGGGTAATCGAGAGCAGAAGGGTAATCGAGAGCAGAATATAGTGACTCCAACTTTCCGCGCCGACGGTAGGTAACCAGCCCGGTTCAACGGAAAACACCTGTATTAACAGCATCCCCAACGCAAACGATGGGAATGACAGGCCGGATACCGCCAGTGTAATCCCCAGACGGTCGGGCCAGCGATTGCACCAGATAGCGGAAATCATCCCGATGCTCATGTCGAAGATAACCGCCCACACCATGCTGGTTAAGGTAAGCCAAAGCGTCGACAGGAAGCGGATGGCAATCTCATTGGCGACTGGGCGTTTAGAGGCCATCTAGGTGCCCAGAGCTCCCTGCAACACATGGGTAAAAAAACGCCAGAATTGTTCGTAGAGCGGTCTATCCAGACCTAAATTCTGCCGGACCATGGCAATCACGGCGGCATCAGGCATCACGTAGAACCCGCTCAGTTTCTTGTTGTTAGCTGAAACCAGCTGTTCCGTCACCAAAACACCCAAGGAGCATTCGCCCAGATTTTTCCTGTGCGTCTTTATACAGTTTTTCCTTCTGCGCGCGATCAGTGGTCTTCAACGCATTCGCCAGGTCGGCATCCACCTGTTCGCTACTATAAAATGCGGTATTAAACAGCGCCGGTGGCCAGGACACCGTGGCAAACAGCGGTGTCAGCGCCCAATCGGCTTCCCCGGTTGAGGAAGACCAGACGGTGTAGAACAGGCGTACACCGGTTTCCTTCACGCCCTTGCCTTCCACTCCGGCGGCAAGCTGCCCGGCATCCATCGCGGTAACCTGCACTTTAATCCCTACCTGCGCCAACTGCTGCTGGGTGAATTGCAATACCTTCTGCGCCGTGCTGTGGTTATGCGATGCCTACAGTGTGGTCGTAAGTCTATCAGGATAGCCCGCTTCTTTTAACAGTTCACGCACTTTTTCCGGATCGTAAGGCCATGGTTGATACTGCTGGGCAAAATCGATGCTCTTTGGCAACGGTCCCTGTGACGGTACAGCGTAACCGGAGAATGCTACTTTGATCAGCGTGTCTTTATTAATGGCGTAGTTAATCGCCTGCCGCACCTTGATATTGTCAAACGGCTTTTGCGGGACGTTAAAGCTGAGATAGCGGTGCAAAATAGAAGGAGATATCACCACCGCCAACTGGTCATTTTTCTCCAGCACCTTAGCTTGCTCAAACGGCACCGGGAAAGCGAACTGCGCTTTGCCCGTCTGGAGCAGCGAGGCACGCGTGTTATTATGCGTGTTATTATCCAACACCGGACGCCTGGTAATGTGTCGAGCTTGGGCAGCCCCGCATGCCAATAACCGGAGAATTTCTCCACTTTCAGATAATCCATCTGGTTCCAGGTGGCAAACTTGTAAGGGCCGGTTCCCACCGGGTGAAAACCAATCTCCTTGCCATATTGCTGCAACGCGGTAGGCGAAATAATCACCACCGCAAGGTGTACCAGGTTGTTAATAAAGGCCGAGAACGGCTGTTTCAGCATGATTTACACCGTCTGCGGATCCATAACTTCCGTTTTGGCAATCACCTTGAACAGGTTATAACGTTTTAGGCGATTTTCCGGATTGCTGGCGCGATCGAGGTTCACCTTCACAGCCTGTGCATTGAAATCGGTGCCGTTTCACTACGCCCGCGCATCTCTCCTAACGTCGGTACAGCCGCCAGCCAATACACGGGTATACACATACTGTGGCGTGGCAAATTTTCGCACACGCCCGCGTTTTCGACACAATGCCCGTTATTCATCACCAACACGCGATCGGCTACTTCAGCTACCACTCCCATATCATGGGTGATGAAAATCACGGCCATCTCCATTTCGCGCTGCAATAGCTGAATCAGTTGTAAAATCTGTGCCTGAATAGTGACTTCCAACGCGATGGTCGGTTCATCGGCTATCAGTAATGTTGGCTTACAAGAGAGCGCCATGGCGATCATGATACGCTGGCGCATACCGCCTGAAAGCTTGGTGCGGATAACGACCAAGCACACTTTTCGCTTCTGGAATTCTGACCAGATCGAGCATGCGCAACGCTTCTGCCTTCCCGTTCCGCGCAGACATACCCTGGTGCAAACGGATGGACTCGGCAATCTGCTCTCCAACGGGAAACACCGGGTTGAGCGAGATCATTGGCTCCTGGAATACCATCGTCATGTCCGCACCGCGTCAACGGCGCATCTCACGCTGGCTGGCAGTTGTGACATCCAGAATATGGCCCTTACGACGGCGAAACAGAATCTCACCGTGATGAATATCGCCCTCTTCCTCTATAAACGCATGATCGCTAACGCTGTGACCGATTTTCCAGAGCCGGATTCATCAACGATAGCCAACGTCTCACCGCGAGCAACCGTCAACGAGAGATCGTGGATCACCGATACCGGCTCCCGCTGCGCGTGAAAACGCACGCCGAGTGACCGCACTAACAGAATCTACTGTTCCGACAGAATCAGTGTAGTATTAGCCACTTCACGCACTGGCGCGTGGGATATCATGAACGGTTTCTCTCCTTGTTTAACGTGTAGCGGAATCAGTCCGTTTGAAAAACGGTTTTAGCTTTATTTAGCACACTGATGGATTTAGCACACTGAGGGAAGTTTAGCATAAAACTGCCGTGCAATGAATGAAATATGTATTTTATAACATTATGTTACAGCACGTAATCAATCCGTCTATACTCTATACCTCTATACCTGTTTAGTATTAGAGAATACTACTCTGATGATGCAGTTTCCTGCCATAACCTTGACGTTGTCACGTTCACCCGCTGGGTGTTCTCTGATATCGTTCACCCGCTGGGTGTTCTCTGATATCGTTCACCCGCTGGGTGTTCTCTGATATGCTGGGTGTTCTCTGATATAATGGCATTATGGTGTTTACTTTGCTGGCGTAATCCCAGTGCACTGTATCGCGTTTTGTCCGATCTCCCGCCGCAAAGACGTCGGTGAATGGAGTCATCATGGAAGCATTTACCTCAGGTTTACTCGCGCTTGAGCAAGCGCTGCAACGTATGCTGGCGCTGGTTTCACCGCTGGCGCAGACTGAAATCGTCTCTCTTGAACAGGCTGCGGGCCGCATTACCGCCACTGATATGACCTCCCCTCTCGACGTGCCCGCATTTGCCAATCCCGCGATGGATGGCTAGCGGTGCGCATGGCCGATCTGGCACATGGTGATGCACTGCTGCCCGTGGCAGGGAAAGCCTTTGCCGGTAACCAGTTGGCAGGGAAAGCCTTTGCCGGTAATCAGTTCGTTGGTGACTGGCCCGCAGGAAGTTGTATCCGCATCATGACCGGCGAACCGGTTCCACCGTGGACATAGGCGGTTATCATGCAGGAATACGCCGAAGCAGAGGCTAACGGGATGCGTTTCACGCACCCGGTGAAGGTGGGGCAAAATATCCGTCTGGCAGGGGAAGACATTCAGCGCGGTGCGCGCATCCTACCGGCGTGCTGTGCATTGGGGCCAGCCCGTTTGCCACTGCTGGCATCGCTAGGCGTAGCTGATATCACGGTGATACGCCGCCTATCACGGTGATACGCCGCCTGCGCGTGGCCATATTTTCTACGGGCGATGAGTTACAGCGTATCGGTCAGCCATTATAGGCAGGGCAAATTTACGATACCAACCGTTTTGCGGGCGCCTGATGTTGGAAAAACTGGGCTGCGATATTATCGATCTCGGCATCATCTGCGACGATCTGGTAGCCCTGCGCGACGCGTTTCAACGCGCCGACAGTGAGGCCGATTTTATCATCAGCAGCGGCGGCGTTTCGGTGGGAGAAGCCGATTACACCAAACAGATTCTGGACGATATTGGTAACATCCATTTTTGGAAGTTGGCGATCAAACCCGGCAAGCCGTTCGCCTTCGGCAAACTGTGTCAGGCCTGGTTCTGCGGCCTACCCGGTAATCCTGTCTCTGCTGCCGTCACCTTCTATCAATTGGTACAACCACTCATAGCTCAGCTTTCCGGCCACAGCCAGTGGCACTTCCCGCCGCGCCAGCGAGTGAAAGCGGCCTCGGCGTTGAAGAAAACCCCTGGCCGCCTCGATTTTCAACGCGGTATTATTAGCCGAAATGATCACGGTGAGTTGGAAGTTAGGGCCACGGGCCATCAGGGCTCGCACATCTTCAGCTCATTCAGCCTTGGCAACTGTTTTATCGTATTGGAAGCCGAGCGCGGTGCGGTAGCAGCCGGAGAGTGGGTTGAAATCGAACCCTTCAATGCACTGCTGGGAGTGTGATAATGTCAACAACCGCTCCCGAAACACCAGAGAGTGAGGATGCGCTAATAAGCCACAGAGAAATGCTGCGTTACAACCTCCAAATCATGCTGAAAGGCTTCGATTTTGACGGGCAGGAAGCGCTGAAAGCAGCCAGCGTATTGGTGGTGGAGTTGGGCGGCTTGGGTTGTGCCGCAGCACAGTATATGTATATGGCAGCGGCGGTCACAGGGCATTTAACGCTGCTGGATTTTGACACCGTAGCGCTCTCCAACCTGCAACTTCAGATTTTGCACCGTGATGCACGTATCAACATGGCAAAGGTCACCTCTGCCGCTACGGAACTTGGCCGCGATTAATCCCCATATTTGTACTGGAGTGCATTAACGACGATCTGGAGGATAAAGCCTTGCAAGCGCTGGTAACGCGCCATCAGGTTGTATTGGATTGCACCGACAACGTGGCGATACGCGATCGCCTTAATCGCTTTTGTTTTCACAGCAAAACGCCGCTGGTTTCTGGTGCTGCCATTCGCATGGAGGGCCAGTTCAGCGTGTTTACCTACGGTGATCAAGAGCCCTGCTACCGCTGCCTGAGCCGACTGTTTGGCGAAAAGCACTCACCTGCCTGAGCCGACTGTTTGGCGAAAAGCACTCACCTGTGCCGAAGTAGTGGGTGATGTCCCCTCTGGTCGGTATCATCGGTGCTTTGCAGGCGATGTAGGCGATCAAACTGAGGGCGCATTTTGGAGAACCAGCGGTCGGTCGGTTGGTGTTGTATGATGCCATGACCACACAATTTCTCACGATTACGCTACCCAAAAGTCCTCACTGTGATGTGTGCGGACACTGATCTGGCTACGGTAGCGCTGGTTACCCCCCATAGGTTGAGCACATTTTGCTTAGCAGCTATTCTTCTGTGGTTTTGCTTAGCAGCTATTCTTCAGTGGTATTGAGTTACCAGACTTGAACCTGTCACCCAAGGTTGCCTGAGTATCACGGGTATTTTGCGCCAAGGTTGCGACATCACATCCTGATGAGGAATGATTAGAGGGGAATAACGCATGAGCAACGCATTTTGCAGGCTATCAAGGTTCGCCGTTCCATCTATGCCATCGGTTCACACCTGCCGATTTCTGAAGAGAAAATCACCGAGATTGTCACTACAGCGGTTAAGCAGAGCCCGTCATCTTTCAACTCGCAAAGCTCTCGCGTCGTGATCTTGTTCGGCGCGCAGCATAAGAAACTGTGGGATATCGTCAAACATCAGCTCCAAAAAATTGTGCCTGCGGATACTTTTGAGCCCACAGAAAAAAAACTGGCCTCGTTTGCTGCGGGCACAGTTACCGTTCGGCTCCATTGAGCAACCGGCTGGTGAGAAAACCTATATTGATGACGAAACCCGTTTTCGCGTTTTCAAATAAGGAATAAACTGCAATGACGTTCAGGGGCGTATTTACTCCTCTGAATCAGCGCGGAGCAAACACCTCAATGGCTTTCTGTTCAACGGTAAAATATGCTGGTGTGCGGCCAATCAGCTCACCATCCGTGTTGATGTAGTGCGGTCGCCGGGTGTTCAGTATCAACTCCGTCGTGTAAAAGCCCGCACCTGACGTCAATACCCTTGAGTACCACAGCGTAGAAATGGGATCAACGCAATCATCTGCCACCAATGGTCACTTCAAGGCTATAGACATCAAGCAGCCCGTCATCTGGCGCGGCGCGCTGTTCTACCGTCTACCGTCATACCGCCACCATGCCCGGAGCGGCTGCCGTCATCTCTGCGTTGGGAACGATCACCCGCAGTCCCTGCGCCGTCAGCTGAGCCAGTACCTCTTTGCGTGTGCAGGCTCCCTTCATTGATTTTTCATTAATCAACAGCAAAGCGGTGGCGGGTTCCTGTTGGCTTGTCATCATCGGCGGCATGATTGTCTTTCCCGTATGGCGTGCCTAAATAACCCTCGATTTAACCACAGGATAAATCGCTCGCTCACCCCCCTTGCCGAAGGCGACATTAGTCTACAAAACATGACATTGAATGGCTTTCGACTTTCGCTTGAGCAACATTTGGAGGACGCGCAACAGAAATGACACGCCTGTTTGCCGTTTTGTCAGGCGACTGCTTAACTTCAGTTAGCTGCATGTATCATCTTTTCAGTTAGCTGCATGTATCATCTTGATGCTTTCAGTTAGCTGCATGCATCATCTTGATGCATAATCAGCGGTGTCCTTCACTCCCTCACAGAACACTATGAGGGTACAGCTTTGCGTGTAGATCTAATGACAAGCGCTGTATGGTTAAATAAAACACGAGCAGCCATGTTGTTCACTGTCATGTTACTGACCGCATTTCTGATCATCAGTTGGACCAGCTTTAAAGTGGCTCAACAATCTCTAGAAGCGGAGATCAAATAAATTACCCTGCCGCTCATCAGTCACAATGTCTATTCAGAAATTCAGCAGGATCTGCTGCGCCCTATTTTTATCTCTTCGCTGATGGCGCATGATACCGTTGTGCACGACTGGGTGTTAGATAATGAATCCGATCCGCAAGCCATGATCCGCTATCTGCGTGAAATCGATAATCGCTTCGATACCATTTTTTCCTTTTTTATTTCTGACAAAACAAAACGTGGTCGTATATTCAATGAGTTGATACAGCATCAAACCTAATACTCGCGTTCGATGTACTCGCGTTCGATGTAAGTGCCGATGCTCCTATCGTGCATTTCGGATGATTTTGAATCCCCCAACGTCTTACGATTGGGGCGTTTCAATCGGTTGCGCAGCGTCAGATTTTCACGCTCAACACGCTGTGTATACAGTTTGCCAACAATGTGTTTTGCTTTTGGAAGTTCGTCGTTGTAAGCCCTGTAGCCATCAGTGCACCAAAATGCCACTCTGAAATCCGATATGCAGCGTTTTCTTGCTCAGAGAACCAAATGCATGAGCGATAATCCGCTTCAAACGCTGCTCCCATGCATACCACCGCCAGCGCTGTCGTTTTTTGTTGCCAACAAATGACCACATCTCATCCACTTCGCAAATCAGTTGAATTTGCAGGTTATCCAGTGACAGTGTTGTTACATTCCGCGGCGAGAATTTTTAAGGTAGGCACGACGGCATTGATACTAAATGTAACGCCCGAGCAGTGTCACGAATACCCACATTATTCATTGCCAAGTTAATGATTTGGTTTGTCATTCCCGGTTGGCAAGCACGATAGTAATAATCGAGCTGGAAGGTACGTTTACATGACTTACAACGGTAACGTTGATGGGCACTTTTGCCATAACTGTGTTTTTTTACAGAGGCTGTCTGTTCACAAAACGGGCATCTTACATCAACTTTAGCCACTGTATCTCCACATCCAAAACTGGAGAGTTTACACTGTAATCAACACATTGAATACTTGACCCTAAATAGCATATACATTTGGAATATTAACGTATTAAAAATTTGCCTTACAATTTTTGCCTTACAATAAGGCTGGACCAAACTGTAGTGGTCAACTAAAACTGGCCACGGGTTTAGAGTTTTTCCAAAACCGATTTTCCGATTCGTTTGGTGGTAACCCACCGTTATAGTCGTGCGGTCTGAGTGTACTGTAATATCCCACGATACAGTCCGTTATGGAGCAGGCTGCTTCGGTGCAGCTCCCGTATCCCATTACCGGTATCTATTCATTATTCATTTTTCAGGCTTCTGAAGAAGCGCTCCATCGGGCTATTATCTCAGCAGTTCCCGCGCCGGCTCATACTCTGCTTTATCCGGTAACGCCACAGCAACTGACAGAACTGCCTGATTGTATAATGGCTGCCCTGCTCACTCTGGAACATTAGCCCTGATGGCCTGCCCCGGTTTTCAAAAGCCATTTCCAGCGCTTTAGTGGTCAGCTGGCTGTCCGGTGAGAACGATATTGCCCAGCCCACCGGTTTTCTGGCGAACAGGTCGAGAACAACAGCCAGCAAGGTGTACGCACAGCGTTTTCCTGTCCAGACATATGTCACATCGTCGCCCCACACCAGGTTAGGTTCTGTGACGGCCAACTGGCGCTCAAGATAATTCGGTATGGCAACATATTCCCGACCACCGCATATATATCTGTGTTTCGATTGCTGGCAGCTTACAAGCCCCAGCTCTTTCATGATTCTGCCGGCAAGCCAGCGCTCCATCCGGAAGCCCCTGAGCGTTACCATTGCGGCGATATTTCTCGCCCCGGCTGAGCCATGACTGATGTTGTGCAGTTCCTGAATCTGGCTGCGCAGCTCTGTACGCCTTCTGTCCGGTTCATTAGGATGGCATTTCCAGTATTTATAGCTGCTGCGGTGAACCCTGATAGCTGCTGCGGTGAACCCTGAACACGTGGCAGAGTGTAGCCACGTGATAACGCGCCCTGAGTTTTCTGATTAACGAGAGCCGTTCAGAGAGATGACATCAAGAGCGCGGTAGTCTTAGCAACAGTGTAGTTCTGATCGATAACAACAACAGTGTAGTTCTGATCGATAACAACTGAGCGGATTCACGTTGTTTGAACTCTGCCCTGAAATTTCTTTTTTTTCATTGGGGCACCTGTGTTGTCCTGAGGTGAGCATATCACCTCTGTTCAGGTGGCCAAATTCAGTGTGCCACTACAATTAGAGAAATGTGAACTATGGGAAAACCGCTGGGCGGCGGTAAATGTATTTGGTGCTTCCTTTATTGTATTGGATTAGAGCTCTCAGGCGGGGAATTTAACGAGTTTGACTGGCGCTCAGCTAATTTTACATTTTGTGACCTCACTGGCGCTGAATTGGGGAACCTTAATATCAGGGATACCGAACTCGACGGCGTGAAGCTTGATATGAATCAGGCAGGTCAACTTCTGATGGATTTAGGGATTATTTTACTACAAGGCTAGAACGTGGTCGATACTTCACCGCTGAATGTAACGGCTGGGCGCGAATAAAAACAGGCATTAGGCATAAAAAGCGATTGACGAGAGCGTAATCTGAGTCGACAATAGCGTAATCTGAGTCGACAATAAAAGACAAAAATCTGGAGGGTTTCGGCCTCAGACTGATGGTAGAGTCACTTACTTCGTCATCCTCGGCGAAAGCTGAGGATCTCTGCCATAAGAAGAAACGCGTTTCACCTGCAAGAGATTCCCGCCTTCGCTGAAATGACGGTGGGAGTAGGCGGCCTGTCATTGTTGTAGTAACTGGCGGCGCGACGTTAGTCTTCCAGATCGCCGCAGAAACGGTAGCCTTCACTATGAATGGTCGTGATGATTTCCGGCGTATCGGCAGTGGATTCGAAATGCTTACGGATGCGGCGAATCGTCACGTCGACGGTGCGGTCGTGCGGTTTCAACTCGCGGCCGGTCATTTTCTTCAACAGTTCGGCACGGGTCTGAATCTTGCCTGGGTTTTCGCAGAAGTGCAGCATCGCACGGAACTCGCTGCGCGGCAGTTTGTACTGCTCACCCGCTGGGCTAATCAGCGAACGGCTGTTGATGTCCAGTTCCCAACCATTGAAGCGGTAGCTTTCTACCAGACGACGCTCTTCGCTCACACCACCCAAATTCATGGTGCGGGACAGCAAATTACGCGCACGGATAGTCAACTCACGTGGGTTAAACGGTTTGATGATGTAATCATCCGCACCGATTTCCAGGCCGAGGATCTTATCCACTTCGTTATCACGTCCGGTCAGGAACATCAGCGCAACGCTGGCCTGTTCACGCAGTTCGCGTGCCAACAACAGGCCATTTTTGCCGGGCAGATTGATGTCCATGATTACCAGATTGATATCATGTTCGGACAGGATATGGTGCATTTCAGCGCCGTCGGTGGCTTCGTGAACGACATATCCTTCAGCTTCAAAAATGCTCTTGAGGGTGTTACGAGTTACCAATTCGTCTTCGACAATAAGAATGTGCGTGGTCTGCATGTTTGCTACCTAAAATTGCTAACTAATTATAGAATTCGGAAGTACAGAAGTCTCCATCGGTCTTTTCGTGCCGCACGCGAGGTGGAGGTTATTGGGCTCTTACCGGAGCTTGATGCGCAAAGAATACGCTCACTCTCACAATGTAGACTAAAGTACGCAAATACGTTCCTGGTGCATGCCTTACTTCACCCGATGCGGCATGCTGCTACAGCAACGACATCTCTGAGTATCGGTTGCCTGACGCTGACAAAATTCCGCGTAAGTCAGTTGCGCGGGCAGCGCCAGTGCTTTCTACGTGATAACCGGCGATATCAGATGATAATCAGGCTAACTCAACTACGCCTAAAGTGGTGCATAGTTTAACCTTATTAACAGTAACTTAACAGTAAGCGCCGATTTTGATCGCTCACAAATCTACGGTTCTGTTGAACATATATCAAATTTCATTGTAGCACGTTAACTATTTTGTGAAGTATCACGTTAACTGTTTTGTGAAAAATACTTATAAGATTACCAACTTAAGTCACAATCTGCCTGATTTTAATACGATTCAGTAGCGCAAGCGACCGCAACGAACGCGAAACGTCATCTAGCAATGACTATCATTATAGTATATTGATATTAAAGCATATAAAATGAGTTTTTGATTTTTTATCCCTTTTTAAGCCTGACCCGCATTTTTTACGTAAAAGCCTGACCCGCATTTACGTAAAAGCCTGACCCGCATTCTTTACGTAAGGTGACGCTCAAATGTTTCATTTATGACGCTCAAATGTTTCATTTATATTAAATTAAAAGACCGAGTGGGGGGACGGCGCATACCGGGTATCGCACGTTCGTCAGCCATTTTCTCTTCTTTAGAGGTTTTGTGCAGTTTTTTGTTTTGTGCAGTTTTTTATTGTGCTGGTCGCGCCAGCTCGCCCAGAGAACGTGGGAGCAGCAGCCAGGGCCATGAAAAACATGGGATTTCATTCACTGCGTATTGTTGACAGTCAGGCACACCTTAAGCCAGGTGCACGCCGGATGGCGTGTGGGGCCGGTGATATTCTGGATAATGTGACCTGCTACCATACTCTGGCTGATGCATTGGCCGACATGGATTTTACCGTCGCTACGACGGCGCGCTCGCGAGCCAGGTTTCACTATTACTGTTACTACTGCACGCCGACAGAATTGCTCGGGCTGATGCAGGAGAAACAGCAGTAGGTCGGTTCGGCAGCGCTGGTGTTTGGCAGTGAAGATTCTGGCCTCACCAACGATGAATTGGCGTTGGCAGATATATTGACGGGTGTGCCGATACAGGCACACTACCCGTTCCTAAATTTAGGGCAGGCCGTCATGGTTCCTAAATTTAGGGCAGGCCGTCATGGTCTATTGTTACCGGTTGACCGGTTGGCGCAACTGATGCAGGTACAGGCAGAGACTGCCGAAACCGCTCAAGCCAGGCAGTTGGTAGCGCTGCGTCATCGGCTAAACTAGAAAGCTGTTGGTGACGTTGCAGATAGACGATGACGAGAAACTGCGTGATTGGCTAATGCAACGCATCAGGCTGTTACAGCAACGCGATACTGCCATGCAGCATACGCTGCTACACGATATTGAGAAGGCACTGAAGTGAGATGAAAAAAAGAAATCCATTGACTTCATGTCGCGATTGCCTTAACTAATAGGGGATAGAAACCGATTTGTTGATCAAGAGTCCTTTATTATACGCATGCGTATATTTGACGCATGCGTCAAATTAGCCTGACCACCACCATTACTGGTAGTAATGGTGCGGGCTGACGCGTAGAAAACGGGCTGACGCGTAGAGCGTAGAGGAGTAGTAGTAGAGGAGGTAGAGTAAGAGTAGTAGAGGAGTAGTAAATAAATAGTAGAGGAGTAGAAGGTAGAGGAGTAGAAGAAAGAAAAGAGTAGAGTAGTAGAGAGTAGAGGAGTAGGAGTAGAGGAGTAGAAAAAAGATAGAAGAAAGAGTAGAGGAGTAGAATAGAGTAGAATAGAAGAGTAGAGGAGTAGAAAACGGGCTGACGCGTAGAAAAAGAAAAGTAGAAGCGTAGCGTAGAAAACGGGCTGACGCGTAGAAAAGTAGAAAAGAATCTGAAAAAGCCCGCACCCGCACTGTTTAGGTGCGGGCTTTTTTTTACGGCGAAGAGCAGGCTCCGCCGACCCGGGCCGCCAGCAGCGGCAGCCAAAAGCGCACGGCGCGTTTTGGTGACTGAAACTCAGGAGAAGAGATAAAAATGCGAGTGTTGAAATTTGGCGGGACTTCCGTGGCGAATGCGTCGCGTTTTGCGCGCGTTGCCGATATCATCGAGAGCAATGCGCGTCAGGGGCAGGTAGCCACCGTACTGTCTGCCCCGGCGAAAATCACCAACCACCTGGTGGCGATGATTGATAAAACCGTTACGAACCAAGATATTCTGCCACATATCAACGATACCGAAACTATCTTTTCTTCTCTGCTCAAGGGGCTGGCGGGATCCCAGCCGGGTTTCCCGTATGAACGCTTGTCCACGCTGGTACAGCAAGAGCTGGGTCAGCTGAAGCAGGTTCTGCACGGCATTTCACTGCTGGGGCAGTGCCCGGACAGCGTCAATGCCAGTATCATCTGTCGTGGCGAGAAACTCTCCATTGCCATCATGGAAGCGGTATTCCAGGCGCGCGGTTATAAGGTATCGGTTATCGATCCGGTAAAACGCTTGCTGGCGCAGGGACATTATCTGGAGTCTACCGTGGATATCACAGAATCCACGCGCCGTATCGCCGAGCAAGGCATTCCTTCCGATCACGTGATTCTGATGGCGGGATTCACGGCGAGTAATGATAAAGGGGAACTGGTGGTACTGGGCCGCAACGGTTCTGACTACTCTGCTGCCGTCTTGGCCGCCTGTTTACGCGCAGACTGTTGTGAAATCTGGACTGATGTGGACGGTGTATACACCTGCGACCCGCGTCAGGTGCCTGATGCGAGACTGCTGAAGTCGATGTCGTATCAGGAAGCGATGGTGCTTTCTTACTTCGGTGCCAAAGTGCTTCACCCCCGTACTATCGCCCCCATCGCCCAGTTCCAAATTCCCTGCCTGATTAAAAATACCGAAAATCCTCAAGCGCCCGGCACACTGATTGGTTTAGACAGCACTGATACCCAATATCCAGTAAAAGGCATCACCAACCTGAACAATATGGCGATGTTTAATGTCTCCGGCCAAGGCATGAAAGGCATGGTGGGGATGGCAGCGCGTGTGTTTGCGGCGATGTTCCGTGCGGGCATCTCGGTGGTGCTGATCACTCAGTCCTCTTCCGAGTACAGCATCAGCTTCTGTGTGTCGCAAAGCGAACTGGCCCGTTCCAAGAGAACGCTGGAAGATGAATTCTATCTGGAACTGAAAGACGGCGTGCTGGAGCCGCTGGATATTACCGAACGTCTGGAGATCATTTCTGTGGTGGGTGATGGTATGCGCACGCTGCGCGGCCTCTCTGCCCGCCTGTTCTCCGCATTGGCCAGCGCCAATATCAATATCATCGCGATTGCGCAGGGTTCCTCTGAGCACTCTATCTCTGTGGTGGTGGATAACGACGTGGCGGTGACTGGCGTGCGGGCGGCGCACCTGATGCAGTTTAATACCGATCAGGTGATCGATGTGTTCGTTATCGGTGTAGGCGGCATGGGCGGTGCTTTGCTGGAGCAGATTCATCGCCAGCAGCTGTGGTTGAAGTAGAAACATATCGATCTGCGCGTCTGCGGTATTGCCAACTCCAAAGCCTTGCTAACCAATATTAACGGCATTGCGCAGGACTCCTGGCGTGAAGCACTGAATGAGGCGCGTGAATCCTTCAATCTTGGGCGCCTGATTCGTCTGGTGAAAGAGTATCATCTACTTAACCAGGTTATCGTGGACTGTACCTCTAATCAGGCGGTGGCCAATCAGTATGCTGACTTCCTGGCCGATGGCTTCCATGTCGTCACGCTAAACAAAAAGGCTAACACCGGTTCCATGAACTATTACTAGCAACTGCGCAGCTCTGCCGGTAAATCACGCCGTAAATTCCTGTATGACACCAACGTTGGTGCCGGGCTTCCGGTGATTGAAAACCTGCAAAACCTGTTGAATGTCGGGGATGAGTTGCTGCGTTTCACCGGGATCCTCTCGGGGTCGCTCTCCTTTATCTCTTCGGTAAGCTGGATGAAGGGATGAGCTTGTCGCAGGCGACGTTGCAGGCGAAAGCCAATGGTTACACCGAGCCAGATCCGCGTGACGATCTGTCCGGCATGGATGTGGCACGCAATCTGTTGATTATGGCTCGTGAAGCGGGCTATAAGCTGGAACTGGCCGATATCGATGTTCAGTTGGTGTTGCCGGCGTCCTTTGATGCTTCGGGCGATGTCGATACCTTTATGATGGCGCGTTTACCAGAGCTGGATGCGCAATTCAGTGAAAAAGTGGCGCACGCACGGGAAGCAGGTAAAGTGTTGCGTTATGTCGGCGTGATTGAAGAAGAGCTCTGCAAAGTGCAAATTAGCGCAGTGGGCGGTAAGGATCCGCTGTTCAAAGTAAAAGACGGTGAGAATGCGCTGGCGTTCTATAGCCAGTATTACCAACCATTGCTGCTGGTGCTGCGCGGTTATGGCGCGGGTAATGATGTGACAGCGGCCGGTATGTTTGCCGATCTGTTGCGCACGCTGTCATGGAAATCAGGAGTAAATGATGGTTAAAATTTATGCGCCCGCCTCGATCGGCAACGTCAGCGTTGGGTTTGATGTGCTGGGCGCGGTGGTAACGCCTGTTGATGGCGCTCTGTTGGGCTATTGCGTAACCGTAATGGCAGCCGATAGCTTTATCTTGCGCAATGAAGGCCGTTTTGTCGGCAAACTGCCGAGTGAGCCGAAAGAGAACATTGTCTACCAGTGTTGGGAGCGGTTTTGCCAGGAAGTGGGGAAAACCATTCCTCTGCCATGACGCTGGGAAAGAACATGCCGATCGGCTCGTGCCTAGGGTCCAGTGCCTATTCCGTGGTTGCCGGCCTGATGGCGATGAATGAATTTTGTGGCAAGCCGCTGGATGATACGCGTTTGCTGGCGCTGATGGCTGAGCTGGAAGGACGTATTTCTGGCAGCGTGCACTACGATAATATCACGCGGTGCTTCCTGGGCGGTATTCAACTGATGATCGAGCAAAACCGCATCATCAGCCAGCCAGTGCCTGCGTTTGATGATTAGCTGTGGGTCATGACCTATCCTGGGATCAAAGTGTCCACTGCGGAATCACGCGCCATTCTGCCCGCACAGTATCGCCGTCAGGATTGCATCAACCATGGCCGTTATCTGGCGGGCTTTATTTCATGCTTGTCACATCCGCCAGCCTGCGCTGGCGGCGGAGTTGATGCAGGATGTGATTGCCGAGCTGTACCGTACGCGCCTGCTGCCTAGGTTTGCCGAGGCGCGTCAGGCGGCAAAAGATATCGGTGCGCTGCGTGCGGTATCTCCGTTTCAGGGCCGACGCTGTTTTCCATGTTCGACGATATGGAAAAGGCGCAGCGTCTGGCTAATTGGCTGCAAGATAACTATCTGCAGAACGGAGCTGTTCCGTCGTAAAAACTGGGCGCTGCCAACGCTGGGATTTGGTGCAGTGAGTGATGACGTGACCAAAGCGACCATGCATGAACTGGAAACGCTGGGCTACACCTCCGAACCGCATGCGGCCATTGCTTATCGTCTGCTGCGCAACCAACTTCAGCCAGGCGATTTCGGCTTGTTCCTGGGGACGGCGCATCCTGCGAAATTCAAAGAGAGCGTAGAAGAGATTCTGGGTAAAACGCTGGATCTGCCGGAAGCGCTGGCGCAGCGTGCGGATCTGGAATTGCTCTCGCACAACCTCTGTTGTTATAACTGTCGTTGTTCATGTTCCCCGCGCAGTGCAGTGAAGGGAACGATAACCTTTACTGCGCGTGGCGTTTAAAGATCAATTCCTGCCTGGTCGCGCCATATTCCGCAAAGAAGTAACCTTTCAGATTGAAATCGTGCAGTTGCTCAACCTGCGACAGCCGGTTTTTCATAATGAAACGGCTCATCAAACCACGCGCCTTCTTGGCGTAGAAGCTGATCACTTTGAACGTGCCGTTTTTCTCATCCAGAAATACCAATTTTATCAGCGTAGCGTTGAGCTTGTTGACATTGACGGATTTGAAGTATTCATCAGACGCCAGGTTGACAAGAATGCCATCGCCCCCTGTACCTGTAATGCCTGATTTAGGTGCTGAGTGATGGTATCGCCCCAGAAGTGATAAAGATCTTTGCCAGCCTTGTTCTCCAGCCGTGTGCCCATTTCCAGACGATAGGGTTGCATCAGGTCCAGCGGGCATAGTCCGCCATACAGCCCGGATAACATGCGCAGATGCTGCTGGGCAAAATCGAAATCCTCCTCGCTGAAATCTTCTGCGGCAAGCCCGGTATACACGTCACCTTTGAAGGCTAACAGTGCCTGGCGCGCATTGTCGGGTGTGAAATGGGGCTGCCATTCGCTAAAACGTCCCGCGTTGAGATCCGCCAGTTTGTCACTGATGCCCATCAACGAGGCGATCTGTGCCGGTGTGAGCCGTTTACACTGGGAGATCAGTTCGCTGGCGTTGTCCAGCAACGCGGGCTGTGTGTAAGCTCAGTGGATAATGGGCTGGTGTAATCCAGCGTTTTCGCCAGCGAAATCAGCGTTTTCGCTGGCGAAATGGTGATCAACATGGCATGGGTCCCCTGTTTTTGTTGCAAGTACTGTAGCAAAAAACACGGAAAAAAGGGGCGATGGCTGTAACAGGAAAAGGCTGTCTTGCATGGGGGACGGTGCGTGTTATTATCGAAAAATAAGCGATCAGTAAGAAACACAAGACGACGTTCATATACCTACAACGAGATATGCCAACATGACGGATAAACTGACTTCCTTACGCCAATTGACCACGGTAGTGGCTGATACCGGTGATATCGCCGCGATGAAGCTCTACAAACCGCAGGATGCTACCACAAACCCTTCCCTGATTCTGAACGCGGCGCAAATTCCTGAATACCGCTCTTTGATTGAAGACGCGGTGAAATGGGCTCGTGAGCAGAGCAGCAAACGGGAACAGCAGCTTGTCGATGCCACGGACAAACTGGCCGTCAATATTGGTCTGGAAATCCTGAAACTGATCCCTGGACGTATCTCCACGGAAGTTGATGCTCGCCTCTCTTATGATACTGAAGCGAGCGTTGCCAAAGCCAAGCATCTGATCAAGCTGTATAACGATGCGGGCATCAGTAACGATCGTATTCTGATCAAGCTGGCTTCAACCTGGCAGGGCATCCGTGCCGCCGAGCAGTTGGAAAAAGAAGGTATTAACTGTAACCTGACACTGCTGTTCTCTTTTGCACAAGCGCGTGCCTGTGCGGAAGCGGATGTCTTCCTGATCTCTCCGTTTGTAGGCCGTATTCTGGACTGGTACAAAGACAACACGGATAAGAAAGAGTATGCACCGCAGGAAGATCCTGGCGTTATCTCCGTTACTGAAATCTACGAGTACTACAAAGCGCACGGTTATGAAACCGTGGTGATGGGGGCCAGCTTCCGTAACAGCGGCGAAATTCTTGAGCTAGCTGGCTGCGATCGCCTGACCATTGCGCCTGCATTGCTGAAAGAATTGTCAGAATCTACCGGCGATGTGCCGCGCAAACTGGCTTACAGCGGTGAGATCAAAGAGCGTCCGAGGAAAATAACTGAAGCCGAGTTCTACTGGCAGCACAAGCAGGATCCTATGGCCGTTGATAAACTGGCAGACGGTATCCGCAAGTTTGCTATCGATCAGAGCAAACTGGGAAAAATGATTGAAGATCTGCTGTAATCAACGCAGAAGGCAGGGTTTTCTCTTGGTGAGCCTTTCCCCTTTGTCATCCTCAGCGAAAGCCGAGGATCTCTATGAGAATAAGAGCGTTTCTTCTGCAAGAGATTCACGACTTCGCGGGAATGACGGAAGTGTGTGGGAATGACGGTGAGAGTAGGTCAGTTTGTCAGTAACCTCAAAAGCCGGGTTTCCCCGGCCTAATGAGATGGTCACCCCCCACTCTGTGAGCGGTACGCTGGCGGGTGTTTTTCTTTCAGGAGAGGCCATCATGGAAAACGTTACTCTTATTGGTATCGATCTCGGTAAACATTCTTTTCACATTCATTGCCAGGATAAGTCAGGTAAGGCGCTTCTGCGTAAGAAGTTTACGCGCACAAAGCTAATACAGTTTTTGACGACGTGCCCGTCCTCGGTTGTTGTTATGGAAGCTAGTGCCGGGACACACTTTATGATGGCGCGGCGTATCAATGATAGCGGCCATGAAGCAAAACTTATCTCTCCGCAGTTTGCGCGTCCGTTTATCAAGAGCAATAAAAATGATTTTGTTGATGCAGAAGCGATATGTGAAGCCGCATCCCGGCCGTCCATGCATTTTGTTCAGCCGAAAACTGAGGTTCAGCAGGCGATGCGAGCACTGCATCGGGTCAGGGAATCTCTTATCAGAGATAAAGTAAAAACCACTAACCAGATCCACGGTTTTCTGCTGGAGTTTGGGATAAGCCTGCCAATCGGCGAGGCGATAATAAAGCAACTGTCTCTGGTGCTGGCTGAGCACGAAATCCCCGAATACCTGAGCCGTCTGCTGGTTAAGTTACATGCCCACTATCTTTACCTTGTCGAGCAAATAATAAAATCAAATAATAAAATAACAGCGCTGGAATCAGAATTAAATCAGTCAATCAAAGCTGATGATACTGCACAGCAAATAAATTATGACAATTCCAGGGGTATGGCCGATTACTGCCAGCTTATTTCAGCTTATTTTCATCACCGCTCGGCGATAGAAAACAATTTTCATGTAGCAGGGGATTTTGCGGCTTCCACAGGGCTTGTACCGTACCGCGACAATACAGTACAGGAGGCAAACCGACTCTGCTGGGGATAAGCAAACGAGGTGATAAAAATTTACGCAAACTTCTGGTTCAATGTGCCCGCTCGTTCATGATGCGACTTGAACATCAGCAGGGCTGGCTTGCTGAATGGGTTCGTGGGGCAACTCGATAACAAACATTCAAATATTGTCGCCTGCGCTCTGGCAAATAAACTAGCGCGAATAGCCTGGTCAATCACAACTAATCACAATGAATATCAGGCCTGATGTTATGTAGAACTACATCAACAGACTGAGTATTAAGTAATTAAACAGCAGTTACCTATCTGGTTTTGCGAAGACTGATTATTGATGACATGAATGTCATATCAGCCTGCTGAAAAACTTGACGACAAAAATAGCTCACTGAAGCCGAGGGCCTTTTCAGGTTCACCAGGCGCGGAACTCATCTCACCAGGCGCGGAACTCATCGAAGCGCGGGCATCTCGCCCACAGAGACGCCGGATAGATTGAAGCAAGCCCACCATTAGTCAAAATCAGTGTTGCACAAATTGGGGTGACCATAGATTTTTATGCACTTATTATACGCACTGTATGGAAAATGAGTTTACAGGTAACACAACCATGACAGACACCCCTTTACTTGCCTTACGTGAGCGCATCACCGAGTTGGATTTAAAACTGCTTGAACTGCTGGCCGAACGGCGAGAGTTGGCATTGGAAGTGGCACGCACGAAGTTACATACGCATAGCCCGATTCGCGACAAAGAACGAGAAAGAGATTTACTGGATAAGCTTATCGAAGCGGCAAAACCTTATCATCTTAATGGGCATTATATTACGCGCCTGTTTCAACTGATTATTGAAGACTCAGTGCTAACGCAGCAGGCGCTGTTGCAGCACCATCTTAACCCCAGCGTAGCCCACTCTGCGCGTATCGCCTTTCTTGGACCCAAGGGCTCCTACTCCCATCTGGCTTCCAGGCGATATGCCGCGCGCCATTTTGAACAGTTGGTTGAGTGCGGCTGCCAGAAGTTTCAGGATATATTCGCGATGGTGGAAACCGGTCAAGCGGACTACGGTGTTCTGCCCATTGAGAACACCACGCCAGGTGTAATCAATGATAATGATGTGTGCGATCTCCTGCAATATACCGGGCTGTTGATTGTGGGCGAACTTACCCACCCCATCGATCATTGTATGCTGGTCGCTACCGACACGAATTTAAGCCAAATTACGACCGTTTACAGCCATCCACAACCATTCCAGCAGTGCAGCTATTTTATCCAGCGTTATCCACAGTGGAAAATCGAATATTGTGAAAGTACAGCGGCTGCGATGGAAAAAGTCGCCTCATTGAATTCACCCCACGCCGCCGCGCTGGGCAGCGAGGCCGGTGGATTACTTTATCAATTGCGCGTACTGGAACATAACCTGTCAAACCAGATCCAAAACACCACCCACTTTATCATGTTGGCACGTAAGCCGATTGATGTCTCTGAGCAAGTACCCGCCAAAATGTAGTGGTCAACTAAAACTGGCCACGGGTTTAGAGTTTTTCGAACCGATTTTCCGATTCGTTTGGTGGTAACCCAACGTTATAGTCGTGCGCTCTGAGTGCACTGTAATATCCCACGATATAGTCCGTTATGGAGCGGGCTGCTTCGGTGCAGCTCCCGTATCCCATTACCGGTATCCATTATCCCATTACCGGTATCCATTCATTTTTCAGGCTTCTGAAGAAGCGCTCCATCGGGCTATTATCTCAGCAGTTTCCGCGCCGGCTCATACTCTGCTTTATCCGGTAACGCCACAGCAACTGACAGAACTGCCTGATTGTATAATGGCTGCCCTGCTCACTGTGGAACATTAGCCCTGATGGCCTGCCCCGGTTTTCAAAAGCCATTTCCAGCGCCTTAGTGGTCAGCTGGCTGTCCGGTGAGAACGATATTGCCCGGCCCACCGGTTTTCTGGCGAACAGGTCTAGAACAACAGCAAGGTACGCCCAGCGTTTTCCTGTCCAGACATATGTCACATCGCCGCCCCACACCAGGTTAGGTTCTGTGACAGCGAACTGGCGCTCAAGATAATTCGGTATGGCAACATGGTCCCGACCACCGCGTATATATCTCTGTGTTTCGGTTGCTGGCAGCTTACAAGCCCCAGCTCTTTCATGATTTTGCCAGCAAGCCAGCGCTCCATCCTGAAGCCCCTGAGCGTTGCCATTGCGGAGATACTTCTCGCCCCGGCTGAGCCATGACTGATGTTGTGCAGTTCCTGAATCTGGCTGCGCAGCTCTGTACACCTTCTGTCCGGTTTATCAGGACGGCATTTCCAGTATTTATAGCTGCTGCAGTGAACCCTGAAACACGTGGCAGAGTGTGGCACGTGATAATGCGCCCTGAGTTTTCAGATTAACGAGAGCCGTTCATAGAGTCTAACATCAAGAGCGCGGTAGCCTTTTTTAATGCACGGTAGCCTTTTTTAATATTTAATGCACGGTAGCCTTTTTTAATATTTCTTTTTCCATTTCAATATGTTGTAGTTTTTTTTCAGCGCACGTATTTCAATTTGTTCTGGAAGAATGGGAGAGGCTTTAGGTGTTTTTCCCTGTCGTTTGTCCCGTAATTGTCTGACCCAGCGGGTCATGGTTGAGAGGCCGATATCCATGGCTTTGGCTGCTTCAGCAACGGTGTAGCTCTGATCGACAACTAAACTGAGCAGATTCACGTTTGAACTCTGCACTGAAATTTCTTTTTTTCATTGGGGCACCTGTGTTGTCCTGAGGTGAGCATATCACCTCTGTTCAGGTGGCAAAATTCAGTGTGCCACTACAGTGCCAAACGTTTCCAGCTTGATAAAGCACGCGTTGACCGCGGGGAAGGTGAATTTTTCGCTCTCTTTGGCATCGTTAGACGTGACCAGATTATCAGCCAGCTTGGTCCAACTCTTACCATCAGCGGAATAGGACACAGAGAACTTCAGCTTGTGTTCTTCCGCTTTGAACAGCACCAAGACAAAGTTTTCAATGGATTGTGCCTTATCGAGTTCTTACTGTACCCAAACTTCACCGTTTACTGCCCAGCGCGTTTTGTTGTTGCCATCAGCAATGTTGGCTGGGCTATGGCCCTTATCGGAGTCATAGCCGGAAGCGGTAACATTGGTGACTTGCGCAGCGGTAGCAGAGAGGGGAAATAGGCATAACACACAGGCAGTAACCAGAGCATATTTTTTCATTTTTTACCTCATTCACATAGATAAAGGAACGAAGATCTATTGCGTTAATATGAAATGAGAGTATGAAAAAAAAGAAATAACATTTCATTTGCCTGCGTGCGTGATTGTGATAAGTGCAGCAGCAAAATGTGGTCAGTCCTTTACACATGTTGTGCGTTTGCGGTGTTCTGCTCGCAAACGCGGGCAGCTCGGGCAGAATACCCCGCCTTCCAGGCGATAAATCAGACAGCAGTGCCGACGCTCTTTTTTTTGCTCACCAGAGGGTGAGGGTACGTAAACGGATCGATTTATACAGATACAGACAATTTTTTCTCCGTTGGCAAGTTATATTTTATAAAAATCAGTGGTATGTCGCACTTATATCCCTTCTTGTTCCGCCTGATTCATCGCCTGGTAAAAAACGCACGCCAGTATTATTCCAAAACAGCGTTGCACTTAGCCCTGAGAGTGCGGAGAGTTGTTAGCATACGGGGGTGATGTGTTCATCGATTAGCAGTAAAAATGCCTGCCACTGGCGCTCATCAACCGGACTGCCTAGCGAGGAGAGGACAAAACGTTGTGGCGTACCTTGTTCGCTTTGCAGGCGTACCTTGTTCGCTTTGCACATAAGCAATGTCCGCCAGGACCAGGATGATAAGGGAGTTGCCACTGATGGCGCAGGTGGATATAGACCCAGGGTGCAACCAGTAACGCAAAATACCACTGCGACCATCTGGATATCAGGTAGGGAACAGCCTGCTCTGGCTGTCCTTTGGTCAGAGCGTGCAACCATGATGGCATTCCCGGTGTTAGTGGCGCTTGCAGCAGCGCAGTGGGAAAGAGTGAGGCCCCGTCAGGCGCAGAGAGCAAAAAACGCGTTTCTATTACGAGTCTGATTTCGCATGTTGTTGTTCTAAGCTACAGCTATTCACACCGACTCCGATGGGGAATTGGCAACAGAAGGAGGATTTTACATAATCCGACACAAATTGTAATTATAATAATTACTTTTCTCATTATTGGCTTATCTGGTGCCTTTTCTCGCCGTCATTTATTGAAATTGGCTGCGCTCTCTCCATGGTTGACGTCGGGCTTTGTTTTGGCGTCTGATCCTATTGTCAGCCTCGATCGGATTATTGCGCTGGAGTAGCTACTGGTAGAATTGTTGATGGTTCTGGGCACTTCTCCGCTTGCCGTGGCGGAGAAGGGGAATTATCACCGTTAGGTGGTCGAGCCTGCGTTGTCTCACCATGTGATTGATGTCGGGTTACGCAATGAGCCCAATATGGAATTGTTGCAAATATGGAATTGTTGCAATGTCTCAACCCTCTCTGTTTCTGGTGTCAAAGGGCCAATGGCCCCGATATTGAACCATTGGCCCGTTTGGTAGGCCGCGTATTCAATAAGTTGATACAGCATCAAACTAAGTTGATACAGCATCAAACGTAATACTCGCGTTCGATGTAAGTGCCGATGAGCCTATCGTGCATTCTTGGATGATTTTGAATACCCCAACGTCTTACGATTGAAGCGTTTCAATCGGTTGCGCAGCATCAGATTTTTACGCTCAATACGCTGTGTATACGGTTTGCAACAATGTGTTTTGCTTTTGGAAGTTCGTCGTTGTAAGCCCTGTAGCCATCAGTGCACCAAAATGCCACTCTGAAACCCGATACGCAGCGTTTTCTTGCTTCGAGAGCCAAATGCATGAGCGATAATCCGCTTCAAACGCGACTCCCATGCATACCACCGCCAGCGCTGTCGTTTTTTGTTGCCAACAAATGACCATATCTCATCCACTTCGCAAATCAGTTGAATTCGCAGGTTATCCAGTGGCAGCGATGTTACATCTCCGCGGAGATGTTTTTTTTAAAGTACGCACGACGGCATTGATACTAATATGTAACGCCCGGG
This sequence comes from Symbiopectobacterium sp., assembly GCA_051710525.1. Lineage (GTDB taxonomy): Bacteria > Pseudomonadota > Gammaproteobacteria > Enterobacterales > Enterobacteriaceae > Symbiopectobacterium. Next base: position 27,671 of record JBPESR010000004.1, on the reverse strand, counting down.
CAGTGTCACGAATACCAGCATTATTCATTGCCAAGTCAATGAGTTGGTCTGTCATTCCTGGTTGGTAGGCACGATAGGAATAATCGAGCTGGAAGGTGCGTTACATGACTGACAACGGTAACGCTGATGGGCACTTTTACCATAAAAGTGTTTTTACAGAGGCTGTATGTTCACAAGTGTTTTTACAGAGGCTGTATGTTCACAAAACGGGCATCTTACATCAACGTTAGCTACTGTATCTCCACATCCAAAACCGGGGATTTTACACTGTAATCAACTCATTGTGTGTTAATGCTTAACCTTAACTGTTAATTTAATTCAATGCTTAACCCCACTTTTCACTTTTTAGTTTAGCATTGAAATGCTTTTTTTCTGTGACTTGAATTACAGTTCTGTCGATAAAAAAAGATAAAAGATAATAGAGTCTTATGCAAGCCACTATCACTCCCACTCTCGATGCAGAGGCGGACGCAACCCCAGTTAACTCCCGCAGTAAGGTTGTTATCGCTTCATTCATTGATCGGAACCACGATCGAATTTTTCGATTTTTATATCTATGCCATTGCCACTGTACTGATTTTCCTGCATATCTTCTTCCCGCAGGGCGATCCGACCGCCGCGACGCTACAGTCGCTCGCAACCTTTGCTACTGCCTTTGTGGCACGTCAGATCGGTTCTGCACTATTTGGTCACTTTGGTGATCGCGTCGGCCGTAAGGTGACGCTGGTTGATTCCCTGCTGACCATGGGGATCTCTACCGTGCTGCTCGGCCTGCTGCCGACCTACAACAGCATTGACATTTTCGCACCGTTGCTGCTTGGCATTGGCACGTTTTGGTCAAGGTCTGAGTCTGGGTGGTGAATGGGGCGGTGCAGCATTGCTGGCTACCGAAAACGCACCAGCCCACAAGCGCGCACTGTATGGCTTATTCCAGTAGTTGGGCGAACCGATCGGCTTCTTCTTCTACAAAACGGCACGTTCCTGCTGCTCTCCTGGTTGTTAAGCGAAGAGCAGTTCATGACCTGGAGATGGCACGTGCCTTTCGTTGCCTCTGCGGTATTGGTCTTGATCGGCCTGTATGTGGTGTCTCTCTGCACGAAGCGCCCGTGTTTACCGCCGCTATCGAAGCGGGCAAGAAAGTCCGCATTCCGCTGGGAACGCTGCTGAACAAGCATCTGAAAGCCACCATTATTGGCACCTTCATTATACTTATACTTGCCACCTATACGCTTCATTATACTTGCCACCTATACGCTGTTCTACAGCATGACAGTCTATTCCATGACCTATGGTACCTCGCCAATCCACAAAGGGCTGGGTTTCTCGCGTAACAGCTTCCTGTGGATGCTGATGGTAGCAGTTATCGCCTTTGGTCTGCTGCTCCTGGTTGCTGGGCTGCTGGCAGATACCTATGGCCGCCAGACCATGATTGTGGTTACCTGCTGCATGCTGGCGTTCGCGATGCTGCTCCCGTCCCTGTTAGGTTCTGGCAGCCAATCGTTAGTGATGCTGTTTCTGGTGCTGGGCCTAATGGGATTAACCTTCGGCCCGGTGGGCGCGTTGCTGCCTGAACTGTTCCCCACTGAAGTGCGTTATACCGGTGCCTCGTTCTCCTATAACGTCTCATCGATTCAGGGAGCATCAGTTGCGCCTTATATTCTTCCTCCTGGTTGACAGCCAACTACGGGCTGTTCTACATGGGTGTTTACCTGTTCGCTATGGCATCTTTAACGCTTATCGCATTATTGCTGACCAAAGAAACGCGTCACCAAACGCTTGGTTAAGTCTCACAGGCAAGCGTGAATACGGGTAAAGAGTAATCCTTCACTCGCAATCTGCTGACAACTCAACTTACGCCTTGTCATCCTCGGCGAAAGCCAGGGATCTCTGTTAGAAGAAAGGTGTTTCATCTGCAAGAGATTCCCGCCTTCGCGGGAATGACAAAGCGATGTCCTAAATAATTAGAGTTACAAGAAAGCAGTCAATGAACGCAGCCAACGCACCTGCAACTTGAAGTATGACGGATATATACCTCGCTGTAAGATTCAGTTAGGCTAATGGTAAGTTTGTTTAACACGCTGCAATTGCATATGAAAATTAGTTTGTTCTACGGCTCCAGCACCTGCTACACCGAGATGGCAGCGGAAAAGATTCGCGATATTTTGGGCGAATCGCTGCGCTGGTCGACCTGGAATCGCTGGTCGACCTGCATAACGTGAAAGATGTCGATCCGCAGAAGATGGAAGAGTATCAATTCCTATTCCTAATTCTAGGTATCCCAACGTGGGATTTCGGTGAGATTCAGGTTTTGGACGGTTATCCTCGTTGAATCTACAAGGGAAAATCATTGCGCTGTATGGCATGGGTGACCAGCTAGGCTATGGTGAATGGTTCCTTGACGCGCTCAGTATGTTGCATCAACAGTTGGCCACAAGCGGCGCAACCTTTATTGGCTATTGGTCCACCACTTTATTAGCTATTGGTCCAATAAAGGCTATGAGTTCACTACCACCAAACCGCTCACACCGGATGGGAAACACTTTGTCGGGCTGGCACTTGATGAAGTGAATCAGTATGACCTGAGCGATGAGTGCTTGCAGCAGTGGTGCGAGCAGATTTTACAGGAAATGGCAGAGCAGTTGTAATCGTCGGGAGATATCCCGATAGACATCAGTCGGCAGCATGCTGCCGACTGAACCTGAAACTACGGTGCGTCCGGGTTTTCTCCCGCTCACGCTTTACTCTCCAACAACAGTTGACGCAAATGCTCCAACAACAGCTGACGCAAATGCCGTCATTCCTGCTTATCCATGTTGTCGGATGCTAGCCAGAGCCGCTGACGCCGCTTGCCATCACTGCGGCGAAGCGACAGTAAGATACCGTTTTTCAACATCCACAGATGGCGGATAATGTGTCAGCGATGATGCTGCCACTCAAGGTTTGCTTCAGCCTGCAACACGATTTCACCGTGACGCGCTTTGATATTACGCTGGCTACGGATAAACCTGAACACCACCAATAAACCTGAACACCACCAGCGTCATCAGCGATAGCCAGAACACCGCATAACCGTCCGGCCACGGTGCCAGCAGAATCAACAACAACTCGTGCATCAGCAAAGAAAATACCTGCATGCGCCAGAAGACGCGTAAATCACAGCGCCACAGGACCACGATCTTTATTTCGCGTCTGAATAAGAGAGATCATGCGTTTCAGTTCCCCATCTTCCGGTTCACCATGGTTCATCAACCAGTTGAACAGATCAGGGTCATCGCACTGCAATAAACGCACAAAAGCGCGTTTGTCATCATCGTTTAGCACATCATACTCATGTTCAAAAAAGGGCATAATTGCGATATCCAATTCTCGCATTCCTTGGCGGCACGCCCAGTGAATTCGTGCCTTATTATCGATATCCATTGCTTTTCCTACTTTTTATCAAGGCCAACGTGTAGTGTAACTCGTATGTCTAGATAAACACTCAACTAAATGTAACATTTAGACATATTTTAGCGCATATCAGCGTATCGCGCAGAAGGTTATCGACCATGCGCACGCTTAGTAGCGCTTTCAAATATGCTAACTGAAAATCATGGGTCAATGGCACGAATAACTGCTTGCAAACCCTGCAAGCTCTTTTACCATTAGGCCAAACGCAAACCTTCGCGAGGATGGTTACATGGCAACCCAACTTCCCTTTGCTGCACAAACGGTTAAATTAAACTCCATCACGGCCTCAGCGCAGCTTCCTGCTACGCTAATAGCACTTGATGACTGGGCACTAGTGACGCTTACCGGCCCGGACACACGCACTTACCTGCAAGGCCAGGTGACGGCCGATGTTAATGCGTTAGCCCCCGATCAACATGTACTTTGCGGCCATTGTGATGCCAAGGGCAAAATGTGGAGCGCACTGCGCCTGTTTGCCCACAACGATGGTTTCGCCTATCTGGTACGTAGCAATCTGCGTGATACGCAGTTAAACGAGTTAAAAAAATACGCCGTCTTTGCCAAAACCACTATCGCCGCAGAGGACAATCTCCAGCTTATCGGTGCTGCGGGAAGCACTATACGCGAACGTTTAGCCGAGGTCTTCTCTGCACTACCGGGCAGTGAGCATCCCGTTGTCAGCCACCCCTTCGGTACATTCCTGCATTTTACCCTTCCTGCTGAGCGTTTCCTTCTGGTACTGAACGACGAAGGTGCCGCCGCGCTGAGTACCATACTGGCAGACAGAGTGCAATGGGCCGATAGTCAACAGTGGCTGTCACTGGATATTGAATCCGCACTGCCGATTATCGACAACGTAAACAGCGCGCAGTTCATCCCGCAAGCAACGAATATACAGGCAATTAACGGCATCAATTTTAATAAAGGCTGCTACACCGGTCAGGAGATGGTGGCACGGGCAAAATTTCGCGGTGCCAACAAGCGGGCACTCTATTGGCTAGCAGGCACTTCACCGCGCGTGCCAGAAGTGGGCGAAGACCTGGAACTGAAAATGGGTGAAAACTGGCGTCGCACCGGTACGATACTCGCCGCCAGCCAGTTAAGCGATGGAACACTGTGGGTGCAAGCGGTACTGAATAACGATCTGGAAGCGGATAGCGTATTGCGCGTGCGCGACGCAGCGGAAAGTCAGTTGAGTCTGCAACAACTGCCCTATTCATTGTCTGAATAATTTCGCCATTGAGCACCGTTTCTGTTTCATCAAGAAACGGTGCCAGAGTGATATTTAGCGGCTAAACGTAAAGGTAGATCGCCAGAAAATGGCACAGACTGCCACCCAGCACAAAGCCATGCCAGATGGCGTGGTTATAGGGAATACGTTTACACACATAAAAAACCACGCCTAAGGTATATATTGCACCACCCACCGCCAGTAGGGCGATACCACCTGGTGCTAACACCTGAACCAACTGATAAATCACAATCAGTGACAGCCATCCCATCACCAGATACGTCACTAGCGACAACACTTCAAAGCGATGTGCAAAGGCCAGTTTAAATAACACGCCCACCAGCGCCATACTCCAGATGACAATCATCAAGCCACGCGCCAACGTTGAATCCAACCCCACCAACAAAAACGGAGTGTAGGTGCCCGCTATCAATAGATAGATGGCACAGTGATCGAACCGTTTGAGCCAGGGTTTAGCTTGCGGACTGGGAATCGCATGGTAGAGCGTAGAGGCCAGAAACAGCAGAATAATGGTGCCGCCGTACAAACTGTAGCTGGCGATAGCCATGCTCGTCGCGCCATTGTCCACCGCTTGCACCAGCAGCAGCACTAACCAGACAATTCCCAACACCACGCCAGTACCGTGACTGATACTGTTAGCTATCTCTTCCGCCAACGTATAACCCGCATTACTTTCTGATTTCACCATATTCTTCCGTTTTTTCTCCCGGCACGATTGGCTGTACAAACTTCATGCAATCTCATGGTAAGGTAATGTGCATAGTTTCAGTGTACAAGTGTACACTGAAACTATTATTCGATCCACCGCGCTACTGAGCTTGAACCGAACCTGGCATTGGCCCCGGTTCCCTTTCGCCAGGAATAACATCATCAATACGCTGCATCATGTCATCAATACGCTGCATCATGTAGTCATAGAAGGGGTTGGAGGAAAGGAGCAACAACGTATCCAAATCAAGAATCAACACCCCGCGTTCTCCGCGCGCGGCAATATGCCCGAGTGAAATACCATGCCCGAGTGAAATACCAAGCTCATACGGTGGCGTAGAGAAACAGCCATAAAGCGAATCGCTGTCAGAAAATGGCAGCGCTACGTGCGATAACGAGTAGACATCGTCGGGGTAATCCATTACGAGATCGCGGTGCGTGACCTCCATGCTGCCTGCTTTGGTGTCAAAGGCGACCACCTTTGCGTTTTGTACCGATGCATTAGTGATCACCGTGGTGCCGTACAAACGGGGGAGCGGCGGCAACCATTGTCCAATCGCCGACGCTGACGCATCCAGCAGTAACAGACCAAAATTGATAACAGACCAAAATTGATGGTGCGGTTGACATCATTGATGGTGCGGTTGACATCAAACAGCACTAAATCAGCACTAAATCATTATCGTTTTTCGGCAACAGATTATTTTCGGCAACAGATTATTTTCGGCAACAGATTATAGAAGGCGCTGATCACCGCCCGCGTGCTGACGGTAAAATCCATTACTGACTGGACTGACTGGACTGACTGGAAGGTTAAAATCGGCGGCAGTTCTGACAACCTGCGCTCTGCGCTGCCGCGCTTCCTGCTCCAACTGTGACTGCAACACGCTGGTGAGCAGATAAGACTGGCGCACATTCGTTCACCGGGAACGAGTTGTATTTTAACGGGTTGAATTCTGGCACAATACCGAGCCAGGCCGCTTTGGCAAACGGCGGGAGTCTCGTGGATAACCCATCCAAACCAGCGAAACGCGCTTAAGCTGTAATGCCAATCATCGGAGAGAGCAGGACCAGATGATCTGGCAATATAGGATCGCTGAGCGTATCGAGGGCGTATTTCAGCGTGAGCGCCGCGCCGTTAGAAAAACCAACGATATGCAACGATAAGCCTTCTCCACCATTCGCGGGCGTAACAAAACGCACGCCTCGCGCACCGCTAAACGCGTGGCAGCCAACCAATCTTCCCAACGGACTTTGGTTAACGCTCCGGGCACAGTGCTGTGCGCCGGAATACGCAGCCCGATAGCGACAAAGCCGTGCTGACGATGACGATAAAGCTCAGCCACATTTCGCATACTGTAGGGGGGAGTCGATTAGCCCATGCAAAAGCACCACTGCACCTTTGGGTTCCCATTCCGGCATCAGTTCATAAGAGTGGTTCCAGTTATGAGTAAAGCGCCCGAGATAAACAGGGCTGCCGACAAAATAGCGGTTTAAGGCAACCTGCTCATCCCTATCCAGCGTCTGGGTCACCTGCTGAAACAAGAGCTCCTTATGAGCCAAATATTGCTCCCAGTTGGCACGATCGAGTTGGTCAGGCATCATCTCTGTCGGTACATAAATATTCCAGGGAACCAGTGCGGGTCCCCGTTGTAAGTCAAACACCCGAATAACTAAAAATGTCAACGCAATGGCCAACACTATAACCACCGCATATTTGATCGTGCGTCGAATGATAATGATAGGCATCATAGCCCCCTTATTATTAATTAGCGCTTTTATTGTGATTATTAGCGCTTTTATTGTGATTTTACTTCACCCTGTCACGGACTCAATGCCAAGCTCGCCTTATACATTGTGCACGGTGCGTTATTGTGCACGGTGCGTTTGGGAAGACCGGTAAAGCAGATTGTTTTGTGCCCTGACTATAACTATAGTCGACAATTTCCCCTCCAGAAAGGTCTGTTATCAGACGGAATAGTCAGTGCTAAAGGGACATCATCGCGGAAGAATAAAGCGTGTAAATTATCACCAGCTTCCCCTACAATGAGCCAGTTTTATTTGACTGCGCAGTGTTTGATACAGCCGCATTTGACACATCAATGGGTGTAAGGTGGTTTTGATGTCCCTAGTTTTACCCACTCTCGAGTTTGGTACGCTGACCGAATAAGTTGTTTTCCTGATGGAAATTAAAAAGCTACAAAGCGTACAGCATCGTTCAAAAATCATCGGCAGTTCCCGTCATGAAGATTCCGCAGAGCACAGTTGGCACTTTGCCGTTGCCGCGATGAGCCTGGCACCCTACGCCAGTCAGGACGTGGATATTCAGCGCGTGATTCAAATTGCCTTAATGTCTACGACCTGATCGCTCGAGAAGCGATTCAGGCGCAGGAAGAAGCCGCTGCGGTTCGGTTATTTGGCCTACTGCCCGAACCGCAACGTCAGCATTTTCTGCAACTGTGGCAAGAATATGAAACGGGTGACACCGCGAACGCGCGTTTTGCACTGATGATCTACCGCATTATGCCTATCTGATAAACCTGCATAACGGTGGGCAAAGCTGGGTGGAAAACGGCATCCGACTGGAGCAAGTATTGGGACGCGCCAGCTTTATCGCCGATATCAATCACGAACTGTGGCGCTACCTGAAAGATCATCTGGAAACCGCGCAGGCCAAGGGAGTGGTTGGGGTAATTCTCCTTCTCCTTGCCTACCTCCGTCATTCCCGCGCATTCGGGAATCTCTTACAGATGAAACACCTTTCTTCTAACAGAGATCCCCGGATTTCTAACAGAGATCCCCGGCTTTCGCCGAGGATGAAGAGAGAGTGCGAGTCATTGCGCAGGAAGCTACGTGTAATCGCCAATCGGTACGCAAGAGCAGAACAGGTTGCGATCGCCGTACACGTCATCGAGGCGTTTTACGCTCGGCCAGTATTTATGCTCAGCCCTCGTCGGGAATACCGCCAGTTCGCGACTGTAGGGATGCGACCACACACTGACCATCTCCTGCTGGGTATGCGGTGCATTCACCAACGGGTTGTCCTCCAGCGGCCATTCACCTTGCGCCACCCGCTGAATTTCTGCACGGATCGCCCGCATTGCATGAATAAAGCGATCCAGCTCGACCTGACTTTCTGATTCCGTCGGCTCTACCATCAGCGTTCCCGCCACCGGGAACGACATGGTCGGTACGTGGAAGCCATAGTCGATCAAACGCTTGGCAATATCCATTTTGCTGATGCCAGTACTCTCTTTCAACTAACGAATATCCAGAATACACTCGTGCTCCACGCGGCCATCGCGGCCGGTGTACAGTACCGGATAAGCGTCCTTCAAACGTGTTGCAATGTAGTTGGCATTGAGGATCTCCTCCTGACTGGCATTCTTCAGCCCTTCAGCAGCCATCATACGGATATACATCCAACTGATAGGCAGAATGGACGCGCTGCCAAAAGGTGCGGCAGATACCGCGCCCTGCGTGGTGAGCATACCATCAATGTGCACCACTTGATGCCCCGGCACGAACGGTGCCAGATGCGCTTTCACCCCGATCGGCCCTATGCCAGGCCCGCCACCACCGTGCGGAATGCAGAACGTTTTATGCAGGTTAAGGTTTAAGGTGCGACACATCCGCGCCAATGTAGCCCGGCGTGGTGATACCTACCTGCGCGTTCATGTTCGCGCTGTCCAGATACACCTGTCTGCCGTGTTGATGGACAATCTGACACACTTCACGAATGGTCTCTTCATAGACAGACACCGTGCGTGAAAGGATAGGTCACCATAATGCAGGAAAGGCGATCGCCCGCCTGCGCGGCCTTCTCCAGCAGATCGTGCAGATCGATATTCCCTTGTTTGTCACAAGCCACCACCTCTACCGCCATCCCGGCCATCTGTGCCGATGCCGGGTTAGCGTGCGCAGAGCTTGGAATCAGACACAGAGTGCGCTGATCGTCACCTCGGCTCTCATGGTAGCGGCGAATGGCCAGCAAACTGGCATACTTGCCCTGCGCACCCGAGTTGGGCTGCATACACACGGCATCATAACTAGTGAGTTGAACCAACTAACCGGAAAGCTGTTCGATCATCAAACGATAACCTTGTGCCTGTTCCGGCGGGCAGAACGGATGCAGTTCAGCAAATTCAGGCTAGGTGATCGGCAGCATTTCCGCCGCTATGTTCAGCTTCATGGTGCAGGAACCCAGTGGGGTCATGGCACGGTTTAGCGCCAGATCTTTATGCACCAAGCGATGCAGATAACGCATCATCTCGGTTTCGCTGTGATAACAGTTGAATACCGGGTGGGTAAGAATGGCATCCGTGCGCAATAGCGCAGCAGGGATGGATGATGAGCCGCCGCTGAGCACGGCATCCAGCGCAGCAATCGACAGGCCGTGATCGTCTCCCAGAAGCACGTCAAACAACGCGGCGACATCTTCTCGAGTGGTGGTTTCATCCAGCGTGATACCGATCCCGTGATAGAGATCGGTGCGCAGGTTAATCCCGGCATTCTGCGCGCGGGCGATGATGGCACTCTTGTCTGTGACCTAAACCGCCAGCGTATCAAACCAGGTGGTGTGCCACAGTTTCAAGCCGCCCTGCTGCAACCCGGCGGCTAGAATATCGGTTAAACGATGAATACGTTCAGCGATACGCTTGAGCCCCTGAGGCCCATGATAAACCGCATAAAAACCGGCGATATTCGCCATTTGCACTTGAGAGGTGCAGATGTTGGAGTTGGCTTTTTCGCGGCGGATGTGTTGCTCACGCGTCTGCATCGCCATACGCAGCGCCGTGTTACCTGCCGCATCACGCGAAACGCTGATAATACGCCCCGGCATGGCGCGTTTATGCTCATCCTTGCAGGCGAAGAAGGCAGCATGCGGACCACCGTAGCCCATCGGCACACCAAAACGCTGGGCGAAGCCAAACACAATATCGGCTCCCTGCTTGCCAGGCGCGACAAAAAGCACCAGAGCCATGATATCAGCAGCGACGCTAACGATGATCTTGCGCGCATTCAGTTGCGCGATAAGATCACGATAATCATGCAATTCACCATAGGTGTTCACCTGCTGCAATATCACGCCAAACACGTCTTCCGTTTCCAATGCGGCGGCGGCATCGCCGACCACCACTTCAAAATTCAAAACCAAAGGTCTCTGCACGAGTGCGCACCACATCCAGAGTTTGCGGATGCACATGCTCTGCCACGAAGAAGAGGTTAGCGTGTTTCAGCTTGCTGACGCGCTTGGCCATTGCCATCGCTTCCGCTGCCCCGTTGCTTCATCCAGCAGAGAGGCAGAGGCAAGCTCCAGTCCGGTCAAGTCCTGCGTCATCTGTTGAAAATTCTGCAAGGCTTCTAACCGCCCTTGCGAGACTTCAGGCTGATAAGGCGTATAAGCGGTGTACCCTGCCGGGGTTTTCCAGCAGGTGACGCAAGATAACCGGCGGCATATGTACAGCGGTGTACCCCATGCCGATATAGCTCTTGTAGCGCTGGTTGCGGCTGGCAATCGACTTGAGCTCCGCCAACGCCTGATGCTCGGGCAGCGCATCACCCACCGCTGGCGGGTTAGGAAACTGGATATCTGCCGGCACAATCTGTCGAATCAACGCCGACAATGAATTCGCACCTAGCGTTTCCAGCATGTGAGCCCGCTGCGCGGGCATAGGGCCGATGTGACGCTCCACGAAAGCGGTGTCATGTTCTGTTCTAGTTGGCTGAGAGCCTGAGTCATTAGGGGTATTTCCTGCTTCAATCAATTGTTATAGCAAGTGAACGTTCATGGCAAACAATAAGTGCAAATGCGGGAGACCGTGCTCAATGTCTTACATTCTGATAAATCGTTTTACTCCGTGATGCGCGAGAAAACCGTCACGGTGTGACAAGGTTATTCGTCTTCTTCTAACAACGCCTGATAAGCCGTGGCATCCAGCAGGTCGTTTAATTCGCTTTCATCAGACGCTTTGATGCTAAACAGCCAACCGTCGGCATAAGGCGCACTGTTGACCAGTTCCGGCTGCTCTTCCAGCGCATCGTTCACTGCCACGATCTCACCGCTCAACGGCGCATAGATATCTGAGGCGGCTTTGACCGACTCAGCAACAGCACAGTCGTCGCCCATTGCAACCTGCGTGCCAACGTCGGGCAAATCGACAAAAACCATATTCCCCAACAACTCCTGAGCATGTTCGGTAATACCGACACGATAGACACTCTCGCCTTCGGCCTGGACCCACTCATGGGATGAGGTATATTTATTTCAACTCGGTTGGGATTGTGCTGCTCATTGCCTGGCCTGCTCTCCTTCAAAAATCGCTTCGTCGTATGAATCGAGCGATATCTGCCTTACCTGCAATGCGAAGGTGTGGCGGCATATAGGTCTGGCGGCATATATCGTAGGTCTGGCGGCATATATCGCGCTAACGTTAATCAATAATCATGGTCAGATCGGGACGGCGGCAAACCAGTGCCTTTCCGCCACGAATAAATACCGGTTTGGTCACCTCTACGGGCACTTCGCGCTGGCGAATTTGCACCAACGCCATTTCACCAATACCGTGCGGCACGCGAGCCAGTGCAATACTAAAGCCCAGCGTTGGAGAAAAGGTACCGCTGGTTATCATGCCTTCCTGTACCGATGCCACTCGCATCGGTACAGCGCACGGACGTTTCATGGCGTAATACCCCTTTTTCACGCAGCACCAGCCCGACCAACTGCTCAGTGCCTGCACTGCGTTGATGGGTCAGCGCTTCCCGGCCGATAAAATCCCTGTCTTCCGGCTGCCAGGCGATGGTCCAGCCCATATTGGCAGCCAGCGGTGAAACGCCTTCGTCCATGTCCTGACCATACAGGTTCATGCCCGCTTCAAGGCGCAACGTATCGCGCGCACCGAGGCCACACGGCTGCACACCGGCCGCCAGCAGTTGTTGCCAGAACGTCACTGCACTGCACTGCACTGCGGGCAGTGCGATTTCATCGCCTGACTCACCGGTGCTACCAGGTGGTAGCAATAAAATAGTCACCAGTTTTTACGCCGAAAAAGGGCTTCATGCCCGCCGTTGCCGCGCACTGTTCCGCACTGAGCAAGCCTGCATTTTCTCTTGGGCCAACGGCCCTTGCACCGCAATCAACGCCAGTTCATCGCGTTCCTGCCATTCCACCGCGTTCCTGCCATTCCACGTTAAACGCCTTGGCATGTTCGGCGATCCAGGCCAGATCTTTCTCTCGCGTGGCGGAGTTCACCACCAGCTGGAAATGCGTTTCAGTCAGAAAATAGACGATGAGATCGTCAATGAGGTCACCCGAGGCGTTTAACATCCCGGTATAAAGCGCCTTACCCGGTTGCGTAAGTTTGGCAACGTCATTCGCCAGCAGATAACGCAGGAATTCGCGCACGCGCGGGCCGTATAAATCCACAATGGTTATGTGAAACACATCGAACATGCCCACATGACGCCTAACGCTATGATGTTCATCCAACTGCGAGCGTAGTGCAGCGGCATCATCCAGCCGTGAAAGTCGACCATCTTTGCGCCATCGGCGACATGCTGCTGATACAACGAGTTTGCTGTGTCATTTTTTCTCCGAACCTCTCCCTGCGAACGGCGCAAATCACGCCACGCAAACGCTTTCTTTGAGTTGAACTTACCACCTCTCCACAGAGGCTACCACACCCTTTATTATAAATTATACTAATTCAAACTGTGAAATAAAAATTGATATTTTATATCATATATCACAAGGCAACAAAACCTGCCAAATTAAAATAATTAATTAGAACAAAACACCAATAATAGACATTATAAACAAAATAATGAAACAAACATTCGTATCATTAGAGAATGATCGCCACACAGATACTTTAAATGGATTAGTTTTTATAATGAAAAAAATGGCTGAAATTAAATTACTTCAATCAAAGGCTACGATTATGTCATAGTACCAAAAAAGCTAAAAAAGATGACGACGATCACACCCACCTTGCGCTCACTGCCACCTCGTCACCGCTGATGGCAACGAGAGAAAGGCAATTTTCCTGTCAGTATATCCATACTGTGATTAACTGTCAGTATATCCATACTGTGATTAAAAGGGTAATATCCATTTATCAGCGATCCATCACGGTCTTTCCGTTATTGATGGCATAGAAGCTAATGCGGTGAAATATGGTGTGGTGAGTAAAGTGATCACCCTGCTTGATCAAGCGGGCCTGCCCTACGAGGTTTACGATGACGTAGTGCCCAATCCCACTATTAGCGTGGTGACCGCAGGTATTGAGCGCTACAAGGCCGAGCAGGCCGATTACCTGATCGCTGCCGAGCAGGCCGATTACCTGATCGCTATTGGCGGTGGTTCGCCATAGGATGCCTATAAGGCGATTGGTATCATCATCAACAACCCGGAATATGCTGGTGTACACAGTCTGGAAGGGTTGCGTCCACGCGTCGTCCCAGCGTACCAATCTTCGCGATCCAGACCACCGCAGGCACCGTTGCCGAGGTCACGATTAACTACGTGATCACCTACGAAGAAAAACGTCGCAAATTCGTCTGCGTCGATCCACATGACATTCCTATGATCCACATGACATTCCTATTCGTCTCGTTTATCGATGCTGACATGATGGTCATCATGCCCGCCTCACTGGAGGCGGCAACCGGCCTGGATGCCTTGACGTACGCGATTGAAGGTTTTACCACCAAAGGTGCGTGGAAGATGACCGACATGCTGCATCTAAAGGTCATCGAAATCATCAGCCGTTCGCTGCGCGATTCCGTAGCAGGCATGGAGGTAATGGCCTTAGGACACGCCGGTATGGGCTTCTCCAACTCTGCTTTATCCGACAGCACCACAGGGCCTGCCGATACTGGCAACTGGTATAGTGGCTACCCTGGTCGCTGTGGAGCATCACGCCTGGTGGCCGACCCCGAAACTCCCAGGCTATCTGCAATGCTTTGACCGTGAGTACCGAATCCAGCGACGTCGACAAGGCCCAGTTCACTGGTTTACGGGCGAACATATCCAGCACCACCGCCAGATAAGCATGGCATTTACCCGTCCAGATATAGGTCACATCATCGCACCACACCTGAGCCGGTGCGGTAACCGCGAACTGGCGGTCGAGATGGTTCGGTATTTCAACGTGTTCGTTTCCGCCGCGTTTGTATGTTCGTTTCCGCCGCGTTTGTATTTGTGCGTCGGTACCTGGCAACTAGCGATATCCAGCTCTTTCATCAGCTTACCTGCCAGCCTGCGGCCCATTTTGACGCCAGAGCCCCTGGAGACGATAGTCGCGATGCTTCGGGCGCCGGCGGAGCCGCCGCTGGCATTCCAGGCTTCCATGACCTGGCTGCGCTTAACCACACGTTCCCCGTCGGGCTCATTAGCGGAAGCACTGCCAGTGCCTGTAGTGGCTGCGATGTACTTCAAAAGTTTGGTACAACGCCGCGACCGGATATCGCACTCTCAGCCTGTCGACTACCATGAACCGTTGAGTGAGTCCGACATTAAGAGAGCCGTAGCCTTTTTTAGGATTTCATCCTCCATTTCAAGACGCTGGACTTTTTTCTTCATCTCACGCAGCTCTAGCAGCTCTAGTTGTTCGGGCTTCAGAGGAAGCCCGGCGGGCGTTTTCCCCTGGCGCTCTAACCCAGTGGGTGATAGCCGAATGGCTGACATTAACCACCTCTGCGGCCTTAACGTAGGTATAGCCGTGGTCGACAACGAGCTTTGCTGCTTCGAGCTAAAATTCTGCCGTGAAATGTTTTGCCATTTGGTCACCTGTCGTTGTTGAGGTGAGCATATCACCTCCGATGTTGAGGTGAGCATATCACCTCCGATCAGGTGGCCAGTATCAGTATACCACTACACAGCGAAGGAGCCATTCTGTGCCATAAATATGGCGGCTTCTTCCATACCTTCGCGGTTATGCTCTTTCCAGTGTTCAGCTATTATGCTGCGGGCTTCTTTGCCAATCACATCATTATCCATCCAGCCCTGGTATATCACCCGGAGCCTGATAATTGTCTTTGTACAGGGTAATGCTGACGGGGTATTTCACGATAGTACTCCATAGTACTCCTTCATTTTAATATATGCTCTGAGTTAATATATATGCATGCTCTGAGTTAATATTCTACGTGGTTGTAGTGAAGGGCAGACGCCGGATGCCAGCAACTTGCGCGCTGCTGCCAATGAAACCAATGGGTAAGAGCCAAGGGCGAGCGATTCTCTTTATGGTCGAAGGTGTAGCGGAAATACCACCGCTTAGCACCATGAGTAGCTATCGTTAGATAAAGCCCCAACGAATCGGTGAGCTTGTATGATTTTTAGAGTTTTTTGGCTGAGCGGATCTTGCTATCCGTTAAGATAGGCGGGTCACTCCGTTCATCGAACTGAATGACCCACAACGAACTGAATGACCCGTAATTTGACCCACTTTTTTCCAGATACCTAGGGATAGATACCTAGGGATAATTACGAACGTATCAGGAAAGATTTTTATGCCACTCTGGTTATTTTTATGCCACTCTGGTTACATTACAAACAAATAGGAGGAATAAAATAAGGAGAAGTGGTGTCGGACTCGGAATTGAATTAAGGACACGGGGATTTTCAATACGCTGCTCTACCGACTGAGCTATTCGGGCAATGGGGCATATTAAACCGTATTGGGTCAGTGCCGTCAATGAGTTTATATCACATTCCCGTACGAATGCTGTGAATTCGAGTAGTGATGTGCTTTTTTGCAGCAAAAATGGTTTTTCTGGGTTTGATAACCTGTGAGACAAACGTTTTCTTATTCGGCGCAATCGATGTTGGGTGTATTTTTGTTTCAAAAAAAACCGTGCCACTATGACGCCGTTTTTTACTCCCTATTCACGAGCGGTTAAAGAGGACGTCACTATGTCAGATTCATTGCGCAAGGTGCAGGATGTACGTGCCAGGCTGTCGATGATGCCTGGCCTATGGGTTCGGTTTCCGTTTGTCTGCATTCTCTCGATTATCCTCCTTCACCATGCGGTGAGGCGTTCAGATGCTCACTGTTAGGCATGAGTAAGAACATCGCATCGCTCTGATTTTACTGATGTCTGTTGGGCGGGGCTGGATCCAGTTTCTCCTTGCGTGTTAAGCCATATAGGCAAAAAGCGGTATTTGTCAGTCGCAGGTCAAGTATTCAATGAGTTGATTACAGTGTAAACTCTCCGGTTTTGGATGTGGAGATACAGTGGCTAACGTTGATGTAAGATGCCCGTTTTGTGAACAGACAGCCTCTGTAAAAAAACACGGTCATGGCAAAAGTGCCCATCAGCGTTACCGTTGTCAGTCATATAAACGCACCTTCCAGCTCGATTATTCCTATCGTGCCTGCCAACCAGGAATGACAGACCAACTCATTGACTTGGCAATGAATAATGCTGGTATTCGACTTGGCAATGTGGTATTCGACTTGGCAATGAATAATGCTGGTATTCGTGACACTGCCCGGGCGTTACATATTAGTATCAATATTAGTATCAATGCCGTTGTGCGTACTTTAAAAAACGCTCGCCGCGGAATGATGTAACAACGCTGCCACTGGATAACCTGCAAATTCAAGTGATTTGCGAAGTGGATGAGATGTGGTCATTTGTTGACAACAAAAAACGGCAGCGCTGGCGGTGGTATGCATGGGAGCCGCGTTTGAAGCGGATTATCGCTCATGCATTTGGCTCTTTAAGCAAGAAAACGCTGCGTAATTTGCTGAAACTATTCTCGGGGTTCAGAGTGGCATTTTGGTGCACTGATGGCTACAGGCCTTACAACGACGAACTTCCAAAAGCAAAACACATTGTTGGCAAACTGTATACACAGCATACACAGCGTATTGAGCGTGAAAATCTACACGCTGTGCAACCGATTGAAACGCCTCAATCGTAAGACGTTGGGGTGTTCAACATCATCGGAAATGCACGATAAGGCTCATCGGCACTTACATCGAACGCGAGTATTACGTTTGATGCTGTATTAACTGATTGAATACACGATCCGTTGCCGCGTGCCGTGATGCTGCCGCAAGAGGCAAACAATGCCTTTGTGCGCGGAGACGTGGATTTGATCCCATTGGTCGAGGCTGAAGGTCGTGTAGCGGCAGAAGGTGCGCTTCCTTATCCGCTGGGTGTGCTGTGTGGTGCCGGGAGAAATTTGGGGCGGGGCAGTGCTGCGTTACTTCCTGGCGCTAGAAGAAGACATTAACTGGATGCCGGGCTTCTCACCGGAGTTGCAAGGCGTTTATAGCGTTGAGCATGACGATGGCAGCAAACGCCTGTGTGCGCATGTAATTCAGGAATAATCGCTATTAATGATAAATGATACTAGCGGCGCGAGAGTTTACGCCTCGCGCCGTTTTTTTTTATTCGGTGGCAGACACGGTTGTTGCCGCGATTTCGCCATTAGCCGCAGAGCGACGCTTTTTCAACCTATACCATCCTACAATCAATAGGATAGCCAGCACAGGAGTGGAGGTAATGGTCCAGGTGCCGTTCGGGTAGTCAAACGCCATCAGCACCACCACTCCCATCAAGAACAGCAGTGTCAGCCAGGAAGTAAACGGTGCACCGGGCATCTTGAATGAAACGGGCTCCGCTTTACCCTGTTTGATAGCCTGGCGCAGCTTCATCTGGCAAAAAATAATGAATGCCCAGGAACAGATGATGCCGATAGAGGCCATGTTCAGTACAATCTCAAACACCTGCGACGGCACAATATAGTTAAGGAATACCCCGACGATATGGATCGCCACTGTCACCATGATGCCGGTATAGGGAACAGACTGCGCACTCATTTTCGACAGGAAGTGCGGCGCTGAGCCCCCCTGAGACAGTGAGCGCAGAATGCGTCCGGTCGAGTAGAGGCCAGAGTTCAGGCTGGATAGCGCTGCCGTAAGCACCACCACGTTCATCACATCACCCATGTAGGGTACACCAAGCTTGCTAAAAAAGGTGACAAACGGGCTTTGCCCGGCCTGATAGGCGTTCCACGGCAGCAGACACATCAGCAGCACGATGGAGCCAACGTAAAACAAGGCGATACGCCAGATAACGCTGTTAACAGCTTTGGGCAGAATGCGCCGGGCGTCTTTGGCTTCGCCGGCGGCCGTGCCGATGATTTCGATGCCGGCGAAGGCAAAGATCACACCCTGAACCAGCACTAATGCTGGCAATAATCCGTGGGGGAACAGGCCGCCGTTATCACTTATGAGATGAAAACCGGTTGGGTTGCCTGCAACAGGGTGACCGCTTGCTAGAAACACTGTACCAACAATCAGGAACAGAGAAATGGCGGCTACCTTGATCAAGGCAAACCAGAATTCCATCTCAGCGAACCATTTCACGCCAATCAGGTTCATGGTGGTAACGATGAATAGCGCGCCTAAAGCCAACACCCACTGCGGCATATCGGCAAAGGTTCCCCAGTAGTGCATATAGAGCGCAACCGCCGTGATATCCACAATGCCTGTCATCGCCCAGTTAAGGAAATACATCCAGCCTGCGAGGTACGAGCCTTTTTCGCCGAGGAATTCTCGTGCATAAGAGACAAAATTTCCGCTGGAAGGGCGATGAACAATCAACTCACCGAGTGCACGCAAGATAAAGAAAGAGAAGATACCGCAGGTCAAGTACACCAGCGCCAGTGAAGGGCCTGCCAGTTGCAGGCGTGCTCCTGCGCCTAAAAACAGACCGGTACCGATAGAGCCGCCAATGGCGATCATCTGCACGTGGCGTTTGCTAATGCTCTTTTGATAACCCTTTTCGTGGGAATCGAGCCAGTTTTTTTTGCTGGTCTGATGCGTCACATCTGTTGTGTTGTTATGTGTCATGCTCTGTTTGTGTTCCTGCTGGTCTTTCATACCTGATGGCGTTTGGTCTGACATTGCGGTCATGCAGGTGCGCGGTTTGCGTCTCCCCGCACCGCAGTCATAACCCTTGTTATGTTTGTTTCGGGCAGCGATGCTACCCTTTCTCGTCTGTGCTGGCAAAAAACGTCAGCGTCGGACAAACGCGTGAAAGTATGGCATGCGGAAAGGACGTGTGGAAACCGGATGAAAGGCTGAAAGGCGTTGTCTGAAAAAATTCCCTTCTTGCACATGGTTACGCCAAAAGAGGACATTGATTAACAGCTGTGGTTTTAATCGCGACTGTTTTAACAGCGATAGGTTTAACGGCGATAGTTTTTCTGCGTCGAGTTAACCTTGTAGAGATAGCGCCGCGATTCGGCCGACGGGTGCTTGGTGGTCAATGTATCGTAGACTTCGCCCGGCGACATCTGGTTGATCAGGCTAACGGCCCTGTCCTTGTCGCTGGAGAATACGCGCAGCACGCTGCCCGCACCACCGTTATACGCCGTAATAACGGCATAGCGACGTGAGGTCGGGTTCTCGATACCACCCAGATAGGTGTTTTTTAGAATCGCCAGATAAGCCACGCCGGTATCTATGTTATTCTCAGGATCGAACAGGTAGCTGCGGCTCGGATGCCCCCATTTCCCTTTGCTCTTGAACACATCACGTCCGGCGCTGTGCTGCACTACCTGCATCAGTCCTAATGCGTCAGAACGGCTGACCGCGTAAGGGTTGAAGCTGGATTCGGTTTGCATGATCGCCAGAATCAGCGATTCTTCAATGTCATAGCGCTCAGAAGCCTGACGAATCAGCGGCAGATATTTATGCGCACGTTTATCCAGATGGTTTGGCACCAGTTGGAAAGTGACGGACCAGATTACGTGCAGTCCGAAGGTCCGTTTCTGCAAGCGGTTTTGCAGCAGATAATCGGCAAAGCTGGCGGCGCGCCCTTCCCAACGAATGGGTTGTCCGGTGTTGTCTAACACCTGGCCATATAGCATTGGTTCACGGCTGATTTGAATGTCATTGGCGTCAGAGTAGAGGTCCGTATTGCTGGCGTCATCGCCCATCAACAGTGTGGTTATGATGGCCTGGCGTAAACTTGGGACATAATTGGTCGCTGAAATGGTCTCGATAGTAATCGTACCAGCATCAAAGTTGATGTGACTACGGGTTTGATATTTATCGGTATACTTGACGTAATCTTTCGTGCCAGCAATCAGCACTTCGTTCAGGCCCCAGATATTCTCGATGTTGTGGGCGAACTGCCCCATCAGAATGTCAAAGGCGTTGGTATCCTTGATGAATTCTCCATTATTGAGATCGCCGCGCTTGCCGGAACAGGAGATCAGCAAGAGGGCAACGAGCAACAACGCTAGCAATTTCTTCATAGATGATTCGTTATAATTATCTTATTATTAACGGTTTATCTTATTATTAACGGTTCATTAGCAATGCTGTGTCAGCATAAAGAGACAAAAGGGCCACAATGCCCTGATATCATGCGCTGGGAGGGGTATAGCCTTCGATGTGGACCTCTTTGCCCTCGAACAGGAACTTAATCATCTCTTGTTCCAGCAGTTTGCGGTGCTCCACGTTCATCATGTTGAGCTTTTTCTCGTTGATCAGCATGGTTTGCTTGGTTTGCCATTGCGCCCACGCCTTTTTCGAAATTTCCTGATAGATGCGTTTGCCCAATTCTCCCGGATAAAGCTGAAAATCCTGTCCTTCAGCTTCACGTTGTAAAAAAATACAAAAAATGGTTCTGCTCATGCTAATTTCCTCTTGGATAACGCGTGCTGGTCAGATCAAACTGCCGCCGGAGTGTAGCGTTAACATACGTAATAGTCGTTCCACCGGGGCAGCCAGTCCAACCGCGGGTGGTTGCGCCAAGTTATACCAGAGACCTGCTTTTTCCTCCATGCAAGCATGGTGCAAAGAGTGAGGAATGTCAGTGGGTAATGCGAGCCAGAGCGGAACAATATCCAGATGGAAATGGCTAAAGGTGTGGCGAAACGACACCAATTGCTGCACGTCTGTGATTTTCAGACCGCGTTGTTGCAGCCAAGGTTCCACATCATCATGGGTGTTGAATTGTGGAAAGCAAAACAATGCTCCCCATAATCCGGTCGCAGGCCGCTGTTGCAGCCATACGTCATTACCTTGTTGCAGTAATAGAAACCAGCCGCTTTTTTCCGGTAAAGTCTGCTTCGGTTTTTTTACCCGGATAGCTGGCCCAGCTGTGGTTGGCATAAGCGATGCAACCGTTGCTTAGTGGGCAAAGTTCGCATTTGGGGCGGCTGCGGGTGCAGACCATTGCACCTAAATCCATCATCGCCTGATTAAACTGGCTAACGCCCTGTGCGGGCGTAACCTGCTCGCTATGGGACCAGAGCTGGTGCTCAACCTCTTTTTTACCCGGCCAGCCGGCTACCGCGTAGCAGCGTGCCAGCACGCGTTTGACATTGCCATCAAGAATCGGGTGATGCTGGCCGAGAGAAAGGGACAGCACTGCGCCCGCGGTAGAACGCCCGACTCCCGGTAACGCGCAAACGGCGTCCAATGTGGTAGGGAACTCTCCGCCGTGCTGCTCCACGATAGTTTGCGCGGCTTTGCGCAGGTTGCGCGCACGTGCGTAATAACCCAGCCCGGTCCACAAGTGCAGCACCTCATCCAAGGGGGCGGCAGCAAGGGTGCGTACATCAGGAAAGCGTGCAATAAAACGTTGAAAATATGGGGTGACCGTGGTGACATGCGTCTGTTGTAACATGATCTCGGAGAGCCATACGGTATAAGGCGTTTTCTCTTGTTGCCACGGCAGCGTCTTGCGGCCATAGCGCTCATACCATGCCAACATCTGCTGAGCGAACGGCTGCGCTTGCATCATAAAAGAGCCACTCTCTTGCCAGGTGAAAAGTCTGACAGCGATTCCAGCACAGAGTTAATGTGCTGTAAACCGGAACTTTCCGAGGTATCCCACTTGCTAAACTGCATTATTATTGCATAATGCGCCTTTCTTTGGGCGAATTTGAACAGGCCATCGGCACACGTTTTCTATGATCAATAACGTCATTTCACCGGAATTTGATGAGGATGGGCGTCCGCTGCGCCGTATTCGCAGTTTTGTGCGCCGTCAGGGGCGTTTAACCAATGGACAGCAGCAGGCGCTGGATAACTACTGGCCCGTGATGGGGGTAGAGTATCAGGCACAGGCGCTCTATTTTACCGCGCTTTTCGGGCGCAAAGCGCCGACGGTATTGGAAATCGGGTTTGGCATGGGGGTGTCGCTGGTCACCATGGCAGAGCAACACCCTGAGCAAAATTTTTTAGGGATTGAGGTTCATCTTCCCGGCGTCGGTGCCTGCCTGGCAGCGGCGCAGGAAGCTACTCTGAGCAATCTGCGCGTAATTTGTCATGACGCGGTAGAAGTGTTGGAGCAGATGATTCCCGATGGGTCGCTGGCCATGGTACAGCTCTTTTTCCCTGATCCTTGGCATAAAGCACGCCATAATAAACGTCGTATTTTACAAAAAGCCTTTGCGGAGCTGGTGCTGTGCAAGCTGGCTAAGGGGGGGGTGTTTCATATAGCGACAGACTGGGAGCCTTATGCGGAACATATGCTTGAGGTCATGCGAGATGTGGCGGGATACCGTAATCTCTCTGCCACACAGGACTACGTTCTTCGCCCATCGTCTCGCCCGTTAACCAAGTTTGAAGCGCGCGGCCAGCGATTAGGCCACGGAGTGTGGGATCTTATGTTTGAGAGGATAGAATAATGGCACAACTACGCAGTAGTCGTTTGCGGAACAAAGTTACACATTGATGAGTTTCAGGAACTAGGCTTTTCGGTAAGCTGGCTTTTGGCCGAGGGCACTTCGGTAGAAACCATCGATGCCACTCTGGATAAGTTTGTTGACGATGTGATTGATCCGGCTGGCCTGGCATTTGGAGGCAGCGGTTATCTGCACTGGGAAGTGTTGATCTGCTTGTAAAAGACTGGCCATTGCACCGATGCAAGAGGTTAAAGTTAGCGAACTGTTCGATATCTGGTGGGATCTGCCAGAAAATCTGTTCTTCTGATTCTGTTTTTAATAGGATGACGACATGTTGCGATCGGTAATGCTCTCTCTGCTGGCTTTGTTGTCCTGGCAGGCACAGGCGGCGTATAAATGTGAAGTGAATCAGCAGGATGACATTTTCATTACACCGCAACAGGTGCAGGTAGTTAGCGCAAGTGGAAATCTGGTGATTTCGCCGCAGGGCGATGTCACCCGCAGCCAGACGGCGTTAACGCTTACTGCGGCACAGCCATCAGCAAGCGATGGCATTGCGTTTCATCATCAGGCTGTCAAACAGGTGGAGCAGGCTGGCCGCCAGTTGGTGCAGCAAGCCCTTGGCGGTGTGTTGTAAGACAGCTTGAACAAGATGAGTGTAAAGCAGCTTTCCAGCGGGTGCAATCTGTTGCAGGCGATGATGGGTAACCTTGGCAACCTGCCACACTCGATTCAAACCGAGTGGAACAGCCAGGAGCTTACGTTCCAGCGCTTTGGTAAGGATGTATGCCAGCGGGTCATTTCACTGGAAAACCAGCGAAAGTAGTTGATTAAATCCCTGCCGTAATTGTATCTACAGCGCCACTCTGATGAAAACAGGTATTTCGTCAGAGTGGCTTTTTTATGCCCTCGCTTCATCTGCCCTCGCTTCATCCCCAGCACTTGGAAAGGCACATAGCCGATTTATGGATCGTGTATTCAATGAGTTGATACAGTGTCAAACGTAATACATCGCGTTAGATGTAAGTGCCGATGAGCCTATCGTGCATTTCCGATGATGTTGAATACCCCAACGTCTTACGATTGAGGCGTTTCAATCGGTTGCGCAGCGTCAGATTTTCACGCTCAATACGCTGTGTATACAGTTTGCCAACAATGTGTTTTGCTTTTGGAAGTTCGTCGTTGTAAGCCCTGTAGCCATAAGGTAAGCCCTGTAGCCATAAGTGCA
This sequence comes from Symbiopectobacterium sp., assembly GCA_051710525.1. Lineage (GTDB taxonomy): Bacteria > Pseudomonadota > Gammaproteobacteria > Enterobacterales > Enterobacteriaceae > Symbiopectobacterium. Next base: position 3,371 of record JBPESR010000004.1, on the reverse strand, counting down.
CCAAAATACCACTCTGAAACCCGAGAATAGTTTCAGCAACTTACGCAGCGTTTTCTTGCTTAAAGAGCCAAATGCATGAGCGATAATCCGCTTCAAACGCGGCTCCCATGCATACCACCGCCAGCGCTGCCGTTTTTTGTTGTCAACAAATGACCACATCTCATCCACTTCGCAAATCAGTTAAATTTGCAGGTTATCCAGTGGCAGCACTGTTACATTCCGCGGCGAGCGTTTTTTATTTAAAGTACGCATACTGCATTGATACTAATATGTAACGCCCGGGCAGTGTCACGAATACCAGCATTATTCATTGCCAAGTCAATGAGTTGGTCTGTCATTCCCGGTTGGCAGGCACGATAGGAATAATCGAGCTGGAAGGTGCGTTTATATGACTGACAACGGTAACGCTGATGGCCACTTTTGCCATAACCGTGTTTTTTGCAGAGGCTTTCTGCCCACAAAACGAGCATCTTACATCAACTCACAAAACGAGCATCTTACATCAACGTTAGCCACTGTATCTCCACATCCAAAACCGGAGATTTTACACTGTAATCAACTCATTGAATACTTAAACGATTTATGAAAGCTAGTTATGGTTATTTATATATCATGCTTTTACTCGATTCAATTTCTCTCATGCCGTTATGAAAATATTTCTCTCATGCCGTTATGAAAATAAAGAAGAATGAATAAATGTGAAATAGTAAGTGGATGACCTTTAACGGGCATTGGCGTTTACAGCTTCTCACTTTTGCCTATGCAATACGAAGCGTGATGGATATATGTTATTTAACAAAGGACTTAACATGACCTTCACCGAACTGTTGCAGGAAATTTCTGCCGATATGCATGTAGATGTAGAGTAGATGTAGAATTAATAAAGCCGTTGATAGCAGAGGCTGTGCTATTCGCTTTGAGAATAATGTTGAACTGAATATTGAGTATCATAATGACGAGGCCTATCTTTTTTTTCACCCGTAATACGTACGGCAGATATTTCTCCGATGATTTTTTCACATCACTGTTACAAGTTACAAATCCATTTGTTTGGAGTCGCAACCGAACGTTGCTGGTTTGGTTTTGATGCCAGCGGTAATCAGGTCATTCTGTTTCATCTGCTCACGTTGGATAATATGGATGCCGAGACCGCAATAAAACGTATCGACATTCTCACACAAGTTCAGTACTGGCAAGAGCATCTGTCCAAGATTGTCAATCGGGATTCACGACCTTCAATTGCGTAAACCAATATCAGCGGAAACAGGTATCAATACACACGATGAAGATTTCCGATAGCATGAAACTGGCTGCCTGTACGCTAACTTATAAATCGATGGACAGCATCAAAGTCGTTAATACGCTGGTTAACCGCATCACTTTTTGCTCGGTCACCCGCTATACATTGGCGAAGAATATCCTGTCCAGTGCAGTTAACCTTGCACAGCAATACGCGTGTGAACAAAAATTGCTGGGTGAGCGAAGCGCTGAAATTGTCAGCCTTGGCAGAAGCGTATTGCTTGATAATACGATGGCGCAGGTAAAGAAGGATAATACGATGGCGCAGGTAAAGAAGGGGGCAGGCCCTTTGGTCTCTTTGCTGATAGAATACAATGGCAATAGTTCGTGTTCCACCTTCCTGGCGAGTAAAATTGCCGAGAGTTTCCTGCCTGATATGCTACAAGACTGTGCGCTAGAGCGCATATTGTGCGTCTGGTCAAAGAAGGAATCAGGATCACAGGTGATGAAACTGGCAATAGGCAATAGAAAATGTGATGAAACTGGCAATAGAAAATGCTCTCACCAGTGTTTATGGCGGAAAGATGATTGCCGCGACATTTATGTCAGTATTAAAGCACACGATCCTGAATAAAGCAGAATATCAAAGTAATACGGCATTGCACCATATTGCGGCAAAAGAGTTACAGCGGTATTATGCGCAAAGCAAAGAAGTCGTCCCGGAAATTTCATTGTGTTCAGTGATTTCATCCGTAACCGCAGAAACCTACAGCCATGTTTCATCCCTGTGCTTGCAATCAGAAGTGATGCGGAATGTTTTGCAATTGCCTGCAAAAATAAAAGAAGTATTCAATAAATTCAGCACAGGAGGGCTACCAACAGGGGCAGCCAATGGAGACAAAAAAAACAGTCTCCGATCTTATTGATCTTGCCATTCTGCTCATAAAACACATCAGCCTGAACAGGTTGATGAGATGTTCAAGATGATTGCTGAACTGCCTAAAAAGGTTCGTAGCGAATTCCAAAATAAATATGAGCAACTAAAACCATTATTGGACATTATTGGAAAAGAGGCTTTGGTCTACCATTTTTGGTCAAAATTGGCTTAATGAACTTGAATCCGTCTCCTTCGAACATCATGGTAAATATGCTGTTTCCCCCGAACTGATGGATTTTATGAAAAACGGCTTCTCTTTGCCAGTGAAACACCCTGAGGAAGCGGGGGCTTATTTCACTAGCGGTTCGTTTATCAATGAATTGCGGCAGGGAATGGCTCTCCATGTCGATAATAACTATAAAAGCTATGGTCAAAGAGTTGTTGATGTGGGGGGCAATCTGTTTTCCATTGTCAAAGACATGTTCGCGTTACCTGAGGATCTGTCTGAAGGGCAAAAGCGTCAAGTCAGACAGCTTGCGTCAAGTCAGACAGCTTTCTGACATGGTTAATCACCATCCTATGAGCCTGCTGGCGTTGACGCACCATATAGCGCCCAAAAATGTTCTGAATAACGTAAGTAATAAGGTACTTAATAAGCTCAATCACCAGTCTGGCAATGTGATTTTTACCGATAATCGATGGATGAAACTGGGGACGCCTCAGACAAAGGTTACCGTGAGTAAGAGCAAAGGCGTTGATGTTGCAACCCAGATAATCTGGCCGGTGGAGCAACTGGGCTCGTCGCGGGATGCCATGCAGCCCTTATCGGGTGGTTCAAGCACGGTTTCCACCACGGTTAACAGTCATCTGATGTTCAATGAGCACGGCTTGAAAAACAAGAACGTGACCATTTCAGACATCAATAATGTCGATTTGGCTGAAAAATTAACCTTTAGCCAGCCGCTGGAAACCTATACTGCTAGCGTGTCGAAATGGCAGAATAGTGATCTGCAGCGTGGCTGTTTGTTTCCTCTGTAGTGGCACACTGAATTTGTAGTGGCACACTGAATTTGGCCACCTGAACAGAGGTGATATGCTCACCTCAGGACAACACAGGTGCCCCAATGAAAAAAAGAAATTTCAGTGCAGAGTTCAAACGTGAATCCGCTCAGTTGGTTGTCGATCAGAACTACACCGTTGCTAAAGCAGCCAAAGCCATGGATATCGGCCTCTTAACCATGACCAGCTGGGTCAG
>JBPESR010000003.1:0-255733 GCA_051710525.1 Symbiopectobacterium sp. | reverse complement strand
ACGCCGAAGATGTTTTGGTGTTGATTAAGAGAGAAAAATCAAATCAGAACTCATGAAGATATTCAGCTGTTAACAGATTGGTCTTGCTGGACCGTAAGGATAGGTGAGATGAAACAGAATATGCCTGGCGGCGATAGCGCGGTGGTCCCACCTGACCCCATGCCGAACTCAGAAGTGAAACGCCGTAGCGCCGATGGTAGTGTGGGGCTTCCCCATGTGAGAGTAGGGAACTGCCAGGTTTTTATATAGCGTAAGGGCTTGTCCAGAAGGACAGCCCTTACGCTGGCGGGGTGTTTTTCTTTCAGGAGAGGCCATAATGCAGTTTTTGACCCATCATAATGCAGTTTTTGACGACGTGCCGTCCTCGATTGTTGTTATGGAAGTTTGTGCCGGGGCACACTTTATGTTATGGCGCGGCGTAACAATGATAGCGGCCATGAAGCAAAACTTATCTCTCCGCAATTAATTTGCGCGCCCGTTTATCAAGAGCAATAAATGATTTTGTTTTTGTTGATGCAGAGGCGATATGTGAAGCCGCATCCCGGCCGTCAATGCGTTTTGTTCAGCCAAAAACTGAGGTTCAGCAGGCGATGCGAGCAATTGGGTCAGGGAATCTCTTATTTATCAGAGATAAGAGAATTGGGTCAGGGAATCTCTTATCAGAGATAAGAGATAAGAGATTAAGAGATAAGAGATAAAGTAAAACCACTAACCAGATCCACGGTTTTCTACTGGAGTGGGATAAGCCTGCCAATCGGCGAGGCGGTCGGTAATAAAGCGACTATCTCTGGTGCAGGCTGAGCACGAAATCCCCGAATACCTGAGCCGTCTGCTGGTTAAGTTACATGCCCACTATCTTTACCTTGTGGAGCAAATAACAGCGCTGGAATCAGAATTAAATCAGTTAATCAAAGCTGATGATACTGCACAGCGAATTATGACAATTCCAGGGGTCGGGCCGATTACTGCCAGCTTACTTTCATCACCGCTCGGCGATGGAAAACAATTTTCCTGTAGCAGGGATTTTGCAGCTTTCACAGGGCTTGTACCGCGACAATACAGCACAGGAGGCAAACCGACTCTGCTGGGTGGGGATAAGCAAACGAGGTGATAAAATGGGGATAAGCAAACGAGGTGATAAAAATTTACGCAAACTTCTGGTTCAATGTGCCCGCTCATTCATGATGCGACTTGAACATCAGCAGGGCTGGCTTGCTGAATGGGTTCGTGGGGCAACTCGATAACAAACATTCAAACATTGTCGCCTGCGCTCTGGCAAACAAACTGGCGCGAATAGCCTGGTCAATCACAACTAATCACAATTAATAATATCAGGCCTGATATTATTAATTGTAGAACTACAAATTGTAGAACTACATCAATAGACTGAGTATTAAGTAATTAAACCAATAGACTGAGTATTAAGTAATTAAACAGCTATTAAGTAATATTAAACAGCAGTTACCTATCTGGTTTTGCGAAGACTGAATATTGATGACATGATTGATGACATGAACGGCATATAGGCCTGCTGAAAAACCTGACGGCAAAAGTGACTCACTGAAGCCGAGGGCCTTTTCAGGTTCACCAGGCGCGGAACTCATCGAGGCGCGGGCATCTGCCCACAGAGACGCCGGATAGATTGAAGCAAGTCCACCATTAGTCAAAAATCAGTGTTGCAAAAATGGGGGGGACCATAGATTTGTCGGCAAGTGGCGGACAGCTTTGCCAAAGGGCTAGTGATGATGTTCGCCAACGCTTTGAAGTTATTGGGGGCCCTGTCGATCTGCGTAGGAGGCAGTCCATTCCTTGGCTATGCGTTTTGGTCGGCGTCGGGGCGGCGGCATACTCGCTGGCCAAATACGGCATTCTTGGCGAAATAACCCACGGCGATCAGTTGGTGAAAGCCAACGGATTAATGGAAGCATCGACCATTTCTGCCATTCTGATTGGTTCGTTCGCTGGCGGCGTGCTGGCTGATTGGAACCTGTATTTGGCGTTGGGTGCCTGGCGTTGGCTTATGGCATTGCGTTGGTGGCGAACCTGATGATCCCAAGCCTGAAAGCGGCGCGACCTGGCACCTCATGGCACCCGAAACGCATGGCGCAAGGCTTCTTCTCTGCGGCTATTACTCTATGGCGTGACGGTGATCTATGGCGTGACGGTGATGCCAGACTCTCTCTGATCGGCACAAGCCTGTTTTGGGGCGCGGGCGTAACGCTGCGCTTTCTGCTGGTGCAGTGGGTGACGACGGCGCGTGCGCGACGTTCAACCGGTGGGGCGAAGGGATAGACGAAATGGCGGTTATATAGCAATAGCACAGGAAATTAAAATGAACCTGATTTGGCACGACTGGAGTGCCAAAGATCTGAACCTGTATGCGCTGTATGACATTCTGGCGTTACGCAATCAGGTCTTTGTGGTGGAGCAGAACTGCACATATCAGGATATTGACGGACAGGATTTTGTGGATAGCCATCGCCATGTGGCCGCGTATCATCAAGGAAAAATGGTGGCCTACGCCCGCTTGCTCGCGCCTAAGACGATAAAAGACAGTGTGAAAATTGGGCGCGTTATCGTTGCGCCCAGCGCGCGTGGGCAGCATAATGGGATATCTGCTGATGGAGCAGATGCTGGTGGTTTGCGCACGTCACTGGGCTGAAAAGCCGCTCTTCCTCTCAGCCGCAGGCCCACTTACAGCACTGGCCCACTTACAGCACTTCTACGGTGGCTTCGGCTTTACGCCTTGTAGTGAAGGTGGCTTCGGCTTTACGCCTTGTAGTGAAGTATACGATGAGGACGGCATACCACACGATGAGGACGGCATACCACACATTGATATGCGATCAATGCATTGAGGCTTATATGCGATCAATGCATTGAGGCTTATTTCGGCATGCAAAATATCGATGAGTGTCTACGGGCTTTGCTATTTCTGAGCGCATTTTCCATAAGTCCGTAAATTGATTAATCTTTTCCATAAGTCCGTAAATTAATTAATCATGATAGGATCAATCTCATTAGACTTGCTGCTATGACCAATATTGGGAGCTAGTGCATAATGCCTCACATCAATAGGCGATTGGTAAGTTAAAAAACCAGAAATTAAAAAACCAGAAATCCAGAATGAATCAGAAATTAAAAAACCAGAAATCCAGAATGAATAAATATAAATAAATGCTTTTCCCCGATTATTGATGGCATCATCTTCGCCGGTCGTGTATTCAATAAGTTGATACAACATCAAACGTAATACTCGCGTTCGATGTAAGTGCCGATGAGCCTGTCGTGTATTTCCGATGATTTTGAATCCCCCGACGTTTTACGATTGAGGCGTTTCAATCGGTTGCGCAGCGTCAGATTTTCACGCTCAATACGCTGTGTATACAGTTTGCCAACAATGTGTTTTGCTTTTGGAAGTTCGGTGTTTTGCTTTTGGAAGTTCGTCGTTGTAAGCCCTGTAGCCATCAGTGCACCAAAATGCCACTCTGAACCCTACGCAGCGTTTTCTTGCTTCGAGCGCCAAATGCATGAGCGATAATCCGCTTCAAACGCGGCTCCCATGCATACTACCACCAGCGCTGCCGTTTTTTGTTGCCAACAAATGACCACATCTCATATCATCCACTTCGCAAATCAGTTGAATTTGCAGGTTATTCAGTGGCAGCGTATAGGTTATTCAGTGGCAGCGTATGTTACATTCCGCCGAGAGAGTTTTTTAAAGTACGCAGGACGGCATTGATACTAATATGTAACGCCCAAGCAGTGTCACGAATACCCGCATTATTCATTGCCAAGTCAATGAGTTGGTCTGTCATGCCCGGTTGGCAGGCACGATAGAAATAATCGTGCTGGAAGGTGCGTTTACATAACTGACAATGGTAACGCTGATGGCCTCTTTTGCCATAACCGTGTTTTTTACAGAGGCTGTCTGTTCACATTTTACAGAGGCTGTCTGTTCACATTTACAGAGGCTGTCTGTTCACAAAACGGGCATCTTACATCAACGTTAGCCACTGTATCTCCACATCCAAAACTGGAAATTTTACACTGTAATCAAATTATTAAATAAATAATTTAAATAATTAAATAAATAAATTTAAATAATTAAATAAATAATTTAAATAAATTGACCAAAAATTGGTCATTTGTATAAATATAATTGGTCATTTGTATAAATATTTTGTGTTGCAAAACAAGAAAGCGAGAGGTTTATCACATTGCAGGGAAGAGAGTCAGCTTCAGACTGATGACAAAGTCAATGACAAAGTCACTTTACCTCATCATCTTTGGTGAAAGAAGGGGATCCATCTTTGGTGAAAGAAGGGGATCCCATTTGGTGAAAGAAGGGAATCCCAGCCAGAAGAAACATGTTTCACCAGCAAGAGATTCCTGCCTTGGCGGGAATAACGGTGGGAGTGGGGCTGTTTGTCTGCAACCAGGAGTGGGGCTGTTTGTCTGCAACCACAGGAGTGGGGCTGTTTGTCTGCAACCATAAGGAACGGTTACAGCGCCTCGAGCGCCAGTAATTCTTCGATAGTTTGATGGCGGCGAATCAGGTGTGCTTCGCCATTTTCAAACAATACTTCCGGCAGAATAGGCGGCTGTTGTAGTTAGAGGACATGGAGGCACCGTAAGCCCCGGTATTGTGGAACACCAGATAATCGCTAACCTGCACCACAGGTAACGCCACGGTTTACACGCCTCCGCCAGCCTGTTGCGCAAACAAATCACCGGATTCACACAATGACACAATGGCCCTACCACTACGGTATCACGCAACGGTGCGCTAGCAAAAGAGCGCTCATCTGCCGGCAACAGCGAAATATGGTGATAGCTGCCGTACATGGCGGGGCGCATCAGATCGTTAAACCCAGCATCCACCAACACGAAGTGGCGGCTGCCCATGTTTTTGACCGCACGCACCTGCGCCACCAACACGCCAGACTCCGCCACCAGAAAACGTCCAGGTTCGATTTCCAGTTTCACCGGTGACCAAGGTGTGCCTCAATACGCTGACACGCTGCATGCCACAGGCCAAAGTAGTGCTCGGCATCGATCACTGGCTCGCCCACGCGATAAGGAATAGAAAGCCCGCCGCCAGCAGAAATGGCTTCAACATCCTGACCAAACTCAACCACCTGACGCACCATGGCATCACACACCTGCTCCAGATGGCCGTAGTCCACGCCGGAACCGATATGCAATGGATGCCGACCAGCTTCAGGGAGTAGCGTTGGATTTGCGCCAGTGCCAGCGGTAAATCTGCATACCAGATACCGTGTTTACTGTTCTCACCGCCTGTGTTGGTTTTCTGGCTATGGCCGTGACCAAATCCCGGATTGACGCGCAGCCACACCGGGTGCCCCGGCTGAGCTGCACCCAACTGGGCCAGCATATCCACGGAACCGGCATTAACTGGAATATTCAGTTCCACCACACGCGCCAGCGTCGGCATATCCAGCATGTCGGCGGTGAACACAATCTCGTGATCTACCGTACCCTGTACAAACCCGGCCACCAGGGCGCGCTCAATTTCTCCCAGCGATACCGAATCCACTTTTACACCTTGTACGCGCATCAGACGCAGAATATGCATGTTGAAGCAGGCTTTTTGCGCAAAACGGATGGTGTCAAACTGACGGAGTTGTGCAATACGCGCCACGATGGTGTGCGCATCATAGGCCCACACCGGGCATCCAAAACGAGCGGGTAATTCGCGCAGACTATGCGCGTTAAGCGCGTGGGTAAGGTCATTTAGATCGTGCGGCATAGGGTTTCCGTGCAACAAAAGGGGAACAATGACCACACGGTAACGGGCTGCAACGATTTAAACAAATATCAATTTTCTCATATTCTGTTCAGCCATAATATGGCTTAACTAAGCCACTTCACGCAGCGCATCGGTGGTAATATGCTCCCTATCGTGCTGCCTGCGCGGAGCAGATCGCCCGGTGCACGATTCAGTACATCTACAGCCAGCTCTACGCCGTTAACCACGATACGGTACCACACCACGTTACCTAACAGGCTGTGGTTGAGGATCTTCCCAGCGATGCCCTGTTCAGGCGTACCCAGCGTGATGGATTCAGGACGAAGTGCCACCTGACCGGTAAAGTGTTCTCCAGTCAACTGTTGCGCCTGCGCGGCAAACAGATTGGCAGGCTGGGTATACAGCGATACCACATCGCAATCCTGTACGATTTCCCCGTTGTTCATCAGCACGATCCGATCGGAGATCGTCAACGCCTCTTCATGATCGTGGGTAACAAAGATGGCGGCCAGGTTCAGTTCACGCTGAATGCGACGGATTTGTTCACGCAGGTGGCGACGAATACGGGCATCCAGCGCGGAAAGCGGCTCGTCCAGTAACAACAAACGTGGGCGCGTAACCAACGAACGCTCCAGCGCCACGCGCTGACACTGACCGCCGGAAAGCTGATGTGGGTAACGGTGGGCAAATTCATTCGGCTCCACCAGCGCCAGCACCTCGGCCACCCGATGGCGAATCTCCCCTGCGCTGAGCTTCTGCATTTTTAACCCAAACGCTACGTTCCCTTCTGCCGTCATGTTGGGAACACCGCGTAGTTCTGAAACACTATAATACCAATGCCGCGCTTTTGCGGAAACACTGGCACGATATCCTTGCCCCTATAACAGGATCTGTCCGCTGTCCACGGGCGTCAGGCCAGCCAGACAACGCAACAGCGTCAATTTGCCGCAGCCGCTAGGCCCCAAAAGGGTAACAAACTCCCTTTCGGCCGCTGAGAAATCGATATTGTGGAACACCTTGGTTGGCCCGTAATGTTTATTGTTTATTGTTTATTGTTTATTGTTTATTGAGCTGTTTTACATCAAGATAGGACATATCAGGATTTTTCCCGGTTAAGTTAATAAGAATATTGGCCAGACAGCCACCAGCAGCACGACGATGAAATAGGAGATCACCAGCACACTGGTAAAGTGCCCGAAGTCATTACATTTATTGTAGAGATACACCTACAACGTTTCAAAGCGGGTGCCTACCAGCAGGTTGACAAACACAAACTCGCCAATCAGGAAAGAGAACGAGAGCAACACCGCGATCATCACGCCTTTACGCAGATTAGAGCACTAACCACAGCACCGCCTGCCAGGTACTGGCACCCAGAAAATGTGCTGCATCGAGCAGTTCTTTGAGGTTAATCACCTGAATGTTGTTGGAAATGGCACGGTAAAAATATAAGGAATGGCGATAGCAAAGTAGCAGCCAATCAGAATCCAGGGCGTGCCGGCAATGGCGAGCGGGCCTGAGGAATAGAGCTGCAACAATCCTACGGAAGAGACCACCGGCGGCACTTCACCCGGCACCTTCGCCCACAAACTGCTGGCCATCTCCTATGCCGGGTGGATTAGTCCGGCATTTCAGTTACAGGTCAACCAGACCTTTCTCGACTACCATACCGGCAGACTGACAAAACCCGATATCAATTCCATCACCCGTAAAGACATTGCGTATTACTCATCGCCTCCGAAGAGGAGAACGAACTCCTGCGTCTGGAGAATGATCAGATGAAACCGGATGTCGAGGCACTACAGCGGATCTCTAAATCGGATGGTTGCGTATGTATTACCGATGCGGCCAAGGATTTGTAAATGCGACCCAAAGACCTCTTTTCGTACCTCAGTGCTCATCGGTGGATCTACAGACGCCCCGGAGGTAAGAGCTGGCTGGCGTACCAGAACAAAATTTAAACGGGCGTCCTAATGCACAAAGTTCACGTAGTAACTCAAAGCGATGGCACCGAGAGAATAAGGGAACAGGTACTTGTTACACCGAAAGGCCTGACCGCACTTTCCCAACTCCAAGGGGATTACAGAAAAAGTTAAAACCGCCCCGTAACCACTGCGCCCGTAAACAACGCTGTTCGCCGCCTGCACTGGTTGCGTAAGCGCAATGAACTGGAACAAAACCCCAACGCCACTTCCCGATCATACTTTATATTATATCTGAAGTACTCCATGAGCCTTGAATTAGTCATTAAAGAAAATACTGAGGTAATGCGCCAGCTCATTGCAACAATGCAGAGCGGCAAAACCTTTGCGCCTGACGCACCGACACAACCGGAAATAGACAGCACCCACGCCAAAAAAACGGAACAGGAAACACCCCGTCTTTATGAAACTGTCAATAGACAGCTATCGTAATTCAATAGACAGCTCTCGTAATGAAGCAGTGGAAATCCTGAACAAATTCGGCGCGCAGAAGCTGGGTCAGGTTCTCCAGGAAAATCTGGCAGAGGTCGTAGTGGTGGCAAAACGGGCGCTGGCGGAGGGATAAGCCATGCCAGATATCCACGCGAAACTTTCCCCCTCATCCGCTCACCGCTGGCTACATTGCAACGCGGCACTGGCCGCGGAGCAGTTTGAGCCGAACAAAACCACAAGTTATGCCGAAGAAGGCACCACAGCGCACCATCTGGCCGAAACTATCCTCCGTAACCGACTAAAACCTCAGTTAAAAACCAGTCCTGTCCCGCAGGTCAGCCAGGAAATGGTTGATAAGGTGGAGAGTACGTGGAAGCGATCGCCGCCGATGTACTGCAACTGGCAGACGACGCCGGGAAAAACGGCCCGGATATTATCCCGGCTTCGGCCTATCACACCGGAGAGAAAACCTGCCGCTGGTGTAAGCGGCGGGGTAAATGCCAGGCGCAAGCGGAGTATGTCGCGGCTGCGCTGATAAATGATTTCAGTGAAATAGCCTACCCGCCGCCTCTGGAAGACGCACTCACGCACGTCAGAAGCTGGTAGAGTCTGACGGCAAATGACTGGGCGAAACGCTACTGCTGATTGACCATATCGAAAGCTGGTGTAAAAACGTCCGCTCAGCCGCATTTAACCTGCTGCAATATGGGCACCCAGTATCCAGTATCCAGCTATAAAATGGTTCGTATCCAGTATCCAGCTATAAAATGGTTCAGGGCAAACAGAGGAATCGCATCTGGGGTGATGAGCGCGAAGCGGAGGCGATTCTCAAATCGTTCAGGCTGAAGGGCAATCCGATTTACACGCATAAACTGATCGGCCCCAAACAGGCCTAAAACCTGCTGAAAAAAGACAATCCGCGCCGTTGGGCAAAGGTAGAAGCCATTATTACCCATCCTGATGGAAAACCCACCATGGTGCCAGAAGCCGATGCGATTGCACTACGCGGGGAAGCATTGCGCAAAAATCCAGAAGTGTTGCAACTTGAGGCGATTGGAAAGTGGAACGGCATACTGCCGCAATATATGACCAGCGGCGCAGCAACCCCTTGATCCATATTAAATAATCAAACCACCGGCACAAACGCCAGGTGTTTTGCAACAACTAACCCTTTTCGCAAAACACCCTCAAGGAATAGCTATGCAAAAACTCTGGTTAGACCTTGAAACCTATAGTGAAATCCCAATTAAAAACGGCACCCATGCTTACGCCGAAGATGCTGAGGTCATGCTGTTTGCCTGGGCGATTGACGATGCGCCGGTGAATGTTTGGGATTTGACTTCCCGTGCGCCCATCCCCCTAAAATTAGCTTCTGCACTAAAAGACCCCGAATTTCTTCTATATGCTCACAATTCACATTTTTTCGACCGCACGGTATTAAATCACGCCATGCCGGGTGTAGCTGCCGGTGGCGTTGAGCGCTGGCGGGATACAATGGTCAGGGCGCTGGCGCATGGCCTGCTGGGATCGCTGGGCGATCTATATGACATTATCAGTGTTTCGCAGGGAAAAGCCAAGGATAAGGCTGGTAAGCAACTGATCCAGCTATTCTGCAAGCCTTGCCCCAAAAACAGCGCTATCCGCCGCGCTACCGCCAAAACACACCCTGTCGAGTGGCGGCGATGCGTTGAGTACGCCGTGCTGGATATTGATGCCATGCGTGAGATCGACAAAAAGCTATCTGCCTGGAATTACTCAGGCTGGGAACTGGCGCTCTGGCAACCGGGATCAGCGTATCAATGATCGCGGCGTATTCATGGACGTGCAGCTGCAGAAGTAGCGGTGACGGCGGTTGAGATGGAACAGAAGGGTTTTGGCCAAACGCTGGAGCTCACGGACAACGAGGTGCAAGCGGCAACACAGCGTGACGCCATGCTGAAACACATAGCAGAAGCCTTTGGTATCGAACTACCCGATATGCAGGACAGCACCTTGCAGCGCCGGGTTAACGATCCTGATTTACCGTTTGAACTACGCGAACTACTCGCTATTCGCCTACAGGCCAGCTCCACCAGCACCAGCAAATACAAAACCCTGATGAAAGGCGTCAGCCGCGACGGACGCCTGCGCGAAACTCTGCAATTTTGTGGAGCGTCGCGTACCGGTCGATGGGCCTGGCGATTATTTCAGCCGCAAAATTACCCAGACCTACGCTAAAGCAGAACGACATTGACTGTGGTATTGAAGCACTGAAAGCTGGGGCGCCGACCTGCTTTACGATGATGTGATGCAGTTGACCAGTTCAGCGTTGCGTGGCTGCATCATGGCCCCTGCGGGTAAAAGACTGGTGGTATCTGACCTTAGCAACATCGAGGGGCGCGTACTGGCGCGGTTAGCCTGGGAAAAGTGGAAGCTACAGGCGTTTCGTGATTATGACACTATCATCGGTACCGATGAAAAAGGTGAGGCGATCCGCGCTGGCCATGACCTGTACAAGCTGGCTTATGCGAAATCCTTCGGTGTAGCTCCCGATGTAGTGAACAAAGATCAGCGTCAAGTCGGCAAAGTGCAGGAACTGGCGCTGGGCTATGAAGGCGCTGGGCTATGAAGGGGGCGTTGGCGCATTTCTGACATTCTCGCTGGCGTACAACATCGACCTCGAAGAGATGGCCTCCGCCGCTATCGACAACATCCCGCGTAACATTCTGGATGAAGCTATCCGTGCATATGGATGAAGCTATCCGTGCATATGTATGAATGGTCGGTAAAACAGAAGCGAACCTACGGACTGTCATAACGCGCTTATGTTGTCTGCGACTCTTTTAAACGCCTCTGGCGCACAGCCCACGCGGCAACATTCAGCTTCTGGAAGGAGATCGACCAGGCCACCCGCCGCGCCATTGCTACACCAGGCATAACTATTTTCTGCCACGAATTAAAGCTTCGCCGCGACGGAAGTTGGCTACGTATTCAGCTTCCCTCTGGCCAGGCGGTTTGTTATCCCGGCGCACGTATCGACGACAGCGGCAAGATCAGCTACATGGGCATCAACACTTACAGCCGGAAATGGCAACGCCTGCAAACCTACGGCGGCAAGCTGGCAGATAACGTAAACCAGGCTACTGCCCGTGATGTGATGGCCGCGAATATGCCCGGTGTGGAGGATAGCGGCTACGACATCATACTGACGGTGCACGATGCAATTATCACATGGTGCACGATGCAATTATCACATAAGTACCGGACCATTCTGATTTTTCACACCAGCTTCTAAGCGATCTCCTCTCCACTAATTCTCCACTAATTCTCCACTAATCCCGCATGGGCTGAAGGATTGCCGCTGTCAGCGGGTGGCTTTGAGGCATATTGGATTGGTATAATAAGGACTAACTCTATGGTAACTGCAACAAAATATATTAAAAATATATTATACTACGGCCATTGAAAATAAATAGCCTCCGTATAACAGCAGCAGATAAGAAAACATGTGATTTCTTGGGAAGTTACGCTCTGGAAGATGATGGCGCATTATTCAGTATCTGCGATATTGCGGACGAAGCCTCAGCAGAATTCATCAGGTCTGTTCTCGTATCACTGGAGTACGCACCGTCACGCTAGTGTATGCATGCCCTGGCTTAAAAAGGAATAGACCTTATGTCTTTTAGAAATTATGACAGCCCCTTGTATTAAATTATGACAGCCCCTTGTATTACTGAGCGGCGCGTGAGGTTGCGCAAATTGAACGCGAGGGCGACTACTGCCGCGCTGCAAAAGTAACGGTGCTAACCAGCAGTGGAGCGAAAACCGTTCCGATTTCTGCCTGATGCAGATCGATCGGGAAAAACTGAAAGAGGCGATTGCAGATGGCTTACATCCGTGAATCCACCATCTTATATCCGTGAATCCACCATCGAAAAACACCTAGTCGCTGAGGTGAAAAAAGCGGGCGGTATGGCTTACAAGTTTGTATCGCCGGGACGCCGTTCAGTACCCGATTGCATTGTACTGCTGCCCGGCGGTCGGATGGTCTTCGTTGAGTGCAAAGCCCCTGGCGAAAAGCCACGACCGGAACAGTTTCGCGAACATGAACGGCTGCGCGCTCTGGGTTTTACCGTGGTTGTACTGGACAGCAAAATATGGAGGGTATTCAATGAAACTGGATAACGCACAGTGCTGACCTTCAGACACCCCAATATGGGCGAGGTTGTCGCCATCACCAACGGCGGTGAGAGTATCGATGATGCCCGCTATCTGGTCAGTCTTGGCAGGTAGCCTAACGAGGATTAGGAAACGCATACGCTCAGGGCGGTGATTGGGTATATAGCAGCTGCGCAAACAGGTTATCCGCCTGACGCGGGAGGGGGTTACTGAAAATCAAAGTCGTTTAATTACCTTACCACCGTGATAATGGTTGATGCCAGACCAGCTATAGCGAGAATCACCGCACTCAGTTTTATCAATAATCCATTTGCAGGATGTTCAACATCCTTACGGAGTAAGGCTATCTCTGCGGATAAGGCTATCTCTGCGGATAAGTCCTTACGGACATGGGCTATCTCTTTGCAAACGTCAACTATATCTTGCGAACGTCAACTATATCGCGCTTCACTTCGACGATATCAGCTTTTGTAGCCACATCCGCCACCTCATTTTTGTAGCCACATCCGCCACCTCATGAGACTTGCGTACGACGAGCGAGATCGCCCTAGCCTGTTCTCTAGTTCTCTAGAGATGCCAGTAGTTTCAAGCTCTTCTGATGCTTGCAATGTATCAAATGCAACCTGGCCCATGGGGAAATCCTCCTGTGTTAAGCCAAGTGTAAGCGATCTGACCGCCAATCTGCAAAATTTTACCCGTTAGACCTTCTGATAACCATATCCGTTTAACTATGGAGAAATTGTTATGAGCAAAATTATCACCATCCAGAATACCCACCAGCCCGTTATCGAATATCAGGGCCGGCGCGTAATTATGACTGAGCTGTTGGCTCAAGGGTATGGGGCAACTACTCAGAACATCCGTCAAAACTTCAACAACAAGTCTCGCTTTGTTGAAGGGAAGCATTACTATTTCGCACCCTTACCCTGAGGACTGAGCGCGGCGCTTCCCGTCATGCCAAGATGCTGGAGACCGACCAGGCATGGGAGTGGTATGAGGCGCTGGAAGATAACTACTTCCGTTTATGCGAACAAAAATCCCCTGTGGATCTTGGCCTACCAAACTTCCTCGACCCGGCAGAAGCGGCGATGGCATGGGGCAAGGAGCGCAAGGCTGTTCAGTTGATGACTTTCGAACGCGACGAAGCTATTCGTACCAAAGCTCTGATAAGTCAGAAACGCGAAGCTACTGCCTGCCAGGGCAATGCTGTTTACCAGCGCATTGCAAACAAGGCAATACAATAAAAGAACGCGATGAAATGGCAGCTTTGCTGGCTGCCAGTAAAGAATATGTGTCAGTCCATGAAATGGCAGCTTTGCTGGCTGCCAGTAAAGAATATGTGTCAGTCCGATCAGTGTGGCGCGCCACAAGTACCTGGTACAGCTACCGCCAACTCACCACAAATAATCCGCGCTGCAACGTGTGGGCTGGCATGGGGATGGGAAAAAGTCTGGCAACACTGACTACGCTGGAAGATCTCTTTATGTGCGGTGCGGAAACATGTGCGGTGCGGAAACATGTGCGGTGCGGAAACGCAACCGGTGCTGATCCTCGCGCCGCTGCGCGTGGCGCGCTCAACGTGGCCGGATGAAGTCAACAAATGGAATTATCTGCGTAATATCGAGATACAGCCCATTGTCGGCACCGTCAAGGAACGGCTGGCTGCGCTGCAAAACACCTATGCCAGCGTGTATACCACCAACTACGATAATTTGGTCTGGCTGGTTGAAACGCTGGGGGATCGCTGGCCTTTCGGTACAGTGGTCGCAGACGAGAGTACCCGGCTAAAGTCATTCCGGTTACGTCAGGGCGGCAAACGCGCAGCGGCGCTGGCAAAAGTCGCGTATCATAAATACGTACACCGCTGGATAAACCTTACTGGTACACCTGCACCAAATGGCCTGATCGACCTGTGGGGCTAGGCATGATTTGTTGATCAGGGTCAGCGCCTGGGGCATACCTTTGGCGCATTTACTTCTCGCTGGTTCAACAACATTCAGTTTCCCGGCCAGCAATGGTCAAAGCTGGAACCCTTTCCCCATTCGCAGGATGAGATACAGGCCGCGCTACGCGATGTGACGATCTCACTGGATGCCGCCGACTGGTTTGATGTCGACGCGCCAATCCACAACATTATTCGGGTGCAGATGCCAGCAAAGGCGCGGCAACAGTATCAGGAAATGGAAAGCAGATGTTTCTGGAACTGGATAACACCGACATCGAAGCACAGAACGCCGCCGCTAAAACGGTAAAGTGCCTGAAAATCGCCAGCGGCGCAATCTATACCGATGACAAAGGTACCTGGTCAGAGATCCACGACGCCAAATTACAGGCACTGGAAAGTGTTATTGCCGCATCTGGCGGTATGCGATGCTGGTTGCCTACCACTTCAAAAGCAATTTAGCTCGTTTATTGAAAGCTTTTCCGAAAAGGAAACAGCTTGATTCCAATCCGCAAACGCTGCGCGGCTGGAACGCCGGAAAAATCCCGGTGTTATGTTATTCGCTCACCCTGCCAGCGCGGGCTACGGCCTCAACTTACAGGATGGCGGAAATATACTGGCGTTCTTTTCGCACTGGTAGGATCTGGAGCAATACTAACAAATTATCGAACGTATAGGGCCAACGCGCCAGATACAGGCAGGGCATAACCGCCCTGTATTTATTCACAATATCACAATAATAATATCGCCGCCGACACCATAGACGAACTGGTAATGCAGCAGCGAGATTCAAAACGCAACCCTGCTTGAGGCAATGAAGAAGAGAGGCCTAGCATGACACCGATAATTTCAGACACCGACCTGATAACAATTAAAGAAGTGGAACGCAGCGTAGGGTTAAAAAAATCCTGCATTTACCTGCGAGTAATGGGGAATTTCCCAAGCAAAAAAAGCTCGGCACCGCGTACCGCGGGCTGGGTACACGGCGAGATCGAAGCGTAGAAAAAACAGTTTCTTTAAATCAGTCTCAAGTGATCGATATAGTCCGCGTATCACTGCATCATTTCCCGCCGCCCATCCAGATATAGGGCCTGGTTATAGGTTCCACGAACCATGTTTTTATCCACGTGTGCGAGTTGCAGCTCAATCCCATCGGGGTTAAACCCCTGGCATTGAGTACTGTGCTCATCGTATGCCGGAAACCATGCCCTACTACCCTTCCCTTATAACCGATGGCCGCTATCATCTGGTTAATCATGTTCTTACTCATCACCTTTGAGGGATCATTCCTTCCGGGGAACATATTCCTATACCGTCCGCTCAGTTTTTTGAGTTCACGCAACAGGGCAATCAGTTGCGATGACAGCGGTACAATGTGTGGTCAGCTCATCTTCATCACCTCAGCCGGTATTGACCACAGCTTTTCCCCATCAAGATCACCCAGTCCCACTGTGAATAGCGTAGCTCCTGCGTACGTAGACTAGAGAGCATAAGAATTTGCAGGCCCAAGCAGCGTTTATTACGCTGCCAGTGTAACCATCCCGCCGTAAGGAAGTCCGGCAATTGGTCGACGCGCAGAACGAAAAGGATGCCGCGTCGACTTGTTTTTCACCATTGCGCTTTTCAGCTCCCCGGCAGGATTAAACTTAGCCCATCCGGTTGCCACCGCATAGCGGAGGACCTCTCTACACCAGCGCCGCGTTTTGGCCGCTTTCTCACGTTTTGGCCGCTTTCTCAGTGGCGCCGTGCGCTTCAACTTTACGCAATGCCGCCAGCATCATTACCGGTTCAATCTCGGCAACCGCAAGATTGCCACCGCCGGGCAAATGTCTTTGCCAAACGCTTCTAAAATATCAGCAGCATAGCCAGACGACCATCGGGGCTTTTTAAATTCATGCCATTCGAGGGCAATCTCTCTAAAGGTAATGGTTTTCGCAGCTGCTGCCGAGGCGCTATAGTTTTTTGCTTTCATGGGATCGACGCACGCAGCCACATTTTGCCGGGCCTCGTCGCGTTTCTGTCATGCGGCGGCGAGGGATACCGCAGGTAGACGCCGATTGCCAACATTTTTTCCTTGCCGTCAAAGATGTAACGGTAGCGCCAGTACTTGGCACCAGTGGTTTTTATCAGCAAAAACAGTCCATTACCATCCGGTAGTTTGTAATCCTTGTCACCGGGTTTTGCTGTTTCAATCTGTCGTGCATTCAGTTTCATAGGTACCCGTTGCCAGTTGCCAAATTAAGATACCCGGATGTGTACCCGTTTTAGGCACGGATTGCAACGGTTTTAGATGGATAACATCGGACAAGAAATGGAGATAACTTGTCGATTTTTTTAACTGAAAATGGACACTTAAGGGCACTTCATCACACACAGAAACTAGACAGCACTTTGGAAAATCACCCCGTCCGCTTTCGCCGTATACTGATCCAACCGATCGAAATTCAGGTAGCGATAAGTATCCTGCGCGGTTTTATCCACCTGAGCCATCGCAGCTTGATATTCATCAAGCGTCGGCAGTTTGCCCAGCAGTGATGCCACCGCCGCCAGCTCCGCAGACGCCAGATAGACATTAGCGCCAGTACCCAAGCGGTTCGGGAAGTTGCGGGTAGAAGTCGACACCACCGTTGCACCATCAGCTACGCGCGCTTGGTTGCCCATGCACAAGGAGCAGCCAGGGATCTCGACGCGCGCGCCGCTCTTGCCAAACACACTGTAATAGCCCTCTTCTATCAGTTGCGCGGCGTCCATCTTGGTCGGCGGCGCAACCCACAGGCGCGTCGGCAGTTGGCCTTTATGCTGATCCAGCAGTTTACCCGCCGCACGGAAGTGGCCGATGTTGGTCATGCAGGAGCCGATAAACACTTCATCAATCTTCTCACCCTGCACATCCGACAGCCAGCGCGCATCGTCCGGATCGTTCGGGGCACACAAGATTGGCTCCTTGATGTCCGCCAGATCGATATCGATCACTGCGGCGTATTCCGCATCGGAATCGGCTTCCAGCAGTTGAGGATCGGCCAGCCATTTTTCCATGCCCTGCACGCGACGCTCCAGCGTACGACGATCGCCGTAGCCTTCGGCGATCATCCACTTGAGCAGCACGATGTTAGAGTTCAGGTACTCAATAATCGGGGCTTTATCCAGCTTGATGGTACACCCAGCGGCAGAACGCTCTGCTGAGGCATCGGTCAGCTCAAATGCCTGCTCCACTTTCAGATCGGGCAACCCTTCGATTTCCAGAATGCGGCCAGAGAAGATGTTCTTCTTGCCTTTCTTCTCAACGGTCAACAAGCCCTGTTTGATCGCATACAGCGGGATGGCATGCACCAGATCGCGCAGGGTAATCCCCGGTTGCATCTTACCTTTGAAGCGCACCAGCACCGACTCCAGCATGTCCAGCGGCATCACGCCCGTCGCTGCAGCAAACGCAACCAGTCCGGAGCCTGCCGGGAAGGAGATACCGATCGGGAAACGTGTATGGGAGTCACCGCCGGTGCCTACGGTATCCGGCAGCAGCATGCGGTTGAGCCAGGAGTGAATAACGCCATCCCCTGGACGCAGGGAAACACCGCCACGATTCATGATAAAGTCCGGCAGCGTGTGATGCGTTGTGACGTCAACCGGCTTCGGATAGGCGGCCGTGTGACAGAACGACTGCATCACCAGGTCAGCTGAGAAGCCAAGGCAGGCCAGATCTTTCAGTTCGTCACGGGTCATCGGACCGGTAGTGTCCTGAGAACCTACGGAGGTCATCTTGGGTTCACAATACTGATCCGGACGAATCCCGTCAACGCCACAGGCGCGGCCTATCATCTTCTGCGCCAGCGAGAAGCAGCGCGTACTCTGCGCCACATCCTTCGTCTGACGGAAGATATCGCTCGCCGGAAGGCCCAGCGCTTCACGTGCTTTGGTGGTCAGACCGCGACCAATGATCAGCGGAATACGACCGCCCGCACGAACTTCATCGAGCAGTACATCGGTTTTCAATACAAACGTTGCCAGCACGGTATCGCTGTCGTGCAGGCGAACTTCACCTTTGTAGGGATAGATGTCGATCACATCGCCCATATTTAATTCGTTCACATCGACTTCGATCGGCAACGCGCCAGCATCTTCCATGGTATTGAAGAAGATAGGCGCAATTTTGCCGCCTAGCACCACACCACCACCGCGCTTGTTCGGCACGTGCGGGATGTCTTTCCCCATAAACCACAGCACCGAGTTGGTGGCAGATTTACGCGAAGAACCGGTTCCCACCACGTCACCCACGTAGGCCAGCGGGTATCCTTTCTGACTAAGCGCTTCGATCTGTTTGATCGGGCCAACGGCACCAGGTTGATCCGGCGTAATGCCATCGCGGGCGTTTTTCAACATCGCCAACGCATGCAGCGGGATATCAGGGCGAGACCAGGCATCGGGTGCTGGAGAGAGGTCATCGGTATTGGTCTCACCGGTGACTTTGAAAACGGTGACGGTAATTTTCTCCGCCAGTTTAGGACGAGAGAGGAACCATTCGGCATCAGCCCAGGATTGCACCACGCGTTTGGCATGTATGTTACCGGCTTTGGCCTTCTCTTCCACATCATAGAAGTTATCAAACATCAGCAGTGTATGCGACAATGCATCGGCAGCGATGGGAGCCAGTGCCTCATTGTCCAGCGCTTCAATCAGCGGATGAATGTTGTAACCGCCTTGCATGGTGCCAAGCTGTTCAACGGCTTTTTCCGGGCTGACCAACGGAGAATTGGTTTCCCCTTTCGCGACAGCCGCCAGAAAACCGGCTTTAACATAGGCGGCTTCGTCAACGCCTGGCGGCACGCGGTTTACCAGCAGATCCAGCAAAACCTCTTCTTCGCCAACAGGCGGTTTCTTCAGCGCATCGACCAGCGCTGCCATCTGTGAAGCGTCTAACGGCTTAGGTACGATGCCCTGTGCAGCCCGGTCGGCCACATGCTTGCGATATTCTTCTAGCACGATTCTCTCCTCGCTCTCATTGTCTTCGTTGCTCTCATTGTCTTCGTTATGTCCGGCGCTCTCGCTCCCGGTTGTGATGTCCACACCCGGTTACGCGTCAGGCTATGTGTCCTCAGCCTGTGAAAATGCAGGGTGGCGTACCCGGCTGTAAGATCGTCATGCAATCCAGCATATCAATTTTTGAACGTTTTGTTAATTCCGTTACATAAAGTTTTGTTAATTCTGTTACATATTTGTTAATTCAGTTACATAAAAGAAACATAAATAACGCAACATTGCATGGCCGCGCAAAAACAAACGCCCTGTAGACCATGATGAGAATAAACGCTTTCACTTAAGTATACCACGAGCTCCCCTCATCAACATATCCCTCGCTCCCTCGCGCGCGATTGAGGTTACATTGGGTAACTTTCAATAATTTCAGTTTGTTATACTGCCATCGACCTATAAAAAAGACGTATGTAAGAATTCCCGTATCTTGCCGTAGCTTAACATCACCAGGGGTTGGAAAATGGATGGATAGGTATCATCATGTCTTTTTTATGTATTTTTACGCAATATGACCATCAGAAAGTTTACGCAATATGACCATCAGAAAGGTGCTGCTGATGGTGTTGACGCTGTTTCTTTTGCTGTGGGGGGATGGCGTGGTTTACGCTCTCCCCCTTAATCAGGTAATGAAAAAGTTTATTGCTGCCGCCAATGGCCATCAGGCAGTCGCCGCCGGTAACCAGACGGTGCAAACCATCGATCGTTTGATGTCATGGTACAAAAATATCTTGATGATAGCACTGTTGGCTAGCGCGGTGATTCTGTTGCTCACCGATCGCTATCTGGTCGGCTGCATCATCAAGCCCCTCACCTCGATCCGCCACCACTTCTGCACCCTGACCGAAGGCAAGCTAGAGAAGAATCTGGATGGCTTTGGCCGCAACGATGCCGGGCAGTTAGTGCCCTATTTACGGCAAATGCAGGACAGCCTGAAGGCGACCGTCATTGCCATTCGCAGCAGCGCCGATGCCATCTACGTGGTGACGTCGGAAATCTATACGGGCAATAACGATCTCTCCAGCCGTACCGAGCAGAAGGCGGCAGCACTGCAACAAACGGCGGCCAGCATGGAACAGCTGGGCACTACGCTCAAGCACAACACTGACAATGTCCATCAGGCTACGTGTCTGGCAGAAAAAGCCACTGGCGTGGCGAAACGGGGCTGGGAAATGGGCAAAGAGTTGGGTGGCATGATGGACAGCGTTGGGTGGCATTATGGACAGCATCGCCGCCAGCTCGCATAAAATCACTGATATCACCAGCATGATCAATAGCATCGCGTTCCAGACCAACATTCTCGCGCAGAACGCGGCGGTCGAGGCTGAGCACGCCGGCGAGCAAGGACGCGGGTTTGCCGTGGTTGCCAGTGAAGTGCACAATCTGGCGCAAAAAAGCGCGCAGGTCGCCAAAGATATCGAAACCCTGATTGCCTAAATCTGTTGAGCGCGTCGATGCCGGTGCGCGTCACGTAACCCGCACCGGCGATGTGATGGATAGCATTCTTGAGGCCATCGGTCAGGTAAATGCGTTGATCGAAGAGATTGCCACCGCGTCCGATGAACAAAGTCAGGCATTCATCAGGTAAGTCAGGCGATTAATGATATCGATGGCGTTACGCAACAAAACGCCGCGTTGGTGCAACAATCCGCTGCCGCAGCGACTTCACTGGAAGAACAAGCACGCCAGCTCACGCAGGCGGTGGCGATTTTCGAAATCAACGATATACCACGTTATCAGAAACAGGCAGCGGCGCTTATTCCACGTTTGGCGACTCTTCCTGAGCAATTAACGGTGCTTCCTGAGCAATTAACGGTGGATACAGCGGATAACGGTGGATACAGCGGATGATAACGGTGGAGACAGCGGGCGTTGCACACGGCCGGTATTCGTTACGCAGGCGAACGTTATCCATGAGAGAAAGTATTGGATGTTATCCATGGCGAGGGCGAGGATAATGATAATACAAAAGGATACTTAACGTGAATCTGTCGGATACCACGAGTGGGTCAAGTATTCAATGAGTTGATTACAGTGTAAACTCTCCGGTTTTGGATGTGGAGATATAGTGGCTAACGTTGATGTAAGATACCCGTTTTGTGAACAGACAGCCTCTGTAAAAAACACGGTTATGGCAAAAGTAGCCATCAGCGTTACCGTTATCAGTCATGTAAACCATGTAAACGCACCTTCCAGCTCGATTATTCCTATCGTGCCTGCCAACCGGGAATGACAGACCAAATCATTGACTTGGCAATGGATAATGCAGGTATTCGTGACACTGATCGGACGTTACATATTAGTATCAATGCCGTCGTGCATACTTTAAAAAAAACGCTCTCCGCGAAATGTAACAACGCTGCCACTGGATAACCTGCAAATTCAACTGATTTGCGAAGTGGATGAGATGTGGTCATTTGTTGGCAACAAAAAACGACAGCGCTGGCGGTGGTATGCATGGGAGCCACGTTTGAAGCAGATTATCGCTCATGCATTTGGCTCTCTAAGCCTAAGCAAGAAAACGCTGCGTAATTTGCTAAAACTGTTCTCGGGGTTCAGAATGGCATTTTGGTGCACTGATGGCTACAGGGCTTACAACGACGAACTTCCAAAAGCAAAACACAAAAACACATTGTTGGCAAACTGTATACACAGCGTATTGAGCCAAACTGTATACACAGCGTATTGAGCGTGAAAATCTGACGCTGCGCAACCGATTGAAACGCCTCAATCGTAAGACGTTGGGGGATTCAACATCATCGGAAATGCACGATAGGCTCATCAGCACTTACATCGAACGCGATTATTACGTTTGATGCTGTATCAACTCATTGAATACACGCCCACTGTTTTAACATCAAAGAACTGAGCGTAAGCGGCGTGAGCTGGTGATTTTTATCACTCCGATATTGGTCGCCGCTTCGTCGTAATAGGAGTATAACGGTGTGCTCGGCGCTCCACGTTTTACTTGTTTCCGCTTTCTCAGTTTGACGCTACGCTGGATTTAGCATACAAGGTTAGCCCATTGAGCGCTGTGGTCTGTCGAAGCGGAATTATGTTACCGGAATATGCCTAGAATATGCCTCTAGAATATGCCTAATTAATACACTTTTTACTTTTTGCTGTTTGGCGCGGGGCGAGACATTTTATTCGGTTGCCAAATGCCCATGAGTATTGAGATAATTTTTGTCTGATTCTCGAACTATCGCTCATGAGGTTTCAGTTTAGGTACCGCCGCTGGGTTGATTGGCGGAGCGGGTTATCATTAACGAATAGTCTTAATAAAAACATGGCAGAGAAACGCAATATCTTTCTGGTTGGGCCTATGGGTGCCGGCAAAAGCACTATTGGCCGTCAGTTAGCTCAGCAACTCAATATGGAGTTTTTCGACTCCGATCAAGAAATTGAGCGACGCACCGGGGCTGATGTGGGCTGGGTTTTTGATCTCGAAGGCGAAGAAGGTTTTCGCGAACGCGAAAAAAAAGTCATCAACGAATTGACCGAAAAACAGGGTATTGTACTGGCTACCGGAGGTGGCTCGGTAAAATCACTCGAGACGCGCAATCGCCTGTCTGCGCGCGGCGTTGTGGTCTATTTGGAAACCACCATTGAAAAACAGTTGGCGCGCACGCAGCGTGACAAAAAGCGTCCTTTGCTTCAGGTAGAGAATCCGCCGCGCGAAGTGTTGGAGGCGTTAGCAAGAGAGCGTAACCCGATGTATGAAGAAATTGCTGATGTCACCATTCGCACGGATGAGCAGAGCGCCAAGGTGGTTGCCAACCAGATTATCAGTATGTTGGATGGCAACTGAGTAACAACATCGCCCTGAACTCCGGGCCAAGCGGGTGAACCACGCGCATGGAAAGAATTTCCGTAACATTAGGGGAACTCAGCAGCTATCCCATTACGATAGCCGCTGGATTGTTTGCTGACCCGGCTTCTTTTATGCCGCTGACCGCGGGCGAACAAGTGATGTTGGTGACCAACCAGACGCTGGCTCCGCTCTATCTTGAGGCGGTGAGCCGTGTGCTGGAACAGGCTGGCGTGAAAGTCGACCACGTCATATTGCCAGACGGCGAGCTGTATAAATCGCTAACTGTATTGAACGACGTCTTTACTGCATTGCTGCAAAAACCACATGGTCGGGACACAACGATCGTTGCTCTGGGTGGTGGTGTGATTGGCGATCTGGCGGGCTTTGCTGCCGCCAGCTATCAGCGTGGCGTGCGTTTTATTCAGGTACCCACAACGCTGCTATCGCAGGTTGACTCCTCTGTCGGCGGGAAGACAGCGGTCAATCATCCGCTCGGTAAAAACATGATTGGCGCGTTCTATCAGCCTGCTTCTGTCGTTATCGATTTGGATTGTCTTCGCACCTTACCGGCCCGGGAGTTTTCTTCCGGCCTGGCAGAGGTGATCAAATATGGGATTATTCTTGATGGCGAGTTCTTCATTTGGTTGGAGAATAATCTTGACGCTGTCCGTGCGCTGGAACCTGCGGCACTCTCTTACTGCATTCGCCGTTGCTGTGAACTGAAGGCCGAAGTGATGGTTGCGGATGAACGCGAAAGCGGGATACGTGCGCTGCTTAACCTGGGTCATACATATGGTCATGCTATCGAAGCTGAAATGGGATATGGCAACTGGTTACACGGTGAAGCGGTGGCGGCGGGCATTGTCATGGCCGTGCACGCGGCGAGAAGGCTAGGCCAGTTCAGCGTGTCGGACATCGATCGTATTCGCGCATTGCTCGAGCGTGCAGGGTTGCCTATTCATGGCCCGGATACGATGTCACCAGAATCTTATCTTCCTCATATGATGCGTGATAAAAAAGTACAGGCGGGCGAGCTACGCCTGGTGTTACCTACCGCGCTTGGACGCTCCGAAGTGCGTGTCGGCGTATCACACGATATTGTATTGGCGTCGATCGCTGATTGCCGGGCGTGAATGCGGTTTTTCGGGTATTTGCAAACACGGTTTTTCGGGTATTTGCAAACATATTCACGCTGAATACCAGCGATCGGCGGCCACAACGTCAGCAACGCAGTCCCCATCTTTCTGCGCCGCAGTTAGCGCTCTCTCGTCAGCATTTGATGATTGGTATAGAGATCGTAGTGCTGGTGTTGTTGATCATCGGCGTAGGCTCAGCCTTGCAATCGCCGTCTAAACCGGCGGAAGGCGCGACAACGGCAGCATCAGGTAACGGTGAGAAGAATATCGATTTATCCTATTCTTCCTCGAAGACTCAGGGGATTCCCGTTCAAGGGGACGCCGCATCAGGAAACGTTCCCGTGCCAGGTCAGCCGCAAACTTTGAATGCGCCGCCAGTCGCAAGTTCACCGACACAAGCACAAGTCACGCCTCCGCCTACCGGGCAGCAGCGTGTTGAGTTGCCGGGCAACATAACGGATGCGCTTTCGACGCAGCAAGAGAAGGTTAACGCTTTCTCGCAAGGAGCGACGTCAGGCTCCTATCCGGTAACCACTATGCCGATTGCGCCTGCGACGGTGTCTCCCTTAGCGAAAAACCGCCGCACGTCTCAGAGAAGATGTGCGCAGGAGAAGACTGCACATGCTAAAAACGTTCAGGATAAGGCCGCACGGAGCAAATCAGCCCTAACGCCAGCGCAAAAAGTGCCGATGACATCAGGCAAGCCTACATCCTCTGGGAACAAGGCGACGGTTTCAGGGCAGGGGGGATCGATTCAGAATGTGCCCGCCAGCTATTTCACACT
This sequence comes from Symbiopectobacterium sp., assembly GCA_051710525.1. Lineage (GTDB taxonomy): Bacteria > Pseudomonadota > Gammaproteobacteria > Enterobacterales > Enterobacteriaceae > Symbiopectobacterium. Next base: position 230,687 of record JBPESR010000003.1, on the reverse strand, counting down.
GCAATTGAGCAGTGCATCACGTTCAGATAAGCTGAAAGCTTACGCCACACAGCATAAGCTATCCAACGCCTGGGTTTATGAAACCAAGTGGGACGGTAAGCCCTGGTATGTATTGGTGAACGGTGTTTACGCTTCTTTTGCGGAAGCGAAACAGGCGGCGTCATTGCTTCCTGCGGCCGTGCAGGTACAAAAACCATGGGTTAAGCCGATCCGTCAGGTGAAGCAGGACTTGAATAAGTAACACTAATTTTAGTCCTGATTTGCTGTCTGACACAGAGTACAATCCGCGGCTCTGAAATGTAATGAGTAACTAACGACGGCATCATGAAGAAGAACCGCGCTTTTTTAAAATGGGCTGGTGGGAAGTATCCGCTGGTAGAAAATATTCGCCGCTATCTACCTGAAGGAGACTGTTTAATTGAGCCGTTTGTCGGGGCCGGTTCAGTGTTTTTGAATACGGAATACGACCGTTATATCCTGGCGGACATTAACAGTGACCTCATCAACCTCTACGATATCGTTAAGACGCAAACAGACGATTTCATTCGTGACGCGCGTGAACTGTTCACCGATGAGCATAACGTGGCGGAAATATTTTATCTGTTGCGTGATGAGTTCAATCTTTGTGCGGTGTCTTATCGTCGTGCAGTACTGTTTTTATATCTGAATCGCCATTGTTATAATGGATTGTGCCGCTATAACATGCGTGGCGAATTCAACGTGCCCTTTGGCCGTTACGAAAAACCGTATTTCCCCGAAGAGGAGTTATGCTGGTTCGCCCTTAAAGCGCGCAATGCCACTTTTGTTTGTGAGCACTATCAGCAGACTTTGCTCAAAGCAACGCAAGGTGCAGTGGTCTATTGCGATCCTCCTTATGCTCCGCTTTCCGCAACGGCGAATTTTACGGCGTATCACACGAATAATTTCAACAACATCGATCAACAGAGCCTAGCGACTCTGGCGTATCGGTTGTCGGTGGAGAGTGCCATTCCCGTATTGATATCCAACCATGATACCGAGCTGACTCGAGCGTGGTATCAAGATGCAGCGCTGTATGTGGTGAGGGCGAGACGCACCATTAGTAGCAATATCATGGGTCGGAGCAAGGTTAATGAGCTGTTGGCGCTCTATGGTGCGCCACTGCGTTAATACCCGATGCGCGCATAGCGCTGGTTATCCTAAAAACTGTTTGGAGATACGAATGAAGCCTTTCTTAATCGCTCCGTCCATCTTATCGGCCGACTTTGCCCAGTTAGGGGAAGACACCGCCAGTGTGCTGGCTGCCGGAGCCGATGTGGTTCACTTCGATGTCATGGATAACCACTATGTTCCTAATCTGACTATCGGGCCGCTGGTGCTTAAAGCACTGCGCAACTATGGCATTACCGCCCCTATCGATGTTCATCTGATGGTGAAACCGGTAGACCGTATTATTCCCGATTTCGCCGAAGCCGGTGCCAGCTTTATCACCATCCATCCGGAAGCCTCCGAGCATGTCGATCGCTCGTTGCAACTGATCAAGGATCACGGCTGCAAAGCTGGGCTGGTGCTGAACTCGGCGACGCCGCTCAGTTGCCTTGATTATATAATGGATAAGCTGGATATCATTCTGTTGATGTCGGTCAACCCTGGCTTTGGCGGTCAATCTTTTATTCCCGGTACGTTAGATAAGCTGCGTCAGGTGCGCCAACGCATCGATGAGAGCGGCTATGACATTCGACTGGAAGTGGATGGCGGTGTAAACGTCGACAACATTGCCCAGATTGCGCAAGCCGGTGCGGATATGTTCGTGGCAGGCTCTGCTATTTTCGGTCACCCCGATTATCGCTCCGTCATTGATAACATGCGCAGTGAATTGAATAAGGTATCTCATGGCTGACATCAGTATGGTCCGTGGGCTGGCTTTCGATCTGGATGGTACGCTGGTCGACAGCGTGCCGGGTTTGGTTTGGCGGATGCCGTTGATATGGTGCTACAAGCGTTTAATCTTCCGGCGTCGGGTAAAGCGCGCGTTGCTACCTGGATCGGTAACGGTGCTGATGTGCTGGTAGAGTGGGCGTTGCGCTGGGCGGGAATGACGCCTACGGCGCAATATACCCGCACGGCGCGCTAACTGTTTGATCGCTACTATGCGCAAACGGTAGACAGCGGCAGTACGCTGTCTACCGACGTGCACGTCACGCTTACCCAATTGGTTGACTGGGGCTACCAGCTGGCGCTGGTCACCAACAAGCTGACGCCTTTTGTCGCGCTGCTGCTGGAGACGCTGGGTATTGCCTGGTTGTTTAGCCAGATTTTCGGCGGTGATGATGTTAAAATGAAAAAGCCGCATCCTGTGCCGCTCTATCTGGTATTGGCACAGCAGGGGTTACTGGCATCCGAATTGTTGTTTGTCGGCGATTCGCGCAACGATATTCAGGCGGCACAAGCCGCAGGTTACCAGAACCTGGGCATGACTTATGGCTATAACTTACGGAGAAGCCATTGCGCTGAGTCAACCTGACGTGGTGCTTGAGCGCTTCTCACAACTTTTGCCCCTGGTGGGGCCACTTACGTCAAAAAATCAGAAAGCGTCAGCATGAATAAGCCCATAGTTTTTAGCGGCTCACAGCCGTCCGGTGAACTTACCATTGGTAACTACATGGGTGCATTACGTCAGTGGGTGAACATGCAGGATGATTACGATTGCATATACTGCATCGTTGACCTGCATGCCATCACCGTGCGTCAGGACCCCCAGCAGTTGCGCAAAGCAACGCTGGATACGCTGGCGCTCTATCTGGCCTGTGGTATTGATCCGCAGAAAAGCACCATCTTCGTTCAGTCTCATGTGCCAGAGCACACGCAACTGAGCTGGGCGCTAAATTGCTATTCCTACTTTGGTGAACTGAGCCGCATGACGCAGTTCAAAGACAAATCAGCGCGTTATTCCGATAACATCACTGCTGGTTTGTTTGACTATCCGGTGCTGATGGCGGCCGATATCCTGCTGTATCAAACCCATCAAGTGCCAGTGGGTGAAGATCAGAAACAGCACCTGGAATTGAGCCGCGATATTGCTCAGCGCTTCAATGCGCTCTACGGTGACATTTTCAAAGTGCCAGAACCGTTTATTCCCAAATCCGGCGCGCGCGTGATGTCGCTGCTGGACCCCACCAAAAAAATGTCCAAGTCGGATGACAACCGCAATAACGTGATTGGACTACTGGAAGATCCGAAAGCCGTAGTGAAAAAAATCAAACGTGCGGTGACTGATTCCGATGAGCCGCCAGTGGTGCGTTATGACATTGCCAACAAAGCGGGGGTATCCAACCTGCTGGATATTCTATCCGGGGTTACGGGAAAACCAATTCCTGAAATGGAAAAAGCCTTTGAAGGCCAAATATATGGCCATTTGAAGGGCGCAGTCGCTGAAGCCGTCTCCGGCATGCTGACCGAGTTGCAGGCGCGCTACCATCATTTCCGTAACGATAAAGCTTTCTTGCAGCAGGTGATGCGTGACGGCGCTGAAAAAGCGCGTCTCAAAGCCACTGCAACACTGAAGAAAGTGTACGACGCGGTGGGTTTCGTCGCTCATCAGTAATCTGTAGGCCAGGCTGGTTTATCGGCTCGGCAGCATTATACCTCTCATTCTTCCGTCATTCCTGCGCGTGCAAAACTTCCTCTTTTGCACCTTATTATTTTATTTCATGTAGCGTTATTTAACGTATCCATATCGAGTGGTTTCTGTTATTTATAAAAAGATATAAAGTAATGTTTATTCGTCTACTCATACGTTGAATCACAGGGTTATACGTCTAAAACACAATATTTTAGTCGTGTATTCAATGAGTTAATACAGCATCAAACGTAATACTCGCGTTCGATGTAAGTGCCGATGAGCCTATCGTGCATTTCGGATGATTTGGAATACCCCAACGTCTTACTATTAAGGCGGTTCAATCGGTTAAGGCGGTTCAATCGGTTGCACAACGTGCAGATTTTCACGCTCAATACGCTGTGTATACAGTTTGCCAACAATATGTTGTGTTTTTGGAAGTTCGTCGTTGTAAGCCCTGTAGCTATCAGTGCACCGAAATGCCATTCTGAACCCCGAGAACAGTTTTAGCAAATTACGCAGCGTTTTCTTGCTTAGGCTTAGAGAGCCAAATGCATGAGCGATAATCTGCTTCAAACGTGGCTCCCATGCATACCACCGCCAGCGCTGTCGTTTTTTGTTGCCAACAAATGGCCACATCTCATCCACTTCGCAAATCAGTTGAATTTGTAGGTTATCCAGTGGCAGCGTTGTTACATTCCGCGGCGAGGGTTTTTTTAAGTACGCACGTTTTTTAAGTACGCACGTTAAGTACGCACGACGGCATTGATACTAAGACGGCATATTGATACTAAGACGGCATTGATACTAATATGTAACGCCAGAGCAGTGACTGTCTGTTCACAAAAAGGGCATCTTACATCAATGTTAGCCACTGTATCTCCACATCCAAAACCGGAGAGTTTACACTGTAATCAACTCATTGAATACTTGACCAACAATTGAGGGCATTTATTGCACTCACGAAAACTGAAAACTTTACCCGAGCAGTGCAGAAAATAAACTTGTCGCAGCCTGCCTTTAGTGCGTTGATCGCGGCATTTGAAGATGAGGTGGGATATCGCCTTTTCGACCGTGATAAGCGCAAGGTGCAGTTAAACGGAAATGGCATTAACTCTATTGATATTGCTCGCCGACTCATTCTGCTCGCCGACTCATTCTGCTCGCCGACTCATTCTGCTCGCCGACTCATTCAGTCACACGACGACGCCGTAGTGGAGGACGCCGTCGTGGAGATTAAATCTTATGCCACCGGATACAAAGGCCAAATTGTATTGGCGGTGTTGCCTTCGATGGCGGCGAAATGGTTGCCGCAGGTGCTGGCACAGCACCATCGTGCACATCCTGATATCAAGTTGAGCTGTTGGATACGCAGTGGGATTGCTGCCTGAAAGGCATTCTGGACGGACGCGCGGATCTGGCATTAACTGTAGGTCAGCCTTTTCCGGGCACGTTCAGTTCCCGAATGCTGTTTGCCGATGAGTTTTTCCTGATTTGCCACCGCAATCACCCTCTGGCACAGCGCCAGAGCGTTGACGTTGCCGAAGTGGCACAGCACGCCTTTGTGGGCTTCTCTCAAGGGTCAGTACACCGATTAACTAATGGCATCGCACAGCTTTAACTACATGCTTGAAGTGCGCCAACTGACCATCATGATGAGGCTGGTCAGGCTGGTCGCAGCCAACTATGGGGTGGCATTGTGACCGTGGGGTGAGCATTGTGACCGGTTTAACGCTATTTCAGTTTCAGCACAAGGATATCGCGATTGTGCCGTTTCGCGATCTTTCGCTACAGCGCGGCATCTATCTGGTGACCGACAAAGAGCGGCAGTTGTCGCAGTGCGCCAAAGAGTTCCATGAATTTCTACTGGAAAAAGCGGAGAAGCGGAGAGTTTCACTCAGCGCTCAGCGCCCTGACTTTTGGTTCAAAAATGGTCCGCAGGCAACTGGCTGGAAGATAAACGCATCAGGGTTTTTTCTCCGGTCAGTTATCTTCTTTATCCCACTCGGTGTTGTTGTCTCTGCGCGGAAACAGTTCCGGTTTATTTTTGAGAAAGCGTTTATGGTCGAGGCGGCTCAGTTCTTTCATGCCGTTAATCACCATACCAACCATTAATAATCAGAATCACCCACCAGTAGTCAGCCAGCCAGGACATGTTCAATCCTCATCGATATTCATAATAAAGCGGGAAAAATATCAGGCAGATACGGGCGTAGCCAGGCATCTCCCGCGATATCTTCATGTTGCCAGGCTTCCAAAATAATCTCTGGAGTCAACTGTTGCGCCGCCGCGATCGTGGGCAAAAGGTCGATAAAAATCGAACTGCGCCATATGTGCAGTAAGCCAGTTGTTCAGTTCAGCGAAATAGCCGCCCGCCTCATATTCCCACTTCCCACGTCTCCAGTTGCAGACGAGCCCCAGTGATGGCGGCTGGCGCCCTGCAGGGCAGACCAGAGCAATATCGCCGCACAGCGTTCCGCCACGGAAAGCGTTGCTGCCACCAGCGGCTGGCTGTTTTTATCCAGCAACGGACGCTCGCCGTTGTATTTTTGATTCCAGATGCGGCATTGGTGGGCAAAGTCACGAAAGATGCTGGCGGGCTGTAACTGAAAGCCATTACGCGCCGCCGCCTGCTGTAAGCCGGTAAAGGCGGTGAGGGCGGCCAGTTGTAGTCTGTGCGCCTCACCGAGCGGGATAAGGTGCTCGGACAAGATGCTCACGGGTTTTCCCCGTGAGCATGGCGTGCGTCATCATGCGATGAGCTGCTCCATAATGCGTTGATAAATACGGCTCAGTAGTTGCAGATCCGCGGCGCTGACGCATTCGTCCACTTTATGGATGCTGGCGTTTACCGGGCCAAGTTCTACCACCTGGGCGCCCATCTGCGCGATAAAGCGTCCATCCGACGTACCGCCATTGGTCAGCAACTCCGGAGTGATTTCGCTGTAATGCTCAACGGCGGTCACTACGGCATCGACCAGATCTCCAGGAGGTGTTAAAAATGGTTGACCGGAGAGGTTCCATTTCAGCGTGTAGTTAAGCTGATGGCGATTCAGCAGAGCTGCGACGCGCGCTTTAATCACGTCGTCCGTCGACTCGGTGCTGAAGCGGAAATTAAACTGCACAAGCAGCTTGCCGGGGATCACGTTATTGCTGCCAGTGCCCGCATTGATATTGGCAATTTGCATGCTGGTGGGAGGAAAAAAGGCATTACCCTGATCCCATTCGGTGCCCACCAATTCATTCAGGGCTGCCATGGCGCGATGTACCGGGTTGTCGGCCAGATGCGGATAGGCCACGTGGCCTTGTACCCCGTGTATCGTCATATAGGCGGTGATAGAGCCACGACGCCCGTTTTTCACCACGTCACCCAGTTTGGAGGCGCTGGAGGGTTCGCCCACCAGGCAGTAATCTAGGCGCTCATTACGTGCCATTAACGCCTTAACCACTTTCACCGTGCCATTCACTGCGCTGGCTTCTTCATCTGAGGTGATCAGAAACGCCAGACGGCCCTGATGATGGGGATTAGCCTGTACAAACCGCTCAGCGGCCACTACCATAGCCGCAACTGACCCTTTCATGTCTGCTGCGCCGCGCCCATACAAAAAGCCATCGCGCAGGGTAGGTTCAAACGGTGGGTGCTGCCAGCGGCTGGCATCACCGCTAGGAACCACATCGGTATGCCCGGAAAACGCCAGCGTTTTGCCTTCACCGCGCCATGCCCAGAAATTCTCGGTATCGCCGAAATCCATTTTTTCAATGGAAAAGCCCACCGCTTTCAGACGTTTAATCAGCAGTGCCTGACACCCTTCATCGCGCGGACTGAGCGATGGGCGTTTAATCAATTGTTGTGCAAGTTCTAAAACGGGGCAGGACATCTCACTCTTTCTCCGCGGTAAAGGCGTGGTGACTTTCGGCATCGGTGACAGCGGCGCGCTCAGCGTCGCTTAACTGATTCCAGGTGGTCCCGCGCGTATTGAGCAACGGTTGCCAATCACTGATAAGACGGATAAAGGCGGTTAGCTGCGCATGCTCCAACCCATCGACACGGTAATCATGAAACTGATAGGCAATCTGATGCGCTTCCAGCCAGCGTCGTGCTTTTTTTATGGTATCGCAGTTTTTGATACCGTACATCATCAGCGTCATGGTGATAACAGTCCTTTCTCATCGGGAGGCTATTAAGGCGGCAGGTGAATGTGTCAGCATGCCGAAAAATGGCGGGGAGATCCACCGATGCAATCTGCTTAGAGATCCACCGATGCAATCTGCTTAGAATGAAATCTTGTTCGCTTTTTATTCGATAGGAAAACGTTTCTCTGGTTTAAAAGTGGGCGTATACTGGCCACAGTTAATCACCAGGGGTGACATAATGGTAGAAGTGCATCACTGGAATGATTTCATTGAAGAAATCCTACGTAAAAATAATTATCGGTTACCTAGTTTTTCCCATTGATAGTTTTCCCATTGATAGTTTTCCCATTGATAGATTATAGATTTAAGTACAGAATCAGGAACAACATTCCACCCAATGCAAAGGTAGTCAGAGCGTTCTGACTACCTTTTTTTATGGAAAAAATGAGAAAATCTTGAGTGTTTTACTTAGGAAATTGTGGTCATTCATTCAATGAATTGATTACAGAGTAAACTCTCTGGTTTTGGATGTGGAGATACAGTGGCTAACGTTGATGTAAGATGCCAGTTTTGTGAACAGACAGCCTCTGTAAAAAAACATGGTTATGGCAAATGGCCATCAGCGTTACCGTTGTCAGTCATGTAAACGCACCTTCCAGCTCGATTATTCCTATCGTGCCTGCCAACCGGGAATTACAGACTAACTCATTAAATTGGCAATGAATAATGCGGGTATTCATGATACTGCTCGGGCGTTACATATTAGTATCAATACCGTCGTGCGTACTTTAAAAAACTCTCTCGGCGGAAAAAATATAACAACGCTGCCACTGAATAACCTGCAAATTCAACTGATTTGCCAAGTGGAGTGGATAAGATGTGGTCATTTGTTGGCAACAAAAAACGACAGCGCTGGCGGTGGTATGCATGGGAGCCGTGTTTGAAGCGGATTATCGCTCATGCATTTGGCTCTATAAGCAAGAAAACGCTGCGTAAGTTGCTGAAACTGTTCTCTGGTTTCAGAGTGGTATTTTGGTGCACTGATGGCTACAGGGCTTACAACGATGAACTTCCAAAAGCACAACACATTGTTGGCAAACTGTATACAAAGCGTATTGAGCGTGAAAATCTGACGCTGCGCAACCGATTAAAATGCCTCAATCGTAAGACGTTAGGGTATTCAATATCATATCATCGGAAATGCAAGATAGGCTCATCGGCACTTACATCGAACGCGAGTATTACGTTTGATGCTGTATCAACTCATTGAATACACTACCGATCATCCAAGGGTTTTCATTGTTCGTTTATCTTGTGGGTCATTTACGGTTGCCTGACACAGTGTGTGGGGGAGAAAACGGTAACAAAGGTGTCTCATTTCAAACTATTGGTAAATCAGAGCGCATATTTAGCGATTTTCATCACTTTTTATCCAAGTTCAACTGGACAAATGCGTCACTAATTGCTGTACTGTACCGGACACACATTTTGTGTCTTTCATTCATGTTAAAGGTAAGTTTGATGTCTAAGATGTCTAAGATTAAAGGTAGCGTTAAGTGGTTCAATGAGTCTAAAGGTTTTGGTTTCATCACTCCGGAAGACGGCAGCAAAGATGTATTCGTACACTTCTCTGCAATTATGAGCAATGGTTTCAAAACTCTGGCTGAAGGTCAGCGCGTAGAGTTTGAAATCACTGACGGTGCTAAAGGCCCATCTGCGGCTAACGTTATCGGTATTTAATAATACCGATTTCTTGAAAACCCGCCTTATGGCGGGTTTTTTTTATCCTGTTGTCAGGATACCAACCAGTTGACCAGTGCGAATGCCAGCGCAGTCATGAGTAGTGAGCCTGCCAGATTACACAGAATGTTGATGACAGCCGCTGAGAGCTGGCCCTGGTTGATAACCAGAAACGTCTCCTCCGAAAAGGTGGAAAATGTGGTTAATCCGCCACACAGCCCGGTCGTTATCAGCAGTCTCCAATGTGGCGGTCACTCCGCATGACGGGCAAAATAGGCGAGGGTACCACCGATGACAAAAGCCCCGATCAGGTTTGCCATCAGCGTACCCACAGGCAGTACTGACAACGCAGTGGGTTATAGCGCATTCCCCCAATGCCACCGGGCAACGCTTCCAGCTCCGCCACCGATAAATACGGCAAGAAACATCATCCACATAATGACCTCATGTTGTGCATTATTTTTACGTTGAAAGTGATTCAGAGCTGGCAGATCCCTATACGCCTGCTCTGAGGCGTACGTAGGTACGATTAGCCCAAAGGGCGGTTAGGGAGGAATGCCATCTCCATATAACAAAAGCAGTGTAGCGGCTATATCCGTCATGCTTCAAGTAGCAGATGCGTTGGTTACACTCGTTATTCGATCCATCCCTGCGCCTCACCTCTTACGAGGCCGCCTCAAGCGGCGTTCAAATCTGCTCCCAGCGGATTTATCACCCGAATCACTTACCTAATACCTAAGTAAGCTCATCGGGATTCAAGCACTGGCAATAGGCGTATAAGAATAAGAAGTAGTGTCAGGCGTATAAGAAGTAGTGTCTAATTTTGTTACAAATGGATTTTGTATTCTTCGCGCTGTCGCAGGTGTAGCAGGTGTAGCAGGTGTAGCAGGTGTAGCAGGTGTAGCAGGTGTAGCAGGTGTAGCAGGTGTAGCAGGTGTAGCAGGTGTAGCAGGTGTAGCAGGTGTAGCAGGTGTAGCAGGCATTATAATTAATAAGATCGCAGGCATAAAAATAATAAATTAAGAAATATCGTTTTTATTCGCTAGTATTCCAGTATTTTCGCTAGTATTCCAGTATTCGTAATACTGGTAGGTGTGTAATGGAAGGTATTAGCATTGCCAAACTGTTGATGATTGCCGCGCTGATTGTAATGAAGCTGATTGTAATGAAAAAGGGCGGCCTGTTGGCACGCCCTTCGGTGTGCAGACAACGTCACTTTACGCTTACACCTCATTATCCTCGGCCAAAGCCGAGGGCTCTCTGCGAGAATAGACGTGTCTTTTCTGCACGAGATTCCCGCATGCGCGGGAATGACGGAGGTGGTGGCCGTACTTTTGCGATAAGTACGACATTGACAGGGTCAATATGTAACTAAATATTGTTACACTCGATGTGCTTACTTAACCTCAATGCCTTTCGCTTGCAGGTCGGCGTGATACGACGAACGCACGAACGGGCCGCAGGCTGCGTGGGTAAAGCCCATCGCCATTGCCTCGGCTTTCATTTCATCGAACTCTTCCGGATTCACATAGCGTTTCACTGGAAGGTGATGACGGCTGGGCTGTAAGTATTGCCCTAACGTCAACATGGTGACACCTTGGCGGCGCAGGTCACGCATTACTTCAACGATCTCTGCATTGGTTTCCCCTAACCCAACCATCAGGCCGGATTTAGTCGGAATTTCAGGGTGAGAGGCTTTAAAGTTCTCAAGCAGCTTCAATGACCATTCGTAGTTGGCACCAGGGCGTACCTGACGGTAGAGGCGCGATACGTTTTCCAGGTTGTGGTTGAACACATCCGGCGGCGTCACGTTCAGGATATCCAGCGCCTTATCCATACGGCCGCGGAAATCGGGGACTAGTGTCTCAATGCAAATATGTGGGTTTTTACGGCGGACAGCGGTGATGCAGTCAGCGAAGTGCTGTGCACCGCCGTCACGCAGGTCATCCCGGTCTACGGAGGTGATAACCACGTAGCGCAACACCATGTCATGGATGGTCTGTGCCAGTTTCTCCGGCTCATTGGCATCGGGCGTTACCGGGCGGCCGTGTGCCACGTCGCAGAACGGACAGCGGCGGGTACAAATGGCACCCAGAATCATGAAGGTTGCTGTACCGTGGTTGAAACATTCGGCCAGATTCGGGCAGGAGGCTTCTTCACAGACAGAATGCAGGCCGTTTTTGCGCATGGCCGCCTTGATGCTCTGAATACGGCTGGAATCGGCAGGTAACTTGATTTTCATCCATTCAGGTTTACGTAGTAGCTCCTGCCGCTCAGTGACGACGGTGCGTACCGGGATGAGTGCCATTTTGTCGGCATCGCGGTATTTAACGCCGCGTTCCATCTGAATCGGTTTACTCATGATAGCCAGGTTCCAGTTCTGAATCACAGGTTGAATCATGATTTAAGTTCTATGATTCAATGGATTATGTTTCTAAAAAACTTTTTTAAAACTATAAAAACTATACCATCTTTGCTGTCTGACATTCAGCCTTTACGTCGCACAAATGCATAAATAATGTAAACGGAATGTGATTTGGCACCGATAAGCATAAACCCAACAGCACCATTTCACGCCAATATACTGCGCGGTACTGGCGCACCCTGAGTGGCCCAATCCCATACCAGCGCCGATTGTTGCGTGTAGCCAATTTGTTGTATAAAGGTCGCTACCAATAGCGGGGCGACATCTGCCACTTCCACTCCGGGTACGTGCTGGCTGACCTGCGTCATCACCATGCCGGCATAGCCGCACGGGTTAATACACAGGAACGGTGTCAGATCCATATTGATGTTGAGTGCCAGCCCATGGAAAGAGCAGCCTTTGCGAATGCGTAGACCGATTGAACATATTTTGGATTCCTGCACATACACACCCGGCGCATCAGCGCGGGCATGAGCGGTGATACCGAGCTGTGTCAGTGTACCGACCACGGTATTTTCAATGGCGGTGACCAGTTCCCGCACGCCCACTTTTTGACGTTTTAAATCCACCAGCATATATATCACTTGCTGGCCCGGTCCATGATAGGTCACCTGACCGCCGCGATTGCTTTGAATCACTGGAATATCGCCGGTAGTGAGCAGATGCTCTGCCTTGCCTGCCTGACCTTGGGTAAAAACGGGAGGGTGCTGCACCAACCAAAGCTCATCCGCGCTCTGTGTGTCACGCAAATCGGTAAACTGATGCATCGCCAATGAGACTGGCTCATAAGGTTGTACGCCAAGCTGACGTACCATGATCTTATTCTGTAGCAACATCGTGATCTTCAGGTTAAGGAAAACAATGGAGCCGATTATAGTCGCGGGAAGCGCCAGCGAACAGCACTGAAACACATTTTCCCGCGATTATCCGGTCGGGCAGGCATCATGCCCTTACAGCACGATGCGCACGATATCGATAGCGCCCAGTTTTTCATAGAGCGTCTCGACTTGCTCAATGTGAGTGGCGGTAATGGTGATGGAAATCGAATGGTAATTGCCTTTGCTACTCAGTTTGACCTGCGGGCTATAGTCGCCCGGCGCATGGCGTTGCACCACTTCGACAACGCGGTCTACCAATTCTGGCTGCGCGTGTCCCATAACCCAGTAGGTGAATGAGCAGGGAAATTCGAGCAGTTCGTTGAATTTGGTTTTCATGTGTTCTCCAGATGGATCGGTGCCCATGCTGATCGTTGCTGTTCAATAGCGTTTGGTTCAACATAAAGTATAACTCCCGCCGCAGCGGGAATGTAGTGGTCAACTAAAACTGGACACGGGTTTAGAGTTTTTCGAACCGATTTTCCGATTCGTTTGGTGGTAACCCAAACGTTATAGTCGTGCGGTCTGAGTGTACTGTAATATCCCACGATATAGTCCGTTATGGAGCGGGCTGCTTCGGTGAAGCTCCCGTATCCCATACCGGTATCCATTCATTTTTCAGGCTTCTGAAGAAGCGCTCCATCGGGCTATTATCTCAGCAGTTTCCGCGCCGGCTCATACTCTGCTTTATCGGTAACTCCACAGCAACTGACAGAACTGCCTGCTTGTATAATGGCTGCCCTGCTCACTCTGGAACATTAGCCCTGATGGCCTGCCCCGGTTTTCAAAAGCCATTTCCAGCGCCTTAGTGGTCAGCTGGCTGGCCGGTGAGACCGATATTGCCCAGCCACCGGTTTTCTGGCGAACAGGTCGAGAACAACAGCAAGGTACGCCCAGCGTTTTCCTGTCCAGACATATGTCACATCGCCGCCCAACACCAGGTGTGGTTATGTGACGGCGAACTGGCGCTCAAGATAATTCGGTATGGCAACATGGTCCCGACCACCGCGTAATATCTGTGTTTCGGTTGCAGGTAGCTTACAAGCCTCAGCTCTTTCATGATTCTGCCGGCAAGCCAGCGCTCCATCCGGAAGCCCCTGAGCGTTGCCATTGTGGCGATACTTCTCGCCCCGGCTGAGCCATGACTGATGTTGTGCAGTTCCTGAATCTTGCTGCGCAGCTCTGTACGCCTTCTGTCCGGTTCATCAGGACGGCATTTCCAGTATTTCATTTCCAGTATTTATAGCTGCTGCGGTCCAGTATTTATAGCTGCTGCGGTGAACCCTGAACACGTGGCAGAGTGTGGCCACGTGATAACGCGCCCTGAGTTTTCTGATTAACAAGAGCCGTTCAGAGAGTATGACATCAAGAGCACGGTAGCCTTTTTTAATATTTCGTTTTCCATTTCAATACGTTGTAGTTTTTTTCTTCAGCGCACGTATTTCAATCTGTTCTGGAGGAATGGGAGAGGCTTTAGGTGTTTTTCCCTGCCGTTCGTCCCGTAATTGTCTGACCCAGGGGTCATGGTTAAGAGGCCGATATCCATGGCTTTGGCTTAAGAGGCCGATATCCATGGCTTTGGCTGCTTCAGAACGGTGTAGTTCTGATCAACAACCACTGAGCGGATTCACGTTTGAACTCTGCACTGAAATTTCTTTTTTTTATTGGGCCACTACAACAGACAGTTACGTCTCCTGTCAGGTAAAAAGAGGCCATTTAGCTGAGTTGGCCGCTTCCGGGCCGTTCATTTAAGCGGTGTCACTGGCAAGCTACCACAGTTTTCAGTGTCATGGGACGTCGTGTAAGGGTGCCTGCACTGCCTATCAACGGCAATTATGGTTATAATGTAATGGAATATGCCAGCGGCTTCTGTTTCGGCGTTGCCTGCCCACTACCTTGGCGTCGATCGTGCCAGGTTAAGGCTATTTTATCGCGTCATTTATTTATAAGGGGAACTCATGTTATAAGGGGAACTCATGTATTTATAAGGGGAACTCATGACGTACCAACAGGCGGGTCTTATTGCAATTAAATTATAAAACGCATTGCAGAATGGATCCTTTTTATCCCAGCTCTGCTATTAACCTGCATTTCGCTGGCGAACTCTTTCTATCAAAAGAAGCTGTCGCACAGCATGGGCAATCACCGCTGTGTCTCACACCTAGAGCAGTATAGCCTGAATCGTCAGCAGCGGGCTAAAAAACGCGCTATTGTCTTTAAGACAACGCAATCTGCGCGGTACGCTGATGTCGGGCATGAACCTGATGAATGGTCAAGGCCAGGGCGAAGAACAGCGCTTGCACCAACACAATACAGGGCCCCGTGGCACCATACAGATAAAAACTGATCAGCGTACCGGTAACGCAGGAAAACACCGACACGCAGGTGGCAACGATCAGCATACCATCGAAGGTTTTACACACCATAAACGCGACGATACCGGGGGCGATAAGCATGGCGATGACCAAAATCACCCCAACGGCTTGCAGCGTGGCAGCGATCGTCATCGCCAGTAGGCAAAGCAGGCCGTAGTGGAGCTATTTGACCGGCAGGGCAATCACGCGGGCATGGTGCGGATCAAAGCAATACAGCATCAGGTCACTCAAAGCAATACAGCATCAGGTCACGGCGTTTGAGTGAGTATGACAATCACCAGCGTAACACCGGCAATCAGCAGGGTTTGAGTCAACTCCTGTGCGGTGATCCCTAGCACATTACCAAAAAGAATATGTGACAGATGTTGGTCGGAATCTACCCGAGCAAACATGACCAGCCCGAGGGCGAACATGCCAGAGAAAATGCCGGTGTGTCGCTGGGGTTGAACCTTAGAAGACGACAGGGGTTCGTCATCGGTCAATACGGTAACGGTTAGGGCGTCGTCGTCATGCAGGTGCTAGCCACCGAGGTTAATGTGGCGCAGTACGCCGCCAAAGGTTTTCTCCAGATTACTCTGGGTAATGACGCGTTTCGAATCGCCTGGTGGCCATTGCTGTACGTCATAGAGACATCGTCAACAGTGAGGCTAATTCAGATGTACGACTCATTGATTGAATCCTTCGGCGAAGGTGTTCACTGTGGTTTGCAGCAAATCCAGGTAGGTGGGAACCGGACCATTTTCATTAGAAAATGAGTCAACATACACCACGCCGCTATATTTCGCACAGGTTTCTTTACTGACCTGCTTAGCCGGTTTATCAGAAATGGTGATTTCACTAAACACCACCGGGATGTGTTTTTCACGCACTGTATCGATCACGCGGCGTACTTGCTGGGGTAAATCCTGCTCATCAGCATTGATCGGCCACAGATAGACTTTGTTGAATTGATAATCGGAAAGGCCCCTTCGCTGGTGACGAGCCACCGCTGTGCATCTGGAATCCTTGCCAAACGTTCACGCACGGGGGGCATCCAGTGCCGTGATTTTTTCCGCATAGGCTTTAGCATTACGATTATAGATCTCCGCGTTATCCGGATCGTATTGCACCAGTCCCTTACGAATGTTCTCGACATAAATTAAGGCGTTGCTGGGGGACATCCAGGCATGTGGGTTCGGGTTGCCGTTATGGGCCCCTTCACGGATAGGCAGTGGCCTCATCCCTTCCGTCACCGTAACCGTCGGGACATCTTTAATATTTTCAAAGAAGCGACTAAACCAGCGCTCCAAATTCAAACCGTTCCACAAGATAAGTCTTCGGACTGAGCCTTAACGATATCCCGCGGTGTGGGCTGGTAGTCATGGATCTCTGCGCCCGGCTTGGTGATCGACTCAACGATAGCCGCCTCTCCCGCGATGTTCTGCGCGATATCCTGAATAATGGTAAAGGTGGTTACCACCTTGATTTTGTCTTTGGCATTCGCGGGTTAAGCGAGAGTGAATGCGGCGAAGAGCGCCAGAGGTAGGGTAAGGTTTACAATTCGAGAAGGGGTGAAGACCTGAAAGAAACACATAGACATATCCTTGTTGGCAAACTGTATACACAGCGTATTGAGCGTGAAAATCTGACGCTGCGCAATCGATTGAAACGCCTCAATCGTAAAACGTTTGGGTATTCAACATCATCCGAAATGCACGATAGGAGCATCGGCACTTACATCAAACGCGAGTATTACGTTTAATGCTGTATCAACTCATTTAATGCTTGCCCCAATTTCTGAATATCAGTTTCAGAAATGCTCGTATCAACATACTCGTTTTATACCGAAAAATTGCCAGTACTTCCGTCATGCAGAAGCGGATATACGGCAGCAGGTATAATAAAAACGTGGAGCGGCTGCAGTGATGCAGGCGAGACCATATCCACATGTCCCCTATTTTTTTTTTTAGGTTTTTGAGGAGACATGTGGATATGGAGAACCGCCCACTATGAATCTTTCTTGCTACGCTTATTCTTGCTTTTGGCATGTCCATGGATACCTTTGCGGCTTCCATCGGTAAAGGTGCTGTCCTGCACAAACCACGCTTTTACGACGCGATTCGCACCAGATTAATCTTTGGGCTGATAGAAGCCATTACCCCGCTTATCGGTTGGGCGCTGGGTTTCTTCGCCAGCCAATATATCAATATATCATTGAGTGGGATCATTGGGTGGCTTTCACGCTGTTGGTCATCCTCGGTAGGCGCATGATTATGCAAGGCATAAGCAGAGCGCATACGAGGACGATGAACCGGTGCGCCGCCATACACTGTTTTCCCTGGTTTGTACCGCCATCGCCACTAGTCTCGATGTTATGGCCATCGGTGTAGGTCTGGCCTTCTTGCAGGTCAATATCTTTCATACCGTGATGGTTATCGGCTGCGCCACCATGATTATGGTGACATTGGGTATGATGATTGGCTGCTACATCGGTCCGCTGATGTGGAAAAGGCTAAAATCTTTGGCGGTGTGGTGTTGATTGGCATTGGCAGCAATATTCTCTACGAACACCTGTTCAGCGTTGCCTGATTATCACACGTTACTAAAGTTGCCTGATTATCACACGTTACTAAAAAGGGAGCCTGCGCTCCCTTTTTAAATGCGACTCAACATATCTCTGATGAAAGCGGATAATGAAATCCGTCTCACATGCAAAGCACTCGGTATCCAACAATTGAACTGGTAAAAGATTAAAATAGCCTTCTCTGGCGTGATCAAAATGATGCGTGCTGCATGACCATTGGCGATGGTTAGCCTGTAACGGCTGATGGCAGAGCGGGCATTGATAAAATATGGACATATTTTCCTACAGAGCGATAAAAACACGTGGGGATAAGCGGCAATGAGAAAGGCAGACAACAAAAAACCCGCACCATAGCGGGTTTTGCACCGGAAACGGTAATTACAGCGCGGTTACGTTAACAGCAGAAGGACCTTTCTGGCCATCTTGAATTTCGAACTCTACGCTCTGGCCTTCAGCCAGCGTTTTAAAACCGGTACCTTGGATTGCAGAGAAGTGAACAAATACGTCTTTGCTGCCGTCAGCAGGCGTAATGAAACCAAAACCTTTGGATTCATTGAACCACTTAACCTGACCTTTAATCTTTGCCATTTTATACATTTCCTTCCTTTAATTGTTTAAACTGCCCAAAGGCGTTATACAGAAAAACTAAAGTCGTTACTGCTTTGAGGCACCAAGATAAGGATAGGCAGAAGAAGTAGTGCGCAACGTTAACGGTTGTATCATTAACTTCCTTACTGAAAATGCCACTCCTGAAAATGCCACTCATATACAGAACTGTACCTCATTTCACCCCAATACAATTATTTTACACACATTACAATTACACACTCTATTTTACACACATTACACACTCTGAAAAAATGATTACACACTCTGAAAACGATGGCAAGCCATTTTTACTCTGAAAACGATGGCAAGCCATTTTTCTTCAGTTGCAGAGGTGCCGCACAAAATAAGGCTTCATTTCCTGTAACAGCAGCATAAAACACTCCTGTAACAGCAGCATAAAACACGCCATCGGCATCCCAAACAGCTTGAATATAACCAACTAAATATACGTGGTTTTATTTATTAACCCGTAAAATGTAACTCGTGAGGATTCCTTCCTACCGTTGAGGAATCCTTCCTACCGTTAAGGTGCGTTTACCATAGCAAAATGTTATAAATTTAGTAGCAAAATGTTATAAATTTAGAACTTATTTACGATAAGAAAATTTAGAACTTATTTACGATAAGAAAATAAAATGAGTTGATACAGCATCAGAGTTGATACAGCATCAAACGTAATACTCGCGTTTGATGTAAGTGCCGATGCTCCTATCGTGCATTTCGGATGATGTTGAATACCCAAACGTTTTACGATTGAGGCGTTTCAATCGATTGCGCAGCGTCAAATTTTCACGCTCAATACGCTGTGTATACAGTTTGCCAACAATGTGTTGTGCTTTTGGAAGTTCGTCGTTGTAAGCCCTGTAGCCATCAGTGCACCAAAATACCACTCTGAACCCTACGCAGCGTTTTCTTGCTTAGGCTTAGAGAGCCAAATGCATGAGCGATAATTTGCTTCAAACGCGGCTCCTATGCATACCACCGCCAGCGCTGTCATTTTTTTGTTGCCAACAAATGACCACATCTCATCCACTTCGCAAATTAGTTGAATTTGCAGGTTATCCAGTGGCAACGTTGTTACATTCCGCGGCGAGCGTTTTTAAAAGTACGCACGACGGCATTGATACTAATACTAATATGTAACTCCCGAGCAGTGTCACGAATACCCGCATTATTCATTGCCAAGTCAATGAGTTAGTCTGTCATTCCCGGTTGGCAGGCACGATAGGAATAATCGAGCTAGAAGGTGCATTTACATGACTGACAACGGTAACGCTGATGGCCATTTTGCTATAACCGTGTTTTTACAGAGGCTGTCTGTTCACAAAAAGGACATCTTATATCAACGTTAGCCACTGTATCTCCACATCCAAAACTGGAGAGTTTACACTGTAATCAACTCATTGAATACTTGACTTAATAACGTGGTAGTTAATACCATACCGGTATGAATGATATGTCTGATTGATATGTCTGATAGATAAGAATGCCGATAAGAATGCCGAAAATCAGCGTATCCAGCCGATTGATGCGACGCAACAGAACACGCAACAGGGTACATCCCTGACACAGTGGTTGGATAAATTCATCAAAAATGGTATACGCCAACATAAGCGTAAGAATGACGATCAGCACAATCAAGAATGACGATCAGCACAATATCTGTTGTTGATATAGTACGCTCCTGAGTCTTTGCGTTGAGCTAAACGAGTTATAGGGCGAATAGGGCGAAGTTGAGCTAAACGCGTTATAGGGCAAAAAATAAAGGACGCGCCGTGACTCACGCCGCGTCCGGTAGTTTATCACAGGCTCGCTGACGATGAGCGGTACACGCACTGCCCATCGCCGCTGCTGAGTGCTGTCGGTGTTAAACGCCCAGCAACCCAATGCAGTAGCCAAAGATACCAATAGCAAAGAAGCCGATAATCAACCACAGAACATTCACTTTACGCCGTAACAACCACATACAGCCTAACGTCAGCAGCAGCGGTACCAACCCAGGCATCAACTGATCGAGGATCGATTGCACCGTGGTGACCGCCGTTTCACCGTTCTGATTGGTGACGCGCGAAACCACCATGGGGATGTTTACATGGGTCCACTTGTTAACTAACGCCCCCATGACAAACAGGCCGAGGATAGATGCCCCCTCGGTCATCTTTTGCAGGAAGCCGCCACCCATGTCACTGACGATATCAATACCTTTACGGTAACCGTAAGCCACGCCGTAGTAGCGCACTAGCAAACGTACCAGGTTAAACAGCACGAAGAACAAAATGGGGCCAAGCAGGCTGCCACTCATGGCAATACCCGCACCCAATGCGGCAAATATCGGACGGGCGGTTCCCCAGAAAATCGGATCGCCGACACCAGCCAACGGTCCCATCAGACCGACTTTCAGACTGTTGATCGCGCCGTCATCAATCGGAGCGCCGTTTGCACGCTGTTCTTCCATCGCCATGGTGACACCCAGGATTGGTGCAGACACGAAAGGTTGCGTGTTAAAAAACTCAAGATGGCGTTTGATAGCTTGTTTACGTTCTTCCGAGTTTCCCGGGTACAGACGTTGAATGACTGGCACCATGGAAAAACAGAATCCCAGTGCTTGCATACGTTCGAAGTTCCACGATCCCTGAAACAGGTTGGAGCGAATAAACACCGCACGGATATCGCTGGGCGTCAGTTTTTTCTCTTGCGTTGAATCAACCATTTCTCTCACCCCTGTTAGTCCAGTTCATTATCAATATCGTTGTTGCCCGATGCAGTGGTGGGTTGCCCCTGCGCCTTGTTGTATTTCGGGCTTAACTGAATATATATGATCGCCATGACGATACCAATAACCCCCAGCGCAACCAGGTTGAACTGGGTGAAGGCGGCAGTTACGAAGCCAAAATAGAAGAACGGCATGAGGTAGCCAGCACGCATCATGTTGATAACCATTGCATAACCAACCACTACGATCATACCTCCTGTGATATTCAACCCGTTGGTTACCACCTCCGGGATGGAGTTCAGCAGTGTGTGGACGGTTTCCGTACCTACGGACACAGCCACAATCAGTGCCGGAATGGCAATACGCATTGCCTGCAACAGCAGGGAGGAGACATGAATCCAACTGATGGCGTTTAAATTACCGCGTTCCGCTGCATTGTCAGCGGTGTGTTGGAAGGCCACGGTGATGGTCCGAACGATAATGGTCAATACCTGACCTGCGGCGGCCAGCGGGATGGCCAGCGCAATACCGGCCACAACGCCCTGACCACCGGCGATAACCAGAATGGTAGAGATGATGGACGAGAGTGCAGCATCAGGTGCTACAGCAGCACCGATATTCATCCATCCCAGCGCGATCATTTCCAGGGTACCACCGATGATGATTCCGGTTTGCAAATCACCGAGCACAGCACCAATTAACGTACAGGCGACCAGAGGTCGGTGAAACTGGAATTCATCAAGAATAGACCCCATCCCCGAGACGCATGAGACGAGAAATATCAGCACAAGTTGAAGTGTTGTTATCTCCATTGTACTTTTCCTATGAGAAAACTGTCTAAGTATATATGTCAACTATGTCAACTGTCTAAGTATATATGGTCAAAACAAACAATAGTGTGAGACACAGCATTAACGTGCCATAGTGCGGCAATGCTATTTACGTTAGTTAGTTATTCACCTTGGCGATCAGATCCATCATTTTAAGTTTAGAATCGGTTGATACCATTCTGACTTCCAGTTCAATGCCGCGAGCATCCAACGCCTTGAAGGCTTCGATATCCTTGGCATCAATGGAGACGGCGTTATTCACCTGGGTTTTACCTTGACTATACGCCATGCCTCCGATGTTCACGGAGGTGATTTCAACGCCATTCTCAACCAGATGCTGCACATCGGTGGGATTAGTGAACAACAGCATCACGCGGTCATTGGCGTATTTTGGGTTTTCATACACCCGAATCGCTTTGGCAACGTCTACCACGTGGGCGGTTACACCGGGAGGGGCAACCTGTGTCAACAGCGTTTTGCGCACGTTATCGGCGACAACTTCGTCACTTACGACGATAATGCGGCTGACATTGGTCTCTTTGGTCCAGCGGGTTGCTACCTGACCGTGAATCAAGCGGTCATCAATACGCGCTAGGCCAATCTTCATATGCCTACCAGGGCCAAACTGCGCAGGGGCAACGGCTTTAGCCACCGGTTTGGCGGCAGGCGCCGGTTCATCGGCTTTCAGCGCTTTCACGCCAGCGCGACCCGCTTCAAGCGCGATGGCGATCAACTCCTCGAAGCTAGGGTTATCGTCGCGCGCCATAAACGTTTCTGCCAGCATTGGCATATTCACCCCGGCAATCACGTCATGGTTGGCCTTATCCGTGACCAGACGGCTAGCGGCATTGAACGGGCTGCCGCCCCAGTTATCAACAAGAAACAGCACGCCAAGCGACGCATCCAACGTTTCGAGCTTGGCCTGATATTTCCCAATTAACGTTTCCGCATTTTCACCGGGAACGAAATCAATCCAGGCAACGTTACTTTGTTCACCCAGAATCATTTCCGCTGTTTTCAGCAGCGGCCCGGCGGTGGATCCGTGAGTGCACAACATAATTGCAATACTCACTTGCTACCTCCTCATTCTATTTAAGGTACTCAATGCATCCGGTTAAGGAGAAGATAATTAACCGAAGTGATATCAGTATGAACGCAAGTTTTTACTCAAGAATCACAAAAGAATAAAAAGGATGCGCTGTAGCGTTATATGCTATGAAACGATTCAGGCACCCCATCATGGATGTAATATTAGTTATTAGATTTATTTTACCCACTGAAAAAATAAATAGTGTGACGTTGCTTACGTATTTGCTGGTTAAAATATCGTTTGTTATGTGATTGAGAACAATATCACGGGCATGTTAAGAAACGTTGTGCATTGGCGTTTTTTTGTAGCAAAGAAATCTTTGTAAAAATTCGAAACAACCTGCTAGAGTAGCTTCCTGTTTAATTGCTTAGGAAGCACAGGGTTTCAACCCACTCTATATGGACCGTCACCGACAATCCTTTCTTACCCAGCCGGCATGCGCCGGTGCTGTTTCTGGGGCTGACCTGATGGGTCACCCACTTATCGACAGCTGCCAGGGCGGTATTTTTTCTCTTGCTGTTTTCCCTATGCTGCGCCACGTCACACCGACGGTGTTGATGCTGTCTGCTTGCACCATTTCTGGAGTCTGACATGGAATTTTTGCTAGATCCCTCAATCTGGGCGGGCCTGTTGACGCTGGTAGTATTGGAAATCGTTCTGGGCATCGATAACCTGGTGTTCATCGCCATTCTGGCGGATAAGTTGCCGCCGAAGCAGCGTGACAAGGCCCGTGTTATTGGCCTCTCGCAGGCGCTCTTGATACGCCTTGGGCTGCTGTCTCTGATTTCATGGATGGTGAAACTGACCATCCCACTGATCACTATCGCTGGTTACGGTTTCTCCACGCGCGATATGATCTTGCTGGCGGGTGGGCTATTTTTGCTATTCAAAGCTACTACGGAGCTGCATGAACGGCTGGAAAATCGGCCGCATGAGCATAACGGGCCCAAGGTTCACGCCAGCTTCTGGGCGGTTGTCGCACAGATTGTGGTGCTGGATGCCATCTTCTCACTGGATGCGGTGATCACGGCTGTCGGTATGGTTAACCATATCGGCGTGATGATGACGGTGGTGGTGATTGCAATGTTGGTGATGCTGCTGGCATCCAAGCCTCTCATGAACTTCGTCAATGCCCACCCGACGGTGGTGGTACTCTGCCTTAGCTTCTTGCTGATGATCGGTTTGAGCTTGATGGCGGAAGGTTTCGGTTTTCACATTCCGAAAGGTTACCTGTACGCTGCGATCGGTTTCTCGATTCTCATTGAGCTGTTTAATCAGATTGCGCTCCGCAATTTCATCAAGCACCAGTCGCGACGCCCAATGCGCGAGCGGACTGCCGAAGCGATCCTGCGTCTGATGGGCGCGCGTAAAGCCACAGACGATGAAGAAGCCAAACCGGAATCTCCCGCCATGGAAACCTTCGCAGAAGAAGAACGCTACATGATCAGCGGTGTATTAACGCTGGCATCACGCTCGCTGCGCAGTGTGATGACGCCGCGTACTGAGATCTCCTGGGTGGACAGTGAACGCTCGATTGACGATATTCGCGTGCAATTATTGGATACGCCGCACAGCCTGTTCCCGGTTTGCCATGGTTCTCTGGATGAGTTGGTCGGTGTGGTGCGTGCCAAAGAATTGCTGGTGGCGCTGGATAACGGTGTAGATGTGGAGAGCTTTGCTGCTGCCACACCGCCGCTGGTGGTGCCGGATACGCTGGATGCCATCCATCTGTTACCGGTACTGCGCCGTTCCAAGGGCAACCTAGTTGTCGTCACCAACGAGTTTGGTGTGGTACAGGGGCTGGTGACGCCGTTGGATATTCTGGAAGCGATTGCCGGTGAATTCCCTGATGAAGATGAAACGCCGGATATTCTGGTTGAAGAGGGCAGCTGGTTGGTGAAAGGCGGCACCGATTTGCACACGTTGCAACAAGTGCTAGACAGCCATGAACTGGTCGATTCGAAAGAAGAATATGCGTCATTGGCGGGGTTGTTGCTGGCACACAGCAATGAAATTCCCAAGGTTGGCGAGGTGATTGAACTGCATCACTTCCTCTTTGAGATCATGGCTGTATCGGAATACCGTATCGAACTGGTGCGGGTGACGCGTTTGGCCGATCCTTATGCGGATGAAGAAGAGTAATCTTTGCTACTGACACTGTAACTTTTTCCTCGTCATCCTCGGCGAAAGCCGGGGATGACGAGGAAAAAGCGCGTTTCTTCGGCAAGAGATTCCCGCTTTCGCGGGAATGATCGAGGTCGGCGTATGCGCTGTTAATCACATTGTACTTTCACGGCCAAACCACCACGCGAGGTTTGGCGGTATTTGGCATTTATGTCTTTGCCGGTTTCGTATATGGTTTCAATCACTTTATCGAGCGATACGCGCGGTTGACTGGTGCGCCGCATCGCCATGCGTGTTGCATTGATGGCTTTCACCGAGGCGATGGCATTGCGCTAAATGCACGGTACCTGAACCTGACCTGCAACAGGATCGCAAGTGAGACCGAGGTTGTGCTCCATACCAATTTCAGCGGCAACGCACACTTGCTCCGGACTGGCACCGAGTAATTCAGCTAGGCCTGCTGCTGCCATGGAACAGGCCACGCCTACTTCACCCTGACAGCCAACTTCCGCCACGGAGATCGAGGCATTCATCTTGTACAGTATGCCAATCGCTCCGGCAGCGAGGAAGTAACGCAGGGCAATGTCGGTGGTGATCGGCTCAATAAAATGATCGTAATAAGTCAATACCTCCGGAACGATCCCGCAAGCACCGTTGTCGGCGCGGTTACGACGCGGCCGCCATCGGCGTTTTCTTCATTCACGGCGAGGGCAAACATGTTAACCCAATCGACCACATCCATTGGATCGTTGGAGTGTTTGCCTGCGGCACCCAGAATACGACGCAGCGCCGAGGCGCGACGCGGCACGCGCAGCGGGCCGGGCAACACCCCTTCGGTATTGATACCGCGCTCGATGCAGGCATGCATGGTTTGCCATACATCAGCGAAGTAGCGCTCAATATCATCCCAGCTGTGTAGCACCAACTCATTGAGCATCACCAACCCAGAAAGGGACAGACCGTGTTGTTTACAGTGCACCAGCATCTCTTTTCTGAGCGGAAGGGAAACGGTACCTGAACGGCCCCTGCGCTGCTTTGTCCAAAGTGGATTTCATCAACGATAAATCCACCGCCGATAGAGTAATAGGTGTTGCGATACAGAGGGAGGTCTCCGCCAAAAGCGGTAATCGTCATGCCATTCTCGTGCAGGGAGAGATTTTCACTGCGAAAATTCATGCCGCCGTGCAGCGGAAAATCCACTTCATGCTGACCGTTTCCGCAGCAAGCGTTCGCGCTATTCCACGTCGCGGATAAATCCCGGAATGGCATCAATGGCGATGGTATCCGGCATGTTGCCCGCCAGTCCCATAATGATGGCGATGTCGGTATGGTGTCCTTTCCCGGTCAGGAAGAGCGAGCCATAGACGTCAACGGCGATGCGGGTAACATCACCAAGTTTACCCAGCTCAATCAAATCATCGACAAATTGCTTACCGGCTTTTATCGGTCCAACCGTATGAGAGCTTGAAGGGCCAATACCGATCTTGAACATGTCGAAAAGCTTATCACGCTAAAGCTCCTCAAAAGCGCAGATTTAGAATAATACTCCTAAAATCGTGCTATTATTTTGTGGTTTATATGGTAAAGTTGGTTTTTTACATGAAAAAATCTTATGCATCAGGTGAAGATAACTTATAGCAGATCCGTATCACACTTGCGTTTGACAAGGATAATCAGGGGAATGAAATACTCCTGATTATATGTGGCTAATGTCCACGCAGGGGATTATCAGAATAAAATGCTATATTAAAGGAATAAAATGCTATATTAAAGTCGGTTGAGGCGAAGATTTGAAGCGCAAGCTGGCGAATGATGGCGGCAGTCAGCCCCCAGACAAACTGTTGCCGATACCAGGAAAGATAAACGCGGTGCGTTTGGCGCTGTCGCTCAATATCCAGTGGACTGTCGCTCAATATCCAATGGATAGTAGCGCGCTAGCGAAAACGCATCTGTCAACGGCATTTCAAACAGTTCTGCCACCTCATCCGCATTGGGCACAACGCGAATATTGGCCGGTAACAGCCCAACCACAGGCGTGACCTGAAAGCCGCTGACACTGTCCAGTGGCAGCAGGATGCCTAACACCGTCACGACCCCAGGGGCAATAGACACTTCCTATTGGGCTTCGCGCAATGCCGTAGCGATCAGGCTGGCATCGCTAAGGTAACTTGCCCGACATGCTTACGCAGCGTGCTGGCGCTCTGGGTCAGCAACAGCGCCTGAGCATCGGTGTGGCACACAATAGGCACCAGCACAGTCGCTTTACGCACTTGGAGCACCGGTTTAGCCTGCGGTGCACGCTGCAACTGAAAGCGCGTGACGAAGTTCGACAAATCGTCAGTCAGCGGGGGGGAGAATGGAAAGCTAACTGGCTAAATTACTGTACTCATAACCTGTTAGCCACGTTCAGAAGAGGAAGAATTCGGCCCAGTTTATCCAGGGTTTCCTGGTATTCCGCCTGTTCCTGGCTGTCTGCCACGATACCACCGCCCGCCCAACAGTGAAGCTGCCCCTTTTCTGCAATCAGAGTGCGAATGGTAATGCTGGTATCCATGGTGCCACAGACGCTGATATAACCAATGCTGCCACAATAGGCGTTGCGGCGATGCGGTTCCAGCTCTTCGATAATCTCCATGGCGCGAATTTTGGGCGCACCGGTGATGGATCCACCGGGAAAACAGGCGCGCAGCAAATCCGTGGCATGGCTGTTTTCCGGTAGCCTTGCTTCGATGGTACTGACCAGATGGTGCACCGCAGGAAACGGCTCAACGTGAAACAGCGCAGACACCCGCACGCTGCCGGGTACGGCAACGCGACCAATATCATTACGCAGCAGGTCGACAATCATTAAATTCTCTGCCCGATCTTTCTGCGAGGCAGCAAGCGCCGCGACCAGGCGCGCATCTTCTTGTGGATCGGCAGCTCGCGGCAGCGTCCCCTTGATGGGGCGTGTTTCAATGCGCTGCTTTTGTAACTGCAAGAAACGCTCTGGCGATACACTGATGACGCAATGCTCCGGCAAGCGGATAAACGCAGAAAACGGAGCCCTATTGGTATCAGAGAGCGAGAGAAAAGCCTGCCATTCATCACCGCGATAACCTGCGCTGAAGCGCTGTGCCAGGTTGACCTGATAGCAATCTCCCGCGCGCAGATAGGCTTGAATGTGTTGGAAGCGGATGCCGTACTCTTCCCGTGCCATATTGGACTGCCACGGGGTAATCAGTTGGAAATCGCTAAGAGAAGTCACATTTGGCGGCGCGGATAACCAGGCCAGCCGCGCCTCATGGTTGTCATAGGTCACCAGCGTAAGCGTCTGCTGCTGGTGGTCGGCGATCAGCGCCCAGTCATAGATGCCCACCGCCATGTCCGGAAGGTGGATATCTTGCTTTGCCTGTGACGGCAGTGTTTCGAAGCGTCGTCCGAGATCGTAACCAAACAGGCCAAGCGCACCTCCTTGAAAAGGCATATCGGGATGCGTGTGCGCCGTGATTCCGGCTCGCGTCATCGCTTGGCGCACCAACAAGAAGGGATCTTGCGTGGATCGCTCTGTGCCCTCCGCGCGAGTGATGAGCGTCTCATCGCCCTGAGTGGTTAACGTTGCTAACGGGTCGGCCACCATGATATCGAAACGGTTGTGTTGGTGATCGGCAAAACCGGAGTGCAGCAGCATGACCCATGGTTGATGAGAAAAGCAGGCAAACAGATGCAGCAGGGCATCCGGCTGATAAGGCAGTCTGTGAAAATCAGGTAAACGAGAATCCATCGGTGTTATATCATCGTGCAGGTGCTGATTAATATCGTCATTAACGTTAATGATGCGTGTTTATAGGCCACGCGAGTGCATCAGCTTAGCACAATTCGCTTACGGCGTATGTATAATGAAGCTGACTGAATGTTTAATGATATGCCCACTTTAACCCACTCGCAACAGCAAGATGCGGTTGAACGTATTCAATCGCTGATGGCGCAAGGTATGAGCAGCGGAGAGGCCATTGTACTGGTTGCCACTGATTTACGGCGGCAACATAGAAGTAACGAGGATGATTAAGCCCTAACACAGGCGCTTAGCGCACACCTTTCAGAATGCACTACAGCGCGGCGATGGCCTTGATTTCCACTTTATAATATATATTTCGGGTTCATCAGACGCGCTTCTACAGTGCAGCGTACCCGGTGCCTGGCCTGCTACCACCCAGGCATCCCAGGCGGCATTCATGGCGCTAAAGTCTGCTGCATCAGCGAGGAAAATCGTCACATCCAGCAGACGCGTTTTGTCTGAACCATTCTGACTCAGGATGGCATCAAGCTGTGCCAGGGTGCTTTCGGTTTGCGTCTCGGCATTGGCATCCAGATTCTCCGGCACGCTAGTGTAGTATAGTAAAGGGTGCCGTTATGAATTACGGCATCAGACCAGCGGGCCTCTGATTGAATTCTGATAATGTCTATCATCATTGTATGTCTCCCTGTATCAATCCTAAAAGATAAAAATCGTTTTGCAGCCTATCATGATTCTGCAGAGTGAGGCGATGCGATCGCGATGCAGAGTGGCTGCCGGGGCAGACACAGGGCATAATTGGGCAATGGTTTCACCGCATCCATTCCGGTTTTGGTTCTGGCAATTGGGCAGTGACAAATAGAGAGCGTGTGTGACAAAATATTCCGTACAGGACGATTTTTCTCCCGAAGGCTCACTGGTGCGAGCCTTTGACGGTTTTAAACCGCATGAACCTCAGCGCGATATGGCTGCTGGTAGAGCATGCCATTGTTGAAAAACACGCGCTAGTGGTGGAAGCGGGCACCGGGACCGGCAAAACCTATGCTTATCTGGTTCCGGCGCTGCATTCCGAACGCAAGGTCATTGTCTACATGGGCTCAAAAGCCCTTCAGGACCAGCTTTTTTCACGTGATTTGCCGCGCACACGTGATTTGCCGCGCATCGCCACCGCCTTGGGTTACGCCGGGCAGGTGCGTTGCTCAAAGGCCGCTCGAACTATCTGCGTATCGAGCAGCTGGAGCAACAATCACTGGCTGGTGGCGATCTGAGCGGTAAAGCGTTGAGCGAACTGGTACGTTTGCGGGGATGGTAATCGGACACGGTGGACGGTGACATCATTACCTGCACCGACGTAGCGGAGGATAGCGCGGAGTAAGGCGATGGAATCCGATGTCGTAGTGGTTAACCATCACCTCTATCTGGCCGATATGGTGGTCAAAGAGAGCGGGTCTGCTGAGCTGATCCCGGATAGTGATGTGATTATTTTCGATGAAGCGCATTAGATCCCCGATATCGCCAGCCACTACTTTGGTCAGTGGCTCACCAGTTGGTCAGTGGCTCACCAGCCGTCAATTGCTCGATCTGGTGAAAGATATCATTATCGCGTATCGCACCGAAGTGCGCGATGCGGCTCAACTGCACAAATCCGCCGATCGCTTATCGTAAAGCACACAGGATTTTCGGCTGGCACTGGGGGAGCCCGGTTTTCGCGGCAACCTGCCTGATGTGCTGGCGCAGCCCTAGCTGCAACGCGCGCTGCTGTTGCTTGATGATGCGCTTGAACTCTGCTATGACGTTGCCGAACTGTCGCTCTGGCGCTCGGCACTGTTTAATGCCGCCTTTGAACACGTTACTCTGTAACACGCTCGTCTCAAGCGGCTACAGGACGTGCAACAGGCCGGTTACAGTTATTGGTATGAATCTAATGCGCGGCACGTTGTGCTAGCGCTGACCCAACTCTCTGTGGCAGACCGTTTCCGTGAGCTGATGCAAGGTTTCCGTGAGCTGATGCAAGAGAAGAAGGCCGCGTGGATATTTACCTCGGCAACTCTGTCAGTCAACGAACTGGTCGAACACTTTACCGAGCGTTTGGGATTGGACCATGCCCAAACCATGCTGCTGCCGAGCCAGTTTGACTATGCGCAGCAGACTCTGCTTTGCGTGCTGGTTTTCTGCCGGAGATGCAGCAACGCGGTACGGCACAACTGTTGGCCACTCAGTTGCTTCCACTCATTGAGGCGAATCGCGGCCGTTGCTTTATGTTGTGTACCTCGCACCAAATGATGCGCGATCTGGCCGCAGAGTTCCGCGCCTCACTGATATTGCCCGTGTTGCTTCAGGGCGAAACCAGCAAGGCGCAACTTTTAGCGCAGTTTGTCTCTGCGGGGAATGCGTTGATGGTGGCGACCAGCAACTTCTGGGAAGGCGTGGATGTGCGCGGTGATGCGCTCTCTTATGTGATTATCGATAAACTGCCGTTTACCTCGCCAGATGACCCGCTGCTGAAAGCGTGTATCGAAGATTGCCGCCTGCGCGGCGGCGATCCGTTTGACGAGGTACAACTGCCCGATGCGGTCATCACCCTGAAACAAGGGGTGGGGCGTTTGATTCGGGATGTGGACGATCGCGGCGTTATCGTTATCTGCGATAACCGTCTGGTGACGCCCCTTACGGTAAAACCTTTCTGCAAAGTCTGCCGCCCGCAGCCCGCACGCGCGATCTGGCGCAAGCGATTCGTTTTCTGTCCTGCACCGAGGCGGTGTGATGCCTCGGAGTAATTCCATTCGCGGTGTGCTATGCTACGTCGCGTTATTTTGTTTCCCTGCCTGAGGTCGGCATGTCTACGCGAATTTTAGCGCTTGATACTGCGACGGAAGCCTGTTCCGTTGCACTCTGGAATGATGGTCAAATTTTCTCCCTGTATGAAGTATGTCCCCGTGAGCATACCCAACGCGTGTTGCCGATGGTGCAACAGGTGTTGGCTGAAACCGGTGTGGCGTTGAACAGTCTGGATGCGCTGGCATCTGGCCAAGGCCCCGGCAGTTTTACCAGTGTACGAATCGGTATTGGTATTGCTCAGGGGCTGGCGTTAGGCGCAGATTTGCCGATGCTGGGTATCTCCACGCTCGCCACGATGGCCCAAGGGGCCTGGCGTCGCACGGGGGCAACGCGCGTGCTGGCGGCGATTGACGCCAGCATGGGGGAGGTCTATTGGGCCGAATATCGGCGTGATGTTGATGGCAACTGGGGCGACGAACATGAAGCCGTGCTGACGCCACAGCAGGTACTGGAGCGCACCCTATTGCTGCGCGGTGACTGGGCGACCGTTGGAAACGGGTGGGAGGCGTATCCGACACTGGCTGCCCACGCGAAGATCGTTCTGAAGCCGGGCGATATGCTGCTGCCACAGGCGCATGATATGCTGCCGCTGGCATGCCATCAGTGGCAGTCAGGTAACGCGGTCGCTGTCGCTGATGCCTTGCCGCGTTATCTTCGCAACAATGTCACTTGGAAAAAATTACCCGGTAGAGCCTGATAACCGCGTAACTTATTGCATAACTGCCTACTCTAATGAGTAGGTAATGGCAAAGGGATCAGCATTATGGCGATTTCTTATTGGTCAAAACAGGTGACGTTCGCGGCGCTGGCACTGTTGCTGGCAGGCTGTTCCTAGATTCCTGAATCCATCCAGAGCAGTTCAGAAAGACCGTACGACCGTTTGTCGCAAATTACGTTGATGCCGCAGATGGCCTTGGGCCAGGAGGCGCGTCTCGGCGGTGCGTTGTGGCCGTGCATAACGAAAATGACAAACCCGACTGGTGATTGTCGGCCTGCCGCTGGATCGCTGGGCGCGGCCCCAGTTGGAGAGAGTTTCGGAAGGGCGATTTATTGCCAACGTCAAAGGATTCCTTGAACCCCTCGATTTTAAGGGGCGACTGGTGACGGTAGTGGGTTCGGTCTCGGAGATGGAGCAAGGTCAGATAGGTAGCAGGCCTTATCGCTTTGTGGTGATCAATGTGACGGGTTATCAACGCTGGAATGAAACGCAGTAGGTCATATTGTCACCCGGCGCTGCCGATCCGTGGGGGTGGAATTGGCGTTACCGGCGGGGTTAGGGCTTTGGCAATGACTGGGGCCCGGCACGTATCGAGACCATCGTGACGCAATAAATGATGGTTTTTCTCTCGTGGAAAAACCAGAACAACGATGCGACGCAGTTCGCCTCATTTTTTGATACATATGATTAACAACTAAGGCGTGATCGAACTCTCAACCTCGATATTGTCTCAGCAGCAACTGGTAAGCTAAGTTAAAGTAATGTTAATTAAACGAGGAGTGGGAGAATCCTCATGCCACTAAAAAATACCTTGGGAGTGATACCTTGGAGAAAATCTGGTTAACGCGTTAACCGGCAAACGTGCCCGTCGAAATTAATCCGGATAACTATACGTCGTTGGTCGATCTCGTTGGTCGATCTTTCTGAAAGTACGGTTGCCAGATATGCAGACTTTCCCGCATTTATTATGCATGGGCGAGGTAATGACTCTTCCGCAAGTTGGAAGAGCGTAGCCGTGTGTTTGCCACCTATTTGCAAAACCAGCTTCATCTGCAAAAGGGCGATCGCGTGGCACTGATGATGCCGAACCTGTTGCAATATCCGGTCGCGTTGTTTGGCATTTTGCGCGCTGGCCTGGTGGTGGTTAATATCAATCCGCTTTTCCGGGTGAACTGAAACACTAGTTGAAAGACAGCGGTGCAACCGCCATTGTGATTGTGTCCAACTTTGCGCATACCCTGGAAAAGGTAATATATAACACCGACGTTAAACGTGTGATCTTGACGCGCACGGGCGATCAGCTATCCACCGCGAAAGTGACGCTGGTCAACTTTGTGGTTAAATACATCAAGCGTCTGGCACCGAAATACCATCTGTCGGATGCCATCTCGTTTCGCAGTGCGCTGCAACAAGGACGGCGACTTCAGTACACCAAACCACAAATCGTGAATGCCGATCTGGCTTTTTTGCAATACAACGGCGGCACCACCGGGTTGTCGAAAGGCGCGATGCTGACACGCCGGAATATGCAGGCGAACCTGGCACAGGCGAAAGCCGCTTATGGTCCGGTGTTGCAAGAGCGCCATGAATTGGCGGTCACCATGCTGCCGCTCTACCACATCTTTGCTTTGACGGTAAACTGCCTGCTGTTTGTTGAACTGGGTGGGCAGAACCTGCTGATCATCAATCCGCGTGATATTCCGGCGGTGGTGAAAGAACTCGCTAAATACCCGTTTACGGCGGTCACGGGTGTTAACACCGTGTTTAACGCGCTGCTGAATAACAACGCCTTCAATGAGCTGGATTTTTCTACGCTGCGTTTGTCGGTGGGGGGCAGCGCCTCGGTGCAGCAACCGGCCGCGACGCAAGAGCTGCTGAAAGAGGGGTGGCTGGCTACCGGCGATATTGTCACGGCAAATGAAGAGGGGGGTTCTGCGCGTGATTGATCGCAAACGTGATTGATCGCAAAAAAGACATGATTCTGGTGTCGGGGTTTAACCTTTATCCAAAAGAAATTGAGGAACTGATTGCGCGCCATCCAAAAGTGTCCGATGCGGTGGTGATCGGTGTGGAAAGCGAGTTGATCGGTGAAGCGATTAAAGCCCACGTTATGGCCCGTGACAGCAGCCTGAGCAAAGATGAATTGATCACCCATTGCCGCCGTA
This sequence comes from Symbiopectobacterium sp., assembly GCA_051710525.1. Classification (GTDB taxonomy): domain Bacteria; phylum Pseudomonadota; class Gammaproteobacteria; order Enterobacterales; family Enterobacteriaceae; genus Symbiopectobacterium. The sequence continues at coordinate 196,115 of JBPESR010000003.1, read as the reverse complement.
ATCTGACCGCCTAAAAAGTGCCAAAACTGGTGGAGTTTATGGAAGATTTGCTGAAATCCAATGTGGAAAAAATTCTGCGTTGCGAGTTACGTGCCGACAATGGCAAACAAAAATCACCCATGAAGGTGTCGCAAAGGTTTCTGATTTATCAATAAAACGTCGCCAGATCGCAGCATAACAGATTTTTATAGCAAAAGGTTAACAATGCCGGTTATACCGGCGTTGTTTTTGCAGTAGCCGACAGATTGTTTTTGCAGTAGCCGACAGTTAAAAACAAGAGAACATGTTTTGAATTATCAGTTAATCAGCGACAACAATGGCCTGGAACAGGTTTGTCAGCAGGCGCGTCAGCACACGCAGGTCGCACTGGATACTGAATTTGTCCACACTCGCACCTATTATTCGCAGTTGGGTCTTATCCAGCTTTTTGACGGTGAAACCCTCTCTCTGATCGATCCCCTTACTATCAGTGCATGGCAGCCGTTTGTGGCGCTGTTGCAGGATGTGCAGGTGACCAAGTTCCTGCACGCCAGCAATGAAGATCTTAAGGTGTTTCTTAATGCGTTTGGCGTGTTGCCGCATCCGTTTATCGATAGACAGATTTTGGCTGCCTTTCTCGGTAAGCCCTTGTCGTATGGATTTTCTGTATTAGTGGCAGATTATCAAGGTGTGGCGTCGGATAAGGCTGAATCGCGTACCGACTGGCTGGTTCGTCCATTGACTGAGAAACAGTGTGACTATGCCGCCTCAGATGTCTTCTATCTGTTGCCGATGGCTGAGAAGATTGTAGCCGAAACGCATGAAGCCGGATGGCTGGACGCGGCGTTGGATGAATGCCGGTTACTGTATAAGTATAAGCCTAAACAGGATATCCTCGCGCCGTAATTTACCTATCGTGAATTTGGTAACGCCTGGCAACTGCTGCGTGGTAAGCAACTGGCTTGCCTGCAGCTGCTTGCTCAGTGGCAGCTGAATCTGGCGCGCCAGCGCGACAGCTCAGTCAACTTTGTGGTACGGGAAGAAAATTTGCTTCAGGTGGCGCGCTGCATGCCGTCCTCGTTGGGCGAGTTGAGTGCACTTGGGCTGAGCGGCCCGGAAATCCGTTATCATGGTAAAACACTGCTCGATATTGTCGCCCAAGCCAATGCGCTGCCTGAATCCCAGTACCCAGCGCCGATCGTGAACCTGATCTATTATCCGGGCTATAAGCGCGTGTTTAAAGACATCAAAACTCTGGTGATGCAGGTGAGTGAACGTAGCGGACTTTCCGCTGAGTTACTGGCATCACGTCATCAGATTAACCGCTTGTTGAATTATCAGATTAACCGCTTGTTGAATTGGCATTGGAAGCTGTTTGCTTGGAAGGCTTGGTACCTCAAATGTTGAACGGCTGGCGAGCCGAACTGTTCGCTACGCCGCTACGCGATTTGTTGACTCGCGAAGGGTAATAGCAGAATAGCCCTCACATGGTGCGGGTGTTATTTAATTCCTTGGACTCATTTAGCGGGTTCTTCCGGTTCTGGCAGGGTGACATTAAGTTCAAGCACGGAGATATCATCCCCTTTTTTCTCCAACTGAACCATCACCATTTCCGGGTCAATCTGTACGTATTTACAGATCACTGCCAAAATATCCCGCTTTAACTGTGGCAAATAATGTGGCTCACTGTCGCCATGGCGACGTTCCGCAACGATAATTTGCAGCCGCTCCTTGGCAATATTAGCGGTGTTTTTTTTGCAGGACAGAAAGAAGTCGAGTAAGGCCATAATTTATCCCCCAAAAAGGCGTTTAAGAAAACTCTTTTTCTCTTCCTCAATGAAACGATAGGGACGATCTTCACCCAGTAAGCGATCGACGGTGTCAGCGTAGGCTTTGCCTGCGTCGGAAGCGATATCAAGGATCACCGGTTCCCCCTGGTTTGATGCACGCAGTACGGACTGATCTTCGGGGATAACGCCAACCAGCGAAATACGAAGGATCTCCAGTACATCTTCCATGCTTAACATATCACCGCGGCTAACGCGGCCTGGATTGTAACGGGTAAGCAGCAGGTACTCTTTAATCGCATCCTGACCACGTTCGGCCCGGCGTGATTTGGAAGCGAGGATACCAAGAATGCGGTCAGAGTCGCGCACCGATGACACTTCCGGGTTGGTGGTAATAATGGCTTCGTCGGCAAAATAGAGTGCCATCAATGCACCCTTTTCAATCCCAGCCGGGGAGTCACAGATGATAAAATCAAACTCCATTTCTGCCAGCGTATCCAACACTTTTTCTACGCCTTCGCGGGTTAGCGCATCTTTGTCACGGGTTTGTGACGCGGGCAGGATATAGAGATTTTCCGTGCGCTTATCTTTCATTAATGCCTGATTCAGCGTGGCATCGCCTTGAATCACATTGACGAAATCGTAGACTACGCGGCGCTCGCATCCCATGATGAGATCAAGGTTACGCAGCCCAATATCGAAGTCGATAACAACCGTCTTTTTACCTTTCTGGGCTAAACCGGTAGCAATGGCCGCGCTTGAAGTAGTCTTGCCAACGCCCCCTTTACCCGATGTAATAACAATAATGCGTGCCATAAATAGTTCCTTGTTAAAGGACTTAGTCTAGAGGTTGTATGGTTAAATCGTTTGCGAGTTGGTCGAGCTTCAGACGCACGGCCTTCCCGAAATGGGCCGCTGGGATCTTGTCACTGAGCCAGTAGAGCCCGGCGATGGATACCAGTTCGGCTGCAAGATGCGTACAGAAGATTTGGCTCTGCACATTACCCAAGACGCCCGCCAGTGCTCGTCCTCGCATCATGCCGTAAATATGGATATTGCCATCGGCGATCACCTCAGCACCGGCGCTGACGCTGCTAAGTACGATTAAGTCGCCTTCTCTGGCATAAATCTGCTGGCCAGAACGAACCGGCGTGGTAATCACTTTGGTTTTGGCTATTGCTGGTGCAACGGGAATAGGCTCCGGTGCCCGACGCGGCGACTTGCCTTCATTTAACAGCGGTAATCCCGCTTTAATAATGGCTTTTTTAAGTACCTCGTCCTTACAACCGCTCACACCCACCACGTGTAACCCCGTAGAAATAATAGCGTACTGGATAGATAACCAGTCTATTTCGTCCATCAGGGCGGCAACATTAATAACCACAGGCGCATTTTTTAAAAATGCTGGGGCCTGCTCAATCTTTTCCTGTAATGCTTTAATAATTACCTCAGGTTGCGACTCATACAAATGAACAACCGATAAGGTAAAATTGCTGCCTTTTAACTCAATTGGCGTTTGTGACATCTATCCTGACTCAGTTTCCGCCTGTTAAATCCCTGGATTTGCACGGCAACATGATATTCCAGAGTGCTGTAAGCATGTTATAGTTACAATTATATGTTATAGTCACAATTATATATATACAGGCAAGATAACATTCCCATCTAATCGAGTAAAAAATGTTTTGTGTGATCTATCGGAGCGCCAAACGCGATCAAACCTACCTCTATATTGATAAAAAAGACGATTTTTCCCGCGTCCCGGAAGCGCTGATGAAAAGTTTTGGGACTCTCCAGTTGGTGATGCTATTACCGCTTGATGGCAGCAAAAAATTAGCGTCAGCCGACATTGAAAAAGTAAAGCAGGCGCTTAAGGATGAAGGTTTTTATCTGCAAATACCGCCGCCTCCTGAGAATTTGTTATCTGTTCATCACAACGTCAGCAAATAATGTGGCGCCGTGTTTGAGTGAAAATTCGGTTTTATCTTAACCGCTTGTCGCCCCTAATTGCGTAGCTCTGGCGTCGTACTCGTGCCTAACGGTGCTTAAAAGCATGATCTGGCGTTGAATTCTTTACTTATATTTTTCCGCATTACCGTCTACAGGCTTGTTTTATCGGCGCAGAGACGTATAAATAAACCCCTGGCGTAAATGGATACCCACCGGTTTACCTGATGTACTGGGTATCTGAGCGTGATTTTCAACTGACAGGGCAGGAGGTATCTATGTACCAACACATGTACCAACACAGGGACTGGCAGGGCACACTGCTCGATTTCCCGGTAAATAAAGTGGTTTGCGTCGGCAGTAACTACGCAGACCACATCAAAGAAATGGGAAACTCGGTCGCCCTTGAACCCGTGCTATTTATCAAACCTGAGACAGCACTGTGCGATCTACGCCAACCGGTGGCTATTCAGAAAAAGCTGGGCTCGGTGCATCACGAAGTTGAATTGGCGGTGCTGATTGGCACGCTGCTTAAGCAGGCGAATGAAGAGCGCGTGGCGCGCGCGACTGCCGGTTAAGGCCGGTTGCCCATGGGAAAAGGCCAAAGGGTTTGATGGCGCTTGCCCGATTTCGGGATTTATTCCCGTCGCCGAGTTTGGTGATCCGCAGCAGACGAATTTAGACGTGAAAGTGAATGATGAAATCTACCAACAGGGCAACACGCGCGATATGATCACGCTCATTCTGCCATTGATTGCTTATATGAGCCGATTTTTCACGCTGCGCGCGGGTGATGTGATCCTGATCGGAACCCCAGCAGGCGTTGGCCCGATTGTATCCGGCTATATGCTGACCATCAGTATAAACGATCGCAGTCTCTCCACGCGGATTATCTGATCTTTCTCTGACCCGTTCCCGTTGGGAACGGGTAAAGCGCTTACTTCACCTCTATAAATCCGTTATATACCCGTCATACTTCAAGTTGCAGATGCGTTGGCTACGCTCACTCACCCGAATCACTTACTTGAGTAAGCTCATCTGGTTTCCTCACTTGCCGCGTTACGAGGCTCATTTATGAGCCTCGCCCTAAAGGGCCAGCGCAAGCGCTGTTCAAAATGTAAACGTTTTGTCCTGCAACTCGAATTGTTTAGGGTATACTCTCCTGCACGTTGCAGGTGTGGTTAGCTGCACGTTTGTGCGTTGCATTTTGATCCGAATAAATCCCGTATCAATCGATCTTCCGAGGTAATGCCTAGTCAATACGAAAAGCTAACTAAATCGCAACGGGCGGCCATCATGTCAGGAGAACGACCTGATTGGGGTACGGATAGGCCAGCGTCAGAATGGCGCTGTGGTATCAAGACTATTGAATCTACACGAGGAATAGTATGAAAACGCAAAGGTATGCAGCCGGTTAGCCTTTGTTCTTGCTTTCATGACCATTTCAGCATCATTGATGGCAGCGGGCAAGAACACAGTCAGTGAGCAGGATCTTGTTCAGGCGTCTGTCATTACGCTGAACGCCACGACTGTTAACGGTTTTGTGAGTATCGTCAGAGGCCGTAATTGTGAAGCTTTTATAGCCCTTGGTCGGCACCCATTCGGTCTTCAGGCTCCGTAAGAACCGCTCCATAGGGGAGTTATCCCAGCAGTTGCCCAGGCGGCTTATACTCACCCGACAGCACCACAGGGCCTGCCGATACTGGCAGCTGGTATAGGGGCTACCCTGGTCGCTGTGGAGCATCACGCCTGGTGGCCTACCCCGAAGCTCCCAGGCTATCTGCAATGCTTTGACCGTGAGTACCTAATCCGGCGACGTCGACATGGCCCCGCTCACCGGTTTACGGGCGAACATATCCAGCAACACCGCCAGATAAGCATGGCATTTACCCGTTCAGATATAGGTCACATCACCCAGATAATATATATAGGTTACATCACCGCACCAGACCTGAGCCGGAGCGGTAACTGCGAACTGGCAGTCGAGATGTGATGTATAGTTTGAGTAGATACGCTTGAATGTGTGGTAGGCATCGCTGATGCTGCATTTATCAGCGCTGCTGAACATGAATAGTTGTCATCTTTTAATGAATAGTTGTCATCTTTTATAGTAAACATATTAATTACTCTTTTAAGTGAATTATTTTTAATATGTTCTCCTATAAAGGTGGATGCATGATATCAAATAATAGGAATTACGTTATTATGTGCACATGTTGCCGTCTAACCTGAATTGACGCGACCGTGCTTGCCGTCTAACCTGAATTGACGCGACCGTGCGCATTAATGCAGCCAGTGTAGCGTTAATTTATCATGGTAAACTTGCTGGTATGCGGGAGCGTTAACTACATTTTCAGTTTATGTGATTAACGGTGAGTGAGGTGTGATGCTTTGTAGAACAAGGGTTATATCTACGAATTCATGAGTTGGATAATGGCCCTCGACCGATACCGCTGCAAAGCGGATTTTCGGTGGGGACGGCTTACCGTGTGCTAGGGTGCTTTAATTCTTCTGAAACCTCAGATGCCTATTACATACTGGTAAGCGATCGCGATGAAATATGGTTTATTTGCAATCGGTATGTACGCGTTGTGGCGTTGGACGCATCGCATAAAGGTGTCAGGTATCCGCTAGACCTCTCGCTTCACCACTGAGATCGCACACGGCCTACGCGATCTAATCCTATTGTTGCCAGATGGCGCAGGCCATCTGGCAACAATAGGATTAGCGGCTAAACAAATCGCGACGTTTAGGCTTGAACGGTTGGGCAATCAGCACCAGTACACCCATCACCAGAAACGCACCGAAAATGACCAACATCCACTGAGGCATGACCAGTGACAGGAACTGCCATTGGCGCTCTGCACAGTCACCAGAGGCGACGAAGACGGAGGGCAGCCATTTGTCCAGCGGTAGCCATGACGGGAAGTTGACAAAGAAATCACACACGGCAAACGGTGAAGGATGCAACATGACATTGGTGTGCTCCCAGGAGAGCTTTAATCCTTCGACAGCGCTGTAGATCCACAGGAAAATTGCTGGATAGCGCAGCAGCGTTGCAGGGGCGATTGCACCCAGCAGCCCTACTCCCATCACGCCGAACAGTGCGCTACGCTGGTAAATACAGAGCACACAAGGTTTGAGCAACATGACATGCTGAAAATAAAGCGCGACCAATTCAAAGGAAAACGCCGTCAAAGCCATTAACAGCCAAGCACCGCGCCCACGTGAGCAGCGGTTAAGAAATCGCAACATAACGAATATTCCATGCTGAAAAAATGATCGATTTGGCGGAAAAGGCAATGCCGCCATCGTTTCACTGAGCGAAACGTAACAATCTATTTATTTGATACTATATTTATATATCGTTATATTATATATCATATATATATATCATATATCATTTTACATTTTATATATCATATATCATTTTATATATCATTTCTGCGATTGCCATCCTTTGACAGATCGCACGCTACGACTAAGCGTTGTAACCAGTTCACTATACACGATAGTCGTGCGTAGCGATGCGTCTATGTTTACAGTTTTGGTAGCGCTATCCACTGCTATTCAGTAAGCAGTTCTGTTGCAGGTACTAACGCGGGTCAAGTATTCAATGAGTTGATTACAGTGTAAATCCGGTTTTGGATGTGGAAATACAGTGGCTAAAGTTGATGTAAGATGCCCGTTTTGTGAACAGACAGCCTCTGTAAAAACACGTTTATGGCAAAAGTGGCCATCAGCGTTACCGTTGTTAGTCATGTAAACACACCTTCCAGCTCGATTATTCCTATCGAGCCTGCCAACCGGGAATGACAGACCAACTCATTGACTTGGCAATGAATAATGCGGGTATTCTCGTGATACTGATCGGGCGATACATATTAGTATCAATGCCGTCCTGCGTACTTTAAATAAAAAACGCTCGCCGCGGAATGTAACAACACTGCCACTGGATAACCTGCAAATTCAACTGATTTGTGATTTGCGAAGTAAATGAGATGTGGTCATTTGCTGGCAACAAAAAACGGCAGCGCTAGCGGTGGTATGCACGGGAGCCGCGTTTGAAGCGGATTATCGCTCATGTATTTGGCTCTCTAAGCAAGAAAACGCTGCGTAAGTTGCTTAGACTGTTCTCGGGGTTCAGAGTGGCATTTTGGTGCACTAATGGCTACAGGGCTTACAACGACGAACTTCCAAAAGCAAAACATATTGTTGGCAACCTGTATACACAACGTATTGAGCGTGAAAATCTGACGCTGCGCAACCGATTGAAACGCCTCAATCGTAAGACGTTGGGGGATTCAACATCATCCGAAATGCACGATAGGCTCATCGGCACTTACATCGAACGCGAGTATTACGTTTGATACTGTATCAACTCATTGATGAATACACGACCCTAACACGAATGCAACGCACAACCAGCCTACCAGCGTCATTACTATTGTATAGTACAGTGCCATAATCATCTTGTATAGTACAGTGCCATAATCATCATTTTACCATAAGAAAGTCGAATGAGCGGGGCCAGGGCCGAAGTTAGCAAAAAGAGAAAGGCGGCCTGTCCATTGGGCATTGCGAATGAAGGCAAGTTAGTACCTGTATTGATCGCTACCGCCAACAGCTCAAACAGCTCAAACTGCTTCTGTGAGATGCGGTCTTGTACAAAGGCCTGATGCGCCTCGTTGATATAAAAATAGAGCCTACAAACACATTGTCGGAAATAAAAGAGAGCAGGCCGTTAAACAGATAAAACAGCGTAAGCTGCTTTTGCGCCGAACCCTGAAGCACAAACTGAATCAGCGATGTGAACAGTTGCTGGTCAATAATCACCGCGACGATGGCGAAGAACACAGTAAGCAGTGCCGTAAAAGGCATAGCATCCTGAAAGGCTTTGCCAATGGCGTGTTCTTTGGTGATGCCGCAAAACGACGTAACCAGAATTAATAACGCTCAGTCCGATTAAACCCACTTCCGCCAGATGAAACGCCAAGGCTGCAATCAACAGATGCCAATAACGCCCTGAATCCATAGCATAACGCGTTCTTGCGGTGCTCGTTCAGCACTCATCTTACGTTCGTAATCCTCCAGTACCTGACTCACAGTGTCCGGCAGTGTGGCACCGTATCCGCAAATTTTTACACATTCTACCAGAATGCAGGTAGCAGTTCCGCACAGGAAGACTGGGACGGTAACCGCAGACATACGCAAGAAAAAGCTGGCAAAATCCCAGCCAGCAGTTTTGGCAATAATCAGGTTTTGTGGTTCACCCACCATGGTCATCACGCCGCCGAGGGCCGTGCCCATGCCCGCGTGCATCAACAGACTGCGTAAACGTGGCGTGTCACCTGGCGGAGCAACTGGGTGAAACGCCGGGTGGCACCTTCGGTTACCGCATGCGCGCTGAAACGCGCGCGTCGACCCCCAGACGCGCATCGAAGTGGTCACTGAAGGGGTGTTGATACGGAAGGGGTGTTGACACGCATGCTGCAACGAGATGCCGAACTGACGGGAATGTCGCTGGTGATTCTGGATGAATTTCACGAGCGCAGCTGCTACTGCTTGATGTTCACGAGCGCAGCTGCTACTGCTTGATGTTCAGCAAGGGCTACTCCAGGATCTGGTGCTGCTCATTATGTCCGCCACGCGTGGATAACGCGCGTTTGGCTGCACTATTACTGACAGCGGAGACGGTAATATCACAAGGGCGGGCTTTTCCGGTGGATCGCCACTATCAGCCGTTGGGCAACCAGGAACGGTTGGAAGAGGGATCGCCCAGCAGATTCGCCGTTTGCTGACGGAACAGCCCGGATCGGCGTTGGTGTTTTTGCCCGGCGTAGCGGAGATCAACCAGGTGGAAGCCATGCTGTAAGAGACGATTACCAGCGATGTGGACCTCTGTCCAGATGTGGACCTCTGTCCACTATATGGCGCGTTGACGCTGGCCGACCAGCAAAAGCGATTCGCCCTGCCGCACCAGGGCGGCGTAAAGTAGTGTTGTCCACCAATATTGCAGAAATCAGCCTGACAATTGAAGGCATTCGGTTGGTGGTCGATAGTGGACTGGAGCGCGTTGCACGTTTTGATGTGAAAAGCGGGCTTGTACGTGCACCTGTACGCCAAAGATCATGCGGAGCGTGCCGCCGCACAGAGCAGCCCGAAAATGTTGAACAGCGATTTGAGCAGCATCTGGCTTGAATTGTTGCAATGGGGCTGCGCTTTCACTGAGTCGCTAACCTGGCTGGCTACCCCTTCGACGCCAGCTTTTGATGCTGCACGTCGTTTGCTGATGCAATTGCAGGTAACCTTTGCTGATGCAATTGCAGGTAACCGATAATGCCGGGAAGCTTACGACCTGCGGACGCCATATCGCCCGACTGGGCATCGAGCCTTGTTTGGCGGCGCTGTTAGAAGAACCGCCGCGTATGGGGCCGCTACATTGAGCGTTTAATTGCGCGGCCTTCGCCCTCCTGGCGAAGGAGTGCTATGCAGTTGATGACGCGTCTTGCGGTAAAATCGGCAAGCTGGCGTGAGCCGCAGCACTTTGCCGCATTGCCCGCGCTGCTGGCGTTTGCCTATCCCTATCGCATTGCCCAATGGCGCAGTGCTGATGGTAGTTATCAGTTGGCAAGCTGGCTGGACGCACGCTTGCCATTGAACGAGCCGTTGGCGGCGCAGGAGTGGCTGATTGTACCGACACTGATGTTGGCCGAGGGGGGCAGAGCGCTGGCCTGGTATCAGAACAGAACATCGTGCACTGGGATGAAGAAAAAGGTACCCTGCGCGCCAGTCGACGTGAGTGCATTGGCTGCTTGACGCTGCGTCACCAGCCGCTGAATAAACCCTCTGATGAGGCGATGCAGCAGGCTCTGCTCAACTGGGTGCGCGAGCAGGGTCTGGCTGCACTCAACTGGTAAAACGACGCGGAACAACTGCGGATACGCGTGGCTTGCGCGCAGCGTTAGCTCGCCGAGGGCGACTTGCCCGCCATGGACGATGAGGCTCTGTTGGCAAAGTTGGATACTTGGTTGCTGCCGTCGCTGCACGGCGTACGCGATGTGCGTACACTGCGACAGATTGACCTTTACGCAGCGTTGCTGCGCCTGATGGATTGGCCGCTGCGACAGCGGCTGGAAAGCGCACTGCCGCGCCATCAGGCGACCAGGCGTCGTAGTTGAAGGAATGACTATTCGTAGTCGAAGGAATGACTATGAAGAAGAAGAGGATAACGTCTATCAGGATAACATTGATGAAGAAGATGACGAGTACGATGAGTACGACGATGAGGACGAGATGAGCAAAAAAACGCGTAAAAAAAGACGCTGGCTTGGGTTGTTCATTAAGCTGTCGCTGGTTTTCGCCGTGGTGCTTGCGCTGTATGGCGTCTATCTTGACAGCCAGATTCGCAGCCGAATTGAAGGTAAAGTGTGGCAGTTGCCTGCGGCCGTTTATGGCCGCATGGTGAACCTCGAGCCGGGCATGTCATACAGCCAGAAAGAGGTGATAAACCTGCTGGAAGGGATGCAATACCGTCACGTATCGCGTATCACCCGGCCGGGCGAATTCAGCGTGCGTGGCAATACCATTGATATACTTCGCCGTCCGTTCGATTTCCCCGATGGTAAGGAAGGGCAGATCAATACCCGACTGATCTTTACCAACGATCGTTTAGCTAAGGTCCAAAATCTGGATAACCAACGTAATTTTGGTTTCTTTCGCCTCGATCCGCGCCTAATCACCATGATGCAATCGCCTAACGGGGAGCAGCGGCTGTTCGTGCAGCGCTCCGGTTTCCCGGATTTACTGGTTGATACGCTGGTCGCGACTGAAGATCGCCATTTTTACCAACATGACGGCATAAGCTTTCTATCTATTGGCCGTGCTTTTCTGGCGAACATCACGGCAGGCCGCGCGATGCAGGGAGGGAGTACCCTGACGCAGCAGTTGGTGAAAAACCTGTTTCTAACCAATGAACGCTCCCTGTGGCGTAAAGTGAACGAAGCTTACATGGCGTTGATCATGGATTACCGCTACAGCAAAGATCGCATTCTTGAGCTGTACCTGAACGAAGTGTATCTCGGCCAGAGCGGCAACGATCAGATTCGTGGTTTCCCGCTTGCCAGCCTTTACTACTTTGGTCGTCCGGTTAATGAACTGAGTCTGGATCAGCAGGCACTGTTGGTCGGCATGGTAAAAGGCGCTTCACTGTATAACCCGTGGCGTAACCCGCAACTGACATTAGAACGCCGTAATCTGGTGCTGCGTTTGCTGCAAAACCAGCAGATTATTGACGAAGATCTCTACAACATGCTGAGCGCCCGCCCGTTAGGGGTGCAGCCGAAAGGGGGCGTGATCACACCGCAACCTGCCTTTATGCAGTTAGTGCGTCAGGAGTTACAGCAGCGCCTGGGATATAAGGTAAAAGATCTTTCCGGCGTGAAGATTTTCACAACGCTGGATCCAGTGTCGCAGGATGCGGCTGAAAAAGCGGTGGAAGAGGGGATTCCTGCGCTGAGCGCGGCACGCAACGTTAGCGATCTGGAATCTGCCATGGTGGTTGTCGATCGTTTCAGCGGTGAAATTCGCGCCATGGTGGGCGGGGCTCAAACCCAATACGCCGGTTTTAACCGTGCCATGCAAGCGCGTCGTCCTGTGGGTTCACTGGCAAAACCGCCGATCTACCTGACCGCGTTGAGTCAGCCAGACACCTTCCGTCTCAACACCTGGTTGGCGGATGAGCCACTTTCGCTCAAGCAGCCGAACGGGCAGGTGTGGCAGCCGAACAACTACGATCGACAGTTCCGTGGACGCGTGATGTTGGTAGATGCATTAGCCAACTCGATTAACGTGCCGACGGTCAATTTGGGGATGACGGTTGGGCTGGATCAGATCAGCAATACGCTGCAACGTTTGGGTATCCCGAAAGAGGTGATCCAACCGGTGCCCGCCATGCTGCTGGGGGCTATCAGCCTGACACCGATGGAAGTGGCGCAGGAGTATCAAACCATCGCCAGCGGCGGTAATCGCGCGCCGTTGTCGGCGCTGCGTTCGGTGATTGCGGAAGACGGCAGCGTGCTGTATCAAAGCTTCCCGCAGGCTGAGCGCGCGGTGCCGGCTCAGGCGGCGTACCTGACGCTGTATGGCATGCAGCAGGTAGTTGAAAGTGGAACTTCACGCTCATTGGCGGTGAAGTTCCCCAATTACCATCTGGCGGCGAAAACCGGGACCACCAACGGCCTGCGCGACAGCTGGTTTGCTGGTGTTGATGGTAAAGAAGTGGCAATCACCTGGGTGGGACGCGATAACAACGGTCCGGCAAAACTGACCGGTGCCAACGGTGCGCTAACGCTGTATCGCCGCTATTTGGAAAACCAGACGCCGCTGGCGCTGATGCTGATGCCGCCGGAAGGCGTCGCTACCATGACTGTAGATGGAGGCGGCCAGTTTATCTGTGATGGCAGCGCAGGCCGGGCATTGCCAGTGTGGACGGAAAACCCGCAGGCGCTGTGCCAGAGCGCACAACAGCAGCAACAAGCACCCGCTCAGCAAAACGACAGCGGTGTCGCAGACTGGATCAAAGAGATGTTTGGTCAGTAATCACGCGGTTTACCGTTGATGCCAACGCCATCTGTTTTGGTCATGGTGACGAGGCCATGATAGCGCAGGTAGAACGAAGCCCGTTATGGCAGGCCGTTGCCGTTTGTGCGCCAGCAACGCTGGCAGCGCGTACCAGCGGTGTGGCTGTATGGCACCAGCTGTCTGCAATGCGTTTTTGTCAGGTATTGCAGGATGCACTTATTGCAGGATGCACTGGAGGCTCGTCATGACGCCAACGCCTAAGCGCTCTGGAGTGGTGCTGATCGTGGTCGGCATGCTGGCGGTGCTGCTGTTTCAGCAGGTGCTGTGCAATCCGCTTGCGAAACCGGCTACGCTGGGCATTGCCACCGGTCTTAGCTCGGGTGACGGTTGCAACCTTATGGATGCTGCCGGGCGGAGACCTCGCGCAGCAGTGGATGGCTATGGCAAGCGCGCTCGGTATCAGCGTACTGGTGTTTAGCCTCGCATGGGGCAAGCAGATGTCACCGATCACGTTGCTGCTCGCCGGACTGGTGCTGAGTTTTTACTGTGCTGTCGTCAATCAATTTCTGGTGCTGTTTAACCATTAGCAGCTACAGAATCTGTTTTTGTGGAGTAGCGGCATGCTGAACCAGCAGGATTGGAGCCGCGTGGTGTTTCTATTTCCCCGGTTGCTGGTGTATTTTGCGCTGGCGTTGCTGCTGTTGCGTCCATTGACGCTGTTTGGGACTGTATGATGGCGTGGCGTGTAATCTGGGATTAGGCCTAATGTTGGCGTGCTTAACCACGCTTGGTGTTACGATTTTTCTCAGCGCTCAACTGGTGAACGTGGCGGGGATTATCGGCTTTGTTGGCCTGTTTGTCCCGTTGCTGGCCAACATACTGGGTGCTCGTCGCTTGTGACAACAGCTCTGGCTGGCCCCATTTTCTGGGGGCGCTGGCTGTTGGCTGGTGGGGGCGCTGGCTGTTGGCTGGGATAGTACTCTTGCTGGTCGCTCTGGCGATAGCGCTGATGCTGGGTAAAGGCGCACAAGGCTAGCAATGGAGCCGCGGCGAGGAACTGGCGTAATTTTTGCCCTGGCGTTGAACGCGCGCGGTGGCGATATTGACGGCGGGCATGATGCTGGCGATGGCAAGCACACTGATCCAGAAACTGACGGCTAACCCGATGGGCAGTTCGGAAGTGTTGAGCATCAGCGCTGGAGCGGCGACCGGGGTTATTTTGCTGTTCCTGATCTCTGGAGACACCAACGTATGGCAGTTGCCATCGGGCAGCGCAAGCGCGGCGTTGACACTGCTGGTGATGATCACCATCGCCAGTTGCTGTGGGTTTTCCACACAGCCATGCTATTGGCCGGGATTGCTCTCAGTACCGCATTTTCCACCGTGCTTACGCTGCTGCTGGAGAGCGGCGATCTGCACATGGGCGGCGTAATCACCTGTATTTCTGGGTCGACATACGGCGTTGAATCTGAACAGGCGATCAACACCGCGGGTGTGGCACTGGTGTTGGCGCTAATGGTGCCCTTGTGCCAGCGTTGGCTGCGCATTTTGCCGTTGGGGAGCGTGACTGCCCAGGCGTTAGGCGTTGCTGTCACGCTAGTACGCTTGCTAATTTTGCTGTTGGCATCGGTGTTGACCGCGATGGCAACCCTGACGGTAGGGCCACTCAGCTTTTTCGGGCTGATAGCACTGCATCTGGCGCGCATGATGGGGTTCTCCCGTGTGATCCCTCAGCTTTGCTGTTCCGCACTGATTGGCGGCATATTGATGCTGTTGGCCGATTGGGCAGGCCGCATAATCCTGTTTCCTAATCAGATTCCTGCTGGCGACCTTTATCATCGGCGCGCCTGACTTTATTTATCTGCTGCGTAAACAAGTCCATTCATTAATGATCTGCTGCGTAAACAAGTCCATTAATGGATAAGACTAGCATATCAATACCATTCATGCGGAAACCAAGTTTGATGACAAACTGATCTACGCTTCGCATTATGCTTTCAATAAAGGCAGCTTCCCAGATCAAGACACTGGATTAGAATTGGCTGGTGGTGCAGGTTGATTTACTGGCACACGCAAACTGGATGCACTGGAAACCTACGTGCGCTGTCCGTTCGAACTGTTGGGGCGCCAGCATGAGCTGGTTCTGGGGTAGGGTTCAGTCGCCAACGCAACTACTACGCCTCGAACGATGCCGTGACGGTTGCTGATATGGGAAATTACTATAACTGGAACGGCAGTGCGCCCGAACCTAACTGGCAGGACTGGCAGGCGCAGACCAAAAGTTCGGATGATACCGAACATCAAAGGTCGGTCTACAGTGCGGCCCGTTTTTTTTGCTGGCCTATCCATTGGCGCTGGTGGCCGGTGCGCGCTATACCGAATGGAGCACGGGCGGTATGACCTCCAGCTTCAGCAAAGACAAGGTGTCGTCTTGTGCTGGGTTGATTTACGACATCAACGACACCCTCTCAGACGACATCAACGACACCCTCTCAGCCTATGTCAGCTACACTTCAATTTTCCAGCCGGAAGATAACCGAAGTATTATCTTCCAGCCGGAAGATAACCGAAGTATTAATGGAAACTACCTGGCACCGATTGAAGGCAAAAACTATGAAACCGGTCTGAAATCCGACTGGCTTGATGGCCGCCAGACGGCATCCATAGTCTTATTCCGCATTGAGCAGGATAATCTGGCGGTAGTAACAAGGTCCATGGGTCGAGCGATCAGGCTTACTACGGTGCGCAAGGTGTGACCAGTAAAGGTGTCGAACTGGAACTGAACGGAGCCTTGACGGATAATTGGCAGATGACGTTCGGTGCCGCGCGTTACGTTGCCAAAGACGCGGCGGATAACCGGGTGAACAGCCAGCTACCGCAAACTACGTTGAAATGGTTTACGCGCTACCAGTTGCCGATGTTGCCGGAGTTGACGCTGGGCGGTGGGTAAACTGGCAGAACGGCACCTTTATGGATATCTCGGGGCCGAATGGTGTTGCGCATGTGCATCAGGGATACTACCCATTATGTGCATCAGGGATGCTACCCATTGGTTAACCTGTTTGGTCGCTATCAGATCAACAAGCAGCGGGCGATGCAGGCTAACGTCAACAATCTGCTGGATAAGAGCTATTACAGCGCCCTTAGTGGCGTGCCGCGTAGCGTGTCCATGAGTGTGAATTACAACTTCTGATGCGCAAACACCCCGATCGTGCGATCGGAGCGTTTCTCTTGGCTGCGATGTTTCTCTTGGCTGCGATTATAACTGGGCAAAACAGCGAAGTGCTGCCGCGATGGTGTTCTCAATATCCTGCTGGCTGTGCGCCAGCGACATAAAGCCCGCTTCAAACGCTGATGGAGCCAGATAAATGCCTTCGGCCAGCATCAGGTGGAAGAAACGCTTAAAGCGCTCCAAATCGCACTGCGTCACATCCTGATAGCAGATTACGCTCGGTGCGTCGGTGAAAAACAGACCGAACATGCCGCCTACGTGATTCACCACCAGAGGAATGTGCTGCGCTTTGGCTGCGGCTTCCAGCCCCTGAGCCAACTGCGTGGTCAATGCGGTGAGCGTGTCGTGCACTCCGAGTTTAGCCACTTCGCTTAGGCAGGCAAAACCCGCTGCCATGGCAATAGGGTTACCGGACAGCGTTCCCGCCTGATACACCGGACCGGTTGGGGCCATTGCTTGCATCATATCACGCCGTCCGCCAAAAGCGCCTACTGGCATACCACCACCAATGATTTTACCCAGACAGGTCAGGTCGGGTACTACGCAGTAGTGCGCCTGTGCGCCGCCTAATGCCACGCGAAAGCCCGTCATCACTTCATCGATGATCAGCAGCGTGCCGAATTCATCGCATAATGCGCGTAATCCCGGCAGAAACTCAGGCAGTGGCGGAATACAGTTCATGTTGCCAGCCACTGGCTCAACGATAATCGCTGCAATGTCATCAGGGGATTGCTCAAAAGCCTGACGGACTGACACTAAATCGTTATAGATGCAGGTCAGGGTATGGCGGGCGAAATCAGCGGGTACGCCGGGGGGATTAGGCTGGCCCAGCGTCAATGCGCCCGATCCCGCCTTGACCAGCAGGCAGTCCGCATGGCCGTGATAGCATCCCTCAAACTTGATGATTTTGTCACGGCTCGTGATGCCGCGTGCCAGACGAATGGCACTCATGGTCGCTTCGGTACCGGAATTCACCATGCGCACCATATCCATCGACGGCACCAGCGAGGTCACCAACCGCGCCATGTGTACTTCCATTTCGGTTGGCGCACCAAAGCTCAATCCACGCTTTGCGGCAGCGATCACCGCCTGACGAATAGCGGGATGGTTATGTCCCAGCACCATGGGGCCCCAGGAACCTACATAATCGATATAGGAGTTACCGTCCGCGTCGTAGAGATGTGATCCTTCCGCACGCTCAATAAACAACGGCACACCGCCGACGCCGTTGAACGCGCGCACCGGCGAATTGACGCCGCCTGGAATAAGCTGCTGTGCCGCAGCGTAGAGACTTTTTGATTTATTCATGGAAAGGGTCCTGAAAAGAGATCGGAGTTTTGCCTATTGTAAACAACGCTGTCGCGTTATCAAATTTGCGTCATTGATGTAAGAGGGAGAGAGGCGTTATGTAATGGATGAGCGTACACTGTGCCTCTTTGGTATTAGCTGCTTTGGTTTATCCTGTGACGACTTCCCGAGAGATTTCCCTGATTGATGTGCGCCGTGTTGCGATTCGGCAGTTCCTGCGCCGTGATAAAACGCCGGTGATGATTCTGGTACTGGCTGCCCTGGTGGGTACGTTAGTCGGTCTGGTTAGGATGGCTTTTTAGCAAGGGGTGAGTGCGCTGCAAGCACTGCGTTTGGAAACGGTGACGCAGTGGGTACCCGTAGAGTGGCGCTGGCCGCTGGCGTTTCTCCTCTCTGGGCTGATGGCTGCCGGCGGATATTATCTGGTGCGTCGTTTTGCGCCGGAAGCGGGGGACTCGGGGATTCCGGAGATTGAAGAGCATTGGAGGATCTTAGCCCGGTACGCTGGTGGTCCGTATTGCCAGTGAAGTTCAACACTTGTTGCTGGCATGGTGTTGGGCAGAAGAGAAGGACCAACGGTGTAACTCGGCGGCAACGTGGGCAGGATGATCGCGGATTTGTTGTCGGTCAAACGCGCAGACGTGCGTCATTCTCTGTTGGCACCCGGAGCGGCAGCCGGGTTGTCAGCGGCGTTCAACACCCCGTTGGCGAGGATCTTGTTCATTATTGAATGAGATGCGGCCTTAGTTTCGTTACAACCTGATCTCTATCAAAGCCGTGTTTATTGGCGTCATCATGTCCAGCGTGGTGTTTCGGGTGTTTAACGGTGAGGCGGCGGTTATCCACGTTGGCATTCTGCCCGATACACCGGTCAACACACTATGGTGTTATCTGCTGTTAGGCATGGTGTTTGGTGCGGTTGGCGTGGTGTTTAATCGACTGGTGTTGGGGCGCAGACGCTGTTTTTACGTTTTCATGGGCAGAGTCTAGCGCGCTTGATTCTGGTCGGGATGTTAGCCGGCGGGTTGTGTGGTGTGCTTTTGCTGGCATTCAGTGACGTTTCCGGCGACGGTTTTGCCATCATTATTCCCGAGTTTTGCCATTATTCCCGATATAACGGCGGCGCACTACAGCGTGAGCATGCTGCTGCTGATATTTTTGTTGCGGATGGTGCTGACGCTGTTGTGTTTTGGTTCTGGCGCGCCCGGCGGGATCTTTGCGCCGATGCTGGCGTTGGGCACCGTGCTAGGCGGTGCTTATGGGGTAATATTGCACGGCGTATTCCCAGACTATGCATTAGGTGTTGGCACTTTTGCCATTGCAGGAATGGGCGCGTTGTTTGCGGCTTCAGTACGCGCTCCGCTGACCGGGATTGTGCTGGTGCTGGAAATGATGGATAACTATCAGTTGATTCTGCCCATGATCAACATCTGCCTAGGGGCGACGTTAATGGCGCAGTTTTCAGGCGGACAATCGTTATACTCTGTGATTCTGACCCGAACGCTGCAACGGCAAAATGCGTTAGAGCAGCGTGCGGAAAATGAACACAAAGCCAAACCTTGAACCTTGTTTCCCGCTGTTGGATAATGAGCATATGATTGGGATAAGGCAAACGGCATGCGCCGCCCAATAAAAGACAAGCTGGGAGTACTACAACAATGCGCGATGAAGTAATGGCTGTGCTGCTGCAATTTACTGATGCGGCGGCAAAAAAGGTGAAAGTCCTGATTGCTGATGAAGAGAACCCGGAGCTGAAACTTCGCGTCTACATCACCGGGGGAGGCTGTAGCGGTTTCCAATACGGTTTCACTTTCGACGATAAAATTAACGACGGTGACATGACCATTGAGAAAGAGGGCGTGGCGCTGGTTGTAGACCCGATGAGTCTGCAATATCTGGTCGGCGGTTCGGTGGATTACACGGAAGGTCTGGAAGGTTCGCGCTTCGTGGTCACTAACCCGAATGCGAAAAGCACCTGCGGCTGCGGCTCTTCTTTCAGTATCTGATTATCCTACTGCTGATATCGAAAAAAACCAAACTGCGCCATCACCACTCAATCGTGATCAGCCGCTGCTCCTGATGGGTTACCGCGCGAGCTCCTGCGCTTAGCGAGGTTTGCGTAATCTTTGGCATGAGCGCTTTTGCATTCGGGCATTCACCGCGGACGGTGGCTGAGGTTCCCTTGATCTCACAGACAGCAACCACGTTCAACCTTACATTGATTTGCCCGCTGGTGCTTGCCGCATACGCAGTATTGCATGCCAGTATCAACAGGCCCGCGTTAAGCAGACTTATTTTTATCACTTTTCTACCTGGTGTTAAAAAGAACCGTTACCGGTTCAGTGCACAATGTGCGTTATCAAATCGATATATTTTGGTTTGTATACAGTTGCGTTTTAACCGTTTGTGGCACGATAACCGGTTTTTAACTGGATGAAAAGCGTGCAGTCATGCCTGCACGAGCGCAGGCATGACCCTATGATTTACTGGGCGTGGAGGGCGGCGAGTTGCTGACAAGTTGCTGACAAGTTGCTGACAAATGTACTGGGCTGCCAGCAGCATGAGCGGGCTGCTGCTATTAAACCAATCTTCGTCTACCCTAATAATTGGCACGGATAACTGCGGCGACCAAAAATCACGCGTGGCGGCCGCATCGGTAGTGGTGCCCGTTGTAATGATTACCTGTGGGTTGCGCCGTAATGCCTATTCACGACTGACCTGCGGCCAGGGCACCTTGCTATCATCGAAAACATTGACGCCGCCACACAGGGCGAGTACCTGGTTTTGCAACGACTGTTTGCCTGACGTGAACAGCGGGTGTGTACCAAATTGCAGGAATACCTGATGTTTTGACGCATGGGGTAGCGTGCTTTCAAATCAGCCAATTGCTGGCGTAAGGTCTGAGCGTTTTGTCACGCCACCTCGTTTTGTCACGCCACCTCAGGGTGCGCGCTATATTGCCCAAGTTGTTTCAGAATGATCGGTATTGCCTCCAGCGAGGTAGGATCCAGATACAACCCCGGGATGCCAAAGGCAGAGAGTTGCTCAAGCGGTCGCTGCGTGTTCCCTTCACGCCAGGCCAGAACCAAATCCGGCTTTAAGGCCAGCACCCGTTTCAGATTGATACCTTGCCAGGAGGCAACCTGTTCCCGCTGTTGCGCTTCAGGCGGGTAGCTTGACCAGGCACTCACACCAATCATCTGATTGCCCATGCCAGAGGCAAAGGCCAGCTCCGTAGCGTGGGGAGCCAGACTGATTGATAATGCGCTGGCCCGTCCGGCCATGAACAGAGACAATGAACAGAGACAGTATTACCAGAAAAGAGAGCCTGCGAACGCGCATCAGGCTTTTCCAGTGAGCTCTTGCAACATGGCGCTCACATGAGTGAGGATTGCTGGGCCGCTACGGCCAGAAACTCGTCAAAACTCAGGTGAGAGGCTTTGTCTGCAACATCGGAAATGGCGCGTACTACGACAAAATCTATGGTCACCCCCCATTTTTGCAACACTGATTTTTGACTAATGGTGGACTTGCTTCAATCTATCCGGCGTATCTGTGGGCAAAATGCCCGCGCCTCGATGAGTTCCGCACCTGGTGAACCTGAAAAGGCCCTCGGCTTCAGTGAGCCATTTTTTTTGCCGTCAGGTTTTTCAGCAGGCCGATATGCCGTTCATGTCATCAATAATCAGTCTTCGCAAAACCAGATAGGTAACTGCTGTTTAATTACTTAATACTCAGTATATTGATGTAGTTCTACATAATATCAGGCCTGATATTCATATATTCATTGTGATTAATTGTGATTGACCAGGCTATTATTCATTGTGATTAGTTGTGATTGACCAGGCTATTCGCGCCAGTTTGTTTGCCAGAGCGCAGGCGACAATATTATTTGAATGTTTGTTATCGTTATCGAGTTGCCCCACTAACCCATTCAGCAAGCCAGCCCTGCTGATGTTCAAGTCGCATCATGAACGAGCGGGTAGATTGAACCAGAAGTTTGCGTAAATTTTTATCACCTCGTTTGCTTATCCCCAGTATTTTATCACCTCGTTTGCTTATCTCCAGTAGAGGCGGTTTGCCTCCTGTGCTGTATTGTCGCGGTACAAGCCCTGTGGAAGCCTAAAATCCCTGCTACATGAAAATTGTTTTCCATCGCCGAGCGGTGATGAAAGTAAGCTGGCAGTAATCGGCCCGACCCCTGGAATTGTCATAATTCGCTGTGCAGTATCATCAGCTTTGATTGACTGATTTAATTCTGATTCCAGCGCTGTTATTTGCTCGACAAAGCTGTTATTTGCTCGACAAGGTAAAGATAGTGGGCATGTAACTTAACCAGCAGACGGCTCAGGTATTCGGGGATTTCGTGCTCAGCCATCATCAGAGACAGTCGCTTTATTACCACCTCGTCGATTGGTAGGCTTATCCCAAACTCCAGCAGAAAACCGTGGATCTGGTTAGTGGTTTTTACTTTATCTCTAATAAGAGATTGCCTGACCCTTAGTGGTTTTTACTTTATCTCTAGATTCCCTGACCCGATTGCTCGCATCGTCTGCTGAACCTTAGTTTTCGGCTGAACAAAACGCATTGACGGCCGGGATACGGCTTCACATATCGCCTCTGCATCAACTCTCTGCATCAACCCTCTGCATCAACCCTCTGCATCAACCCTCTGCATCAACCCTCTGCATCAACAAAATCATTTTTATTGCTCTTTATAAACGGGCGCACAAACTGCGGAGAGATAAGTTTTGATTCATGGCCGCTATCATTGATACGCTGCGCCATAAAGTGTGCCCCGGCACAAGCTTCCATAATAACAACCGAGGACAGGCACGTCGTCAAAAACTGCATTAGCTTTGTGCGCGTAAACTTCTTACGCAGAAGCGCCTTACCTGACTTATCCTGGCAATGAATGTGGAAAGAATGTTTACCTAGATCGATACCAATAAGAGTAACGTTTTCCATGATGGCCTCTCCTGAAAGAAAAACACCCTGCCATGGTACCGCTCAGAGAGTAGGGGTGACCATCTCATTAATGGCTGGCAGCCCGATGCCGACAATGAAATCACGGTCACGGCAGGGGCCACCGAAGCGCTGCTTGCCACCATCGCCTGCTGGGACGGCCCGGTGATGAAGTTATCTGTTTTGATACCATCTATGACAGCTATGCGCCCGCTATTGAGCTGGTGGGTGGAGTGGTGAAACGCGTTGCGCTACAGCCACCGCTGTTTAAGTGGATTGGGCAGCGTTTCGCGCGCTGTTAAGCTCTCGTATTCGTCTGGTAATCCTCAACACGCCACACAATCTGCCTGCCACCGTGTGGCATCAGAGCGATTTCGAGCAGTTGTGGCAGGCGATTGCTGACCACGAGATCTACGTGTTGAACGCGCTATCGCGGTCTCTTCCTTCGGCAAGACCTACCACATGACCGGTAGGCGGGTTATTCCATTGCGCCTGAGTCTATCAGTACAGAAATTCTCAAGGTACACCAGTACCTCACGTTCTCCGTCAATACTTCGGCACAATTAGCCATAGCCGATATGCATGCGCCATGCGCCAGAGCAGTGGCAGGAACTGTCTGAATTTTATCGGGCACGCCGTGATTTTCTGGTCAATGAGCTCTCCGCCAGCCGTTTTGAAATGCTGCCCAGTGAAGGAACCACTTCCTGCTGGCGGATTACAGTGCCATTTCTGATCTTGATGATGTCACCTTCTGCCGCTGGCTGACGGAACACGCTGGCGTGGCGGCGATCCCAATCTCGGTTTTCTGCGCCGGCCCCTTCCCACACAAATTGATTCGGCTATGTTTTCCTAAACAGGAATCTTGCTTGCAAGCAGCAGCAGAGCGCTTATGTCGACTTTAACTATCACGCTACTACAACAGCCCCTAGTATGGCTCGATGGGCCAGCCAACCTGAGCCATTTCGATGCCGAGTTGGAAACGGTGCGCGGCAGAGATCTTATCGTGCTGCCAGAAATGTTTACCACCGGATTCGCCATGAATGCCGTGGGCAAATGAATGCCGCGGGCAAGGGGCTGTCACAATCGGTGGTGGAAACCTGGCTGCAAGAGTGGGCCTAAGAGACCAATGCACTTGTCGGCGGCAGCATTGCTGTTTCCACGCCCAAAGGCGCAGTAAACCGCTTTGTGCTGGTTTCACCGCTGGGCTACGTTTACCACTATGACAAACGCCACCTGTTTCGCATGGCCAATGAGCACCACCATTTTGAAGCCGGACATGAACGCTTGATTATAGAATGGAGTGGCTGGCGGATATTGCCGCAGATTTGCTATGACCTGCGTTTCCCGGTGTGGTCACGCAACCCCAGGATTACGATCTGGCACTGTGCGTAGCGAACTTTCCCGCCCCACGCCTCACCATTGGCGTACGCTGCTAGCGGCGCGCGCCATCGAAAATCAGGCTCATGTGGTAGGGTGCAACCGTGTCGGCGCTGATGGCAACGATCACAGCTATCATGGTGACAGCCAGATAATCAACCCGCAGGGTGAGATCGTCGCGCGTGCGCCAGAGAACTAGCCCGCGCAAATCAGCGCAAAGCTGTCACTGGAAGCGCTGCAAAGCTACCGTGAAGCGTTTCCTGCATGGCATGATGCAGAGAGGTTCACACTGTAGTCAGTGTGATGGCACAGGCCGCTATTTCTTTCTTTTAGGTATTTGGGGTTGAACTCCTGCGTTGAATGGTGCTGAGGAAAAGGATGACGCCAGGATGAGCAGCATGGATGCTGCGAAAGCCAGCGACGCGTTCCAGACGCGTCGCTGGCGGTCCCGTTCGGCGGCAGCGTTTTCCGAACGTATCGCGTAGCGACGGCGTTACGCAAATAGCCTAGGGTCAAGGGGAATGGGCGATTGCATTCCCCTCGTCGGGCGCGTGCTACGCGAGTGTCAGAGATAAAACAACACATTTTCGCGCACGAAACCCCTACGCAAACATAGCATAAAAGCACCTGATGCTTTAAACGCCGACTCGCAAGTCACGATTCTTCACCGAAGGTGAGCACCATGGGCAGCCATGCGCGGAGCGCCTGCGCCACATCCACCGTGGTGATCGACTCATCCGGGTGGTGGCTAATTCCCCCTTTGCAACGCACAAACAGCATGCCTACCGACCAGCGCTCTGCTATCGCAATCGCATCGTGACCTGCACCGCTCGGCAAAGAGGGAGCACGCCCTTGCACCTGAGTAACCGACTCACGCAGCAACCGCTGTAGCCCATCATCACATCGCGTCGGAGCAATGCGGTAATACTTTTCAGCCTCGAAGCGGCAGCCGCGCGCCTGCGCAACCTGCTCGCCGTGAGACAATAAGTTCGCCAGCAACGCGGTCAGTGCCTTCTCTTCCAGTCAGCGCACGTCCAGCGTTAAACGCTTCCAGCCAACGCCGTTAAACGCTTCCAGCCAACGCACGTCCAGCGTTAAACGCACCTCGCCCGGTATCACATTCGCCGTCCCCGGAGCACATTGCAACGTGCGATGGTTGCCACCAAACCGGACGCCTGCTTTCGTGTCAGTTGCTCAACCACAACCATCCACTGTGCCGCTGCTGCCAGCGCATCCTGACATTGCGTCATCGGCACCGTACCGGCGTGGCCTACCGTTCCCTGAAAAACGCAGTTTAACCGGCGCGCACCGTTGAGTTTAACCGGCGCGCACCGTTGATTGCCGTCACTACGCCCAATGCGGCGTCATCATGTTCCAGACAGGGGCCTTGCTCAATATGTATTTCCAAATAGGCGGCGATACTTTGTGGCGTACGCGCCGCACGCCCAATTCCTTCTGGGCATAATCCGGCCTGAAACAACGCTTGTGACACGCACACACCTTGCGCATCCTGACAGGATAACCAGCTTTCAGGCCAGGTACCG
This sequence comes from Symbiopectobacterium sp., assembly GCA_051710525.1. Lineage (GTDB taxonomy): Bacteria > Pseudomonadota > Gammaproteobacteria > Enterobacterales > Enterobacteriaceae > Symbiopectobacterium. The sequence goes on along the minus strand of JBPESR010000003.1, from coordinate 170,394 downwards.
GTCAACCCTCGGCGGCCAGTAGCGTAATACCAAACCGCGTGCCCTCCTCGTCACTAAATCCCACTATTTATTTATTTTATTTATTTCCAACGCCACCGGCAGGCGAATCTGATGCTGATGCAGAGAACGCACCACTTCAATGGACGCCAAAACACCCAGCATGCCATCATAGCGACCGCAGATATCATGCCATCATAGCGACCGCAGATATTGCCGACCGCATCCTGCCATACCAGCATTCCCGCCTCACGCATCCATTCACCCACGCAGATGTTGGCGCGCAAATGCTGCGGCGACAGATAAACCCGCGTCAGCTGATCGGTATCTTCACTGATCTCTGCCAAGGTATCGCAATGCCACATGGCCCTCTCGGCGGCCGATTGCGCCGTAAAGCGCGATAACCACGGCGAATTTATTGCGCAACTCCAGCGCTAGCGTCATAACTGTCCTATGCCGCCTGCCATGCCGCCCCCTGCACCGTGCGGAAACCGTGGTGGTTGAGCATCGCTTCTAGCACACTTAGGGTTTGCATCACACAATCTTTGCGGGCGTTATACCCCATGGTACCGATGCGCCAGATTTTCCCCTGTAGCGGACCAAATGAGGTGCCGATTTCAATGGCAAAATTGTTCAGCAAGCACTTGCGAATCTGCTCACCCTGGATGCCCTTAGGGATAACCACACCGGTCACGTTATTCATTTTGTGTTGCTTGTCACCGTAGATGCGCAAACCCATACTTTCCAGACCGGCAACCAGCACCTCACCGTGCAGTGCATGCCGCGTAATCCCCTTATCCAGCCCAGCTTCGAGCATCATTCGAGCCCACAATAGTCCATCACCAGGCCGAGAGAAATAGTTGAAGTAGATCATCTCCTCTTCATCGTCGTGATGTTCCGCCGTACGAATCCCCTGCTCCACGCAGCGACGATGACGCATGGCCGCTTCCATCTTCGGAATGAGGGTAATCAGCGCGCTGCCTGAAGGGCCACCTAGACACTTCTGCAAACCGGTAGAAATGGCATCCAATTCCCAGGCGTCTGTCTCCAGCACGTTACCTCTGAAAGAGGCGGTCGCATCTGTATAAAACAGCACATCATGACGACGGCAGATATCCCCGAGTTCCGCCAGCGGCTGCAACATGGTGGTGGAGGTATCGCCTTTTACCTTCAGCAAGGCACGTGGGCGCAACCGTTGGATGGCCATATTCAATCTTATCCGGGGTAAAGACTTCCTACCAGGGCACTTCGATGGTGTGAACGTCAGCGCGACAGCGGCGCGCAATTTCACATAACAGATGCCCGAAACGCCCAAACACCGGCACCAGAATCCGAGCGCCGGGGCGGATCGCCGAAAGTAAAATGGCATGGATACCCGCGCGCGATATACTATCTACCAGCATGGTCCAGTGGTTTTCTGTACGGAACAGTTGACGATAAAGTTCCATGGTCTGATTCTTGTATTCCGTCATGGCCGGATCGTATTGACCAATCAACTGACATGTCATGGCCGCAGTACACGGGGATCCGCATTGATCGGACCGGGTCCCACCAGTAAACGGTGAGGTGGATTGATCTGCGCGTATAATTCGTTATTCATTATGCACAACTCCAAAAAAAATGCACAACTCCAAAAAAAGCAGGAACGTTCGCTGCAAGCAACAGGGCTCATGTCTCCGTCAAACCACGCACTGACGCAATAAACTGTTTGGGCTCGGGGGTCTGTGGGTTAGCGAACAGCGCGCGGCTGTCGCCTCGTTCCCACACGGTTCTTTCATACACATACATAAACACCACCCGATCGCACACTTCCCGAGCAAAATTCATTTCGTGTGTGACCAAAATCAGCATCATGCCTTCTGCACCAGTTGCTACAGCACTTCCCTCACCAGTTCAGGATCGAGCGCAGAGGTGATTTCATCGCACAGCAGCACTTTAGGATTCATCGCCAGCGCGCTGGCAATCGCCACGCGCTGCTGCTGACCGCCAGACAGATTGGCCGGTGAGTAATGCAGGCGTTCACTCAACCCGACTTTCGCCAGCATCTGTTCCCCCAAAGCACGGCACTCTGCTTCGTTTTTTTCAGTACCAAACGAGGTGCCAGCATCACGTTTTCCAGCACGCTCATGTGCGGGAACAGATTAAAGTTCTGAAACACCAGACCCACTGAACGGCTGATTTCATGAGCTTATGAATCGCGATTGGTCACGGTTACGCCACCGAGTTTGATGCTGCCTTCCTGATAGCCTTCCAGGCCGTTAATGCAGCGCAACAGCGTGCTTTTTCCGAGCCGCTGCGCCCGATGATGGAAACGACTTCGCTCATATCGATATCCAGATCGACGCCTTTCAGGACGTGGTTCTGGCCGTAGTATTTCTGCACCTGATTAATGGAGATGAGCAGCATTGAATTTCTTCTCCAGATAGCGTCTGTAGTAGGGCAGCGGATAACACATCAGGAAGTAGCCCAGAGCGACCAGGCCAAAGACCTTAAAAGGTTGCTAGGTGACGTCGTTCAAGTTGCTAGGTGACGTCGTTCAACATGATGCCGGCCTTGGTCAGTTCGATAAAACCGATGATCGATGCCAGCGTCGTCCCTTTAATCACCTGCACCGAAAACTCCACTGTGGGCGAGATAGCGGTGCACATGACCTGCGGCGCGACCACTCGAGACAGCGTGACGCTTCCCATTGCTTTTTGGCAATGTCACGATGCTGCCGTGCCAGATATCCACCAGAAATGCACTGGTAAACAGCGTCAGCGCCAGTGCCGCAACTGTCCAGGAACTGACATCAATGCCAAACAACCCAAAACCGAAAAAGGCCAGAAACAGTTGCATCAACAGCGATGTTCCCTGAAACACACCTGTATAAAAATGCGTAAAACGCACTGCCCAGCGGCGCTGGCTATACCAACAGCAACGGTAATGTCCCAGCTCACCACAGAAAAAGGCCATCAGCGATAGCAGAGAGCAGTAGTGTCCAATGCGCTGCCAGCAGCAGGTTGCGCACGATATCCCAATCGGTAAAGTTCATCATCCGTGCATTCTCCCGAGTAAACGGCAGCCCGCCATCATCAACAATTTCCGCATTAACAACGACAGAGCCAGGTAAAACAGCGTGGTGACCAGCTGCACCTCAAAGCTGAGAAAGGTGCCAGATTGAATCAGGTTGACGGAAAAGGTCAGCTTTTCATAAGAGACTTGCGGTACCACGGATGGACTGAGCATCACGATAATGCACTGGCTAACCAGCGCCGGATAAATATGCGGCATGGCCGTTAGATAACGCGCACAAAGGTTTGCATCCGTGTGAGCCCAAGCACGCGCGTGGCTTCCCATTGCCCTTTCGGCATAACATAAATGCCCGCGCGGATAATTTCCGTGCTGTAGGCCCCAAGGTTAATCAACATCGCCAGCAGCGCGGCCTCACCCGCCGTCAGTTTCAAGCCGAGCGTTAGTAGGCAAAAAACAATGAAAAACAGTTGTGTATTTTATGAGTTGATACAGCATCAAACGTAATATTCGAGTTCGATGTAAGTGCCGATGAGCCTATCGTGCATTTCCGATGATTTTGAATTCACCAACGTCTTACGATTGAGGCGTTTCAATCGATTGCGCAGCGTCAGATAGATTTTTATACAGTTTGCCAACAATGTGTTGTGCTTTTGGAAGTTCGTCGTTGTAAGCCCTGTAGCCATCAGTGTACCAAAATGCAACTCCGAAACCAGAGAACAGTCTAAGCAACTTACGCAGCGTTTTCTTGCTTAGAGAGCCAACTGCATGAGCGATAATCCGCTTCAAACGCGACTCCCATGCATACCACCGCCAGCGCTGCCGTTTTTTTGTTGCCAACAAATGACCACATCTCTGTTGCCCACAAATGACCACATCTCATCCAATTCGCAAATCAGTTGAATTTGCAGGTTATCCAGTGGCAATGTTGTTACATTCCGCGGCGAGAGTTTTTTAAAGTACGCACGACGGCGGCGAGAGTTTTTTAAAGTACGCACGACGGCATTGATACTAATATGTAACGCACGAGTAGTGTCACGAATACCCGCATTATTCATTGCCAAGTCAATGAGTTGGTCTGTCATTCCTGATTGGCAGGCACGATAGGAATAATCGAGCTGGAAGGTGCGTTTACATGACTGACAACGGTAACGCTGATGGGTACTTTTGCCATAACCGTGTTTTTTACAGAGGCTGTCTGTTCACAAAACAGACATCTTACATCAACGTTAGACACTGTATCTACACACCCAAAACCGAAGATTCTACACTGTAATCAACTCATTGAATACTAGACCTTCTATTTCAGAGTGCATCACAGGGAAATATAAAGCATTGACAATAGCATTCTCCCCATTTTGATTAAGCAATCATTTTCAGTGTAATCGAAAATAACCACCACTAAATAGTGATTTAAATCACCTTTATCACTGCAATGGCATAAGTAATTTCAAAAAAAAATCACAATGTCATTCAAGTCCATTATTACCCACAACATACAGAAACGTAAAAATCATTTAAAACATCGAATTTTAAAACACATATTCCATTGATATATATAAATAAATAAAAACATCAATAAATAACATAAAAACCAGACAGTAAAAAATAAAGAAAAATGGCCTACCAAGAAGCGACATGGAAATGAATATCTTCATAGCATCACTCTCGGCACCAAGGGTTGCCTCAGAATCTGAGTATGTAGGGTATGACGTGTTTTCACCTTCATTAGGACGAAATATAAAACGATAAATCACAGAGGAGTTTTATCATTTTATGGTAAAATTTTATCATTTCATGGCAATAAAACTCGAAGTAAAGCATCTCTATAAAATATTTGGCGAGCACCCTGACATGGCATTCAAACTGATAGACAAAGGGCTCAACAAAGATCAGATCTTGAAAAAACCGGGCTCACTGTCGGCGTGAAAGACGCCAATCTGGCCATTGAAGAAGGCGAGATATTCGTCATCATGGGACTATTCGGCTCGGGTAAATCCACACTGGTACACCTTCTCAATCGTCTGATTGAACCGACGCGAGGTCAGGTACTGATAGACGGCGAAAACATGGCTGAGGTATCAGACACAGTACCGCGCGCCCTGCGCCGCAAAAAAAAAATCAGCATGGTGTTCCAGTCATTCGCCTTGATGCCGCACCTGAGCGTGTTGGCTAACACTGCGTTTGGCATGGAGTTGGCAGGCGTCGATAAAACAGTGAATATATCGGCATTATTTCCAAGGGCATGCTGTTACAAGCATTAGACAAGGAAGGCAGCAACAATGACTAACGCAACCAATCCGTGGAAAGCCACGCAAACACCGGTCAATGCTGCCAAACAGGCAGCTATCAGCAGCAATGGAGATCCCTGGTCATCGGCAGCACAAAGTGCGTCGGCTTCGGGTGACGCCGCAACTAACAGCGCAGATGCCTGGGGCGCATCCGCTTAGGATGCCCACAGTCTGGCGCTGATTGGCTGAACAACGCCCCTGCACCGACTCAGGAACACTTTTCGCTGTTAGATCCGTTCAAAGATACGTTGATTCCGTTGGATCATTGGGTCAACGGAAGGGTCGACTGGGGTCAACGGAGGGGTCGACTGGCTGGTGCTGCATTTCCGTCCGCTGTTTCAAGGCATTCGTGTGCCGGTTGACATCATTCTCAACGGTTTTAAGTAGGCGCTGTTAGCCATGCCGTTTTCTGTTAGCCATGCCGTTTTAAGTAGGCGCTGTTAGCCATGCCAGCTCCGGTTGCCATTTTGGTGTTCTCCCTTATCTCTCCCTTATCGCCTGGCAGATGTCATCACTGGGGATAGGGGCAGCAATGCTGATATTGCTGGTCGCCATCGGTGCTATCAGTGCCTGGTCACAGGCCATGGTCACGCTGGCACTGGTATTAACCACCCCGTTCTTTTGCATGCTGCTTGCTGCTTGGTTTGCCGCTTGGCATCTGGCTGGCGCACAGTGAGCGTGCGGCAAAAGTGGTGAGCCCACTACTCAATGCCATGCAAACCACACCGGCGTTTGTGTATCTGGTGCTCATTGTCATGCTGTTTGGCATTGAGAATGTGCCAGGAGTAGTGGTCACTATTATCTCATCTTTGCGCTACCACCGATTGTGCGTTTGACCATCCTCGGTATCCGGCGGGTGCCCGCCGATCTGGTAGAAGCCGCTGAGTCCTTTGGAGCCAGTCCGCGCCAGTGGAGCCAGTCCGCGCCAGCTGTTGTTCAAAGTACAGTTGCCGTTGGCAATGCCCACCATCATGGCTGGTGTTAACCAGACGCTGATGCTCGCTCTCTTCATGGTGGTCATTGCTTCGATGATCGCAGTGGGAGGATTGGGGCAGATGGTGCTGCGCGGTATCGTGCGTCTGGATATGGGACTGGCTGCCGTGGGCGGCGTCGGGATCGTTATTCTTGCCATCATGTTGGACCGATTGACCCAGTCTCTGGGGCGTGACCGCCGTAGCCGTGATAATCAATCCTGGTATCGCACCATTCCGTTGGGGCTGATCTTGCGCCCGTTCACGCGTTAATCACATTACATATAAAGAGGGATAAACTATGATGCAGAAAACCGGATTCGGGGCTGTTGCCCTGATTGCAGCGCTAACAGGCTCGCCGCTCTATGCCACCGATCGGCCTGGAAAAGGTGTCAGTGTTCAGCCCGTGCAGAGCACGATTTCGGAAGAAACCTTCCAGACGTTGCTGGTTAGCCGCGCGCTGGAGAAACTGGGCTACGACGTGCAACCCATTCGCGAAGTGGATTATAACGTTGCCTATATGTCGTCCATCGCATCCGGCGATGCCACCTTCACCGCCGTCAAGATGTGCAGCACGCGCGTTATGCCGTCGCCACAGCGCGCGCGCCTCACTGGAAGTGGCCAAGCAGCAATGTCAGGCCAATCGCGCGATGATCCTTGATACGCCGCTTGAGCAACAACCCGGTGTGCAACAAGCCGCGACCGATCTGCGTGATGCCTGGTTGGCACTGCAACGAACCAGTATTGTCAGCACGGTGGATGGCTATATTTCTCGCCGCAGCGTACAAGTTGGTGCGCGTATCACCCCCCTCTTCTGCGCTGAGGGCCGTGGTGCCCGCCCACAATTTATGGGTGGATGCCAACTTTAAAGAAACGCAGCTTGCCATTTAAAGAAACGCAGCTTGCCAATATGCGTATCGGCCAGCCCGTCACGGTGGTCAATGATATCTACGGTGACGATGTGGTGTACCAGGGCAAGGTCGTCGGCCTCGATATGGGGACAGGCAGCTCTTTCTCTCTGCTACCAGCACAAAATGCTACCGGTAATTGGATCAAGATCGTGCAGCGTTTGCCCGTGCGTATTGAGCTGGATGCGCAGCAACTGGCTGAACACCCGTTGCGTATTGGCCTTTGCACGCTGGTGAAAGTCGATACAGCCAATGTAGAGGGGAAAGTGCTTTCCGATGCACCGAGCAGCGCACCAGCATATCAAAGCGATGCATTGAAGCTGGATCTGGCCCCGGTCGATATACTGATCGACACCATTATTCATTCGAGCTAATGCGGAATAAACTAGCAGGAGATGAGAGTGCAGAGAAAACCGCTTAAAGGCTCTGCCCTGGCCTGGATGACCGTCGCACTGTCATTGGCGACCTTTTATGCAGGTGCTGGATTCGACCATCGCTAACGTGGCCATCCCCACGATTTCCGATAACCTGGGAGCCTCAAACTCCCATGGCACTTGGGTTATCACGTCATTCGTGGTAGCCAATGCGATTTCCATTCCTATTACCGGTTGGCTCGCCAAACGCATCGGTGAGGTAAGTCTGTTTTTGTGGACAACGGGACTGTTCGCCCTCACGTCATGGCTGTGAGGCGTCTCCACCAGCCTGGAAATGCTGATTTTCGCCCGTGTGCTTCAGGGGATCGTGGCAGGCCAGTTGATTTCGCTGTCGCAAAGCTTGCTACTGAGCACTATCCACCTGCCCGACGCAGTATTGCACTGGCGCTCTGGTCGATGGCGGTGGTGGTTGCACCCATTTGTGGTCCTATTCTCGGCGGCTGGATCAGCGATAATTATCACTGGGGCTGGATCTTCTTTATCAACATGCCGTTAGGTATTTTGGTTGTGGTCATTGCGATGCAAACCCTGAAGGGGCGCGAAAACAAAACTGAAATTCGACCGATTGACACCATCGGCCTGGCGCTGTTGATTATCGGGATCGATAGCCTGCAAATGATGCTGGACCGCGATAAAGAGCTGGACTGGTTCAGTTCCAATGAGATAATCACTTTATCCGTGGTGGCGGTGGTAGCCATTGCCTTCCTGATTGTCTGGGAACTGACAGATGACCACCAGGTGGTGGATTTGTCACTGTTTAAATCGCGTAACTTCACCATTGGCTGCTTGTGTATCAGCCTGGCCTACATGTTCTATTTTGGCTCTATCGTGCTGTTACCTCAGTTGTTGCAAACAGTCTTTGGCTATACCGCAAACTGGGCTGGGTTTGCCTCAGCGCCAGTCGGCCTGATGCCTGTGCTGCTCTCCCCAACCATTGGACGCTTTATGCCGCGTTTGGATATGCGCAAACTGGTGACGTTCAGCTTCATTATGTATGCCGTATACTTTTATTATGTATGCCGTATACTTTGTATGCCGTATACTTTTATTATTATGTATGCTGTATACTTTTATTGTTATTATTATGTATGCCGTATACTTTTTGTATGCCGTATACTTTTATTGGCGTGCGTATACCTTTTATTTTGGCGTATACCTTTTATTGGCGTGCGTATACCTTTGAACCGGAGATGGATTTCGGTGCCTCGGCCTGGCCACAATTTGTGCAAGGGTTCGCCGTAGCCTGCTTCTTTATGATGCCGCTCACCACCTTTATGATGCCGCTCACCACCATATGATGCCGCTCACCACCATTACGCTTTCCGGCTGGCAGCGGCATCGAGCCTTTCAAACTTTGCGCGTACGCTGGTAGGCTCCATCGGTACCTCGATCACGACGACATTGTGGACACAGTGCGAATCGCTGCACCACGCGCATCTCACCGAATCGGTGACGCCTTACAACCCCATTGCTCAGGGCTGCTATCAGCAGTTGATGGAGATGGTGATGAGTGAGAAGCAGGCTTCCGCCTACATCGCCCAACAAATCACCAATCAAGGTTGATTATTTCAGCCAATGAAATCTTTTGGGCAGCGGCAGAGGTCTTTCTGGTACTGATGATATTGGTGTGGTTTGCGCGACCACCGTTTACTACCGGCGACGGCATTCATTGATAGACGGCACTCATTGATAGAGTGGGGTAAGGTTGCTGACAACCTTACCCTAAAACAGTCATCATTCCCGCGAAGGCGGGAATCTCTAACCCAGTCATCATTCCCGCGAAGGCGGGAATCTCTAACCGGTAAAACGCTTTTCTTCTGGCAAAAATCCCCGGCTCTCGCCTAGGATGACGAGAGGGAATCCGGGGATGACAAGGCATTAAGTGACTTAATCACCAGTCGGACATCACTCTTCAGTGATGCTGTGCTGCCGCCACCATTCCGACAGCAAAATACCCGTCGCGACGGAAATATTCAGGCTTTCCACTTTACCCGTACCACCGATAGACAGCGGCAAATCGCCCTGCTGCCAGGTGCTGTACGTCAAGCCATCACCTTCATGCCCTACCACCAATACCACTTTCTCCGGCAATGCGGTTTGTGCCAGCGGCTGCCCTTTGTGGCTGGAGGTGGTCGCGATGGTATAACCCGCGGCGCGGAACGCATCCAGCGCCGAGGGGAAACTATCGGTTTGAATGGCATTCACATGCTCTGCGCCGCCTTCTGCCGTGCGCACTGCCGCTCCAGATTCCAGCAACGACGGATCGTGAATCAGCACCCCTTCGACACCAAAGTGCGCACAGGAGCGCACGATACCGCCTAGATTATGCGGGTTACCCACATCTTCTAGCGCCAGCACGCAATCCGTTTCCTTCGTCTGTGCCTGTGCCAGATAATCATTCACATCAGAGCTCTGGCGTTTCTTGATCAGGAAGCACACGCCGCCGTGGTGATCGGTGCCAGACGCCTTGGTGAGTTCTTCATAATCCACCACATGGTAAGCTTTACGGTTCGCCGCCATCCAGCGTAACGCTTCACGGAAACGCGGCGTCACTTCTTGCAGGAACCAGGCGCGCACAATGGCGTCCGGACGGTTGGTAAACAGCGCCTGACAGGAGTTTTCACCATAAACCCGCGACTCTTCTTGACGCTGACGGCGAATCTGCTCAGGATCGAGACGGCTCTTGCCCACAATCCCACCGTGTTTTGGTATCTTTGCGGCATCCGGTGCGCGCGACACGGTTTTCCACGGTGAATCACTGCCGCGACCGTAATCTGCACGATCATCGCGCCCAGCATTATCATTGCGGTGCGGATTTTCACGCACATAGCGCGGGTTCATGTCACGCGGATCGAGTGGTTTGATACGCCCGTCTTTATCCCGATTGTCACGAGACGCATACGGTCCTTTGCCACGCCCCTCTTTGTCCCGGTTGGCGCGCCAACCGGTTTTTTCGTTATCATTGCGGCGATCGCGCGCGCCGTCTCCGGTACGCGAATTTTTCTTTTCGTTCTCATTACGGACGTACATCATGCGGACCTTTCCGCTCTTACTACCCGCTGAATCGCTCATTATTTTCTCCACCAACGCGCTGGTGCGAAGATTACCTGATGTACACCCGCGACGCTACCGACTTCGGGTATAATAAAAGCGGAGTTTCCGTGACACCAGAGCAGACGATGACACCGAAACCTGAATCACAACGGTGATGTCTATTGTAATCATTGAGGAAATCACATTGTTTCTTCAGACGGCCATCACCATAAGTTGTTTTTCAAGCTGCCCTCTGGTTTTGGCACAACGTTGACCATAACACATCTATTTTAGTTTAGCCGTTTTATGATTTGAGGTAGCCTATGAACACGGTATTCGAATCCTGCCACACCACGAACCGTTTGCCTGAAGAACGCCTTCACGACAGTCCAACCTTTGGCCGCTGCGGCAGCGAGCTGTTTTCCAGTGAGGTTATCAATTCCATCAGCGCCACGTTCGACAAGCTGTTGCAAGACGATTTGCCTGTGGTCGTCGACTTTTGGGCTCCCTAGTGTGGTCCCTGCGTTGCTTTTGCCCCGATCTTTACGGCGGTGGCGCAAGAGCACGCGGGTAACGTTCGTTTTATCAAGGTGAATACCGAAGCTGAGCCGGAATTAAGCGCTCATTTTCGTATTCGCATCATTCCGACACTGATGGTATTTAAACAGGGTAAACCGGTAGATATCATGAGCGGTGCGTTGCCGAAAACGCCTTTCGAAAACTGGTTAGATGAAACGATTTGAGCCGTTAAGCCATGTAATAGATTTGAGCCGTTAAGCCATGTAATAAAAGCTGCACTGGGGCTTTCTGTCCTCCAGTGCGTCAAGTAGAATAGCGCTTTTTAGCGACCCCCTATGCGCGATAACGCTGTTCTTCGTTTGCGCCAGCACCGTCTGGAACGCTCAACTTGCCCTTTTCGGGCCCGAGGCTGCCGTTTGGTACGTTGTCAACACTGCCTGATTCCGGTGACCAACTGTCTGTGCGACACCATCACCCCTTATTCGGCACGCAGCCGCTTTTGTTTGATTATGTTCGATACCGAACCGTTAAAACCCAGCAATACCTGTCGCCTGATTGCCGATATTCTACCTGACACCCAGGCCTTTCTCTGGTCAGGCACTGAGCCTGATCCAACATTGCTAGCAGCACTGAAAACCTTGGACTATCAGTCCTATCCGGTTTTTCTTGCGGATGAAGCTAAGCCGTCGCGTCAGGTTTTGCACCGTTTACCAGATAACGCCAAGCCGCCGCTGTTTGTGCTGCTGGACGGCACCTTGCCGAAAGCGAGCAAGATGTTTCGCAAAAGCCCTTATCTGGATGCGCTGCCCATTTTGTCGCTTGCGGTTGAATCACTCTCAGGCTACCAACTGCGCGAAGCCAGTACGCTGGACAACACTGCACAGCGGAAATTGCTGCCACACTGTTGCAACAGGCGGGTGATAATGATGCCAGCCAAGGCCTGCTCAATCACTTCGCCCGCTTTCGCCAACGTTATCTGGCCGGTAAAGCACATCGCCCTGTGCAGGAAATTTCATCGACTGTCACAGCATAATTTCATCGACTGTCACAGCATAAAGGCATAAAAAACCGCTATGATCCAGCTCTCTGTCCTATCGGGAGCGAGCCATTAGTCAGTGAGGGTTAGAAACGTTATTAAGACCAAAATCGATTGCCGTGCTGGGCGCATCGGAGAAACTGGGGCGCGCCGGTTTTCTCATGATGCAAAACCTGCTGGGCGGTCACTTCACTGGTCCTGTCCTGCCCGTCACACCCAAATATCGTGCCGTCTGTGTCGTACTGGCTTATCCCGATGTGGCAAGTTTGCCCATCACTCCCGACCTGGCAGTTCTCTGTACCCATGCCAGTCGCAATTTACTGCTGCTGGACGCGTTGGGTCAGCGCGGTTGTAACACCGTGATTATTCTCTCTTCGCTCTCCCGCACAGGCGAGAGCTCAAAGCCTGTGCCAGCCGCTATGCCATGCTTCTGTTGGGTCCGAACAGTCTGGGGATACTGGCACCGTAGTAAGGTTCCAACGCCAGCTTCTATCCCGTGCCGATCGTCAAAGGCAAGCTGGCGTTTATTTCTCAGTCCGCTGCGGTTTCCAATACCATTCTCGATTGAGCGCAGCAGCGTGACATCGGCTTTTCCTACTTCATCGCACTGGGTGACAGCTTGGATATTTCATCGCACTGGGTGACAGCTTGGATATCGATGTGGACGATGTCCTGATTTCCTGGAGCATGATGGTAAAACCAGCGCCATTTTATTGCACCTTAAGCAGCTTAAGTATGCGCGGCGTTTTCTCTCTGCTGCTCGCAGCGCTGCCAGAAACAAGCCCACGCTGGTTATCAAGAGTGGCCGAACTCAGCTTGCTCAGCAGTTACTGCATGGGCACCAACTCGGGCTGGATGCTGCCTACGATGCGGCCATCCAGCGTGCCGGTCTGCTACGAGTACGAGACACCCACGAGCTATTCTCCGCGGTGGAAACGCTGAGCCACCTGCGCCCGCTGCGCGGTGAGCGCTTGCTTATTGTCAGCAACGGCGCATCACCCGCCGCACAAGTACTCGATCAACTGCTTAGCCGACAAGGCAAACTGGCGACCTTGACGGAATAGATCCAGCAGAAGCTGCGCGACATATTGCCCGAGGAAGTCCACATCGGAAATCCGCTCGATCTGCGCGACGACGCTACCGCTGCGTGCTACCTCAGCACGCTTTCAGTGCTACTGGACAGCGGTGACTACGACGCTCTACTAATCATCCACGCACCGAGCGCCGCGGCGCCCGGTACAGAAAGCGCGCAGCAGTTGATTGCCCCTGTCAGGCTCATCCGCGCGGCAAGCGCATCACCTTACTCACCAACTGGTGTGGCGAATATTCCTCTCAAGAGGTTCGTCGTCTGTTCAATGAGGCTGGCATTCCCACTTACCGCATAGCTGAAGGGGCGGTCACAGCCTTTATGCATATCGTGGAATACCGACGTAACCAGAAACAACTGATGGAAACGCCGGCCCTGCCGCACGATCTCGGCATCAACGCTGCTCAGGCATATCAACTTATTCATCAGGCGTTGACGGATGGGGTAACGAAGTTGGATACCAACGAAGTTCAGCCGATTTTTCACGCCTATGGGCTGCACACCTTGCCGACCTGGATTGCCAGCGAAAGAGCGGAAGCGGTGCATATTGTCAAACAGATTGGTTATCCTGTCGCCATCAAGCTGCGTTCGCCTGATATCCCGCACAAATCCGAAGTACAGGGGTGATGCTCCACCTGCGCACTGCCCATGAAGTTCAGCAAGCCGCCGATGAAATTATCGATCGTGTTAAACGTGCCTATCCGCAGGCTCGCATTCACGGGCTGCTAGTGCAAGGCATGGCGAATCGCGCTGGCGCACAAGAGCTGCGTATCGCGGTAGAACAGGACCCTATCTTCGGTCCGCTGATTTTATTGGGCGATGGTAGCGTGGAGTGGAACAAGGATTCGTTGGCGGCGGTGGCCTTGCCGCCGCTCAAGACGCTGGCGCGCTACCTTATAATGCAAGCGCTGAAAAGCGGAAAAAAATACGCGGGCGTAGCGCCCTGCATCCATTGGATATAGCTGGGCTCATCCGGCTGCTGTGCAGTTATTCAATCTGATCCTGAACTGCCCGTAAGTACATCGTCTCGATATTCATCTGGCATCGGGCAGTGAATTCACCCTGCTAGATGTAACACTCCATCTCGCGCCTTTCTCTGGCGATCCTCAATCCCGATTGGCCATCCGCCCTTATCCTCAAGAGCTGGAAGAACAGGTGCAGCTCAATAATCAGGAGTATTGTCTGTTTCGCCCCATTCTGCCCGAGGACGAACCGCTACTGGAACGCTTTATCGGCAACGTCACCAAAGAAGATCTCTACTACCGTTATTTCAGTAAAATCAACGAATTCCACCATGAAGATTTGGCGTACCATGAAGATTTGGCGTACATGACTCAGATCGACTACGATTGGGAAATGGCTTTTGTTGCGGTGCGCCCGACGGCGTTCGGTGATGAAATCATTGGCATGATGCGCGCCATTTCCGATCCCGATAATATTGCCGCTGAATTCGCGGTGCTGGTGCGTTCAGACTGTAAAGGGATGGGGCTTGGCAAGCGTCTGCTCAGCAAGTTGATTGACTACACCCGTCGCCACGGATTAAAACAATTGAACGGCATCACCATGCCGCATAACCAAGGCATGGTCGCCTTGGCGAAGAAACTCGGTTTCACGGTAGCGGTAGACGTGCAGTTGGATGAAGGGATTGTCACGCTAGTGCTGCCGTTGAACACACAAGATGTTGCGTGACAGAGAGTTTATTTTGGCGGTCAATCTGGTAATGAACGGTAAAACTTACTCACCACGCCCGAAAAGTAGTGGTATCATCGCCCGATTCAGCATTCTCCTGACATCATTAATGACGGTCTTACGCCGACTAAAATTAATGACGGTCTTACGCCGACTAAATAAGAGAAGAAACGCACTGTGATGTTGTCTACATTTAAACGCAATAAATACCAACAACACCTTGCACAACTGCCCAAAATCCCTCAAGCAGCGGACGGCATTCAAACGTTACACTCCCCTGAACTCTTTCGCGCCGCGCTGATTAACCTGATCCAACAGGCCAAGACGCGAGTCTATTTGGTCGCACTCTATCTGGAACAGGATGACGGCGGACAGGGCATACTCTCTGCGCTCTACAACGCCAAGCGCAGCAACCCCGATCTCGACGTGCGTGTGTTGGTCGATTGGCACCGTGCCCAGCGCGGGCGTATTGGTGACAAATCAGTGAGTACCAATGCGGATTGGTATTGCGACATGGCTGAAAAACACGCTGACGTGAAATTTCCCATCTATGGTATTCCCGTCAATACGCGCGAAGCGCTCGGCGTCTTGCACCTGAAGGGCTTCATCGCTGATGACTGCGTGCTGTATAGCGGTGCCAGCCTGAACGATGTCTACCTGCATCAGCATGATAAGTATCGCTACGATCGCTATCAGCTTATCCATAATGCAGCGCTGGCCGACACCATGTCGGGCTACATCACCACGCTGCTAAACGATCCGGCGGTGCAACGTCTGGACAGCCGTTCGCGGCCCAAAAATCTGGAAATCAAAGCGGGTGTTCGTCAATTTCGTCAAACGCTGCGCACTCTGGCTTACAACACGCCCGGCAGTGAGGGCGTCAATGGAGAACTGACGGTCACACCCTTAGTCGGGTTGGGTAAACAAAGCCAGTTGAATAACACCATCCATCACCTGATGTTTTGTACCGAGCATAGACTGGTAATGTGCACCCCTTATTTCAATCTGCCAGCACTGCTGATCAAAAACGTGGTGCACTTGCTCAAAGAGGGCAAGCAGGTGGAGATCATAATTGGCGACAAGACGGCTAACGATTTCTTTATTCCCGAAGATCAGCCATTCAAGATTATCGGTGCGTTGCCCTACCTGTATGAAATCAACCTACGCCGTTTCGTTAGCCGCTTGCAGCGTTATATCGACAATGAGCAGTTAACCGTGCGGTTGTGGAAGCATGGGGATAATAGCTTCCACCTAAAAGGCCTGTGGTCCGACGATACCTGGCAGTTGCTGACAGGCAATAACCTCAATCCTCGCGCGTGGCGTTTAGATTTGGAAAACGCCATCCTGTTCCACGATCCTGAAAAAGTGCTGCTGGAACAGCGGTTGCAAGAGTTGGAGCAGATTCGCGCATACACCACGCCGCTCCAGAGCTATACCGATTTGCAAGGTATTGCACAATATCCAGTGAAAGTGCGTAAATTGATACGCCGCTTGCGCCGTATCAGGATTGACAGGTTGATCAGTCGGATTCTGTAATTCGACACCGTAAAGCCCCGTTCGCTGGTTTTTTTTGATTATCAGTGTAGATGCCATCTCTGCTCATCTCGCTCTTATCCGCGCCATATTGGCATAAAACTGTCTTTTCTGTTTTCCTAATGAAACTCTGATCCATTTATCTTTAAGTAATCAACACTACAGCTCTCGTTTTGTGATCTGCATCTAGGTAAATAAAATACCATTCGTTATATACTGTATTGTTCTGTATGAAAAACTATATTTTCACATATAAAACCACTATGAATATCTTCCAACAACTTGAGCAAAGCACCAGCGGCAACCCATCTCGTGATGAAGCCATCTTTACCAAGATCTGTACCGATCTGTCTATACCGAAAAAAGTAGCGTACATCATCGGTCAAGTATTATTTTGATTTGAAAGTGAATCGTTTTTCTCTTGCTAACCTCGCCTTGAATCGCTTCGTGTCGTGTCAACAGAGGCTCTGTTATAGGGAGCCCAATGATTTACACAACCTTTTTTTTCACCTTTTTTTCCGTTTGTTCAAATTCCACCCGATAAGCCTGATTTTACTATTTTTACTCATTTACGCTGTTCGATAACGCGCGGCAAATCGGCCAGACTGTCAATCACGATATCAGCCAGCGCTTAGCCTTGCTCGGTAATCGGTTTGCCGGTACACACCCCGACGCCCGCCGCAATGGCAGCCTGCATGTGTTCTTCTTTTATCACCGACCAATATCAATATAAATAACAATAAGATATCACCGACCAATATAAATAACAATAAGAAGCGGCCGTATCGATATTGAGGAAGCTCTCTGCTGAGAGAAACAAGCCCGGCTTGGGTTTACGGCAGTCACACTCCTGACGATATTCCCCTTGCCCCTGTTCTGCGTGGTGGGGACAGAAATAAATGCCGTTCAAATCGACTCCGCGATCTGCCAGCGACCAATCCATCCACTCGGTTAGGTGCATGAAATCATCTTCACTGAACATGCTGCGTGCAATACCGGACTGGTTAGTAACCAGCACCAGCGCAAATACTTTCTTCTTTAGTTCACTGATCGCGTCGATAGCGCCATCAATAAACTCAAACTGATCGATCTAATGAACGTAACCATGATCGACATTAATCGTGCCGTCGCAATCGAGAAAAACGGCTGGAATCGGTTGTGCCACTGCTATGTGCTCCTGATGGCGTTATTTGCGCGTTAGTATCGCATGTTTTTGTACTTTGGAAAATGCTTCATAACGACAAAGTAAATTGACTTAGACGTCTAGACACCCTAACATCCGTATAATATGCTGTATACAGCAGACATTGATCTATCCCACAATAGGCACTTATCAGACATTGATCTATCCCACAATAAGCACTTATGATATGATAGGCACTTGTGATATGATATGATAGGCACTTGTGATAAATGATAAATAAAGATGATTAAACTTTCTAACATTACAAAAATTTTCCAGCAGAAAGGCCGGACCATCACAGTACTGGACAATGTCAGTCTGTATGTCCCTGCTGGGCAGATCTATGGGGTTATCGGCGCATCCGGTGCAGGTAAAAGTACGTTGATCCGCTGCGTCAATTTGCTGGAGCACCCGACACACGGCGAGGTGTTGGTCGGTGGCCAGGATTTGATGGCGCTGTCCGAAGCGCAGTTGACCAAGGCACTCCGCCAGATTGGCATGATCTTCCAGCACTTTAATCTTTTGGCGTCACGAACCGTGGTTGGTAATGTAGCCCTGCCTCTTGAGCTGGACACCACGCCGAAAAACGAAATTACCCGCCGCGTCAACGAACTGCTCGAACTGGTGGGGTTATCGGACAAGCACGATGCTTATCCGGCAAATCTGTCCGGCGGGCAAAAGCAGCGCGTTGCGATTGCTCGCGCGCTGGCCAGTAATCCCAAAGTACTACTATGTGACGAGGCCACCAGTGCGCTCGATCCGGCCACTACGCGTTCCATTCTCGAATTGCTCAAAGACGTTAATCGCCGTTTAGGGATAACAATCCTGTTGATTACCCATGAAATGGATGTAGTAAAACGCATCTGCGATCAAGTAGCCGTTATCAGTGGCGGTCAATTGATTGAGCAGGATACGGTCAGCGAAGTGTTCTCTCACCCTAAAACTCCCCTGGCACAAACCTTTATTCAGTCTATGCTGCATCTGGATATCCCCGAGGATTACCAGTCCCGACTCATCGCAGCACCGCACAACGACCAAAACACCCCGCTGCTACGGCTGGAATTTACCGATCAATCCGTCGATGCACCGTTACTTTCAACGATCGCGCGCCGCTTTAACGTCAATAACAATATCATCAGTGCGCAAATGGATTACGCAGGTGGCGTTAAATTCGGCATTATGTTGGCCGAGATGCACGGCGAAGAGCAGGACACGGTGGCCGCCATCGCGTTTTTACAGGAACACCATGTAAAAGTTGAGGTGCTGGGCTATGTCTGAAGCAATGATGTGGTTGATGGCGAAAGGCGTTTGGGAAACCGTTGTGATGACATTTGTTTCCGGCTTCTTTGGCTTTGTGCTGGGATTGCCGGTTGGCGTGATGCTTTATATTACCCGTCCGGGTCAGATCGTTGCCAATCCGCCGCTGTATCGCGCACTGTCAGCATTGGTGAATATTTTCCGTTCTATTCCGTTCATTATTTTGCTGGTGTGGATGATTCCGTTCACACGCGCCATCGTAGGCACGTCTATCGGGTTGAAGGCAGCCATTGTGCCATTGACCGTAGGCGTAGCGCCGTTTATCGCGCGTATGATAGAAAACGCCCTGCTGGAAATCTCCAGCGGATTGATCGAAGCGGCGCGCGCTATGGGAGCCACACCGTTACAGATTATTCGTAAGATTCTGCTGCCAGAAGCACTTCCCAGTCTTATCAATGCCGCCACCATCACACTTATCACCCTGGTAGGCTATTCTGCTATGGGGGGCGCAGTCGGTTCCGGTGGGTTAGGTCAAATTGGTTATCAGTATGGATACATTGGTTATAACGCGACAGCCATGAATACGGTATTAATATTACTGGTTGTTCTGGTCTACCTTATCCAATTCCTAGGAGATCGCACGGCACGGGCAGTGACTCATACACGGGCAGTGACTCATAAATAAGTTTTACTACACGTCGGACTATGCCGCTGTCGGCAAACCACAAAACTTTAAATATACATAGGTTAAGGAAATGACAATCAAATTTAAAACCGTCGCCGCACTGGGTGCGCTACTGGGTGCACTGGCGCTGGCAGGCTGCGGACAAGAAGAAAAAGACCCGAACCACATCAAAGTCGGTGTTATTGTGGGTGCTGAACAGCAATTTGCTGAAGTTGCCCAGAAAGTGGCTAAAGACAAATATGGCCTGACCGTGGAACTGGTATCCTTTAACGATTATGTGCTGCCGAACGAAGCGCTGAGCAAAGGGGATATCGACCTGAATGCCTTCCAGCACAAGCCTTATCTGGACCAACAGATCAAAGATCGTGGCTACAAACTGGTTGCTGTCGGCAATAGCTTTGTCTACCCGATCGCTGGCTACTTAAAAAAAATTAAATCATTAGACGAGCTGCAAAACGGGGCGCAAATTGCACTGCCTAACGATCCGACCAACCTGGGTCGCTCCCTGCTGCTGCTGCAAAAACAGGGTCTGATCAAACTGAAAGATAACGTTGGCCTGTTGCCGACCGTGCTGGACGTGGTTGAAAACCCGAAAAACCTGAAACTGGTCGAACTGGAAGCACCGCAACTGCCACGCTATCTGGATGACGATCAAATCGCACTGGCTATCATCAACACCACCTATGCCAGCCAGATTAACCTGACGCCGACCAAAGACGCTCTGTTCGTGGAAGAGAAAGACTCTCCGTACGTAAACCTGATTGTGGCGCGTGAAGACAACAAAGACGCGGCTAACGTGAAGAAATTCGTTCAGGCTTACCAGTCAGACGAAGTTTATGAAGCGGCCAACAAGATTTTCAACGGCGACGTGGTGAAAGGCTGGTGATATCACCCGATACGCGAATGACAATTATTTCAAGACGGGCCTCGGCATCCGTCTTGTTATTTGTGTCGTAGCTTGCTTCAATAAGCGCACTACAAGTAGAGAGGAGTAGAGAGGAAATGGGAAATGCTATGCGTGCTATACCGCTCGTGTTTTTAGCGCTGTCACTAACAGGATATTCCCTGCTGCAACCCAAAACGGCACCCGAACCGCAACCAGTTATCGAACCAGCTGTCGAAGATCCAACCAAAGCGAAACCGGCTCCGCGTCCGGCAACCGCCGTGCTGTATAATAATGCGAAAGAATTGAAAGAATTAGTGGGTAAACCGTTCCGCGATATGGGCGAAGTATCTGGCTCTGTGTGCCAGCCTAGCGTGCAAGATACGCCAGCGACGGTTGCAAATGCCCGCCGCCGTATGCAAACGCGTGCAACAGCGATGCATGCCAATGCGATTCTGGTGCACAACTGTCAAGTCGTCAGTGGAGTTGTAGGCTGCTATCGGCAGGCTATCTGTGAAGGCACTGCACTGAAAATTTCTTCTCAATAAAGCTGGGCAATGACCACCTATCATTTCGATCAGGTTGGCGTTATCCGTTCGCCTTATAAAGAAAAATTCGCCATATCACGGCAACCCGGGCTGATTGAAGATGACGACGGAGAACTTCATCTTCTGCCTCCCTACCACCAGCCAGAAGCGGTGCGTGGGCTGTACGCGTTCAGCCATATTTGGGTGTTATTTGTTTTTCACCACACCCTGGAACAGGGCTGACTACCAACGGTGCGCCCTTCCCGTTTGGGTGGGGATGCGCGTATGGAGGTTTTCGCCACACGTTCCAAGTTTCGCCCGAATCCCATAGGTATGTCGCTGATCCGACTGAAAGGGATAAAAACCACAAGCGATAGCGTTATCTTACAGTTGGGCAGCCTCGATCTGGTCGACGGCACGCCGGTGGTTGATATCAAACCCTATTTGCCCTTTGTGGAGAGTGTGCTTGATGCCATCGGCGGCTTCGCGCAACAGGCACCCGACACCGCAATGCCGGTGCATTTTTCTGCATTGGCAGAGCAACAACTGGCGCAACATCAATCCACTTACCCACACCTGCGCCGTTTTATCACCCAGGTGTTGAATCAGGATCTACGCCCGGCGTACCGCAAGGGGGAAGCCTCGCGTAATTACGCCGTCCTGGTGCTGGAATTCAACGTGCGCTGGCGCGTAACGGACATGCGGACGGAAGTGCTCAGCCTCGAGCCAGCACCGCGCTAAACGAAAATTGAATCGTTACCCATGGCCAGCGCGCCATAAAATTTACACCGCACACTTTTGACGAAGGAAAGTCACTGTTATACCAAGATTTTTACCGTGTTAAGGGCCTATATGGCCCTTTGCATCTCGTTTTGGGGCACATCGGTGCCCATTACTTTGCATTCTGACGGAACTAAAACACTATGCGTACTAGCCAATATCTGCTCTCCACCCTGAAGGAGACGCCTGCCGACGCGGAAGTCATCAGCCATCAGTTGATGCTGCGCGCTGGGATGATCCGCAAGCTGGCCTCCGGGTTATACACCTGGTTGCCGACTGGCTACCGGGTTCTGAAGAAAGTCGAAAACATTGTGCGTGAAGAGATGAACAACGCCGGTGCTATCGAGATTTCCATGCCAGTGGTACAACCCGCCGATCTGTGGCAAGAGAGTGGCCGCTGGGAACAGTATGGCCCGGAATTGCTGCGCTTTGTCGATCGCGGTGACAGCCCGTTTGTTCTCGGTCCAACGCATGAAGAAGTGATTACCGATCTGGTGCGCAACGAGCTGAGCTCTTATAAGCAGCTGCCACTGAATCTGTTCCAGATCCAGACCAAATTCCGCGATGAAGTGCGTCCGCGTTTCGGCGTGATGCGTTCTCGCGAATTCATCATGAAAGATGCCTACTCGTTCCATACCTCGCAGGAGTCGTTGCAGGTCACCTATGACGCGATGTACGACGCCTATAGCCATGCATTTAACCGCATGGGGTTGAACTTCCGCGCGGTTCAGGCGGACACCGGCTCCATCGGTGGCAGCGCATCACACGAATTCCAGGTGCTGGCGCAGAGCGGCGAAGATGACATCGTTTTCTCCACCGACTCCGAGTACGCCGCCAATATCGAATTTGCTGAAGCCGTTGCTCCAACGCTGGGACGTGCCGAAGCGAAAGAAGAGATGCGTCTGGTTGATACCCCCAACGCCAAAACCATCGCCGAGCTGGTTGAGCAGTTTAACCTGCCGCTCGAAAAAACGATCAAAACGCTGCTGGTGAAAGCGACACAAGAGAGCGGCCACAAGCTGATTGCCCTGCTGGTGCGTGGCGATCATGAGCTGAATGAAGTGAAAGCGGAGAAACTGGAGCAGGTCGCCAGCCCGCTGACCTTCGCAACCGAGGCTGAGATTCGCGACATCGTTGGTGCAGGCCCAGGCTCATTAGGCCCGGTTAATATGTCAATACCGGTGATTATCGATCGCACCGTCGCGGCAATGAGCGATTTCGGCGCTGGCGCAAACCAGGACGGCAAACACTTCTTTGGCATTAACTGGGAGCGTGACGTTGCACTGCCGCAAATGGCAGATATCCGCAACGTGGTTGAAGGCGATGCCAGCCCGGACGGGAAAGGCACCCTGTTAATCAAACGCGGCATCGAAGTGGGTCAGATCTTCCAACTGGGCACAAAATACTCTCAGGCATTGCAAGCCAGCGTGCAAGGTGAAGATGGTCGTAACCAGATCCTGACCATGGGCTGTTACGGTATCGGGGTGACGCGCGTGGTGGCTTCCGCCATCGAACAGAACCACGACGATCGTGGCATTATCTGGCATGACGCCATCGCCCCCTTCCAGGTGGCGATCCTGCCGATGAACATGCACAAATCGTTTCGCGTGAAAGAGCTGGCTGAAGACATTTATCAGCAATTGCGCGCCAAAGACGTCGATGTGCTGCTCGACGATCGTAAAGAGCGTCCGGGTGTGATGTTTGCGGATATGGAATTGATCGGCGTGCCGCACACTATCGTCATTGGCGATCGCAATCTGGATAACGACGAGATTGAATATAAATATCGTCGCGACGGTGAGAAAAAGATGATCAAGGTTGGTGAGATCGTTGATTTTTTGTCGACCAATACCGTTCGTTAATACGTAGAAATCGTTCGTTAATACGTAGAAATAAAGAAAAAATAAAGAAAAAATAAAGAAAAAAGAGGTGGGAAAAACCCCACCTCTTTCTCTATTTTATTTGACAAATGTCGACTCTATTTGACAAATGTCGACTCAACGTGCAAATACGGCGATCGTTTCTGCTTCGTTATTCACGGAACAGTTCTTCAATATCCAGCCCCTGTACTTGCAAAATTTCACGCAAACGGCGCAGCCCTTCCACTTGGATTTGGATTTGGCGCACGCGTTCACGGGTCAAGCCAATTTCACGACCAACGTCTTCAAGCGTTGCCGCTTCATACTCCAGCAGCCCAAAACGACGAGCCAGCACTTCACGCTGTTTAGCGTTTAGTTCGAACAACCATTTAACGATATTCTGTTTCATATCGTTGTCTTGCGTAGTGTCTTCTGGTCCGTTGTTTTTTTCATCCGCTAGAATATCCAGCAGCGCTTTAACAGAGTCCAAGTCCAATGGCTCATCGACCGATGTAATACGCTCATTCAAGCGCAACATGCGATTTACATCATCAACAGGTTTATCGAGCAGCTCAACAAACTATTCCGCACTGGGCTCGTGATCCAGCTTATGCGAAAGCTCACGCGCGGTGCGCAGATAAACGTTCAATTCTTTAACGATATGGATAGGCAGACGAATGTTACGGGTTTGGTTCATGATAGCCCGTTCAATCGGTTGGCGAATCCAGCATCTGGCATATGTTGAAAAGCGGAAACCCCTTTCTGGAACGAACTTCTCAACCGCACGGATCAAACTAATATTACTTTCTTCGATGAGATCCAACAGCGCCAGATCGCGATTGTTGTAGCGACGGGCAATTTTCACCACCAGCCGCAGGTTACTTTCAATCATACGACGTCGCGATGAAACATCACCACGCAGCGCTCTACGGGTAAAAAATACTTCTTCTTCAGCGGTCAGAAGCGGAGAGTAACCAATCTCCCCTAAATAAAGTTGGGTAGCATCCAGCACACGCTGGGCTGCACTTTGGGGTAACAACTCACCGTCGGATGCCCCATTATCCTCCGCTAGTACCTTTTCGTAAAAAACATCAAGTCCATTTTCCTTGAACTCGGCATCATCATGTAACTCGTTAACTTTCAGCGTGCTTTGGCTCATAAGTGGCTCCTACCCGTGATCCCTTGGCAGAATACCGAAATACTCTGCCCGATTTATCGCTGCGGAAGGTAACACAGCGGGTTTACGGATTTCCCCTTGTAACGAATTTCAAAATGCAAGCGTACTGCACTGGTTCCGGTGCTACCCATGGTAGCGATCTGTTGACCCGCCTTGACCTCTTGTTGTTCCCGGACCAGCATAGTGTCATTATGGGCGTAGGCGCTAAGGTAATCATCGTCGTGCTTGATGATGATCAGATTACCGTACCCGCGTAAAGCGTTGCCAGCATAAACAACACGCCCTGAAGCGGTCGCCATGACCGGTTGCCCACGAGTGCCAGCAATATCAATCCCTTTGTTTTCCCCCTCCGACGCGGAGAAACTATCTATGACTTTCCCCTCAGTAGGCCAACGCCAGCTACCAACAGCAGGAGCACTGCTTTTAACAGCCGCGGGGGCGATCACAGGAGCCGTCACGGCAGCTCCAGTGGAAGGCAACATCTTACCTACATTCTGTTTACCCAAATTTCCGGAATACGCATTAGTTGACTGAGAATCAACCTGCGTTGTTTGAATTTTCGTCATTGACGGCGGCTGAGGCACACCGCCACGCATGGCATCGGAAGGTGCCAGCATACCGCCGATGCTGCCCGTACCGCCTGCCAGCATGCGTCCACCGCCGGTCGATCCGTTGCTTACCGGCGAAGAGGAACCGTCACTCACCTGAAGCACCTGCCCTACGTTCAGGCTATAAGGCTCAGGCACATTGTTGCGCTGAGCCAACTCGCGATAATCACTGCCGGTAATCCAGGCGATGTAGAACATCGTATCACCCCGTTTTACCGTATAGGTGCTGCCGCCATAGCTACCTTTAGGAATGGCGTTATAGCTACGGTTGTATACAATGCGGACATCGCGCGTGGTAATCGGCGCATTGCCGGAAGATGATATATTAGAAGGCGCAGTCGCGAGCATTCCACTGCGGCGGCTGCTATTGCCCTGACCGCCTACGCTGCTGATTGGAGCGGGTTTGCTTTCGTGATTGGAACATCCCAACCCCAGAATAATTGCCATGCACGCCGCCAACTGACGCAGTGTTCTCGTTTGGCTTCCCATGCGCCTTGCTCCCCTATAACCGTAATACTCAATCAATATACCCGTCATACTGCGCGTTGCAGATGAGTTGGCTGCACTCGCTCACCCGAATCACTTACCTGATAAGCTCATCGGGACTCACTCAATTGCCGCCTTCCTGCAACGCGAATTATTTAGGGTATACATTAATCAAACCGCTCAAAGACAGCCCTGTCGTCACAGTATTGGCACTTATCCAATGCTAACAAGATCAACATGTTTTCACTTTTCACTATCACAGGGTTATATTGAAATAAGTTCTATTGAAATAAATCGTAAATGACTGATACCCATAAACGTGCTTGTAAAGGTATCAGGCTATTTCGCCTTTGACCAGTGGAACAAATTTAACCGTTTCAATGATATTAACCACAAATTCTCCACCGTGGCGTTGTATGCGCTGCAACGTTTGCGACTGTTCTCCCACTGGGAGCACCATAATGCCCCCTTCATCCAATTGCGCTATCAGCGCATTAGGAATTTCAGGTGCCGCCGCCGTCACAATAATGGCATCAAACGGGCCGCGTGATGGCCAGCCTTGCCAGCCATCGCCGTGTCGAGTGGAAACATTG
Source organism: Symbiopectobacterium sp. (assembly GCA_051710525.1). GTDB lineage: Bacteria > Pseudomonadota > Gammaproteobacteria > Enterobacterales > Enterobacteriaceae > Symbiopectobacterium. The sequence continues at coordinate 143,846 of JBPESR010000003.1, read as the reverse complement.
TGCAAGTCCAGTTGCTTCAAACGCCGTTTAGCCTGCCATTGCAACCCTTTGATACGCTCAACGGAAAAAACCTGCTTTACCAAATGCGCCAAAACCGCCGTTTGGTAGCCGGAACCGGTGCCAATTTCGAGTACGCGAGATGCGGGCGTCAATTGCAACAGGTCCGTCATGCGGGCAACCATATAAGGCTGAGAAACGGTTTGACCGGAGCCTATCGGTAACGCGGTATTTTCATAAGCCTTATGCTCAAAGGCTTCGTCGACAAAACGCTCACGCGGCACAGCCTCGATAGCCTTAAGCAATCGCTCGTTATGAATGTCCTGCTGACGCAACAGTGTCAGCATCGTTTGCATGCGCTTGTTCACCCTATCCCGTCAGCCTCAATCGTGATTAACGTCTTCATGCCTTTACTCAATAATGGCAATGCCTTGCCGTGAGTTCGCACCCTTATTACATAGGTAATATATCGTTACTACACCTGACACTGCATCTCAATCAGCGATATCCATCTGCTAAAGCGGCGTGATGAGCTCACGCACAAGGCTGATGGCAAAACTGCCTGCTGGTAGCCAGAAATCCAGCGTGACCGACGCATCATCCAGCCAGGACCAGCACCTCTGCTGCGGATAAAGCAATGCGGCACGGCGCGTAACCTCCACCCGTTCACGACGCAGCAATCCGAGCAGCGTCTCGTGCCCCACCAGGCAGCGTTGTTCAAACGCCAACGCGTCCGCCTGAATCAGGTTGTTGCCGCCGCGACCAAAACGCTGACTGCCAAAATAGTTCGGCACGCCCCGTTCGGCAATCGCCACTAGCCGCGCTTCGACGGCAGCACGGTCGCTGATATTGCGCAGCGTCAGCGTAAACTGATTGCCACGCAACGAACCGATACGCAGTTTGCTCCTATGACGGGCACTGTTAAGGATTTCACACTCTTCAAGCGGATAAGCGGAGAAATCGGGTAACACTTTGCCCGGTATATGTAGGCAAAACCACTGCTCCGTCACCACATGCCGGTCTTTCAAGCCAGCATAACTCACGGCACACGCGGGAATACGGGCGAATTTCGCCAACGCTTCAGCCACAAACAACGTGTTGCAGCCACGTTTACGCACCTGAACCAGCAGATGTTTATCATCGCCGTCCGGTGCAAAACCCAGATCTTCCACCACACGGAAATCATCAGCGCTTGCTTTGAGCGTTCCTGTCGCCTGCGGTTCACCATGCAGCAGAACAGACTTTCCATGTTGAGCGTAGCGGGTTCTTGCTGCATTACCATGCGACCACTTCACTCCGTTCATCTTTCACCAACAGCGCAACCGCCTCGCAGGCGATCCCTTCTCCACGTCCAGTAAACCAGAGCTGTTCAGTGGTGGTGGCTTTTATATTGACGTCATCCATATGGCAGTGAAGATCTTCTGCCAGATTCACCCGCATTTGCGGAATGTGCGGGGCCATTTTCGGCGCTTGCGCAATGATAGTGACATCCAGATTACCCAGTCGATAGCCTTTTTCTTGTATCCGCTGCCACACCTGGTGCAGCAGCTCGCGGCTATCCGCGCCTTTGTAGGCGGGATCGGTGTCGGGAAACAGTTTACCGATATCGCCTAGCGCCGCCGCGCCGAGCAGCGCATCGGTTACCGCATGCAGCAACACATCCCCATCAGAATGCGCCAACAATCCCAGAGGGTAAGAAATACAAACCCCTCCGATCACCAATGGGCCTTCGCCGCCCAGTTTGTGGACATCAAAACTGTGACCAATACGCATTGGGTTATTCTCCTTGATTAGCAAATGGTTATGAAACATGAAACCGGTGAAGGGTGCATCACACGCTTGGCGGTGCCAATCGAGCCAGGTAGCACTCGGCCAGCGCTAAATCCTCAGGACGCGTCACTTTAATATTATCAGCACGTCCTGCAACAATCTGTGGATGATAGCCGCAATACTCGAGTGCCGACGCTTCATCGGTCACGACAGCTCCTTGTTGTAACGCGCGCTCCAGGCAATCTTGTAATAATAACCGTGGAAACAGTTGCGGCGTCAAGGCGTGCCATAAATCGCATCGATCAACCGTGTGCTCAATCACCTCACCCTGGCTACGCTTCATGGTATCCCGCACAGGTGCAGCAAGAATGCCACCCACGTCGCAGTGCCGGATAAGCTGTAACAAGCGATCCAGATCCTGGAGGTGTAAACACGGACGTGCGGCGTCATGCACCAACACCCAGGTCGCATCACTGACTGCGCGCAAGCCGGCCAATACTGAATCAGCCCGCTGTTTACCGCCGAACAACACACTGACGCGCGAGTCATGTGCCAGCGGCAAGGCGGCAAAGCGCCAGTCGTCGTGGCTGACAACCACCACGGCACGCTGAATGTGCGGATGCTGAAACAGTGCAGCCAGCGTATGTTCCAGCAGCGTTTTTCCATGGATGGTGAGATATTGTTTTGGACAGTCGCACTCCATTCTGCTGCCGTTTCCGGCGGCGGGCAGAACGGCGACAACCTCAGGTAGGGAGACCAGCGGTTCAGACATGGGTTAATGTGACGTCATTGGGTTAGAAGACGACAGAGAGCTGGATGCGCTAGAATTTGCAGATGAAGACGCCGTCGCCGCACGACGACCAGATTGATCCGGCACCAGACGATAGAAGCTCTCACCCGCTTTGATCATGCTCAGCTCATTGCGCGCACGTTCTTCAATGGCTTCTTGTCCACCGTTGAGATTGTCGATTTCCGCAAACAGCTGTTCGTTCCTGGCTTTGAGCTTTCCGTTGTTGCACTGTTGGACAACCACGTCATCTTTAACCCGAACATAGTCATGAATGCCATTTTTACCCAGCCACAGCGAATTTTGCAGCCAACCGAGCAAAATCAATAATAACAGCGTTAACTTTCCCATCCCGCCCCCTGAAAAACCGCCTAATCATCCCATAACTTTGCCTTCGACTCTATATGATATTATCAGGGTGGATTAACGCACCTGAGTACGGTTCATTTGGATTAAAGCGGATAATACGAGCCGTAAAGGCATTGTTGCAGAGCAAGAGAAGAAACACGAGGAACAGTACGCGTGAAGAGATATCAGTCACGTTTGTTAAACGTCGGTAAAGATAGCGGCGATTTACTCCGCACCTCACCACCCAGTGGTCAGTGAAAAGACCAACCAGAACAAACAGATAATCACTGCGCCGCTACACAACACCATCAACGTCATGTTGCCTTTGAAAATCACACTGAAAACACGCCGATCAGCACGGAGGCTGGCATCAGCGCCAAAAAAAACGGCTAGGTATAGAGCATAAAAAACAGCGTGGTGTTCGAGCCATGACCCAAATCGGAACCACAAACGCCAACCAGTAGAAAGAAAAACCGGCGATGGCTACCCATAAACGGGTAGGTGCGTTCATCTTCACGCCCACTTGGCCGCTTACTTACCGATAACTGCGTTACGTTCTGCATAGTCTACCCTGTAACACTCCGCCCCACCGCGAAAGGCGGTGACACCTGACAGAGCCAATCAGACTTTGATAATAGCTCGACTGTGCAGTAGATCTAATAACTGATCGGTAAAATTTGTTACAAATTGTTCGCCCTCCAAGCGCAGCTCAGGCGCGTGCGGTGGAGCGAAATAAACGCTGTCAACATCACCAGTCTGGCATCTACCATCAGACTGGCCACTTCGCCCACACGCCGAATGTTTTCACACCGATCGGCATCAGAAAAGCCAAGATCTCGGCACAGCCCGTGGCGCACATTGTCGCCATCAAGCAAATAGGTGCTAACACCGAGTTGATGTAAGCACTGTTCCAGTTGCCCTGCCAGCTTGGATTTTCCTGACTCTGACAGGCCAGTGAACCAGATAACAGCCCCTTGATGGCTGTGCAATCGCTCACGATCGCCGCGTGCCACCGGGTGGTTGTGCCAGACAATGTTGTCATCACGATTGCCATCAACGGCGTGATGCTTTTCTTGTGGAGGCCACGCCATACTACTTCCCTCCTAGCGGGTTTTCTTGCCCGCCACCTTGATGTCATAGCTATGCCACGGCACCAACGGTTTCTCCGCCATCCACACCACATCGACCTGCGCATGCTGCACCGCGCGCAGATCATCCGTCTCCGGCACCAACAGATAGCCACGGCTGATATCTACTTCATCGGCCAGCACCAGCGTGATCGCTTCCCCCGCATGAGCCTGTTGTAGATCGCCATCAAATGTCACAATGCGTGCCACTTAGGAGGTCATGCCAGACGGCAATACCCTCACGCGCTGCCAGACCTGCGCCACGCCGGAGGCCGGCGTTCCGGCATAACCGCGAAAATCCAGGTTGGGCCGATTTACATACTGCACCGGGAAACACTGCACCGGGAAACGCATCGGCTGCTTATCGCTGTCGCGCGTAACGTTGACCGTTTCCAGTACGTCCAGCAGCGTCTGGCCGCTGTAGTACCATGACATGGTGGTGCTTGGCGTCGCCACATTATACCCATCCAACGCGGAGATAGGCACGAAGGTCACCTGAAGCAATGATGGTAGCTGCTGAGCAAAATCGAGATAATCCTGCTTGAACTGCTCAAATCCCGTTTGCTGATAGTGCACCAGATCCATTTTATTGACCGTCACGACGAGATGGCGAATGCCTAGCAACGTGGCAATAAAGCTATGATGGCGGGTTTGATCCAGTACGCCTTTGCGCGCATCGATCAACAGGATCGCCAGATCGTAGGTCGAGGCCCGGTCGACATGTTACGGGTGTACTGCTCATGACCGGGGGTATCGGCGATAATGAATTTACGTCTTTCCGTGGTGAAATAGCGGTAGTCAACATCGATGGTAATACCCTGCTCACGCTCGGCCTGCAAACCGTCCACCAGCAACGCCAGATCCGGCTTCTCCCCTTGTGTTCCTAACCGCTTGCTGTCGTTGTGTAACGTGGAAAGCTGATCTTCGTATATCTGACGCGTATCGTGCAACAAACGGCCAATCAAGGTACTTTTGCCGTCATCCATGCTACCGCAGGTCAGAAAGCGTAGTAAACTTTTGTGCTGCTGCGCGTGCAAATAGGCTTCAACTCCACCCTGCTCGGCCAATCGACCATCAACATCTTTACCGGCTTTGCAGAAGAATTAGTAAGAGGTATCCCCCAATCCGAACACCGCAAACGACGTGGTTTTTAGCGCGGTGACTTTTTAGAGAACAGGAATTTATGCAGCGCTACGATCTCTTCCGGCGGTTCCCCCTCCCCTTGCGTGGAGGCACCACCAGCAACAGCATTTCCGGCGCGATTTTCTTAAATTTATAATCGCCTGCATTCACCAGTGTGACCGCAAGCTTGGCATCCAGAAAATCGTCACGCAGTTGTTCCTCCACACGGTGGGCATTGCCAGTTTGCGATGCGGAGATAAGGGTAATGCTTTGGGCAGGCGCAGCGGCACTGGCCGGGATCGACACGACCGACACGGCACCGCTCTGAGCCCCATTGCCCGGCGCGATGCCCCAAAAATAGCCTGACAGCCAGGCCAGCTGCGCTGGAGAGAAATCTCCCTTGGCGCTCTGCAAACGCACAAGCTGCTCGGCACTAAGCGGCAGCAACGAAACCGGAGTGGTCATCGTGATTTCAGTGTCCTTGTAAGTCCTCCCGCCATATAGCGATATTTATGCAATCTAAAGTTATATGAAATATAAGGTTACCTATCCAGTGCGCAACAATTAAAGATGCGATGGCAATATTTAATAACCAAAATGCCTAAATGTAATAACCAAAATGCCTAAATGGTTTTTCTGATAACCCTTAACGCTTAAAGCGTTATAGACCTCATGATCAGACAAACACCATAAAAATCAGACAAACACCATAAAATCAGATTATTCTTCAACCAGACGTGCTTCAAGGACGACTTTCCGGTAGTATGCGACGGCTTTTGTTTACGCTCGGTTATCCCTTCAGGAACGTTGTTATGGTCACTACCCTATTTAAAGATTTTCAGTTTGAAGCCACCCATCACCTACCGCACGTGCCGGAAGGGCACAAATGTGGCCGTTTGCACGGGCATTCCTTTATGGTGAGACTGGAAATCTATGGTGAGACTGGAAATCACTGTTGAAGTCGACCAGCATACCGGCTGGGTGATGGGTTTCGCAGACTTGAAAGCAGTGTTCAATCCGGTTTGGCAGCAGTTGGATCACCACTACCTAAATGAAATTCCCGGCTTGGAAAACCCTACCAGTGAAGTGCTGACGCACTGGATCTGGCAGCAGTTTAAACCCACACAGCCTCTGCTAAGCGCCGTGTTGGTGAAAGAAACCTGCACGGCAGGCTGCGTTTATCACGGGGAATAAAAGGTTCGGCCTGCCATCAGGCGATATTCAGATAATTGTGCGTCTGCATCGACAGATGCCAATTACGTGCGATACAGGTTTCAATACAGAGCTTGGTCGCCGCGTCTTTCTGGCTGATGGGCTGTAGGGCGATAATACGTGCTTTGTCATCGTGTAAACGCACCAGCAGAGTGTAAACGCACCAGCAGAGCATCCAGCGCCTCAATGTCTCTCTCTCTCTCGCCACAGGATGCTTGATTTCATCAAGCGCGCACTAATGCCTGATCGAGCACCACCATGCCGCCGCACATATTCACTTTGGGTGAGACCGTGACCCAGGTTTGCGGCGAACAGCGCACATCATGGGTGCCGCTGGTTTCTATCTGGTAGCGATAGCCGTTGTGCTCGAGATAGTCGGTCAGCGGCGTCAGATCATGGATACAATGCTCTCACCCGGTGATAACGATATGCCGGGCGCTATACCCCTTTTGCTGGATGCGCGTCAAAATCGCTTCCGGGCTGGCCGGTGCCCAGGCATCTCTCTCCTGCGTCTTTACCAGAATATTCTCCAGCGTGGTTTCACGCTCAGCAAACTTATCCCAGGTGTGTTTGGTATCGCACCAACTGCAACCCACCGGACACCCTTGCAGACGTACAAAAATCGCCGGGACACCGGTAAAAAAACCTTCGCCTTGCAGAGGGCGAAACATCTCATTTATTGGGTACAGCATAACATCCTATCACTTAACTATCGGGTGCCAGCCCGGGCGCTGGTAAACCGTCATTATCGCAGATTGCCTGTGGTGCGCCAAACCCCACATTGCGTGACAGCGCCAGATAACAGTTGCATTATAACGTTACGATCTAGGTGATAGCATTTGAGGAATGTTGCAGTTCGGTTATTAATCACAAGGGGATTGCCCATTTATTTTTCACGGTTTTTACGACAAGGAACGATACGATGAAACCTTTGAAAGCGGCTTGCCTGATAACGATGACAGCATTCGGCCTCCCCGATGTCGCAGTGGCTGAAGCCACGGCGTAAGTCAAAACCCAACCCGGCCAGTTGTTGGGGCAATCTATGAAATCACCGCGCTTTCAGATGGCACCAACGCCATGCCGATGGACAAACTGCTCACGCGCACCGATCCCAACACCATTCGCCAGTTGCTGACAGAGAAATCCTTACCCCCCCCACGGTTGAAACTTCCATCAATGCTTTTCTAGTCAATACGGGCAAAATCTGGTGTTGATTGATACCAGCAACGGCACGCAGGCCAACAGCAACGTCGGAAAAGTGCAGAAAAACTTATTGGCGGCGTGCTATCGCCCCGAATAGGCCGATACTATCCTGGTGACCCACCTGCACGGCGACCATTTTGGCGGTCTGGTGCAAAACGGCAAGCTCGCCTACCCGATGCATCGTTTACGTTTCGCAAAAAGAGTATGATTTCTGGTCGCAAAAAAGAGTATGATTCCTGGCTGGATCCGCAGCATCTGGCGCAAGCTTGCCCTGAACGCAAGCCCGCTTTCCAACGGGTTCAGGACGTCTTAAGATCCTGGCGGCAGCAAATAAAGTGAAAACCTTCAGCGGGGATGCCCCACTGCTGCCTAGCATTACGCCAATGTTTGCACCAGGCCATACACCTGGGCATACCGCCTATAGCATCGTCAGTGACGGCAATAAATTGCTGGCATGGGGCGATATCGTGGAAGCCGATACCGGAAACCACCATCAGCTTCGATTCAGATATGGATCAGGCTACCAAAACCCGCGAAGCCCTGTTTGCTCAGGCAGCCAGTGAAGGCTATCTGGTGGCGAGCGCGTACCTGCCGTTCCCGGGTATCGGCCATGTAAATACCCGCGTGGAACGCAACGGTACCATCAACGGTTATCGCTGGATCCAGGTGAATTACAGCCTGAACGGACTTGAAATAGCGCCAAACCCCGCAAAGCAACGTAGTGCTTTTGCGGGACAATCTTCGGTTTTCGCTTACAGATAGACGCGCAGATACTCAGACAGGCACAGGATTGCCATCGCCATGACCGTAAGGCATGGAGGTAAGCGGGATCTGGCGGTAGTAATCCAGATAGCGGCCCATCTCCGTACCAAACGACACATTGGCCAGTTCGCCTTGTGGATTGATATTGGCAATCACGCCGCGAATCGCTTTTTTCCGCCATCTCGGCATAGCGCTTATCTACATAGCGTTAGCGTTTGTGCACCTATCTACATAGCGTTAGCGTTTGTGCACCGCTTTCAGAATACCATAGGCAAACCCGGCGGTGGCCGAGCTTTCCACGTAAGAGTTGGAGTCATCAAGCAGAGTATGCCATAGACCACTGTCATCCTGATCCTGTGCCAGCGCTTCAATCTGGCTTTCCAGCACCTGCAACAGGAAGCGGCGCGTTGCATTTCCTTCAGGCAATTCCAGCAGTTCGATAAACTCAGGAATGGAGACCGTCAGCCAGCTATTGCCGCGCGCCCAACGCGCTTCAGAAAATTGCCGCGCGCCCAACGCGCTTCAGAAAAATTGTGCTTACATCAAATGTCCAGCCGTGGAACCACAAGCCGCTGCGTCGATCCATCAGATACTGCACGTGCAGTAAGAACTGATAGGTCGCCTCTTCGATAAACTCGGGACGATTGAGCAGCTTGCCGATTTTTGCCAGCGGCAGCACGCTCATTATCAGGGTGTCGTCCCACAGTTGATCTGTGTTGTTGTAGGCAGATATGCTGCAAACCGTTTTTCTGAGTGCGCGGCATGTCGTACATCACCTACTCCGCCCAGCGCTCCAGATAAGGCACCCAACGGGCACCACGCGTCTCTTCATAGCGATAGGCCAGCATCACCGTGTTGACGTTTTTGGTAGGCGTACCTTCCGCCAGACGCGCCTCGTACCAATCATCAATGATGGCTCGCACCTGGTTATCACCCGTCTGTTGGTAATATTGGTAAATGCCGTACAAGCCAATACCGTGCGCCCACTTCCACCCGGCCCAGCCCTTGGTATCGATGACACGACCATCATCCAACCGCAGCAGAAACTCACCGGTTTCATCCTTGAGATTGACCAGATTATCGGTAATGCGGCAGATCAGCGCCTTCAGATCGTCGCGAGAGATAAAGTGCTCAGGCTGACGCAGCAGCTGGCTATGTTTAACACTGAATACGGTCATAGATTATCATCCACTCTTATCGTTAATGCGTTAATGTTAATGCGTTAATGGTGAGTCACCTGGGTTGCTGAATGCGCCGGGTGTTTATGGCGATTCAGGTAACCGATATTGTTGTTGCCCCATAGAGATTCATAAGACATGCCAGAGAGCATTCCACCACCTGACACGCCTGTGGCGTGATGAGTCCCGGCACCGGACTCCAGCTTCACGCATTTTTAGCGTCTCTTCACGCAGTGTCTGATTTTTAGCGTCTCTTCACGCAGTGTCTGGTGTGTTTGCAGGTTCAGTTTAAACCGTAATGAGACCAGAAAACCTAACGCCAGCACGCAGACTGTGCCGACACTGAGCACCATCAGGATGATATGACTTACGCCCGGTGCCTGTACGCTCTGCCCTGAAACAAACCAAACCCCTACAGTTGCAACACCACGCCCACCAGCATCACCGCGCCGGCCTGAGAAGCCTTGCGAGTCAGCGTCATGATCCCAGCAAAGATCCCTTCATGATGTTGTGCGGTGATCACTTCATCCACATCGGCGGTGATCACTTCATCCACATCGGCAATGTAGGTGTAAGTATTCCACCAATGTAGGTGTAAGTATTCCACGGTACGTAATTGATACCACCACGCTCCAACCCTGCCAACACAGAGATCAGCAACAGTAAAGAGAACACATCGTGCAGGCCGCTGTAATAGAGCACGCCGTAAGACATCGCCGCCAGACCGAACAGGCAAACCACTAAGCGGTAAGTAGGGCCAGGTCCGAAGCGAATGCACAGCGGGACCATGCCAACCACCGCCAGGAATTGCAGGATAGCCATGGTGCCCATCAGGTTGGAAGCCACCGTGGGGCTTTGCATCAGCACAAAACAACGTAGTAGGTGAACACCACGTTAAACACGTCCTGTGCAATGTAGCCACCTACATCCCGAGATGTTGACGGAAAATACGAATGCGCAGTGTGGAAGAGAGTTTGACACTCAGGCGCTTCAGGCTTTGTCGCAGCGTCAGTGACTGGCGTTCCTTTTCTGCCTAGTGACTGGCGTTCCTTTTCTGCCTGTAGCAACGCCGCTGACATCTCTTCGCGCGGTCGTTCCCAGGTAAAGAAATAGACCAGCGTCAGCACCGTGGCGCAAATCCCCGAAAACACTAGGTTTGAGTAGAAGAAGGAAATGGCGTTGTCTTTGCCAAAGTGACTGAGCAGAATACCTGGCAGGAACGCCGCCAGAATGGCAAAAAGCTGTGCCAGCGCGATACGCGCACCGGAGAATTTGGTTTTCTGTTTAAAATCATCGGTCATTTCAGGTACCAGCGTTTCATCCGGTACCAGAATCATGGTGTAGACAACATCAAACACCAGATAAATTAGCAGATAGTACCAGTAGATTAGCAGATAGTACCAGTATCCCATGTCACCCACCCACATAAAACTGTAGCTGAACACACAGGTAATACCAAGCAAAATAAAGAACTTAAATAAAGAACTTACGGCGGCCAAAGCGTTTACCCACTCAGGTTGAGCCAAAGTTGTCCGTCAGGAACACCGTCAGCGGGCTGACGACGGCATCCAGTACTCTGGCCATCGCGAAAATAAACGTGGCTTCAATGGGCGTCAAGCCACAAAACGTGGTGTAAAATAGAGCAACCACGCCGCCGTTAGTGCCGTGGTTCCAGCACCGAGAAAATCACCTGAGTCGTACGCTAAATAGCTGGCCAGCCCAATTTTAATCTATAGCTGGCCAGCCCAATTTTACGCGTTTTCATTTGCCATCCTTCCTGTGTTATTGTCTTTATGAAGGTAATGCGGTGTGTTATTTTGTCTTTATGAAGGTAATGCGGCAGGGTACAAACCCTTTAATGCCGTGATAGCTAAACTACAGCCGAGACGTTGGGAAAACCTTTGCACCGTTGCCACGCCCCGAGCGGGATTGGCATCCCAGGGAAGAACGTGACGATCGATCTCAATATTTTTATAAAAATCCATTTTAAACTAAATCCATTTTAAACTAATAAACTCGGTGGTTCGTTTATGGCGATCACAGGGGTTTATGGCGATCACAGGGTAGTAAGCACAGGAGCAGGAGTAGATAGGGACACGGATACGCATTTCCGGGCTTCGATAGCCGGGCTAAATCTATGGTCACCTCCATTTTTGCAACACTGATTTTTGACTTTCGCGCCAGTTTGTTTGCCAGAGCGCAGGCGATAATATTTGAATGTTTGTTATCGAGTTGCCCCTGAACCCATTCAGCAAGCCTGCCCTGCTGATGTTCAAGTCGTATCATGAACGAGCGGGTACATTGAACCAGAAGTTTGCGTAAATTTTATCACCTCGTTTGCTTATCCCCAGCAGAGTCGGTTTGCCTCCTGTACTGATTGTCGCGGTACGGTACAAGCCCTGTGGAAGCCGCAAAATCCCTGCTACATGAAAATTGTTTTCCATCGCCGAGCGGTGATGAAAGTTAAGCTGGCAGTAATCGGCCCGACCCCTGGAATTGTTATAATTCGCTGTGCAGTATCATCAGCTTTGATTGACTGATTTAATTCTGATTCCAGCGCTGTTATTTGCTCGACAAGGTAAAGATAGTGGGCATGTAACTTAACCAGCAGACGGTTAGGTATTCGGGGATTTCGTGCTCAGCTAGCACCAGGGACAGTCGCTTTATTACCACCTCGCCGATTGGCAATCATATCTCAAACTCTAGCAGAAAACCATGGATCTGGTTAGTGGTTTTTTACTTTATCTCTAATAAAAGATTCCCTGACCCGATGCAGTGCTCGCATCACCTGCTGAACCTCAGTTTTCGGCTGAACAAAACGCATTGACGGCCGGGATGCGGCTTCACATATCGCCTCTGCATCAACATAATCAATCGCCTCTGCATCAACATAATCATTTTATTGCTCTTGATAAATGGGCGCGTAAACTGCGGAGAGATAAGTTTTGCTTCATGGCTGCTATCATTGATACGCTGCGCCATAAAGTGTGCCCCGGCACAAGCTTCGCGCCATGCACAAGCTTCGCGCCATAAAGTGTGCCCCGGCACAAGCTTCCATAACAACAACCGAGGACAGGCACGTCGTCAAAAACTGCATTAGCTTTGTGCGCGTAAACTTCTTAGGCAGAAGCGCTTTAACTGACTTATCCTGGCAATGAATGAATGTGGAAACAATGTTTACCGAGATCGATACCAATAAGAATAACGTTTTCCATTATGGCCTCTCCTGAAAGAAAAACACTCTGCCAAAGTACCACTCACAGAGTGGGGGTGACCATCTCATTAAGCCCAGGTATTACTGCAACTGGATACGGTAGAAACGGTTAAACATGTAGGCTGCAATCGCACCGGTGATGATCCCACCGAGCACCCCGGTATCTGCCAGGTGTTCTTTGATGATCACCTCAGGCGGCAGTTGTAACACGAGTGGAGCCACCGCTGCCATCGTCTTCACCATAATGCCGTAGGCAACAACGGAAGCCAGCGCGGATACCCCATCGTTATTGGTAAAACCGATGGCAACGCCGGTGGCAAAAATCAGTGGCATATTGGCGAATACGGAGTCACCCGCTTGCGCTTGCGCCATCACGCTTGAGACGATGGACGGCAGCCAGCTGAAATTAGCCGATCCGACGCCCAGCAGGATACCTGCGATGGGCAGTACGGAAACAGGCAGCATCAGCGACTTACCTACTTTTTGCAGGTTGGCAAATGCATTCTTGAACATAATTGAGTGTGATCCAATAGTGCTCTTACGGCGTAATAGCAACAAAAGGTCTTGTATTCAATGAATTGATACAGCATCAAACGTAATACTCGCGTTCGATGTAAGTGGCGATGATCCTATCGTGCATTTCTGATGATTTTGAATACTCCAACGTCTTACGGTTGAGGCGGTTCAATCGGTTGCGCAGCGTCAGATTTTCACGCTCAATACGCTGTGTATACAGTTTGCCAACAATGTGTTTTGCTTTTGGAAGTTCGTCGTTGTAAGCCCTAGCCATCAGTGCACCAAAATGCCACTCTGAACCCAGAGAATAGTTTCAGCAAATTATGCAGCGTTTCCTTGCTTAGAGAGCTCAAATCTATGAGCGATAATCCGCTTCAAACGCGGCTCCCATGTATACTAAAGCCAGCGCTGTCGTTTTTTATTACCAATAAATGACCACATCTCATCTACTTCGCAAATCAGTTGAATTTGCAGGTTATCCAGTGGCAATGTTGTTACATTCCGCGGCGAGAGTTTTTAAAGTACGCACGACGGCATTGATGCTAATATGTAACGCCTGAGCAGTGTCACGAATACCCGCATTATTCATTACCAAGTTAATGGCTTGGTCTGTCATTCCTGGTTGGCAGGCACGATAGGAATAATCAAGCTGGAAGGTACGTTTACATGACTGACAACGGTAACGCTGATGGCCATTTTGCCATAACCGTGTTTTTTTACAGAGGCTGTCTATTCACAAAACGGACATCTTACATCAACGTTAGCCACTGTATCCCACATCAAAAACCGGAGAGTTTACACTGTAATCAACTATAGGTTATCCGAATACGCCGGCAATCTGGTCTGATGACCAGATTGCCGGTTGGGCGCGCATCACCGCCGGTGTAAAAATTGTCCTGCAACTGTGGCACGTCGGACGCATTTCCGACCCTGTCTACCTTACAGAGGCTGTATGTTCACTTACAGAGGCTGTCTGTTCACAAAACGGGCATCTTACATCAACGTTAGCCACTGTATCTCCACATCCAAAAACGGAAATTTTACACTGTAATCAACTCATTGAATACTTAATCCTATTTTTGCTGTTTGTTAGGGAGCTTTGTGTGGGTTATAATAAGTGGGATGTGCCCGCTATTAACTCATTATTGGTTGCCATGGTTTCATTGGTTGCCATGGTTTCTTATTGGGGAATTTATAAATTTAAATTTTTACCACCACTGTTTCCAACTAGTATAGCATGGGCTTTTTACTGACGTTGTTGTATCCCTAACGTTAGCTTTAGTGCAGTGTGTTTACGTTATATGCAACCTCGCACACAGTGGTGGCTAAGTGAGTGATAGTGGTGGCTAAGTGAGTGATGAGTGAGTAGCCACCACTGTGCAGGCTTATGCCGCCAAGGTATACTGAGCCATGTCAGTCAGAAGTCCAGCAATGAAATCGATACGCTGTTGCCTTTCGCTGAGGTCTTTAATAAACTTCAAGCGGGTAGGGCCATCCAAACGATAGACGCTGGGATCGCGCTGTAACAGGCCAATCAGGTGTGCAGGATCGACCCGGTTATGGGCGCTGAACTCGATAAATCCGCCTTTTTCGTTGCCCTCGATACGTTTGATGCCCAGCGATTGCGCGTGCTGGCGCAGCGCGGCAATCTGCAACAGATGGCGCGTGGCATCCGGCAGGGTACCAAAGCGATCGATAAGTTCCACTTTCAGCTCTTCCAATGCTTTATCGTCCTTGGCGCTGGCAATGCACTTGTAGAACGACAATCGCGTGTTGACGTCAGGGATAAAGGCCTCTGGCAGCAAGGACGGCAGACGTAATTCCACCTCAGTTTGACTGCTGCTCAGATCTTCCAAAGAGGGTTCGCGCCCGGCTTTGAGCGCATCGACCGCACTTTCCAGCAGCTCCATATAGAGTGAAAAACCGACAATAGTCATTTGCCCGCTTTGATCTTCGCCAAGCAGTTCACCAGCGCCGCGAATCTCCAAATCATGGGTTGCTAGTGCAAAGCCTGCACCCAAATCCTCCAGTGACGCGATGGCTTCTAGCCGTTTGTGCGCATCGTTACTCATTGCCTTCGGATTTGGCGTCAGCAGATAGGCATAGGCCTGATGGTGCGAACGTCCGACGCGCCCACGCAACTGGTGCAACTGGGCTAACCCGAAATGGTCGGCGCGTTCAATGATGATGGTGTTGGCGCTGGGAATATCGATGCCGGTTTCGATGATGGTAGTGCACACCAGCACGTTAAAGCGCTGATGATAAAAATCGCTCATCACTCGTTCCAGATCCCGTTCGCGCATTTGGCCGTGACCAATCGCGATACGCGCTTCAGGCACCAACTCCGCCAGGCGTTGAGCTGTTTTCTCGATATTTTCTACGTCATTGTAGAGGTAATAAACCTGTCCGCCGCGCAGAATTTCACGCAGCATCGCTTCACGCACCAACAGGCCATCATATTCGCGAACAAAGGTTTTTACCGCCAGACGGCGCGCGGGGGGGGTGGTAATAATCGAAAGATCGCGCATCCCGCTCATCGCCATGTTCAGAGTACGCGGGATTGGCGTGGCGGTTAGCGTCAGGATATCCACGTTGGCACGCATCGCTTTGATACGCTCTTTGTGGCGCACGCCAAAGCGGTGCTCTTCATCCACAATCAGCAGCCCTAGGTCGCGCCAGTGCACGTCACTTTGCAGCAGTTTGTGGGTTCCAATCAGAATGTCTACCTTGCCTTCCTGCGTTTGTTCCAGCACCTGCGTCTGTTCTTTGGCACTGCGAAAACGGGAAAGCATTTCGGTACGAATGGGCCAATTGGCAAAGCGATCGCGGAAATTGTCGTAATGCTGTTGTGCCAGCAGAGTGGTCGGCACCAGCACGGCTACCTGTTTGTGGTTTTCCACCGCGAGGAATGCGGCGCGCATTGCGACTTCGGTTTTACCGAAGCCTACGTCACCGCACACCAGCCGGTCCATTGCCAGCGGCTGACACATATCGCTCAGCACGGCATTGATGGCTTGAGCCTGATCCTGCGTGGTTTTGAACGGGAACCCCTCGCAGAAAAGTTGGTATTGTTCGTGATCGTGCTTAAAGGCAAATCCGCTTTTCGCTGCGCGCTGCGCGCAGATATCCAGCAGTTCGGCTGCCACATCACGCACTTTCTCTGCCGCTTTTTGCCGCGCGCGTGACCAGGCATCGCCGCCCAGTTTGTGTAATGGCGCATTTTCATAGGCTCCACCGGAATAACGGCTGATGAGGTGCAATGACGAAACCGGAACATAGAGTTTATCTTCCCCAGCGTAGGTCAGGATCATGTACTCTGCGGTGATGCCACCGGCTTCTAGCGTCGTGAGGCCGATGTAACGCCCAACGCCGTGCTCCAGATGTACCACCGGCTGGCCCGGATGCAGTTCGGCTAGGTTGCGGATCAGTGTATCGGTATTAATGGTGCGACGGCTGTCCTGACGTCGACGTGCAACGCGTTCGCCGAGCAGATCGCTTTCACAGATCAAGACGCGCTGGCGCAGCGTGTCGATAAAACCGTGCTCGCTGGCACCGATAATCAGATAAGCGCCGGGTTTGTCCGCCTGATCCAACCGGGTAATTGGCGTTGGTGCCACTTTGATGCGTGCTAGTAATTCCTGAAGGGTTTCACGATGCCCCTCGCTTTCAACGGAAAAGATCACCTGTCCGGTAAAACCTTCCAAAAAACGTCGCAGTGCATCCAGCGGCGCTTTGTGCTGGTGCTGGATGGCTATGTCCGGCAACGGTTTGTAACCGAGGTTGCGGTGCGCTGTTTTTTCCGTCAGCGTTTCTTTGCTGAGCTGAACGCGCGGCCAGGCTTTCAGTTCGCTGAACAACGCATCGACTCGCAACCACAAGGCGTCCGGCGTTAACAGAGGACGCATCAGGTCTACGCGTCGGCTTTCAAAACGTTGTTGAATATCGGCCCAAAAGCGGGTAGCGCTTGCTTCAAGATCGCCCGTGTTAACCAGCAGCGTATTGCTGGGGAGATAGCTGAACAGCGTGCTGAGCGGCTGTTCAAAAAACAGCGGCTGCCAATATTCAATGCCAGCAGGCCAGGTGCCTTTGCTGACCTGTTGATAAATATGCTCGGCATCACGATGCACTTCAAAGGTTTCGCGCCACTGGCTGCGAAAGCGTTCGATGGCATTTTTGTCGGTAGGGAATTCATGCGCAGGCAGCAGGCTGATTTGTGCCACTTCGTGTAACGTGCGCTGGTTATCAACATCAAATATGCGCAGGCTATCTACGTCATCATCGAAAAAATCTATGCGGTAGGGCTCTTGACTGCACATGGGGAAAAGGTCCAGCAGCGCACCGCGCGTGGCGAACTCCCCATGTTCCATCACCTGATCGACACTGCGATAGCCTGCCTGTTCCAACTGCGCGCGCAGTTTATCGCGCGACAGGCGTTGTCCTTTTTTCACCATCAACGCATGACTGTGCAGGAAGGTTTGCGGGCACACCAACTGCATTAGCGTACTGACCGGCAACACCAGCACGCTGCGGGTCATTTCAGGGAGGTGATACAGTGTGGAGAGACGCGCCGAGATGATCTCCTGATGCGGCGAGAAACTATCGTAAGGCAGCGTCTCCCAGTCAGACAACGTAGTGACCGGATGCGCCGTAAGCTGCTGAAGTTCATCGCGTAGCCGCAGCGCATTTTGCATATCGGGTGCGATAAGCACAACTGGCCCGGCGTGGCGTTCAATGATGTCGGCACACTCGACGGCGCAGGCAGCGCCGGTTAGTTGGCCTAACAGACGTTGTTCACCCGCTTTTACGGGCAGAGCATAGCGATTTTTTTTAGGCATATTTCGAATATCTGGTGTTGCCCCGTTCCAGCATAAGAAAAAGCAGTAGTAGAAAGCGGGGTAGGGTTCCATAAAGTGATATGACCCTTTATTATCCTTGATCACTTTGCTTTAGCAACCTTATCCAGACGGATTTCATGTATCAACCTGTCGCTTTATTTATTGGCCTGCGTTATATGCGTGGGCGAGCATCGGATCGCTTTGGGCGATTTGTCTCCTGGTTATCGGCCATTGGCATCACGTTAGGCGTCATGGCGCTGGTGACCGTATTGTCGGTGATGAACGGATTTGAACAGGAGCTTGAGGAAAGCATCCTGGGATTGATGCCGCAGGCGGTGGTGACCACAGCGAGCGGTTCACTCGACCCACAGGCATTGCCTGCATCATCGTTGAGCACCTTACAGGGCATAACGCGCATAGCCCCAATCACCACGGGCGAAGTGGTGTTGCAAAGCGCACGCAGTGTGGCAGTCGGAGTAATGCTGGGCATTAATCCCGATGAACCTGAGCCTTTGTCGCGTTTTTTGAAAAATACCTCGCTCACTCAACTTCAAGCGTGTGAATACCAGGTGATCCTTGGCGATCAGTTGGCCTCTCAGCTTGGGGTTAAGCGCGGTGAACAACTGCGTATTATGATTACCGGAGCCAGCCAACTCACGCCAGTGGGGCGCATTCCCAGCCATCGCTTGTTTACCGTAGCAGGTACCTTTGCCGCAGGTAGCGAAGTGGATGGTTACCAGATGATGGTGAATCAGCAGGATGCGTCGCGTCTGATGCGTTACCCGAACGGGCACATAACCGGCTGGCGCCTGTGGCTGGAAAACCCGTTGGATATTGTGGCGTTCAGTGCGCAGCCAGTGCCACAAGGATTGGTGATGAAAGATTGGCGTGAGCGCAAGGGCGAAATGTTTCAGGCCGTTCGCATGGAAAAAAATATGATGGGGCTATTGTTGAGCCTGATCGTCGCCGTAGCGGCGTTCAATATCATTACGTCGTTGGGGTTGTTGGTGATGGAAAAGCAGGGTGAGGTGGCCATTTTGCAAACGCAGGGGCTGACACAACGCCAGATTATGGCGGTGTTTATGGTGCAGGGGGGAAGCGCTGGGGTGGTTGGCGCGCTGTTGGGTGCAGTGCTCGGTACGCTGCTGGCTAGCCAGCTTAATACGCTGATCCCGACATTGGGGCTGTTGCTGGATGGTGCCGCGTTACCCGTTCATATTGATGCGGTGCAGGTGGTGACCATCGCGCTAGTGACGATGATCGTTGCTCTGCTGTCTACCCTTTATCCTTCCTGGCGCGCCGCCGCCGTTCATCCCGCAGAGGCTTTACGCTATGAATGATTCCCTGTTGTTGCAATGTAATGACCTGTGCAAAACCTACCAGGAAGGGAAGCTGTCCACCGACGTGCTGCGTCATGTGACATTCAGCATGCAAGCCGGCGAAATGATGGCGATTGTCGGTAGTTCCGGTTCGGGGAAAAGTACTCTGTTGCATCTGCTGGGCGGACTGGATGCGCCCACCAGGGGTGATGTTATCTTCAAAGGTCAGGCGCTCAGTGGACTCTCCGCCGCCGCTAAATCGGCGTTGCGCAACCGTGAACTAGGCTTTATCTACCAGTTTCACCATTTACTGCCGGATTTCACCACGTTGGAAAACGTGGCGATGCCACTGCTGATTGGCAACACGCCGCCCGCGCTGGCGCAGGATCAGGCGCGCGCTATGCTGGCCTCCGTGGGGCTGGATGCACGGAGTGAGCACCGTTACAGCGAATTGTCCGGTGGGGAGCGTCAGCGCGTGGCCATCGCCCGCGCGCTGGTGAATAACCCGTCGCTGGTGCTGGCGGATGAGCCTACGGGTAACCTCGATCAGCGCACGGCGGATACCATTTTTGAACTGCTGGGCGACTTAAACGTGCGTCAGGGCACCGCGTTTCTGGTGGTGACTCACGATTTGTCGCTAGCTGCGCGTTTGCGTCGCCAGTTGGAAATGCGTGACGGGCAACTTCAGCAAGAGTTAACCCTGATGGGAACCGCGCAATGACTGATGGGAACCGCGCAATGAGTTTTCCACCGCTCTCCCTGCTGATTGGGCTGCGTTTTAGCCGGGGCCGTCGGCGCGGTGGTATGGTTTCCCAGATTTCGGTGATCTCCACCATCGGTATTGCTCTCGGGGTGGCGGTGCTGATCGTCGGCCTCAGCGCCATGAATGGCTTCGAACGTGAATTGAAAAATCGTATTTTGGCAGTGGTGCCTCATGGTGAAATGGAACCGGTCAATCCCCCCTTCACCGGCTGGCAAAATATGTTGCCTAAAATTGAGCAGGTGCCTGGTATTGTTGCCGCTGCGCCCTATGTGCATTTTACCGGGCTGCTGGAGAGCGGTGCCAGACTGCGCGCGATACAGATGAAAGGCGTCGATCCGCAACAGGAACAACGCCTCAGTACTTTGCCCACGTTCGTGGCAGGAAACGCGTGGGCCGCTTTCAAAGCGGGTGAGCAGCAGGTTATTCTTGGCAAGGGCGTTGCGCAGGCGCTTGAGGTGAAAACCGGGGATTGGGTGACGGTGATGATCCCTAATAGCGATCCGCAAATGAAGTTGTTGCAGCCGAAGCGCATTCGCCTGCACGTGAGCGGTATTCTGCAACTCAGCGGGCAACTCGATCACAGTCTGGCGTTGATCCCGCTGGCTGACGCCCAGCAGTATTTTGACATGGGGGATGATGTCAGCGGCATAGCCATCAAAGTTGATGACGTGTTTGCCGCCAGCAAACTGGTGCGTAACGCAGGGAAAGTGACCGACACCTATATATATATTCGTGAATGGATTGGCACCTACGGTTACATGTACCGCGACATCCAGATGATTCGGACTATCATGTATTTAGCGATGGTACTGGTGATTGGCGTTGCCTGTTTTAACATTGTTTCCACGCTGGTGATGGCGGTGAAAGACAAAAGCAGAGATATCGCCGTATTGCGCACCTGGGGGGCGAGCGACGGTCTTATCCGCGCCATTTTCATTTGGTACGGGCTGCTGACAGGCCTGGTAGGCTGCGTGATCGGTGCCGTGATTGGTGTGGTGGCGACGCTGCAACTGAGTGAGATCATGCTCGGGATTGAATCGCTGACCGAACACCATTTTCTGTCGGGCGATATCTATTTTATCGATTTTCTGCCGTCAGAATTGCACATGATGGATGTGGTTCTGGTACTGCTCACCGCCGTGGCGTTGAGCTTGCTGGCTAGTTGGTATCCGGCACGGCGCGCCAGCCGTATTGAGCCCGCTCGCGTGTTAAGCGGGCAATAGCGCTATGGCCCCCTTGCAATCGCATAACCTATTCAGCCACAGAGGAGTGATCCATGTTTTATGGTTTTGATCTGGGCGGCAGTAAGATTGAAGCCGGGGTCTTTGATGCTGATATGAGATCCGTATGGCAAACAAAATATGAGATCCGTATGGCAAAAACGAGTGCCAACGCCGCGTCATGACTATGATGCGTTGCTGGCGGCCTTTGCTTCACTTACTCAGGAAGCCGATGCGTTGACGGGCAAACAGAGGACCTTCGGCGTCGGCATTCCCGGTAGGCGTGGCGGGGATGATCGTACGCAGTTTACTGCTAACCTACCTGCAACCATGGGAAACCACTACAGGCGGATTTGCAACGCCTGTTACAGCGTCATGTGCGCATGACCAACGACACCAACTGCTTTGCCCTTTCCGAAGCCTGGTTGGGGAATTCCGTCAGTATCCTGTGGTGTTGGGGCTGATCCTTGGCACCGGTGTCGGTGGCGGTATGGTGATTAAAGGCGAAGTGATTGATGGTCGCAACGGCATTACTGGCGAATTCGGCCATTTCCGGCTACCGGTGGATGCACTGGATATTATGGGGGAGGATATCCCTCGGGTGAAATTATGGGGGAGGATATCCCTCGGGTGAAATGCGGCTGTGGTCAATCTGGCTGTATTGAAAACTATATCTGGCTGTATTGAAAACTATATTTCTGGCCGAGGTTTTGAATGGCTTTATGTGCATATCTATGGCGAAAGTCTTAATGCTGTCACCCTTATTCGTCACTATTGCTGTCACCCTTATTCGTCACTATCGGGCGTGAAGCACGCGCTGGCGCACGTCGCTCGCTAGTGAAGCACGCGCTGGCGCACGTCGCTCGCTATATGAGCGTTCTGGCGGCCTGCGTGGGGAATCTGTTGACAATGTTTGACCCCCGATTTGCTGGTGCTGGGCGGTGGGTTGTCTAACTTTGACAAGATCTATCAGTTTCTCCCAAGGCGGGTGCCTGAGTATTTGCTACCGGTTGCGTGCGTACCGCGCCTTGAGAAGGCGCGGTACGGCGATGCAGGTGGCGTTCGGGGCACGGCCCCGCTGCACTTTCTTCACAGTAGTTTTTTAGCAATAAACGCTTATTGGCAATCAAGCAGGCAGCGTTAGACACTTTCCACCCAGCTTTCACAGGAGCAGACATGCATACGCGTCAAAGGATGATTCGGTTTCATCAAGGAAAGCGACTGCGTCAGCAGCGTCTGCTTTCACGTATTTTCCATAAGGATTATCTGGCGGTGAATGAATCAAAAAGCCCGCGCGTGGTAGTTCTGACCGGCGCGGGGATTTCAGCGGAATCCGGTATTCGCAATCCGGTATTCGCACCTTTCGTGCGGCGGATGGCCTGTGGGAAGAGCACCGGGTGGAAGATGTCGCCACGCCGGAAGGATTTCAACGCGATCCGCAACTGGTGCAGGCGTTTTACAACGCGCGCCGTAAGCAGTTGCAGCAGCCAGAGGTAGTACCAAACTCAGCGCATCTGGCGTTAGCCAATCTTGAGGCGGCGCTCGGAGATAACTTCCTGTTGGTGACGCAAAATATCGATAATCTGCACGAGCGTGCGGGCAGCCAGCGGGTTGTTCATATGCATGGCGAATTGTTTAAGGTGCGCTGTTGCCAGAGTGGCAGGTTATCGACTGGACCGGTGATATCGCTGCCGAAGAACGCTGCCATTTTTGCCAGTTTTCCACGTGACTGCATCCGCAAGTGGTGTGGTTCGGATAAATTTCTCTTGGTATGGAACGTATCTATCAGGCGCTGGCGCAAGCCGATTATTTCATCGCTATCGGAACTTCCGGTCATATTTATACGGCGCGGCGACGGCAGTGGTGCCAGAGTTTGTCGGCACCATGAATGCCTTAGCGAGATGAACGGCGTGCAGTGACGCTACAAGAAATAACGGTCGAGTTAAGCAGAGCTGAGTTTGCGGGTGTAACCGTAGTCTACAGGATAGCGTTATGCAGTCATTGAACAAGGGATACTCACTGTTACGTCTACGCTAGCGTTATCACGACCGTCAACACGACCGTCAACGCATTGTGGTGTTGACGCTACTGGCTGCGGTGACCGTGATCATCGAGTTATGTGCTGGCGATCGTTGGGTGCTGTCCTGGGCATGGTGGGATGATGCCCAGCGTGTTTTCATCTGGCAGTTGCGTATTCCGAGAACGCTGGCGATGATGTTGGTGGTGGCGAACCTAGCGATGTCAGGGGCCGTGATGCAGGCTATTTTCGATAACCCACTGGCAGAGCCGGATTTGTTGGGCGTTGCTAATGGCGCAGGCGTGGCGCTGGTGCTTAGCGTCCTTGCTGGGGCAAGGGTCGCAACCCGTCTGGGGGCTGAGCGTTGGCGCTATTATTATGGGGGTGTTAGCCACCACATTCTTGCTATTACATTACATTTTGCCCGACGTCGCATTTCCAATGCGCGTTTGCTGCGGGTTTTGGCCAAGGCATAAGGCTGCCAGTCTGCGAGCGTTTTTCCGGCCAACTGACATTCACCGCTGTCGGGGTGCCAGATAGCCGGTGAGCAGCCTCAGCTGCGTGGATTTTCCCGCCCCATTCGGGCCAATGCCCCATTCGGGCCAATAATCGCGACTATCTCACCGCAGTTGATGTCCAACGAAACATCATCAATCAAGGTGCGTCCGGCAGCCTGATAGTGCAGATGCTGGGCCGTCAGGCGGTTAGTCATGGGTTCGTCCATTGTGCGTGATAATGAGCCATATGAAGTAGGGCCCCCTATCAGGCTGGTGAGCAAACCCGCGGGCATTTCCGCCAGAGCCAGCACCGTGCGAGCCAGCGTATCGGCCGTGATAAGCAACCCCACACCTGCCAGCTCTGAACCGAGGAGTAACCAACGGTGGTCGGCACTCAGGTTCATGCGAACCAGATGCGGGATAACCAGTCCGATAAATACAATCACGCCGCTGACCGCTACCGCGGTGCCAACCAGTAGCGCGCTGAGCAGTAGTAATATCAGCTTGGTCTGTTTCACCTTGACACCTAGATAGTGTGCGTTTTCATCACCCAACTGGAGCAGATTGAGTTTGCGGGCATAACACTGAACACTCACCACGGCGAGAACGATCAGCGAAGCGGTAACCAGCAACATTGGCCATTGCGCTTGCCCCAGGCTGCCCATGCCCCTCAGTGAAAACTGACGCAATTGCTGATCGTTACTGATGTAGGTCAGTACGCCAACGGCTGCCCCACATAGCGCATTCAGGGCAATGCCGGTTAACAGTAGGCGCGTCACGCTGCCGCGCTCATCGCATCCCATTATAAATTGCTGTCACCGACAGACTGCCAGCGAAAGCGGCCAAGATCGGGCTGTAGAGCGCCAGCAACGGTGGAAGGCTCAAAGGCATCAATAGTGCAAACGCGACAAACAACGCCGCTCCGCTACTGATACCCAGCAATTCGGGATCAGCAAGCGGGTTGCGGAACAGCCCTTGCATCACTGCACCGGCCGCGGCGAGCGCGCTACCCACCAGCAGTGCCAGCAGGACGCGCGGCAGGCGAATGTTGAGCCAGATATGCCACAGCGGGTCGCTGATTGGAGCATGCCACAGTTGGCGGAAGGAGAGGGTAAGTGCCCCCATATTGGCGGCACCCAGCATTAATAGCAGAGTGAAACACATCAGGCCCCGCCAGAATCAGGCGGTGACGTTGCCGTAGTCTCATTTTACCTTCTCGGCGGCGTGATGCAGCGTGGTTAACAGCGCAGGGGTTTCCAGCGCAAAGCCAAGCATCGCCATATCATCGACCACCACGACACGGTGGTGTTTGCCCGCAGGGGTCAGTGCAACACCGGGCAACTGCCAGATTTTCTCTTCGCCCCTAAATTCTGCAACCCTTGTGCGGAGATCAACAACAGATCGGTTGCACTGGCAATAACGCCTTCTTGCGATAGCGGCTGGTAACGCACGACATCAGGCATGGCCTTTTGTAATCCGGCAGCGCAAATTACCGTATCGGCGGGCGTATTTTTCCCTGCTGCCATGGTCGTCATTCCACCGTGACTGAGAACAAGCAGCGCTTTGATAGGCAGCGGTTGCTGTGCCACGGCGGATACCTGCTTCTTATAACGGTCGGTCAGTACTTTGCCTTCGCTCTCTTTGGGAAACGCCGGTGCAATCGTGTTGATTTTCTAAGGAATACTTTCCAGCGTCAGTTGTGCAGGCACCATGATCACTTTGATGCCGCTATCTGCCACTTTCTTGAGCACCAGAGAGGGTTGTGACAACTCACTGGCAATCACTAACGACGGTTTTAATGACAGAATGCCTTCCGCATTCAATTGGCGCATATAGCCAACATCCGGCAGTGCTTGCGTTGCAGCCGGGTGCATGCTGGTGCTGTCGCGGGCAATGAGCTGCTGCTCAGCGCCAAGCGCATAGATGATTTCGGTGACATCACCGCCAATGGAGACGATACGTTCATTAGCGCTGGCACTCAGTGGCAGCGTTAGGAGCAGTGCGTAAAGCCAGTTTTTCATGCGACCAGTTCCTAATTTGCGGTGAGCGCCTCGATTTGTTTGCGCCATTGTTGCCTGTTCTGGCGTGGTTGCCTGTTCTGGCGTGCCTTCAGTGCGCTGGCCAAATAGCTGTGCGATTTGCGTACCATCAGCCGCATAGAGTTCCAGGCTGGTGACGACACCGTCTGCGGTTGGTTTACGGGTGATCCAGCTTTCGGCAATCGCATCTTCAATCAGGGCAGGGTGAAATTCTGGTTGAAAATGATGATCCATCCTCTGGTTGAAAATGATGATCCATCCCGCGTGCTTCGCCATTTTTCCACCCGGCGATGGGGCCGGTGAAAATCTGTACGCAGCCACGGCTGCCAACGAACACGATGATATCGTTTTGATCCTGCTGCGCAGCGCCAAGAATTAGCGACAGGGCGCTGTTATCAATCTGACAGGCCAGATCGTCTTTAACGGCGCGGAAAGTCTGTTGACGCGTAAGATTGTAGCGTTTAAGTAGAATGAAAAGTTGGTGTACGTCCGTCATGGCACGCCATTCGGCTTCAAATGCCGTCTGGTCGATGCAGGGAGCCTGAGTGACCGCTGGAGTTTCCAGACGTAACTGTACCTCAGGGTTAACCTCCGTGACAAATTCGGCCAGATGGGCATCCCATGCCGACATATCGGTCTGTTCAGTGGCATACACTTTCCCTTCAGGATAGCATCACCCTGATTATCAAAAAATTGAATGCTCTGACGCTTGCCGTGTGCGGTCTCTTCCCGCAGGCTAAATGCCACATTCCACTGATGCAAAAACAGGCGAAGATCCAGCGCGTAAGAATTGAGGATTAGCCCCGCATGGCCGTCCAAATGTTGATTTTAGTAAACGCCAACCTGTTCGTGAACCGCATAGGTGTTGCACGTGATAGACTTGGTCTGGCCTACCTTCTCCAGTGCCAGCAGCCAGCGCTTGGCATCCCTTTGCAAGCGTTGCGCATCATCACCGACGCGTGTGTGTGTCAACACTGCTTCACTGATGCCGAGCCTCGTGGCGATATCACGAGCGTACTGGCGGGGATTGTTGTTTTTGGCTTGCAGATATTGAGCATAAATCGCGTTCGGCATTGTCTGTTCCTGTGGTAGTTCTGCGATGGATATTATCGTAAAATAATTAACTTAATAAATAAGAATTATTTTCATGTTGCCAAAAAGTGACATCAAGTGAAGATTTCTTAAGTGACATCAAGTGAAGATTTCTCATAATATACGTACGTCGGAAACAGGTAAGCCAGCAGAGGATGATGATGATGATGATGATGATGATGATGATGATGATGATGATGATGATGATGATGATGATGATGATGATGAAACGGCAGCGCACGACCAGGAATGACCGTGCGCGATTGAAAGGCAGTAGGGCGTTAGAAGAGGCTGTCTACCGCATCGGCTAACTGTGCAAGCAGGTTTTCAGTGTCTTGCCAGCCCAGGCAGCCATCGGTAATCGATTTACCGTAAACCAGTATTTGCGGTGCAGTCAACGGTTGCTGACCTTCAACCAGAAAGCTTTCCACCATAACACCTGCAATGGTGCGCGAACCCGAACGTATCTGTTGACACACATCGGCACACACATCCATTTGTCGCTGGTATTGTTTGTAGCTGTTGCCGTGGCTAAAATCCACCACCAACTGTGATGGTAAAGCGAATTTGCGCAGCAGTTCGCAGGCGGCCTGAATATCGGCAGCGTGATAATTGGGATTTTTCCCGCCGCGCAGAATGATATGGCCATAGGGGTTGCCATGCGTCTGGTAGATGGTCATTTGTCCTTGTTTATCTGGAGAGAGAAACAGATGCGCCGCGCGCGCGGCACGGATGGCATCAATAGCGATGCGCAGGTTGCCGTCGGTGCCATTTTTGAAACCCACCGGGCAGGAGAGGGCGGAGGCCATTTCACGGTGGATCTGGCTTTCCGTGGTTCGCGCGCCAATGGCTCCCCAACTGATGATATCAGCAATGTATTGCCCGGTGACCATATCCAGAAATTCTGTTGCTGTTGGTAGACCAAGCGCGTTGATATCCAGCAGCAGACGGCGTGCCAATGTCAGACCGTGATTGACTTGATAGCTGCCATTAAGGGATGGATCAGAAATTAACCCTTTCCAGCCGACAACGGTGCGCGGCTTTTCAAAATAGGTGCGCATCACGATTTCCAGCCGATCCTGATAGCGGGCCCGCAGTGTAGCGAGCTGCCGTGCATAATCGAGCGCAGCATCAACATCGTGGATAGAACAGGGGCCAACGATCACCAGCAACCGGGGATCTTTTCCGGTAAGAATATTTACTATCTTACTTCGTGACGTTGTCACGTTTTCTGCAACCGCAGGTGTAACCGGCAATTGCGCCAGCAGCACCTGCGGCGTGATCAGACGATCGAGCCGTTGGCTGCGTAACTCATCAGTTTTTAACATGCAATATCTCTCTGCTTACACACTGCGTTTATCTTCCTGAAGATAAGGCTATGGTGAGTGAGTGACTCGCGCATCATATCAGGCGGTGGCGGGACGCTTGGGCGCTAAGCGAGTGTCAGTTTTTCCCCGTCTCCTACCAAATGGTTTGCTTCGCTACGACGACATGTCGGAACGTCCACGATAACCGAATCAGGGAGCAATTCAACCCGCTTTTGTTAAAAAAAATGATAATATACTAGTACATATGAAGACTCATGCCTAATATGTAGATGATCTTGGCGGAAATCTCCTCCACGTAGTAGTTTGTCGTGTTGAGATAAGAGATATTGACGTCGAAACAGCGCTTCTATTTCGCTAAGTGCCATTCGGCACTGACGTAACGACGCATAATGACTGTTGCCGCGCCGCTCTTCACGGATCGCAGCTAAACGTTCGGTATTGATGGTCAGGCCGAACAGGAGGTACAGGTTGGTGGGCATTTTGCTGCAGCGTGACACGCAGAGTGCAGCGTGACACGCAGAGTAAAATCACCTGCGCCTGATCGAGATTGCGTAATGAAATGCCATCGTCGTGGGTGAAGGTATAGTCAATGGCGGCGATGCGCGCATCATATTTTTTGCCGAGATTTTTAGCGGTCAGACCGTTGGTGTGATTGGCCTCCCGGCGCGGGAGGAATATTGAGCTCTCCTTATAATGGCGCCACCAGCGCCTGCACGATATCCTGACAAAAACCGTCGCTGCTGTTAATAATATCCCGCACCGGCTGGCTAATGATGGAATAGAACACCAGAGGACGCACGCCCGTTTGCTGGTAGAGCGCATTGATACGCTCCGCGTACCGCGTTGGCGCGCTCTTCACTTTCCACAAACGGCAGCGTGTAACTGACCGTGTTTACAGGAAACTGAGAAAGCACCGCATGGCCTAATACTTCAGCGGTGATGGTGGTATCATCAGATATATAAAAGACGCTTCTTTCCACATCAACCCCTGCATTTTTTCTGTGAAAAAGCGTTACTAAACGCGTTTTAAAATTGGCGTTGAACGATAGCGTTGAACGATATAACGATAGCGTTGAACAATCGTTGATTGATATTTTTAATGAAACGCCATTTCATTATATTCATAAATTTTTAATGAAACGCCATTTCATTATATTCATAATAAACCAGTTGAACTTTTATAATATTGTATTTTTACCACGTTAAGCAATATTCAGCAGTGAAATCGTTTTTATTTCATAGGTTGAACGATTCACCTTTCTCAAGTTTGTTAAACGCTATGCTACATTCATGGCGTTGAGGCAATTGCCCAACTAACATTTTACATATCCCCAATGGTCTCTATACCCTGATATCCCCAATGGTCTCTATACCCTGTGGTATGCAGGCCGCAATCGTATGCAGAAAGGATTATTTTCGATGGCCAATAACGGCCCTGATTTGCGTAATGTCCTTTGGTATAACCAGCTCGGTATGCATGACGTTGAGCTGGTGGGCGGCAAGAATGCGTCTTTGGGTGAGATGATCACTCATTTGTTAGAATTTAGCGTATCGGTTCCCAATGGTTTTGCGACAACGGCGCAGGCGTTTAACGATTTCCTTACGCAGAGCGGTATCAACCAGCAAATCTATGAGTTGCTGGATCGTACTGATATCGATGATGATGTGAACCAACTCGCCAAAGCGGGCGCGCAAATTCGTCAGTGGATTATCGACACACCGTTCCAGCCTGAACTGGAGCAGGCGCTCAGCGCGGCTTACGATCAACTGGCCGAAGGGGAAAAAGAGACCTCTTTTGCGGTGCGCTCTTCCGCGACGGCAGAGGACATGCCTAATGCCTCCTTTGCCGGGCAGCAGGAAACCTTCCTCAATGTGCAGGGTATCGATGCGGTGATGGTGGCGGTGAAGCATGTGTTTGCTTCGTTGTTTAACGATCGCGCCATCTCTTACCGTGTGCATCAGGGCTAAGATCATCGTGGTGTGGCGCTCTCCGCTGGGGTGCAGCCCATGGTGCGTTCGGATCTGGCGGCATCGGGGATGATGTTTACGCTGGATACGGAATCCGGTTTCGATCAGGTGGATGTTTATCACATCCGCCTACGGCCTAGGGGAAATGGTTGTGCAAGGGGCTGTGAACCCGGATGAATTTTACGTGCACAAACCGACCTTGCTTAACCGCAAACCAGCCATTGTGCTCCGTACCATGGGTTCGAAAAAAATCCGCATGGTGTATGCTGACAGCCAGGCTCATGGCAAACAGGTGCGTATTGAAGATGTGCCAGCAGAACTGAGCGTGCGTTTCAGCCTGACGGATACCGAAGTGGAAGCGTTAGCGCATCAGGCGCTGTTGATTGAAAAACACTACGGTTGCCCGATGGATATTGAATGGGCGAAAGATGGGCACACCAGCAAGCTCTACATCGTAAGGCGCGGCCGGAGACGGTACGCTCCAACGGTCAGGTAATGGAGCGTTACCAACTGATAAAACGTGGCAAGGTGCTGGCGGAAGGCCGTGCTATCGGACACCGTATCGGTGCTGGCCCGGTAAAAGTGATTCAGGATATCAGAGAAATGCACTTGGTGCAGGAGGGGGATGTGCTGGTGACCGACATGACCGATCCGGATTGGGAGCCGATCATGAAGAAAGTCGCGGCTATCGTGACCAATCGTGGCGGTCGCACCTGCCACGCAGCAATTATTGCGCGTGAGTTGGGTATTCCTGCGGTAGTTGGTTGTGGTGATGCGACTAAGCGCCTCCATGACGGCGAAAAAGCCACCGTATCCTGTGCAGAAGGGGACACAGGATACGTCTATGCCGATCTGCTGAAATTTAAGATCAAGAGTTTACAAGTCAACGAGATGCCCTCGGTGCCGTTGAAAATCATGATGCATGATGAACGTAGGGAATCCCGATCGGGCATTTGATTTCGCCTGCCTGCCCAACTATGGCGTCGGCCTGGCGCGGCTGGAGTTTATCATTAACCGCATGATAGGCGTGCACCCTCGTGCGTTGCTGGAGTTCGACAGTCAAACACCAGAGCTGCAAAAAGAGATCAAAGAGCTGATGCAGGGCTATGACGATCCGGTTGAGTTTTACGTTGCATGCCTGACTGAAGGGATTGCTACCCTGGCGGCGGCGTTCTGGCCGAAACGCGTGATTGTGCGTCTGTCCGACTTTAAATCCAACGAATACGCCAAGCTGGTGGGCGGTGAGCGCTATGAGCCGCATGAGGAAAACCCGATGCTGGGCTTCCGTGGCGCCGGGCGCTATGTGTCAACGAATTTTAAAGCGTGCTTTGCCTTAGAATATGCTGCGGTGAACGCGTGCGTAATGACATGGGGCTGACCAACGTGGAAGTGATGATCCCGTTTGTGCGTACTGTAGCACAGACGGAAGCCCTGGTTGCTGAGCTGGCGCAGCAAGGGCTCAAGCGCGGTGAGAATGGCCTCAAGGTGATCATTCATGATGTGTGAGATCCCATCGAACGTGCTACTGGCGGATCAGTTCCTGGCGCACTTCGATGGTTTCTCCATCGGCTCTAACGATATGACGCAGTTGGCGTTGGGGCTGGATCGCGATTCCGGCGTGGTGTCTGAACTGTTTGATGAGCGCAATGACGCGGTAAAAGCGCTGCTTTCGATGGCGATCAAAGCAGCCAAGGCACAGGGGAAATACGTGGGGATTTGCGGACAAGGCCCTTCCGATCACGAAGACTTTGCCATCTGGCTGATGGAGCAAGGCATCGACAGCCTGTCGCTCAATCCGGATACCGTGGTGCAAACCTGGTTAAAGCTGGCAGAAAAGTAATCGTGCAACTGGCAGAAAAGTAATCGTGCAATAGTAGCAGGCCCCGGCAAAGCCGGGGCCTGCTACTGATGACAGAGTCACTTTACCTCTCGTCATTCCATCCACCGCCGCCATTCCCGCGAAGGCGGGAATCTCATGCAGAAGAAACACGTTTATTCTTACAGAGATCCCCGGCTTTCGTCGAGGATGACGAGAGAGGAATGATGAATGATGGTGGGAGTAGGGCTGTTCATCAGCAACCTCATCCGACGTTAAGGTTTGGCCTCTTGTTGCAAGAAGGCTTTGAACTGGGGAGTCATCACCGTTTCGAATCCGTTGTCGGTTTTGGTAATCATATAAACCGCCAACTCGTGCTGCTCGGCCACTTTCAGCGCTTTTTCCGTTCCCAATACCATTAACCCTGTATCCCAACCGTCTGCTTCGAGCGCGGTTTTGGCAATCACCGTGGCAGACACAAGCGTATGATTGATGGGGTGGCCGGTGCTGGGGTCGATGACGTGGGAATAGCGTTTGCCGTCCTGTTCGAAGTAGTTGCGATAGCTGCCCGAGGTACTGATGGAATACCCTTGCAGATCGACTGCCGCTTGCACCGCGTTTTCCTTATCGGTAGGTTTCTGAATCGCCACCCGCCACGGCATCCCTTGCCCATTGACCCCACGACTTGAAATGGCACCGCCGACTGAAGCCAGATAATTGGTAATGCCCTTGCGTGTCATCAACTGCGCCAACAGATCGGCACCGTAACCTTCACCCAAGGTCGAGAGATCCACATACAGTGGCGGCAAATTTTTTTGCAGCCACTCTCCCTTACTGTTGCTGGTAAGCGTAAGGTGCTGCAAACCGACGCGCTGACGGGCGTCATCGATTTGCGCTTGAGTCGGAATGGTCACCGGCTGTTTTTGCGGCCCAAATCCCCACAGATTCACCAACGGACCCACAGTAATATCCATGGAATTGTCTGTCGCCCGGCCAATGCGCTGTGCCACCAGAATAATGTCTGCCATACCGCTGGGAATGGGCTGTGGATCGCTGCCTTGATAGCGGTTAAAGCGCGACAGAATGGAGTCTTCACGATAAGTGGAAATATCGTTGTTGGCCTGTTCAAGCAGGGCATCGATCTCTTGTTGCAGATGCGCTTTATCTTCAGGAAGATCGCCGCTGATCTTTACGCTGTAAAAGGTCCCCATAGTTTTACCTTCCAGGCTGGTCAATAGTCGGCTGTCGGCCATCACAGTGTTGTTGACCGCCAGACTGACCAGAATCAGACACACCCTGTGTGCGAGTGGGGAATGTGCCATAGAAAATGACTCCTGATAAAAAGAGACGTCGTTAGGAATAATCCATTTTAGAAATAATCCATTAATGCTAGCTTGCAAAGTGGAGATTGATAAAAACAGTAAAAACAGGATGAGGCGCAATTTCTCAGTAACAGCAGCGGGAAAGTACAGGATAAACCACAAAAAAATGCCCATCTTAGGGGATGGGCAAAGACTACACACAGCAATTCGTTAATAACTCTGACAAGGAGAAAACCTCATTGGCAAACTCGCGTTGTCCTTATAAAAAGCATTTGTTCAGCAAGACAACGGTTGTCAACCGTTTCATGAATAATGAAAGAAGTTGTGTGGCATTAAGTCATTAAGAATCATCCTAATGGTTAACGTTTTTTTAATGAATTTGTCACGCAGAGATGCAGGTTGTCAAAGTATTTGATGTAATATCGCCGCTTACCCATAGTAAATCAGAATAATCCGTGGGTATTGCATGCTAATCATTAGGATTATTTATATACTGATGGGATTGTTTATGGATTGGCCGCAGCGTTGACACTCTACGCTGCGGCAACTGTTCTTACTGCGAGTGTGTCGGACGATCGTTTGGCAACGGTGATGCATCCGCAATGATTTTTGGCAACGGCGTTTCCTTCATCCAGGCAGAGAGCAAGCGGTATGAAACGGCAAGCACCACTGGGCCGATAAACATGCCGATCATACCAAATGCCAACAGGCCGCCAATCACGCCGCACAGAATCAGCAGCATGGGCAGATCGCCCATGCGTATCAGCATCGGGAGGATGACGTTATCCAGCGTGCCTAACACACAACTCCCCACCAACAGAATGGTGCCCAGGTGGTATCACCGCTCCAATAGAGCCAGATTATCGCGGGGATCAGCACCAGAAGCGGTCCCAGTTGCGCCAGACAGAACAGGAGATGATCATGATAGCGATAAACATCAGACTAAAGAGGATTCGGGGCAAATCAAAACGCTGCTGGCGTGCGCTTTGATGCATCGTTGCAGACAGTGGAGAGTGCGCGGCCAGCGATTTGGGCGATGATGACTTCGTTAATGGGCAATACCTCTGTATGTTAATGGGCAATACCTCTGTATAGAGACCCGACATTGAACAAGTTCCCTGCAAGCGCTCGAGTTATCCGAAAACGATAACTTATCCTGGGGCATTTCTCGTGTTTTTGACAGCGTGTGAGCTATTTATTTCTCGTGTTTTTGACAGCGTGTGAGCTATTTTGTTAACGCATTTACGGACAGGGCTCGAAAAATCATGCTGGGACACTAGGCAAAAAGTTTTTCTTAGGATGGGGCGCATAACGCCGAAATGTGATAAAATGTAAATTGCGAATTCGCACAATGATTTTTACAATAAACACACTCACAACATGCTAATTATTTTTAGACATACTCACAACATGCTAATTTTTTTAGTCGACAGACAGGGTCAACACATAATGATCCCACAGATCTCTCATGTCTCTCATGCACCTAGGCTGGCTCAGCCGGTGCTTAATTTTTTGGATGCTTTGAAGCAACTTTTGGATGCTTTGAAGCAACGTGGTTTTACCGGCGATACTGCCACCAGCTATGCCGATCGCTTAACCATGTCGACCGACAACAGCATTTATCAGCTGTTGCCCGATGCGGTGATGTTTCCCCGATCGACGGCAGACGTGGTGCTGCCGGCGTAATTGTCAGTAGGTGCTGCCGGCGTAATTGTCAGTACAAGAGCCTTACCGTAAACTGACGTTTACCCCGCAAACTGACGTTTACCCCGCGCGGCGGCGGTACAGGCACCAATGGGCAAGCGCTGACCCAGGGCATTGTGGTGGATATGTCGCGCTACATGAACCGGATTTTGGAAATCAATCCAAAGGAAGCTTGGGTTCGCGTTGAAGCCGGGGTGATCAAAGATCAGCTCAATCAGTATCTCAAGCCTTAGGGTTATTTCTTTGCGCCGGAACTGTCTACCAGTAACCGCGCCACCCTTGGCTGCATGATCAACACTGATGCCTCAAAGCTAGGCTCTCTGGTGTACGGCAAAACCTCGGACCATGTCCTTAGCGTGCGTGCCGTGCTGTTGGGCGGTGACATGCTAGATACTCAGGCGATGCCTGTGGCGCTGGCGCAGCAATTGGCTCAAGAATCTTCACCGATAGGGCGTGTATACCGCACTGTTTTTGAACGTTGCCGCGACCAGCGTGCGCTAATCCTCGATAAATTCCCCAAACTGAACTGATTCCTGACTGACTAGATACGATCTGCGCCACGTGTGTTCAGCGATGATATGCAAACGTTTGACCTGACGCGTATCCTGACGGGCACAGAGGAGAGGGGACGCTGGCCTTTATCACTGAAGCCAAGCTGGATATTACGCGCTTGCCAAAGGTTAGGAGTCTGGTCAATGTCAAGTTTGATTCCTTCGATTTAGCGCTGCGTAGCGCGCCTTTTATAGCTGAAGCCAAGGCGCTTTTTATAGCTGAAGCCAAGGCGCTTTCGGTGGAAACCGTCGATTCCCGCGTATTGAATCTGGCGCGCGAAGATATCGTCTGGCACTCCGTCAGCGAACTGATTCAGTATATGCCGGGCCAGGATATGCAGGGCTTGAACATCGTTGAGTTCGTGGGTTACGATGAAGCGCTGCTCGATGAGCAAGTATGCGCGTTATGTGAGCACATTAATGGTCTGCTCGCAGCCCATGAGGCGGGGGTGATCGGCTATCAGATTTGCCACGATCTTGCTTTACGCCATGCGTAAAAAAGCGGTGGGGCTGCTGGGTAACAGTAAACGGCAGGCCAAGCCAATCCCTTTTGCGGAGCCAATCCCTTTTGCGGAAGGAGCCAATCCCTTTTGCGGAAGATACCTGTGTACCGCCGCAACATCTGGCGGATTACATCGTCGAGTTCCGTGCGCTGCTCGATAGCCATAATCTAACCTACGGAATGTTTGGTCACGTGGATGCGGGTGTGCTGCACGTGCGTCCGGCCCTTGACATTTGCGATCCGCAACAGGAAGTGTTGATGAAACAGCTTTCCGATCAAATTGTTGCGCTGACGGCCATTGTTGCGCTGACGGCCAAATATGGCGGCTTGCTGTGGGGGGAACACGGTAAAGGGTTTTTCGCCGAATACAGTCCGGCCTTTTTTGGTGAAGAACTGTATAACGAACTGCGGCGCATCAAAGCCGCCTTTGATCCGAATAACCGCCTTAACCCTGGAAAAATTTGCGCGCTGTTGGTCGTTGATGCGCCGATGATGCGTATTAATGCCGATAAGCGTGGCACCTCTTCGATCGCCGGATTCCGCTGGCGGTGCGTACCTCGTTCCGGGGCGCGATGGAGTGTAACGGCAATGGACTGTGTTTCAACTTTGATGTGAATAGTCCGATGTATCCTTCCATGAAGATCAGCGGAAACCGTATCCATTCGCCAAAATGGCGCGCGACGCTGTGGCGCTTAGCAGTCGTTGACCGCGCTCGCCAAGCCTGCGTGGCTTGATTGAAAAGACTCGTAACAGCTGACGCGCGCAAAGGGGAGTATGACTCCTCTCATGAAGTGAAAGCGTCCATGTCCGGGTGTCTGGCCTGTAAAGCCTGTTCAACCCAATGCCCGATCAAGATAGATGTTCCGGGATTCCGTGTACGTTTCCTCCAGCTTTACCACACGCGCTATTTACGTCCCGCGCGTGATTATCTGGTGGCCGGTGTAGAAAGTTACGCGCCATTGATGGCGCTGAGCCCTAACACCTTCAACTTCTTCCTGAAAATGCCGCTGGTTGACGTCTTGAGCCTCCGGACGATCGGCATGACCGATCTGCCGTTACTCTCTTCTCCCTCGCTGCCTCAGCAGTTTGCCTGGTATCCGGCAATGACCACCACGCTGGAGCAGTTGGAAAGTGTTGCCGCAGCATCCCGCGATCGGTATGTGCTGATTGTGCAGGATCCGTTTACCAGCTATTACGATGCGCAAGTGGTGGCCGATTTGGTTCATCTGTTGGAAAAACTGGATCTCAAGCCGGTACTGCTGCCCTTTTCACCTAACGGTAAGAGCAGCTTATCAAAGGCTTCTTAACTCTTTTTGCTAAAACCCAGCCAAAACCTCGGATTTCCTGAATCGGGTTGCCAAGCTGGGGATGTCGATGATTGGCGTCGACCCGGCACTGGTGCTCTGTTATCGCGATGAATACCGTATTTTTGGTGACAAACTCGGCGAGTTTCAGGTGCAACGTGAGTGGCTGCTGCCGCTGCTGTCGACGAGAACACCGACGGGAACGCCGCACGATGATGCCTGGTATCTGTTTGGTCACTGTACCGAATCGACCTCGTTGCCGACTGTCAGCAAACAGTGGGCCGATATCTTTGCCCGTTTCGGCGCTCTGCTGGAAAACGTCAACGTGGGCTGCTGTGGTATGGCCGGCACCTATGGTCATGAAAGCAAAAATGGTCATGAAAGCAAAAAAACTGGCTGATTCCAAAGGGATCTATCTTCGGTTCCTCAAGGCAAAAAGGGGACGCTCCGTACAAAATCGGTCTGAAAAGCGGTGACCTTATCCCAACTGACTTCAAGGCTGAGCTGATGGCAAATCAGCTTTAGCTTGTTGCGTGTAAAATACGTGTTGCGTGTAAAAAAATAGTAACTCTGTAAGCGGAAAAAATGGCAAGGCCATTCATTATTAATCTATTTTATCAACCTGTTATGTGATTTTATCAGTGCATGCAGTGTTATGTGATTTTATCAGTGCATGCAGATAGCTATCATCATCGCCGTTCTTACGGCACAGATCGATCATCTCCATGCAGGCATTATGGTAGCGGCGCAGGTGATCGATATGGCTTTCCTGCCAATTCAATCGCGCTTCGGTCATAATCGCGCTTCGGCCATGCTTCGGTCATAATCGCGCTTCGGCCATATAGAAATCTACGGTGACATCCCGGATCAAGAATTTGTACTCATCAATCTGATGCTGTAGCCAGGCATTCACGGATTGCATAGGGATCACTATGGGTACTAATAATAATCATTATTAATTATATTTCTTTCTAATATTGATCGGGATCAATCTATCCCCCATGCTACAGAAAAAAAGTGTACGGCCTGATAGGACTTTTTGTGGTCAATAATTGAGCAATCAAACCATAAAATCGGTCACGATTTTTCCTGTTTTAAAAATAGGTATCGTCTATGAATGTTATCTGTTTTAAAAATAGGTATCGTCTATGAATGTTATAATTATTATGAATGTTATAATTAATTATAATAACGATGTGTTGATGTTAATTCATTAATCTGTCACGTTATGGTAAGTTAATTGTTTTATATCAATATGTTATTTTTATTGTCAGTATCTAAACGTGCTGGCAGGCAAAAAAAAACGGTTTTTTTCAGGATTCGGTGAAATGTTATTTATAAATACTCCTGCGAAACAAGAGGTTGAAGAAATAATTATTATCACTAACATTCGGCTCAGACAGAGCTTTTCTGAAACGAGGTAAGCGGATGCAAACGGGAAACGTAGAAACATTTTCACTGGATGAAAACACCTGGAAAGGCCTGACGCTGACAGCCAGCGCTGCTCAACAGATCCTGCGCCTTGTCCAGTCTGGTGACACGGTGAAAGGGGTACGTTTGAGCGTCAAGCAATCAGGATGTGCAGGGTTTGGTTATGTACTGGATCTGGTCAACGCACCGGATGCGCGTGACCTGGTGTTCGAGCGCGAGGGCGCACACCTGTACGTCCCGTTAAAGGCGATGCCTTTTATCGATGGCACCGAACTGGATTATGTGCGTGAAGGTTTGAACCAGATTTTAAAATTTAATAATCCCAAAGCGCAGCACGCCTGCGGGTGTGGCGAAAGCTTTGGCATTGAGTGATGACTGATATGGCGCGTAGCAATGTAGATGTACCTGATGATGTGCAAATCTGAATGGGGGATGGCCGCTATTAAAGAGGGCTTTTTCACCGAACTGCCTACTGACCAACTGGGACGTGGCGTCAATGAAGAGGTAGTGCGAGCGATCTTCGCCAAACGCAACGAACCTGAGTGGATGTTGGAGTTCCGTCTCAACGCCTACCGCGCCTGGCTGGAGGGAGATGGAGGAGCCGCACTGGCTAAAAGCACACTATGACAAGCTGGACTATCAGGAATACAGCTATTATTCGGCGCCGTCTTGCGGTCACTGTGATGATACCTGCGGTTCTGAACCCGGCGCCAAGAAGCAGTCCAGCATTGCCGAGGTGAACAGCTACCTGACCGCTGAAGTCGAAAATGCTTTTAATCAGCTCGGCGTGCCGGTGCGAAAAGGGCACGCCGTGGCGGTGGATGCGATTTTTGACTCGCGGTGGATGCGATTTTTGACTCCGTATCGGTAGCAACCACCTATCGCGAAGAGCTGGCGCAGCAGGGGATTATTTTCTGCTCGTTTAGCGAGGCGATTCAGGAACACCCCGATCTGTTGCGCCAATATCTTGGTACGGTGGTGCCTGCCAACGATAACTTTTTTGCCACACTCAATGCCGCGGTAGCCTCTGACGGTACCTTTGTCTACATACCGAAAGGAGTGCGTTGCCCAATGGAGCTCTCCACCTATTTCCGTATCAATGCGGCGAAGACCTGGCAGTTCGAGCACACCATCCTGATTGCCGATGACGACAGCTATGTCAGCTATATCGAAGGGTGCTCAGCACCCGTGCGCGACAGCTACCAACTGCACGCTGCCGTAGTCTAAGTGATTGTCAACAAAACTCCGAAATTAAATACTCGACAGTTCAGAATTGGTTCTCCGGCCAGGGTGCCAAAGGCGGTATCCTTAACTTCGTGACCAAGCGTGCGCTTTGTGCTGGCGATTATGCCAAGATGTCCTGGACCCAGTCTGAAACCGGCTCGGCCATCATCTGGAAGTACCGAGCGTGATTTTGAGCGGAGATAACTCAGTGGGAGAGTTCTTCTCTGTTGCGCTGACCAGCGGGCATCAGCAAGCGGATACCGGGACCAAGATGATCCACATCGGCAAAAATACCCGCTCCACGATTATTTCTATCTCCAAAGGGATCTCTGCCGGTCACAGTGAGAACACCTACCGCGGTCTGGTTAAAATTATGCCGACTGCCACCAAGGCGCGTAATTTCACCCAATGCGACTTGATGCTGATTGGCAGCGACTGCGGCGCGCATACTTTCCCGTATGTGGAAGTGCGCAACAATCCCGTATGTGGAAGTGCGCAACAACAGCGCGCAGTTGGGGCACGAGGCGACAACCTCACGCATTGGTGAAGACCAACTGTTCTATTGCCTGCAACGCGGCATCAGCGAAGACGACGCCATTTCGATGATTGTGAACGGATTCTATAAGGACGTATTCTCGGACTGCCGCTGAATTTGCTGTAGAAGCGCAGAAGTGCTGTATGCTGTAGAAGCGCAGAAGCTCCTGGCCATCAGCCTGGAACACAGCGTTGGCTAATGGCGTCGCAAAAAAATGCAGCAGGGTGCCGAATGTCAATCTGGCAGCATCCTACGCGAATTGATGTTATCAGGCGTGCTCGGCACGACTCCGCAAGGATAAACTATTTTAAGCATTAAGAATTTAAGCATTAAGAAGTTACATGTAAGCGTTGAAGGTAAGGCCATCCTGAACGGACTGAACCTCGAGGTGAAACCCGGTGAAGTTCACGCCATCATGGGACCTAACGGTTCCGGCAAGAGTACGCTTTCCGCCACGCTCGCAGGCTGTGAAGATTATGAAGTGAACGACGGCAAGGTGGAGTTCAAGGGGAAAGACTTGCTGGAATTAGACCCGGAAGATGGCGCCGGTGAGGGCATCTTTTCGATGCGCTGAAAATTGTGGCCAACGGCGTTAATGCGCTGCATAACCAACAACGCGCGTTTATTATTTTATTTATTATCGTGATGCACTACCAATGTATTCTGGATTATACCAACCCGATTATGTGCACGTGCTCTATCAAGGTCGCACTGTGGTGCATTGAAGACCGACGGACAGATGACCAACAACAACTTGCTGCTGGGACGTCTGGCGGAAGTGGATACCAAGCCACAGCTCGAGATCTACGCTGATGATGTGAAGTGCAGCCACGGTGCCACGGTTGGACGTATTGATGACGAGCAACTGTTCTACCTGTGTTCGCGCGGTATTTCACAACAGGATGCACAGCAGATGATGATCTACGCGTTTGCCGCCGAATT
This sequence comes from Symbiopectobacterium sp., assembly GCA_051710525.1. GTDB lineage: Bacteria > Pseudomonadota > Gammaproteobacteria > Enterobacterales > Enterobacteriaceae > Symbiopectobacterium. The sequence goes on along the minus strand of JBPESR010000003.1, from coordinate 102,201 downwards.
GACGGAAGCGCTTAACGACAAGCTGCAAGAAGCAGTGTTGCAGTGTATTGCGTTGCGCCTGCCGAACGCGGCAGGAGTGGACTGATGAATTATCCGATTGAGCGTATTCGCTGCGACTTCCTGGTGCTGGCGCAGCAGGTCAACGGGCAGCCTCTGGCATATCTCGACAGCGCCGCTAGTGCGCAGAAACCGCAGGCGGTGATTGACCGGGAAGTGGCGTTTTACAGTCGGGAAGTGGCGTTTTACAGTAATAATGTAGTATGCCGCGGTGCACCGTGGTATTAATTAAGCGCACAAGCGACCAGCGCGATGGAAGCGGTGCGTGAACAGGTTGCTCGCTATATCAATGCGGTCTCGGCGGAAGAGATCGTCTTCGTACGTGGTACCACAGAAGCTTCGTGCGTGGTACCACAGAAGCGATTAACCTGGTCGCCACCAGCTACGGCAGTGCTTTTATTCAAGTTGGTGACAATATTCTGATCACCGAAATGGAGCACCATGCCAATATCGTGCCTTGGCAAATGCTGGCGGAACGCCAAGGCGTCGAGCTGCGCGTGCTGCACTCACGGCGCAAGGCACACTGGATTTAAGCCAATTGGATACGCTACAGGATACGCGTACCCGCTTGCTGGCCGTGGCTCAAGTCTCTAACCTGCTGGGCACGGAAAACCCGCTGGAAACCTTGATTGCGCGGGCGTGGGCGGTTGGCAGCGCGGTGCTGGTGTACGGTGCGCAGGCTGTGATGCACTCATCGTGTGGACGTGCAGGAGTTAGATTGTGATTTTTATGTTGTGATTTTTATGCTTTTTCCGGCCACAAAATATACGGCCCTTCCGGTATTGGCGTGCTGTACGCTAAGCACGCGCTTTCTCAATGCTATGCCACATGGGCAATGATTCGTGACGTTAACCTGACGCAGGGCACCCGCTATGCCGATGCGCCGTGGCGCTTTGAAGCAGAATCGCCCAACACGGGCGGGATCATGGTACTGGGCGCGTCGTTGGATTATGTATCCGCCATCGGGCTGGACGCGATTCACGATTACGAAACGGCGCTGATGAATTACGCGCTGGATGCGCTGAGTACGGTACCGGATATCATCCTCTACGGTCCGGCGGAGCGAAAGGGGTGATTACCTTTAATCTTGGCAAGCATCATGCCTATGACGTCGGCAGTTTCCTAGATCAATACGGTATCATCAATACGGTATCGCCATGCGTACCTATCATCACTGTGCGATGCCATTGATGGCTCATGATGGCGTACCCAGTATGTGCCGTGCCTCGTTAGCGATTTATACTACCCGAGAAGAAATAAATCACTACCCGAGAAGAAATAAATCGGCTGGTTGCCGGACTACAGCGTATTCATCGTTTGCTGGGAGGCTGATAAGCCTTTATCGCGCTTGCGTTTCCCCTTGTCTCTTTGTTCTGGCGTTGTCGCCAGGCGGTATGGGGTGGGCGTGCATGTAAGCCTGTTGGGAGGAATTCATGGCAAGCTTGCCAGAGCCAGAAAAACTGTTGCGAAATTTTTCTAGGTGCAACAATTGGAAAGAGAAGTATCTGTATATCATTGAACGGGGCGGTCTTTTAGACCCGTTGCTAGAGCAGTGGCGTCAACCCGAGAACCTTATTGCCGGCCGTCAGAGTCAGATATGGATAGTGATGACGCGCGATGAGCAGGGCCACCTGGTTTTTAGCGGTGACGGCGATGCCACTATTGTCAAGGGACTGGTTGCCTTGGTCTTCAGCCTGTATCAAGGATTGACGGCGCAGCAAGTCCTGGCGCTTGATGTGCGACTATTCTTTGCAGAACTGGCGCTGAACCAGCATTTAACGCCATCTCGCTCACAGGGGCTGGAAGCGATGCTGCGCGCCATTCGCGCTAAAGCGTCTACCCTGGTCCTGATCCTGCCAACCAGCCCTTTTACTGCAGGCTGGTTCACTCAAGCACAGCAGTTGCGCGCTAACCGCTTGGTTTTTCATATTATCCCACTGGTTATTACCAGAAACTCCTTTTATTTCTGTCGTGGTGCTTTGTCAAGAATTGCATATTAACGCATTGATTAGCAAATAAAACCTGAGGGTGTTTTTGGCATGCTACACTTGCAGAATCCGACGGGAGTGGCCGCATTCAGGCCCCGGCTGGTATCAATGACAAACGAATAATAACGTCAACCTGTAGAGATTTTCGTATGAAGCGTATTATGAAGCGTATGTTTACACTTTTGGGTATGGTACTGGCGACCTACCTGGTAGGAAGCTCGGCGGCGAGCGCCACCGAATACCCATTGCCCCCTGCGGGCAGCCGACTGATCGGTAAGAACATTGCCTACCAGGTGCCCCATGATGGTCGGCCGCTGGAAGCGATTGCGTCTGATTTTAAAATCGGCCTGCTGAATATGCTGGAAGCCAATCCTGGCACCGATCCCTATTTGCCAACGCCGGGTTCCACCTTGACCATCCCGACGCAGATGCTGCTGCCGGATACGCCGCGCGAGGGCATTGTCGTCAATCTGGCTGAGCTGCGTCTCTACTATTACCCTAAAGGGACGGGCACCGTCATTGTTTTCCCGATCGGTATCGGTCAGCAGGGGCGTAACACCTTGTTGATGGTCACGTCGGTCAGCGAAAAACGTGCCAATCCGACCTGGACGCCGACGGCTAACATCCGTAAGCGCTATTTGGAAGAAGAGGGTATCAAACTTCCGGCGGTTGTCCCGGCGGGGCCGGATAATCCGATGGGGTTGCATGCCCTGCGTCTGGCGGCCCATGGAGGTGTGTATTTGCTGCATGGCACTAATGCTAATTTCGGTATTGGTATGCGTGTCAGTTCCGGCTGTATCCGTCTGCGTGCCGATGACATTGAATGGTTGTTTAATAATGTACCGGTAGGTACCCGAGTGCAGATCATCAATGACGCGGTGAAAACCTCGGTGGAGCCTGACGGCAAACGTTACATTGAAATGCATCAGCCTCTGTCTAAAACGTCCAAGGACGATCCACAAACCATGGCAATCCCGCTGAATAAACAGGTTCGGAGCTTCATCCATGCGGCGGAAACGGATAGCCAAATGGTGGCCGATGCTATTGTGCGTCGTTCCGGGATGCCGATACTGGTCAGTGCCGGGCAGAGCGTTGAGTATTTTCAGGAACCTGCGCTAACAGCGCCTGAGAGGTATCAGGCTGCGCCTATCTCTTCTGTGAGTTCATCTTACTAATACATCGTTAAAACGCGCTTAGCCACCGTTAAGCGCATTCTAACAACGCGCTTAGCCACCGTTAAGCGCATTCTAACGCCACTCCTCAGTGAAAGCCGGAAAATGTTGTTCTCAATGTCAGTTTATCTGAATTTTGTAACGTGCGTCAGTGGGTTGCGGGAGGCGTTAACGACAGATGCTGAATAGGCAAAAGGGCAGGCAAAAAAATGGCGCGCAGTGTGCGCCATTTTCACTATTTAACCAATTCTTAACCAATTCTTACTTTTTGTAAGTAAGAACTTGGTTGTCCAGACGCTGGTTAGCACGAGCTGCGTCATCTTTAGCAGCCTGTACATCAGCGCGAATTGCGTTCACATCGTTGCTCAGTTGATCAACTTTAGAGTTCAGAGTCTGAACGTCAGAAGACAGTTGGTCAACTTTAGCATTGCTGGAGCATCCTGCCAGCAGAGTAGAACCCAGGATTACCGCGCCCAGTACCAGTTTAGTACGATTCATTCTTAATACCCTCTAGATTGAGTTAATCTCCATGTAGCATTACAAGTATTACACAAAGCTTTTTCTAATGAGAATAAATTTTTGATAAGAACATGCTTAATTTTTATCGTTCGCTCAAAGAAGTAGCGAGTTTTACAGAGTAGTTAAAAAAGGAGTGAAAACTAGTTAAAAAAGGAGTGAAACAGCGGTATTTTATGATGCGAATTGGGGATATATTTTGCGGAAATAGGTGGATTGGAATAGTGCTTATTTACTGAGTGTAGTCGATTGATAACATAAAAATATAAAAAGCGCCATTTACGGCGCTTTTTTTCGGTCATTTATTCACTCACGATCGCGCGTTGACTGGCTGCCGCACAGTTAACGGCAACAGCCAGTGGAAACGATCAGAGGCGGTGTACGGATGCCGTGTTAGTGGTGCCACTGGAAACCAGCGCGCCAGAAACCATCACAACCACATCGCCTGACTGTGCGTAACCGCTTTTCAGCGCAGCTTCTTTGCCAATGCGATAGAAGTCGTCGGTAGAGGCGATTTCGCTCACCAGCAGCGTATCAACACCTTTGCTCAGCAGCAATTGACGTGCAGTGATGGCATTGGTGGTCAGTGCCAGAATACGCGAGTGCGGGAAGTATTTACGGATGGATTTCGCAGACTTGCCGCCGCTGGTCGCTACCACAATTAACGGCGCATACAGTTTTTCTGCGGTTTCTACCGCACCGCGACATACCGCTTCAGTGATGCACATTTTGGCAGAGTCTTGCTGTGCATCCAGACGCGCGTTCATGTCCACGTCAGTGCGCTGACAGATGGTCGCCATGATGGTGACGGTTTCCAACGGGTATTTCCCTTTGGCGCTTTCACCAGACAGCATCACTGCATCGGTACCATCGATGATGGCGTTCGCCACGTCGCCGGCTTCTGCGCGGGTTGGACGCGGGTTCTTGATCATGGAATCCAGCATTTGGGTGGCAGTGATAACGACTTTACGTGCTTTGTTGCATTTTTCGATCATCATCTTCTGGGCGAAGATAACTTCTTCAACCGGAATTTCCACGCCGAGGTCGCCACGGGCAACCATGATGCCGTCAGACACCTCCAGGATATCGTCAAAGTTGTTCAGACCTTCCTGGTTTTCAATTTTGGAGATGATCTGGATGCTTTCGCCGCCGTGGGCGTTCAGGTAGGCACGGATCTCTTCAACGTCAGAACGCTTACGGATGAAAGAGGCAGCGACGAAGTCAACGCTTTGTTCACAACCGAAGATCAGGTCACTTTTGTCTTTTTCAGCCAGTGCAGGCAACTGAATGGACACGCCCGGCAGGTTCACGCCTTTTTTCTCGCCCAGGTCGCCGTTGTTCAGCACTTTACAAACCACTTCACCGTTGTTAATGGCGGTGACTTCCATACCAATCAGGCCATCATCCACTAGTATGGTGTTGCCTACGGACAGGTCAGTGGCGAAACCTTCATAGGTAACCGCAACACGTTCTTTGTTACCGGTAATCGTTTGGTCAGTGGTGAAGGTAAAGGTATGGCCTGCAACCAGGCTAACGTCCGCACCGTTTTCCAGTTTCATGGTACGGATTTCTGGCCCTTTGGTATCCAGCAGAATGGCGGCTTGTTTACCTGTCTTCTCGATAACCGCGCGCATGTTTTTGATGCGCTGCCCGTGCTCAGCATAATCTCCATGTGAGAAGTTAAGACGCATCACATTCATGCCTGCATTCAGCATGTTGGTCAGCATTTCCTTTGATTCGGTTTTCGGACCGATAGTACAAACGATTTTAGTCTTTTTCATACGAGTGTTTTCTACAAGTTGTGATGGATAAAAGATCATGAGTTCACGGGCACCGGATACTACGAGGCCGACGAAAGGAATGTGTTTGCGAGTCCAGAGCGAATAGGAGTCCAGAGCGAATAGTAATTGTAGCGGGTAACGATGAATGAAAGATGATGGACGTGGACTGTTACCACCGGCGGTAAGCCGAGTGCGGTGATATGCTGCAACCTTGTCGCTCGCCACCGGTAAAACGCGTCTTTAAGCGCGTCTCGTGGAGTTATGTTTGCAGTAACAGTGTCCAATCGTAGTCTTTTCGGCACGTCGATTTGCTGAAACCATTCAATGAAGCAACGTTTCGTATTATAGTTATAACGCATGGGGATACAAGATTATAACGCATGGGGATACAAGATAATTAAGCTGCTTAAATAGCGCGTTTTCTTGTGTTTTGGCAAAAAAAAAACTAACGATTTTGTCATTTTCCCTCATTTTCTTTTTATTGCGCAACTGCACAGTAGTGAGTTTACGCTGCGCTCACTGAGCGCACGGATAGTCTGCGGTAAACGATTGCTGCGATTATAAGCGATACCCGGGTGTGTAAGTGAAAAAAGGCTGTGTTTCTGTCTGGAAAACACAGTCTGGATGCGTTTTGTTTGGTTTTCTGTTCGTTAAACCTGAAGAGGTCTGTTTACCGGTTTTCTAAACCACGTGCCTGACGATCCGTGCGGATCTGGTTTTGATTATCACGCAGTAGCCATCAAGTTGCATCAGTCCGGCACGTACCTGCGGCCATTGGCCAGCATACCGCGCTTTGGGGTGGTGGGGTTAGGATGAGCGGCATCCCATGCCAGCGCTTTGCCAAGCGCTGCACGCCAGGCCGTGGGTGAACCACCCGCCCATCCATTGATGGATTGTCCAGGCGTAGCATTAATGGCATTCATTGCCGCAGGTTCACCGTCGTGCGGCAGTTTGGGGTATGTCAGTAAATGACAGCGCCAGCGCAATTAGGCGATATAAAATCAGGTCACAGCCTCATCCTTATGGTCGGTTTCAAACAGTGGCCGGTTTCAAACAGTTGTTTGGAGTGCAGATAGAGTTCGCTGGGATGTTTCTTGGCCAAACTGGCATCCGTGTCTTGTTGGGATGCCGTTGTCATGGTGACATCTCTGGCAGCAGGTGCTGCGTGTGCATAAACGGTGAGCGTTGCCAGAATCAGGGTTGATAACAGGCGTTTCACGCTGGTTGATAACAGGCGTTTCACGCTGACTACAAATAGACAGAAAAAAAATATAATCCTATCGCTAATCTGGTTCGAGTGAAACCGTGAACACTCATATATTGCGCGCGTTATTAGCCGGATAATGGACCAATATCGCGATCTTCCTGATGTAAAAATGTTGCATATACAATTAACGGCATGAAAAACACAGACACGTCTCAAGGCTGTACCAACCTCAAGCTGCGCCAGCTTACGCTGGATGGTGACGCGACATTACGATCACTACGTTGCGTCATGCGGGTTGAAAAATACCCAGTATGCTCTGTTGTCGTATGCCGTGAACCTGTAGTCTGTTCGTCCCGTCGATCTGGCCCGACACATGCAAATGGACGCCTCTACGTTAACACACAATATTGCAGCCTCTGGTTGCGTAAGGATGGCTAAAAATTTGTGCTGGGAATGACGCGCGCAGTCGCCGTGTTGAAGTGACTGCGGCAGGGCGGGAGAAACAGGCACAAGCGCAACTGGTGTGGCAGAAGGCGCAGGTGACGATCGTGGCACAACTCGGTGCTGAACGGGTCGCTGCTCTGCATCAACTGCTTGAAGGATGCATTGATTGCCTTGACGAGAGCGGCGAAGAGGCTACCGAGCTACCTCAGCAATATCCTTGATGCACCTGTCTTGAGAACTGACTGTGTTCACCTCACTTCGTGAACGTTAATCGTTAAAAAGGAAAGGTCCATGTCCGACAAGATCTTGATTCACTCCCTTTACTCTGAAAGGGTGGCAACTGCCTAACCGAATCGTGATGGCACCGATGACGCGCAGTATGGCGAAAGCGGAGATCCCTGGCCCTGAAAATGCTGAATATTATCGTTGTCGCGCGTAAGACAAGTGGGGCTGATCCTGACGGAAGGTACGGTGGTGAACCGTCCTGCTTCGCGTAATATGGCAGGCATTCCCTTTTTCCACGGTGACGCGGCATTGGCGGGGTGGCAGGGCGTTGCCGAGGCCGTTCATGCGGCAGGCAGTAAAATTGGTCCTCAGATTTGGCACACCGGTTCGACACGTACGGGAGCGTGGAAGCTGGAGACGCCGGTGGAAAGCCCTTCAGGGTTGGTTGGACCGGATACTCCGCGCGGCGTGGTGATGACTGAAGAGGATATCGCTGATACGGTGGCTGCCTTTGCCCAAGCGGCAGCGATAAATTTGGTGCCATCAGCGATGGAGACGCTGCCCACCGCGAGCCGAAAGTCAATGTTTTCGGCACGGACCAATTCAACGGCTTTCATCAGTGTTTCATAAAACGGGTTCGGTTCGATACCGCCGAATTCACGCACATCACGGCCATCCAGCGCCTGATAAATCTGATCCAGTACGCCGTTACGCTTAATGCTACCGCCACCGTAAGTGATACGGATGCGCGCATCAGCAGGAATTTTTTTTTGCCTATTTCGGCAATTTTGCCTTCACCAAACAGAATTTTGGTCTGGGTATAAAGTGTGAAATTTTGCATAGGGATAGGGTAATTATCCAGTTCAACGCCTTGATAAGAAATCCCGGGTAACGCTTTCGGGAGATGGATACCGATCGTTCAGTATGAATGATGTGCGCTATTATCAGCAGCTGGCAGCAGGCATTCAATGCACATTTCTGTTGGGTTGTTGCCTATTTTTTCTACAATTATCCGGAGAATTGGATTATAAAAAATGACGTTTGTGTTATGTTATTTTCCTCTACTGTAGAGACGGTTTTCGCCCCGAGTGAGGCCTTACTAATGACAAGTGCCAAAAAAAACATGTTGTTTGCCAAGATAATCAAGTAGGCGCTCAGCTACACAACCCAACACTGGGTTACGCCCTCGTCGATAGCACAGGTAAAATCCTTTACGCGGACCATCCCCATCCACGTTTGCCGGTGATGTATGACCAGACGATAGTTATACTGTTTCAGAGCAGTGTAGTGGTCAACTAAAACTGGCTACAGGTTTAGAGTTTTTCCAGAACCTTCCAGAACCGATTTTCCGATTCGTTTGGTGGTAACCAAACGTTATAGTCGTGCGGTATGAGTGTACTGTAATATCCCACGATATAGTCCGTTATGGAGCGGGCTGCTTCGGTGAAGCTCCCGTATCCCATTACCGGTATCCATTCATTTTTCAGGCTTCTGAAGAAGCGCTCCATCGGGCTATTATCCCAGCAGTTTCCGCGCCGGCTCATACTCTGCTTTATCCGGTAACGCCACAGCAACTGACAGAACTGCCTGCTTGTGTAATGGCTACCCTGCCCCGATTTTCAAAAGCCATTTCCAGCGCCTTAGTGGTCAGCTGGCTATCTGGTGAGAACGATATTGCCCAGCCCACCGGTTTTCTGGCGAACAGGTCGAGAACAACAGCAAGGTACGCCCAGCGTTTTCCTGTCCAGACATATGTCACATCGCCGCCCTACACCAGGTGTAGTTATGTGACGGCGAACTGGCACTCAAGATAATTCGGTATCGCAACATGGTCCCGACCACCGCGTATATATCTGTGTTTCGGTTGCTGGCAGCTTACAAGCCTCAGCTCTTTCATGATTCTGCCGGCAAGCCAGCGCTCCATCCGGAAGCCCCTGAACGTTGCCATTGCGGCGATATTTCTCGCCCCAGTTGAGCCATGACTGATGTTGTGCAGTTTCTGAATCGTGCAGTTTATGAATCTTGCTGCGCAGCTCTGTACGCCTTCTGCCCGGTTCATCTGTACGCCTTCTGCCCGGTTCATCAGGACGGCATTTCCAGTATTTATAGCTGCTGCGGTGAACCCTTGCGGTGAACCCTGAATACGTGGCAGAGTGTGGCCACGGGATAACGCGCCCTGAGTTTTCTGATTAACGAGAGCCGTTCAGAGAGTCTGACATCAAGAGCACGGTAGCCTTAGCAACGGTGTAGTTCTGATCGACAACCAACTGAGCGGATTCACGTTTGAAGTCTGCACTGAAATTTCTTTTTTTTATTGGGGCACCTGTGTTGTCCTGATATGAGCATATCATCTCATCTGTTCAGGTGGCCAAATTCAGTGTGCCACTACAAGTCCAATTTGTATCCCCACTGTTTGATGTGCTGGGAGAGTTGGTCAAGGTCGTAGGGAGTAAGTAATGAGGAACCATTTGGGAGAGATAAACGCTCTCATTTTATCACATCGTCTGACGGAAGTCTGTGTGCTGAAGGCACCGTTGCCATACGACATTTACCTTATAGGTTTCTGGCAGTCGTTTTCAGACCTTGCTAAGTTGAGACATAAAGATAACCATGAAGATAACCATGCGTTATCCGTTTTTGCCACAAGCGCGGGAGGAACTCATGCCCCATACCGTACCTGCTCATCAGAAAAGGCTACCAGACTGCGTTTATCCACCCGACTGGCTGCGTCGTGAAGAGCCTGACGTCGCGCGGCAAACGAAAACCACGCTTTATGCGTTGATGCAACATGCTGGAGAAGCCACTTACCAATATGCCTGTCGCTGCTACCCCAATGCGCGCTGTTGGTTTGTGCTGCGCTGGCATGGCAACAATGGCGGCGATAGCTATGCTTGCGCGCGCGCAGGGATTGCAACCACCGTAGTCGCGTGCGGGGCTGTACGCCCTCTATCAGAGGAAGCACAGTGTGCCTACGCGACATGGCAGCAGGGGGGATGTAGCATTGACGCCCGACGCCCCTTGGCCTGACGGAATTGATTTGATTATCGACGGCCTGCTGGGGACTGGGTTATCCTCCGCGCCGCGTGCTCCCTATGATGCGCTGATCGCGCGCGCTAATGCCCATGCAGCGCCAGTGCTGGCACTGGGTATTCCCTCCGGGTTGAATGCGCAAACCGGCGCCTGTGCAAGAAGATGCGATCGTCGCAGCGTGCACCGTTACCTTTTATTGCGCTAAAACCAGGGCTATTGACAGGAACTAAAACCAGGGCTGTTGACGGGAAGAGTACGCTCTCGTGTCAGCGCGTTACATTATACGGATTTGGGCCTTTCAGGCTAGTTGCAACAGCATCCCGCGCCGATACAGCGTTTATCACGTGAACATTTACCGATACGGCGTTTATCACGTGAACATTTACCAGGTTGGCTGACGCCTCATTCGCCGCTGGCGCACAAAGGCGATCATGGCCGATTGCTGGCGATCATGGCCGATTGCTGTTGGTGGGGGGCTATTGCGATGGCAGGAGAAGCCCCATTGCGCAGTGGTACGTGGTTGGTGCGAGTACTCACTCACATGCAATACGAGGCGGCGTTGCTGATGGCACGCCCGAAACTGATGGTGCAAGCGCTGAGTGATGCCACCCTGTGTGAAAGGCTTGACTGGGCCAACGTGGTGGTGATTGTGCCGGGCTGGGGCAAGATGGCTGGGCGAAAAGCGCACGGCGCGCCGTGGAAAATTGTGAAAAACCCATGCTATGGGACGCGGATGCGCTAAACCTGCTGGCAATGAGCCCTTTTAAACGTTAAAATCGTACTTCAACCCAACATCTGGGGAAGCGGCCCGCCTGCTGAATTGCCGAGTGGCGGAGATTGAAAGTGATAGCTTACTTGCTGCCCAGAAACTGGTACAACGCTATGGTGGCACGGTCGTGCTAAAAGTGGCGGGTACCGTGATTGTCGATGAGTCTGATGTGTTGGCGCTGATTGATGTCGGCAATCCTGGCATAGTGAGCGGCGGCATGGGCGGCGTGTTGTCTGGTATTATTGGCGCATTGCTTGGACAAAAATTGGCGCATTGCTTGGACAAAATTGTCACGCTACGCAGCGGCTTGCGCTGGCCGAGCAGCGCGGCACGCGAGGGATGTTGGCAACCGATCTGATGCCAGTATTGTCCCGCTGTGTTAATCCTGAGTGGATACCCTTAGAAGAGTGGATACCCTTAGAAGAATGAAAAAAGTAGATTTTCCGCTGCCGGATGAGGCAGCTACCATCGCATTAGGGGCATCGTTGGCGCAGGCCTGCGACAGCACATGCAGTATTTATCTTTTTGGCGATCTGGGCGCAGGTAAAACCACGTTCAGCCGCGGCTTCCTTCAGGCGCGCGGCCATCAGGGAAACGTGAAAAGCCCCACCTATACGCTGGTGGAGCCTTACGCGCTGTCACCGCTGGCGGTGTATCATTTTGACCTTTACCGTCTGGCCGATCCAGAAGAGCTGGAATTTATGGGGATCCGCGACTACGTAACGCACGATGCCATCTGCCTGATTGAGTGGCCGCAGCAGGGTGAAGACATTCTCCCTAGCGCCGATCTTGAAGTGCATCTGAACTATGAAGCGCAAGGGCGACACGTACAGGTGATCGCCATATCGGCGCTGGGTGAGCGTATTTTGGCGCAGATATCTCCCCTACCGGAGAGTGAAACGCCATGATGCAACGCGTGCTCGCTCTGGTGATGTGGGCTGGACTACTGCTGGCCAGTACGGGTTGGGCCGCTAGCCTCTCTGATATCTAGCCTCTCTGATATTAAGGTGGAAAACGGTGATAATCAGGCGACGGTCAGTTTGAATTTCAGCGGACAACCGATCTATGCCTTTTTTCCCGCTTAACAACCCGGATAGGGTAGTGATCGACATCCGACAGACGGGGGTGATTCAAGGGTTGCCGCTGGAGTTCAGCGGGCAAAACATTATCAAACGTATTCGTACCAGTCAGGCGAAGGATGCACAGAGCCTGCGACTGGTGCTGGATTTGACCCAGCCGGCCAAAACGCGCGCCGCGACACAGAAAGCTGGCGCAGGGTTTAACGTGTTGTTTACCGTTGCCGCGCAGCAGAAAGCGAAGGTGATAAAAGCACCGTTAGTGACTTCCATTACGCGCGAAACCCTTAATACGGCACCGGTTGAATCGGGTGGCAATCCGTTTAACAACAATCCTACCGTGGTGGTGAACAGCAATGCCTCCGCACGTGCAGTAACGCTGCATTCTGGCGGTGCCAGCGAACCGGTTATCGTCGCCATTGATGCCGGACACGGTGGGCAGGACCAAGGTGCTATTGGGTCTTCTGGCTTGCGCGAGAAAAACGTGACGCTGGCGATTGGGCGCAAATTGCATACTTCTTTCTTTGCTTAATAGCGATCCTAATTTTAAAGGCGTGATGACGCGTGACGGTGATTACTTCATATCTGTCATGGGTCGCTCCGATGTGACACGTAAGCAAGGTTCCAACCTGCTGGTTTCCATTCATGCGAATGCTTCGCCGAACCACGGGTCTTCCGGTGCTTCCGTGTGGGTACTCTCCAATCGGCGTGCTAATAGTGAAATGGCCAAATGGCTGGAACAGCACGAGAAGCAGTCAGAATTGTTGGGGGGCGCAGGGGATCTGCTGGAAAACAACAGTGCCGATCCTTACCTGAGCCAAGCGGTACTGGATTTGCAGTTTGGTCACTCTTAGAGTGTCGGTTATGACGTGGCGATCAAAGTGTTGCAGGAAATGCAACGCGTCGGGTCGTTGCACAAATGCCGTCCAGAACACACCAGCCTGGGCGAGCTGCGTTCGCCGGATATTCCACTCGTTGTTGGTGGAAACAGGCTTTATCAGCAATCTGACCGAAGAGCGTCTGCTGGGAAGCAGCGATTATCAGGATAAAATCGCCACGGCGATCTACCGGGGGGTTGCGCAGCTATTTCCAGGTGCATCCAGTACAATCCGTCCCAAAGCAGGAAAACCGACCGATCGTACAGCCGGTCAACCGTAAGGCTGCAACGCCCTCGACCTCGGCATCCAGTAGTACAGCGACCATGAGGCATACCGTGGCGCGCGGTGAGTCTCTTTCAGGTATCGCGGCGCGTTACGGCGTCAGTATGGCGGCATTGCGCAGTGAGAATAATCTGAAAAAATATGGCGTATGGGTGGGGCAAAAATTGCGCATTCCTGAAGGGGCTCGCACATCGACTGCATCGGCCCCGGTGTCGCGTACCACCGTTCCGGTCAAATATAAAGTGGTAAAAGGAGATAGCCTGAGTGCCATCGCCATGCGATATGGTGTAAGTATGAAGGAAATCCAACGTGCCAATGACGTGCCAATGACATGACGTCCGGCACGGTACCAACTTGGGCAGACGCTGATTATCCCGTCTGCCTGATACCGTTCACGACGCGCCTGCGTCAATAACAGAGGAACTCGCATGCCGATTCAGGTTTTGCCTCCCCAACTGGCTAACCAGATTGCCGCCGGAGAAGTGGTGGAACGTCCCGCTTCTGTGGTGAAGGAACTGGTGGAGAATAGTCTCGATGCTGGGGCGACCCAAATTGATATCGATATCGATCGCGGCGGTGCAAAGCGTATTCGGATTCGTGATAACGGCACTGGAATTGGCAAAGACGATCTGGCCTTAGCGCTGGCGCGTCATGCAACCAGCAAAATTGCCACGCTGGACGATCTCGAAGCGATTATCAGCCTGGGTTTTCGCGGCGAGGCGCTGGCGAGTATCAGTTCAGTTTCGCGCTTAACGCTGACGTCCCGTACGGCGGACCAGAATGAAGCGTGGCAGGCCTATGCGGAAGGCCGATATATGGCGGTGACGGTAAAACCGGCGGCGCATCCGGTGGGCACCACGCTGGAAGTACTCGATCTGTTCTACAACACTCCCGCGCGGCGCAAATTCATGCGCACAGAAAAGACAGAATTCGCGCATATAGATGAAGTGGTGCGTCGCATCGCGCTGGTGCGCTTCGATGTGGCGTTTACCCTTAACCATAATGGTAAAACAATCCGCCAGTACCGCGCCGCGCCGGATGCCTCACAGCATGAGCGCCGTGTTGGCAGTATTTGCGGACCGCTGTTTTTGCAACACGCGCTGCGTATTTCGTGGCAACACGGCGATTTATCTATCCACGGTTGGGTGGTCGATCCCGAGGGCGCAAAGCAACTGACCGACATGCAGTATTGCTACGTCAATCAACGCATGATGCGCGATCGGCTGATTAATCACGCTATCCGCCAGGCTTACGAGGATAGTTTGCACGGTGAGCAGCAGCCTGCCTACCTGCTGTTTCTTGAAGTGGATCCGCACCAGGTTGACGTCAACGTGCACCCGGCTAAGCACGAAGTGCGTTTCCATGAGTCGCGTTTGGTGCACGATTTTATCTATCAGGCTGTGGTGAGCGTATTACAGCAGGCGTCTGAGCTACCGTTGGCGGCCATGGCCTCCGATGTGGCAGGCGAAGCCATTGCCTGGCAGCCGGAAAATCGCATCTCCGCAGGAGAAAACCAGTTTGCGCAGCTCGCACGTCCGATAGAGCATGCGTCGCCGAAAGCGACAGACGTTCCGGCACGTCAGATGAAGGAGAGTGCCCCGGCCTATCAGTCACGCGATTCTCAAACACAAGGGCGAGGGCCGATGCCCCTCGCTGGCGCACCCTACCAAAAAAAACAGGGTGAGCTTTACCAGACTTTATTGAAACCAGCGTCGATAGCGGAGGCGGTTCAAGAACCCATCGACAGCGTCATGTCAGCGCCTGTGCCAGATTTGGAATTGGTCAGCGTGGCGCAAGGTTTCGGCCGTCTGTTAACCGTGTTTCCGCCCAGTTTTGCACTGGTGGAGTATCAGTACGGGTTGGCGATGGTCTCACTGACGCATGCCGAGTGCTATCTCAAGCGGGCGCAGCTGTTGCCGCAGGAACAAGGGTTACGCCCCCAGCCATTATTGATTCCACAACGTTTGACCGTGGAAAAAAATGAACGCGAAGCGCTGCTTCATCATCAGGAGCTATTGGTGCAGTTTGGTATTGATATCGCGCTGGAGTCCCAGAGGGCGTTACTGCGTGCTGTACCTTTACCATTGCGCCAACAAAATTTACAAAACTTGATCTCTGAACTGTTAGGCTATCTTGCGTTGCAACCTGCGTGCACGCCTGAGCAACTGGCGACCTGGTTGTCGGAACAGTTGCACAGTGACCACAAGCGTTGGAGCCAGGCGCAGGCGATACAACTGTTGATGGAAATAGAACGACTTTATCCGGAACTGCCGAAACAGCCGCCCGCGTCGCTATTGCAGCGGGTTAGCGTGGAAGATGCCATTAATGCTTTGAAAGCATGACTGAATTATCGAGCGCAATCCTTCCCCCGGCGATTTTTATCATGGGGCCGACGGCGTCAGGAAAAACGGCGCTGGCGATGGCGTTGCGACAATCGTTGCCCGTTGAGTTGATTAGTGTGGACTCCGCCCTTATCTATAAAGGAATGGATATCGGCAGCGCTAAACCCAGCGCTGAGGAACTGGCTCAGGCTCCACACCGTTTGATCGATATTCTGGATCCGATGCAGGCTTATTCCGCCGCGGATTTTCGCCGCGATGCGTTGCGGGAGATGGCGGAAATTACCGCTGCCGGGCGTATTTCCTTGCTGGTCGGGGGAACCATGCTGTACTTCAAGGCGCTGCTGGATGGGTTGTCACCGCTGCCATCAGCCGATATGGCTGTGCGCCAGCGCATCGAAGCGCAGGCGCGTGAGCAGGGGTGGGAAGCGTTTCACCGTCAATTGCGTGAGATTGATCCCGTTGCAGCGGCTCGGATTCATCCAAATGATCCACAGAGACTGTGCCGGGCACTGGAAGTTTTTTTCGTTTCAGGTAACACTTTAACAGAGCTGACAAAAACAGCGGGTGAGGCGTTGCCTTACCGTGTGCATCAGTTTGCCATTGCACCGGTAACGCGCGAGCTGTTGCATGAACGCATCGCGCTGCGTTTTCAGCAGATGCTGGCGGCAGGATTTGAGACGGAAGTACGTTCGCTCTTTGCCCGGTGCGATTTACATCAGGATTTGCCGTCTGCTCGTTGCGTTGGTTATCGCCAGATGTGGTCATATTTATCCGGCGAGTATGATTACGATGAGATGGTGTTCCGTGGTATCTGCGCGACACGTCAGTTGGCGAAACGTCAAATGACCTGGCTGCGCGGTTGGGACGGCGTTCATTGGTTGGACAGTGAAAAACCGCAGGATGCGTTTGAACGTGTGATGGCGGTGGTACAGGCACCTTGATATGAGAGTTTATTATACGCGCATAGTTAGTGCATAGGGTGGCAGATTGTGTACAATTGGCGAGTCTCAGCGCACAATTTTTTACATCATTATTTTAGAGCCTTGGGGTTCTTTGTTACAAACAACAAGCAAATAAGGAAAATATAGAATGGCTAAGGGGCAATCTTTGCAAGACCCGTTCCTGAACGCGCTGCGTCGCGAACGTGTTCCGGTTTCTATTTATTTGGTGAATGGTATCAAGTTGCAGGGCCAGATCGAGTCTTTCGATCAGTTCGTTATCTTGTTGAAAAATACGGTTAGCCAGATGGTGTATAAGCATGCCATCTCCACTGTGGTGCCGTCTCGTCCGGTTTCTCATCACAGCAATAACCCTGGCACCAGCAACTACCATGGTGGTTCGTCTGCAAATCAGCAGTCGTCGGCGCAGGAAAGTGATGACTCGGAATAACGCGTATTGCGCTTTCACCCCGGTGGGGTGCCTGTACACATCGCTAGCTCTTGCCACCAGGGTGTTTTTCGTTTGTTTGAGAGGTCGCACGTTTGTTTGACCGTTATGAACGGTGAACAGGCCGTATTGGTTCATATTTATTTTTATTTGTCGCAAGACAAAGTCGCAAGACAAAGATACGGACGATTTGCTGGAGTTTGAATCTCTGGTTTCCTCCGCCGGTATCGAGTCATCGCAGGTGATCACCGGTAGCCGCAAGGCACCGCACTCCAAATGTTTTGTGGGTGAAGGCAAGGCGGAAGAAATTGCACAGGCTGTGAAAGCCACCGATGCCTTTGTTGTGTTGTTCAACCATGCGTTGACGCCTGCTCAGGAGCGTAACCTTGAGCGTTTGTGCGAATGCCGTGTTATCGACAGAACCGGATTGATTCTGGATATTTTTGCCCAGCTTGCGCTTACTCACGAGGGGAAATTGCAGGTTGAACTGGCGCAGTTGCGTCACCTTGCACGCGTCTGGTAAGGGGATGAACGCACCTCGAGCGCCAGAAAGGGGTAATTGGCCTGCGTGGGCCGGGTGAAACCCAGCTCGAAACCGACCGTCGCTTGTTGCGTACGCGTATCAAGCAAATCCTCTCTCGCCTTGAGCGAGTGGAGAAGCAGCGTGAACAAGGGCGTCGAGCCAGAATGCGTGCGGACGTGCCTACGGTTGCGTTGGTGGGCTACACCAACACCGGGAAATCCACCCTGTTTAACGAAATGACAGCGGCAGGCGTTTATGCTGCCGATCAGTTGTTTGCCACACTGGACCCTACTCTGCGACGGATTAATGTTGTGGATGTCGGGGATACGGTGTTGGCTGACACCATGGGATTTATTCGTCACTTGCCGCACGATTTGGTGGCGGCGTTTAAAGCGACATTGCAGGAAACGCGTCAGGCATCGTTGTTGTTGCACTTGGTGGATGCTGCCGATCCTCGTAGGTGGATGCTGCCGATCCTCGTATCGGCGAGAAATATTGCAGCGGTAAACGAAGTGCTGGCAGAAATCGATGCTGATGAAATTCCTGTGCTGCTCGTGATGAACAAAATCGACATGCTGGACGGTTTCGTTCCACGTATCGATCTCAACGAAGAGAATGTGCTGGTCAGGATATGGCTTTCTGCCCAAACGGGTGACAGTATTTCTTTGTTATTTCAGGCAGTTACGTAGATGCTATCAGGGGACATCGCACATTATTCTCTGAGCCTTCCTCCGCAGGCAGGACGCCTTCGTAGTCGTTTTTACCAGCTTCAGGCAAAAGAATGGATTGAGGAAGACGGTCGCCTGGGTCTTATTGTGCGTATGCCGATGGTGGATTGGCGTCGTCTTTGCAAATAAGAGCAAGAACTCGCGGATTATGTGGTTTGAGACTGACATGTTGGTCGATCTCGGCATTGTTCTGCGGACTCTGGGATATTGAACCTGAAGAACACCAATCATAAAAGAATGGAGCTAAAATATGGCGTGGAATCAGCCCGGTAATAACGGACAGGACCGCGACCCGTGGGGGAGCAGCAATAATCAAGGCGGCAACTCTGGCGGAAATAATAAAGGCGGCCGGGATAATAATAAAGGCGGCCGGGATCAAGGTCCTCCCGATCTGGATGATATCTTCCGCAAGCTGAGCAAAAAGCTGGGCGAACTGGGCGGAAGCAGGAATTCAGGTAATGGTGGCGGCACCTCTGGCAGCGGTCTGAATGGTCGGGTCGTGGGTATTGTCGCAGTAGCGACCGTGGTGATTTGGGCCGCGAACGGCTTTTACACCATCCGAGAAGCCGAGCGCGGCGTAGTGACACGCTTTGGCAAGTTCAGCCACCTGGTAGGTCCGGGTCTGAACTGGAAACCGACATTTATCGACTCGGTTCGGGCGGTAAACGTGGAATCTGTGCGTGAATTAGCCACCTCTGGCATGATGTTGACGTCGGATGAAAATGTGGTGCGCGTGGAGATGAACGTTCAGTATCGTGTGACGGAGCCTGAGCGCTATCTGTTTAGTGTTACTAATGCCGACTACAGCCTGCATCAGGCGACTGACAGCGCCCTGTGCGGCGTTATCGGTAAATGCACCATGGACAAAATTCTCACTGAGGGACGCTCCATCGTGCGTACTGACACGCAACGCGTATTGGAAGAAACCATTCGTCCGTACAACATGGGATTAACCCTGTTGGACGTTAACTTCCAGGCAGCGCGTCCGCCAGAGGAAGTGAAAGCCGCGTTTGATGACGCTATCGCGGCACGTGAGAACGAACAGCAATACATTCGTGAAGCAGAAGCCTATGCTAACGAAGTGCAGCCGCGTGCGAACGGTCAGGCACAGCGTGTTCTGGAAGAGGCACGTGCTTATCGCGCGCGTATCACGCTTGAAGCGCAGGGTGAAGTGGCGCGTTTCGCCAAGATTCTGCCGGAATACAAAGCCGCGCCAGAAATCACCCGCGAACGTCTCTATATCGAAAGAATGGAGCGCGTACTGGGACATACCCGGAAAGTGTTGGTTAATGACAAAGGTAATAGCCTGATGGTGCTGCCGTTGGATCAACTGATGCGCGGTCAGACAGGCAATGCCAGCGATAACTCGACCAGTAACACCACGGCTGCGCCGATGCGACCGCCCTCTGCACCGAACAACAACGGAACAACCACCGGACAAACTCGTACCAGCACGGGTGGAACCGTCATGGACCAGCGCCGTGCAAACGCGCAGCGTGATTTTGGGAGAGAATAATAATGCGTAAGCCTGTCGTTTTTATCCTTGTCCTGGTGCTGATGGCGCTGTATGCCTCAGTGTTTGTGGTGCAGGAAGGCCAGCGAGGCATTGTGATGCGCTTCGGGAAAGTATTGCGCGATGATGAGAACAAGCCTGTTATCTATGTGCCAGGTTTGCAGTTTAAAGTACCGCTTATTGATACCGTGAAGATGCTGGATGCGCGCATTCAGACCATGGAAAACCAGGCCGATCGCTTCATCACCTCGGAGCAGAAAGATCTGATCGTAGATTCTTACATCAAATGGCGTATCAGTGATTTCAGCCGCTACTACCTGGCGACGGGCGGTGGTGACATTTCTCAGGCAGAAGTGCTGCTCAAACGTAAGTTCAGTGACCGCTTGCGTTCTGAAATCGGTCGTTTGGATGTGCGCGGTATTGTTACCGATTCCCGTGGCCGACTGATGTTGGACGTGCGTGATGCGCTGAATACCGGTACCGGTGAAACCACCGAAGCGGATAGCGCCATTGCCTCTGCTGCCGCACGCGTGGAGCAAGAGACCAAGGGTGCGCAGCCGCATATCAACCCGAACAGTATGGCGGCTCTCGGTATTAAAGTGATCGATGTGCGTATCAAGCAGATCAACCTGCCGACGGAAGTGTCGGATGCGATCTTCGCCCGTATGCGTGCAGAACGTGAAGCGGTTGCACGTCGTCACCGTTCTCAAGGTCAGGAACAGGCGGAGAAACTTAAAGCGGCGGCAGATTATTTGGTGACGCGCACCCTGGCTGAAGCGGAACGTGAAGCGCTGATCATGCGCGGTGAAGGGGATGCGGAAGCGGCCCGGCTGCTTGCTAACGCGTTTAGCGAAGACCCGAACTTCTATGCCTTTATCCGTAGCCTGCGTGCCTATGAAGCCAGCTTCAACGACAATCAGGATGTTATGGTATTGAGCCCGGATAGCGACTTCTTCCGCTATATGCGTTCGCCGACGACATCGCTTGCAGCTGATTAGCTTTACCATTTTTCACCAAAAGCCCGTATAATTATATGGGCTTTTAGTTATATGGGCTTTTTTAATGGCAAAATTTTCTATTGGAGTAGGTATGAGTATCACCATTTGGCTGACGCTGGGCCTAGTCTTGATTGTGGAAGGACTGGGGCTGCTGTTTCCACGGATTTGGCGTCACATGATCCTGGTGATGGCGCAGCAACTAGACACGATTTTTCGTCGTTTTGGCGGCGGATTAGTGGTTGCCGGCATCGTGATCTACTGCATGTTGCGTCATCGCGCCGAAAGCTGAATGGCATCAAAAAATGTGCGCAAACGTATGCTAAAAGTACTGAAAGCAACCAAGTGAGATGATAAAATCCGTTTTTAAGCAACTTGGTGATTCTTGAAATGGGTAAGAACGTCGTCGTACTGGGCACCCAATGGGGTGACGAAGGTAAAGGCAAGGTCGTTGACCTGCTGACTGAACGGGCTAAGTATATTGTGCGCTACCATGGTGGTCACAATGCTGGCCACACTCTGGTTATCAACGGTGAGAAAACCGTCCTCCACTTAATCCCCTCTGGCATCCTGCGTGAAAACGTGGTTAGCATCATTGGTAACGGTGTTGTGCTGGCACCTGATGCGTTGATGAAAGAGATGACCGCATTGGAAGCACGCGGTGTTCCGGTACGCGAACGTCTGCTGCTTTCTGCAGCATGTCCGCTGATTCTTCCTTATCACGTTGCGTTGGATAACGCGCGCGAAAAAGCGCGTGGTGAGAAAGCTATTGGCACCACGGGTCGTGGTATCGGCCCGGCGTATGAAGATAAAGTGGCGCGTCGTGGTTTACGTGTGGGCGATCTGTTCGACAAGCAGGCGTTTGCCGTCAAACTGAAAGAGATCGTTGAGTACCACAACTTCCAACTAGTGAATTATTACAAAGTGGAAGCGGTGGACTACCAGAAAGTGCTGGATGATGTGCTGGCGATTGCCTGCATTCTCACTGCAATGGTGGTTGATGTTTCCGATCTGCTGTTCAAAGCGCATCAGCGTGGCGATCTAGTGATGTTCGAAGGCGCGCAAGGCACGCTTCTGGACATTGACCACGGTACCTATCCGTACGTGACCTCTTCTAACACGACGGCGGGCGGCGTTGCTACCGGTTCTGGTCTGGGGCCGCGTTACGTGGATTACGTGCTGGGTATCGTCAAAGCTTACTCTACCCGCGTTGGTGCAGGTCCATTCCCTACCGAGCTGTTTAATGATGTTGGCGAGCATCTGTCGCAGAAAGGCAACGAGTTTGGTGCAACCACAGGCCGTCGTCGCCGTACCGGTTGGCTGGATGCGGTTGCCGTGCGCCGTGCCGTACAGATCAACTCCCTGTCCGGTTTCTGCATGACCAAACTGGACGTGCTGGATGGACTGAAAGAAGTGAAGATCTGCGTCGGCTATCGTATGCCGAACGGTGATGAAGTGGATGTGACGCCGCTGGCGGCTGAAGGTTGGGAAGGCATCGAGCCTATCTATGAAACCCAGCCGGGCTGGACGGAAAGCATCTTTGGTGTGCAAGATCACAGCAAACTGCCGCAGGCTGCGCTGAACTACATCAAGCGCGTGGAAGAGGTCACCGGCGTGCCGGTTGATATTATCTCCACCGGCCCTGACCGTAGCGAAACTATGATCCTGCGCGATCCGTTTGATGTGTAATGCATAACCCGCATTAAGCGCATAAACAAAAAAGGACGGTTTCCCGTCCTTTTGACGGATGACAACGTTACTATGATAACGTTACTTTCGTTACTTTTCCCCTCGTTATCCTTGCTCCTCTCTTGTCATTCTAGGCTTTCGCCGAAGATGGCTCAGATAGGGGGAACTGTTTTAGGTAGGTTTATCGGCAACATCATTTTAGGTAGGTTTATCGGCAACATCAAAGGATGGAAATCCGTCCTTTTATGTTTTACAACACTTATGTTTTACAACACGTTGCTTTGATCCTGAGCAGATGCTACTTTATTTTCCAACGCCGCCAATAAGGTGTCGTGAATATTCCCGAACCCACCGTTACTCATCATCAGAATATGGTCGCTGGGTTAAGCGTTTTTGGCGATAATCTCGACCAGCGTGTGTGTCGATATCCGCGCTCCAGTGTGCAGGCTGCAACAGGCATCAGCCACTTCAATCACCTGCTACGGAATGTGCTGCGGTTGGAACAGGAGCACTTCATCTGCACGCCCTAATGACGGGGCCAGCTCATTCTTGATAACGCCCATTTTCATGGTGTTTGAGCGCGGTTCCAGTACAGCCAGAATGCGTGCCGTTCCGCCCACCTTGCTGCGTAAGGCTGCCAGCGTGGCAAGAATCGCCGTCGGGTGGTGCGCAAAATCGTCATAGACGCTGATATTGTTGACCGTGCCGCGCAGTTCAAGGCGGCGACAGACATTGATAAATCCGCCTAGCGTCCGGCAGGCTTCTTCTGCGGGTACGCCTACATGGCGCACCGTCGCGATGGCCATCAAGGCGTTATGCATGTTATGCTCGCCTATCAGTTTCCAGCGTACTTCGCCGATCAACTCATCATTCAGATAAACCTGAAATTCGCTGGCATCGGTCGTGATTTTTTTCGCTTTCCAGACACCTTCATTGCCCACCAGTTCCTGTTCACTCCAACAGCCTATGCCCATCACCTGTTTAAGGTGTAAGTCATTGCCTGCAAGAATGATTTTTCCTGTTCCCGGCACCAGGCGAACCAGATGGTGGAACTGTTTCTGAATGGCTTTCAGATCGTCAAGTTTCTGAATGGCTTTCAGATCGTCAAAAATATCTGCATGATCGAATTCGAGGTTGTTCAGGAGCAGCGTGCGCGGCACGTAGTGCACGAATTTTGAACGTTTGTCGAAGAATGCACAGTCATATTCGTCGGCTTTCACTACCATAAAGGTGCCGCCGCCCAAGCGGGTAGAAATGGTGAAGTTGCCCGGTACTTCGCCTATGACGAAGCCGGGTTGGTAGCCGCAGGATTCCAGAATCCAGGTTACCATCCCTGGTGTGGTGGTTTTATCGTGTATGCCCGCAACGGCAATCACCCAGCGTTCACGCAGCACAGCGTCATGCAGCCACTGCAGCCCGGAGACGCAGGGAATGCTTGTTTCCAGCACAGCCTCAACGCAAGGATTGCCGCAACTCATGGCGTTGCAATGATCACCAAATCTGGCGTAGGATCTAACTGTGCCGGATCATATCCCTGAATGAGGCTGATGCCTTGATCACCAAATCTGGCGTAGGATCTAACTGTGCCGGATCATATCCCTGAATGAGGCTGATGCCTTGTTCTTCCAGCAACATGCTCATCGGAGGATAGACGTTGGCATCCAAACCGGTAACCTAATGTACCAGTGAACGAGCGAGCAGTGCTAAACCGTCCACCATAAAGGTGCTGCAGATGCCAAGAATATGAATACGCATATATTTTCCATCAGTTCCTGAAAGTCTTCGCGTATTCCAGCGCCTGGAATACGCAGAAATGGATTTGACTAGGTGCGGTTTTCTGTTGGGCTACACTGCATGCGCAAACATGAGCGGTGAAAACTGAAACCATTTTTCATTCGTACGTAGATTCTGGAATAGTGTTATGAACACGTTAGGCGAATTTATCGTCGAAAAACAGCATGATTTCTCTCACGCAACCGGTGAACTGACCGAGCTGTTGTCCGCATGTCCGCACTCAAACTGGGTGCCAAAATTATTCACCGTGATATCAACAAAGCTGGGTTGGTTGATATCCTGGGAACCAGCGGCGTGTCAAACGTTCAGGGCAAAGTGCAGATGAAGCTGGATCTGTATGCCAATGAAAAACTGAAAGCGGCACTGAAAGTGCATGGTGAAGTAGCGGGGATTGCCTCCGAAAAGAAGATGAGATCGTCGTTTTTGAAGGCGACCGCGGTCTAAACGCCAAATATGTGATGTTAATGGACCCGCTGGATGGGTCTTCCAACATTGATGTTAACGTATCTGTTAGTACCATCTTCTCTTACCGTCGTATTACCCCGTTGGGTACGCCGGTCACGGAAGCGTGATTTTCTGCAACCGGGTAACAAACAGGTGGCAGTAAGGTATATCGTGAACGGTTACTCGACCATGTTGGTGTACACCATTGGTCACGGCGTGCATGCTTTTATCTATTATCTATGATCCTTCTCTGGGCGTTTTCTGTCTATCGCACTTTTCTGTCTATGTCTATCGCACCTTTTCTGTCTATCGCACCGCACCTTTTCTGTCTATCGCACGAGTGTGTACATATTCCCTGAAAAAGGGAATATGTACTCGATTAACGAAGGGAACTACATCAAATTCCCGCAGGGCGTGAAGAAATACATCAAGTATTGCCAGGAGCAGGATGAAGCAACGCAGCGTCCTTATACCTCGCGCTATACTCGCGCTATATCGGCTCACTGGTGGCGGATTTCCGCCGTAAACTGCTGAAAGGCAGCATCTACTTGTATCCGAGCACCACAAGCTATCCGAAAGGAAAACTGCGCTTGCATTACGAATGCAACCCGATGGCATTCCTGGCAGAACAGGCAGGCGGTAAAGCCAGTGATGGCGCACGCCGTATTCTTGATATTGAGCCGGAGAAATTGCACCAGCGCTGCCCATTCTTTGTTGGCACCGAATCCATGGTGAATGACGTGGAACGTTTCATCGCTGAGTTTCCGGACGAATAGCGACGGTTTGCACGAACGCCGCTGAGATGTATTGTCATACCCTAACGACTTCGCGTGGCCAGCATCTCTGCTACGTGAAAGTGAAATAGGATGAGTAT
The DNA here is from genome assembly GCA_051710525.1 of Symbiopectobacterium sp. Classification (GTDB taxonomy): domain Bacteria; phylum Pseudomonadota; class Gammaproteobacteria; order Enterobacterales; family Enterobacteriaceae; genus Symbiopectobacterium. The sequence goes on along the minus strand of JBPESR010000003.1, from coordinate 76,488 downwards.
CTCTTTACTTCCCCGGCGTTTGACGACTGAACCAGCTTTCCAGAATAATGACGGCCGAGGTGGCATCCACCTGGCTTTTATTCAATGCGCGGAACCCACCGCGTTCAAACAGGTCTGCCCGTGCTTCTACGGTGCTCAGATGCTCATCCTGTAGTTCGACCGGTTTGCCGAAACGGCCGTGTAAGCGGTTGGCGAATTTACGCGCTCTTGCGGTCAGCTCCTGCTCGGTACCATCCATGTTCAGCGGCAGTCCCACCACCAGTAAATCAGGCTGCCACTCGTTGATTATTTTTTCTACCTGGTTCCAGTCAGGCTCGCCGTCCTGCGCCTTGAACGCGGTGAGTGCTCGCGCGGTGCCAGTGATCTCTTGGCCGATGGCTACGCCGATGCTTTTGGTGCCAAAATCGAAGGCTAGCATGGTTCGGTTGGTCATCAGGCATGCCCCGCATCGGCCACGATATTGTGGATATCGATACCGATCCTTTTAGCAGCCATGCGCCAACGCTCTGCAATCGGAGTATGGAACAGGATATTGGCTTCTGCCGGAGCGGTGAGCCACATATTCTCCAGCAGCTCCGTTTCCAATTGTCCCTGTTCCCAGCCGGAATACCCTAACCCTAAGGCAACCATCGTTTCACGGGGCTGTGTCGGCGTGCCCAGCGTCTCCAGCACATCTTTTGACGTGGTAACCATCATATCGCTGGATATACTGATGCTGGAACCAAAATGATGCTGGAACCAAAACCTGACTGCGGCGTGTGCAGAATAAAACCGCGATCGTCTCCCAGCGACCACCGGAGAACACCGGTTTATCCAGACGAATATCGGGATCGCGCGGCGTAGGCTCGATATGCAGCTTGCTCAGGATATTTTCTACCGAAAATTGTTTCATCGGTTTATTGACGATAAGCCCCATTGCGCCGTCTTCATTGTGCTCAAAAATATAAATCAGGGCGCGTTTGAAAACCGGGTCCTGAACGGCTGGCATGGCGATAAGAAAATGATGCTGTAAATTCATTATGCGTGGTTATTCGCTCTTGTCAAGGATAAGGGGGAGCCCGTGTTGCCACGGGCTGGTATCGGTGGGTATCCAGCATGCTGGGCACCGATTGCAAGATACCTTAACGTAACGCGAAGTGCCTTAACGTAGAGAACATTAACGCCAAGAATCTTAATGTTCAGAACATTAACGTACAGAATATTAACGTTGGCGGTCTGCCAGGCAGCGCCCAATGGCATCCATAAGCATACCGGTGATGGAAACGTCAGGAAATGCTGCTTCGATTTCCCATACGCAGGTAGGGCTGGTCACATTGATTTCCGTCAGTCGATCTCCGATGACGTCAAGACCGACAAAAATCAGCCCTTTCTGTTTCAACGTAGGTGACACCGCGCGAGCGATTTGCCAATCTCTTTCCGTCAGCTGGCGTGCTTCACCGCGTCCGCCCGCTGCCAGGTTACCACGCGTTTCACCGCTTTTCGGGATACGCGCCAGGCAATAAGGCACGGGTTCGCCATCCACCACCAGAATGCGTTTGTCACCGTCTTTGATGGCGGGCAGATAGTTTTGTGCCATGCAGTAGCGCTGGCCGTGTTCGGTCAGCGTTTCGATGATGACTGTAACGTTAGCGTCATCCTGTTTCAGCCGGAAAATCGATGCGCCGCCCATGCCATCCAGCTGTTTGAGGATCACATCACCATGCAACTGGTGGAACTGACGCAGTTTGTCGGCGCGGCGTGTGACCAGCGTATCCGGCGTCAGGTGCGGAAACCAGGCGGTAAACAGCTTCTCGTTACAGTCACGTAGGCTTTGCGGCTTGTTGACGATCAGCGTGCCTTTTTCTTCTGCCCGCTCCAAGATATAGGTGGTATAGATGAATTCGGTATCGAATGGCGGATCCTTACGCATCAAAACCACATCCAGTTCGTGCAGGGCGATATCCTGTTCGCCGTGAAAATCGTACCAGCCATCATAGTCGTACTGTACGCTGAGGCGACGTGTGATGGCACGGGCTTCGCCGGCATGAAGATAGAGGTCGTTCATCTCCATGTAATGCAGCTCATAACTGCGGCGTTGCGCTTCCAGCAGCATGGCAAAGCTGGTGTCTTTCTTGATGTTAATGGAATTGATGGGATCCATCACAATGCCGAGCTTGATCATGGTTTTTCTCCTTTACTACCCCACATCGCCAAAACGCACCTGTAAGGCGGTAATGGCGGTAAGTGCAGTAGTTTCAGTACGTAAAACGCGTGGCCTCAATAGAATGTTAGTGAAGTGGTGCTGGGCTGTCATCGCGATCTCATTGGCAGACAGGCCCCCTTCGGGACCAATGAGTAACCGAACGCGCGAGAGCGTTGCAGGCAACGTATTGATGCTGTGCGTCGCACGCGGGTGTAAATTCAATTTCAGCGCTTCATTGTGCTCGGTGCACCACGCTTCAAGCGACATGGCGGGCCGGATTTCAGGAATCTGGTTTCGGCCACATTGCTCGCAGGCGGCAATGGCGATTTTTTGTCACTGCGCGATTTTTTCTCTAGTCGTTCACCGTCCATTCTCTAGTCGTTCACCGTCCAGCTTCACGCCGCAACGTTCAGAAAACAGCGGTGTGATGACATTGATTCCGAGCTCAATATTGATTCCGAGCTCAATAGATTTTTACACGGTGAACTCCATCTTCTCGCCGTGCGACATGACCTGACCCAGATGAAGATGGAGCGGTGACTCTTTGTCCTGCCAAACGCAGGGCTGCGTGCGGACGATAACCTGCTTTTTACTGACCGACAGGATCTCGGCGGCAAAAAAGTGGTTGCTGCCGTCAAAAAGCTGCAACGCGTCGCCCGGATTCATGTGCCGCATGCGGCCCACATGATTGGCGGCATCCTCGCTCAATTCGATGTCACCTCCCTTGAGCGGCACGGTCGCGGGGTGAAAAATACGCGGTATTCGCATAGGTCTATCTTGGCCTTCGATGATTGACTAGCGTGTGCCTGGTGGCAATGTTTTTACGCTATCACCGCAGCACATCTCGTGGTCTGCGGTATTGGTTGAACACTTTATAGTAGGTAGTGGAACTAGCGCTGGCAAGCCTGCTGAACGTAAGGATTATGATTCCCCTGCTGCTCGGCTATGCGCTGGTCACGAGTGCATTCCAAGGATATCACCGGATAGCGCTTGTCCCATACGGTAAACAGCTGAGTACGGGCGATGGCACCGCTTGCCAATTCGGGCGGTTCTGCCAGCTTGTTTTTGAAATCAATCTTCATCGCGCATTGGCCGTACTGGCCTTCGCCACCGTTCCATTGACCATACATGAAGTTGCTGCGATAGCCATTCCATGAAGTTGCTGCGATGATAGCCATTCCATGAAGTTGCTGCGATAGCCATTCACCTCACCAATGCTGGGTTGCAGGTTATGCAGATCGGTTTCCATGTCGCGATATACCTCATCGCGGGTACAGTTCTTTCTACCGCCTTCTCGCCAGCATTGGCGTTGATGACCAAACTGCCAGGCTGGCACCACGTGTTCCCACTCGATACGCTGTGCGCGATCGGCGTTTTTGCGCACGGTATAACCGCAGGAGGTGAGGTATGGGGTGCCTTTTTTACCGTCCCAGGAGATACGGCAGCCGCAATAGAAGGAGCCGGGACGCCCTGATGAATTTGCGCTGCGGCAAACGCCGAAAACAATGCATCACTCAGTTTGGAAATAACAAGAATGTTGCGAAGCATGCTCCAAATCTACCCATTGGCATAAAACGCGCAGAGTAGCAAACGTCGACCTGTCGCGCAAATGGATACTGTGCGTTTTATCGCGCAGTGAGAATAAAGGCTCAGGTTTGTGGCGCGGTGTCAAACTGGAGTGGTTACCGCACTTCAGGCAGCGATAGGTGGCATCGCCGCGTTGGGCATAGTAATGGCGACGCACGCTTAACTGGTGCTGCTGACAGGCGCAATGGTAAAGGATAGGTTTTGCCCTTGCACGGAGGCGGTGGCGAAACGGTGTGTGCGTTTCGCAGGGGTTTGTAGAATCTGTTCCATCATCCAGCTCCATTCTTTGCAGTGGGGCGCTACGCGGCCGAAGCGGGCATACACCAGCAGATGAGCCAGTTCGTGGGGAACGACCTCATCGATGAAAGCCTGCTGGTTTTCGAGCAGCAGTACTGGGTTCATGCGGATTTCCCATTGCTGTAGCCAGGCGGTCCCGGCGGTTGCGCCGCGCTGCTGATAGCTGACACTGGGCTCCGAATACTGGCTGCCTAAGGCTTGATTAGCGAATTGCAGGCGTTCACGCAGACAGTGCATGACAGTGTGGTGGAGCGCGATCGGAATGCGAGGCGAGTTCATGGCTTTGAGGATAGAATGAGGCAAAACGGGATGCAACTGAATGCCTTGTGGTGGTTACAGACCAGCAGATGCGCGCAGTTGTGCGGCCTTGTCGGTTTTTTCCCATGGGAAGTGCTCGCGGCCAAAGTGACCGTAAGCGGCAGTTTCCTGATAAATCGGGTGCAGCAGATCGAGCATCTGGATCAGCCCGTAAGGACGCAGATCGAAGAACTCTCGTACCAACTGAGTGAGGCGCTCGGTTGGAATTTTTTCTGTGCCAAAGATTTCGATCATGATTGATATCGGTTCGGCCACGCCGATGGCGTAGGAAACCTGAATCTCACAGCGATCAGCCAACCCCGCAGCGACGATATTCTTCGCCACGTAGCGCGCGGCATAGGCCGCAGAGCGATCAACCTTGGAAGGGTCTTTGCCGGAAAATGCACCGCCACCGTGACGCGCGGCACCGCCGTAGGTATCCACGATAATCTTGCGACCGGTCAAACCGCAGTCACCCATCGGGCCACCGATAACAAAACGGCCTGTCGGGTTGATAAAGAATTTGGTGCTGGCAGAAAACCATTCAGACGGGAGAACCGGCTTGATGATCTCTTCCATCACCGCTTCATGCAAATCGCTTTGCGCAATGTATTCTGCGTGCTGTGTTGACAGAACCACCGCATCAATACTGACGATCTTACCGTCATCATATTCGAAGGTAACCTGGCTTTTTGCATCCGGGCGCAGCCACGGCAGCGTGCCGTTCTTGCGCACTTCAGCCTGACGCTGTACCAAACGATGAGCGTAGGTGATGGGAGCAGGCATCAGCACATCGGTTTCATTGGTGGCATAACCAAACATCAGGCCCTGGTCGCCCGCGCCTTGTTCCAGCGGATCGCTGCGATCAACGCCCTGATTGATATCCGGCGATTGTTTACCGATGGCGCTTAACACGGCGCAGGAGTTGGCATCAAACCCCATCTCGGAGTTGACGTAGCCAATCTCACGTACCGTACGACGCGTGATCTCTTCAATATCTACCCAGGCGCTGGTGGTGATCTCACCGCCCACTAACACCATACCGGTTTTCACATAAGTCTCACAGGCGACTCGCGCCTTGGGATCTTGTTCCAAAATTGCGTCAAGAACCGCATCAGAGATCTGGTCTGCAATCTTGTCCGGATGCCCTTCAGAAACGGATTCCGATGTAAAAAGGTGTTTAGCCATGTGTTATACCTTCAAAGCAAATGCTGTAGTAGTCGCGGTGTGTTAGCTGTAGTAGTCGCGGTGTATTAGTAAAATAGTATAGATGGATTAACATCTGAATGGGTATAGATGGATTAACATCTGAATGGCTATCCTAGGTCACTTGGATCTGAATGGCTATCCTAGGTCACTCTGAATGGCTATCCTAGGTCACTTGGCGGACGAATTACCAGCGGTTTTTTGTTTCAGGACGGCTATCATCGCAATTTTGTATTGCCGTTTTTTTCCGTTTAGGCCATCGAAAAGTGATTTTCATTTTGCTTTTCCTCCCACATATCGGTATAAACGGCGAGCGGTCGCAGTGCGCCGTAAAGCGTAGCGGAAATGGTGTACGCTCCCTGTTTTGACCCCCATAGCCTGACCGCAATCGTTGCGGCGGCACGGAGGTGATAGATTTAATGATCCACGATTTGCCGAGTCCGTTGCAATCGCAACAGGTTTCTTTTGACGTATCGGCGTCAATACTCATCCTTTCTTTTTTTCTTCTCTTTTTTTCTTCTTTTCTTCTCACTCTGCTGTTTTCCGAAGTCGCGTGTCCATGAGCTTAACGCAGGACTCCAAGGCAGGCTGATACGCCTATGTTCAGGGTTTTTTCCGCGTTTGTGTGCGTTGTCTTTCTCGTTTTTTAGGTGTGTAACCCACAGCGTGTGCTGCTGCCTTTGTTGCGCAGGCACGAATTGTTATGTTTTCTCTCGCAGGTGCGACGGAGTCTGCTAGCGTGTTTTACTACACTGATAAAGGTCACATAACGGCGGCATACCGTATGCAGCCAGTTTTTTCACTTGCTGTCGCCATCAACGTGGATGGATGTGACACAGCGTTTTTGGGCAGGTCGTAATGTGATGAGTGGAATGAATAAAGAGGTTCGTTATGTCTGACGATATGATTGAAAATGGCTCGTCAGCAACGAGTAGACGTAAATATTTGCGCTCTATGCAAGAGGTGGTCATGAATGACCGCAATGCCAGCGAGATACTACGGACGTACAACATTGCCTGGTGGGGCAACAACTATTACGACGTGAACGAGTTGGGGCATATCAGCGTTTGCCGGATCCAGACGTGCCGGAAGCCCGCGTCAATTTGGCGCGGCTGGTGAAAGAGATGCAGCAGGACAATCAGCGTTTGCCTGCGCTGTTCTGTTTTTCGCAAATCCTGCAACACCATTTGCGTTCAATTAACGCCGTGTTTCGTCGTGCGCGTGAGTCCTTCGGCTATGAAGGTGGCTATTTCCTGGTGTATCCCATCAAGGATAACCAGCATCGGCGTGTGATTGAATCGCTGGTGAATTCAGGTAAACCGCTGGGACTGGAGGCAGGTTCAAAAGCTGAATTGATGGCTGTGTTGGGACAGGCGGGTATGAAGCGTACCATGGGTATGAAGCGCACCATGATCATGTGTAACGACTACAAAGATCGCAAATACATCCGTATGGCATTGATCGGCGAGAAATTGGGACACAAGGTGTATTTGGTCATCGAGAAGATGTCCGAGATTAAACTGGTGCGGAAGAGGCCTAGCAACTGGAAGAGGCCTAGCAACTCAACGTGGTGCCGCGTCTCGGCGTGCGTGTACGTCTGGCATCGCAGGGTTCAGGCAAGTGGCAATCCAGCGGCGGTGAGAAATCTAAATTTGGTTTAGCTGCGGTGCAAGTTCTGCAACTGGTCGAGGTGCTGCACGAAGCGGGGCGTTTGGACAGTCTGCAACTGTTGCACTTCCATCTCGGTTCTCAGTTGGCCAATATTCGGGATATTGCCACTGGCGTGCGCGAATCCGCCCGTTTCTATGTGGAACTGCACAAGCTGGGCGTCAACATTCAGTGTTTCGACGTCGGCAGCGGGTTGGGCGTGGATTATGAGGGCACCCGTTCTCAATCCGACTGCTCGGTAAACTATGGCTTGAACGAATACGCCAATAACGTGATTGGGGGCATTGGCGATGCCTGTAATGAGCACGGTCTGGCGCACCCGATGGTGATCACCGAATCTGGGCGTGCGGTTACTGCACACCATACGGTGCTGTTGTCCAATATCATTGGGGTGGAGCGTAACGAGTTTAGCAAGCCGATGCCGCCGGAAAAGGACAATCCTCGTGCGTTGGAAACGCTTGTGGTCAACCTGGCAGGAGATCAAAATGCCGGGAACGCGGCGTTCCTTGCGTGAATGGTTGCACGACAGCCAGATGGATTTGCATGATGTGCATACCCAATATACGCACGGAAATATTAAATCTGACGCAACGTGCAAAAGCGGAGCAGTTTTAGCGGAGCAGCTTTATCTCAGCATTTGCCAGCAGATTCAGCAGCAGCTTGATCCCAGCAACCGCGTACATCATCCCAGCAACCGCGTACATCGTCCGATTATTGACGAATTGCAGGAACGCATGGCGGATAAATTGTATGTGAATTTTTGTGTTCCAGTCGATGCCAGATGCGTGGGGGATCGATAAACTGTTCCCAGTCCTGCCGCTAGAAGGACTGGACAAATTGCCTGAGCGCCGTGCCGTACTGCTGGATATTACCTGTGACTCGGATGGGACGATCGACCATTACATAGATGGTGATGGTATCGCGACCACCATGCCGATGCCGCCGTATGATCCGGAAAATCCGCCGCTGCTGGGCTTCTTTATGATTGGTGCCTATCAGGAAATCCTGGGCAACATGCATAACCTGTTTGGCGATACGGCGACCGTAGACGTTTACGTCGTCCAGGACGGCTCCATTAAATTGGAAGAATCTGATGAAGGCAACACAGTGACAGACATGCTGGAATACGTCCAGTTAGATCCCGAAGTACTGATGGCCCATTTCCGCGATCAGGTGAAGGAGACTAACCAACCTGCTGACATTCAGTCGCAGTTCCTGGATGAGTTCGAAAGCGGCCTGTATGGCTATACTTACCTGGAAGATGCCTAATCTGACCTGGAAGATGCCTAATCTGAAGGCATAAAAAAAGATGCCTAATTTGAAGGCATAAAAAAAGGAGGCTATGGCCTCCTTTTTCCTTTTACTACATACTACATTTACTACATACTACATTCCTTTTACTTACTACATACTACATTTACTACATACTACACATACTACATCCAGCGCGCTTGAGGCACGTTTTCGCTGCTTTCATCCAGTTTAATGATTTTTCGCTTAAACAGGATGCTGGCAATCAGCAGCAGAGAGCTCTTATCGTTCAATCAGCAGCAGAGAGCTCTTATCGTTCACGCCGTATTTGTTTAACAGCCTTTCTTTGCTGTTCAGTACTGACTTTTTATTAATTCCCACCCGTTCTGCGATCACTTCCGGTGAATGCCCCTCGCTCCAGTAAATACTGCATGCTCGGATTTAGAGAGTTGGTTAAGTATTCAATAAGTTGATTACAGTGTAAACTCTCTGGTTTTGGATGTGGAGATACAGTGGCTAACGTTGATGTAAGATGCCTGTTTTGTGAATAGACAGCCTCTGACAGCCTCTGTAAAAAACACGGTTATGGCAAAAGTACCCATCAGCGTTACCGTTGTCAGTCATGTAAACGCACCTTCCAGCTAGATAACTTGGCAATGAATAATACGGGTATTCGTGACACTGCTCGGACGTTACATATTAGTATCAATACCATCGTGCGTACTTTAAAAAACTCTCGCCGCGGAATGTAACAACGCTGCCACTGGATAACCTGCAAATTCAACTAATTTGCGAAGTGGATGTGGATGAGATGTGGTCATTTGTTGGCAACAAAAAAACGACAGCGCTGGCTGTGGTATGCATGGGAGCCGCGATGGGAGCCGCGTTTGAAGCGAATTATCGCTCATGCATTTGGCTCTCTAAGCAAGAAAACGCTGCGTAAGTTACTGAAACTGTTCTCTGGTTTCATAGTGGCATTTTGGTGCACTGATGGCTACAGGGTTTACAATGACGAACTTCCAAAAGCAAAACACATTGTTGGCAAACTGTATACACAGCGTGTTGAGCGTGAAAATCGCACGCTGCGCAACCAATTGAAACGCCTCAATCGTAAGACGTCGGGGTATTCAAAAGCATCCGAAATACACGATAGGAGCATCGGCACTTACATCGAACGCGAGTATTACGTTTGATGTTGTATCAACGCATTGAATACACGACCGAAATCCTGTTTATCAATACCTTATTTGTAGCTTAACAAATTCTACATGGCACTTCTACCTGAAAGAGAACTCGGTCGATACGCCAGTGCTCACCCATGGCGCTATCTATCCTTTCGATGCAAATTATCGATAATAACAGTCTATCCTTTCGATGCAAATTATCGATAATAACAGTCTATCCTTTCGATGCAAATTATCGATAATAACATTGTTTTCCCTATCCCGTCAGGTAACATTTTAGTTAGACTCAGCACTGGTAACAATAACCGCTGCTAGGTGTACAGCATTCGTATGACAGGCATCCTTTTGTGAGGGCAGACGATGAGTCAACAAAAATTGGGCGTACTGATGGTTAATCTGGGGACGTCCGAAGCCCCGACGCCGCAGGCGGTGAAACGCTATCTGGCACAGTTTCTTAGTGATAAACGCGTGGTGGATACGCCGCGCTGGCTCTGGTGGCCGCTGTTGCATGGCGTGATCCTGCCTTTTCGTTCTCCCCGTGTCGCCAAACTCTATCAGTCTATCTGGACGGTTGACGGTTCTCCGTTGTTGGCATTCAGTCGACGTCAAGAATGCGCGCTCTCCGCTCGTTTAGGCGACGATATTCCGGTGGCGCTTGGCATGAGCTATGGCTCGCCGAGCTTGCCGTCGGCGATGGATAGCCTGTTGTCGCAAGGTGTCACTCAACTGGTGGTACTGCCGCTCTATCCGCAATACTCCTGCTCTACCACCGGTGCGGTATGGGATGGACTGGCCGATGCAATGCGCACGCGCCGCCAGGTACCCGGTATCCGTTTTATCCGCGACTACGCGACGCACCCGGTCTATATTGATGCGCTAAAGCAGCGTGTGGAAGCGTCATTTGCTCTGCACGGCGTGCCAGATCGCTTAGTAATATCGTTCCATGGCATTCCGGTGCGTTATGCTACGGAGGGGGATGACTATCCTCTGCGCTGTCAGGCAACGGCACAGGCGCTGATCGCAGCATTGGGGCTGGCACCGGAACAGGCACAAATGACCTTCCAATCACGTTTTTGCCGTGAACCCTGGCTCACTCCTTATACGGATGAAACCTTAAAGGGATTACCTGCTCAGGGGATCAAACACATTCAGGTTATTTGCCCTGGGTTTGCAGCCGATTGTCTGGAAACGTTGGAAGAGATTCAGGAACAGAACCGGAAGATTTTCCTGCATGCTGGGGGTGCACAGTTTGCTTATATTCCGGCGTTAAATGATGATGCGCGGCACATTGATTTGTTTGAAGCGCTGGTGCGTGACGAGTCGTTAAAAGACGAGTCGTTAAAACAGACAGATAAAAGGGCGCAGCGGGGCTACGCTGCGCATCGGTATCAAATCGGGCACTCTTTTAGTTCTTCAGCTTTTACCTGCTCAAGCTGTAGTAGGGTAATCATGCTGTTGGCGATTTCGCGTTCACCCATCACCACCTGATTGGCACCGTGTTCGGTGATATAGCTGACTTCATCATCATAATGTGCGCGCGCAATGATCTGCAGATTCGGGCGTTTTTCACGCGCTGCCGCAACGATTTCTCCTGCCTCATAGCCGTTAGGAATGGTCAGCAGCAGCCAGCGGGCGCAATCCAACCGAGCCAGCTCCATGATTTCCACTTTAGTGGCATTCCCCAGTACGGCCTTGATGCCTTGTTCGCGCAGAGCATCCACTCGTGCCCGCGAATTCTCTATGACCACAATAGGAATGCCTTCCTGATGCAGTTTGGCACCGATCAGGCTGCCAACGCGGCCATAACCGACCAATAGTGCGTGATTACACATATCAACCGGAATTTGCTTCTCTTCTTCGATGGCTTCTTCCACAATCTGCTCATCAATGGTCTCTATTTTCTCCAGATAGCGTTCTAGCAGAGTAAAAAGCAGCGGGTTGATCATAATCGACAGAATCGCCCCTGCCAGCACCAGATTGTGCCCCTGCTCAGACAAGAGACCGAGCACAACGCCCAGACCTGCCAGGATAAAAGCGAACTCGCCAATTTGCGCCAGGCTGGTCGAGATGGTCAGTGCGGTACGCTTGGAATGGCCGAACAGCCGTACCAGCACAAAAGCGGCCGCTGATTTACCGAACACGATAATGGCCAATGTAATAATGACTGCCATCAGCTCGTTCATCAGGATCATCGGATCGAACAGCATGCCTACCGAAACAAAAAACAGTACAGCGAAGGCGTCACGCAGTGGCAGCGTATCGTGGGCGGCGCGTTGACTGAGCTCTGATTCGTTCAGCACCATCCCCGCAAAGAAGGCACCCAGTGCGAATGAAACATCAAACAGCTTCACGGCACCGAAAGCAATACCGAGTGCCATCGCCAATACGGCGAGGGTAAACAGTTCCCGTGAGCCCGTAGCGGCGCTTTTTGCCAGCACCCATGGCACCAGGCGACGACCCACCACAATCATCAGCGTGATAAAGGCAACCACTTTACCGATGGTCCAGGCCAGGTCACGAATCAGCTTACCTGTATCAGCATGCTCAGCGCCTATCATGTCACGGAACGCGGGCAGCAATACCAGCGTCAACACCATTGCCAAATCTTCTACGATCAGCCAGCCAATGGCGATTTGTCCGCGCTGGCTGTCAATCAGTTGCCGTTCTTCCAATGCGCGCAGCAGCACTATGGTACTGGCAGTGGATAAGCACAGCCCAAACACCAACCCGCTTGCCAGACTCCAGCCGAGCAGGGTAGAAAGGCTCATCCCTAGCAGCGTGGCAACGGCGATTTGTGCAATGGCACCGGGAATAGCGATGGATTTCACCGCCATCAGATCTTTAAGCGAGAAATGCAGGCCGACACCAAACATCAGCAGAATAACCCCAAGTTCAGCCAATTCAGGTGCTAACGAGGTATCCGCGACAAAACCTGGGGTAAACGGCCCCACCAGAACCCCTGCGACCAGATAGCCGACTAAAGGGGAAATGCGTAATCGATTGGCTAGAATCCCCAATAAGAACGCGAGGACCAGCCCTACGGCAATGGTGGATATTAGTGGTGTGGTTGCATGCATCCCGACTCCTTTTGCCATTGTTGAAAAACGTTTATGAGCAGACTTCTTGAACAAATTCTATTTCATTTGAAGAAATCCTGCTTGGGAAAATGAGGGTATTCTAGTAATAATATTCGTTTATTCATTGAATCTAAGTCTAACTTAGATTTTATGATGCTTTCGTCAGGTAAGTATTTGATAAACTAATGTTATTGCTATCATGAAGATACTTTATCATGTCTGTTATGCTGCATTTTATCCTGTGTGCTGAGGGGCACTTATCCTGTGTGCTGAGGGGCACCGATTTCTCTGCGTTAAAAACCTTAAATACAACAGAATCAAATGAACTGACCATTTTTATTAGCTTTCTATTGTGATTAATGCGCGCAATGCAGGTTTTTCTTGTGATACAGGTGACAGGGTACAAATGAAATCGAGCGTTGAGTAAAAGTGCGCTATTCTGGAGGGAGATCTCAATCTGTGCGTACCTGACTAAGACCAGGACGGGTAGAAGGCTGCTATAGAATTATTTTAACAATGGATGTTTACTTAACAGAGAATTTCCATGTGTTTTGCAACGAAAGTGTTAGGACGTGCTATTGCGATGTCGCTGGTTTTTACCTCGGCAGGGGCGTTGGCGTGGGAAAAAGATAAAACCTATGACATCACCATCCTCCAAACCAACGATCACCAGGGCCATTTCTGGCATAACGAATACGGCGAATATGGGTTCGCAACGCAAAAAACGCTGGTGGATCAGATTCGTCAGGAGGTAGCCGCCAAAGGCGGCAGCGTGCTGCTGCTGTCCGGCGGGGATATCAACACCGGGGTGCCTGACTCTGACTTGCAGGATGCATAGCCCGATTTTCGTGGCATGAATATGGTGCGTGGCATGAATATGGTGGGCCATGATGCCATGGCGCTTGGTAACCATTTTGATAATCCGCTCTCGGTACTGCGGCAGCAAGAAAAGTGGGCAATATTCCCACTGCCCCGCTGCTGTCTGCCAACATTTATCAAAAAGTATACAACTATCAAAAGAGTACACAACATCATCTATTCAAACCCTATGCGCTGCTATTTGATAAGCAAGGTATCATTGATAAGTAAGCAAGGTATCAATGATTGCGGTTATCGGCTTACCTACTGATGACACGGCAAAATTGGGTAACCAGGAAATTTTCACCGACATCGAGTTTTGCAAGCTGTCAACGTAAGTGAAATCGGTGGTCGATTAACTGCGTAGCACCGAAAAGCCCGACGTGATTATAGCTACAACCCATATGGGACACTATGACGATGGACAGCACGGCTCCAATGCGCCAGTAGATGTCGAAATGGCACTCAGCCTGCCGGCAGGCTATCTGCACATGATTGTGGGTGGTCACTCACAAGACCCGGTCTGTACGGTAAGTGAAAACAAGAAACAGGTGGATTATGTGCCGGGTACACCCTGTGCGCCGGATCAGCAAAAGGTACCTGGATCGTGCAGGCTCACGAATGGGGTAAATATGTTGGACGCGCTGATTTCACGTTTAAAAATGGCACGCTGACGCTGGCCTATTACCAACTTATTCCGGCCAACCTGAAGAAAAAGGTGGAGAAGACCGGTGGCGATATTGAACGCGTTTATTATTATACCCAGGAGATCAAACAGGATGATGGCGTGGTGAAAATGCTGACGCCGTTCCAGGAAAAGGTCAGGCATATCTGGATGTGAAGGTGGGCAGAGTTAATGGCGCGCTGGATGGCGATCGCAAACAGGTGCACTTCTATCAAACTAATCTGGGACATCTGCTGTTATCCGCCCAGCGCGAACGCGCCAATGCGAATTTTGCCGTGATGAGCGGCGGTGGGATACGCGACTCCATTCAGCCCGGTGATATCACCTATAAAACGGTGCTGAAAGTGCAACCGTTCGCCAATACCTTGGTTTATGTCGATCTGAAAGACAGCTAGGTTGAGAAATATCTGGCTGCGGTGGCGAACAAGAAAGTTGATTCCGGTGCCTACGCCCAATTTCTGAACTTCAGCCTGGTGGCCGATGGACAAGGCGTTCAGGATGTGAAAATCAAGGGTGAATCGTTGCAGGCGGATAAAACCTATCGTATGGCAACGCTGAACTTCAATGCGATGGGCGGTGATGGTGATCCGTGTCTGGATGGATTGCCGACTTACGTCAACACCGGTTTTGTCTATGCCGAGGTGCTGAAGCAGCATATCGAGCAGCATTCACCACTTGATGCCGCGGCCTATGCGCCAAAAGGTGAAATCCAATACCGTTGATGAAATGGTATCGCTAAATGGTATCTCTAATAATTAAAGGGAGTTTGCAGATAGGTAAGCCCTCTTTTTATGTCTATTGCTTACCCTCTTTTTATGTCTATTGCTTATAAATTATGAAGTACTCTTTTGTGATGAGCGTAACAGTTAAATATTAACGATAACATTTTTAGCGCGCTCAGCATCACAAACGTGATCTGTCGTTGTTTTTTTTATTGAAAATACTTTGGTTTTTTATGAAAAAATATATTTTCAATATAAGGTGTTGAAAAAGTGGTTTGTTTTGTCATTGCTTGGCGCATGTATTGCGGTCAGTTCTCAGGCGGGTGCCGCAGCCTTACCTGCCGTTGTCAACTTTACCGAAAATGGCAAAGTGTGCGATGTCACGCAATATGACGCGGAAGGTCATCGCTTGCAAGTTGCACTGAATACTGATTTATTCTAACACGCTATCGATGATTGTGCGGCCGCAGGCGGCGGTACGGTGCTGGTGTCGTAAGGTAACTATCTGATCAATCCACTGTTCCTGAAAAGTAATATGCGTCTTAACCTGGCGAAGAATGCCACCATTGTGGCTTCGACAGAAGAAGCAGCATATCGCTCCACGGAGCAGACCAAATCCGCCGAGGCGGAAAGATGCCGATCAGGGGATCCGCGTGCATAATACTGAAGTACAAACTAAAGGCTTAACCCTCAACGTGAAGCAATGGCTGACGCTTTTTGTCGAAAAAAGGGGCTAAGAACGATTAATTACCCGTTCTGAAGCGGTGGTAGGGGACGCACTGGCCGTGGAGTCCTCTGCCATCAGCTTCTTTTACGCTTCATACTTCACTCCGTGGCGGCGTTGACCACACTTGATTACGATGAAACATCTCCCATAAATTCGGGCCAAGCTTTTTCGTCCGAGCCGTGATTGTTTCGTGCGCGTTAACCACTGCGTTTATCTGCACCCATGGCACGCTATCTGCACCCATGGCACGCGCCCGACTTGGGGCGTTCAATCGCCATCGCCACGAGACCCCAGCGTTATTTTTAACGCGATACAACATCAAAAAATTAATCCCGTTTGGCAATTTCACTAAATGACGCTTTCAGTAGTTTCGCTAAATCAGTGGGCGCAAGCCCGATATCCAGTCCGCGCTTGCCGCCGGAAACGTAGATCACTGGGAAGTGCTGCGCCGGTTCATCGATGGCGGTTGGCAGCAATTTTTCTGACCCAATGGGCTGATGCCGCCTACCAGATAGCCCGTAACACGCTGAGCCAGCATCGGGTAGGCCATATCGGCTTTTTAGGCACCAAAGGCTCGCGCCACCTTCTTTAATCCAACTGCCCGGAGACTGGGGTGATGGCAACGACTAAGTGTTTGGCATCCCCATTCAGTAATACCAGCAGGGTTTTGTACACCTGCTCTTTATTCAAACCCAGCTTACGTGTGGCTTCTTCGCCAAACTTACGTGTGCTTCTTCGCCAAAATTGGTTTCGTTTGGGTCATGGTCGTAGCTGTGAAGTTAGAAAGCGACCTTATTTTTTTCCAAAAGTTTTACTGCGGGTGTCATGGTGCTCGTTCCTTAATCAATCCCGTCGTTATTGCTTTGCATTATTAACAGGTTGTAGCAGGGAAGGCAGGCAATTGTCACCGTACAGATGCAATGCACCGACAGCCACGACATACTGTCCGGTCGGCAGTGCTTGTAACTGATCGCGTCAGCCGGTATTGCGCTGACACATCAATATCTCGGACAAGGCGTGACTGAACATCGCCAGAATAGCGGCCGCGGATTTTGCTGGCAGTCCTTCCAGCCACCAGCCGGTCATCACCTCAAGCAGGCGCGCATTAACGTGCCAGTGATCCACTGTATCTTCCAGCAATGCTACACCCCCTTGTCTTCCAGCAATGCTACACCCCCTTGCGGCAATTGTCGCAGCATGGCGAGTTGTTCCTGCTGACCTTCAAGTTCAATCACTGGATTGATTGCCGCTTTGGCGGCCCGAATCAATTGATAATCGATGCCATATTGAGGACATAAGCTGAGCGATTGCGCTTGCTTGCATCGCCTGGAGCGTCAGCGCCGCGCGCCAGGCGGGCAGATGTTCAAAGCGGTTCAGGTTAAGCACCAGTGCCTCACAGTGCTGCTGGAACTGCTGATAGCGTTCTGGACCAGACGCTCCGCCAGCGGAATTGGCTCGTACTCTTCCTGTAACGGCTACCCCATATCGGAGATATCAGCTTCTACCACCAGTGCAGTAGACTGCTGCAATTGTTGCAGCAACACCCCGGAACGGAGACATGGCTTCTCTGCCCATATGGATACTGCCCACCAAATGCAGGCGTCCGCCGTTTGTCAGCGACATATCCAGTGCGGGGTAGGCATAGGTGACCGGGGAAATTAATCCAAACAACGTGGCCAGTTAGCGAAGTAACATAATGATTTATCTTCATCAACCACAAACGCTCATGCTAACCGCTTGTGCCGCGCGAGGATACTTCCATAAGGATGAAAAATCCCCAACCGTGTTACCGTTGGGGATAGTCGGGAAGGGCGGTTAAATCTTGAGGGTGCGGATGTGTAACGTAATGCCGTCAACGGCAATCACTTCTACGGTAGTGCCGATGGGCAGGGTTTCATCAGCCTTGATCCGCCAGGTGCTGTCTCCAATTTTGGCACGGCCGATGCCATCCTCAACCGCTTCGGTGACAGTGGCACGCACCCCTATCAGTTGCCTACTGCGTTGGTTCAGCAGTGTAGGATCTGCTATCCGGCGTGAACGGCTGCGCAGCCAGTACCACCACAGCAGTGCGACGATGATGATCAGCACGGCAAACAGCGTTCCCTGCCACGCCCAAGGCAGCGGTAATACCCAGGTTAATAAACCAATGATAACGGCAGACACGACGCTCCACAGTAAATAACCGCTGGCCCCAAGCATCTCAGCCGCCAGTAACAGACCACCAAGCGAGAGCCACACCCAGTAGGCATTCTCAGCCAGCAGTTCAACGTCCATTCTTCTGAGCGTTTCCGCTATCCTTAATCAACTCGGCGATACCGCCGATAGCGCCTATCAGATTACTGGCATCCAGCGGCATCATGATAACTTTGCTGTTGTCGGCAGAACCAATCTCTTTCAATGCATCGGTATATTTTTGTGCCACAAAGTAGTTGATGGACTGAATATTACCGGAGGCTATAGCATCAGAAACCATCTGAGTGGCGCGTGCTTCTGCTTCTGCGGCTCTTTCACGGGCTTCTGCTTCCAGAAACGCCGATTGACGCTCCCCTTCTGCTTTCAAAATTTGTGACTGCTTTTTACCTTCAGCTTTGAGAATGGCAGCCTGACGCACCCCTTCCGCTTCAAGAATGTCGGCACGTTTGGTTCGTTCGGCTTTCATCTGGGCGTTCATGGAGGCGATCAGTTCGGCGGGTGGGCGCACATCGCGGATCTCAATACGGGTGATTTTTACACCCCATGGGCCAGTGGCTTCATCGACAATATGCAGCAGGCGGGTGTTGATGCTGTCACGCTGCGACAGCATTTCATCCAGTTCCATAGAACCCAGCACGGTACGGATGTTGGTCATAGTCAGGTTTTTGATCGCCAATTCGAGCGAACTGACCTCATAAGCCGCACGTGCCGCTTCCACTACCTGAATAAAGCAGATGGCATCAATCGTCACGTTGGCGTTGTCTTTAGAAATCACTTCCTGGGAGGGAATCTCAAGTACCTGCTCCATCATATTGATTTTGCGACCAATGCGATCCATGATCGGTACCACCAGGTTTAACCCAGGCATCAGTGTCTTGGTGTAGCGGCCAAAGCGTTCTACGGTCCACTGATAGCCTTGCGGCACGATCTTGATCCCTGACCATACGATAACCAGCGCAACAAATATCAATATGGGAATGATACTCAGCATGATTTTCACCTCCAAAGGTAGTATTAAAAATAATCTATTGAAATAAAACTATATTTTCTTCATCCTGAAAAGGCTATTTTAGCACTGTCGGTGTATTTTAGCACTGTCGGTGTATAAAGCCCATCTTTTCGCAGGCGTAATCGCACGTTGTCATTGGCGTATTATCTGAAAATAGCAAAGACGAGAGGTGAGACAAGCAGGGGCGCGAATACGCCCCGGCAAGAGGCTAGATTAAAAGGTGGTCCAGTTCTCGTTTGAGGACGTTGTGGTAGAACCTGTCCTTGCAGCAGCCAGTAAGGGTGTTTTAGTTGCTGCTATGGTGGGCGCTACGGTCGTTGAGGCGGTGGGAGTAATGATAAACACGGCGACGGTATCCGTCAGGCTTTGCGCTTGATTTTGCAGAGATTGTGCGGCCGCAGAGACTTCTTCCACCAGCGATGCGTTTTGCTGTGTTGATGCGTCAAGCTGCCCGACACCAATGTTGACCTGATCGATCCCGATGCTTTGTTCTCGGCTGGAGTGCGTAATTTCAGACATAATGCTGCTCATGTGAGAGGCGTTGGCGCTCAGGTTTTTCATTGATGTTTCGGCACCTTCCACCAGTTCGATCCCTTGTTGAGTTCCATCCCTTGTTGTGTGGTGTGCACGGCATCGTCGATCAGTGCTTTAATCTCTTTTGCGGCGGCGGCACTACGCTGCGTGAGACTACGCACTTCGCTGGCCACCACGGCAAATCCGCGGCCTTGTTCACCTGCACGCGCTGTTTCAATGGCGACATTGAGCGCCAATTATTGGTTTGGAAAGCAATGCCGTCGATCAGAGCGATGATTTCTACCATGTGGTTGGCAGTATCACGGATTTAATGCATTTTGCTACCGCTGTTTTTCATTTCCAGTGCGGCATCGTTCACCAGCGTATTAGCCTGTTGGGTATTTTCTGCGGTGTTTTTAACGATAGAGGCTAGCTGGTTCATTGATGCAGCTGTCTCTTCCAGAGAACTGGCCTGCTCTTCGGTGCGGCTGGACAGATCCAGGTTACCGGCCACAATCTGGGCAGTAGCAGAGGCAATGCTGTGTGCACCATCGCGCAGTTGCCCGACGAGCTGTTGGAGATGGTTTGTCATCTTGTTCAACGCATTCAATGAGATGCCATTCTCATCTTTACGCTGATGGGCGATCGATCGCGTTAGGTTGCCCTGTGCAACGGACTCCGCCAATGACATCGCTTGCTGCAATGGCAGCACTACGCTGCGCGCCGTCACGAATGACAGCGTCAGGCTGATAACGACGCCTGCGAGAATAATGCACAGCATTATAATAACGCGAATGCTGCTGTAACTATAATAACGCGAATGCTGCTGTAACTTTATGCGAATGCTGCTGTAACTTTGATTAACCGTTTGGTCCGCATGCCACATGCGGTATTCGGTTTTGCTAATGAACTGTGAGATGTCTTTTTTGAGCGCAGTGCCCAGAGAGCAGGTGACTTCAAGAGCTTGATGGCGTAAGTCCTGACGGTTTTTCGCCAAATTCAGCAGCGTATCGCTGGCCTCGGCAAATTTGCTATAGTCCTGTTTGGTCATGTATTCAATGAGTTGATACAGAATCAAACGTAATACATACTCTCGTTCGATAAACGTAACACTCGCGTTCGATGTAAGTGCCGATGAGCCTATCGTGCATTTCCGATGATGTTGAATACCCCAACGTCTTACGATTGAGGCGTTTCAATCGGTTGCGCAGCGTCAAATTTTCACGCTCAATACGCTGTGTATACAGTTTGCCAACAATGTATTTTGCTTTTGGAAGTTTGTCATTGTAAACCCTGTAGCCATCAGTGCATCAAAATGCCACTCTGAACCCCGAGAATAGTCTCAGCAACTTAAGCAGCGTGAGCCAAATGCATGAGCGATAATCTGCTTCAAACGCGGCTCCCATGCATACCACAGCCAGCGCTGTCGTTTTTTTGTTGCCAACAAATGACCACATCTCATCTAATTCGCAAATTAGTTGAATTTGCAGGTTATCCAGTGGCAGCGTTGTTACATTCCGCGGCGAGAGTTTTTTAAAGTACGCACGATGGTATTTGGTATTGATACTATAATATATGTAACGCCCGAGCAGTGTCACGAATACCCGCATTATTCATTGCAAAGTCAATGAGTTGGTCTGTCATTCCCGGTTGGCAGGCACGATAGGAATAATCGAGCTGGAAGGTGCGTTTACATGATTGACAACAGTAACGCTGATGGCCACTTTTGCCATAACCGTGTTTTTTACAGGGGCTGTCTGCTCATAAAACTACAGAGGCTGTCTGCTCATAAAACGGGCATCTTACATCAACGTTAGCCACTGTATCTCCACATCCAAATCCGGAGAGTTTACACTGTAATCAACTTATTGAATACTTGACCACCTCCATCCCCTTGCCCTTTTCGTACATAAACCCAAGCGCCCTCATGGCATCCAGATTTCCTTGCGCAGAAGATTTCTCATACCAATATCTGGCTTTTCCATAATCAATATTTTGTATGCCGCCATCATCATAAGCGCTTCTTAACGCATATTGCACAGCGGCGTCAGGCGTATTGTTATCGCAAGCCGACAACAGAAAGATCGCAAGCCGACAACAGAAAGCAGGCGAGTGTCAGCACAACAAACCGATTCATCCTTTACTCTTTGTCGTTGAAACCACGGGCATCCGTACCCAAATGAATACCCTCGCGCGCGCTGTACACCGCGCTTTAAGATGATTATTGAGCGGCATTCCCTTGTGCTCAAATTCCGATTGACCGGACCACAGATTGACCGGACTATAATAACTATCCGGTGACAACTCAACATTGAGCCAATACCGGGCGATCGCCCTATTTGGAGATATTGATACTGCACTGGGTATACCGAACGCTCACAGCTCTAACTCAATATCATTCACTGGCATGCAGCAGCACGGCAAGATTTCGTCTTGCTGTACACAGGCACTGGCATGCAGCAGCACGGCAAGATTTCGTCTTGCTGTACACAGGCTAGGGGCATTTGACGATAGGCGACACGGCCTTTCACCACAGGCACCGCAATATCCCGAACGGCACTGATCTTCCACCGGCACGCAGTGTTATTCCAGCACATCGAGTAACGAGGTGGCGCTGTCGTTGTTGGCAAGCTGCGCGCCCGAGACGCGCAGTGTGATGGTTGAGGTGCTCATCGGCTTAGAGCTGGAAGTCACTCAGGTCATCGGCGTTGATTTCAGAGTTAATTTGGCCGACCAGATAAGAACTCACTTCCACTTCTTGCGGAGCAACCTGCACGTTGTCAGAGACCAGCCAGGCGTTAATCCACGGGATTGGGTTAGTGCGCGTTTGGAACGGCAAGAGCAGCCCTACCGCTTGCATACGGATATTGGTGATGTATTCAACGTACTGGCAGAGAATATCTTTATTCAGGCCAATCATCGAGCCATCGCGGAACAGGTATTCCGCCCACTCTTTCTCCTGCTGCGCCGCCAGCACAAACAGGTCGTAGCATTCCTGTTGGCACTCTTCGGCGATTTGTGCCATTTCCGGATCGTCCTGGCCGGAACGCATCAGATTCAGCATATGCTGGGTACCGGTCAGGTGCAGTGCTTCATCGCGGGCGATCAGTTTGATGATTTTGGCATTGCCTTCCATCAGTTCGCGTTCGGCAAAGGAGAATGAGCAGGCGAAACTGACATAAAAACGGATGGCTTCCAGCGCGTTAACGCTCATCAGGCACAGATAAAGCTGTTTCTTCAAAGCATGCAGATTAACGGTGACCGTTTTACCGTTCACCTGATGTGTGCCTTTCCCCAGCAGGTGGTAATACCTGGTCAGTTCGATCAGATCGTCATAGAAAGAAGAGATGTCTTTTGCACGTTTTAGAATCTCTTCATTGGTGACGATATCATCGAACACCAGTGCCGGATCGTTGACAATATTGCGGATGATATGGGTATAGGAACGGGAATGGATGGTTTCTGAAAATGCCCAGGTTTCTATCCAGGTTTCCAACTCAGGGATGGAGATCAGCGGTAACAATGCGACGTTCGGGCTGCGTCCTTGAATGGAGTCAAGCAGCGTTTGATATTTCAGATTGCTGATGAAGATGTGCTTTTCATGTTCCGGTAGCGCCTGATAGTCAATGCGATCGCGAGATACATCCACCTCTTCCGGACGCCAGAAAAAGGAGAGCTGTTTCTCGATTAGCTTCTCGAATATTTCATACTTTTGCTGATCGTAACGCGCTACGTTAACGGACTGACCAAAGAACATCGGTTCCAGAAGCTGATCGTTTTTATTCTGTGAGAAGGTGGTATAAGCCATAGGGATGTATCTCCAAAAAGGGAGGGGATAGGAGGCGGTTAAACGCCTCCTGAAAAAACTTACGTAAACAATATTCTATGTGGGAAGCGGTTTAAATCTTGCAGGCACCGCCTTCGCAACCGTCATCCAGCGCATCCGCCAGAATATCTTCCTGTGCGTCTTCTGAACCGTCACGGGTATTTTGATAATACAGCGTTTTCAACCCGAACTTATAGGCGGTGAGTAAGTCAGTCAACAACTGTTTCATTGGCACTTTTCCTGACGGGAAGCGCGCCGGATCGTAGTTGGTGTTGGCAGAAATAGCCTGATCGACAAACTTCTGCATCAGCCCAACAAGTTGCATGTAGCCGTCATTGTTCGGCATTTCCCACAGCAATTCGTAGGCATCCTTCAGGGTTTCGTAATCCGGCACCACCTGGCGCAGAATACCGTCTTTTGACGCTTTGATACTGATGTGACCGCGCGGCGGTTCAATACCGTTGGTGGCGTTGGAAATTTGTGACGAGGTTTCCGACGGCATCAACGCAGAGAGCGTGGAGTTACGCAGACCGTGTGTTTTGATACTGTCGCGCAGTGCTTCCCAATCGTAATGCAACGGTTCGCTGCAAATACCGTCCAGATCGCGCTTGTAGGTGTCAATTGGCAGCATGGCACGGGCGTAGGTGGTTTGGTCAAACCACGGGCAGGCACCCTGTTCACGTGCCAGTTCGTTAGAGGCTTGCAGCAGGTAGTACTGAATGGCTTCAAAGGTCTTGTGCGTCAGATTGTTGGAGCTGCCATCGGAGTAGCGTACGCCGTTTTTCGCCAGATAGTAGGCAAAGTTGATAACGCCGATGCCGAGCGTGCGGCGGCCCATGGTACCGCGTTTGGCGGCCAGAATCGGGTAATCCTGATAGTCCAACAGGGCGTCGAGCGCACGTACTGCTAGACGTGCCAAATCTTCCAAATCATCCAGACTATTCAATGCACCAAGGTTGAAAGCCGAGAGGGTGCAGAGCGCGATCTCGCCTTTTTCGTCGTTGACGTCTTCCAGAGGATGGGTTGGCAGCGCAATTTCCAGGCACAGGTTGGACTGACGCACCGGTGCGATGGTCGGTTCAAACGGGCTGTGGGTATTGCAGTGATCGACGTGCTGAATATAGATACGGCCTGTAGAGGCGCGCTCTTGCATCATCAGCGAGAATAGATCGACCGCTTTCATAGATTTCTTGCGGACGCTGTCGTCTTTTTCATACTGCTGATATAAACGTTCGAACTCGTCCTGATCGGCGAAAAACGCCTCATACAGGCCGGGCACGTCAGAAGGGCTGAACAGGGTGATTTCTTGTCCTTTAACCAGACGCTGATACATCAGCTTGTTCAACTGCACGCCGTAATCGAGGTGACGCACGCGGTTGCCTTCCACGCCACGGTTGTTCTTCAGCACCAGCAGGCTTTCCACTTCCAGATGCCACAGCGGGTAAAACAGCGTTGCCGATCCGCCGCGCACACCGCCCTGTGAACAGGATTTCACTGCGGTCTGGAAATGTTTATAGAACGGAATACAGCCGGTATGGAACGCTTCACCACCGCGAATCGGGCTACCCAGCGCACGGATACGACCGGCGTTAATGCCGATACCGGCACGCTGTGAAACGTATTTCACGATAGCGCTGGAGGTGGCGTTAATGGAATCCAGGCTGTCGCCGCACTCGATTAACACGCAGGAACTGAACTGACGGGTCGGGGTACGCACGCCGGACATGATCGGCGTTGGCAGCGAAATCTTGAAGGTAGAAATCGCGTCATAGAAGCGTTTGACGTAATCCAGACGCGTTTCGCGCGGGTAACCGGAGAACAGGCAGGCAGCAACCAGAACATACAGGAACTGGGCGCTTTCGTAGATGTCACCAGTGATGCGGTTTTGCATCAGATATTTCCCTTCCAACTGTTTGATCGCAGCGTAAGAGAAGGTCATGTCGCGCCAGTGATCGATGAAAGCGTCCATCTGGGCGAACTCTTCTGGCGTGTAGTCCTGCAATAAGTGGGTATCGTATTTGCCCAGTTCCACCATTTTGGTCACGTGGTCGAACAACGCCGGTGGTTCAAACTGGCCGTACGCTTTTTTACGCAAGTGGAAAATGGCCAAACGTGCGGCCAGATATTGGTAGTCCGGGCTGTTACGTGAAATCAGATCAGCGGCAGCTTTAATAATGGTTTCATGGATATCAGCGGTCTTGATGCCGTTATAAAACTGAATGTGGGAGCGCAGTTCGACTTGAGACACTGATACATTGTGCAGGCCTTCCGCTGCCCAGGTAATAACCCGGTGGATCTTGTCCAGATTGATGCGTTCTTTGCTGCCATCGCGTTTGGTTACTAGCAGGCTCTGGTTCATGTGGTGTAGTACCTATCCGTTTTTACCATGTGGTGTAGTACCTATCCGTTTTTACCAATGCTATAGCGTTTTCCTCGATCGAATACACACACTACAGTCTAGTGCTACGGTGTGTGGGGTAAACACTACATATATGGGTTTTGGTTTTTAATGATAACAAGATAGTGAGAATTTTCGGCTATTGCAAGTGAAAAAACACACTGAAATTGTGGATAACATGGGGAAGAATTGTTACACACTGATTGTTACACACTGGCTAAACACCTGTAGCGTTGCGGCCTTAACTTTTGTCAATGTATGGGGATAAAAAAATAAAAATTGATCGATTGCCGCTTTTTTCTGCGTACAAAAAATTCTTAATTTGATCAGCGTCTAATGTTATGACGGTAGAGGGAATGGAAGATTGGCGACGATATCACTAATCTGCGTTTGAAACGCGTTTCCTCTGCATGAGATTCCCGCCTTCGCGGGAATGACAGCGGTGGTCGGGAACGACGTTGAGAGTCGCTGTTTATCAGCAACATGAGCCAAAAATGCGGATTTATTCAGCATTGCGCTGCGTATGCAGCATATAGTTCACGTCCACATTAGGACCGAGTGTAAAACGATCGCGTAGCGGATTATAGTGCAGACCGGTGATGTGCTGTTCCGCCAGCGAGGTGCCGTCCACCCAATTCAGCAACTCAGCCGGGCGAATAAATTTCTTCGCGTCATGGATGCCTTTCGGCACCATTTTTAGCACGTATTCGGCACCGAAAATTATTAATAGCCAGGCTTTGGCATTACGGTTGATGGTCGAGAAGAACACATGTCCGCCTGGTTTCACCAAGGAGGCACAGGCGCGCACCACCGATTGCGGGTCTGGCACATGTTCCAGCATCTCCATACAGGTCACCACATCATAGCGCCTGGCGTTCGCCGCTGCATGAGACTCCACGGTTTCCTGCACATATAGCACGCTGACGCCGCTCTCCAGGGCGTGCAACCGGGCAACCTGCAACGGTTCGGCCCCCATATCCAATCCGGTAACCTCTGCGCCTTCGTGCGCCATGCTCTCTGCCAGAATGCCGCCGCCACAACCGACATCCAGCACCTGCTTGCCAAACAGCCCATCGGTGCGGCGTGCGATGTAGTCAAGTCGCAGCGGGTTGATGCGGTGCAGAGGTTTGAATTCACCTTCCAGATTCCACCAGCGTGAGGCGACAGTTTCAAACTTGGCGATTTCATCATGATCGACATTCTGCGTCTGTGTTTCTGCGTTCATGCGGTATACAACCTTTTGTTATTCTCATCTGCGGTGAGTATATCTGGTGTAGGCAGGATGTAGTAGCGATTCTCCTTTTGCCTTGGCGACGCAAAAGGCGATGGATGAAAGAAAAGCGTCATTACTCGTGCGCGACTCGTGCGCGTATTTTCCCTGTGTAGTGGTCAACTAAAACTGGCCACGAGTTTAGAGTTTTTCCAGAACCGATTTTCCGATTCGTTTGGTGGTAACCAAACGTTATAGTCGTGCGGTATGAGTGTACTGTAATATCCCACGATATAGTCCGTTATGGAGCGGGCTGCTTCGGTGAAGCTCCCGTATCCCATTACCAGTATCCATTCATTTTTCAGGCTTCTGAAGAAGCTCTCCATTTGGCTATTATCCCAGCAGTTTCCGCGCCGGCTCATACTCTGTTTTATCCGGTAACGCCACAGCAACTGACGGAACTGCCTGCTTGTATTTGTATAATGGCTGCCCTGCTCACTCTGGAACATCAGCCCTGATGGCCTGCTCCGGTTTTCAAAAGCCATTTCCAGCGCCTTAGTGGATTTCCAGCGCCTTAGTGGTCAGCTGGCTGTCCGGTGAGAACGATATTGCCCAGCCCACCGGTTTTCTGGCGAACAAGTCGAGAACAACAGCAAGGTACGCCCAGCGTTTTCCTGTCCAGACATATGTCACATCGCCGCCCCACACCAGGTTAGGTTATGTGACGGCGAACTGGCGCTCAAGATAATTAGGTATGGCAACATGGTCCCGACCACCGCGTATATATCTGTGTTTCGGTTGCAGGCAGCTTACAAGCTTCAGCTCTTTCATGATTCTGCCGGCAAGCCAGCGCTCCATCCGGAAGCCCCTGAACGTTGCCATTGCGGCGATATTTCTCGCCCCGGTTGAGCCATGACTGATGTTGTGCAGTTCCTGAATCTTGCTGCGCAGCTCTGTACGCCTTCTGTCCGGTTCATCAGGACGGCATTTCCAGTATTTTATTTCATTTATAGCTACTGCGGTGAACCCTGAACAAGTAGTAGCAGAGTGTGGCCACGTGATAACGCGCCCTGAGTTTTCTGATTAACGAGAGCCGTTCAGAGAGTATGACGTCAAGAGCACGGTAGCCTTTTTTAATATTTCGTTTTCCATTTCAATACGTTGTAGTTTTTTTCTTCAGCGCACGTATTTCAATCTGTTCTGGAGGAATGGGAGAGGCTTTAGGTGTTTTTCCCTGCCGTTCGTCCCGTAATTGTCTGACCCAGGGGTCATGGTTAAGAGGCCGATATCCATGGCTTTGGCTGCTTTAGCAACGGTGTAGTTCTGATCGACAACCAACTGAGCGGATTCACGTTTGAACTCTGCACTGAAATTTCTTTTTTTCATTGGGGCACCTGTGTTGTCCTGAGGTGAGCATATCACCTCTGTTCAGGAGTGAACATATCACCTCTGTTCAGGTGGCTAAATTCAGTGTGCCACTACACTGTCAGCTGGGTTTTATGCTATCATTTTCCGCCTTTTGAACTCGGGTTGATGCATTACATACATTTTTAGAGAGAGATAGCGGTTCCATGAGCGACCTTGCCAGAGAAATAACACCGGTCAATATCGAAGATGAGTTGAAAAACTCCTATCTGGACTATGCCATGTCCGTTATTGTCGGGCGTGCCCTGCCTGATGTTCGTGACGGCTTGAAACCCGTGCACCGACGCGTACTGTACGCGATGAGTGTGCTGGGAAATGACTGGAACAAACCCTATAAAAAATCGGCCCGAGTGGTCGGCGACGTTATCGGTAAATACCACCCGCACGGTGATTCCGCCGTGTATGAAACCATCGTGCGCATGGCGCAACCTTTCTCCCTGCGCTACATGTTGGTGGATGGTCAGGGCAACTTCGGGTCGATAGATGGCGACTCGGCGGCGGCCATGCGTTATACCGAAATTCGCATGTCGAAAATCGCCCACGAGCTTCTGTCGGATCTGGAAAAAGAGACGGTCAATTTTGTGCCCAATTACGATGGCACAGAACAGATTCCCGATGTAATGCCGACGCGTATTCCTAACCTGTTGGTGAACGGTTCTTCCGGTATTGCAGTGGGGATGGCAACCAATATCCCGCCCCACAACCTGACGGAAGTGATCGACGGCTGCCTAGCGTATATCGACGATGAAAACATTAGCTTGGAAGGGTTGATGGCGCATATCAAAGGGCCGGATTTCCCGACCGCAGCGATTATCAACGGCCGACGCGGTATTGAAGAGGCATACCGCACTGGGCGCGGCAAAATTTACATCCGCGCACGCGCCGAAGTGGAAGTGGACGACAAAAATGGTCGTGAGACCATTATCGTGCACGAGATTCCCTATCAGGTGAACAAAGCGCGTGTGATTGAAAAAATCGCCGAACTGGTGAAAGAGAAACGCGTTGAAGGCATCAGCGCATTGCGCGATGAGTCCGATAAAGACGGCATGCGTATCGTGATTGAGATCAAACGCGATGCTGTGGGTGAAGTGGTACTGAATAATCTCTACTCGCTGACTCAGCTTCAGGTCTCGTTCGGCATCAACATGGTGGCACTGCATCAGGGCCAGCCGAAGATCATGCCGCTCAAGGACATTCTGGTTGCCTTTGTTCGTCACCGTCGTGAAGTGGTGACGCGCAGAACCATTTTTGAACTGCGCAAAGCGCGCGAGCGAGCCCATATTTTAGAAGGCCTGGCGGTTGCGCTGGCAAATATTGATCCGATCATTAAAGTGATTCGTAATGCACCAACGCCGGCAGAAGCCAAAGCGGCATTGATTGCTCAAGCCTGGGAGCTGGGCAACGTTGCGGCGATGCTGGAGCGTGTTGATAATGATGCTGCGCGTCCTGACTGGCTGGAGCCGGAATTTGGGATTCGTGACGGTAAATACCACCTGACTGAGCAGCAGGCTCAGGCGATTCTGGATCTGCGGTTGCAAAAACTGACTGGTCTGGAACACGAAAAGCTGCTGGATGAATACAAAGAGTTGCTGTTGCAGATCGCTGAACTGCTACGCATTCTGACCAGCCCTGAGCGTTTGATGGAATTCATTAGTGAAGAGCTGGAGGCCATCAAGGCACAGTACAGCGATGCGCGTCGCACGGAAATCACGGCCACCAGCGCTGACATCAATATCGAAGACCTGATCAATCAGGAAGATGTGGTGGTTACGCTTTCCCATCAGGGTTATGTCAAATACCAACCTCTTAGCGACTATGATGCGCAGCGTCGTGGGGGCAAAGGTAAGTCAGCGGCACGTATCAAGGAAGAAGATTTTATCGACCGTCTGCTGGTGGCTAACACCCATGATACGATTCTCTGCTTCTCCAGCCGTGGCCGTCTCTACTGGCTGAAAGTGTACCAACTGCCGGAAGCAAGTCGCGGTTCGAGTGGGCGTCCTATCGTCAACCTGTTGCCGTTGGAACCGGAAGAGCGCATTACTGCCATAATGCCGGTGCGTGAATACGAAGAAGGCCAAAACGTGTTTATGGCGACCGCCAGCGGCACGGTGAAGAAAACTGCGCTGACCAAGTTTAGCAATCCACGTTCGAAAGGGATTATCGCCGTTAACCTCAATGAGGGCGACGAGCTGATCGGCGTTGATTTGACGGACGGTGAGGACGAAGTGATGCTGTTCTCTGCGGAAGGCAAGGTGGTGCGCTTCTCCGAAGCGGCAGTACGTGCTATAGGACGTACTGCTACCGGTGTCCGCGGTATCAACCTTCAGGGTGACGATCGCGTGGTGTCTCTGATCGTGCCGCGCGGTGAAAGTGATATCCTTACGATCACGCAAAACGGCTTCGGTAAGCGTACTGCGGTGAGTGAATACCCGACCAAGTCTCGTGCGACCAAAGGCGTTATCTCTATCAAAGTGAGCGAGCGTAACGGTAAGGTTGTTGGTGCGGTGCAGGTCGATGAGCTGGATCAGATCATGATGATCACGGATGCCGGTACGCTGGTGCGCACCCGTGTCTCTGAGGTCAACATCGTAGGCCGTAACACCCAGGGCGTGACGCTTATCCGCACCGCGGAAGACGAAAACGTGGTCGGGCTGCAGCGTGTTGCTGAGCCGGTAGAAGACGAAGAGCTCGACAGCGTGGCAACCACGCCGGGTGAAGTCGCTGAAGAAGAAGACGGAATTGATGGTGCTGAAACTGACGACGATGTGGCTGACGACGAACGACGATGTGGCTGACGACGAATAATTGCGCACTACACCGATGAAACATAAGCCAGCACCTATTTACCTATATTGATGGAATAAATTTGAAATACCTCGCTTCATTTCACACGACGCTGAAAATTTCCCGCTACCTGTTCAGGCTACTGGCGATTATGTTATGGATGCTGGGAGTGCTGATTTCTATCTTCTATTTCAGCAAAGTACTCAACGATAAAGAGGCTGAGCTACGCCTGGAATATAACCAGAGCTACGATCAGTCGCAGGAATATATTCGTCGCACCACGGACATCGTGCGGGAATTACGCTATGTGGCGTGGCCGTCAGTCATGTCAACATGGCGCCCGCATACGCCTACGCCGTCTTCCTGCGCACGGCGCTG
Source organism: Symbiopectobacterium sp. (assembly GCA_051710525.1). GTDB lineage: Bacteria > Pseudomonadota > Gammaproteobacteria > Enterobacterales > Enterobacteriaceae > Symbiopectobacterium. The sequence continues at coordinate 45,011 of JBPESR010000003.1, read as the reverse complement.
TACGGGATTATTGGTAATCTGGATTTGCTCCGTATCAAAAGCCTGTCCAAAGATGCTAATCGATTGACGGCGGCGATGCAGAACTCCTCGGCACTGCTGCTCAAAATCATCAGCGATATTCTCGACTTTTCCAAGATAGAGTCGGAACAGCTTAAAATCGAACCCGCTATTTTACCCCACAGGAAGTGGTCAGTCATATCACCATACCCCACAGGAAGTGGTCAGTCATATCACCAGCAACTATCTACCGCTGGTAGTGCGAAAAAATCTGATACTCTACTGCTTTATCGATCCGTCGGTGCCGTCAACGTTGTCGGGAGATCCGGTACGTTTGCAGCAGGTGCTCTCTAATTTGGTAAGCAATGCGATTAAATTTACCGATACCGGCTGCATCACCTTTCAGGTGTGTTGCACCGATGGTTATCTAGAATTTTGGGTACGGGATACTGGCGTGGGGATTAATCCTCGCGAGGCGCTCAAGCTGTTCGATCCCTTTTTCCAGGCGGGTAGTGGCGTTCAGCGCCATTTTCAATGGACCGGGTTGGGGTTAGCATCTGTGAAAAGTTGGTGAACCTGATGGATGGCGATATGTCACTGATATCGGAACCCGGGCTGGGCAGTCAGTTTGGCATTCGTATTCCGCTCTATCAGGCTCATTACGACGTCCCGATGGTCAGTGATGCGCTCAGGCAGAAAACCTGCTGGCTGAGGATGCGTAATGCCAGTATTGAGCACAACGCGCTCAGTTTGCGGCAACAATATGGTATCTCTGCGGCCCGTTATTCTGACCAGACTGTTCATGAGGACGACATCGTCATCAGCGATTACCTGCAGGCTACGCCTCCGCTTTTTCGCTGTGGCGTGTTGTTTAGTCAAAAGCGCCCGTGATTGGCGTCACCGCCAATGCGCTCGCGGAAGAACGACAACGTTGTTTGTCGGCGGGGATAGACAACTGTTTATCGAAACCGGTTACGCTGGATGTACTGCAACAGTGTTTGTCGCAGTACAGTCTTCAAGTGCGTGAACAGCGTATTCATTTAACAGGTAAGCAGTAGCAACCAAATATTATTATTACGCGTCATATCGGCGGCGAATTGCCGCAGAGGTAACTGATAAATGATATTCACCGGCGCGTTAACCAGCGGTGCTGCCACCTATAACAGCGAACCGTTTAACTGAACGTGGGTCATATCCTCGTTATTGGTAAATGCTTCACTGCTGGTTCCCAAGCTGTCTGCGCGCAGGATGAAATTGTCGCGCGACAGCGTATGTAGGATCAGATCGTTAATGGGCAAATCAAAGGCAATGATGGTCGCCAGATGGCCCGGCTGTTGAAGGTGGTGCGCAGCGTAAAATAAATAGTAGTCATTATATAAGCGCAGCTTGCGGATGGGAGAGAAGCTCTCGCATTCATCAAGCGCGTTTAACTGTTGTAGCATTTCCGTGCGCCGGGCTTCGGCAATCGCGGTGATATAGCTGCCGCGAAACTGTGCGGAAATGTCTTTCAGTATCTGCGTGGAAATCATGCTCAAGCTGTATCTACACCGTTGATGTAGTACATGGAGTAGATATCGCTTTCGGCACCCCACAGGACATCGAGATAACGTGAAATGTGAAATCTTGCGCACCGCGCTCAGCGTTGATTTATCGTTCTGACCGAAGATGAGCGCATCGGTTTTTTGGCCGTTTTTTTTCCAGATATAACACACCTGGCAGCAGACTGATGGCATTGACGCTATCTTCCCCGCCCACGGCGGCGTCGTTGTTCAGATTGCTATAGATTTGGTAAGTGAAAAAGCGGTAGGTATCGATACGCTTTTGTATCCCAAGTGCGAGGGTGTTGAGCGTAGATTTCTTCTCTGCCAACCAGTTGTTCACGATATTGAAGCTCAGATTGAAGCTCAGCGTGCCAGTTGTCAGCAGTAGCAACATGGCGAACAAGGTAAGGTAGCGAAGCAGACTCACAGGCATGAGAACAGTTCTTACTTGGCAGAGCGTAAGATGAGAAAATGAAATACATTGACCTCAGCCAGCAACAAATAAGGACAAACTGCTCCTTGTGCGGTCTCTTTTGTCCCCGCATTCTCGATTTGGCATTGCGCTTCTCGCGTTATTTTGCCCATGTTCCACGCACCACCTTCTCTTTGTCCGGCTCCCTTTTTATCATAACTTCCTCACTGAATCGAAACTTCCTTAATCCCGTAGTGTAACCCCCGATATTAATCGGAACAGTTAACCCTTTTTGCTATGATATTCACCAATGGTGAAGGGTGATTCTCAGGAGATAATAGGTATAGCGGCAAAAAAAAGCCGGTAAAAAATGGCTAAAGGATCGGAAATTGGGAAATAGATGATAGCAACATTATTTTACCGCGTTGTGTTCGCCGCTTTTGTCGATTGATGCGATTAATGGTCGTATATTTAATGAGTTGATACAGCATCAAACGTAACACTCGCGTTCGATGTAAGTGCCGATGAGCCTATCGTGCATTTCCGATGATGTTGAATACCCCAACATTTCCGATGATGTTGAATCTCCCAACGTCTTATGATTGAGGCGTTTCAATCGGTTGCGCAGCATCAGATTTTCACGCTCAATACGCTGTGTATACAGTTTGCCAACAATGTGTTTTGCTTTTGGAAGTTCGTCGTTGTAAGCCCTGTAGCCATCAATGCACCAAAATGCCACTCTGAACCCCAAGAACAGTTTCAGCAAATTACGCCGCGTTTTCTTGCTTAGAGAGCCAAATGCATGAGCGATAATCCGTTTCAAACGTGGCTCCCGCATGCATACCACCGCCAGCGCTGTCGTTTTTTGTTGCCAACAAATGACCACATCTCATCCACTTCGCAAATCAGTTGAATTTGCAGGTTATCCAGTGGCAGTGTTGTTACATTCCGCGACGAGCGTTTTTTAAAAGTACGCACGACTGCATTGATGCTAATAGTAACGCCCGGGCAGTGTCACGAATACCCGCATTATTCATTGCCAAGTCAATGATTTATTCTGTTATTCCCGGTTGGCAGGCACGATAGGAATAATCGAGCTGGAAGGTGCGTTTACATGACTGACAACGGTAACGTACATGACTGACAACGGTAACGCTGATGGCCACTTTTGGCATAACCGTGTTTTTTTTACAGAGGCTGTTGTTCACAAAACGGACATCTTACATCAACGTTAGCCACTGTATTTCCACATCCAAAGCTGGAGAGCTTACACTGTAATCAACTCATTGAATACTTGACCCGCATGATCATATTGATCACGCCGAAAATAGTGTGTGAGAAGCTGTCAAGCACATTGAAAATGACGCGCCCTTTCTCGCCCAGGCGATGCAGTGCGAAGCCAAACATCACTGCAAACAGCAACACCTGCAAAATGTTACCACTGGCGAAAGTGCCCACCACGATTGCAGGAATCACATCCATCAGAAACGCGACCATAGCCCTGCTGTTGCGCCCGTTGGGTGTAGACCGCCACCGCAGAGGCATCCAGTGTGGAGACATCGACATTCATGCCCATACCGCATAATATTCACTACCAGCAGGCCGATAATCAATGCCACGGTGCTGACAATTTCAAAGTAAAGCAGAGCGATAGCACCAGTACGGCCTACCGACTTCATGCTTTCCATACTGGCAATACCGGTCACTACGGTACAGAAAATACCGGTCACTACGGTACAGAAAATGACGGGGCAATCACCATCTTGATCAGTTTAACAAATCCATCGCCCAGCGGTTTCATTTACGCACCCAGATCTGGGTAGAAATGTCCTAGTAGGATCCCTATCGAAATCCACGTAAGAATTTGAAAATAAATGATTTTAAAATAGACGATTTCATATACTTATCCTATGGTAGGGAAACACATAGGGTCGCAAACGACGCCTCTGTGACTGCGGCGAAAAGTAACATTGCGGTAACAGAGTGGAAATGTTTTATAACTTTAGTTTGTGAACGTCAGGTTAAAAATAGGAGCTGAATCACATCAGCGAGAATGTAAAAAACAAACATACAATCAGCGAGAATGCAAAAAACAAACATACAAGCAATTTTCTTGCATCATATAATGATTTTTCTTGCATCATATAATAATAATGCAATCAGTCCATTTTTGGTAAAAATAGAAAAAACATAAAATATAATTGAAATATTCAAATACATTTAATTTATAAGGTTAATTTTTAGTGTTATCAGATGGTAACAGGAATGCGCGTGACTATCGCTACGGTTTTGGGGAGGCGTCATATCACCCGCGTTAGATTGCGTGGCGTCATCCGCTATCTGCTGCGCTAACCGCTGCAGATTGAGGATTGAGGTTATAGCTACGCACCAACGCACCCAGCTCATCATCCTGATGATATTTTGGCGGCGTCAGACGATGTTGCAATAGCTTCTCCGTCGGCACCGCCTGCAACTCGGTGATCACCGACAGTAGCGGATGAATCATCAAGCGTTGATGCACCAGGTCACGGCAACAGAGAGGATCAGCGTCAGCAAGAAGTAAGTCGCCAACAGCATGGAAAAGGTGCTAACGATAATAAACTGAAACATACGGTAGGAATCCGCTTGCAGTACCAAGTCGCCAGCGGCACTGCGATACGAATGAGTAATTTGAATACGCGTGCCAGCCACGCAGGCACCGGGCGTTCGCTCGGGAAGCGCGCGTGCAACGTTTGCAGGTAGCCGGGCACGACTCAGAAATGCCACAGGCTGCAGGTTACCGCGGATCGCTTCAACGCGAACCACATCAGCGCGCAACACCGCCTCTGCTAACGGTTCACGCACGGAAAAAGCGATGCTCTCCAGTTGCCTGGCATAATCCTCACGCCGCTGCTGCACGAAGTGAAAAAGTTGTATCACAATAAACAGACTGAGCGTCACCACCGCCACGGCGGAAACTGCCGTCATCTGTTTGATTGTCAAAGAGCGTCTCAGCCGCAAACCTGTTCTCCGTCGATGGCGCTTGTTCAGTTGTGTTGCAGGTTCACCGGGCACGATCGCGCTAGTATAGGCCAGCTTAAGCGCGTCTCAATGCCCTTTTATGACCCCAATGGGATTTCATCTTAATCCGAACTGTGGCGCACCAGCACCGAGGGGAGGAAGCGAGCAAGAAGCGCGGGAGACAGACCCAAGGCGGGTCTGCCTGATTAATCAGATATTACTGCGGATACGGTACCCAATCACCACCGTTAAGGCGAATATAGACTTTGTCCTGATAAGGCAAAACGATGGCATTTTCGTTTTCAGAAATGGCTTCGGTTTGCGGAAGCTCCTGCGTCAATGCTGCCAAGTCAATGCTCGGAGCTACAAAGTTTTTACCGTCCACCAGACGAGACACCAGCGTCGAGATGGCTAAATAGCTGCTCGGTGTTTTGATTTCAAGCGGTGCACCAGGGTGCACCCTGATGTGGCGCAGCCGCGCCAAACAGTCTCATGCCGACCGGAATATGGAATATATGCTATGGCTAGAATTTGGGTAATGCTATGGCTAAGGATATCACGCAATCCGGACATCTGCATCTTATTCCCTTCTAACGCAGCACCGTGCTCAGGCATCACCAAACGGTTGACATCGTGCAATGGAATCACCTTGAAGAAGGTGGCACTGCGCGCCAGCATGTCCACATCCTGCGTTTGTTGCAGCGCAAAAATCAGGGTCGCAGAGTGCGTGAGCTGGAATTGCTGCGCCAGTTCGGCGTTACTGTCCAACAGTTGCCATCTCTGCTCTTGCGGCGTCATCAGCACAGCCAGATCGGCATTAATACCTCCACCTTCACTTCCCATGAGATTAAGATCGGCATTAATACCTCCACCTTCACTCCCCATGAGATTAAGATCGGCATTAATACCTCCACCTTCACTCCCCATGAGATTAATATTGGGAGCGATCCTGCTGCCATTGCAGGTGGCCAGGCCATACAGGGTATGGTGCTGCGTGGTCAATATTCCACGCAATGCCCCACACTGCTGCCGTGGGCCACGACTACCAACGCACATTGCCGCTGCGCTAACCAGGCCCCCCATGCGGACAATCCAGCGCTGAAGCTGTTCGGCAGAAAAATCCTTCCACTGGGTCGCGGGCAACAGCAACACAGGGTCGCGGGCAACAGCAACACAAACAGGCGCTGACGCGGTGCGATCGCGCGGGTGACATCGTTGGTCAAGGCCATCAATGCCACCTTGCTCTCCGCTAAACGGTAACGAGAGAACTGAGCCAGTGTAGTGGTAATAAGGGAAATAAGGGAAATAAAATAAAAGGAGCGTCATCTGCGGCACCGCTGCGAATAATGGTCAGGCGCGCCTGCTCTGATTGCGCACCGATGCATTGCCGACAAAGTAATTCGGCATCCACAGTTCTGTCACCGTTAATCCAGTACAGTCCAAGAATCTAGAATCTGCATGGTGGTTAATTCATCCTGGAGTTCCAGAAGCCCTAATAAAAAGCATGGCACCATGAGCGTTGTCTTTATCGTTAAAGAGATGGAATAACACGTTGCACGCAGGCCGAACAACGTAAAACAGCACTACGTGCAGTCCCTTGTTGAACTGTTCTTGGAAAGAACCAAGTATAGTTACGCTATTCAAAGTATAGTTACGCTATTCACAATAGTATGTATTAGTATGTATTAGTATAGTTACGCTATTATTAGTATAGTTACGCTATTGTATAGTTACGCTATTCACAAATAATAAAAATTGCGCCGCCATAATAGGAAAACATTTTTTCATGAAAGCTTATAAAAATTTTATTAGTATTCAATGAGTTGATTACGGTGTAAAATCTCCGGTTTTGGATGTGGAGATACAGTGGCTAACGTTGATGTAAGATGTCCGTTTTGTGAACAACAGCCTCTGTAAAAAAACATGGTTATGGCAAAAGTGGCCATCAGCGTTAGCGTTGTCAGTCATATAAATGTACCTTCCAGCTCGATTATTCCTATCGTGCCTGCCAACCGGGAATGACAGACTAAAACATTGACTTAGCAATGAATAATGCGGGTATTTGTGACACTACTCTGGTGTTACATATTAGTATCAATGCCGTCGTGCGTACTTTTAAAAAACGCTCGCCGCGGAATGTAACAACGCTGCCACTGGATAACCTACAAATTCAACTGATTTGCGAAGTGAACGAGATGTGGCCATTTGTTGGCAACAAAAAACGACAGCGCCGACTGTGGTATGCATGGGAGCCGTGTTTGAAGCGGATTATCGCTCATGCATTTAGCTCTCTAAGCAAGAAAACGCGGCGTAAGTTGCTGAAACTGCCACTCGGGGTTCAGAGTGGCAGTTTGGTGCACTGATGGCTACAGGGCTAACAACGACGAACTTCCAAAAGCAAAACACATTGTTGGCAAACTGTATACACAGCGTGTTGAGCGTGAAAATCTGACGCTGCGCAACCGATTGCTAGTATTACGTTTGATGCTGTATCAACTCATTGAATACACGACCAATACGCGCTACAAAAAGGCCAACATACGCTGGCCTTTTCACTATCCGAAATAAAATAAATAAGTACTAAATGAAATAAAATAAATAAGTACTAAATAAGTACTGTTGCATCAAGCTTCAATCGCTGCCTGCAGTTTCTTCATGGCGTTTTTTTCTAACTGACGCACACGTTCTGCGGACACGCCGTATTGATCGGCCAGTTCCTGCAAGGTAGATTTATTGTCATCATCCAACCAGCGCGCCAGGATAATATGCTGGCTGCGTTCATCCAGCCCTTCCAACGCGTAGGCAAGCTTGTCCGCTGCGTGATTATCCCAGTTATCTTCTTCGATGCCATCGGCAAAATCAGAGGATTTATCCTGAAGATAGAGCATGGGTGCCATCGCCTGGCCATCGTGCGATTCGTCATCCGGCGTGGGATCGAACGTCATATCTTGCGCAGCCATACGCAATTCCATCTCGCGCACATCTTTACTGGTGACACCCAATTCACGGGCCACCAGTTCTACTTCGTCCTGATTAAACCAGCCCAGACGCTGTTTGGTCTTACGCAGGTTAAAGAACAGCTTGCGCTGCGCTTTGGTGGTGGCAACCTTGACGATACGCCAGTTACGCAACACATATTCGTGAATTTCGGCTTTGATCCAGTGCACAGCAAAGGACACCAGACGCACACCCATTTCCGGATTGAAGCGGCGCACCGCTTTCATCAGGCCTATGTTGCCTTCTTGAATCAGGTCTGCCTGGGGCAATCCGTAACCAGCATAAGTACGGGCTACATGAATCACAAAGCGCAGATGCGACAGGATCAACGCTTTTGCCGATTCCAGATCGCCCTCGTAATGCAGCCGTTCAGCCAGTGCCCGCTCTTCCTCCTCCGTTAGCATCGGATAGGCGTTGGCGGCGCGAATATACCCTTCCAGACTGCCCTGGGGAACTAAGATGAAAGTTTGCATATCTTTGGTCATTCGACCCCTCTTCAATTAGAGTGAGTGAATAAAATACAACGTTAAACTTCACATTATGTACAACAAAACCGATGCACTATAACTGCCGCTCCGGCACAGAACCTTAGACTGTGTCGTATGCCAAGAGTTCCTTCTGCCCATCGACTAACCCTATTTTATCGCCTGACGGCGACAGATCAAGGCTAACCTGTCGATGATTTTGCCCACCCTCGGTACGCCAAGGCACCAGAAAATCCTACCAGAAAAAACTCATTCTGGTGTAAAGCGACATAAATGTTGCACGGCATGCCAGCCATGCTGCCAGCCAGCCAATCATCCCGGCAATCAACAGCAGCAGCAGTAATTCATCCCAGGTGAGTCCGCTCACGGTAAAGCGCGTACCAAATACCGTAGCGACCTGATCGACCACGGCAGAGAGCTTCCAGATCAACGCCTGTGACATAATCAGCGACAGCAACGCGCCACCGCTGCCCAACAACGCACCACCGTTGAGGAAGGAACGTAAAAATAATAATTTAATAATTAATAAAGCCGTCCGTCGCCCCAATAAGCTTCATGACATTGATGGTTTCACGGCGGCTGAAAATACTCAGACGCACGCTATTGCCGATGACCAGGAACACGGCAACAATCATCAGGATACCGATGGTAGCGGCCACCTGACCCACCAGTGAGGTCAGCGCCACCAGGCGCGCAAACCAGCTACCGTCCATACGGACTTCACTCACACTATGCACCGCTGCCACACGATCGCGCAACGAGGTCAGCGTCTGTGAACTTTGGAAGTTCAGCTTTGGCGTAATGAAGTTCAGCTTTGGCGTAATGATGGCAACGGCGGGCAGCGGATTCTCTTCCAGCATGTCCCGTGCTCCACCGAAACCGGACCAGTTGCGAAACTCGCCCATCGCTTCATCACGGTACAGGTAGTTGACCTTCTCCACACTATCCTTTGCCGCAAGCGTGTTAATCACCCCTGCGCCGCATCATTGTCCAACGCTTTATCCAGATAGACCGTCAGTTGCGGCGTGGGATACCACTGCGCCGCTGCCTGACTGGCGTTTTTCCACACTAGATAACAGATAATTGGCAAGGTCAGCGAGATGGCAATCACCATGACGGTCAGCAGCGTCGCCAACGGCTGGCGCAGCATATCCGCCAGCGTATTGTCCCAAGCATAACGCCACTGTTCTTGCCAGCCACCGCGCAGTGCCTTTCCCTTGTTTACGCGGGGTTTCGCGTTACGGGAATTAGTCGCCATAAACGCCTCCCAACATACGTCCTTGCGACAGCGTCAGTACGCGATACTGACCGCTGGCAATCAGAGTCATGTCGTGCGTTGCCATCAACACCGTGACGCCAACGCGGTTAAATTCTTCGAACAGACGCAAAATATCCTGAGACAACGCGTTATCCAGGTTACCAGTTGGTTCATCTGCCAGCAGTACCGTCGGTTTGTTCACCACCGCGCGGGCAATGCCCACACGCTGCTGTTCACCGCCTGACAATTGAATCGGGTAGCTCTTGGCTTTGTCCAGCAAGCCCACCTTATCGAGAGCGGCCGAAACACGGCGGCGGATATCTTTACTGCTCGCCCCGGCAATAATCAGCGGCATCGCCACGTTATCGTAAACGGTACGATCCATCAGCAGATGGTGATCCTGAAAGATTATGCCGATCTGGCGGCGTAAGAAGGGCACCTCACGCTTTTTCAAGCGGCTGATATTGTGCCCGCTGAACAAAATCTGGCCCGCGCTCGGGCGCTCTATGCCACAAATCAGTTTCAGCAGGGTACTTTTCCCAGCACCGGAATAGCCCGTCAGAAACGCCATCTCCCCAGGGAGCAGATGGAAATCCACCCCCTGCAACGCCTGACACCCACCGAGATAAGCCTTACTTACTTGTTCAAAGCGAATCATCCGTTTTGTTCAAAGCGAATCATCCGTTTTCATCCTCTTGGGCAAGCTGTTTATCCTCACGATACATCAGTCTTCGCGGGCAAGATACATCAGTCTTCGCGGGCAAAAAGCGCCTCAATAAAATTGTCAGCCTTAAAGGGACGCAAATCATCAATACCTTCCCCTACCCCTATATAGCGGATAGGAATCCCAAACTGATCGGCGATGGCGAAGATCACCCCGCCTTTCGCGGTGCCGTCCAGCTTGGTCAAGGTGATACCGGTCAAGCCGACGGCATTGTTAAACAGTTTCGCCTGGCTTACGGCGTTTTGTCCGGTGCTGGCGTCCAACGTCAGCATGATTTCATGTGGCGCAGACTTATCCAGTTTTTTCATCACGCGGATAATTTTCTTCAATTCTTCCATCAGGTGCGCTTTGTTCTGCAAGCGTCCTGAAGTATCAGCGATCAGCACGTCAGCGCCGCGCGCTTTTGCCGCCTGAATGGCATCAAAAATCACCGAGGCGGAATCCGCCCCCTTGTGCTGCGCGACCACGGCCACGTTGTTGCGCTGGCCCCATATCTGCAACTGCTCTACGGCGGCGGCACGGAAGGTATCCCCGGCAGCCAGCATCACCGATTTACCCTGCGCCTGGAATTGGCGCGCCAATTTACCGATGGTGGTGGTTTTCCCGACGCCGTTAACGCCCACCATCAGGATCACATAAGGGGTTTTTCCGTCGATGTTAAGCGGCTCATTCACATTGTTAAGGATAGCGCCCATCTCTTCTTTCAGTTTCACCAACAGCGCATCGGTATCTTTCAGTTGCTTACGGCTGGCGTTCTCTATCAGGTCGGCAATAATCTTGCGCGTGGTTTCCACGCCAACATCAGCAATCAATAATTGCTCTTCCAGTTCCTCAAACAGATCGTCGTCGATTTTCTTGCCGCGAACCAATCCGATAAATCCGGAACCGAGGTTTTCTCGGGTTTTTACCAGACTGCTTTTTAGCCGGGCGAAAAAACCCTCTTTGGTCGGTATTTTCTGCTCCTGTGCCATAGACACAGGCTCAACAACGTGTTCTGCAACTTCCGTTATCGCTTGCTCATCGGCACTGTCCTGTGATGGCAGAACATCTTGTGATAGCAAAGTATCCTGCGCTTCAAGACTCACCTGCGCCTCTGCACGGTTTACCGTCCCAGCAGTTTCAACGGCATCAGCAACGCGCGGCGATTCTGGCTGCGCGGCAGCTGGTTCTTCAAGCACCTGTACGCTGTGAACCTCAGTCTGCACCTCAGGCTCATCGTTTGGCGTTTCGGTGTGAACCTCCAATACTACAGGAACATCACTGTCCTGAGGCTGCGCCATATCCTGCTGCTGTTCTGCTGCTTGCGGTTGCTCAGTCCGTTCCTCTTCCTGACGCCCTAATCCCAGCCAGGAAAAGAAACCACATTTTTTCTCTTTTGTCATATCGCAATCGCGCCCCATGCTGCTGCTCACAGCAGCACTCTTAAATAATTGAAGTCAATAACCCGGTCAGAGTCTACCACTTTCGGCCGGCAGCAACACGCACCATGGCAGGACAGGTGGAGACAATTCCAGTAACGAAGTATGTCATCTCGATAACCGGATAGGCCAAAACCACGCGTCACCACAGAGAAACCTGATTGATATTAACATTCCTTCCCCTCCTAACCCTCGTTAGAATAGCGCCTACCTATGGTTAGAATAGCGCCTACCTATTATAATGGTTAGAATAGCGCCTACTTATTATATTATATTATATATTATTATAGTATAATGTATAATAGTGAATCTCAGCACCCGGCAACCCGGAGTCCTACAGTAAACAGACGATGGCAAAAAAAAATGCACCTGCACAGGCAGGCCAAATCCGCATTATCGGCGGCCAGTGGAGCGGACGAAAACTTCCCGTGCCAGACAGCCCAGGGCTGCGCCCCACCACCGATCGCGTTCGTGAAACGCTGTTTAACTGGCTGGCGCCAGTCATTCAGCAGGCCCGTTGCCTGGATGGCTTCGCAGGCAGTGGCGCACTGGGGTTTGAAGCGCGGTCACGCTGTGCAGCACATGTCACCCTTCTGGAAAATGAACGCAGCATCGCCAGGCAACTGGAACAGAATGCGGTGCTGTTGAAGGCGAACAACACCCGCATCATCAATACCAATACGTTGAACTGGCTGGCGCAGGCCGGTGAACCCTATGACGTGGTGTTTCTCGATCCCCCCTTTCGCCGGGACTTATTGAACCAGACGCTCCGTTTGCTGGAACAGCAGGGCTGGCTGGCACCCGAGGCGTGGATTTATGTGGAAACCGAGGCCGAGAATGGCGAGCTCGAGATTCCGGTTACCTGGACGCTACACCGCGAAAAAGTGGCAGGACAAGTGATATACCGGCTGTATATCCGCCAGGCTACGCCCACACAGTGATATACCGGCTGTATATCCGCCAGGCTACGCCACACAGCATGAAGAGGCAGACGATGATTTGGATTAACCTGGGTCGGATATTGATGATCGGCGTGTGGGGCTTTTTAATTACCAACCTGATTGCGCCCTTTTCCCGCCCGCTGAATATCTTCATGATGGGCGCAATGGGGTTTACGCTGTTGATGCACGGTTTTCAAGTGCTGTTGTTACGTGCCAACCACGGTAAAGAACAGGGGCCATTGAACCGCGCGCTGGAAGCTCGTATTTTCCTGTTCGGGGTGTTTGAACTGCTGGCGTGGCAGAAAAAGATGAAGGGTGTTCAACCCACTAGCGGGACAAAAAAATAGCCCTATGCAGGTTCGAATGACACAAAACGTGAGCCCTGGACCTGCAATCTGCCCGTCATACCCAACGCTAGCGCTCGGGAAGAGCGGGACTTATCGGCTGCGCGCCCGTCGCAGTGTCAGTGCGTTGATGGAGCTGATGCCAGAAACAGCAACGGTAATCCATGTCGGTCAGCCACTCAGGTCAGCATTGCGGCACTGTGGCCCGAAGATGTGATTGAAGTGGCACCGGGCTGCCGATTGCCCGCCGATGGCGAACTGCATGGTTCCCCATGCCAGCTTTGATGAAAGCGCATTGACCAGGGAATTCCTTCCGGTAGAGCGGGAGCAGGGCGATAAAGTCTCAGCAGGTAGCCTGAGAGTCGATTGCCTGATACAGCTGCGTGTGATCTCCGAACCGGGCAACAGCGCCATCGACCGCATTTTGCATTTTGCATTTTGCATTCGTGCGCCGATAGAGCGTTTTCTAGATCGCTTTAGCCCCTATTACACCCCGCCATCATGCTGCTCGCCGCGGCAACTATCGTGGTGCCGCCACTGTTGTTCGGTGCGCCGTGGTAAGAGTGGATTTATCTTATTAGTATTAGCATGACGCTGCTGCTGATCGTTAGCATGACGCTGCTGCTGATCGGTTGCCCCTGTGCGCTGGTGATTTCCACCCGGCGGCCATCACGTCTGGCCTGCGGCCGCGGCCCGGTGCGATGCGCTAATCAAAGGCGGCGCGGCGCTAGAGATTCTGGGCACCATCAATACCATCGCCTTCGATAAAACCGGCACCCTGACACAGGGCAAACCTCAGGTGAACGATGCATACTCGCGCAGGGCGTGAGCACGGCAGCGCTGCTGGCACGCGAGGCAGCGATAGAGGATGATTCACACCATCCGCTGGCGAAAGCGATTGTCCAGCATGCCCGCCCGGTTGCCCTGATGTTGCCGGTAGCAACGGCACAGCGTGCACTGGCCGGTGTGGGGGTTGAGGGCGTCATCGCAGGCAAAACCCTCAGCGTCAAAGCACCTGCTAAAATCTCATCCGAGGCGCTCGACGCCGGCTGGCGCGATCGCATTCATGCCCTGGAAAGCGACGGAAAAACCGTGGTTGTGGTACAGGAAGAAATGCACATCATTGGCTTGCTGGCGCTGCGTGACACATTACGGGCGGATATGCCGCAAGCGATTGAAGCACTACGCACGCTGGGAATTCGCTGCACCATGCTCACCGGTGATAATCCGCGTTCGGCAGCAGCTATCGCGACGACGCTGGGCATTGACTTTGTCGGCGGGCAGTAGACCCGCTTTGTAGACCCGCTTTATAGTCAATGCCGTGCGCGAAATGAACCAGACCCATCCGACGGCGATGGTGGGCGATGGCATTAACGATGCGCCAGCAATGAAATCGGCGGCTATCGGCATCACCATGGGCGGGGGGCAGCGACGTTGCGCTGGAAACCGCCGATGCGGCGCTCACGCATAATCGACTAAGCGAACTGGCGGGTATGATTCGGCTTTCGCGCGCCACGCGCAAAATAATATCCGGCAAAATATAACGCCGGCGCTGGGGCTAAAAGCCATCTTTCTGGTGACCAGCCTGCTGGGGATCACCGGATTGTGGCTAGCCGTGCTAGCTGATTCCGGTGCCACAGCGCTGGTGACCGCCAATGCACTGCGCTTATTGGGACGCGAAAAACCACAAGACGCCGGATAAAGGCAAAAAGCTACTTCTTGCGCAGGAGGTAGCGGTAGGGCAGTGATGCCGTCTCCTGTGCCAGAAGCTCGTGCTCCATATAGACACAAAAGCCCGGTATATCGCGCGTGGTTGCCGGGTCATCCGCCAGAATAAATAGCGTCTGCCCTGTTTCCATCTGACGCACGGTTTTACGCACCATCATCACCGGTTCCGGGCAGCGCAGCCCCTGTGCATCGAGAGTTTTATCCGGATTGGTGAAGGTGTTGGTCATCATTATTCTCGGTAGTGGCATTAAAGGCATAGATAACGACTGCCCGGTGTGGCAGCCATCAAAACCGCCCTAGTTTACGCCGCAGCTTTCCCTGAGCAACCTACGATATCGATTGCGCATAAATTCACCATTGCAATCACCGCCTAACAGGCGTATCGCGCCGCGCGCTGCTCCTTGTG
Source organism: Symbiopectobacterium sp. (assembly GCA_051710525.1). Classification (GTDB taxonomy): domain Bacteria; phylum Pseudomonadota; class Gammaproteobacteria; order Enterobacterales; family Enterobacteriaceae; genus Symbiopectobacterium. The sequence goes on along the minus strand of JBPESR010000003.1, from coordinate 29,760 downwards.
TCAGTCGCATTTATCCCTATATCAGCCGGATTGAATAAGTAGCTTGAATTACGTGCCATAAGAATTACGTGCCATAATATTATTGTTAATGGCACCAATTGTTAATGGCACCACTTGGGTTCCCTCACCCCAATCACTAAAAAGGTCACATTGCCATGTTTCATTTTACTGCCCAGCATCGGCTTAGCGCGCTTGTCTGGCTGTCGTTGTTTCACATTCTGATCATTACCTCCAGTAATTATCTGGTGCAGTTGCCGATATCCATCTTCGGGTTCCATACCACCTGGGGCGCATTCACCTTCCCGTTTATCTTTCTGGCCACCGATCTGACCGTACGTATCTTTGGCGCACCGTTGGCGCGCCGGATTATTCTGACGGTGATGGTGCCAGCGCTGGTGATTTCCTATGTGGTATCCGCGCTGTTTTATCAGGAAGAGTGGCAAGGGTTCAGTGCGCTCGCTAGCGTCAATATCGTGGTTGCGCGTATCGCGTGCGCCAGCTTTATGGCCTACGTGCTGGGGCAAATTCTGGATGTGCATGTGTTTAACCGCCTGCGCCAGCGCAAGGCGTGGTGGGTAGCCCCCACGGTCTCCACGCTGTTTGGTAATTTAAGCGATACGCTGGCCTTCTTCTTTATCGCTTTCTATCGCAGTACCGATGCTTTTATGGCGGCAAACTGGGTGGAGATCGCATTGGTCGATTACACATTCAAGTTACTGATTAGCTTATTGTTCTTCTTTCCGATGTACGGCGTGATGCTCAATATGCTCCTCAAGCGTTTGAGCGAATCCCACAGTCATCCCGCCTTTCGCGAGCCGCCGTCGCTGAACAATGGCGCTGATGACTGATAGCCCTACTTAAAACAGCGACACCCCCCGCTGTCATTCTCACCCGCCTCCGTCATTCCCGCTAAGGCGGGAATCCCACATAGGAGAAACGCATTCTTTCTGTCAGAGTTCCCCGGATTTCGCCGAGGATGGCGAGGGGAAAACAGAGGATGACAAGGAGTAAAGTGGCTGTGTCTCAGGAACCGTCCTAAATAGGTTTTGTGACAACAAAACGCTTGAGTTTCCCCAGTGAATAGGGTGCGATATAGTGATTTACTCGTGCATGCCTGATAAAAGAGGTGATTTACTCGTGCATGCCTGATAAAAGAGAAGGACGCTTATGCCGAATCTAGTGAAATATCTTGGAATTACGTTGCTTGCCGCACTATTGGCCGCCTGCGACGGTAAGAAAGACGACAATGCGGGCCACGCAGGACACGATGCCCCGGCCGCACAGGCCGCCAGTCAAACCATCTCGCTGCTGTCTGGCAACATCACGTTCACTCTGCCCGCGGATATGCATGATCAAAGTGGAAAAGTGGGTTCACAGTCCAACAACATGCATGTCTACGCCAACGATAATGGCCAGCGCGCCGTGATTGTCATCCTGGGCGATAGCAGCAATGAAACCCTGCCGGTATTGACGCAGCGTCTTGAAGATCAGCAACGCGCCCGCGATGCCAACTTGCAGGTTGTGACCAATAAGGCCATTGAGGTTAACGGCCATGCGTTGCAACAGCTCGATAGCATCTCCAACAGTGGCAGCGGTAAGCAGGTTTACTCTTCCGTGCTGCTGGGAAATGTGGCGAACCAACTGTTGACGCTGCAAATCACGCTGCCTGCCGATAATCAGCAAGCGGCGCAAACCGAAGCCGAAAGCATCATTCGCACGCTGACGTTGAAGTAATGATAATGAGGCCGCTGACAAACCTACTTAAAACAGTCATTCCTCGTAGGCGGGAATCTCTTACAGGTGAAATGCGTTTTCTTCTGGCAGAGATCCACGGCTTTCGCCGGGGATGACGAGGGATAAAGTGGCTTGTCATGGATAAAGTGGCTTGTCATATCATAAAGTGGCTTGTCATGGATAAAGTGGCTTGTCATCAGTCCGAGGCCGCTGAAGCGGCCTCTCTTCTTAAAATTAAAACCCTCAGCTCGCCTTTACCACGTTTTTCCCGGCAATACGCCCAAACACGATGTAATCAGTCATGGCAACGCTGCCCAGACGCACCGCGCCGTGCACCCCGGCGCCATACAGCCCCGCAATCGGCTTCAAGTTAAAATCAATCACCTGTGCATCTTTTTTATTGATCGCCACCCCCCATGGTGTGGTGAACGCGCGGCTAGAGGCGCGCCGTTCATTTGCCCTTCATAGACCATTTTCAGCGTGTTAGTTTTGTCCGCAATAATCAACGCCGGATGCCCCAGTTGAATAATGGCATCGGCACGCTCTTTATGGTTGCCGGTTTCTTTAAAGAAGCGCTGGCCGTTGGCAAGGCCGATCATCAGGCCATAAACCACCACCTGTTCAACAAACTGCTGGATATAGCCGAACCCCTGCTCATCAGGGCTGGTCCAAGGGACGAGTTGGATCCAATCCTACTGCGTCTCCAAGGCGCCAATCATGCGGGCCGCCATCGGCGCTTCTTCTGTCGCCCCCGGTTGGTTGGTGGAGGTGAACGCATCCGTCAGGCGCCGGTCGTACATTTGCCGTAACGCCACGCCTTGAGAGAAGCCGCTGGATTCCTTTTGTTGCACGGATAAACGCCACAGAGCCGGAGGCTTGTTGCACGGATAAACGCCACAGAGCCGGAGGCATCGTCCGGGAACTTATAGCCACGCCGCACTTCCGCCCCGAGCACGCGACCCTGACTGTCTATAATCAACCGCTACAGCTTGGTACGCGTTCGATCACCACGCCCAGCTCCTTGGCCTTCTGGTACTGTTTCACCACCAGCCCGGAATCAGAGCGCTGCTTCAGGAACCAGAGCGCTGCTTCAGTTGGTGCACGCGTTTCACCGCGTGGCCGCCATGATAATTAACCCGGTCAAACTCAGCTCCAAGGCTTTTGGCCCACTCCAGCGCCTCCACTGAGTGATCGGCTACAGTGCGTGCCAGTTCGGGATAGTTCAGCTAGTTACCCTCTTTCATCATGTCCTGATACATTAGTTCTGGGGAGTCCTTGATGCCTAGCGCCTGCTGCATGCTGGAGCCTGCAGCGGACAGATCGCCACCGTTAAGTATCGAGTATCCACCAAACAGCGGCATTTTCTCGATAATCAGCACATCCACGGTGGTATCCCACTTCTGCGACACCGGCGCAGGTGGTGCCACCGCAGCGCCATGCCGCCCAATTCCCCTATCATGATACCGGTAGATTTGAGGAAGTGACGGCCCCCCTGGGGCGTTGGATCTTGCGTGGTGTTTTTACTCATAAGATTATCTCCATGTTCAGAAACATCGAATCGAGCTGAGAAAAATACAGTGCAATCAAAAGATAACGAAATTTGTGTGGTGCAGCGAGCGGGCAGAACACGATCCGCGCTCGCGACTTGAGTCGGCGGAGATGCTCTATTTCACCATGAAAAGTAAGGGATTAAACGTGAAGCACTACTCAATGTAGAGAATCTTTGCTGAACGTTCGGAATGAAGGGCGATATAGCTACGCCGATATGGTTGTACCACTTTCGACATGACGATATGGTTGTACCACTTTCGACATGAAAAAATACCCACTTTCTGCCGAAAGTGGGCCTGCTAGCTGGCCAGGACAAGACGCTATCACTGCGATTTGATGAGAAAGGCGTATTGGCAGACGCGGTTTTGATTGATATAGCCGTGAACTAACCGCCTCACCGTCACACCGGTTCATAGTTGAATCGGTGTGACGGTTTGAGCATACCGTCGCGGTAATATAAGTAAACACTTATTTAAGTAAACACTTATTGCTGCGATGAGAGAGTTCTTCCTGCGCCAATGTGATGCCACGGCGACTCAGATGCAGCGTCATCAGCAAGCAGACGTTTACTAATACCGCCGCCAGATAAATAGCGCCTACGCCGGTGTAGCCTATCATTACACACCAGCTTCATGCGACACGGTTGGCGGTGCTGGGTTACCGCGGTGTACATCGCGGTGAAGGAAGAGGTGTAGACCTTAACCTGATCATCACCGAATTTTTCCCGCGCTTGCGGTTCGGTCAACCGGACGGTGCCAATCGGCAGGTGGTTGAACACCACGGTCAGGATATTGATGTAATCCAGATGCTCTTCCTGCTTGTTTGTTAAACAAGCCGTTCTGAGAGGCGGCGCCCCGCCGCAACAGCTACCGGCGTCAGTTCGACAGCGCCGGTGTTGTCACCCACCGCATAAATGCCCGGCACGTCGGTTTTCTGGTATTTATTACCTTGATAAAACCGCGCTGATCTTTGATGACACCCGCCGCTTCAAATCTTTGATGACACCCGCCGCTTCAATATTCAGGTTATTGGTTGCCGGTTCACGGCCAATTGCCCAAATCAGGCAATCCACGATATAAGATTCACCTTTGGTCAGATGCAGGGTCAGGCTGCCATCAACGTTTTTTTCAACCGCCTGCGGCGTGGATTCGGTATGTAGCATCAGCCCTTCTGCCTTCATTACTTCCACACTTCCACCAGCGTACTGAAGATCAGCGGATCGAAGCTGCGCAACGGCGCGTGCTTGCGCACAAACAGATGGGTTTCGGAACCGAGCGCATTCACAACGCCAGCGATCTCAACGGCGATGATATAGCCCGCACCGACAATTGCCGTACGCTTTGGCAACCCGTCAAGCGCAAAAAAACCGTCGGAATCGATGCCATACTCAGCACTGGGAATCGAAGGACGCGTCGGCCGGCCGCCCGTCGCGATCACATCGGCCGGCCGCCCGTCCGCGATCACATCGGCCGGCCGCCCGTCGCGATCACAATATGGTCGGCAGTAATGGTTTCACCATTCACTCAAAGGTGTGCGCATCGACAAAGCGGGCAAAGCCTTGGATAACGTCCACCTGGTTTTTGCCCAGCACATTGTTGTAGGACTGATGAATGCGATCAAATATAGGCACTGCATATAGGCACTGCGGTTCTTCACCAGGACATCCCAGTTAAAGGAGTTAATGGTGGTATCAAAACCATAGTCCGGCCCATACTGGTGGATCGCTTCGGCAATCTGCGCCGCGTGCCATATGACCTTTTTCGGTACGCAGCCGATATTAACGCAGGTGCCGCCCAGGTACTTTGCTTCAATCAACGCACATTTTTGCCCATACATTGCCGCACGGTTAATGGACGCGATACCGCCACTGCCGCCACCGATGGCGAGATAGTCATAATGCTTTGTCATGAGAAGATCCATGGTTAAGTGAAGAGAATAAAATGCAGTGTAACCCCTGAACTCGGTCTGCGGAAAAACTGTTAACGTCGCTTTTGCCGATGAGTGCAACAGGCAAAACCTGTCAGGCTATTCCGGCACCACCTGCTCAATCAGCGTATTCCGGCACCACCTGCTCAATCAGCGTATGCCCAGTGCCATTAGGCGCAAGAACACCGTGTAGCCACGGCAGCAGCGCTTGCATTTGCGCGTGCAGTTTCCACGGCGAGTTGATTACGATCATGCCTGACGCCGTCATGCCATAGCGATCGCTGTCCAGCAGTATTGCCAGTTCAATTTGCAGAATATTACGGATACCGGTAGCTTCCAAGTCTTTGAGCATGCGTTTGATTTGCTGGCGTAATACCACTGGATACCACAGCGCATACACGCCGGTGGCAAAACGTTTGTAACCTTCCTGAATACCTTTGACCACCGCCTGATAATCGGTTTTCAACTCATAAGAGGGATCTATCAGGATAAATCCACGGCGAGAGGCGGGCGGCAACTGAGATTTCAACTGCTGATAGCCATCTTCACGCACCACTTGGGCTTGTGAATCACGTTGAAACTCACCGCGCAGCAACGGGAAGTCGCTAGGGTGCAACTCCGTCAGGTGAATACTGTCCTGCTCACGCAGCAGTTGGCGGGCAATCAGCGGAGAACCGGGGTAGAAACGTAGCGTATCGTTACTGTTGTAGGCCTTAACCGCATTCAGGTAAGGAGTCAGCGCTTCGGGAATATCATCCCGTTGCCACAGTTTGGCAATACCTTCCAGATACTCCCCGGTACGCTCCGCATGTTCACCGCTGAGCTGATAACGCCCAGCTCCTGCATGGGTATCCAGATACAGAAACGGTTTCTCTTTTTCTTTGAGCGCAGTAATGATCAGGCTCTGAACGGTGTGCTTCAGTACGTCGGCATGGTTGCCGGCATGGAAACTGTGGCGATAACTCAACATAGAGGTTTTTGTTCCGGTGAAATAAACTGGGCGCCTGAAGGCAAGATCATATCCCACACAGTATAAACGTTCTACCGCAGAAAATATCACCGGAAAACCATAACGCAATCCTCTTGCAATCCCCTTGCCGAAAGGGTCGATCGTTATGTTATTAAATATATAGCTATAGTGAGTGGAGAACATCATGGCAAACCCCTTTGCGATGATGTTATGGACGGGCTTAAGGCCCAAATGCCACAAGCCCTGAGCGAAATTCAGCACCACGGTCTCGAATATCGACGTGGTTATATCTGTGGCTACACGTATAACCTGGCGGAAGCGGTGGGCGATCGACAAAAAGCCGCATTTGAAGCAGGCCTGCTTTCACGGCGCTATGGGCTGGAGCGTGACCGTATCGCCGAGTTTTTTTAGCGAATACGGCAATCAACAAACTGTGGTCTATTTTTTATGCTGGTTAACTGTGGTCTATTTTTATGCTGGTTATGATACGCTGGGGGAATGAGGCAGTACGTACCCAGTACGTACTGTAGTTAAACACAGCACCGCTCTCTTCACACTGCCTGCCACACCGCAGTGAAACATCTGCGCAGTAACCCATGCTGACGTGTGCAATACGCGCGGTTTTCACATGCCCAGGGAATTTTCCCCTGTTCATTGATTTTGCCCTTTCTGGCCTCATATTAATCAGTAATTCGCTTTTTTTGCCAGCGCCGCCGCTCGCGCGCCTGCCTTTGTCGCTGGCTGACACATAACGATAGGACCGTGATATGACGAATCCATTATTGACCCCGTTTACCCTGCCCCCGTTTTCCGCCATCACTGTTGATGACATCGTCCCCGCCGTTCAGTCTGCGCTGGCAGACTGCCGCAGTGCGGTTGAGCGCGTGGTCTCTCAGGGTGCACCGTTCACCTGGGAAAATCTGTGTCAACCGCTGGCAGAGAGCGACGATCGCCTGGGCCGTCTGTTTTCCCCGATCGGCCATCTCAATGCCGTGAAAAATAGCCCTGAGCTGCGTGCTGCCTATGAGCAATGCTTGCCGCTACTCTCTGAGTACAGCACCTGGGTTGGACAACACACCGGGTTATATCAGGCGTATCGCGACCTGAAAGAAGGATCCCACTACGCCACATTGAGCGTCGCGGAGAAAAAAGCGGTGGATAATGAGCTGCGCGACTTTGAACTATCCGGCATCAGTTTGCCGCCGGAAAAACAGAAACGCTATGGCGAAATTGCCGCGTGTCTGTCTGAACTAGGCGCACAGTACAGCAACAACGTGCTTGACGCCACCATGGGTTGGAATAAGCACATCACTGACGTTGCGCAGCTTGAAGGGATGCCGGAAAGCGCACTAGCCTCCACTGCCGCACAAGCCGAGGCTAAAGGACTGGAAGGTTGGCTGCTGACGCTGGATATCCCCAGCTACCTGCCTGTCATGACCTACTGTGCCAATCAGGCACTGCGTGAAGAGATGTATCGTGCCTACGCAACCCGCGCCTCCGATCAGGGCCCGAATGCGGGCAAATGGGATAACAGCGAAATGATGGCCGAGGAGCTGGCGCTGCGCCATGAACTGGCGCAACTGTTAGGCTTTGACAGCTTCGCGAATAAGTCCCTTGCCACCAAAATGGCAGAAAATCCGCAACAAGTGCTAGATTTCCTCAACGATCTGGCAACGCGTGCCCGTCCACAAGGGGAAGCGGAACTGGCACAACTGCGCGCCTTCGCCAAAGCGCATCATGGTGCTGGCGAACTGCAACCGTGGGACATCACTTACTACAGCGAATTGCAAAAGCAGCACCTCTACACCATCAGCGATGAGCAACTGCGCCCTTATTTCCCAGAACAGCGCGTGGTTGAAGGGCTGTTTGAAGTGGTGAAACGCATTTATGGCATTACGGCCAAAGAGCGTCACGACGTAGACGTATGGCACCCCGAAGTACGTTTCTTTGACCTGTTTGATGAAAGCGGCGAACTGCGCGGCAGCTTCTATCTCGATCTCTATGCGCGCGAACACAAGCGTGGCGGTGCCTGGATGGATGACTGCGCGGGACGCCTGCGCAAGAGCAACGGTGAACTGCAAAAACCGGTGGCCTATCTGGTATGTAACTTCAACCGTCCGGTCAACGGCAAACCCTCGCTGTTCACCCACGATGAAGTCACCACGTTGTTCCATGAATTTGGTCACGGCCTGCACCATATGCTGACGCAGATCGATACCGCAGGGGTGGCTGGCATTAGCGGTGTGCCATGGGATGCCGTCGAACTGCCGAGCCAGTTTATGGAAAATTGGTGCTGGGAGCCGGAAGCGTTGGCGTTTATTTCCGGTCACTACGAAACCGGCGAACCGTTGCCACAGGCCATGCTGGACAAGATGCTGGCGGCCAAAAACTATCAGGCTGCGTTGTTTATCCTGCGCCAACTTGAGTTCGGCCTGTTCGATTTCCGTCTGCATGCAGAATACGATCCGGCAAAAGGGGCACAAATTCTGCCGACACTGGCCGATGTCAAAGCCAAGGTCGCCGTCGTGCCGAGTCCAAGCTGGAATCGTTTCCCGCACGCCTTCAGCCACATCTTCGCAGGCGGCTATGCCGCAGGCTACTACAGCTACCTGTGGGCAGATGTTCTGGCAGCGGACGCCTACTCGCGCTTTAAAGAAGAAGGCATTTTCAACCGCACCACCGGCCAGTCTTTCCTGGATAACATTCTGTCGCGTGGCGGTTCCGAAGCGCCGATGGATCTGTTCAAGCGCTTCCGTGGCCGTGAACCACAGCTTGATACCATGCTGCACCACTATGGTATTAAAAGGTGAACATCAGCCTGCTGACAGAAGGGGGCGCCGATAGAGGCACCCTTGATGCATTAGCGTCACGCTGGTGCTGGTGCTGACGCCAGAACGTCTGGAGCTACGCAAGCAGGATGAAGAGAAGCTCGGCGCTATTTATGTCATGTCGATTTCATCTCTGGCGCAATGGCCCACCACCGTAGCTTTGGTGGCGGACACGGCGAAGCGGTTGCTAAAGCGGTCGGCATCAAAAGGATTATCTGCCAGACGTCGTAGATGCCACCGCCGGATTAGGCCGTAATGCCTTTATACTATACTATACTGGCCTCGTTAGGCTATCATGCATGTACGTATGCTGGAACGTAACCCGGTAGTTGCAGCGTGCTCGACGATGGTTTACGACGTGGCTATAAGATGCCGAGATAGGCGCGTGGCTGCGCGAAAGATTGACACTGATTCATGCTTCAAGCCACACAGCCCTGAACGATATTACACCGCCACCGGATGTGGTCTATCTCGATCCCATGTTTCCTCATCGGCAAAAAGTGCGCTGGTAAAGAATGGTAAAGAATGGTAAAGAAAGAGATGCGGGTGTTTCAATCAAGAACAATCAAGAAAGAGATGCGGGTGTTTCAATCACTGGTGGGAGCGGACAACGATGCCGATACCCTGCTGACTACCGCGTGGCGTTGGCGAAAAAGCGCGTGGTGGTAAAACGCCCTGACTACGCTACACCGCTGGCGGGCATTGTCGCCCAATCGATGCTGACCACCAAAAGCCACCGTTTTGATTTTTATTTGCCGCTGTAGCGCACCGTCCTCATTTCTGATTTCTATACAATTAAGTGCTCACATATGAGCGCTTAACTCTCTGTGTATTGATTAATATAACTCTCTGTGTATTGATTAATATAATATATAACAACTGCTACACCTGAAAAAGCAATGAAAAAATCTTGTTAAGCGCTTAACATACTTAATACTTAAAGGATTATATGTGGTCGCTAAACCTAATACCCGGTCGATTTCCGCCCCTGTCGTTCGGGCACTCAAAAAGTTAGGGGCTGAGATATAGCTCTGGCACGGCGGCGGCACATTACACAGGTATCCATGGCAGAGCGCCTTGGTATCTCTGTCGCTACGTTACTCCGTTTGGAAAAGGGCGAGCCAGCGTATCTCCATAGGAACACTGGCACAGGCGCTGCTTATACTCTGGCACAGGCGCTGCTTATACTGGGTGAATTAGCAAAAATAAACGAGTTGCTGGACACCGCCACGGATGACATTGGGCTGATGATGATGAACAATTCGCTTCCTCAGCGCGTACACGCTAAACGCATCACGTCAGGTTCGGGAGGCTTACAGGTTCGGGAGGCTTATAGTCATGTCGGCAAAACAGCAAGCGGTTCGGGTCGCCATCGATCAATCAGCACCCCCGGTGGGAGAATTGGTTAGTTAGTATATAGCAAGGAATGGCGCAGAGAATTTTCCGCATTTTCTTATGATGAAACGTGGTTAGCGACGGCTAATCGTTTTGAAATTTCGCCCGACCTTGCGCTGATTGCAAGGCTATCACAATACCGCAAAGCGCCCAGCAAAGAAGACTCCCTGTTCCATGATGAGTATACGGCCCCGTCGATTCGATCGACGCCGTTCTGGCAAGAGCGACCTACTTCCGTTTGTCGCATCAACAGGCCAATGCAATCCTAACGCAGGTCTACCATGCGGTGAATAACTGGAAGGCATCAGCAATCCGCTACACTGATCGGCATGATCAACGCTGATATCGACGCCTTTATCCCTGCATTTGAGAATCCACAAATGCGACGCGCCGTACAATTGATAGGATAACGCGTGGCCTGTTAGTTCCTGACAGGTCAACACCGATAACTTCCTCAACCCGCTCGATGGCAGCACGCAGGCTTTCTGCATTCAGCGGCACATGCAGCGCATGGATCGATTCGAACGGTGCCAGCGTGCATGTAATGACCTTCTCCACATCGGCGTGAGGTAGATGTGGAGCATCACGCCTGGTGGCCTACCCCGAAACTCCCAGGCTATCTGCAATGCTTTGACCGTGAGTACCGAATCCAGCGACGTCGACAAGGCCCAGTTCACCGGTTTACGGGCGAACATATCCAGCACCACCGCCAGATAAGCATGGCATTTACCCGTCATAAGCATGGCATTTACCTATCCAGATATAGGTCACATCACCGCACCACACCTGAGCCAGCGCGGTAACCGCGAACTGGCGGTCGAGATGGTTCGGTATTTCAACGTGTTCGTTTCCGCCGCGTTTGTATTTGTGCGCCGGTACCTGGCAACTGGCGATATCCAGCTCTTTCATTAGCTTACCAGCCAGCGGCCCATTTTGACGCCAGAGCCCCTGGAGACGATAGTCGCGATGCTTCGGGCGCCGGCGGAGCCGCCGCTGGCATTCCAGGCTTCCATGACCTGGCTGCGCTTAACCACACGTTCCCCGTCAGGCTCATTGCGGAAGCCTGCCAGTGCCTGTAGCGGCTGCGATGTACTTCAAAATTTTGATACATACAACGCCGCGACCGGATATCGCACTCTCAGCCTGTCGACTACCGTGAACCGTTGAGTGAGTCCAACATTAAGAGAGCCGTAGCCTTTTTTAGAATTTCATTCTCCATTTTTTTTAGAATTTCATTCTCCATTTCAAGACGCTGGACTTTTTTCTTCATCTCACGCAGCTCTAGCTGTTCAGACTTCAGAGGAAGCCCAGTTGGCGTTTTCCCTTGGCGCTCAAGTTGCAGCTTATTAACCCAGCGGGTGATAGCCGAATGGCTGACATTAACCGCCTCTGCGGCCTTAATGTAGGTATAGCCGTCGATAACCAGCTTTGCTGCTTCGAGCTTAAATTCTGCCGTGAAATGTTTTGCCATTTGGTCACCTGTCCTGTTGTTGAGGTGAGCATATCACCTCCGATCAGGTGACCAGTATCAGTGTGCACTACATTGGTACGTCGGCGGGCATTGGGCCTACGTTTCTGCCCTGTTGGACGGTTTTAGTGATTATATCTTCCTGACTATCGATCTTGCCGATCCGCGTAAACCGGAAGTGGCGTGGCGCTGGTGGTTGCCGGGCATGTACAGCGCCGCAGGCGAAACGCCAAACTGGCCGGAAGGAAAACGCTATGCTCTGTACCACGCGATTATTAGCGGCAATACGTACGCCAGTTAACGTGACGGTGGCCTGACGCTGCTGGACGTGAGCGATCGCCATCAGCAGCAGCTCATCAGCCACCGAACTGTAGCTCACCGTTCGGCGGCGGCACCCAAACGCGTTGCCGTTGCCGGATCGCGATCTGCTGGTGGTACTGGATCAGGCGGTGCTGGACAATCAGGAAGATGGAGAGAAGGTGATCTGGCTGTTCAATATTCGCGAACCGAGCAACCCGGTCAGCATTTCCAACTTTCCACAGCTAGATGAAGTGGATTACGTGGCCAAAGGTGCGGACTTCTGGCCGCATAACCTGCACGAGAACCGGCCGGGCAGCCCACGCGTCATTCAGTCCTGTGATGTGTTTGTGGATGCACAGGGCATTATGTACAACTACAGCACGGATTATAACGGCGGACTATCAATCATTGAATATCTAGGCTGATGCACCGACAGATTGAAAGTTACTCTAGGTTTATTCTTTGATGTTAATTCACGTAAAGAATCACGTTTGATGTTAATTCACGTAAAGAATCACGCTGAGGTGGCGTGACCGCCGGGTGAGCGGCATGGACGCCGAAGGCACAGCGTAGCGGCGTGATTTCTCGCGAAAAACCTGGAGTCACGAGGCGGCAGCGATTGAGCCCTCGTGTCGGGCATGTGCTGTAACGGTTGCAGAAATCCGTGTTGGTTAACGCGCACGAAACCTTCACGGAACGGATAGAAATCCCCGCTCAAACAAATATAAACGGGGATCGATATCGTTACACTACACCTTGCACCAGCATCACATCCGCCACTTTCACAAAGCCCGCGATGTTCGCGCCGCGCACGTAGTTGGTGGCTGGCTTTCACCGCAAAAATCCACGCACGCATGATGGATATCCAGTCTGATGTGGTACAGACATGCATCCACTTTCTCAGCTTTCCAGCCCATACGCGCCGCATTCTGTGCCATTTCCAGCCCATAGATTGCGACACCACCGGCGCTTGCCGCTTTGCCCAGCGTAAACAACACGTTGGCGTCCACGCTTCGATCGTGGTCGGCATGTTGGCACCTTCCGCCACGGCTTTCACGCCGTTAGCAATCAGCGTCTTGGCACTGGCCAGGTCCAGCTCATTCTGCGTGGCGCACGGCAGTGCGATGTTCACCGGCACGTTCCACGGCGTTTGGCCTAGCAGGTACGTGAGACCAGCTTCGCGCGCGTAATCTTCCACACGGCCATAACGTTGGTTTTTGATATCCGCCAGCAGCGCCAGTTTCTCCGGCGTAAACCCCGCTTCATCCACGACCGTGCCGTTGGAGTTCGAAGCGGTAATCACACGAACGCCCACGCCGATGTCTCCGGCAGGTATGTCAGTATCCGGCCCCAGATGGCAATACAGTTCGCGATCAACGCCTGACAGAAGCGCATCACTTCACCATGGCTTTTACCCTTGGGATCGAAATCAAAACCGCCTTTACCGCCCCCCATTGGCAGCGTGGGCAGCGAGTTTTTACGTGGGCAGCGATACGTGGGCAGCGAGTTTTTAAAGGTTTGCTCGAAACCGAGGAATTTGAGAATGGAGAGGTTCACCTAAGGGTGGAAACGCATCCCGCTTTTATACGGGGACCAATGGTAGAACTGAACTGCACGCGTCAGGAGCGGTTGACCTGCACCTGACCTTTGTCATCCGTCCAGGCAACGCGAAACTGGATAACACGCTCTGGCTTGACCAGACGTTCCAGCAGGTTTTGCTCTGCATAGCGCTGATTCTGTTCCAGAAACGGCCACAGAGTAGAGAAAACTTCTCTGACCGCCTGAGAAAACTCCGGCTAATGTGGGTCGCGCTGCTGACCTGATTGAGAAAACTTTCCAGAGAGACTAATTCAGCCATTACCAACTCCTGCAAAAAAGAAAAATCGTCCGGTGGACTGTGCTTTTTTTATCTCGCACCCTTTCACGCGCAGCAAAGTGCCTGGCCGCGTGAAAACGGTGAAAGTTATGCACGTTAAATGCCTGTGGGATCGCAGTTGAATGATGTTGTGCCGCTTCGACTATAGCACTGCTGGTGGATATTCAAGCAAGCATTTTTAACATTTTATCTGCTTAAAAACCAATGAGATAGGCACTTATCCTCACATAAAAATGATAAAAATTGGTCATAAGCTTCTGTAAATAAAAGAAAGCGCAATTCAGTGCACAAAAAAGCGGTTAACAGAGGGGAGGTAAAAAATGCGATCGACTAAAAATAGGTCAATTTGCAAAAAAATGCACTAGCTAAAAAGGGACCCGGCCTTAAACGGGGAGAGAAAGAGAACGATGACGTTACTCTTCGTCATCACGCAACGGAACGATCAGCATGTCCACATGCACGGTGTTGATCAGTTGACGCGAGGAAGACATCAACTTGCTCCAGAAATCCTGATGGTGCCCACCTAACACCAGGTCAGCATCATATTTCTTGATAGCATCCACCAATACCTGATCCAGATCGCCACTGCCACTCAAGGTTTCTGTGATCGGATAACCGGCGTTTTTAGAGAGAACGGTCAACGCATTTTTAGTTTCTTCAGAAATACGCTGCTGCATGTCGTCCAGATTCACATCAATCATGCCGGTGTACAGATCGGAGTAATTGACGTCGACGTGGATCAACGAGACTTTAGAATTGTACGGCCTTGCCATCGAGACCGCCTTTTCAACTAACACTTTACTTTCTGGAGAAAGGTCAACAGCAATCAGGATATGTTTATAAGCCATAATAAGCTCCTTCCGTAAAGACACATTAATGGTTAAGCAGATTTTTTGTTAAGCAGATTTTTTCGCCTGTTAATCCAATAAGTAACAGCTTGGTTATAGAATACCACCCCTGCCGATTTTTGTTATGTTCAGCAGATCACACCGCCGCATATTTACCGCATTCTGCGAGATGACCATCACAGCACCCGTGCGCCGTGCAAGTGATTACTGCACAATGGCTCACAAGAACGGCGATCTGACCGTAAAATTCTTATACTCCTTGATAAGTGTAGTAGAAACGGCTCCTTATCACGTCTAGATTCTCGACGATCTGCTATAAAACCAGGAAAATAGTATGAAAAATCGTCAAAATTATTTGATATCGGTCACTCTGTGGAAAAATCTGCTTTCCTCTTCTACAATAAATAACAATGAGGGGGATATCAATGTGCCATTCGGCTGCTGAGCCTCTCATTTCAGGATGAGTCGAGCGGTGTTCCATTGCGGTGCTTGAGGTTTCTCGATTATAGTACTGCATACTGCCGGGTAAAGTAGTAGAGTAAATGCATACTGCCGGGTAAAGTAGTAGAGTAAAAAGTAGTAGAGTAAAAAAGATAAGGGCAATTTACCCTTTCTTAAAATCGCGTAATGAACGTGTGGCAAAACGATTCGCAGAAACTCCGTAGGATGTTCCCTATATCCTCCTTCCTCCTTCCTCCTTCCTCCTTCCTCCTTCCTCCTTCCTCCTTCTGACTGACGAATAACATTACCCGGAAGGGGCGCATGATCAGTACATTTGCGTTTTACTGGGCCTTGTGCATCGTCTGAGTCATCAACATGACGCGCCATTATTCTTCTTTGCGCGTACTGCTGATGATCCTGCGCGATTGAGACCTGCTGTTGTACCAGTATGTGGATGGCGGAGGATTTTTCACTTCCAACCGACAGCCCAGTAAGCAGATTCGGCTGGTTTGCTACATTTACGCACAACGCTATCTGGAACACCACAATGAAGAGTTTATGCGCCTCTGTGAGCGGGTACGAGGCCAGTTTATGCTGACCTCCGCACTGTGCAGACTCATTCTGGTGAGTCTGGTGTCCATGGGCTTTGTTGAATAAATAGATTTTATGCTGGCAGCCCAGTGAAAGGACGGATGCTTACAAAGCAAAATCATGCAGTTAGGACTCATGAGAAAACTGTATACCTGAGGTAACAAGCACTTTCTACCAAAACCGGCTTGGGAAAACAGCATGACTCACTATTAATTATTCAACAAAGCCGTGTCCATGTTGATGTGGTATTGATCGATTTGGTATTTAACAATGTGTAACCGACAAAGATAAAAAGCGATTCTCTCGAATCTCCTTTTTATTGCGTGCAGTTTCAACCCTAACGGATTAAATCAGTTTCAGCGCCAACCAATACAGCACGCCGGACATCACCAGAGAAACAGGCAGCGTAAACACCCATGCCAGCAGGATGTTCTTAACCGTTTTTCCCTGTACACCGCCACCATCAACGATCATGGTGCCCGCAACCGCAGAGGAAAGAACATGGGTGGTGGACACAGGCATACCGGTATAGCTCGCCACACCAATTGACAGCGCCGCCGTCACCTGTGCAGACACCCCTTGCGCGTAGGTCATGCCACGTTTACCGATCTTCTCGCCGATAGTTACCGCGACACGACGCCAGCCCACCATGGTACCCAGTGAGAGCGCCAATGCGACAGCAACGATAATCCATAACGGCGCATATTCGACGGTCTTCAACATATCCTGAAGCAGATTGTTCAGGTAGCGGCGATCTTTAGACGTGGTTTCCGGCAGCTTCGCTACCTTGTCTATGGTATCCGCGATACACATCAGCAAGCGACGCACGCTACCGCGATCCTCGGCATTCAACTGATTATAACTCTTCAGGTTATTTAGCAGACCAAGTGAACGTTCAATGGCGATCATTATGCGCGAACTGTCGCAGTGGAACTCTTTAACACCATTAGCAGGCAGCACAGTTTCTGTCACTGGCACCAGCGTAGAGAGGTCGATGACATGTTTGAGCGCATCGCCATGCTGTTGATAGAACTCCTGCAAATTGACGACCGCATCACGCGTGCGGCTGATTTCATAGCCGGAAGCGCTCATGTTGACGACAAAGCCGGCAGGCGCAACACCAATCAGTACCAGCATGATTAGGCCGATACCTTTCTGGCCGTCGTTCGCGCCGTGGGAGAAGCTAACACCGATAGCGGAAATGATCAGCGCTGTACGCGTCCAGAACGGCGGTTTGCGTTTCTTATTGTTGTTCCAGAAACGCAGCAGCACGAACAGTATCAGACCTGCGACCACCATCCCCAAAATGGGAGATAGGATCAGCGACAGGAATATACTGATCATTTTGGGAACATTGAACGCATCCACGACGGAAGTGTCGGTGAGCAGGGCTTTGGTCAAACCAATCCCGATGATAGAACCAATCAAGGTGTGGGAACTGGAGGCTGGCAAACCAAAGTACCAGGTGCCCAGGTTCCAGATAATCGCCGCCAGCAGCATGGAGAACACCATGGCCAGGTCGTGCGCGGAACTGACGTTAAGCAGCAAATCAGTAGGCAGCAAATGCACGATGGCATAAGCCACGCTCAACCCACCTAGCATCACTCCGAAAAAGTTAAACAGTCCGGCCATGACAACCGCATATTCCGCCCGCATCGCACGCGTATATATCACGGTGGCAACAGCATTCGCCGTATCGTGAAAGCCGTTTATGGCTTCATAGAACAGAACAAATACCAGTGCCAAAATCAGCATCAGAACGGTATGAAAATCAACCCCGGTAAATAAATGTAGCATAAGCGTTAGGCCATTTGTGGTCATGAACGCGGCGCATTATCTGCGACAAGCCTAAACGGGAAAAGGAAAATATGACTTTTTTTGACGAAAAGATGAGCAATTCTGCTATTGGCATGATTTATCTCAACAAAATTAAAAAAAATATATTTATTTGTATAAATATACATTTTATTACACTGGCATCCCTTCGCACCTGACACTATAATCAGCCGCCCGTAGGTTATCGGGGAAAATTCTAACTTTTTATATCGCCATTGGCAGGAGAGCGCACTGTGGAATCGTTTGATGTTGTCATTGTGGGTGCAGGTGCTGCTCCACACAGGCCGGACAACGCGGACTGTGCGTTCTGCTGGTGGATAACGGCAAAAAACCCGGTCGCAAAATATTGATGTCGGGCGGTGGTCGCTGCAATTTCACCAATATGTACGCCGAGCCAGCAACTTTTTTGTCTAAAAACCCGCATTTTTGCAAATCCGCGCTGGCGCGTTACACCCAGTGGGATTTTATCGATCTGGTCAATCGGCACGGTATTCCTATCACGAGAAACCCCTTGGGCAACTGTTCTGTGATGACTGCGCGCAACAGATTGTGGACATGCTGATGCGCGAGTGCGAACTAGGCAACGTGCAGTTTCGTCTACACAGTGAACTCCAGCGTATTGAACGTACGGGCTCAACGTTCACCATAACCTTCGCCATTAGTCATCGCAGCGGCAAGGAAATCGGCTAACTCTCTCTATCGCCTTACAGGCTAAATTGCTGCTGGTTCTGCAATACAGCGATATACAGCGCGTAGGTGACGATCGCAGTCTATCGCAGTCTACGCGTTGATGTGCGCGTGCTGGCGGGGCGTTTTCGTGCCGATTTGTATCACCGCCTGAGCGTATTTCCACTTCTGGTGCCTCCCCTACGTGAATGCGGCGAATATGTGATTCTTCTGGCAAGGTATTTCTGCGAACAGTGCCGCGTAAAGCTGGGATTGACCCATGTGGCGCTCAGCCAACGTGCGCATGCCCTGCTGCTTAATTACGCCTGGCAGGGGAATGTACGGGAACTGGAGCATACCATCCACCGCACCATCATCCTTGCCCGGGCTGAACGGACCGGTGATAACGTCGTGCTGGAAGCACACCATAATAAGTTGATACAGCATCAAACGTAATACTCGCGTTCGATGTAAGTGCCAATGGCTCCTATCGTGTATTTCGGATGATTTTGAATACCCCAACATCTTACGATTGAGGCGTTTCAATCGGTTGCGCAGCGTCAGATTTTCACGCTCAATACGCTGTGTATACAGTTTGCCAACAATGTGTTTTGTGTTTTGCTTTTGGAAGTTCGTCGTTGTAATCCCTGTAGCCATCAGTGCACCAAAATGCCACTCTAAAACCCGAGAACAGTTTCAGCAACTTACGCAGCGTTTTCTTGCTTAGAGAGCAAAATGCATGAGCGATAATCCGCTTCAAACGCGGCTTACATGCATACCACCGCCAGCGCTGCCGTTTTTTTGTTGCCAACAAATGACCACATCTCATCCACTTCGCAAATCAGTTGAATTTGCAGGTTATCCAGTGGGAATGTTGTTACATTCCGCGGCTCCGCGGCGAGCGTTTTTTTAAAGTACGCACGACGGCATTGATACTAATAATATATAACGCCCGACAGTGTCACGAATATCTGCATTATTCATTGCCAAGTTAATGTAATGAGTTGGTCTGTCATTCCCGGTTGGCAGGCACGATAGGAATAATCGAGCTGGAAGGTGCGTTTACAGATTGACAACGGTAACGCTGATGGCCATTTTGCCATAACCGTGTTTTTTTTACAGAGGCTGTCTGTTCACAAAACGGGCATATCTTACATCAACGTTAGCCACTGTATCTCCACATCCAAAACAGGAGGGTTTACACTGTAATCAAAACAGGAGGGTTTACACTGTAATCCTGTAATCAACTCATTGAATACTTGATCCGCTAAAACCGCAGTTAAACACACGATGGATAATATAAATCATGAAGCAACAGCAAGTAAAAAAAATGAAAATAGATGAAGCAATACAGCCGCCTGCATCGGCTCAGCTCACTGAGCAAGATAAAAACAGGGAAATAGAGTACAGGTTGAAAAAGATAAAAGCCTTCGGTGCTGCATTAGATATGAAGAAAATAGAACAACGAATGAAAATAGAACAACGAATTAGTGCTATCCGACAGTTTAATTTCGACAGCTATGCTTGCGGAGCAAGGCAGAGGAGCGAGTAGCGAGTAGCGAGTAGCGAACAGGGTATGTCATTACCTTCACCACCGCTGCCAAAACAGTAATCCCAGCAGGACATAAATAATCCCAGCAGGACATAAATAAAGATATCTGGCCACCCCGATAATCAAGCGGGCCAGCCACATCAATCAGGCTATCAGCACTTGATCACGGCACGGCCTCGAACCTTCCCCGCCAAACTACCCCAGTGTTTTCCCCAACGCCCCATCCGGTCAACAGCACCTTGTCACCGGCTTTGTACGCTGGGTTAACGCTTTCTATTACCGTGCCAGCAAAATCGATACCGGGCATCATCGGGAATTTACGTATGCTTGAACAGCGCCCCGGAATAGCCAGCGCATCCTTGTAATTGATCGAGGAGTAGTCGATGGAGACCTTCCGGCAATGCATTTTCCTCTTGTGCCACCAGCGCTGCATGATAATTGCCTTCAACCTTGTCGATCACGATTGCATTAAACTTAAACATGTAAACCTCGTCTCCGTATCGTTCGCCTATCAGGGGAACGCAGCCGTAAAATTCACCAAATTAATTATTGACCGATCGTCTATAAATTAATACCATGGTAACTGTCATCATGGTTACTATCATCACATTAATACCATGGTAACTGTCATCACTGCGTTTCAAGCGCAGCGCAGCAACCAGCAATGAAGAGTGAGAAAAGTTTGTTATTTATCAATCTCACGACGGTGAAAAACACGCTGCTGTCAGCGCGATATTTCATCATCCGAGTGATAACCAAGTGATAACCAAGGGCATGGGAAAAGAAAGAAATACCAGAATTCATTCACCGGTTGTGTAGACTGGTATAACTTGGCTCTCATCACCCTTGGCTCTCATCACCGCCCCTTCCCAACCGCTCCAGAACATATCCGCCAGCTGTTCTGGTGGCGTCGTCGTACGGATTTCACCCGCTATCCGTGCCACTCGCAAACAGGTCTCGACCAGCCCTTGCCATGCCTTGAGAATCTGCTGCAACTGTCCTCGGAACGCATCGGACAATCCAGGCGTTTCTTGCATCAAATTACCCACCAGACAACCCCCGGGTAAAGGCGTATTTCTGCATGCCTCGGCCTGCATCCGCCACAAAATGGCTGAGCCGTTTCATCGGCGTCACGGAGGCATCCGACAGAAATTTATTCAGCTTATGTTGAAAGAAACTTTCATAGGACGCGAGCACCATTCTCCCACAATCCTCTTTACTTTCAAAAAATAAAAGAACCCTTGGGAACACCGTCAAAATAGTAATAAAAAGAACCCTTGGGAACACCGACGTTTTTCACGATGGGATCAATGCCGGTGGAGATTTTTCTCGATGGCATGAATGCCAGTGGAGAGAAAGCCGTTTTGTGTCAGCAACGCCAACCCGCTACGAATCAGCACTTTGCGCGTGTCTTTATAGCTCGCATCGGTTTTTGACGGCCGACCTCTACCGCGTGGCGCAATATCCCTACTTACATCAGTCTCCTGAGATCCAACGGCTAAAATCATACACCCATGACCCTAATTCACTATGGCAGGCGCAGAGGGACTCTGTCTCTGATACGGCAAGGTTCAACCAAGTATGACATAAAGCAAAAAACCGATATTATAATATAATATTTCTTATTCTTATCAATATTCCTGCGATAAACTATTTCTCTGTTTCCACTCTAGTTTCTCTGACTCCTATGATCGTTTCACACGCAACGGCACAAAAAAGCGCAGCCTGCCTGGCATTACTGGCATTGCCACTGCTGTTTGTCGCTCCAGTGATATCAAAGGGGCGCGCCGAGCGGATGCCGTTACCACAATCGCATGAAATGGCAATGAATCATCATAGCGCAACACCTGCGGCATATCATCACGCCGCCAGGATGCAGGATGCAGGAAGAAGGGTTCACCTGCGGCTACTGTGAACTGCTGGTGCATGTGCCCTTTATCATCGTATCATCGGTATCTTTATCCCTATGGTAGGGCTGATGGTCCTGTTAGCACGGGCACCGCCGCTACCCCGCATTTTGCCTCCATACTGTCCCCCGCTTGATGCCACGCATCTTCCGCGAGCACCGCCACGCTTTAACCTGTCACCCATAGCGTAAATCTCCTTTTTCACAGTAACCGGCTATGGATTAACACCGTGGATATGTCGTGCCCATAACGCTCGTGCTTATGGACCAGGGATATCTCATTTTGTTCGAAATGCGCATCTGCCTTTTCGCAACGACATACCCTTTTTATCCACCGGGATCAGGTAGCTCCAGGTGGCTCCAGATCGTGGCGTTTGTCATACGTGCGATCGAAGACAGGTGAAAGTGAGAGTAATGAAAAAAACTTTAACCACATCACTGGCTGGTAATATGCACCTTGCCGCTTCAGGCAACGGCCAGCGAAGAAAACACATACCACCACGATGAAGGGGATGTGATGACGGTAACGGCTCAAGTCTATTTATTCGCCGTTAACCATTTTAACCTCCCCAAAAACGCCGCGCCAACCCGTGCCCGCTAGCCATGGGTCGGATTACCTGAAAACCATCCCCGGCTTTAGCCAAATTTGCTTTGCAATGGCGGCACCAACGGTGACCCAGTGTTCAGCGGTATGTTCGGATCGCGTTTGCGGCTGCTCACCAACGATAGCGAAATGCTCGGTGCCTGCCTGGCGTGTATGGATGCCCCCAGCTCTTATATCTCTCGTCGGAAAGTTACGATGTACTCACGCTGATCAAGGGGCCACAAAGCGTGTTATGGGGGCCGGGTAACTCTGCGGGCACGCTGCGTTTCGAGCAGCTTCCCCCTCAGTTCACGCAGGCGGGCGTCAAAGGAAATGCTAGTCTGCTGGCTGCCTCCAACCGCCGCTGGGATCAAAATGTGGATATCAGCGTTGGCAACGAAAAGGGCTATCTGCGGCTAACGGGAAACACATCCCGCGCCAACGACTACAAGGACGGAGACAATCGCCGCGTACCCTCAAAGTGGGATCAGTGGAACAGCGATATCGCACTGGGATGGACACCGGATAAAGATACGCTGCTGAAACTCTACACTGGCAAGAGCGATGGCGAAGCGCGCTACGCGGCACGGATGGCTCGCAGTTGTTTAAGTGCGAAAGCCTGGGCCTGCGTTTTGAAAAGAGCAACATTGGCACCCTGCTCGACAAGTTCGAAGCCAGTGCCTATTACAACTATGCCGACCACGTGATGGATAACTTCAGTTTGCGCACGCCGGGCAGAATGTCGATGCGTCTGGATCGCCGCACTGTCGGCGGCAGGATGATGACCACCTGGTTGTGGCAAGATTACCAGCTTCAAACGGATGTCAATACTCAGTTGAATACCCACCGCAGTTTGGACAACGGCCGTTGGAATAAAGATACCCGTTTTCACAATTATGGCCTGTTCGGTGAACTGACCTGGGAGGACAGCGCACAAAACAAGGTTATTGCCGGTACCCGACTGGATCGTACGCAGGTCGATAACTTCACCACAGCAGAACAACCTAGCCGCAGCGCCACGCTACTCGCGGGCTTCCTGCGTGTGGAGCATTCCGTCGCCTCGCTGCCGTTGATGGTCTATGCCGGCGTAGGCTACACTACACTTTCCCCGACTACTGGGAGCTGTTTTCACCCACTTACGGGCCCGGAGGCAGCGCCAGCGCATTCGATAACCTGAAAACGGAGAAAACCACCCAGTTGGATATCGGCGCGCAATACAAAGGGGAGCGCCTGACCAGTTGGGTCTCTGCCTATGTGGTCGGGTGAATGATTTTATTCTGTTTCGTTACGATGCCAACAATGCTCGTATAAGCCAGGCGGATAACGTCAACGCACTCACTCTGGGCGGCGAGACCGGCTTAAGCTATCAGTTGACCAATTTTTGGAAAACCGATGCTATCCTGGCGTTTCCCTGGGCAGAAAACCGTTCAAACGGTCGCCAGCTGCCGCAAATCCCACCGCTGGAAACGCGCTTAGGGCTCTCCTGGGAATCCTGCAACTGGAGCAGCAGTGTCTTGCTGAGGTTGATCAGCAGCCAGAACCGGTTAGCGGTTAATGAAGGCAACGAGGTCAGTAAAGAATTTGGTAGCAGCAGCGGCTTTGCCATCTGCCAATCTAGCGTATAAAGTCACTGAGCAGGTGAAGGTCAGCGCAGGCGTCGATAACCTGTTTAACACTGCCTACAGCGAACACCTGAATCTCGCCGGTAACAGCAGTTTTGACTACTCCGCCAATACCACGGTGAATGAGCCGGGAAGAACCTTCTGGGGTAAAATTAATTAATGTGACGTTCTAAACCCATGCCGATGCCGTCTGCAATGAGAGTAACACATTGAGCGCCGCAATATCTTGTTCAGAGAGTAAAAGGGTTTTTATCACTAGATACACATCCAGCACATCACACAGCCAGCCAGTTGCTCGCATTCAGTAACGCCAAAACCGCGCTTGGTACTGCCGGTGTGCCAATGCGCAGTCCTGAGGTGACAAACGGCGAACGGGGATCGTTCGGCACGGAATTTTTATTTACGGTGATATAAGCATCACCCAGTGCCGCATCGGCGTCCTTTCCCGTGTATGCGCATCGGAAATATCAATAAATATCAGATGGTTATCTGTACCCCCAGAGACAATCTTGTAACCACGCTGCTGCACCACTAACCACGCTGCTGCACCACCGCCATGGCGCTGGCATTGGTCACCACCTGCCGTTGATAGGTGGTAAACTCATGGCGCAGCGCCTTCTTGAAAGCGACGGCCTTGGCTGCAATCACGTGCATCAATGGCCCGCCCTGAATGCCGGGGAATACGGCAGCATTGAGCTTCTTGTAAAAATCCTCACTCTGCCCTTTAGCGAGGATGATGCCACCGCTCGGACCGCGTAGGGTTTTATGGGTGGTACTGGTGACTACATGAGCATAGGGTAACGGATTAGGGTATTCCACTGCCGCGACCAGACCGGCAACATGCGCCATATCCCACCCAAAACACCGCCCCTACTTTATCTCGGCGATGGCACGCATGCGCGCCCAGTCTTTGTGGAGCGAGTAGGCAGAAAAACCACCGATCAGCATTTTGGACGGGTTTCCAGCGCAATACGCTCCATCTTGCCATAGTCGATAAGCCCGGTTTCGGGATCGAGCCCGCAGTGCACAATCTTATAATGACGACCGGAAAAGTTAGACGGATTACCGTACGTCAGGTGCCCCCCTGCGCCAGATTCATGCCCATTACGGTATCACCGGATTGGTGAGCGCCAGAAACACCGCCGCATTGGCTTGAGCGCCCGCATAAGGCTGCACATTGGCATAATCGCAGTCGAACAGCGCTTTGTCGCGCTCAATGGCTAACCGCTCCGCCATATCAACAAACTCGCAGCTGCTGTTGTAATAGCGCTTGCCAGGGCAACCTTCGGCATATTTGTTGGTGAACACAGAATTCTTTCTTGGTGAACACATAATTCTGGATAGCCATCACCAACGGGCTAACGTAGTTCTCAGAAGCAATCAGTTCGACATGTTCCTCTTGACGGCGTTGTTCATTCAGGATGGCATCCGCCAGTTCAGGATCGACATAGGTCAGAGTAAGTGAAACATCATACATGGCAGGGTCCTCTCAATTGAAATAATCGTATTGGATTCATGGGTGAAGAATGCGCATTATTGCGATGTTTCTCCGGGCAAAAAATGGCTGTCAGCCAGTATAGCCTGTCCGACGCGCACCACGATGGCCCCCTCTGCAGATCGCTATCTCAAAATCCCCCGACATCCTCATCGATAGCGCATCCAGCGCAATCGTTGCGGGAGCAGTTTGCCGCAATTGATCGCTCAGGATGCGCAACAACACAAAGCACTCTCGTACGCGTTCCGCCTCGCTGGAAAAGCGCGCCAGCGTCATCAATCCACTCACCCGCAATGCCGTGAAAGCAGGCAATGTCTGAATAAATTCCGGTACGTTCTCGGGCGCAAAGCCATATTTGCTCGCTTCATCGGAGGTGTTGACCTGCACAAACACATCCAGTGAACGTCCTTTATTTTGCAAACGGCGATCCAGCGCTTGAAATTCGGTGGAGAAACACGCCACCAGCCGAGCCTTATTAGTTTGCAAATGGCCGATGACCGACCATTGCAAATCGCTCAGATCCTGCATGGCCTCCAACTTACGCAACGCCTCCTGCACCTTGTTTTCACCCAGCATGCGGCACCCCGCCGCATACGCCAGTCGCAGGTTGCTTTCAGGTTTGGTCTTTCTGACCGGTAGGATCGCGCCACACGCTCTGACAGGCCGCCGCGATACGCGCCTGTACCGCCGTCAGGTTGTGTCGGAAATCCTCAACGCTCCGTTGCCTCAGGATAAAGGCGGTGGCTATCGTGATGGGTCTGTGTGCTCTCAGGAAGCAATGCGCGTGAAGTAGAAGATGACATGGCATGACGTTAACTCCTGAAAAAGGAAAAAACGGGCTGTAGCGCGTAGCGGTTGTACCCGTTATTATTAGCACTAATATGGCCTGATTCACCCATGGCCTGATTCACCCAGCCAATTACCTGAAGAGATACAGACCAATTGTTCAAACATGCTCAGCTTGAGTCGGTCAAAGCCTGGATCGGCAATCCAGCACAGCGCGCCCTTCCGCTGCACGTGCGCATACAGCGGGCGGTACGCCAGTTGATCCTTGATGGCATGTTGGATGTGGCAAGCCATTACCCGCATCGCGCGCATTAGCAACATCGCTGGGCGTTTCCCGCTAAACCATCGAATCAGCTTTACGGGCATTGCATGCGGAAGGTTTTATTGAGCGGCGTGTGGGCAGTGGCAGCTTTGTCTCTGAACGGGCACGGCGTTTGCCCGGTCGCGGTAAATCTCGGCGCGCAGAGGCTGATAGCGAGACACTGCGCCTGAGCCAGGCGTGGTAGCGCCATATTTCAGGGCGTCGGCGTGCGCGATTTTCTTATCTCCCGCCCTTTTGCTCCGAGTATCTCCCGCCCTTTTGCTCCGAGCGTGCCGGAAACGCGCAGTTTCCCACTCGCCGTCAGTTTCCCACTCGCCGTCTGGGAACGTCTGGAACGGCAGATATTGAAAGAATATGGCACGCAAGCATTGCTGCTCCATCACAGAGCATGGAGCCTCTGCGTCGGGCTATTGCCAATCACGTTAATCTGGAGCACGGTGCACGTGCAACACCTGAGCGAGTGCTAATACTGACCAGTTCCTAGTAGGCGTTAACTCTGTGCGCCCAGGATTTTGCTCGATGTGGGCGATAAAATCCTCCTCGAAGACCCGACTTATCACGGCGCGCGCAAAGCGTTCGATGGGCGGGCCTCATCAGCGTGCTAGTACCGCTGGATGCCGATAGGGTAAGAGTGGACCAGCTGTTTACCGCCGCTTCCGCTTCGGAAACCCTGCCCAGAGCGGTGTTTCTGACGCAGTCACACCAGTTTCCTTCCAGTGCAACGCTGTCTTTGGACAGACGGCTAGCCGTTATTGCGTGGGCCAGACAACACCACAGCTGGATCATCGAAAACGATTACGACAGCGAGTTCCACTATGCGGGCAAGCCCATCGCGTGCGTAGGGGCTGGACCTGTACGAGCGCACGATCTATATCTCGGCACCTTCACGAAATCACTGTTTCCCGGCCTGCGTATCAGCTATATGGTGCTGCCGCCGTCACTGGTGGCTCCGATGACCGTGGCTCGTACCCTGCTGGACGGCCACAGTGCCCCATCCCCCAATTCACACTGGCGCGCTTTATCGAAGATGGCCACTTTGGTACCCATGTACGCACCATTCGCCTGCTGTATGCCGAGTGTCGCGATGTGTTGGCGCGACTGTGCGACAGCATCTGGCCGATGTCGTGGAGCCACGTGGAGCCATTAGTGCCCAGCGGCGGCATGCAGATGCCCTGTGTATTTTCCGCGATATTCCCGAACGTGAGGCAGTCGAGTGCACCCGCCAGGCGGGTGTTGAACTGCTCGGTCTTTCAATGCTATCCGCCTTGCATCAACACCGCACCGGCTTTCTGATGGGATTAGCCGCCCACACTGGAGATTGCCGTGAAGACGTTGGCAAGCGTCCTCAAAAAAACTTCATATGACTGAAAAACAATTGAATTTACCGCATTAATTAACAGACCTGCTATTTTCCTGCTTACGACAAGAGCGTTTATCCACGCTCATTGTGCTACATAACGTCATCAAAAGGGAGGAAATCATGTCTATCATTGAGCAAATCAACTACTACCAGCAAAAATTAGGTCGTGTATTCAATTAGTTGATACAGCATCAAACGTAATACTTGCGTTCGATGTAAGTACCGATGAGCCTATCGTGCATTTCCGATGATGTTGAATACCCCATCGTCTTACGATTGAGGCGTTTCAATCGGTTGCGCAGCGTGAGATTTTCACGCTCAATACGCTGTGTATACGTATACAGTTTGCCAACTGTATACACAGTTGGCAAACAATGTGTTTTGCTTTTAGAAGTTCGTGTTTTGCTTTTAGAAGTTCGTCGTTGTAAGCCCTGTAGCCATCAGTGCACCAAAATGCCACTCTGAACCCCGAGAACAGTTTCAGCAAATTACGCAGCGTTTTCTTGCTTAGAGAGCCAAATGCATGAGCGATAATCCAAATGCGGCTCCCATGCATACCACCGCCAGCGCTGTCGTTTTTTGTTGCCAACAAATAGCCACATCTCATCCACTTCACAAATCAGTTGAATTTGCAGGTTATCCAGTGGCAGCGTTGTTACATTCCGCGGCGAGCGTTTTTTAAAGTACGCACGACGGCATTGATACTAATATGTAACGCCCGAGCAGTGTCACGAATACCCGCATTATTCATTGCTAAGTCAATGAGTTGGTCTGTCATTCCCGGTTGGCAAACACAATAGGAATAATCGAGCTGGAAGGTGCGTTTACATGACTGATAACGGTAACGCTGATGGCCACTTTTGCCATAACCGTATTTTTTACAGAGGCTGTCTGTTCATAAAACGGGCATCTTACATCAACGTTAGCCACTGTATCTCCACATCCAAAACCGAAGAGTTTACACTGTAATCAACTCATTGAATACTTAACCCTTCTGGCAGAAGGGCCAGTCCTACCAGATCCTGACCAACATCAAGGCCGAAGCATCACCGTTGTCGCTCAAGCTCGAAGAGCTGAAATTGATCAATTACGACATAGATAAATACGGCGCGGAAGATGTGCGTAAAGCGTTTATCACAAAATGGGTGAATGAAGTCAAGATGGGCAAAGTGAATGAAGTCAAGATGGGCAAATAAGAAATAAGCCACTGCCCCGGCTTATGCCGGGGCACAGATTGCTGACAGACTGACGCCAACACCGTTATTCCCGTACATCTTCCGTCATTCCCGCGCAGGCGGGAATTTCGTACAGACGAAACGTTTTCTGCGGGAGGTCCTCCGTCTACGCAGAGGATAACGCCTCTGCGGAGTGACGTTGTCTTCAGTCTCGATTATTCGTCACTATGGTGACTTTTAGTATACTCAGAAGGAAACCCATTTCTCCTCAGAGGGAAACCCATTTCTCACTCACTCGCCTCGGCTCAACGCCCGCAGGCACTGGACGCCATCTTTTGCGCTGATGCCTGCTATGTCACCATCGGAATATTTATCGCATAGGCTCCATCATGACGTGTAGTAGTCAACTAAAACTGGCCACGGGTTTAGAGTTTTTCGAACCAATTTTCCGATTCGTTTGGTGGTAACCCACCGTTATAGTCGTGCGCTCTGAGTGTACTGTAATATCCCACGATATAGTCCGTTATGG
>JBPESR010000002.1:0-276314 GCA_051710525.1 Symbiopectobacterium sp. | reverse complement strand
GGGCACTACGCGGAAACCTTCGCGTTGGAAGCGCGCTTCATCGTAACCGGCGAATTTCATCGGTACTTTGTCGTAGTAGCGGGTTTCCGTACCTTCCATCAGTTGGTTGTCATTGATACGGAAAGAGAGAAGCACCGCTTTTTTCAACCATTGATGCGTTACCCACTCGCCATTGATTTTTTCCGCCACGCGCAGTTTGCCGCTGTCTAATAAGCCAATTACTTGATTAACGGCTTCACGGGTTACGCTGTCCACGGAGGTCGGCGTAATGTCGGAACGGCGTTCAAAGGCAGTTTCGACAACGTTTTGTAATTGATGCATCCTGTTTCTCTTTCTGTGCTGTCAGTCAGGGTTAATGTAGGGTTACTTTATCGTTTGGGTCAAGGGCTTCTGTCAACCGTTGTTGCAAGATAAGGCGCAATTCCGGAGATAATGCGCGTTTGTCTTTGTCTGCAAGAATAAAAAGGTCTTCTACGTCTGCAAGAATAAAAAGGTCTTCTACGTCTGCAAGAATAAATAAAAAGGTCTTCTACCCGCTCGCCAATCGTGGAAATGCGCGCACCGTGTAACGACACGTTGAGATCGGCGAACACTTTACCCAGACGCGCCAGAAGGCCCGGTTGATCGAATGACGCAAAAAATAATCTGCGCGGCAGCGGCTCCAGATAGGGTGCAGCGCTTCTTCACCGATATTGTCCATGCGCAGCAGCACCAAGGCCTGAAGGCGATGATGGCGCACGCGATCGCGCACATCCGGTGTATTTTGCATACCGCGACGCAGCTGTTTCTCGGTGAGAAATAGAGTTCGCGCAGCAGGCTCTGTTTCCAACTGTTCCACAAGGTTTCAGTGAATTAAGCTGGTGCAGCGCGGCAAACTCAACGACATCTCTGGTGCAGCGCGGCAAACTCAACGACATCTTGCGCCCCCAGCTCAGAGTGATCGCCGCCGCGTCCTTTGGCAATGTCATGAAACAGCGCCGCAACCAGCAGCAGTTGCGGCTGCGGCAGGCGCGGATACAGCTCCACGCACAGTGGATGTTGGGCGTGCATTTCTTCGTCAGCAAAACTTTCCAGTTTGAGCAGCACGCGCAGCGTGTGCTCATCCACGGTATAGGCATGAAACAGATCGAACTGCATCTGCCCGACGATATTGCTCCACAATGGCCTATATGCCTCCAACACGCTATGACGATGCATCGGCAGCAGGGCACGGTTTACTGCGTGTGGATGGCGCAGAATAGCCATAAAAAGGTGACGCGCTTCAGGAATAGAGCACAGCGGTTGGGCCAGATGGCGACGCGCATGGCGTAATTGGCGCAGCGTGGTAGAATGGCGTAATTGGCGCAGCGTGGTAGAAATAGATACCGGTGACTCACCGTTGCGCACCATGGTGCTAAACATGCGCATAATGGTTTCATGCTTGTGCATGAACAGGGTTTCATCACGCAGATCGATCAGGTTGCCACGCAGTTGTAATTCTTTATCTATCGCGCGTGGCTTTTCACTGGCATCCAGTGCCAGAATGGCCTCATCGAACAGTTGCAGCAGCATATGATTATGCTCACTGACGTGACGAGTCGCGCGATAGAAATCTTTCATGATAGAAATCTTTCATAATGGTGCTCAACCGGAACATTACCCTCGCCACGGTAATTCAGCAACTGTGCCACGTTGAGCTGGCGGTCAAACAGCAGGCGGTTGTCATAACGCGACAGAATCAGGCGTAAAGCAAAGCGAATGCGCCACAGAAAGCTCTGACATTCATTGAGCTCGTTGCCTTAGGCTTCGGTGAGAAAACCAAATCCGACCATTTCATTGAGCGACGTGGCACCAAAATGGCGCCGGGCAACCTAAAGCAAGGTGTGAATATCTCGAAGCCCACCGGGGCTACTTTTTATATCCGGTTAAAGATTGTAGCTGGTGCTGTGGTAGCGCTGGTGTCGTTCTTGCTGTTCGGTGATTTTGTCCGGAAAAAAAGCGGAGGAAGGCCAAAATCTTCGCTAAAAATCTGTTTTTGTAAGGAGAGAAAGAAGTAGTGTGACATCGCTGCAGATCAGGCGTGATTCGATAAGATTTGTCGCCACGGAAATATCCGCTCTGCCTTCTTGCAGGCACTCATCTTATGCTGGGTGCGAAATGATGTTGGGGATGGTGTCGTCTTTCCTCAGAGTCATAATTTCGCAACCGTTCTCGGTTACCACAATAGTATGCTCGTATTGCGCCGACAAGCTGCGATCTTTGGTTTTTACCGTCCAACCGTCTTTCATGGTACGGATACGGAAATCGCCCGCGTTAAGCATCGGCTCAATGGTGAATGCCATGCCTGCTTGCAGCACTACGCCGCCGTCATCGGCATCGTAATGCAGTACCTGAGGTTCCTCATGGAAACCGCGACCAATGCCGTGGCCGCAATATTCACGTACTACAGAGAAATCATTGCTTTCCGCGAATACCTGGATGGCTTTGCCCAGGGCACGCAGCCGGATGCCTGGCTTGACCATTTTCAGCGCAAGATAGAGACTTTCCTGCGTGATACGGCACAGACGTTCGCCCAGAATGGTGGGTTTACCGGCGATGAACATCTTGGAGGTGTCACCGTGGAAGCCGTCTTTGATGACCGTGACGTCGATATTGACGATGTCACCGTCTTTCAGCAAACGCTCATCGCTGGGAATGCCGTGGCATACCACTTCGTTGATAGAGATACACACCGATTTCGGGAAGCCGTGATAACCGAGGCTGGCAGAAATGGCCTGCTGCTTGTTGGTAATATGGTCGTGGCAGATACGATCGAGTTCGCCAGTGCTGACACCAGTAACCACATACGGTTCGATGATTTCCAGCACTTCCGCCGCTAGGCGGCCAGCGACGCGCATTTTCTCGATGTCTTCAGGGGTTTTTATTGATATAGCCATGCAAAATTGTCCGCAGGTGTCGAAGCAGTCGACGAATTTAAGGTTACTCACTAACCACTGATGTTATCAGCCTTGAATGATGGTGCCAAATCCCCATTTGGGTTCAATGGCGGTGCGTCAGGAGAAAATAGGGTAAAGGGCGCAACAAATAGGGTAAAGGGCGCAACAAAAGTTGGTGTCGGTGGGCACTTTATGGTATAAAGCGCGCCGGTGATCTGACTGGGTCTGGCTAACAGGTTCAGCGGAATTCACTAAACTCATATGTACAAAGAACACACACATGTCGACACGTTCACCGGGGTGCTCGAAGGTCAATGTCTTATGACGTGGCTGAAGGGTCGGTGTAATGGGACATGTGGAGGCTTAACCCCATCTCAATTTATAGAGGTAATCATGGTAACTGTTTCCATGCGAGATATGCTCAAGGCTGGCGTACACTTCGGTCACCAAACCCGTTACTGGAACCCGAAAATGAAACCTTTCATTTTTGGTGCGCGTAACAAAGTTCACATCATCAACCTTGAAAAAACCGTTCCGATGTTCAACGATGCACTGGCTGAGCTGAGCAAAATCTCTTCTCACAAAGGCAAAATCCTGTTCGTTGGTACGAAACGCGCTGCAAGCGAAGCGGTAAAAGACGCTGCAAAAAACTGCGACCAGTTCTTCGTGAACCATCGCTGGTTAGGCGGTATGCTGACTAACTGGAAAACCGTTCGTCAGTCCATCAAGCGTTTGAAAGATCTGGAAACCCAATCTCAAGATGGTACCTTCGACAAACTGACCAAAAAAGAAGCTCTGATGCGTACTCGTGAACTGGACAAGTTGGAAAACAGCCTGGGCGGTATCAAAGAGATGGGCGGCTTGCCAGATGCTCTGTTTGTGGTTGACGCTGACTATGAACACATCGCCATCAAAGAAGCAAACAACCTAGGTATCCCGGTATTTGCTGTGGTTGATACCAACTCCGATCCGGATGGCGTTGACTTCATCATCCCTGGCAACGACGACGCCATCCGTGCAGTAACCCTGTACCTGAGCGCTGTTGCTACCGCTGTCCGTGAAGGCCGTTCTCAAGATCTGGCTGTTCAAGCGGAAGAAGGCTTGGTAGAAGCTGAATAATCAGACTGGCTCCGTCTAGCCCTTATTAACCAGGTATTGAATATGTTGGTTAGGGGGCCTTAATGGCCCCATGTTATTACTTATTTCCCACGAGATAACCGAGGAAAAGATAATGGCTGAAATTACCGCTGCCCTGGTAAAAGAACTGCGCGAGCGTACTGGCGCTGGCATGATGGAATGCAAGAAAGCGCTGGTCGAAGCTAACGGTGATATCGAATTTGCTATCGATATCATGCGTAAGTCTGGCCAGGCTAAAGCTGCGAAAAAAGCAGGCCGTGTTGCTGCTGAAGGTGTGATTCTGACCAAGATCGCGGCTAACGGCAAATACGGCGTTATCGTTGAGCTAAACTGTGAAACTGACTTCGTTGCTAAAGATGCTGGCTTCAAAGCTTTCGGTGAAGAAGTTGCAACGGCTGCGCTGAACGAACGCATCACTGACGTTCACGTTCTGAAAGCGAAATTCGAAGAGCAGCATACTACGCTGGTCGCAAAAATTGGTGAAAACATCAATATTCGTCGTATCGCTATTCAGGAAGGTGACGTGCTGAGTGCATACCTGCACGGCGCACGCATTGGCGTACTGGTTGCCGCTACCGTAGCTGATGAAGAACTGGTTAAGCACGTTGCTATGCACGTTGCTGCCAGCAAACCTGAGTACGTGAAAGCTGAAGACGTTCCGGCAGATGTGGTTGCACGTGAGCACCAGATCCAGTTGGACATTGCCATGCAATCTGGCAAACCGCGTGAAATCGCAGAAAAAATGGTCGAAGGCCGTATGCGTAAATTCACCGGCGAAATCTCTCTGACCGGTCAACACTTCGTGATGGATCCCCACAAAACCGTTGGCGATCTGCTGAAAGAGCACAAAGCTGACGTCATCAGCTTCATCCGTTTCGAAGTGGGTGAAGGCATTGAGAAAGCGGAAGTTGACTTTGCTGCTGAAGTAGCCGCGATGAGCAAGCAGTCTTAAGATGCAAAAAAGGAGCCGCCAGTTGGCGGTTCCTTTTTATACCCGTCATACTTCATGTACCGCGGCGGTGAGGTTTACTCGGCGCATTTCCGAGTAAACTGACGCACACTATCCACAGGGACTACCCACAAGGCGTACCCATGGGAAAGTGACATGAAGTTGGGTATATCCAGCCAACATTTTCAACACGTTTTACTGCCACTGCGCATTTATGCGTCGGTTTAATGACGCGCGTGGTATGAAGCACTAAGGCATGACAGTAATCACATTCCCATGATGATAGCCCGTTAGGACAATAACACCATGGCAACCAACGCAAAACCCGTATATCAACGTATCCTGCTTAAGCTGAGTGGCGAAGCATTACAAGGAGCCGAAGGTTTTGGTATCGATGCGAGCATTCTGGACCGCATGGCCCAGGAAATTAAAGAACTGGTTGAGCTGGTCATTCAGGTCGGCGTCGTTATCGGTGGTGGCAACCTGTTCCGCGGTGCCGGTCTGGCACAGGCCGGTATGAATCGCGTGGTGGGCGATCACATGGGGATGTTGGCCACCGTCATGAACGGCTTAGCAATGCGCGATGCGCTGCACCGTGCTTATGTCAACGCGCGATTGATGTCAGCCATTCCGCTCAACGGCGTGTGTGATAATTACAGCTGGGCTGAGGCTATCAGCTTGCTGCGTAACAATCGCGTGGTGATTTTCTCCGCTGGTACCGGCAGTCCCTTCTTCACTACCGATTCTGCCGCTTGTCTGCGCGGTATCGAGATTGAAGCTGACGTGGTGCTGAAAGCCACTAAAGTGGATGGCGTTTTTTCGGCGGATCCGGTTAAAGATCCCACTGCAATGCTTCATGAAACGCTAACCTATCAGGATGTTCTCGAACGGGAACTGAAAGTGATGGATTTGGCTGCCTTTACGCTGGCTCGCGATCATAATTTACCGATCCGCGTTTTCAACATGAACAAACCCGGAGCATTGCGCCGCGTGGTCATGGGTGAAAAAGAAGGCACCTTGATCACGAAGTAATAACGGGTGTACTGAAAAATAAGGTACTATCCTGATCTTGGTGGTACTGCTTTATTTTCGTAATACCAATAGATAATGCGCTGCGTCGGCATCCCGGCTCAAGCATCAATGACTTACCGGTTTTGCTGTATGCATCCCTGTCTGCTTTTATCATGCGCGTTGGTTTCATGATAAATCGCAGGGAAATAACCTGTCCGGCAACCAGTATTCAAGGGTCCGCAACGTGATTAATGACATCAGAAAAGATGCTGATACACGCATGGAAAAATGTGTAGAAGCGTTTAAGCACCAAATTAGCAGAGTTCGTACTGGCCGCGCTTCACCGAGCCTGCTGGATGGCATCCAGGTAGAATATTACGGTTCTGCTACGCCGCTGCGCCAGGTGGCAAACATTGTGGTTGAAGACACGCGTACTCTGGCGATTACGGTGTTTAACCGCACCTTGAGCCCGGCCGTTGAAAAAGCGATCATGGCCTCCGATCTGGGGTTAAACCCGTGCTCTGCGGGCGCGGTAATCCGTGTCCCATTGCCTACGTTGACGGAAGAGCGCCGCAAAGATTTGACCAAAGTGGTGCGTGGTGAAGCGGAACAAGGGCGTGTCTCCGTGCGTAACGTGCGCCGTGATGCGAACGACAAGCTGAAAGCGCTGCTGAAAGATAAAGCGATCAGTGAAGATGAAGAACGCCGCGCGCAGGATGAGGTTCAAAAACTGACTGACGCTTATATCAAGAAAGTTGATGTCGCGCTGGCAGAAAAAGAAAATGAGCTGATGGAGTTTTAATCGGCTTTCAAAATAAAAGCGCCAGCCAGTACGCCCACTGGCGGCGCTTTATTTTTTAGAGCAATTTCATGAAGCAAATGACGATCCTCGGTTCAACCGGTTCGATTGGCGTTAGTACGCTGGCGGTAGTGAAAGCCAATCCGGACAAATTCGCCGTTACTGCCCTGGCTGCTAGGCGAAACGTTGGTGTGATGCTGGCGCAATGCCTGCAATTCCAACCTGCCTATGCCTCCATGTCCGATCCCAAGGCTGCGATACTGTTACGTGAACGACTGATGGCCGCAGGCTGCCGTACCAAAGTGCTGACGGGTGAGCTGGCTGCATGTGAGTTGGCCGCGCTCGATGGAGTCGATCAAGTGATGGCGGCAATTGTGGGGGCCGCAGGATTATTGCCAACGCTAGCGGCCATCAAGGCTGGTAAACAAGTACTGTTAGCGAATAAAGAATCTTTGGTCACTTGTGGCCGACTGTTTATGAACGCTGTTGCGCAATACGGTGCGCAACTCCTGCCGATAGACAGTGAACATAATGCCATTTTTCAGAGTTTACCTGAGCACATTCAACGCCAATTGGGTTACGCTTCATTAACGGAGCATGGGGTGGAACGTATTGTTCTGACCGGTTCGGGTGGTCCATTTAGAGAAATACCGCTGGCCGCATTGGCGGTGATGACTCCCGATCAGGCATGTGCTCACCCCAACTGGTCCATGGGCCGCAAGATTTCCGTGGACTCCGCCACCATGATGAACAAAGGGCTGGAGTACATCGAGGCGCGTTGGTTGTTTAATGCGTCAGCGGCGCAGATGGAAGTGATTATCCATCCGCAGTCTATTATTCACTCCATGGTGCGCTATCGGGATGGCAGCGTTTTGGCACAACTTGGCACACCGGATATGCGCACGCCGATCGCGCACGCCATGGCCTATCCGCAGCGCGTGGTGTCTAACGTGGCACCGCTGGATTTTATGCGTCTTGGCACGCTCACGTTCAGCGATCCGGACATGACGCGTTATCCCTGCTTGCAGTTAGCGATCGCTGCGTGCAATCAGGGCCAGGCGGCAACGACCGTGCTGAATGGGGCTAATGAAGTTGCCGTCGACGCCTTTTTGCACGGTGAGATTCGCTTTACCGATATTGCGTCGTTGAATCAGCACGTGATGGAGCAACTTTCCTGCGCTGAGCCAGAGTCCGTTGACGATGTCCTGACTATTGACCGCTGGGCTCGCGAGAAAGTCCGGGAGGCGTTATGCAGTTTCCACTGACAATGTGCGCTTGCGGACGCGATCGTCGCGGCACAATTTGTTCATGCGGGATCAAGGTGATATATTCGCGTCGAGATCAGTGCGAAAACGCTGGCGAAGGACGTACAGCCGTGCTCGTTCACGGCTTTTTTGTGCTAACGGGTCTGATGTTAGGGATGGATTGTTTTCTTACTTGAGGAAATTAAGTTCGCGTTATGCCGTCTGATAATCAACAAACACCCATTACGCCACCCGAAAGCGGGCTAAGGCATGTCGCAATCATCATGGATGGTAATGGTCGTTGGGCGAAAAATCGTGGCAAGTTGCGCGTTTTTGGCCATCAGTCTGGTGTGAAGGCAGTGCGCCGTGCGGTGAGCTTTGCGGTAAGCCATCGGCTCGATGCCTTGACCTTATATGCTTTTAGTAGCGAAAACTGGAACCGGCCGGCGCAAGAAGTGAAAGCGCTGATGGAACTGTTTGTTCGAGCGCTGGACAGCGAGGTCAAAAGCCTGCATAAACACGGCGTTCAGTTGCGTATTATCGGTGATATCAGCCGTTTCAGCCCGCGTTTACAAGAGCACATTCGCCGCTCTGAAGCACTGACAAAAAATAATCCAGGGTTAATACTGAATATTGCCGCGAATTATGGCGGACGTTGGGATATTATTCAGGGCGTTAGACAATTGGCTGAGCAGGTGCAGGAAGGCACGCTCCGCCCGGACACAATCGACGAAGATACCTTATCCCACTCCCTGTGTTTGAGCGATCAAACGCCGGTCGATTTGGTCATCAGAACGGGGGGAGAACACCGCATCAGTAATTTTTTGCTGTGGCAGATTGCGTATGCTGAACTTTACTTTACCGATGTCTTTTGGCCTGATTTCGATGAACACGATTTTGAAGGTGCGATGAATGCATTTGCGCAACGCGAGCGGCGTTTCGGTGTAACTGCACCTTCCGATGCTGACGCATCATAGGGGAAGGTGTGCTGAAGTATCGATTGATAACTGCCTTGATTTTAATCCCGTTGGTCATTGCGGCATTGTTTCTGCTGCCACCGAAGGGATTTGCAATAGTAACGCTCGGCGTTTGTATGCTGGCCGCCTGGGAGTGGGGGCAATTCGCCGGATTAGGCTCTTCTGCCCAGCGTTTGTCTCTTGCCTTTATGTGTTGCGCACTGCTGGCGTTGATGACGCTGTCATTGCCCAACTATCACTATTCGGTTCATCTGCTGCCTATTCGTGTTTCGCTATGGCTATCACTGGTGTGGTGGTGTGCCGCACTGCTGTTGGTGCTCTCGTACCCCGGTTCTGCGGGATTTTGGCGCGGTTCCAAAGTGCTGCGCCTGCTGTTTGGCATGTTGACCATCGTGCCTTTCTTCTGGGGGATGCTGGCGTTACGCCAGCACCATTATGATAGCGATCCCTTCTTCAGTGCCTATTGGTTACTCTACGTGATGTTTCTGGTGTGGGGCGCAGACAGTGGCGCGTACATGTTTGGTAAACTGTTTGGCAAACATAAACTGGCGCCCAAAGTATCTCCGGGGAAAACCTGGGAGGGCTTTGTCGGTGGGTTAGCCACCTCCGCGATTATCTCTCTGCTGTTTAGTGTTTATGCGCCTTTGGGCGTTGCGCCATTTACACTGCTCGTCTGTTCGGTGATTGCGGTACTGGCATCTGTGCTGGGCGATTTAACAGAAAGCATGTTTAAACGGGAAGCCGGTATTAAAGACAGCAGCCACCTGATTCCCGGTCATGGCGGCGTGCTTGACCGCATCGATAGCCTGACGGCGGCGATCCCGGTGTTTGCCTGCCTGATGTTTTTAGTGTTTAAAACGGTTTAGGATGACCTGACAGATGATGAATGTCCTTTGGAGTTTGGCTGCATTTGTTGTTGCACTGGGCGTATTTATTACGGTGCATGAATTTGGCCACTTCTGGGTTGCTCGTCGCTGTGGGGTTAAGGTTGAGCGTTTTTCTGTCGGATTTGGCAAGGCGCTATGGCGTTGGCGCGATCGGAGGGGGACTGAGTTTGTCATTGCCTTAATTCCACTGGGTGGCTATGTCAAAATGCTCGACGAGCGTGTGGATACCGTCTCGCCGGAACAGCATCATCTCTCTTTTAACCGTAAAACTGTGTGGCAACGTGCTGCCATTGTGAGTGCGGGTCCAATTGCCAATTTCCTGTTTGCGATTGCCGCCTATTGGCTGGTGTTTATTATTGGCGTATCGGGTGTACGGCCCGTGGTTGGCGAAATAGTGCCCAACTCCATTGCTGCTATGGCGCAAATGTCGCCGGGGATGGAACTAAAAGCAGTCGATGGTATCGAAACGCCTGACTGGGACACGGTGCGTTTAACACTGATCGGCAAGATTGGTGATAACGAGGTAACGCTTGACGTTGCGCCGCTTGGTTCTTCGTCCGTGGTGCGTAAGACGCTGGATTTGCGTGACTGGCAGTTCAACCCTGAAAGGCAGGATCCCGCCGCATCATTGGGCATGGTGCCGTGTATACCGCAAATCGATGCGGTGCTGACGCAGGTACAGGGTGGCTCGGCAACGCAAAAAGCCGGTTTGCAAGTCGGGGACAGGATCGTTAAAGTCGATGGGCAACCGCTGACGCGCTGGTCGCAGTTCGCCAGTACGGTGCGTGACAAGCCGGATGCAGATATTGCGCTGGACATTGAACGAAACGGTGAGATCCGCTCTCTAATCTTGACGCCGGACAGCAAAACGACCGGTGGCAGGGTAGAAGGGTTTGCCGGGATGGTGCCAAAAGTCATCCCGATGCCCGAAGAGTACCGGACGGTGCGGCAATACGGGCCGTTCAGTGCGATTTATCAAGCTGCGGATAAAACCTGGCAGCTGATGCGGTTAACCGTCAGTATGCTGGGAAAACTGATAACAGGCGATGTTAAGCTCAATAACCTGAGTGGGCCAATCTCTATCGCTCAGGGGGCTGGCATATCGGCCGACTATGGGCTGATTTACTACCTGATGTTTTTGGCATTGATCAGTGTAAATCTGGGCATTATCAATTTGTTCCCGCTACCGGTTTTGGATGGTGGACACCTGCTCTTTCTGCTGGTTGAAAAACTGAAAGGCAGGCCGGTTTCTGAGCGTGTGCAGGACTTTTGTTATCGTATCGGCACGGTGGTGTTGATGCTGTTAATGGGGCTCGCACTTTTTAATGATTTCTCTCGCCTTTAGGCGGGGGAGTAGGTTAGGAAAAACGCATAACAACGATGGCGATGAAAAAGTTGCTCATAACGATGGCGATGAAAAAGTTGCTCATAGCGTCGCTGCTGTTCAGCAGCGCCACCGTATACGGTGCAGACGGATTCGTAGTGAAGGATATTCATTTTGAGGGCTTGCAGCGTGTTGCTGTCGGTGCGGCACTACTCAGCATACCTGTCCGTGTGGGTGATACCGTCAGTGACGATGATATCGGGAATACCATTCGAGCTCTGTTCGCGACTGGAAACTTCGAGGATGTCCGGGTACTGCGTGACGGTGAAACTTTGATTGTGCAGGTGAAAGAACGGCCTACCATCGTCAGCATCACATTCTCCGGCAATAAAGCGGTCAAGGATGAGATGCTAAAAGAGAACATGGAAGCGTCCAGTGTGCGCGTCGGCGAAGCGTTAGACCGCACGACCCTCTCTTCTATCGAGAAGGGACTGGAGGATTTCTACTACAGCGTCGGTAAATACAGCGCCTCCGTGAAGGCGGTGGTGACACCGTTGCCACGCAACCGTGTTGACCTAAAACTGGTGTTTACCGAAGGGGTTTCCGCGCAAATCCAGCAGATTAATATCGTTGGCAACAAAGCCTTCACCTCTAATGAATTGATTGCCCAATTCCAACTGCGCGATGACGTGCCGTGGTGGAACGTCATGGGCGATCGTAAATATCAGAAACAGAAACTCTCTGGCGACCTGGAGACGCTGCGCAGCTTCTATCTCGATCGCGGCTACGCACGTTTCACGATTGACTCCACTCAGGTGAGCCTGACGCCTGACAAAAAGGGTATCTACATCACCATCAACATCACGGAAGGCGATCAGTACAAGCTGTCCGGGGTAACGGTGCGCGGTAATTTGGTGGGCCACTCTGCCGAGATTGAAGGGCTGACGAAAGTGAACCCCGGCGAGCTGTATAACGGCGCCAAAGTGACACGCATGGAAGAAGATATCAAAAAGCTGCTGGGCCGTTATGGCTACGCTTATCCGCGAGTGGTGACACAGCCTGAAATCAGCGACGGGGACAAAACCGTCAAGATCAACATCA
Organism: Symbiopectobacterium sp.; assembly: GCA_051710525.1. Taxonomy (GTDB): domain Bacteria; phylum Pseudomonadota; class Gammaproteobacteria; order Enterobacterales; family Enterobacteriaceae; genus Symbiopectobacterium. The sequence continues at coordinate 263,970 of JBPESR010000002.1, read as the reverse complement.
ACGTTGATGCCGGTAACCGCTTCTCGGTGCGCCGTGTGCGCTTCGAGGGTAACGATACCTCCAAAGATTCTGTGCTGCGTCGCGAAATGCGCCAGATGGAAGGGGCATGGTTGGGTAACGATCTGGTTGAGCAGAGTAAAGAGCGCCTCAACTGTCTCGGCTATTTTGAAAGCGTTGACGTAGAAACTCTACGTGTGCCGGGCACCGCCGATCAGGTAGACGTCACCTTCAAAGTGAAAGAGCGTAACACCGGTACGTTGAACTTCGGCGTCGGTTTCGGTACGGAGAGTGGTATCAGCTTCCAAGCTGGAGTTCAGCAAGACAACTGGTTGGGTACTGGTAACTCTGTGGGCATCAGCGGGACCAAAAACAGCTACCAGACCTATGTCGAGCTATCGATGACCAACCCCTACTTTACGGTAGACGGCGTCAGCCTCGGCGGTCGTATTTTCTATAACGGCTTTAAAGCCTACGATGCTGCACTTTCTGACTATACCAACCGCAGCTATGGCGTAGGCACAACGTTAGGTTTCCCGATCAACGAGAACAACTCATTGCGTCTGGGTCTGGACTACGCACATAACGATGTGTCAGATATGTCACCGCAGGTGGCGATGTGGCGTTATCTTAATTCGGTGGGTGTTAACCCGCCGGTTGTAGAATCGGGTAATCACTCCAGCGCCGATTTTAACGCCAACGATTTCTTCCTCAATGCCGGATGGGTCTACAATAGTCTGGACCATGGCTTCTTCCCGACGGAAGGGAGCCGTGCCAGCTTCAACGCTAAAGTGACTGTGCCGGGTTCAGATAACGAATACTATAAGCTGACCTTTGATTCAGCGAACTACTATCCGTTGAGTGAAAACCACCACTGGGTGTTGATGGGCCGTGTGCGTGCCGGTTATGCGGACGGTATTGGCAGCAAAGATGTGCCGTTCTACGACAACTTCTATGCCGGTGGTTCCAGCACGGTACGTGGCTTCCAGTCGAAGACCATTGGTCCTAAAGCGGCTTACTACCGATGTGAAAAGCCGTTGCCAAACAGTTACTCGGCTTGCCGTGTGGATAATTCGGATGATGCTGTGGGCGGTAACGCTATGGCGGTTGCCAGTGTGGAACTGATTCTGCCCACACCGTTTGCTAGCGATAAGTATGCCAGTTCGCTGCGCACCTCGTTGTTTGTGGATGCAGGTACGGTTTGGGATACTAACTGGAAGAACACGGACAAAACCCTGGTGGCGGGTGTGCCTGACTACAGCGAACCGGGCAATATTCGTGTGTCCACCGGCCTTGCCGTGCAGTGGATGTCACCGCTTGGGCCATTGGTGTTCTCCTATGCCCAGCCGGTCAAGAAAATTGATGGAGACAAGTCGGAACAGTTCCAGTTTAACATTGGTAAAACGTGGTAGTGTCACGATAAACACGTCGTCTCTAAGTGAAGTATAGGGCTCTGGTAACGCTTACCGTGCGCTGACCTAGAGCTTTGTGCACGTTAATATGTGATAAAAAAGATCAGGTTGAGGAGTAATAATGTGAAAAAGTGGTTGTGTGCCGCAGGTCTCGGTTTAGCTCTGGCTGCGTCTGCCAGCGTTCAAGCGGCAGACAAGATTGCCGTTGTCAACGTTGCCAGCATTTTCCAGCAGTTGCCGCAGCGTGAAACAGTTGCCAAACAGTTGAAAAACGAGTTTAAAGGCCGTGCTTCTGAATTGCAGAAAATTGAAAGCGCTCTAAAAACCAAAATGCAAAAATTGCAGCGTGATGGTTCTACCATGAAAGCCAGCGATCGCAGCAAATCTGAACACGATCTGATGGCGCAGCGTGAGCAGTTCTCCAACAAGGCACAGGCGTTTGAACAAGATAATCGCCGTCGTCAGATGGAAGAACGTAACAAGATCCTGAGCCGTATTCAGGATGCCATCAAAAGCGTTGCCAGTAAAGACGGCTACGATATCGTGATTGATGCCAACGCAGTTGCCTATGTCGGTAACGCGAAAGACATCACGGCTGATGTGCTGAAACAGGTTAAATAACTCATGGTTTCAATTCGACTGGACGCCTTGGCAGCACAGTTGGATGCGCAATTACACGGTGCTGGCGATATCGTTATAACTGGTGTTGCTTCTATTCATTCGGTACGTTCTGGACAAATCACCTTTCTTTCAGACAGCCGCTACCGTGAGCAACTGAGCACGACACAGGCATCAGCCGTGGTGGTGACAGAAGCTGATCTGCCCTACTGCAAGGCAGCGGCTTTGGTGGTGAAAAACCCGTATCTGACTTATGCGCGTATGGCGCAATTGATGGATACTACGCCACAACCTGCGCAGGATATCGCACCCAGTGCGGTGATTGCTGATGATGTCGTGCTGGGGCGCAATGTTGCCATCGGTGCGAATGCGGTTATCGAGTCAGGCGTAGAGTTAGGCGATGGTGTGGTGATCGGTGCCGGTTGTTTTATCGGGGAACACTCCAGTATTGGCGCAGGTTCTCGTCTGTGGGCCAATGTGACGGTTTATCATCGGATTGAGTTAGGGGCGCAATGTTTGATTCAATCTGGTGCTGTGATTGGTTCCGATGGTTTTGGCTATGCCAACGAGCGTGGCAATTGGGTCAAGATCCCGCAGTTAGGAACGGTATGCATCGGCGATCGTGTTGAGATTGGTGCTAACACCACCATTGACCGCGGTGCACTGGACGACACCATTATTGGTGATGGAGTTATCATCGATAACCAATGCCAGATTGCACACAACGTCGTGATTGGCGACAATACAGCAGTCGCTGGTGGTGTTATCATGGCTGGCAGCCTGAAAATTGGCCGTTACTGCATGATTGGCGGTGCCAGTGTGATCAATGGCCATATGGAAATTTGCGATAAGGTCACGGTTACCGGCATGGGGATGGTCATGAGACCTATCACCGAACCAGGAGTGTACTCATCGGGAATTCCGTTACAGCCAAACAAAACGTGGCGTAAAACCGCAGCGCTGGTGATGAGTATTGATGATATGAGCAAACGGCTGAAAGCCGTTGAGCGTAAAGTCAACCAGGATTGATCTCTGTGCTAGCTTTGCCAAAGCAGTGGCAGCGGCTTGATGGAGACGAGTTTATACGCGTTCGTTATTTTGGATTGCCTGCTTAGGCCAGCGTAAAAATCCTTATTTGAGGCCTGCCAGATGATCCTCTTTTTAGGATCTCGCAGGCCGTGTTGTTGATGGCATCAGTTTTAGGGACAGGAAGAGTATTTTGACTACTAACACTCATACTCTGCATATTGAAGAGATTTTAGAATTACTACCGCACCGCTTCCCCTTTTTGCTGGTGGACCACGTATTGGATTTCGAAGAAGGGAAATTCCTGCGTGCAGTGAAAAATGTCTCTTTCAACGAGCCCTTCTTTCAGGGACATTTTCCAGGTAAGCCCATTTTCCCCGGCGTGCTGATTCTGGAAGCCATGGCCCAGGCCACGGGCATTCTGGCATTTAAAAGCGTGGGTAAACTGGAACCGGGTGAACTTTACTACTTCGCAGCTGTGGACGAAGCGCGTTTCAAACGTCCGGTGCAGCCAGGGGATCAGATGATTCTTGAAGTTGAATTCATTAAAGAGCGCCGCGGTGTTGCACGTTTCAAAGGCGTCTCCAAAGTGAATGGCGAAGTGGCCTGTGAAGCGTCCATGATGTGTGCTCGTCGTCGGGAGGACTGATAACGTGATTGATCAAACCTCCTTTATTCATCCCAGCGCTATTGTTGAAGACGGTGCCATTATTGGTGCACGTGTACACATTGGCCCGTTCTGCTATGTTGGTTCTCACGTTGAGATCGGCGAAGGAACGGTATTAAAATCCCATGTTGTGGTAAATGGGATCACTAAAATCGGCCGTAATAATGAGATCTACCATTTTTCCTCTATTGGTGAGGTAAATCAAGATCTGAAATACGCGGGTGAACCTACTCGCGTAGAGATCGGCGATCGTAACCGTATTCGTGAAAGTGTCACGATTCATCGTGGTACGAAACAAGGTGGTGGATTGAGTAAAGTCGGCAGTGATAATCTGCTGATGATCAATACGCATATCGCCCATGACTGCGTCATTGGTAACCGCTGTATTCTGGCGAACAATGCCACGCTGGGTGGACACGTAGAAGTCGATGATTTTGCTATTATCGGTGGCATGACAGCGGTGCACCAATTCTGTGTCATCGGTGCACACGTTATGGTCGGCGGCTGTTCCGGTGTGGCGCAAGATGTTCCGCCGTACGTCATTGCTCAAGGTAACCATGCGACGCCGTTTGGCCTCAACATTGAAGGGCTGAAACGCCACGGGTTCGAAAAAGAGACCCAGCAGGCGATTCGTAACGCCTACAAGCTGCTCTACCGCAGTGGGAGAACGTTGGAAGAGGTGAAACCGGAAATCGAAGCGCTGGCGAAAGATCATCGTGCGGTTCAAGCATTTATCGATTTCTTTGCCCGTTCTACCCGCGGTATTATCCGGTAATTCATGTCAACCATGTCAACGCATCCCCTTGTGATTGGTATCGTCGCCGGAGAAACATCCGGCGACATTCTTGGTGCTGGCCTGATCCGAGCGCTGAAAAGCCAGATGCCTGCCGCTCGCTTTGTCGGCGTGGCCGGGCCACGCATGCAGGAAGCTGGGTGTGAAACCTGGTATGAGATGGAAGAGCTCGCAGTGATGGGGATCGTAGAGGTGTTAGGGCATTTGCCGCGCCTGCTGTCGATCCGCCGTGACCTTACTCGGCGTTTCACCGAACTTGCGCCCGACGTATTTGTTGGCATTGACGCACCCGATTTTAATATCATACTCGAAGGCCGTCTCAAAGCACGGGGTATCCGTACCATTCATTACGTCAGCCCCTCCGTGTGGGCCTGGCGCCAGAAACGCGTTTTCAAAATTGGGCGTACCACCGATCTGGTATTGGCGTTTCTTCCCTTTGAAAAAGCGTTTTACGACAAATTCAGCGTGCCTTGCCGCTTTATCGGCCACACTATGGCCGATGCCATGCCGTTGCAACCGGACAAACTGGCGGCGCGCACACATTTAGGCATCGCGCCTGAGCGCCATTGTCTGGCACTGCTGCCGGGCAGTCGCGGGGCTGAGGTGGAGATATTGAGCGCTGATTTTTTACGCAGCGCACAGCTATTACGCCAACGCTATCCTGATTTAACCGTGTTGGTGCTGTTGGTGAATGCCAAGCGGCGTGAACAATTTGAACGCATCAAGCAAGAAACGGCCCCCGAGCTGGATGTGCATTTGTTGGATGGTCAGGCGCGTGAAGCGATGATCGCCAGCGATGCGGCGCTGCTAGCGTCTGGCACCGCAGCGTTGGAGTGCATGCTGGCAAAATGCCCAATGGTCATGGGCTACCGCATGAAGCCCTTTACGTTTTGGCTGGCAAAGCGCTTGGTAAAAACTCCCTGGGTGTCGTTACCGAATTTGTTGGCAGGGCGCGAATTGGTAAAAGAGTTGCTGCAAGAAGAGTGCACGCCAGACAAGCTGGCGGCGGCTTTGCTTCCCTGGCTGGAAGGCGGGGAAGACGTAAAACAGTTGCACGAGACCTTTTTGGCGCTGCACCAACAGATTCGTTGTGATGCGGATACGCAGGCGGCACAGGCTGTAATGGAATTGGCCCGAGGTGAAGTGAACCATGTATGATGTTTTTGTCTATCCGGATGCAACGCGCATAGCTGATGTAAACTAGCTGATGTAAACGCGCATAGCTGATGTAGATGAAGTGGGGCGCGGCCCGTTGGGGGGGGGTTGTCACCTCTGAGGTGATTCTCGATCCGCAGCGTCCAATCGCTGGATTGATTGATTCAAAACAGCTCAGTGAAAAACGCCGTCTGGCGCTTTATGATGAAATCAAAGATAAAGCGCTGTCATGGAGTTTAGGACATGCCGAGCCCGAAGAGATTGACCAATTGAATATCCTGCATGCCACGATGCAGGCGATGCAGCGTGCCGTAGTAGGGTTGCATCTGGCACCCGATTATGTGCTGATATTACGGCAATCGCTGCCCGCTATTGCCTATGCCTGCATTGAGGTGGTGAAGGGCGACAGCCGTGTTGCCGAGATCAGTGCCGCATCGATTCTCGCCACGAGATCAGTGCCGCATCGATTCTCGCCAAAGTGACGCGAGACTGGGAAATGGTCGAATCGGATGTCTGTTTCCCTGAATATGGCTGTGCGCAGCAAAATGGTTACCCGACGGCTTATCACCTTGAAAAACTCGCTCTGTTAGGTGCTACTGAGTAGCATCGGCGCAGTTTCGCCCCCGTAAACGCGTATTGGGGTTGGCATAGCCCGTCAACCGCGCGCAATCAGGTAATATCGGTGCCCTGCTCGTAACGCGGGCTGTTTTCGACAACTTCTAGGATCTAGATATGGCCGAACCACGTTTTGTCCATCTGCGTGTGCACAGTGACTATTCCATGATCGATGGGTTGGCAAAAGTCGGGTCGCTGGTAAAAAAGGCGGCCGTGCTGGGCATGCCAGCCCTGGCGGTCACGGATTTCACCAACCTGTGCGGGTTAGTGAAATTTTACGGTAGCGCATACGGTGCTGGTGTTAAACCCATTGTCGGCGCGGATGTTCTGGTAAGCAGCGATGTGCTGGGCGATGAACTTGCACAGCTCACTCTGCTCGCCATGGACAACGAGGGGTATCAAAACCTTACCCTGCTGATCTCCCATGCTTATCAGCGCGGCTATGGTGCCGAAGGCCCCACCATCGAACGCGACTGGTTGGTCGAATACGGTAAAGGTTTACTGCTGATTTCGGGTGCCTGGCAGGGCGATGTCGGCAAATTTATCCTGCGCGGCAATCAGGCGTTGGTCGAGCAAAGCCTAGTCTTTTATCAAGAGCACTTTCCTTGCCGCTATTATCTGGAACTGATTCGCACCGGTCGCCCGGATGAAGAGAGCTATCTTCACGCGGCAATTGAATTGGCCATGAAGCACCATCTGCCGGTGGTGGCGACCAACGATGTTCGATTCATCAACGCCGATGAGTTCGATGCCCATGAGATTCGCGTTGCTATCCACGATGGCTATACGCTCGATGATGCAAAGCGTCCGCGTAACTACAGCGCGCAGCAATATATGCGCAGCGAAGACGAGATGTGTGAGCTGTTTGCCGACATCCCGGAAGCGCTGGTGAACAGCGTCGAGATAGCCAAACGCTGTAATGTCACCATCCGTCTGGGGGAGTATTTCCTGCCCCAATTTCCGACCGGTGATATGTCCACCGAAGATTTTCTGGTTAAACAGGCCCGTGAAGGGCTGGAAGAGCGTCTCGCGTTCCTGTTCCCTGACGAAGAGGTGCGTAAGCAGCGTCGCTCAGAATATGACGAGCGTTTGGAAATCGAACTCAACGTTATCAACCAGATGGGGTTCCCTGGCTACTTCTTGATCGTGATGGAGTTTATCCAGTGGTCAAAAGACAACGATGTTCGGGTAGGTCCGGGGCGCGGTTCGGGTGCCGGCTCGCTGGTGGCCTACTCACTGAAAATCACCGATCTCGATCCGCTTGAATTTGACTTGCTGTTCGAACGTTTCCTTAACCAGGAACGTGTATCGATGCCTGACTTCGACGTCGACTTCTGTATGGAAAAACGTGACCGGGTTATCGATCACGTTGCTGAGATGTACGGGCGCGATGCGGTATCGCAGATCATTACCTTTGGAACCATGGCGGCCAAAGCGGTTATTCGCGACGTAGGTCGCGTGCTCGGACACCCTTACGGGTTTGTCGACAGCATCTCCAAGCTGGTGCCACCAGATCCGGGCATGACGCTGGAAAAAGCCTTTGCTGCTGAACCGCAGCTACAGGAAATTTACGACGCCGACGAAGAAGTCAAAGCGCTTATCGATATGGCGCGCAAACTGGAAGGGGTGACGCGCAACGCGGGTAAACACGCCGGTGGGGTGGTAATATCGCCGACCAAAATCACTGATTTCGCACCACTCTATTGCGATTCGGAAGGGAATCATCCGGTTACCCAGTTCGACAAGAACGACGTGGAATATGCCGGGTTGGTGAAGTTTGACTTCCTGGGGCTGCGCACGCTGACTATCATAGATTGGGCGCTGGAGATGATTAACGCCCGTCGTGCCAGACAGAGGCTGGAGCCGATTGATATCGCGGCCATTCCACTCGACGATAAAAAAAGTTTCGACATGTTGCAACGTTCGGAAACCACGGCGGTGTTCCAGCTTGAATCGCGCGGCATGAAAGACCTGATAAAACGTTTGAAGCCGGACTGCTTTGAAGACATGATCGCTCTGGTGGCGTTGTTCCGTCCGGGTCCTTTGCAGTCAGGGATGGTGGATAACTTTATCGACCGTAAGCACGGACGTGAAGAAATCTCCTATCCTGATATACAGTGGCAGCACGAATCGCTAAAGCCGGTGCTGGAGCCGACCTATGGTATCATCCTGTATCAGGAACAGGTGATGCAGATAGCCCAGGTTCTTTCCGGCTATACGCTGGGCGGCGCGGACATACTGCGACGTGCTATGGGTAAGAAAAAACCCGAAGAAATGGCCAAGCAGCGCTCCGTGTTTGAGGACGGCGCGAAGAAGATGGGCGTCGACGGCGAATTGTCGATGAAGATCTTCGACCTGGTGGAAAAATTTGCCGGGTATGGGTTTAACAAATCGCACTCAGCTGCTTACGCGCTGGTGTCGTATCAAACACTGTGGCTCAAGGCGCATTATCCTGCCGAATTCATGGCTGCTGTGATGACGGCGGATATGGATAACACTGATAAAGTGGTGGGGCTGGTGGATGAGTGCTGGCGTATGGGGCTAAAAATCCTGCCGCCGGATATGAACAGCGGGCTGTACCATTTTCACGTTAATAATGACGGGGAAATTGTTTATGGTATCGGCGCGATCAAGGGCGTCGGTGAAGGGCCGATAGAAGCTATCATCGACGCGCGAAATCAGGGTGGATATTTCCGCGAGTTGTTCGATCTCTGTGCCCGTACTGATATCAAAAAACTGAATCGCCGCGTGCTGGAAAAGCTGATCATGTCTGGTGCGTTTGACCGGCTGGGGCCGCATCGCGCAGCGTTGATGAATTCGCTCAACGATGCGTTGAAGGCCGCTGATCAGCATGCCAAGGCCGAAGCTATTGGTCAGTCAGATATGTTTGGTGTTCTGGCGGAAGCGCCGGAGCAGGTAGAACAGTTCTACAGCACGGTAGCTCCTTGGCCGGATCAGGTGGTGTTGGGCGGTGAGCGGGAAACGTTAGGGCTTTATCTGACGGGCCATCCGATCACGCAGTATCTCAAGGAAATTGAACGCTATGCTGCCGGCTTGCGTTTGAAGGACATGCACCCGACGGATCGGGGCAAAGTAACAACGGCGGTCGGCCTGGTGCTGGCTGCCCGCGTAATGGTCACCAAGCGAGGTAATCGCATTGGCGTATGTACACTGGACGATCGTTCCGGCCGTTTGGAAGTGATGTTGTTTACTGAAGCGTTGGATAAGTATCAGCATCTGCTTGAAAAAGACCGAATTCTGATCGTCAGTGGACAGGTCAGCTTTGATGACTTTAGCGGGGGCCTTAAAATGATGGCCCGAGAGGTCATGGATATCAGTGAAGCTCGTAAAAAATATGCGCGCGGGCTTGCTATCTCACTGACTGACAGGCAAATGGATGACCAGCTATTAAACCGTCTCCGCCAATCGTTGGAACCTCATCGATCGGGGACGATCCCGGTACACCTTTACTACCAGCGAGAGGATGCCTGCGCCCGGTTGCGTTTTGGTGCGGCATGGCGTGTGACGCCAACCGATGTGCTGCTTAATGACCTGCGCACACTGCTAGGGAACACCCAGGTGGAACTGGAATTTGACTAAAATAGGAATACTATGAGTCTGAATTTTCTTGATTTTGAGCAGCCGATTGCAGAGTTGGAAGCGAAAATTGACTCGCTGACCTCAGTCAGCCGTCAAGATGAAAAATTGGATATTAATCTGGACGAAGAGATCCAGCGACTGCGGGAAAAAAGCGTTGAACTAACGCGCAAGATTTTTGCTGATCTGGGTGCCTGGCAGATTGCGCAATTAGCTCGTCATCCGCAGCGTCCCTACACGTTGGACTATGTCAGCCATATTTTCACCGACTTTGATGAGTTGGCGGGCGATCGCGCCTATGCCGATGACAAAGCGATTATAGGCGGCATTGCGCGTTTGGATGGGCGTCCGGTGATGATCATTGGTCATCAGAAAGGGCGCGAAACCAAAGAGAAAATTCGCCGCAATTTCGGTATGCCTGCGCCTGAAGGCTACCGTAAGGCGCTGCGCCTGATGGAGATGGCAGAGCGTTTTAACCTGCCGATTATCACCTTTATCGACACGCCGGGCGCGTACCCAGGCGTTGGTGCTGAAGAGCGCGGCCAGTCGGAAGCCATTGCGCGCAACCTGCGTGAGATGTCCGGCCTGAGCGTACCGATTATCTGTACGGTGATTGGCGAGGGGGGGTCCGGTGGTGCATTGGCGATTGGTGTGGGTGACAAGGTCAACATGCTGCAATACAGCACCTATTCTGTGATTTCACCAGAAGGCTGTGCCTCTATCCTGTGGAAAAGCGCCGATAAAGCACCGCTGGCGGCGGAAGCGATGGGAATAATCGCCCCGCGTCTCAAAGAGCTGAATCTGATTGATGCTATCATTCCTGAGCCGTTCGGTTCTGCGCACCGTGATGTGGAAACTATGGCGGCGTCGCTGAAAGCACAACTGCTGTCAGACTTGCGTGAGCTGGATGAATTGGATAAAGAGGCACTGCTCGATCTCCGTTACCACCGTTTGATGAACTACGGTTACTGCTGATCCCAGACCTATCGCGCTGAATAAATTCCGCTTTCCGCAAGGAGGCGGACCTTTTGCTATTATGCGGCTATTTCTATCATTACCTTGCGCAACAAGGAGTGCGCATGCTGGCGTTAACGGCCATTCACCATATTGCTATTATTGCCTCTGACTACCAGCGCAGTAAGGCATTTTATTGCGATGTCATTGGGTTTGAGCTGTTGGCGGAAACCTATCGGGCAGGGCGCGACTCGTGGAAAGGCGATCTGGCGTTAAAGGGGCGTTACGTTATCGAATTGTTCTCGTTTCCTTCTCCACCGCCACGGTCTACTCAGCCTGAATCCTGAATCCTGTGGCCCCCGCCATCTTGCTATTGCGGTAGCCGACATTGACGAGGCGTGCGACGCACTGCAACGTGCAGGTATTGCCTGTGAACCGATGCGGGTGGATGAATTTACCCAGCGTCGCTTCACTTTCTTACTCGATTCAGATGGATTACCGTTGGAGCTTTATGAACAGTGAACGGACCGACGTGGCTGCGCTACTGGAAAACGTAGCGGTGCAACTCTCTGGCTGTCAGCGTGTGCTGGTGGCTTATAGTGGCGGGCTGGATTCAAGCGTGCTGTTGCATATGCTGTATCAATTGATGCAGCAACGCTCAGATATTGTTGTGCGTGCCGCCTATGTGCACCATGGCCTGAGTACTCACGCTGAGCGTTGGGCGCAGCACTGCATGCATACCTGCCAGCAATGGGATATTCCCTTCGCGGTGCTGCCTGTCACGGTGGATGCGCGTGAGCGTGGTGTTGAAGCGGCAGCACGCGAAGCGCGTTACCAGGCATTACACCAACATTTGTTACCTGAAGAGGCGCTGCTTACCGCACAGCATCTCGACGATCAGAGCGAAACGTTCCTGTTAGCACTCAAGCGTGGTAGCGGGCCTGCCGGGCTTTCAGCGATGGGGGCTACGTGGCAATTGGGCGCGAATCGCTTGCTACGCCCATTGTTGGGCGTAGCGCGAGCGCAACTTGAAGATTATGCCCATCATTATCGATTCACATGGGTGGAAGACGAGAGTAATTGCAACGCGCGTTACGATCGTAACTTTCTCCGTTTGCAGGTATTACCGCAACTAAAACAGCGCTGGCCGTCATTTCCAGAAGCAGTGGCACGCAGCGCGCGACTGTGTGCCGAGCAGGAACAACTGTTGGATGAATTGTTGGCGGCATCGCTTCAGGCGGCCTGTGACGCGAAAGGCGCGTTGGCGATTGATGCTTTGCTCCCCCTGAGTGAGCCGCACCGTTTTGCGCTGTTGCGGCGTTGGCTGAGAGTGCACGAGGTGGCGATGCCTTCACGCGAACAATTGCTACATTTATGGCAGGATGTTGCTCTCAGTCGCCAGGATGCAGAACCGTTGTTACAATTGGGCACCGTACAGATTCGACGCTTTCGTCAGCGTTTATACTGTATTGCCGAGTGCGTAAACGTCGTCGACCTGGTGTTACCCTGGCAACCTGAGCAGGGCAAACTAAGGCTTCCGCACCGGTTAGGTTATCTGTCCTTGGACGAACAAGGTATGCGTATTCGACGCTCGTGTCTTGATGAGCAAGTGAGCGTGCGTTTTGGCCTGAAAGGGAAACTGCATATTGTTGGGCGCAGTGGCGGACGATCTGCGAAAAAACTGTGGCAGGAATATGCGATTCCTCCCTGGATGCGTGAACAAATTCCTATTCTGTATTACAACGAATACCCTATCGCAGCCGTTGGCGTCTTTGTCATGCAGGAAGGAGAAACGCCAGCAGATGATACCGCATGGCAGATAGTGTGGCGGATGGCGTAGCGCCGATACAGAATCTATCAGCGCTACTCAGGCTGCTGAGTACCCAATTCATGGGTAAAGCGATAAATGGGTAAGCCTGTTTCAGATGTGACGGTTGCTATTTTGGGCTGAATGTTAAGCTGTTGCCTCAATTTATTTATTTCTGCTCGTAACGAGCTGTATTGTCATTTCTGCTCGTAACGAGCTGTATTGTCGCTTCACACTGTCGTGTGATTTCCTGCTGGATACTTTTTTGTTGTTTTGATGTATCAGGAAGTAACGCATTGTGCCCGTTCAGGGATTCTGCTTTTCTTGCGGACAAACTTGTTATACCGATAAATTTAATTTCATTCAAATAATCGTGTAATTTTGCAAAAGCGTCTGTGAATTCAATGGATTCCGTTTTCTTCGACTTTTGGTAGTACTTACTTATTGCATCACGAATATTCAGTGACCCATCGGTGCAGGAAACCAACAGCCCTAATCCATGCAGAGTCTCAACAATAACGGTGCTGAAATAGCCAGTGCCGGAATGGCTATAGGCAGAACAAATGTGGTAGCTGCCAACGCCATACCGACGATTGAAAGGGCTATTCCCACCACCACTCGCCTAGAGAAAAAGCTTTTTTGAGATGCTTCACCATGGATGATTCTGTCGCTCTTCCTGATGTCTGACAAGGTGTTGAAGAACAAATCCGCAGTGTCTTCAATTTCTTTTATTTTTATTTTCAATTCAGGAAAATGTGATTTGACGCTGATTCGTCATGGTGCAGCGCTAAGATTTCTCTCACAACATCAAGATCGATTTTACCGAGCTTTTCCCTGCACAGTAAGATTTTTTTCATGGGTGTAAATGTCACTAGAAAAATGTCGGTAATAATCCGTTTCGATTAGCGCAGTCTGCAATGCGGGTACTTCTCCCATTTCTCTCTGGTGCTTCTCCCATTTCTCTCTGGTGAATGTATTACTGACATGCAGTAATTTTTGTGGCCACACTGTTTTATTGGGATTTATCTGCGAAGATGTCCCCGTGACGATCGAATCTTGACTTTGGCTTAATGGCTAGTATTGTTTATTGAATTAAACGGGTTAGTCTGACTTAATCCAGTGAAACACATAAAATCCCCTCAATAAATTTCCTGACTTATTTCATAAGAAATATCTTAGAGCAGTTTTTTTGTCACTCGGGTATTTACTGGGAGGTGTGTTTTTTCATATGAGATACAGCAAATATTGGGTATTTTATCTTGGAAGCAAAACGGACAACCTGGGTTGTCCGTAATGTTGTATCGCGTGTTGGTTGTGTGGCCAATCAGGATTCACTTACCACCACTTTGCCGATATCTGGATTACTGAAGCTCACGATATGATCCAGACGCAACTCTCGCAGTGCGCCATTTTCTTCCACCACCAGATATTCCACTTGCTTGCGCGAGACAATATCCTTGGCCTTGCCTGTGAGGGTTTCACCGCTGCGCAACTCTAGCGTCAGCGTCAGATGTTGCTGGCACGTAGCCTCAAGGCTATCGTAATCATCACAATTGATGGGTTGATATTCGTTACTCATTGACATAATCGCTCACCAATAAGTTAGCTGCGGCGAAGGCCGCCTGTTCCCTGACGGTGGACGGCAAGTCGCCATTGGCTGCGATCCCATCCAGAGTTTGCAAAACACAACCTAATGCATCGGGTATGTAGCCCAGATTGCCGCTGGCGATCTCAGTGTATAAACGACGAGCCAATTCAGAATATTGCTGCACAATATCCTCCCTTGGAAGCCCACCGCCGTAGGCTTTTATGCTTGTTGTCGCCGCGATGGCCTAGTTTTTTTGCTGATAAGGGGAGATAATTCCACGAAAATAAGTATTCGTAATCAAGAAAAAGTATTCGTAATCAAGAAAATTATAGCATAGGCATCAGCCTGATATCAGCATTCCGGTGTTAAGCAATGCTTAAGTTAGCGCACAATTTTACCATTTTTACTCAGTAGACTTGAAGCTGCGACCGATCTGTTTTCTGAATTGCTATCGGTATGCTGTGCGTCCCACTGGTTATCAAGGTACACTGGTTGCAGATGTGCAGATGGAGAAGAGGTATCGGATGGCATTAAAAAAAGCAACGATTTATAAAGCAGCAGTGAATATTGCAGATTTGGACCGCTCTTTTTTTTACAATGTCAATTTGACCTTGGTGCAGCACCCCTCAGAAACTGAACAGCGTATGATGCTGCGACTGCTGGCGTGGATCTGTCATGCGGATGAAAACTTAGCCTTCACCAATGGGTTATGTGCCGATAATGAACCGGAAATCTGGTTGCTTGATGATACACTTGCGCTGAAACTGTGGATTGAATTGGGGCTGCCAGATGAGCGCCGACTCAAAAAAGCCCGCAACCAGTCTCCCAACATTGTACTCTATGTCTATAGAAAGCAAGCTGCCCATGTCTGGTGGCAATCGATGGAGCAAAAGTTGCGGCCGTATCGCAATCTTACCGTCCATTTTTTAGACGATCGCCAATTGCAGGCGTTGGCTGCAATGGCACAGCGCACAATGACGTTACAGGCAACCCTTCAGGATCGTTCGGTGTGATTGTCTGATGAGATGATAAGAATAATCTGGAAATTACCTTTGCTGAGTGGCAACCGGCCCAATAATCGTGGCAACCGGCCCAATAATCGTCATGATCCTGAGTGACAGAAGAGGTTGGGAGGAGAATAGCGTGAAAAAATGGCGCTTGGCTTACTACTGGTTTTTGTGGCAGCAGGGTTGATGGGATGTCATACGCCCAAGCCAGTGCGTGAGGAAGCATTGCAACCCATGGCGCAGAGTTATCGTGGTATATCGCCTTGTGCAAATTGTGTCGGTATCGATACGTCATTATTCCTGGCTGAAAATGGCACGTTCATAATGCAACATTATTATCAATTATCAAACCAATCGCCCTGGCAATCGCGTGTTTGCCACCTATGGCAAATGGGCGCGCACGGCGGGTGAGCTTTTGCTCACCGATGTGCAAGGCGAAAAAAGTTATTTCAGACCGCTGGAGAATGGTCTGTAAATGCTCGATCGAGACAGTGCGCCGATTGTATCGTCAAACACCTATCGTCTGACGGCGACCAAAGCGCCATTGACGACTACCCCAATGGCAATGCGCGGTTTGTACCGCTATATGACCGATGCAGCGGTGTTTGCTGATTATTTTACCGGTGTCACCTACCAGGTGGTAAACAATATCGTGATGGAAAAATATCGTGATGGAAAAACGCTATTTAGATGGAAAAACGCTATTTACAGGTGCGTAAATCATCGGGAAACGCGGTGCTGCTTACCTTCAACGCGCATTTTGCCGTTGAGCCTTCGATGGAAGAGGGGATGGAGGCAAAAGCCTGGTCCCGAGCAGTGCGCCATTTCATATGAAAGCGCAAGACCACTGTAACGAGTAACGATACCAAAGCGACCGGACCGGATAAAAAGCGGCCTTCCTGAGAAAGGCCGCTTGCCGTAAAAAGTTATACCATCGCTTTCAGTTTATACAGCCATTCCAGTGCCTGACGCGGCGTTAACGTATCGGGATCCAGCGCTTCCAGTGCTTCGACCGCAGGAGCGGGCCCTTCACTGGTTAACAACGCCAGTTGCGCACCATCCACATGGCTGGCATAGGCGTGATTGGAAAGTGATTCCAGCTCTTTAAGCTTTTGCCGCGCGCGTTTAATCACCTCTTTGGGTACGCCTGCCAGTGCGGCAACGGCGAGGCCGTAGCTCTTGCTGGCGGCCCCTTCCTGAACGCTGTGCATAAACGCGATGGTGTCACTGTGCTCCAATGCATCCAGATGCACATTCGCAATTCCTTCCATTTTTTCTGGCAAATGGGTTAATTCAAAGTAATGGGTTGCAAACAATGTCATGGCCTTGATGCGCTGCGCCAGATTTTCCGCGCAGGCCCAGGCTAGGGATAAACCATCATAGGTCGATGTGCCACGCCCAATTTCATCCATCAATATCAAGCTGTTGTCGGTGGCATTGTGCAGAATGTTGGCGGTCTCCGTCATCTCCACCATGAACGTGGAACGCCCAGAGGTGAGATCGTCTGCGGCACCAATGCGTGTGAATATGCGATCAACTGGCCTAATGGTGGCCTTATCAGCAGGTACAAAGCTGCCAATATGGGCCATCAGCACGATCAGCGCGGCCTGACGCATATAGGTACTCTTACCGCCCATGTTCGGGCCGGTAACGATCAGCATACGACGCTGCGGTGTGAGCGACAGTGGGTTGGCGATAAACGGCTCGCTCAACACCTGCTCCACCACCGGATGACGGCCACCTTCAATTTTTAATCCTGGCTGTTCACTCAACGTCGGGCACACATAATTCAGCGTATCTGCTCGTTCTGCCAGGTTGGTGAGAACATCAAGTTCTGCCAATGCGGCGGCACTTTGTTGCAATGCCTCAAGGTGTGGCAACAGTTGGTCAAACAAGTCGTCGTACAGGGCTTTTTCCAGCGCCAGCGCCTTGCCTTTGGCAGTGAGCACTTTATCTTCGTACTCTTTCAATTCAGGAATAATGTAGCGTTCGGCATTCTTTAGCGTTTGGCGGCGTACATAGTGAATCGGCACCAAATGGCTCTGTCCGCGGCTCACTTGGATGTAATAACCGTGTACGCCGTTAAACCCGACTTTTAGGGTATCAAGCCCCAGTTTTTCGCGCTCACGTATCTCCAAACGATCGAGGTAATCACTGGCACCATCAGCCAGTGCACGCCATTCATCCAGTTCGGCGTTATAGCCGCTGGCGATCACACCACCATCGCGCACCAGCACCGGTGGCGCTTCTACCACGGCACGTTCCAACAGAGCGCACAGCTCGTGAAACTGATGAACATGCTGAGAAAGTTGTTGAACATAGTCTTCGGTGCTTTCTGCCAGCAGTGTATGGATGGCCGGATACTGGTGAAATGCATGGCGCATCCGCGCCAGATCGCGCGGTCGGGCGGTACGCAGCGCCAGACGAGCTAAAATACGCTCCAGGTCGCCAATTTGTCGCAATGGCGACTGGATAGCTTCCGCCAGTGGCTGCAACGAGCGAATGGTGCTCTGGCGTTGCGTTAGCGCTTGTCTGTCACGAGTGGGCATATGCAACCAGCGCTTAAGCATACGGCTGCCCATAGGAGTGACGGTGCAATCCAGAATGGCGGCAAGCGTATTTTCTACGCCGCCTGCCAGATTCTGTGTCAGCTCCAGATTACGACGCGTGGCGGCATCCATAATGATGCCGTCTTGCTGGCGTTCCATAGTGATACTGCGGATATGTGGCAGTGAGGTTCGCTGGGTATCTTTGGCGTATTGTAGCAGGCAGCCTGAGGCACGCAGCGCCAGTTTTGCCTGCTCAACCCCGAACCCTATCAGGTCGCGTGTGCCAAACTGCATATTGAGCTGCTGCCGCGCGGTTTCCAACTCAAATTCCCACAGCGGACGGCGCCGCAACCCATGGCGATGTTCGATCAAATGAACGGCACCAAACGATTCCGGATAAAGCAACTCAGCAGGATTAGTGCGTTGCAACTCTGCCGCCATGGTCTCTTCATCGGCCGGCTCCATAACGCGAAAACGCCCGGAGCTGATATCCAATGTGGCATAGCCAAAGCCACGCCCGTCCTGCCAAATGGCAGCTAAAAGATTGTCCTGCTTTTCCTGCAACAGTGCTTCGTCGCTGATCGTCCCTGGGGTGACGATACGTACCACTTTGCGCTCTACGGGGCCTTTGCTAGTCGCTGGATCGCCAATTTGTTCGCAGATGGCGACGGATTCGCCTTGCTGCACAAGTTTTGCCAGGTAGTTTTCAACAGCGTGGTGCGGAACGCCTGCCATGGGGATGGGTTCACCGGCTGAGGCACCGCGTTTAGTGAGCGAAATATTCAATAGCTGTGACGCACGTTTGGCATCATCGTAAAACAACTCATAAAAATCGCCCATACGGTAAAACAGCAAGATGTCAGGATGCTGCGCCTTTAGCCTGAAATACTGATGCATCATGGGCGTATGGTCGGTGAAATCCTGCTCTATAGGTTCATTCATCTCTGTCTTGCTCATTTTTAGCTATTGGGGATTCAAGTGACAAGCCACTTATGCTGCAAGCATTTGCTTAAACCAAATACCCTGCCAGCAACATTTATACTCCAGGGCACGGTATATCTTACCACTTCCCCCTGCAGGGATTCATCCACAGAGGTTCGCTATTCTGTAGTGGCACACTGAATTTTGCCACCTGAACAGAGGTGATATGCTCATCTCAGAATAACATGGGTGCCCCAATGAAAAAAAGAAATTTCAGTGCAGAGTTCAAACGTGAATCCGCTCAGTTGGTTGTCGATCAGAACTATACCGTTGCTGAAGCAGCCAAAGCCATGGATATCGGCCTCTCAACCATGACCCGCTGGTCAGACAATTACGGGACGAACAGCAGGGAAAAAACGGGACGAACAGCAGGGGAAAATACCTAAAGTCTCTCCCATTACTCCAGAACAGATTGAAATACGTGTGCTAAAAACCACAAGGTATTGAAATGGAAAACGAAATATTAAAAAGGCTACAGCGCTCTTGATGTCAGACTCTCTTCACCGAAGCAGCCCGCTCCATAACGAACTATATCGTGGGATATTACAGTACACTCAGAGCGCACGACTATAACGGTGGGTTACCACCAAACGAATCGGAAAATCGGTTCGAAAAACTCTAAACCCATGGCCAGTTTTAGTTGACCACTACAATCGTAACGTTATCAAAGCAGTAGTGGAAAATGTATCTGATTTTGATGCCAGCCTCTTCATGCGCGACGCGCATCGTAAATTTAGGTGGATGATTTGCAAACTATAGGCATGGATGCTGATCGGTATGACGATAATGGGTCAAGTATTCAATAAGTTGATTAAAGTGTAAAATCTCCGGTTTTGGATATGGAGATACAGTGGCTAACGTTGATGTAAGATACCCGTTTTGTGAACAGACAGCCTCTGTAAAAAATGTGAACAGACAGCCTCTGTATTGTGAACAGACAGCCTCTGTAAAAAACACGGTTATGGCAAAAGTGGCCATCAGCGTTACCGTTGTCAGTCATATAAACGCACCTTCCAGCTCGATTATTCCTATCGTGCCTGCCAACCGGCATGACAGACAAAATCATTAACTTGGCAATGAATGAATAATGCGGGTATTCGTGACACTGCTCGCGCGTTACATATTAATTAGTATCAATACCGTCCTGCGTACTTTAAAAAAACGCTCACCGCGGAATGTAACAACACTGCCACTGGATAACCTGCAAATTCAACTGATTTGCGAAGTGGATGAGATGTGGTCATTTGTTGGCACCAAAAAACGATAGCGCTGGCTGTAGTATGCATGGGAGCCCCGTTTGAAGCGGATTATCGCTCATGCATTTGGCTCTCTAAGCAAGAAAATGCTGCGTAATTTGCTAAAACTGTTCTCGGGGTTCAGAGTGGCATTTTGGTGCACTGATGGCTACAGGGCTTACAACGACTAACTCCCAAAAGCAAAACATATTGTTGGCAAACTGTATACACAGCGTGTGTGAGCGTAAAAATCTGACGTTGCGCAACCGATTGAAACGCCTCAATCGTAAGACGTTAGGGTACTGAACATCATCGGAAATGCACGATAGGAGCATCGGCACTTACATCGAACGCGAGTATTACGTTTGATGCTGTATCAACTCATGGAATACACGATCAAAAACTTTGCTGACTCATGCCTGCTGTGAAGACCTCATGAACATATTTCTTGTAGATTCAGGGAGTACTAAACCAGAACACTGATGACTGAGTGATAATAATATCTGCCCAAAGGTGTTTTGGGACCTCTTCATTAATGTTATAGCCCTTTTCGATATAAGTTTGCTGGATGTGGTATCCCTTTTTAACCATTTCATCCTTAATCAACGCAACATATTCTCGATTCAACGCTCCTTCGCTGAGGCCAGAATAAGTCTGATGTGAATGATAAGCACGTTTTTTTGTCCGAGGCTAAGTTGCGTCAATAGCGCCAGTGGCAAAACAGGGCAACACAACAGCGGCAGTAGCTACCAATCCGGCTTTAATAAAGTCATGCCGCTCTCGAACCATGGCATCCTCGCTATTGGTTTGTTTGCCGGCAGATGTGCCGCAGGGGAACCGCCAGTTCTTATCCATCATGTCAATTCCTTTTGCCGTTTTATAAAGAAAGACCCTCGAAACTATAAAGAAAGACCCTCGAAACCACGATGGCTAGAATAAGGGGGTATAGCTAACAAGGATGACAACGATCAGGATTTTTTCTGATGCAGAAGACGAACACTTAGGAGGATTCCCCAAAAGGGGTGTGCAAGAAATAATGGGATAAACGACACAATAACGACACAATGATAAGGCAAAAACAAAAAAAGAACCTTTCGGTTCTTTAAATGTTGGAGCGGGAAACGAGATTCGAACTCGCGACCCCGACCTTGGCAAGGTCGTGCTCTACCAACTGAGCTATTCCCGCATCATGCTATAAACACTGGACATCGCAACACTATATAAATATAAGATCAATATACATTGTTACTCGGTTAGCGCTGGCCACCAACCTGTCCATGGCGAGCATTTTACTGACCTACCCTGACCAATCAATAAAATTATCCATTAACGCTCATCAATTGCTGTTTAGAGGTCAGGAATCCTTTTACTACGTAAAGGTCAGGAATCCTGCAAATCACGCCACGAGGCACTCAAATACTGGAACATGGACCAAAAGGTCAACACGGCAGCAATGTAGAGCGCGATAATGCCCGCGCCTTCGACCATATGCTCAGGGCGCCAGAGTAGACCAACTAGTGCCAGCATTTGCGCCGTTGTTTTCACCTTTCCTACCCAAGACACCGCAATGTGACTGCGTTTGCCAATCTCAGCCATCCATTCGCGCAGAGCGGAAATAATGATTTCTCGCGCAATCATCGTGGCGGCTGGCAAGGTTATCCACCACGCATGATAATGCTCGGCCACCAGCACCAATGCTACCGCAACCATCACCTTGTCAGCCACCGGATCGAGAAAGGCACCAAAGCGCGTGGTTTGCTTCAAACGGCGCGCCAGAAAACCATCAAACCAGTCGGTAACCGCCGCGACCACAAAAATAAAGGCGCACAGCAGCGGTGCCCAATTAAAAGGGAGATAAAATGCCAGCACAAAGAATGGAATAAGGACAACGCGAAACAGAGTTAGCAATGTTGGTATGTTCAATTGCATTGGTATGTTCAATTGCATAGAGATTGGCTACTTTGGCTGGTATCGGTTAGTGGATATGTTGCTACATTGTCCCTAGTGTTTCAATGCATGAAAGATTTTTTCTGCCAATGCATGTGAAATTCCTGGCACATTCGCAATGTCATCAATGCTGGCATTTAACAGTGGCTGCATTCCACCCAGGTATTTCAACAGCATTTGCCGACGTTTTGGCCCAACCCCTTCAATCAGTTCCAGAGAACTGGTGTTTTTTACTTTTGCCCGTTTCTTTCTGTGCCCAGCGATAGCGTGATCGTGTGAATCATCGCGAATATGCTGGTGTGAATCATCGCGAATATGCTGAATAACGTGCAGCGCTGGCGAATCCGCCGGTAAGGCGATCCCTTCCCCGGTCGCTTCGAAAAACAGCGTTTCCAATCCCACCTTGCGCTCTGTCCCCTTGGCGACGGCAAGCAGCAGCGGTTTGCGTTTATCCCACGGTACCTCCAGCTCATCAAACACCGCGAGCGCCTGCCCCAATTGGCCCTTTCCGCCATCGATAACAATCACGCCGGGAATTTTGCTCTCTTCCAACGCTTTACCATAGCGACGTTTCAGAACCTGGTTCATGGCCGCATAGTCATCCCCTGATAGTCATCCCCTGACGTGATGCCACTGATGTTGTAACGACGATACTCCGAACGCAGCGGCCCATTAGCATCAAACACCACGCAGGACGCCACTGTCTGCTCCCCCATGGTATGGCTGATATCAAAACACTCCATACGCGCAATGTTTTCCAGATGAAGCATCTCAGCCAATGCTTTTAAACGCTGTTGGATAATGGATTGCTGCGAGAGCTTGGTTACCAATGCCGTGGCCGCATTGGTGCGCGCCAGTTTCAAATAGCGGGCGCGATCGCCGTGCGGTTTGGTTCGGATATGAATACGTCGCCCCGCGACCTCAGACAGTGAGTCTGCTAATACCTCTTTCTCTGGCAACGCAAAATCCAACAAGATTTCACTCGGCAGGGTGCGCGATAAACTGCCTTGCAGATAGAACTGCCCGACAAACGTCTGTACCACTTCCGCCAGCTCCGTTCCGGCCGGTACTTTTGGGAAATAACTACGGCTGCCAAGCACTTTGCCTTGACGAAGAATAAAGAGCACATGCACACAGGCCATACCAGCATCAAAAGAAACGCCAATCACGTCCAGATCTTCGCCATCACCCGAAACAAATTGTTTTTCAGTTACGCGACGTACCGCCTGAATCTGATCGCGTATACATGCCGCTTCTTCGTGCCGCTTCTTCGAAATCCAACTGACGGTTGGCTGCTTCCATACGCGCAACCAGTTGATTGAGCACCTGCTGATCTTTGCCTGATAGAAAAAGCCGCAGATATTCTACCTTCTGTAGGTAGCCTTCTTCACTGACCAACCCCGCGACACAGGGGCCAAGGCAGCGCCCAATTTGATACTGAATACATGGCCGCTCACGGTAAGTTGATGATGAATGACGTGCATGCCGCAATGTCCGACAGCACCGGACGCACTAAAGAGATGACGGATGCCGTCGGGACGATCGAAAACGTGGCGTGTCAAACACACATTCTCTCATTGAATGCCGCCATTGAAGCAGCGCGAGCGGATGAACTGGGACGCGGTTTCGCGGTGGTTGCCCTGCGAGGTCGGCACTCTGGCCGCGCAGAGTAGCCAGTCGGAGCAGCACATTCAGGCAGTAACCGAGCGTATTCAAACCCTGAACGACACTGTTAACAGAATGTCAGTCAGGTAGAAGCCAGCGCTGATACGTTTAACGCGTTACTGGTACAAACCGAGCAGTTGCGCGCTTCAGTCACGCTCTTCACGCTATCAGCATCAACAAACAGAGGCTACTAAAAGTGGCCGTTCAGACCGCTGACAACGTCACTTTACCCCTTCCGCTGACAACGTCACTTTACCCCTTGTCATCCTCGGCGAAAAATTAGGGATCTCTATGAGAATAAACGTATTTCTTCAGCAAGAAGATTCCCGCCTTCGCGGGAATGACGGTGGAAGTAGTAGTGATGATTGGACTGTTGGGAGACTACCACTCGTAGGCCACCGCATACAGCAGAGCACGACGCTGATGTTTCTGTTGCAGGTAACGGGCATTTTCTGTTGCAGGTAACGGGCATAGTGAATATGCCGATAAGTGCGTGACTGGGCTTCCAACCAACGGCCTCTGCGCCGCTGAACCTGGCGTAACATGCGCCACCGGATCACTTCATTTCTGCTGCGTTTCATGACAACACTCTTTATCGAAAACGGGAGGGTGTGCGGCGTGGTAGTATAGCGCGTTCTCAGGTCAATCCAAGCGCCGCGCTCTTTTTGCCGTGCCTGTACCGGCAATTTCTTCCTATTCTATTCAGACGAAAGGAATTTCCTCTTTTGGCAAACTATGCGTACACTTTATGTAAATCGTGTGCCGAAAGGATCTGTGCGCTGCTATGACTACTTTTTACACTCTGTTGAGTTGGCTACTGGTTCTGGGTTACTGGCTGCTGATCGCTGGGGTTACACTTCGCGTCTTAATGAAGCGCCGTGCGGTTCCTTCTGCAATGGCCTGGTTGCTGGTCATTTATATTCTGCCGCTGGTCGGTATCATCGCCTACCTTTCGTTTGGTGAGTTGCATCTGGGTAAGCGCCGCGCCAAACGTGCCAGTCGAATGTGGCCATCAACGGCCAAATGGCTACGGGAGTTGGCCGAGTACCGGCAGATTTTCGCCACTGAAAATAGTGAAGTGGCGTGCTCACTGTTCCAACTGTGCGAACGCCGTCAGGGGATCGGCGGTATAAAAGGAAACCAGTTGCAGTTGCTGACCATCTTCGAAGATACCATCAAAGGGCTGGTGCGTGATATTGACCTGGCACGTAGCGACATCGAGATGGTGTTTTACATCTGGCAACCCGGCGGACTGGTTGACCAGGTCACTGCTGCCTTGAAAAAAGCGGCTCAGCGCGGTGTAACTTGTCGAATTTTGCTCGATTCTGCGGGCAGCGTCGATTTCTTTCACAGCACCTATCTCTCACAGATGCGCGAGGCTGGGATTGAGGTCGTGGAAGCCCTCAAGGTAAACCTGTTCCGTGCTTTTCTGCGTCGCATGGATTTACGACAGCACCGTAAAGTGGTCCTGATTGATAACCGAATTGCCTATACCGGCAGCATGAACATGGTCGATCCACGCTTTTTCAAACAGGATGCAGGTGTCGGCCAGTGGATCGATTTGATGGCGCGTATTGAAGGTCCGATCACCACCACCATGGGCATTATTTATTGCTGCGACTGGGAAATGGAAACGGGTCAACACCTGTTGCCGCAGCCGCCAGATGTCGGACGGATGCCATTCGAGCAGGAGCGTGGGCATACTGTGCAGGTGATTGCATCAGGTCCGGGCTACCCCGAAGACATGATCCACCAAGCATTGCTAACGGCCGTCTACTCCGCGCGACACCAGTTGATCATGACCACGCCCTACTTTGTTCCCAGTGACGATCTGTTGCATGCCATCTGCACGGCTGCACAACGCGGCGTCGATGTCAGCATTATCCTGCCGCACAAAAACGACTCCGTATTGGTCGGCTGGGCTAGCCGTGCGTTTTTCAATGAATTGTTTGCCGCAGGGGTAAAAATCTACCAGTTTCAGGATGGATTACTGCACACCAAAAGCGTGTTGGTCGACGGGCAACTCAGTCTGGTAGGCACCGTCAATCTGGACATGCGCAGCCTGTGGCTCAATTTTGAAATCACACTGGTGATCGACGATGATGGCTTCGGCAGCGATCTGGCCTGCGTACAGGAAGATTACATCGCTCGCTCACGCCTAATGGATGAAAGCAAGTGGCAACAACGCCCTTACTGGCAGCGTATTGTCGAGCGCCTGTTTTACTTTTTCAGCCCATTTTTGTGATGCTCAGGTTCCCGATAATCGCCGTGCGTTGCGCTGTCAATACGTGCGTTGCGCTGTCAATAGATAAGCCATCATGTTCTAATAGTGCCATTACTAAATCTATGGAAATGCCTTATGGACCTGAACAACCATCTTACGGAAGATGAAACGCTCGAGCAAACTTATGATATCTTTCTTGAACTGGCGTCTGACAACCTCGACCCGGCGGATATTATCCTGTTCAATCTTCAATTTGGATATTATCCTGTTCAATCTTCAATTTGAGGAGAGCGGCGGTGCCGAATTATTTGATCCCGCCGAGGACTGGTAAGAACATGTCGATTTGAATCCCAACTTTTTTTGCAGAAGTGGTGATTGGTTTGTCGGAAAAAGATGGCGACCCGATCAACGATCGTGTTCGCGCGTATTTTAATTTAATTTGCCGTGAAAAAGACAACATTGCCGTGAAAAGACAACAAGATAATTTGCCGTGAAAAGACAACAAAATGTGTCATATCTTGTGGCAAGAGTAACCTCTCTCCCTAACGGCCTGCTGATATGCAGGCCTTTTTTATGGTCATCCTTGTAGCGGATCGACTTTCAGGCACGAGACTGCATGGGTAAAAGTGCCTTCCAGTAATGGGCGCGTTTTGACACAGGTTTCACTGGCTATCGGACAGTAGGTGCAAAATACACAGCCGGCGGGTGGGTTAATCGGTGAAGGCAATTCTCCCTCCAACAGCTGTATCCGTTTTCCACGCTCTTTGTCGGAATCGGGGATCGGTACCGCCGACATCAGCGCCTGGGTGTAATGGTGTAACGGATTGCCAAACAAGTGTAACGGATTGCCAAACAAGGCGTCATCGGTTGCCAGTTCCACGGCGTGACCGAGATACATTACCAGTACGCGATCGCAGATGTGTTTAACCACCGAAAGATCGTGCGCAATAAAAATTAGTGACAGTTGCATTTCCTTCTGCAATTGCCGTAACAAATTCACTACCTGCCCTGAATCGACACATCGAGCGCCGATATGGGATCATCACACGATATGGGATCATCACAAATAATCAGCTTGAGGCGTAAAATCAACGCCCGGCAATACCGATGGGCTGACATTAACCACCAGAAAACTCGTGAGGATAGCGATTAATCTGCTTAGGCAGTAACCCTACCTTCTGCATCATATTTTTTACACGATCGTTGATCACTTGCCGGGACAGATCGTCTCGATACGCACGCAGAGGCTCGGCAATGATCTCATCCACCGTCATACGCGGGTTAAGCGAAGCCAGCGGGTCTTGAAAAATAATTTGAATATCGTTGCGAACGTGCCACATCCATCCTGATGGATGTGGCACAAATCCTGCCCCAGCCCTTTCACCAATCTAACACCTGCCCCAGCCCTTTCACCAATCCAACAATTGCGCGCGCCAGAGTCGATTTACCGCAACCCGATTCACCGAAAATACCCAGCGTTTCGCCTTCATAGAGGAGAAATGTGACGCCATCTACCGCTCTAATCGACTGTACGGGTTGCCAAAACCATTTTTTGCGCGCATTGACGGAGAAGTGCACACTGAGGTCACTCACGTCAAGGATGACACGTTTCTCCTGTTGGTTCGTCATAGCACCTCATCCACCGCGCGAAAACAAGCCCGCATCTGATCCGCATCAAACGTGGTCAATGCGGCATCTCCTGGCAGCGATCCATGGCGTAGGGACACCGGGGAAAAAATGGACATCCCTGCGGTAAATGCAACAGATTGGGCGGATTACCGGGGGATTGGGCGGATTACCGGGGATTGTAGCCAGCGTCTCGTCACTGACATCCATACGGGGCACCGCATTAAGCAACCCTACCTAATAACTAATAAGGATGAAATGGAAGGTAAAAAACATCGCGTGCGCTGCCATACTCCTGCCATACTCCATGGTGCGCCCCGCATACATCACCAACACCTTGTCACAAATGCCTGCCCACCACGCCTAAATCGTGGGTAATCATGATGATGGAAATGTTGAATTCCAGTTTTAAATCCGCAAGCAATGTCATCATTTGCGCTTGCACGGTGACATCCAGCGCCGTGGTTGGCTCATCGGCGATCAGCAGTTTGGGCTGACACAGCAACGCCATGGCAATCATGACACGCTGACGCATACCCCCTAAAACTCATGGGGATACATTTTCATGCGCTGGCGTGCCTCTGGCATTCTCACTGCATCCAGCATATTCACCGCACCGTCAAACGCCTCGCTGCGACTGCATCCTTGATGAAACATCAGGACTTCCATCAACTGCTTCCCGACGCGCAATATAAGGGTTAAGTGAGGTCATCGGATCCTGAAAATCATGGCGATCTCTTTAGCCCGCAGCTTGTCATGGCGATCTCTTTAGCCCGCAGCTTGTTCAGCGATTTTTCTGGCAGCATGCCCCATGAAGCGGGCCGAACCGCTGGCCTGTCCATTTGCCGCCAGCAACCCCATCAGTGCAAACGCGGTCTGCGATTTTCCCGAGCCTGATTCTCCGACAATGCCAAGCCTTTCACCCTGTTTCACAGTAAACGTCAGTGCGTTCACCGCCGTGACATCACCGTCCTCGGTTGCAAACCGCACGCAGAGATCCGTGACGCTGAGTAACGAGTGCAGCGCGCGCAGGTTATTCCCTTTCTGTTCTGTATGTTTCGCAATCATAGCGGCTCCTCAACGATCCTTAGGGTACAGAGCATCCCGTAAGCCATCGCCGATAAAATTAAAACAAAACAGAGTGACAACCAAAAACGCAGCCGGGAACAGCAGCAGCCAAGGCGACACTTCCATTGAGTTCGCCCCGTCATTGAGCAGCGAGCCCCAGCTGCTGAGCAGCTCTTGCACACCCAGCCCAAGAAAACTTAAAAACGACTCGAACAGGATCATACTGGGAAGCAGCAGTGACGCGTACACCACGACGACACCTAGCACATTCGGCACGATATAGCGCAACAAAATGCCCGTGGTAGACACACTACAAACCACCGCCGCTTCAATAAACTCTTTACGTTTGAGGCTAAGCGTCTGCCCACCACAATCCTCGCCATATCGAGCCACGACACCATACCAATCGCAATGAAGATCAGCAGTAGCTGCTGTCCAAAAAAGGTCACTAGCAGGATGACGAAAAACATAAACGGAAATGAATACAGGATCTCCAGCAAGCGCATCATGACGGAATCTACTTTGCCGCCCGCGTAGCCAGAAATGGCCCCGTACAAGGTGCCCACCAGCACGGCAATCAGCGCGGCAGCAATGCCAACCAGTAATGAAATTCTCCCGCCGATGGCAACGCGCACCAGCAGATCGCGGCCGTTAGAGTCGGTACCACAATAGTGCTTTGAAGCCAAATCCGGTGCCTGCGACATCATGGCAAAATCGGTATCGGCAAAATTGAAGGGGGACAACAACAGAGCCAGCGTAACAAACAGCGTAATGCACCCCAGTACCATCAGGCTCGCCACGGCGGAGCGGTGATGCATAAACCGCCGCCCGGCATCCTGCCATAGACTACGTCCCTTAATCTCCAATGATTGTCCCATCTTCATCAGCGTGTGATGATTTTGCTTTCTGAACATCCTCACCCCACTCAATAACGAATTTTGGGATCGATGACGGCATACAACACATCGATGATGGCGTTAAACAGGATTGTCAAACCACCCACTAGTATTGTCAGGCTAAGCACCAGAGAATAGTCCCGGTTCAATGCACCGTTAACAGTTAACAAACAGTTGCCGATGCCTGGCAAACCGAAAATGGTCTCGATCACCATTGAACCGGTGATAATGCCTACAAACCTACAAACGCCGGGCCCATGTAGGAGAGCACCGGCAGCAAGGCCGGTTTCAGCGCATGGCGCAAAATAAATAATGTGGCGCATCGGCAGCCCTTTAGCGCGCGGTGCGGATAAAATTGGCGTGCAGCACTTCAATCATCGCACCGCGCGTGATACGTGCGATACTGGCAATGTAAGAGAGTGAAAGCGCCACCATCGGCAGTAACACATACTTACCCGCCCCACCGTCCATCCCCCGGCGGGCAGCCAGCGCAGCGTGATCGAGAACACCAGCACCAAGAGTGGCGCGACGACAAAACTGGGGATCACCACGCCGGTCATTGCAAATCCCATAATGGTCTAGTCCCAACGGCTATTTTGGTACAACGCCGCTACGGTGCCTGCTGTCACATCCAGGATCACGGCAAACACAAAGGCGGTCGCACCAAGTTTAGCGGAAACGGGAAACGCACTCGCCACCAGATCGTTAACCGAGTAGTCCTTATATTTAAAGGACGGGCCAAAATCTTAAAGGACGGGCCAAAATCACCCTGCGCAAATTGTAGCAGATAATTACCATATTGCTTTAATATCGGATCGTTGAGATGGTATTTGGCCTCAATATTTGCTATCACTGCCTGGGGCAAATTACGTTCGCCGGTAAAAGGACTTCCCGGTGCTAGCCGCATCATAAAGAACGAGATCGTAATCAATATAAACAGCGTCGGTATCGCTTCCAAACAGCGCCGCAGAATAAATTTCTGCATGGTTCTGCCTATACTATTATAAAGGCATTGCACCTGTTTCTGTGCTCTCCTTCTCTCTACCGATCATTTTTTCGGCAAGAAAGAAGCGATGCACATTAAGGGACTGCGTTAATGTTGCAAAATATAAAGATCATTCACATGAATATTGTGAACGGATCATTTCCCGTCATACCACCAACATACGGTTTCACCAACCGGGTATTGGCGTAATAAAATACCGGAATCGTCACCGCATCGCGGTCTAATTGCGTTTCAGCCTATTGATAAGCAGGCCGCACGTTCTTCTTCATTGGGCACTTGCAGTGATTTCATTGGGCACTTGCAGTGATTTCGCTATAAGCGCATCAAACGCAGCGCTTTTGTAATGTGATCTATTTGAGCTACTGTCCGATAACATGCTGTTCAAAAATGACGACAGCTCATTATAATCCGCACACCACCCGGCATAATCCGCACACCACCCGGCGCGGGCCAGGTCAAAATTGCCCTGATGGCGCGTACTGAGAAACGTCTTCCATTCCTGATTTTCCAATTTTACTTTACGTTCTTGCCAATATTTTGCTTCCAGAGCGACGCGGCAGCAATCGCCATTTTCTTATGCAGTTCGGAGGTATTATACAGCAGCGTCAACATACAGCAGCGTCAACGTCAGCGGTTTTTCCGGTGTATACCCCACTTCGGTTAACAACCGTTTTGCTTCAGCATTGCGTTTTTCCTGCGGCCAGGTAAACCACTCCGGCTCGCTGGCCTTTAAGCCATCAATATACGGTGGCACAAATCCATAGGCAGGCATATCACCTTGATTTTTGACCTTGTTGGTTAAAATCGTCTGATCGATCCCTAAACGCAGCGCCTGACGCACTCGAACATCGGTAAAAGGCACACGCTGGTTACTAATTTCATAATTAAATTAAATTAATAAGAGCACAAATACGGTGTCACCTTCACCTCATTGGGTATTTCCTACTTCATTTTTTGAAACAGCTCAATCTGTAAATAATTGTAAATTATGTGAATTTTACCGATTCGATAACGATTTACATCCGTCTTTTCTGAGGAAGGAAATGGGTAAATACGTCACTTACTCTATGATGGTATAGGCATTATCCCAATAATGCGAATTGCGAACTAAAACCAGGCGATCATTGATAACCCAATTTTTCAAGGTATAGGCACCGTTCCCCACCCGTATAGGCACCGTTCCCCACCCAATGTTGCAGTTGGGTCCATTTCTCACCGAATTTTTCAACCGCGGAGCGATTAACTGGCGACATGGCAGGGTAAAGAAGTTTATCAAAATAAGGCACCGCTTCACTCAGCGTCACCTCCAGCGTATGGTCATTCAAGGCTTTTACGCCCAGCATGTCCGGCGTTTTCTTGCCGGCAATAATGTCGTCAATGTTAACGATATGCCCGTATTGCAGATAACTGGCGTAAGGCGAGGCCGTTGCCGGATCGGCTAGTCTCTGCCAACTGTAAAAAAATCCTGCGCGGTGACGGAATCGCCATTCGACCAGAGTGCGTCTTTGCGCAAATGAAACGTCCAAACGCGAAAGTGAAACGTCCAAACGCGAAAGTCTTTATTTTCCTAAGGCTTAGCCACACTGGGTTCCATTTTTCCATTCGGATAGGTAATTACCAGCACTTCCAGCAGATCGCGTGAGACGTTGGACTCTGACACACCTTCTATTTTATGCGGATCGATGGAGGCCACTTCCGCACCGTTGTTTCGCACCAGCACTATCCGCTGATCGCTGATCTGAAACAGATCATGCTGGACACTTACTACGGTCGTCCGTATACGGAAAGTGTTGAAGAAGAGAAAGCACCGGCCAAAACCGAGAGAAAAGGTAAAAGACTAACTGAGAAGCGATAACACTCCCTTGCCGTTAAGGTAGGGGTTTCTTCCTTCCCCCAGCGATGCACCGCTTCACTTGGGTTTTTTATCTGCATATTGTCTATCTGCCGATAGTGACGCATGGATTAATCCCAATGCGCTTTTGTAGTGTTTGCGGCAGACTGACACATAGCGCTCATTGCCACCGATCACCACCTGTTCACCTTCACGCAGCGGATTGCCCTGCGCGTCAAGCCGCAGTATCCCATTCGCTTTGCGCCTACAATGACAGACCGTTTTCAACTCGATCAGCTTATCCGCCCAGGCGAGCAAATACTGGCTGCCGGAGAATAATTCGCCATGAAAATCAGTACGTAGGCCGTAACACAGCACCGAAATATCTAATTCATCGACAATGTCTGACAGTTGATTCACCTGCTCGCGGGTTAAAAACTGACACTCATCGATTAATATACAATGCACAGGCTGTTCATGTTGCGCATTAACCAACAAGGTAAACAAGTCAGTTTGTAAATTAAACACCAACGCTGGGGCGGAAAGTCCAATACGCGAGCTGAACCGCCCGATACCATCACGGTAGTCTATTTCAGCCGTTAAAATCAGCGTCCTCATCCCCCGTTCCTGATAGTTATAAAAGGACTGTAATAATGCGGTAGACTTTTCCACGTTCATTGCCGAGTAATAAATAATAAAAATAATTTTCCACGTTCATTGCCGAGTAATAAATAATAAAAATAATAAAAATAAAAATAATAAAATAAAAATGAAGTTGTGCCATGTTTATAACCCCAAAAGAGCGCTTTACCCGCGCAACGCGCGGCGGCGCATTGCATAATATTTTGAAATAACCAGCGTGCCCGCTTGCCTATGCTGCCCCAAGTTCCATAAGAGACAACACGTCAGGATAGTGACGCCATCACCATCACAATGGCGTCGGTAATCAACGTATATAAAGCAATCGGCAATTGCGAAAATTCCTATACAGAGGAAAACATTAACTACATGAGCGATATTTAGCGTAAATAATTAGCGTTGTATGATACCGACCAAAACGACGTGAAATCGCCCTCTTCTGAGTAAGGAAACGAGTAACTTAATTTGTGTTTATCAACGCTGACAACAGGTAAACGTTTGGGTATAAAAAATGCTTATATCGCATCCTGTCAGTATCGACGCTAACCGTTTTAACGCAGCGTGCGAAGTAATACTCAAGTAACGTAACAGGTATTTCATTTGTTAACAATGTGCTTTTATTTACCTTGACAGCAACGTGATATCAGTTTTAAAAACGCCATTTTTTAATAAATAATCTTACAAATTTGACTATTGCAGAAAATAAAATAGCCATCTATTATCACTCTACATACGCCACCAAATTTGAGATTATCACAATGTGCGAAGCACTAAAGGTTCTAAACAACATCCGTACTCTGCGCGCCCAAGCGAGAGAGTGCAGCCTGGATACTTTGGAAGAAATGCTGGAAAAACTGGAAGTCATTGTCAATGAACGTCGTGACGAAGATAATCATGCTCAGGCAGAAATCGAAGAGCGTACCCGTAAATTACAGCAATATCGTGATATGTTGATTGCTGATGGCATTGACCCGAATGAACTGTTGCAATCTTTATGCGCAGCAAAAACTCTGGGCAAAAGCAAACGCGTTGCACGCCCGGCAAAATATCAATATACTGATGAAAACGGCGAAGCAAGAACCTGGACTGGCCAAGGCCGCACCCCTGCCGTGATCAAGAAAGCTATTGAAGAACAAGATAAATCTCTGGACGATTTCCTGCTGTAATTCCCAATCGTAATGGTTGTATTTTTTAACAAAAAACCCCGTTTAACAAACAAAAAACCCCGAAAAAACCCCGTTTAACGGGGTTTTTTATATCCATTTTTCGTGACGCCCCGCGAACCACAAGGAAAAGCGCCATCGAATCAGATTATTTCACATCATTTTCATTAACGGCTTCATTAAGCCATGCGGTAAAATCATCACCCAGTGTATTGTGACGCAGGCCGTATTCTACAAATGCACGCATGTAACCCAATTTGTTTCCGCAGTCATGACTTAAACCTTTAAGGTGGCACGCTTCCACGGTTTCTTTTTCCATCAACATGGCAATGGCATCTGTTAACTGGATTTCATTACCCGCTCCCGGCGGTGTTTTTTCCAGCAGAGACCAAATATAAGCCGAAAGTACATAGCGACCGACAATAGCCAAATTAGAAGGTGCCTCTGACGCCTTGGGTTTTTCCACTACGCCCACCATCGGTGCACTGTCTCCAGGCTGTAATGTCTGCCCTTTGCAATCAACAACACCATAGCTGCTGACTTCTTCAACCGGTTCAACCATAATTTGGCTGTGATCCGTTTCAGAAAAACGAGCCAGCATTTCACTCAAGTTGTCTTTCTTCAGATTGGATTCAAATTCATCAATGATAACGTCGGGCAAAATAACAGCGACGGGTTCATCCCCGACTAAAGGGTGTGCACACATGACAGCGTGCCCCAATCCTTTTGCCAGTCCCTGACGCACTTGCATGATGGTGACATGTTTCGGGCAAATAGACTGAACTTCTTCCAACAGAAGACGCTTAACGCGCTTTTCCAGCATCGTTTCCAGCTCAAAACTAGTATCGAAGTGGTTTTCAATTGAATTCTTGGAAGAGTGTGTAACTAAAATGATTTCGTTCAAACCTGCGGCAATACACTCATTGACGACGTATTGAATGAGCGGCTTATCAACCAGCGGCAACATTTCTTTTGGAATTGCTTTTGTTGCCGGCAGCATCCGAGTCCCTAGCCCTGCGACGGGGATGACCGCTTTTTTAACTTTTTTATTCACCGTTGACATAACAACCTCTGATATATAGTTCAAATAATGAACTTTATTGCCGGGTTTAATTCGGGGTACAGTAACCTACTCGACCAGAGACAATACCCGGTAAACGCGATGGCTATGATGATAAAAATAAAACAACACTTTATATAGTAGGAAATAAAAATTAATTACTAAAGCGAAGAGTATGCAACAAATTGCATGATGAAAGCCTATCAGACTATTCCGTAGGCCTCATCACACTGCATAAGCCCTCAATCTGCTGATAACATCAGTCGTAAGCGTCCACCGCGTCCCGAAACCTGACATTCAAAAGCGGCGCACTCATAGTTTAATTGGTTAAGATATGCTCCATCTAGGGAGCCGAGTGGAATACCATTATTTTAACACCAACTGCTCCTCTCCATGCGTTCAGCATGGCATGTAACCGGCTGAAATAAGAATAAGGATGAGCCGTTGCAATCCTCGGTTATAATAACCCACCAGCAGCCGGAAACGCCCATTAAGATTGGCCTGACGCAACAATTGGTTGACCTGTCGCAACAACACAGGCAATTCGGGTAGACGGTGTTGCTGGTTAGCCAGATATTCTTGTAACAACCAGTTAAACTTCTTGTAATAACCCGTTAAAAAGTTAAACTGTGTGCGCAGCAGCAGAGCCGCCAGCGTGCCATTATTGTTCATGGCTTGCGTCATTGTTCATGGCTTGCGTCACATCAAGACAATAGAACGCCAAATAATCATCAGACAACGCGGCAATATCCAGCACCAGCCCCGGTTACTCCAATGACGTCAATTGGCGGTAACGCACGCATTCAACATGCCATTTTTTGTTGCACCGGAGGCTGTAGTTGCGCCAGCAGTTTATTGACAGCATCTGGCGATTGATTGAGTGAATCCATATCCTCCATCAACTTCTCAACTTCGCTCAGTTGAGAAGTAAAGATATCGGGATACATGCAGGTCATCACGGCTTCACGCAAACGTGCATAATCGCGGATAGGTTTAAGCTTCACGTCCTGCACGCCCAGGTGCAGCACTTTGGCAACATCCCCCATCTGACTGGTGGCAGACACTACCAGAATGGGCGTGCGATTATCTTGCAACCTGAGCGTTTCAACGAACTCAATATCCCCCATTAGCGCATTTCCAAATCGCACACGATCAAATCAGGGCTATAGCTTTATGG
This sequence comes from Symbiopectobacterium sp., assembly GCA_051710525.1. GTDB lineage: Bacteria > Pseudomonadota > Gammaproteobacteria > Enterobacterales > Enterobacteriaceae > Symbiopectobacterium. The sequence goes on along the minus strand of JBPESR010000002.1, from coordinate 227,667 downwards.
CTAATGCATCCACATGGCTAATGCATCCACCCTGTTGACAGCTTCACGCACAGACGCACCCAGCGATATCAGATAGCCAGCGATCACGGAACGAAATACTGCCTCATCTTCAATAATCAAAATGTGCTTATCTGTTAATGGCTGACCCATTGATGACCTCATACGTCAACTTCATGTATATTCCCTCGCGTTGTTCGACATAACCCCCTGCCACTCTAAGACTTTTACCCTTGTTGATACTTAACAGGCGCTGCTACTCCATTAGCCTGCATCTCGGTTTAACAGCAGTTGTAATTCATCTTGCTTTTTCTCCAATTGCTTTTTCTCCAAGGCCAGTCGCCCTGCGGCAATCGCCTCTTGCGCACGGTGAAAATCCAGCGTAGCAATTTGTGGACAATAGGGTTGCACCACCACATCAGGCGGATCGCCAGCCATACGATGCATTTTAAAACGGTTTTCCAGCACCTGAATGGAGGCCGTCATAATATCCATCGCTGATGATGCACGGTTGGCACGCTGACGCTGCAACCTCATGGACAAAAACTGCCGGAGCTTGTGCTGCCAGTTGAGCGGCGTAGAATCCGCATACGTCTCTTCAGCCATCGCGGCCACGGACAGCATGTCGTCATATCCCAGCGTCATGTCGTCATGTCCCAGCGTCGCGCTATACTGACTGCAAATCCACGACAATCACCACGTCAGCGCCCAATGCGCGAGCAAGAGAAACCGGCACCGGGTTCACCACAGCACCATCAACCAGCCAATAGGCATTGTGTCACACTGGCTCAAGCAACCCCGGCATACAGCATGAGGCGCGGATCGCATGGTGCAGATCTCCCTCGGTAAACCACAGTTCTCGCGCCGTTGTCAGGTTGGTAGCCACTACCCCGAACTTAATAGCACACTCGTCGATCTGCTGGGTACGCAAGATGTGTCGCACCTGGTTAAATACCCGATCGCCGCGCAATAACCGCCACGCTGCCAGGAGAGATCCATCAGGCGAATCACATCCCAATATAATGAAACCCACTCACCCAGCGCGCCATGGAATTCAAGCGATTGGTGGCATACGGTGCACCCACCAAGGCTCCCACCGAACAGCCCGCTACCACATCGACCACAATGCCCATTTCAGTCAATGCCTGAATGACACCAATATGGGCCCATCCTTTCGCCCCGCCCGATACCAGCGCCAAACCAATCTTTCTTTGCTTCATGATACCCTTATCATCTTGCTATTCATTTTAGAGCACATTGCCACTCACCGAGATTGTTAGTTAGAGCACATTGCCACTCACCGAGATTGTTAGGTAACATATCGCCACGACGTTGAGTTATTTTCACTCAAATATCGATATTTTTTAATTTTTTACTGTTAGTCATACATCCAGGAGTTACCGTGCCTCAAAGCTGTCTCTGCGGGAGTGGTAAGCAGTATACCGCATGCTGCCTTCCCTATCTGCAACGCACCGACATCGCACCAACACCAGAAGCATTAATGCGTTCACTCTATTGAACTTACTAGCCCATGATGTTGATTATCTTATCGCTACCTGGGATCCTGCGCTTCATCCTGAAAAATGGCGTGCTGCAATCACCGAAAGCGCTCAGGATACGCAGTGGCAACGATTGAATGTGCTGGCTGCCAGCCAAGGATGCGATACGGATGAAGGTTATGTCGAATTCGCTGTGCGCTATACCGACACCTCGCAGCCAGAACGCACATCGCTGATGCGCGAGCGCTCACGCTTCCTTCGCCGTCTCGATCTCTGGTACTATGTAGACGGCGTACATCTGCAAACTGGCAGAAACGAACGCTGTCCGTGCGGTTCGTACAAAAAATACAAACAGTGCTGCGTGCGTAGATAAGCGCGTAAATGTAAGGCAAAAATCTAACCCGGAGGCATGCTTCCCCTTATCGCGGGGATAAATCGCACGAACGTGGCAGCTTTCGGGGATGATGACAGACGATTTTGGACAGGGTTCTTATTTCCATGCAATCCCAAACAATGCAATCTCAGGCAATACAACGAAAAGTGTTGCGTACCCTTTGCCCCGATGCAAAGGGGCTTATCGCAAAAATTACCAACATCTGCTACAAACACGAATTAAACATTGTGCAGAACAATGAATTTGTCGATCATCGCACCGGGCGCTTTTTCATGTGTACCGAATTAGAAGGGCTCTTCAATGATACTACGCTGCTGGCCGATTTAGACGGCGCGCTGCCGGAAGGCTCCGTGCGTGAACTGAGTGATGCAGGCTGCCGCCGTATCGTGGTTCTGGTCACTAAAGAAGCGCATTGTCTGGGCGATTTGCTGATGAAGAGTGCCTACGGTGGCCTGGATGTGGAGATTGCCGCCGTGATTGGTAACCACGATACTTTACAGACGCTGGTAGAACGTTTTGATATCCCGTTCCATCTGGTGAGCCATGAAGGGCTCTCACGAGAAGCGCACGACCAGTTGATGATTGAGCAGATTGATGCGTACAAACCGGATTACGTGGTATTGGCCAAATACATGCGCGTTTTGACGCCTGCTTTTGTGCAGCACTATCCGAATCAGGTGATTAACATCCACCACTCGTTCCTGCCCGCGTTCATCGGTGCACGTCCATACCATCAGGCCTATGAGCGCGGTGTGAAGATCATCGGTGCGACCGCCCACTACGTGAACGACAACCTGGATGAGGGTCCGATCATCATGCAGGATGTTATCAACGTCGATCACACCTATACCGCCGATGATATGATGCGTGCCGGCCGCGACGTCGAGAAAAACGTGCTGAGCCGCGCCCTGTACCGTGTTCTAGCACAACGGGTTTTCGTTTACGGTAATCGCACCATTATTCTTTAATCCGCTGTTTTTCTACTCAACGTTGAGTGGAAAACCCGCAAGGCGTGTGAAAAAACGGCAAACAAACGCGTTTTTTTGCGTTCAGGCTTTACAGGGGCGTCGCATTTGATATGATGCGCCCCGCTTACCAAGAAAGTGATATGATGCGCCCCGCTTACCAAGAAAGCGCACAATCAGTTAGGCCATCGTGGGGTTCCCGAGCGGCAAAAGTGAGTAGACTGTAAATCTGCCGTCACAGACTTCGAAGGTTCGAATCCTTCCCCCACCACCATCTCGCAGCACTAATTTCACCATCTTGTTTTCACTGTTTATTTTGCTTCCCAACTGACACCTGAATTTTCCCTATTACCCTTATAAATAACGCTTTTTGCTCATGGTATTTACCGTATTCTTTTTCACAGACAAAAGAGCCGGACAGCATGAACAAGGTCAGCACAGCCAGTGTAACCAGCATCAGCTCTGCCCCCATGAACCCTAGAGAATACCCGGCCACCAGGCTACCAACACCGGCACTGATTTTCACCAACGTCCCGCTCACCGCAGAAATCCTTGCCGCCAGTTTGAGCGGCATCTCCTGAAGGGTGAATGCGTTATAACTGACATTTCATATCCCCCCTATAATGGCTTTAAAAACAAACAGCACAAAGATCGACACAGGATCTGTAAAAACGAGAAATCTAAAGAAAACCAGCACTCGGGCCAGGTTTACAAAGAGAACTAACTGCCAAAGAGAACTAACTGCTTGAGCGACAATATATTAATCACTTTACGTGAAATAAAGCTGCCGATAAGACCGCCAGCCACCAGACCAGAAAGCACTAGGCCGGTTATTTCAAAGGGGTATTTTGTGCTTTCAGGCTCCATATCACGGTCAGATCTTTCAGGCTCCATATCACGGTCAGATAGAGAATCGGATGCAAAAATTTGTTTAGCGCTATCAGAACAACGATAACGCTAAACAGTTTATTTCTCGCAACAAGTGAAATGCCTGTTGAATATCCGCGCCCATCGTGGAGTGAGCTGGGCTTGCTGTCTGTGGGACCTGATACTAATCAGAAACAGCAAGAACACGGCTAACAGCGAAAAGAGCAGATTGACAGAATAGGGAAAAAAACACTCAGGAGATCAGATACCCACACAACGCAGGCGCAACAAGCTGAACCGCTCGGGTTCTGATCTCATAGGTTGACAAGGCCGATGTGGAAGCGTGCCCCTGAATCAGTTCCTTGATTACCACGGGCTCAGCCACTTCAGTAAACACGGTAAATATGCCGTAAGCGAGTGAAACCGTCATAATCCACAGGAAACTGGCATCGCGCAACAAGGTAAGCAATAGGATAAATAGCGCCAAACAGAGAATGCGTCCACACTCACTACACTTTATCACATTGATCTTATTTGATTTCTCTATGAACGGTGATGATATTTTTTGATAAAATTACCGGACAATACAAATACACACCCCAGCTAATCTGCACAGGGTCGAGGTTGAGACTCAATGCTAGCAAAGGTAGCGTGACTCAATGCTAGCAAGCGTGACTCAATGCTAGCAAAGGTAGCGTGATATGGTAAATCTCGATTCCCAGCAGTGAAAACGCAGAACTCGCGATAAAAACGTTAAAGTTGTTCTTCATATTATCCTGATAGCTGAAGACGATCAGATCCGTCTGCCACATTGTGAAGAAGCAGCGTTACACCATTTTATTCTTATTCCCAATTACGGTGCGATTCACCACATTTCTCAGGCTTTTCCTTTCCAACTGCCAGGCGAGTAAGAAAACACCGGCAGTTGCCATGACCACCGGATCGCCTCCAGACGCAGCGAAAGCCCCAAGGTAAACGACACCAGCAGATTAATATCATGGTTGATCTGCAACGCTTTCAGTCCGAGATAAAGCAGCGCCATCAGCAGTGATACGCTGGCATAGAGCTCCTTTCTGAGCACCATCGGCATGCGGTTACAAAAGATGTCACGCAGAATACCACCGAAGATCCCGGTGACAATCCCCGCCATAATGACCACGGTATAGGAGTAGTTCAGCTTCTGCGCCACATTGCAGCCAATAATGGTAAAGGCGATCAGCCCCATGGCGTCAAGGATCAGGAACAGTCGATACAGGTGATGCATTATTCGGGCAATCACAATAGTGAACAGGCCTGCACCAATCGTCAGATAGATGTAACCGGGGTGTTGCGTCCAGCCAATAGGATAGTTGCCGAGCAGGATATCACGAACGGTGCCACCGCCCAGCGCGGTGATAAAAGCGATCATCGCCACACCGAAAATATCCATTTTTCTGCGTCCGGCGGCCAACGCGCCAGACATCCCTTCTGCGGTAATTGCGATCAGATAGATGTAAGTAAGCACACAAGTTTTCCTGTGAAATGTGCCTCTTCCCCTGTCCGTTTTACCTGAGAGTTTATGCAGCTCACGCCACTTGCCCCTTCGGTGGGTGGCTACGCTGATAGGTGGGTGGCTATGCTGATAAATAACGTGCACACTCCTATCCAGTCGGCGTATCAACAAAGTGCAGTAAGGTGGCCTGAGCGATTATGGGAGTAAGGTGGCCTGAGCGATTATGGGAGTTTGCGCCTTCTGCGGGTCGCGCGTTGCACGGTCCTCTTTCCTGCGAGCTGCAAAGTATATAAGGGCTTACTATCGCTACTTCAACCTTTCGTTCAATCGGCAGACCGCGATATCATCCACCGTGCACCTCTGACTTGACCTTTGCCTGTTTTTTCTGATATCATTAATGTTACACTGTTTTTTCTGATACCATCAGCGTCACAATTTCCTGACATGGCAGTAACGATGAAAGTTGTTTCTTTTAATATCAATGGGCTGCGTGCCCGCCATCACCAACTGGCTGCCATCATCGCCCAGCATCAGCCGGATATCATTGGCTTGCAGGAAACCAAAGTGCACGATGATATGTTTCCCTTCGAAGAGATACGCAAACTCGGCTATCAGGTCTACTATTACGGGCAAAAAGGCCATTATGGCGTCGCGTTGCTGTGTAAAGAGACACCGATTGCAGTGCGCTACGGCTTTCCCACTGATGAACTCTATGCACAGCGACGCGTCATCATGGCAGGTTTCGCCACGCCCGCAGGAACGTTGACCGTTATCAACGGCTATTTCCCGCAGGGAAAGAGTCGCGACCATCCGGTAAAATTCCCGGCAAAAACGCGCTTTTATGCAGACTTGCAGACCTATCTGACGCGGCATCACACCCCGGAGCAACCGCTGATTGTCATGGGGGATATCAATATCAGCCCGACGGATCTGGATATTGGCATTGGTGAAGAAGACCGCAAGCGCTGGCTACGCACCGGTAAGTGTTCGTTTTTACCAGAAGAGCGTGAATGGATGGCGCGCTTGCTGGGATGGGGATTGGTCGATACCTTCCGCGCACTGGCACCAGATATTACTGATCGTTATTCCTGGTTTGACTACCGCTCTGCCTGTTTTTACGACAATCGCGGCCTGCGAATTGATGTGATCCTCGCCAGTCAGGCATTGGCGGCGCACTGCACGGCGAGCGATATCGATTACGACATCCGCGGCATGGAAAAACCGTCCGACCACGCGCCGATTTGGGCCACGTTCTCCGAACTGTAACATCTTGTGATGGCAGCCCATACGGCTGCCCCACCTTGGAAAACGTTACTGTTTAAGCATTTGCCAGATCAGATTATTCGTCACCAGCGTCTGCCTGTCGCGTACACACTGCAACAACACGCCTTCCGTTCTCACCACAGCGCCTTCAGTGTAATTACGATTCTCGAACACTCAGCAACGCATACAGTTGTTTTGCGGCTCTCGCCGCGTCGAACCGTTGTTATCGCCCCAAATCACACTGGGCGGTACGCCAACCACGATATCCGTATTCTTCCCGCAATGGCGGGGTAACCGCTGTAGATTGCGCCCACACGGGCAGAGAGACCAGCGTGCCGACAAACAACATCACCTGTGATGATTTCATCGGTTCTGCTGCTTTGCGGCCTTTTTCGCCGTGGGTTTACGTGTTTTCTTCTGCGTTTTTTGTGGTGCTTGCAGCCCGCGAAACGCCGATGCGGACCGGTTTTGTAGCGATTGTTCAATCAATCCACTCAAGGTTTGAGTGAGCGGTTGCATAAAATCCTGGTAACGGCGCTGTTTTTCACTGATCAACGTCAACGTGGCTTCCCAATTGGCGGTCATATCCGGCAACGCGGCGCTAGGTGGTAGTGCATGAATCAGCGCCCGCCCCGCTTCGCTGGCATGAATGTAACGCCCCTCTTTAAACAGAAAGCTTCGTTTAAAGAGTAGTTCAATAATGCCTGCACGCGTGGCTTCGCTTCGGTACCGAGGCATCGGTTTCACGCAATATCTTCTTCACGTTTTGTCTTGCACAAAACAGGCAATACCGGTCATGGCGGAAAACAACGTGGCATCGGTAAACGGACGTGGAGGCTGGGTTTGCCTCTCCACCACTTCACCTTTTTCACACAGCAGCACATCCCCTTTGACCACCACCGGCAGCGGCAAGCCTTCGTTTTCTTCGTCGCGCTCCTTGGCTCCCAACTGCGCACGCCAGCCCGCATTGGCCAGAAAACGGGCTTTGGCAATAAATTTCCCCGAACGATATCGAGAGTAATAACGTATTTCCGAAACACCGCATCAGGGCAAAACTGCATCAGATACTGTCGGGCAATCAGCCCGTACACCTGACGCTCGTTCTCGCTTAGCAAGACGCTGGCGCTGCGCGCAGTGGGAATAATCGCATGGTGCGCATCAACTTTGCTGTCATCCCAGCAACTATTGCGGCGTTCAAGATCGACAACCGGTTGCGGCAATAATCCGGAGGTATGCACCGTAATCGCATTGATAACCGCGTGACGCCCGACAAAATGCTCTTCAGGCAGGTAACGGCAGTCCGAACGCGGATAGGTAATCAGCTTATGGGTTTCATAAATGCGCTGGCAGGTGTCCAGCACCAGTTGTGCGCTCAGGCCAAAGCGTTTCGCGGCTTCAAGCTTCAATTTGCAATGCAGAGAGAGAATAAGGCAGCGGCGCCGTTTCCGACTCGCGCCTATCGCTGTAATCCGTGACGGTATCAGGCTGCCCTGCAATGCGCTTGACCACATGCTCAGCCAAAGAACGGTGCAGCAGACGCCCTTCTTCATCCTGATAGGGTTCACAGGATTCGCTCGGTTGCCACAGCGCCATAAAGCATTCATCAGCGAACGTGACAATATGCGCCTTAACCTCAAAGTAATCCTTGGAGACGAAGTTTTCGATCTCTTCATCGCGGCGCACCACTAGCCCCAGCACTGGCGTTTGCACCCGGCTGACGGAGAGCACGCAGTCATAACCGGCATTGCGCCCCAATAACGTGTAGGCGCGGGTCATGTTTATGTTTATGCCGTAGAGCCAGTCAGCGCTCGAATGCGCCAATGCCGAGACGCACAGCAGCACAAAGTCGCGGTTATCGCGCAGGCGTTCGACCGCACGCGTCACCGCCTGTGGGTTGAGATCGTTGATCAGGCAGCGCCGCACTTGCTGGCGTTTTTCCGGGGCCAGCGCCAGATACTCCAGCACTTCATCCACCAGCAGTTGCCCTGCGCGATCCGGGTCACCGGCGTGGATCACCTCCGTCGTCTCCCCCAGCAGCTTCTTAATGGCATTCAGTTGCTTGCTCACTGACGGGCGCGGTATTAATAGCCATTTTTCGGGGACGATCGGCAGATCGGCCAACGACCAGCGCGCATAGCGGGCGTCATAGGCATCGGGCTGAGCCTGCTCGAGCAGATGTCCGACGCATCATGTGACGACCGACGCATCATGTGACGACATCCTGCGCATCATGTGACGACATCCTGCGAACCGCAGGCAATGTAGCCGTCGCCGCTCCGATGCGGTTTGGGCAAGACATCGGCTATCGCCCTGGCGAGGCTAGGTTTTTTAGCAATAAACAGGCGCATTATCAGAAATAACGGACAAATTTTTCCGTGTCCAACAGCACAACCGTGTTGGACGCTTTAAGTTGTGGTGTTCCCAAATAGAGAAACCCGACAATTTCATCTTGTTCGCTGCAATTGAAGGCTTCACGCACCTGTTCGTGCTCTGTCCACAGCCCACTGTGCCAGATGCCCTTGAAACCCTGCGCCAATGCTGCCATTTGCATCGCTTGCACCGCGCAGCCCGCGGAAACCATCTGCTCCCATTTAGGCACCTTGGGATTTTCTTCGCAATGTGCGATCACAGTGATGACCATTGGGGCCCGAAACGGTGCCTGACGGGCTTTATCTTGTGTAGCAGCGTCCAGTCCTTCTTGTTGAGCAGCGGCGTGTAAAACTTGGGCAGCGGCGTGTAAAACGTCACTCAGGCGGGCCAACCCCTCATCCTGTGCAATCACGAAACTCCTGTGCAATCACGAAATGCCACGGTTGCAGAGTGCCGTGATCTGGCGCGCGCATACCAGCGTGAATAATTAATATTAATAATGTTGGCTAACGCTTCTCCTTGCGGTGCCGGAGCAGCCAAACGCGATGCAGAACAGCGATTGAGTAACAAGTCCAGTGCATCCATCATTTATCTCCTGTTAACGGCCTGCATGAAAACTGTTAACGGCCTGCATGAAAAATAGCGCCAAGCGTGGCCATCGCCTGTCATTGCGCGCCACGGTATCACAACTCGCGCGCCACGGTATCACAACTCGCGTTGCGTCAGTAACGGTTTTATGGCAATTCTATCATAATGGATACCGGTAATAATGCGGGGAGATTCTGAATGTTATCGGCCTTGTTCAGGCGGTTGACCTATTATGGTGCTCAAGCACAGAACGTCTGCCTGCGCATCCAGACAGTGACCAGCAACACGCTCAATGCCGCGCCGCGATCACTCTGCATCGTGACGCAAGTAATACACTTTTAACTGATTCCAGAAATCGAGGCCAATCAGCGTGTCATTTCCTGCACGACGAAAGGTGAATGCACTGCCTTTATTGTGCCAGATACGGATAATATATTGTTATTATTGGCGATTTTATTGGGATAATGCCGCATATATTCACCATACCGTCTTCGGCAATCGTGATATTAGGATCGCCCGTTTCGCGCAGAGCAAAGGATCCTACGGGAATCCCCGATGCCAGAGACGCGATGTCCTGCTCTGTCAATGAGGCCAAATTAGCAACTTTCTGGCATGATGCACCATCATCAATCGGCGCGGCGCAGACAACCTGCAAAAGGTCACGGGCAGCCAGATATTGTCCACTACGCCACTGCTCTTTGGTCGCTTCGGTGCACAGTTTGGCCAAGACAACGCTGCGGCATAGCGCTGCCATGGTATCGGTATATTCTTGTGCTGATGCTGCCGGGATGCCCGTCACGGTTGCGAACAGCGACTGACCCGACTTTTCCGCAGAGGCACGCGCTTCCCAACGGCTGCACGCTGAATCAATGTGATCTTAACACAGCTGCTTTAACTGTGCGGTATCAATCTCATACATCATTTTTTCAAGTACGGAGGTCATTCAAACAGGTTTTACCCACTTCAGTTTTCGGCTGTGGCAGGTCGGTCAGACAGGGTTGCTCCTCCTTGAGCACATAATTGAATTTGAACATCGTATCAGTGATGGTTTTACCGTAAGCAGACACGTCCATGGTGGTGTCGACCAATTCTTACAAAGTGGCCCGTTTGAGTTTACTTCCCTCTAAACGGTAATGATGTAACGTGGTCTCAGTAGAAACGATTGTTGTAGCAACTCGTGATTTAACACGCGAATCTGGCTTTTTGGTTCTTTATAAATACCACAGATCAAGCCAGAAGCCGGATCGGCCAAGGTGGGATCGTGTATTCAAAAGGTGGGATCGTGTATTCAATAAGTTGATACAGCATCAAACGTAATACTCGCGTTCGATGTAAGTGCCGATGAGCCTATCGTGCATTCCGATGAAGTTGAATACCCTAACGTCTTACGATTAAGGCGTTTCATAATTATTCATTGCCAAGTCAATGATTTGATCTGTCATTCCCGGTTGGCAGGCACAATAGGAATAATCGAGCTGAATGTTGTTATTATATTGTGGAAAACAATATTTTCCTGCATATTACTACTCATTTATCACCTCTCATTTAAAGGCAGCAGAGATAAAAACTATAATGTATAATCTCACCACAAAATATGTACATCAAAATAGATAATACATTGCTACAATAAATAGATATTAAATGAGTCTATGAAAGATATTTAAAATCATATTTGAGGACACCAGACTGTAATATTTATGCACTTATATAAATAGCCATTAAAAAATCAAAAAATTTCGCTCTTTATTGAGAGAAGTAACAACAAGTGAATTATATATAGTATATATACTCTACCAGATTAGTAGAATACCTATTACCAAATGCGATTTTATACGATTTTAAACTCAATATCAATAAAATGTTTTAACTTACTGGTGTAAGCAATTCTTTACTCATAAATATGTGTATCCTCGCTACACAGGTATTTTATGTAGACTCTGTGTAATCTAAGGAAAACCAAACTAATAAGATTTTAGGAGCCATCCCCTTCACTTACACCAGTACACCAGGGACCATTTTGCATTTTCACACGCGCTTCAGCGCGCTGCTTCATTATTTTTCATCACGCTTCGTCATTCATGATCAAGAACCCCTTTCCCAGCAGATATGGTATTTTCCCCCTGCCTGCACGGCGCAAAGAGGTAAGGTTTCTTATTAATGGATCAAAGTGATAGCGATACTTATTAATGGATCAAAGTGATAGCGATACCACGCTGTTATGACGCCAATATTTGATGGATTTTTCAGGTGTGAAACGGATTATTCTTCCCGGCAAGATTGATGAAAAACCTCATAATTTCATTGATGAAAAACCTCATAATTATTTCATTGATGAAAAACCTCATAATTTCACTGAATATCTTCATTGCAGATCACCTTTTCCCCATACAGGCTATGCTAGTTTTATATTGATCATCGAGGTTCTTATGAATGTTTTAGTGACAGGTGGTAGAGGTTACATCGGCAGCCATACCTGTATTTAGCTTTTAGAAGCCGGGCATCAACCGATTATTCAGGACAACCTGTGCAACAGTAAAGCCAGCGTGGTGGAAACCCTTACCCGTCTCACCGGCAAGGCAGTACCCCTTTATCAAGGTGATATTCGCGATAGCGTTTTATTAGACCGTATTTTCGCCACTAAAAATATCGATGCCGTGATCCATTTTGCTGCGCTAAAAGCGGTCGCAGAATCCGTCAGCAAACCTGTTGAATACTATTACAATAACATCTATGGCACCCTGACTCTGGTTAAAGCCATGGAAAAAGCGGGCGTTAAAAACCTGATTTTCAGTTCCTCTGCAACGGTCTATGGCGATCAGCCACGTATCCCTTATCAGGAAAGCTTTCCCACCGGTATGCCCACCAGCCCTTACGGGCGCAGTAAGTTGATCGTAGAACAGATCCTGACAGATTCACAGAAAGCGCATCCGGAGTGGAGAATTGCTTTATTAATTACGCTATTTCAACATTACGCTATTTCAACCAGGTTGGGGCACACCCTTCAGGAGAGATGGGCGAAGATCCGCAAGGCATCCCTAACAATTTGATGCCATTTATCGCGCAAGTCGCCGTTGGTCGCCGAGTATCACTGTCTGTCTTCAAAAATGACTGCCCGAGGAAGATAAGAATGACTGCCCGAGGCAGATGGTACCTGCGTTAGAGATTACATCCATGTGGTAGGTCTGGCCGACGGTCACGTGGCAGCAATGAAAGCACTGCATCAACGCCCGGGAGTACATATTTACAACCTGGGGGCTGGTGTCGGCTACAGTGTATTGAACGTCGTGCAAGCATTTAGTCGGGCATGCAGTAAACAGCTGCCCTATCACTTCGCCCCGCGTCGCGAGGGCGATCTTCCCGCCTATTGGGCCGATCCGGAAAAAGCAGCCAATGAACTCGGCGCGTTACCCGGACGTTAGCGCAAATGGCGGAGGATACCTGGCGCTAGCAATCTAGACATCCCAATGGCTATCCCACTGATACCCTGAGGAGCAGGTGTATGCTGAACGAAAAAAGTGCTGAAATGGCCCCCAATGCCAGCCTTTTACCATGACTACGCTACAAAACCGTGCAGGGATGCACGTTATGTTGATGGATTAGGGCGCAACCTGGCTTTTTTGTAAGGTCCCTCTGCCAGAGGGAGAAGTGCGTGAAGTACTGCTCGGCTGCACGACACCTGCGGATTATCCGCGCCAACAGGCCTCTCTTAGCGCGTCTATCAGACGATATGCCAACCGCATCGATCACGCCCGTTTACAGCGTAACGACGCAATCTATACAATACACTTACACCCAATCAGGGCCAACACCAGTTGCACGGTGGACCCGATGGGTTCACGCGCGTCGCTGGCGCATTGTGCAGCAGGATGCTACGCAAGTAACGTACCTGCTGGTCTCGCCAGATGACGATCAGGGCTACCCTGGGCAAGTAATCGCACAGGCACGCTATCGGTTAACCGAGCACAATGCGCTGGAAATTGAGTATTCCGCGCTGACAGAAAAAACCTGCCGGGTATGCCTGACTAACCACGCTATTTCAATCTGGATGGACATACCAGCGATGTGCGTCACCACAGTTTACAACTGTTCGCCGATCATTATTTGCCCGTGAACAGTGAGGGGATCCCCGTTGACGGCCTTGCTCTGGTAAACCACACGGGTCTGGATTTCCGCCATCCTAAAGCGCTGTTGCAGGATTTTTTGCACGACGCCGATCAGAAAGCGGTCAGCGGCTACGACCACGCTTATCTGCTGCATCGGACCTGCGGCTCCAGCGAATGCCCGGCGGCAAACCTGTTGTTTACGGATGAGAAAGTGATGATGAGCGTCTTCACCAGCGTCCCGGCCTTACAGCTTTACAGTGGTAACTCTATCATAGGAACCCCTGCCAGAGAAGGCACTCTGTATGACAACTTCGCCGGGGCAGCGCTGGAAAGTGAATTTTTGCCAGACAGCCCAAATCATCCGGACTGGCCACAGTCAGACTGTTGGCTGAAACCCGGTAAGCAGTACTGCTCGCTGACAAGTTATCAATTCTTTACATAACGCCACCAAGACAGACTGGCACGCTTCTGCACGGTAAATTTATGTCAAGAGCGTGCGCTGCAAATAATTCACGCTTTCGCTTACGCAAAATTTATTTTTATGTTATGAATGGAGCTATTCAACTACTCCGTAGGAAACTCCGCATGTTTGGGTTGTCTTTCAGACAATTACCGCAACGCAAGCGCCGTCTATTGGCGTTTGGTGTGGTCGTCTGTTGGTTAATGCTTAATACCCAACTGGCGTTGGTAGCTCATCTGTGTGATGTCCAACCGGTGGTCCAAACCACCCAATGCGATGGCGCATGATACTAGCATGTTGCTCGTGTTGGCGAATAATACCAACATACCAACATACCAACATACCAACATACCAACATTCCTGACCAACACACGTGGTTAACCCCACTGCGAACCGGCCACCGGCTGAGATCGTATAATGAAGTGATCCCGCTGCAACGCTCACAGCTCAAATTGCTGGATACAGAATATCACCCCGGCAGCAGCCGACTGGCAGAAAACCTTGATGCCAGACGCGCTCTGCTAAACAGCGAAATTGAACAGATCAACGCGCAAAAAGCGCTCGCTGCCAGTTGGGCCGCTATTCGTTATTTGATCCCTCAAGACAAAAGCTACTACCGCAGGATACAAAACAATGAAACCGATCGCTACGTTAAGTGTCGTCACTATTGCCGTTGCTGCTGCGCCCACCGTGGGATACCAACTGGGTACCTCCTCCGGTCACAGCGGAAACCCAGTTGCCAGCACAGCAACGACAGCGCCACAAGAAACACAAAGAAAAGTGCTCTATTGGTATGATCCGATTAGAGCAGGGCAGCGCTTTAATAAACCAGGTGAGTCGCCCTTTATAGACATGGATCTGGTGCCACCCTACGTGGATGAAACCCAGGATGACGGCGGCATAACCATCAGCGCACGCCAACAGCAAAATTTTGTCAAATATTCAATGAGTTGATTACAGTGTAAACTCTCCGGTTTTGGATGTGGAGATACAGTGGCTAACGTTGATATAAGATGCCCGTTTTGTGAACAGACAGCCTCTGTAAAAACACTTTTTATGGTAATAAGTGCCCATTAGTGTTATCGTTGTCTGTCATGTAAACGCACCTTCCAGCTCGATTATTCCTATCGTGCTGCCAACCGGGAATGACAGACCAAATCATTGACTTGGCAATGAATAATAATGTGGGTATTCGTGACACTGCTCAGGCGTTACATATTAGTATCAATGCTGTTGTGCGTACTTTAAAAAAACGCTCGCCGCGAAATGTAACAACGCTGCCACTGGATAACCTGCAAATTCAACTGATTTGCGAAGTGGATGAGATGTGGTCATTTGTTAGCAACAAAAAACGGCAGCGCTGGCGGTGGTATGCATGGGAGCCGCGTTTGAAGCGGATTATCGCTCATGCATTTGGCTCTCTAAGCAAGAAAACTCTGCGTAATTTGCTGAAACTGTTCTCGGGTTTCAGAGTGGCATTTTAGTGCACTGATGGCTACATGGCTTACAACGATGAACTTCCAAAAACACAACACATTGTTGACAAACTGTATACACAGCGTAGTAAAAATCTGACGCTGCGCAACCGATTGAAACGCCTCAATCGTAAGACGTTGGGGTATTCAAAATTATCCGAAATGTACGATAGGCTCATCGGCACTTACATCGAACGCAAGTATTACGTTTGATGCTGCATCAACTCATTGAATATACACAAATTTTCTGGTTCTCCTGTGGCGAATTTGGTCGCCGTTTACCACTGGTAGGCAAAATGGGGCCGCTGCCATTTGCGCCACTTTTATTTCCTCTGCTCTTGTTTATTACGGGCTGTTACCACAGGTGGTGGTGGCATCGGTCAGTACCTTTTATCACGACAGCAATATTCTATATCTCTACATATGCTGTATCATTGTGGGTAGTACGCTCAGCATGTTGTGGGTAGTACGCTCAGCATGAACCGCAATACCTTGATTTAAGGATTCTTACGCATCATTCCCATGTTATGCGGTGAAGTGGTTGGCATGCTAACGGGGATAGCGGTGAGCATCGCTCTGGGAATGGATCCGTTTCATCTGTTTTTCTTAATGTTATGGCGGGGGGATTGGTGAAGGGGCGATTCTGCTTTCAATTGGCTACGCGCTGCGGCTGAATCAGGATCAGGCCGAAGCACTGGGTCATCTGTTGCTCATCGTGATGCTGGGTAGCCTCACCGCCATTATCCTGGCGGAAATATTGAATCAACTCGGCAAGCGCTTTCCACATCTGATCGGAAAGGGAGCGTTGATGTCTGACAATATGAACCTCAGCAACAGTAGGCCCGCCTTGTCTGTGCAGCCCGATGCGGGCAGCGCGAAGCCCGAGTTAGCGTCTATCGCTGTGAGAGCGCTACTCGCCATGCTGCTATACATGGTGGGGGTAGAAATATACCGCGTCTGCGGTTTGCACGCTCCGGTTGGTATGCTGTTTCTGGCGATCGTGCTGAAACTGATAAACGGGATTTTACCCTTACTGCGGGTAGGCTCGCAGGTGGTGTATGTAGTGGTCAATTAATACTGGCCATCGCATTAGACTGTAAGTAGTACAGTCGGTCAGATTCCTTTGGCGTCAGACCGCTGTTATCCCAGTGAGGTCGGATGGCACTGTAATAGCCCGTGATGTAGCGGATTATTGCGCTCTGAGCCTCGTTGAAGCTTTTACAGCCCTTCGTGGCACCATTCGGTCTTCAGACTCCGGAAGAACCACTCCATAGGGGAGTTATCCCAGCAGTTGCCCGGCGGCTCATACTCTGCTTTATCCGACAGCACCACAAGGGCCTGCCGATACTAGCAACTAGTATAGGGGCTACCCTGGTCGCTGTGGAGCATCACGCCTGGTGGCCTACCCCGAAACTCCTAGGCTATCTGCAATGCTTTGACCGTGAGTACCGAATCAAGCGACGTCGACAAGGCCCAGTTCACTGGTTTACGGGCGAACATATCCAGCACCACCGCCAGATAAGCATGGCATTTACCCGTCCAGATATAGGTCACATCACCGCACCACATCTGAGTCGGCGCGGTAACTGCGAACTGGCGGTCGAGACGGTTCGGTATTTCAACGTGTTCGTTTCCGCCGCGTTTGTATTTGTGCGTCGGTACCTGGCAACTGGCGATATCCAGCTCTTTCATCAGCTTACCCGCCAGCCTGCGGCCAATTTTGACGCCAGAGCCCCTGGAGAGGATAGTCGCGATGCTTCGGGCGCCGGAGGAGCCGCCGCTGGCATTCCAGGCTTCCATGACCTGGCTGCGCTTAACCACACGTTCCCCGTCGGGCTAATTGCGGAAGCCTGCCAGTGCCTGTAGCGGCTGCGATGTGCTTCAAAAGTTTGGTACAACGCCGCGACCGGATATCGCGCTCTCAGCCTATCGACTACCGTTAGCCGTGGTCGACAACCAGCTTTGCTGCTTCGAGCTTAAATTCTGCCGTAAAATGTATTGCCATTTTCTGCCGTAAAATGTATTGCCATTTAGTCAGCTGTCGTGTTGTTGAGGTGAGCATATCACCTCCGATCAGGTGGCCAGTATCAATGTGCCACTACAGATCAACGCTAACTACATCGGCATCCTGGTATGGGCAGTCGGCCTTGGTATCGCGTTTCGTCACGCGTCACCGTCCACCAAAGCCTTTATCAACGATGCCTCGGATGCGGTGACGCTGCTGGTACGAACCGTGATTCGTTTTGCGCTGCTCGGGATTTTTGGCCTGGTATCCTCTACGCTCTACGCTGGCAGAAACCTGCTTTGACGAACTGTGGGTTACGCTCATCTGTTAACCGTGCTGGTCGGCGGCATGCTGATCGTGATGTTTATCTTCAATCCGCTGATTGTATTCTGGAAAATTCGCCGCAACCCGTATCCGCTGGTGCTAACCTATCTGCGTGAAAGCTGCATTACCACCTTTTTTTTACCCGCGGCTCTGCCGCCAACATCCCGGTGAATATGGAGCTGTGTCGTAAGCTGAATCTAGACGAAGACACCTATTCCG
This sequence comes from Symbiopectobacterium sp., assembly GCA_051710525.1. Classification (GTDB taxonomy): domain Bacteria; phylum Pseudomonadota; class Gammaproteobacteria; order Enterobacterales; family Enterobacteriaceae; genus Symbiopectobacterium. Next base: position 209,646 of record JBPESR010000002.1, on the reverse strand, counting down.
GTGCCATCCCGCTAGGAACCACTATCAATATAGCGGGTGCGGCGATGACCATCCTGACGCTGGCAGCCGCACATACGCTGGGCATTCACGTTGATATGCCTATCACGCTGCTGCTCAGCGTAGTCGCCTCCATTTGTGCCTGTGGTGCATCAGGGTTGCAGGGGGATCGTTGCTGTTAGTCCCACTGGCGTGCAAAAAGAAATGGATACCGATGATGGCGCTGTAGAAGGAAAGTTGTAGTTTAAATTTGCGATCGTCACGGTGAAAAATACGGTAATTCCCACCAGGAAGGCAATCGCCACCACTGCCTGAGCAAACCAATAGCTCGTCATGATCTGTGCCTTAGGAAAAAATCTGTGCCTTAGGAAAAGGAGTGGTGAAAATAAAATAAAAAATAAATAAAACGGCGCCATTAAATGGAACGACGCTTCATTTAATTAAATGCGGGAGGTTTTACAACGTTACGCCACTTTTAAATATCGCCAGTTCGCGGAAATCATTGATCTCGTTTATCGGATAAAGTATTCAATGAGTTGATTATAATGTAAACCCTCCAGTTTTGGATGTGGAGATACAGTGGCTAACGTTGATGTAAGATGTCCGTTTTGTGAACAGACAGCCTCTGTAAAAACACATTTATGGCAAAAGTGGCCATCAGCGTTACCGTTGTCAGTCATGTAAACGCACCTCCAGCTCGATTATTCCTATTGTGCCTGCCAACCAGGAATGACAGACAAAATCATTGACTTGGCAATGAATAATGCGGGTATTCGTGACACTGCTCGGGCGTTACATATTAGTATCAATGCCGTACTGCGTTAGTATCAATGCCGTACTGCGTACTTTAAAAAACGCTCGCCGCGGAATGTAACAACATTGCAACTGGATAACCTGCAAATTCAACTGATTTGCGAAGTGGATGAGATGTGGTCATTTGTTAGCAACAAAAAATGTTAGCAACTGTTAGCAACAAAGCAACAAAAAAAGTTAGCAACAAAAAACGACAGCGCTGGCGGTGGTATGCATGGGAGCCGCTGTGGTATGCATGGGAGCCGCGTTTGAAGCGGATTATCGCTCATGCATTTGGCTATCGAAGCAAGAAAACATGCATTTGGCTATCGAAGCAAGAAAACGTGCGTAATTTGCTGAAACTGTTCTCGTGGTTCACGAGTGGCATTTTGGTGCACTGATGGCTACAGGGCTTACAACGACGAACTTCCAAAAGCAAAACACATTGTTGGCAAACTGTATACACAGCGTATTGAGCGTGAAAATCTGATGCTGCGCAACCGATTGAAACGCCTCAATCGTAAGACAACACCTCAATCGTAAGACGTTGGGATATTCCGTAAAACGTTGGGATATTCAAAATCATCCGAAATGCACGATAGGCTCATCGGTACTTACATCGAACGCGAGTATTACGTTTGATGCTGTATCAACTTATTGAATACACCACCGTTGATTGCAGGCACCATCAACACGTCGGCTTTTAATTGAACAGGAGGAAACGGATGCCCGCACCGGTTGATCTGCACCGTTCAACATCCACCGCTCCATCAGCACAGAAGGCGGCATCTTCATGGCTTTATGGCTTTCACGATGTAAGCGTGTTGCACAACGTGTTCATGCTATTCCCAGCATTGCACATCTGATCCGTGCTAGGGAGCGTTTCAACGATCGCATGGAAAACCAGTTTGGCGCCGCCATCACCTATTTTCCTTTCTATCGCTGATCCCTATTTTGATGGTTTCCTTCGCTACTTGATGGTTTCCTTCGCTACCGTCAGTTTCGTACTTGCCTCCAACTCCGATATGCTGACGCAGTTGATTGACCGCATCGTCAACAGCATAAGCGACCCCAATCTGGCGCTGACGTTAAAAAATACGGTAAAGACCGCCGTTGAACAGCGCACCACCGTCGGTGTCACAGGGCTGCTGATCGCGCTCTATTCCGGTATCAGTTGGATGGGCAATTTCTGTGAAGCGATCCGCGCCCAATCCCGTGATGTATGGGAACTGATGTATGGGAACGTAAGCCTCATGAAGAAGAAAAAATCTATTTTCAGTACGTGCAAGATTTCCTATCCCTGATAGGGCTGTTGATCGCGTTGAACATTACGATGTTTCTCAGTTCGGCAGCGGGTACGGCACAAGGCGCTATCGTTTCTGCTCTCGGGCTAGAGGATATCGAATGGCTGCGACCCATGCTACGCATGATAACACTCACCATTTCCATTTCCGCTAACTTTCCATTTCCGCTAACTATTTGATGTTTTTTGGATTTTCATGATATTGCCGCGCCATAAGCCGAAGCACAAAGTGCTGCTGCGCGGCACGCTGCTTGCCGCCATGGGGTTTGAGGCCATCAAATTTGCGATGACGGTCGCCTTGCCAAAACTCGCTAGCACCCCGTCCGGGACCGCTTTGGGCTCGGTGATTAGCCTGATGGCCTTCTTCTACTTCTTTGCTCGCCTCACACTGTTTTGTGCGGCATGGATTGCAACGGCGAACTATAAAGGCGATAAATCAACAGATGACACATCATGCTAACCAATAACGGGAGATCCCATACCATTTGTTAACATCAACATGCCATTTGTTAACATCAAAATCACGCACGATGGCGCCACCACAGAGCAAAAACTGGCGCCACCACAGAGCAAAAACGCCAGTTGATTGCGGGCGTCACCCAATTGCTGGTCGACGTCATGGGTAAAAATCCAGCCACCACTACCATTATCACTGATGAAGTGGATACCGACAACTGGGGTTGGGCGGTGAAAGCATCACCGAATTGCGTAAGCCGAAGTCCTGATATTTCGTGCGTTGAGCGCCATAAGGATCGGAAGTGGTCAATTTTCCCGATCCAGGCCATAAAAAAATAAAACATAATTTTAATAATATTGACTCAATGCCTGCAAACGTTGAGACTAGAGCCTATTATTCTCTTTTTTTTTTATTTATTCTCTTTTTTTATGACCTTTTTCTTCACTTTTTCGAACGGGCCAGCTTCTGATGACCACTAAAAACATTGCCGTGATTGGCGAATGGATGATTGAACTGTCGCAAAAGGGCGCGGACCTCAACCACAACTTTGGTGACGACACGCTGAACACCGCCGTGTATGTCATTGACGCTCTGAGCGTCCACTACGTGACTGTACTGGGCACCGACAGCTTCAGCACGGAAATGATAACGGCCTGGGAAAAGAGAAGGTTGGCACCTCGCTGATTCAGCGTCTGGACAATAAGCTGTCTGGCCTGTACTTCATTGAAACTGACGATACCGGCTGACGATACCGGTGGATGCAGTGCTGGCAGGCACGGTTTCGGCGTATCTGAAGTGGTGATTAAACGCGGCGCAAACTCCTGCCTGATTTCTGAAAACGGCCAGCCGTTAGTGGATGTTCCTGCGGTGAAATTGCCTAAAGAGCGCGTAGTGGTAGTGGATACTACTGCGGCAGGGGACTCCTTCAACGCAGGCATCTGTCAGTGCGTCTGTGCGGCGGCGCGACTGAAGCGGCCCCCCTCACCCCCCCGCGACAGGGGGGTCATGATTTTACTGTACACCTCATATAACACCTTGGTGTTTACTTCCGGCTCACCCTTTTGCTGTTTGAGCATCAGCGTGGTTTCCTGAGAAAGTTGCTGGTGCAGTTCCTGATTCAGCAAAGGTAGCGTCAGCTCAGAGAGATAGGCCTGACGCAACTTTTGATATTGTTCCGGTGAAAGATCCACCACGCCGTTGCGCTGTGAGCGCAAGCGCTGCTGCATCAACACATCGGTACTGGTACGAGCGTAGGTCGCAAACAGTTTGCTGAGCTCGTCGCTTTTGCGCGCTATCAGCGTATAAAACTCTTGCTGCGTAAGCCCCTTGTCACGCAAGGTCATCAGCTCTTTTGCCAGGAAGGTTAACGCGGCCTCGGCGTTCTCGCTGTTGGGACTGTCCAAATGGATGCCACACTGCGCACGGGTATAGTACACATCGCAGTTAACGCGCACGCTGGTTTCTTTAAGCCCACTCTTTTCCAATGCCTGCTGCACATGCCAGAACAGCGCTTCGCGCGCTAACTCACTGTGCCAGTAGAGGGTAAGCGCCTGCGATTCGCGGATAGGGTGCCAGGGCATATCCCAGATCAGCGAGAGCGTATCGCGTTTCTCCTTATCCTTATCAAGCATAAAACCAATCGGCTCCGCAGGCAGCGGCGAGAGCGTCGGCATCGGAGCCGGTGTGGTGCGTTTGCCTTCCAGCGAGACAAACGCTTTACTGATAAGCTCGTTTATCTGGCGAGTTTCTACATGCCCAACCACGTACAGCGTCATCGCATCAGGAGTATACCAGGCTTTGTAAAACTGCGACACCATTTCAGCCGTTGGACGCGCTTTGACATTCTGTGCCGGATCGTGCGCCAGCATAGGCGATCCTTTCAGGCGATAATGCCACGTGGGATCCTGCGGATCGGCGGGAACACTCACCACTTGATCGGGGATGCGTAACGCGTTAGCGATACTGCCATCATCAATCTTGATGCTCCCTGCCGTTTCTGCCAGCCAATTCAGCGCATCTTTAAGCAATTCAGGCTGATTATTGGGCAAACTGAAATTGTAGGAGGTGTAGTCATATGAGACAAACGCGGGCGGCAGCGGCTTCGCACCGTTAGCCTCCGGTATCAGCAACGAGGGAAGCTGTGCGACAGGTAAATTATCGCCCGGCGTCAGTGCCAGACGAGAAATAAGGTGCGCAAAGCCCGACTGTTGAGCGCTCTCAACGAGCGAACCTGCGTTAACCACTAAACGTAATTCAATCCGATCCCCAGGACGCTGCGGCGTGGTCAGTAACTGCCACGTAAAACCATTATCCAGCTTTCCCTTCTGCCAGGCAGGATCGGGTTGTAGTATTTCAGCTTGCACTCTGCCATCAGCCAACGCCAGCAACATTCCACCAACTAAGAACCCTATTTTGAGCAACATTCCACCAACTAAGAACCCTATTTTGGTGCCCTGCATGTGAACCCCTACTTAAACTGACTATCCAACACAGTAAAAGATGATTGTTACAAATTTTGTAGTGTATTTAATGAGTTGAGTTACAGCATCAAACAATACTCGCATTCGATGTAAGTGCCGATGAGCCTATCGTACATTTCGGATGATTGTGAATACCCTAACGTCTTACAATTGAGGCGTTTCAATAGGTTGCGCAACGTCAGATTTTCACGCACAATGCGCAACGTCAGATTTTCACGCACAATATGCTGTGTATACAGTTTGCCAACAATGTGTTTTGCTTTTGGGAGTTCGTCGTTGTAAGCCCTTAGCCATCAGTGCACCAAAATGCCACTCGTGAACCACGAGAACAGTTTCAGCAAATTACGCACGTTTTCTTGCTTCGATAGCCAAATGCATGAGCGATAATCCGCTTCAAACGCGGCTCCCATGCATACCACAGCGGCTCCCATGCATACCACCGCCAGCGCTGTCGTTTTTTGTTGCTAACTTTTTTTGTTGCTAACAGTTGCTAACATTTTTTGTTGCTAACAAATGACCACATCTCATCCACTTCGCAAATCTGTTGAATTTGCAGGTTATCCAGTTGCAATGTTGTTACATTCCGCGGCGAGCGTTTTTTAAAGTACGCACGACGGCATTGATACTAATATGTAACGCCCGAGTAGTATCACGAATACCGCATTATTCATTGCCAATTCAATGAGTTGGTCTGTCATTCCCGGTTGGCAGGCACGATAGGAATAATCGAGCTGGAAGGTGCGTTTACATGACTGACAACGGTAACGCTGATGGTCACTTTTGCCATAACCATGTTTTTTTTACAGAGGCTGTCTGTTCACAAAATTAGCCACTGTATCTCCACATCCAAAACCGGAGAGTTTACTCAACTCATTGAATACTTGACCCGTTAAATGGCAATGCATAGCTAATAAAGTTTATACAATACAAAATATATATTTGTTAATTTGACCGCAACTTAGCCAACCATGATTGGATTGTCAACAGCAAATAAAACAGAAGGAATCCTCATGCATCTGCGTATTGATACGTCGGTTTCCTGGCTGAAAATGCCTTTGCCGAAACGCATCCCGCAGGTGGTATAACATGAACATGCATTACGATGCCGGTATCGCGCAGCAGTTTGCAGAGTAATACACGCTGCCGCTAGAAACGTTTCCGTTAGCGGTGCGCACGATCTGAGTTCGCTTCAGGAACAGCTGGCAGAGAAAGCCGATAAATCAGGCGCGAAAACCTTCTCTATCACCAACACCACCGGTAGCGATCTGCTGCGCGGCACGGCGATTATCTACAAATAATCACCCACTGTAGCCAAAAAAACGGCGCTTCCCCGTGATGAAAGTGCCGTTTTTTTTATAATCAGAACAACTCAATGTGATGTTTTCAGGACAAATTTTTCAATCGCGTAGGCAACGCCGTCTTCCGTGTTGGGACAAGTAACAAACTGGCTGATCTCTTTGACCTCATCAATGGCGTTCCCCATGGCAACCCCAGTGCCCGCATAGCTAATCATGGCTAGATCGTTTTCATTATCGCCAATCGCCATCACATTTTCCGCGGTCAGTCCAAGATATTCCGCCAGCAAACGCACACCCTCGCCTTTGTTAACCGCTTATCCATAGTTTCTAACTTTGTTAACCGATTATCCATAATTTCTAAATAGTAGGGCGTGCTCTTGATAATGGTGTAGCGCGCTCGTGCTTCGTCAGGAATGTGGCGAATCACGTTATCCAGAAACTCTGGCTCATCAATCATCATCACTTTCGGGAATGTCAGGGTGCCTTCCATCTCCTCAACGGCCCGGTATTTCAACGGAGTGCCTGTCAGATGAGATTCATAAACGGTATAGCGACTGATGTCTTTATATTGGCGGTATAGACGGTGTTGAAGTCCAACGCGTGCAGGTGCACGTTCAAAGTGCGGGAATGCGCTTCACAGTAGAGATAATCGTCAAAGCTCAGTGGCGTTTGCGCCACACATTCTCCGGTATCCGTACGTTGAACCAACGCGCCATTGTTGGTAATGCAATAGCCGCCGGTTTTATCCAGCCCAAGTATCTCCAGATAGCGTTTTACGCCAATAAAAGACCGCCCGGTCGCCAAGCACCACGTGCACTCCCTGATTCCGCGCTATTGCAATCGCCGCGCTTACTGCGGGCGAAATCCGATGTTGCGGGTTAAGCAATGTGCCATCCATATCAATTGCAATCAGCTTTATCGCCATGCTTCATCCTGCCGTAATGTTTTTTTGCATGCTAACGCGAGTTATCGCTGTGAACCAGTGGTGGATAAAGATTTACGGAGTTCTGCCGATGATCATTCTATGATCCTTATCACACAAAACAGACTTTTTCATTAAGGGATACAGCGCAAAAATTAAAATTAATTTATTGATTTTTAATCACTAAATTAGATTTTTGATACAGGGAGGATAACCACCATGGCTAAATCCCTAAAGCCTTATGCACCACCAGCGACCTTTACACCGATTTCACACACCGCGCTTCATGCTCAAGCATCGCACACCCCCTTTGAAAATAAAAAAAAGACGTTCTCTACGCAGATGCTCATGCTATTGGTAGGCATCGCAACTATCGGCCTTGGCTTTGCCATCACTATCGGTTTATTAATTTGCCAGTCCACACAGCAACAGAAAAACGATGCGCAGTAGTATCTGACCTAAACCAGTAGTATCTGACCTAAACCGCTTACACCAATCGCTATTTTGTGCAGCGTAAACTGGATCTGGCGTTAACAGTGGCGCGCAATCTGGGGTAAAACGTACTTATCTCGCGGCATGGCGGGACACCATGCTGAAAAATGCGCTGCAAAATAACCCGAATTTCCTGCCGATGTCGCTGGCGTGGGAGCCTAACGCCTATGATGGCAACGATGCGCAGTTTGCCGGACAACCCGAGAACGATCCGAACGGCCGCTATGTACGCTATGTCGACCGTGACACGGCGGGTAACGTGGTGCTTTACAATCTAACGGATTATGAAACTCCCGGCAGCGGCGACTACTATCTGCTGCCACGCAAGATGAAACAGGAAGTTATTCTTGAGCCTTACCGCTACCCCTATAACGGCGTAGAGGTGTTGCTCATCTCCATTGCGGTGCCCATCGTGGTTGACGGCACCTTTCTTGGCTCGGTAACGGCAGATTTTTCACTGGATAGACTGCAACAACTCCACTGGATAGACTACAACAACTCATCAATGCCATCAAACCCTATAAAGGAACGGGCTACGCTGAACTGTTATTGCAGTCCGGCGCCTATATCGCCAACCCCAACCAGGCGAAGGTGACCAAACCCGCTACTCACGCTGGCAGCTTGCTAAAAGCGGTGTCTCACGGAGTATCGATACGTACCAGCGCTGAAAACCCGGTACTGAAAATCACCATTCAGATGACCATTGGCAACACCGGTACGCCATGGATATTGGGCCTGTCAGCTCCCATTGATGTGTGCTTGCTGAAACAGAGCATCAGCGCAATATCGCGTTACTGATGATGGTCATCAGCATTATCGTGGTCTCTGCCGCACTGGGCGTAATCTTTACGCGCAAGGTGTTATGCCCTATCGATGGCGACCCGGCAGAAGCGGCACGCATCGCGTTGTCCGTTGCCAATGGACAGCTCACCAACACCATCCAGGTGCAGCCCAAAGATACCAGCAGCCTGTTCTATGCGATTCATACCATGCAAAATCAGTTGTGCGATATCGCTCAGCAATTGCTGACCACCAGCGAATCGGTAAGCTTCGCCGGCACAGAAATCGCCGCAGGCAATATCGATCTGGCCTCACGCACCGAACAACAGGCGGTCGCCAGCATGGAGCAGATCACCAAAACGGTAAAACTGAATGCCGACAATGCGCATAGCGCCGCCGCGCTGACGCAAAACGCGACTGACATCGCTCAGCAGGGGAATACCATCATCGTCGGGCAGTCGTCAGCATTATGGGTGATATTGACGACAATTCACGTAAAATCGCCGACATTACCAGTATTATTAATGGCATTGCCTTTCAGACCAACATTTTGGCACTGAACGCAGCGGTGGAAGCCGCCCGCGCAGGCAAGCAGGGGCGCAGCTTTGCCGTGGTCGCCAGTGAAGTGCGCAATCTGGCGCAGCGGCGGTGAAAGACATTACGACACTGATCGGAGAATCCTCTTCGCTCGTTAAAAACGGCGTCGAACTGGTACAAAATGCCGGTTACATCATGGAAAAGATGCTGGATGCTATCGCGTCGGTTAAAACCATCATGGATGACATCGTTGCTGCATCCGATGAACAATCACGCGGTATCAGCCAGGTAACGCAAGCCGTACATGAAATGGATAGCGTCACGCAACAAAACGCTGCATTGGTGCAAGAAGCCACCGCCGCCGCCTTGCTGGATGAACAGGCGCGCAAACTGACGCTCACGGTCAAAGTGTTTCGTTTATCCTGATCTGACACAGGCAGGCCGAGGGCCCTCGGTCTGCCTGTGGTCAAAAACTACACGAGAGAAAGTGCGACAAATGCAAACAATATGTTACACTTGTCGTAACTTTGCCCTCTGGACGTGATCTAGCCGCTTTTCACTCAGCAGCGCTACTCAACGCCCGCATTGATGTCGTAACGCAAAGAAAACGATGAAACTTCCTCTGCTCGCCCAGATTTCCTGTGCGCATTTGGTCAGCCATTTTCACATCCACCTGCGTGCAAACGCCCATCTGTTTTGCCGATGACCGTATCGGTGCGCGACGCACGCTGGTTGCCGGACTGACGCGCGGTAGCCTGGCTTTATGTCGCTTGGGCTAGACGCTGCACTACCTCTGGCTGCTGATCGCGATGGGGTTTGCCGGTGTGGCTAAAGCAGTGTATCACCCGTCAGATTACGCCTTGCTCTCGCGCCGCATTGATGACAAACGCATGGGGCGCGCGTTCTCGCTCCACACCCCACACCTTCTCCGGCTTTTTAGGCAACGCCATTACGCCGGGGATTTTACTCACGGTAGCAGCATGGCTAGGCATCAATGCCGCCTTTATTGATTGTGTCTGGCGTGGTGGAATTACTGGTTGTCGTGATGCTGCTGATGCATAAAGACGAGCCAGCACAGCTTAAATCAGCAGCCCCTAAAAGGGGTACCGCCCCGGTACAAACCAGCGCAAACAACACTATTTTCGCTACCTATCCTGGCGCTACTGGGTCTCTTTTTTGATGCTGAGCCTGAGCACTAATTCGATCCAGAACTTCTCGGTTACCACATTGGTTACTGGCTACAATCTGCCCTTATCCGATGCCAATACGGTGCTGACCGCATTTTTGTTTGCCAGCGCTTTTGGCGTGCTGGCGGGCGGTGCTTTGGCTGATAAAACCGAGCACCACGGTCTAGTTGCCACTGGCGCATTAGCCGTCACCGCCGCGTACTGGTGGCGATTGTCGCTACCTATCTGTTGCCAGCGATGGTGCTGGTGCCACTACTGGCGGCAGCGGGATTTCTCTCCGGCATGATTGCACCCTCGCGGGAGTGCGGGCTGCATCACCGAAAGGCGCGGAAGGACGGGTTTCGGTATCGTGTATACTGATATACTGAGTTCAATATCGGCGGGGCTGCCTGGTCCAGTGCTGTTCGGCTGGTTGTTGGATAATGGTTATCCCCATGCCATTTTCTGGTCTGCGGTCATTTTCATGCTGATCACCGCCACTATCACGCTGGCGCAGGAAATGCGTGCCAGCAAGCGTCGCACCGCCGCCGCGGTTTAACCATTAAAAAACCGCCGCGTAGTCAGGCTGCGCGACGGTTTTTTTTGTCACTACACCATACCAGATATCAATCATCAGATATCAATGTTAGCGGCTTTCAACGCGTTCTCTTCGATAAAGGCGCGGCGCGGCTCAACCGCATCGCCCATCAGCGTAGTGAACAGCTCATCCGCCGCCATGGCGTCTTTTACTGTCACGCACAGCATGCGCCGGCTTTCCGGATCCATAGTGGTTTCCCACAGCTGTTCCGGGTTCATTTCGCCCAAGCCTTTATAACGCTGGATGTTCAAACCACGGCGTGACTCTTTCATCAGCCACTCCAGCGCTTGTTCGAAACTGTTAATCGGCTGTTTGCGCTCACCGCGCTCGATGTACGCGCCATCTTCGAACAGGCCACGCAGCTTCTCACCCAGCAGTACGATTTTGAGATATTCGCTGCCACGTATAAAGTTGGCATCCAGCACATAATCGGTATCTACCCCGTGCGTACGCACGCGCAGCACTGGTTCAGCAAACACTGAGTTATCGCTCAACGCGCCGCTGTAGCTGCTGCCGTGCACATCATCTTCATTGAGGGTTTTCACCAACGTCGCCAACCAGCTTTTTACTTTGGCACGGTCTTGCAGACCGTTTTCTGTCAGCGTGTCTTGGTAAATCAAGGCATTCAACAACGCACGTGGATAACGATGTTCCATACGATCGATCAACCGCTGTACGCTGTGATAATCTTTCACCAGCAGTTCCACCTGCTCACTCTGCAAGGCAGGTGCCTGAGCATTGATGTGCAGCGCCGATCCATCCAGTGCCAGTGCAATCTGGTAATGGTCCATCGCTTCATCATCTTTAATGTACTGTTCCTGTTTACCTTTCTTCACTTTGTACAGCGGTGGCTGGGCAATAAAAACGTGACCACGTTCGATGATTTCCGGCATCTGACGATAGAAGAAGGTCAACAGCAGCGTACGAATATGCGCACCATCGACGTCGGCATCGGTCATGATGATAATGTTGTGATAACGCAGCTTATCCGGGTTGTATTCGTCGCGACCAATGCCACAGCCCAGCGCGGTGATCAGCATGCCCACTTCCTGAGAAGAGAGCATCTTGTCAAAGCGCGCTTTCTCCACGTTAAGGATTTTACCTTTAAGCGACAGAATGGCCTGATTCGTACGGTTACGCCCCTGCTTAGCAGAGCCGCCAGCCGAGTCCCCTTCCACAAGGTAGAGTTCAGACAACGCCGGATCGCGTTCCTGACAATCCGCCAGCTTGCCCGGCAAACCAGCCAGATCAAGCGCCCCTTTACGACGCGTCATTTCACGTGCTTTACGGGCCGCTTCGCGTGCGCGCGCCGCATCAATAATTTTACCGACCACGATTTTGGCGTCACCCGGGTTTTCCATCAGGAAATCTACCAGACGTTCGTTCATCAGTGATTCCACCGCGGTTTTCACCTCGGAAGAAACCAGCTTGTCTTTGGTCTGAGAGGAGAATTTCGGGTCCGGCACTTTCACCGATACCACGGCAATCAAGCCCTCACGCGCATTGTCACCGGTGGCGCTAACCTTGGCCTTTTTGCTGTAGCCTTCTTTTTCCATGTAGCTGTTCAGCGTGCGCGTCATCGCACCACGCAAACCGGCCAGGTGTGTACCGCCATCGCGCTGGGGAATATTGTTGGTAAAGCAATAGATATTTTCCTGGAACCCGTCGTTCCACTGCATGGCAATTTCGACGCCAATATCGTCTTTTTCCGCGCTGAAATAGAACACCTGCGGATGAATCGGCGTCTTGTTGCGGTTCAGATAGTCAACAAACGCTTTGATGCCGCCTTCATAGTGGAAGTGATCGGCCTTACCCTGCTCACGCTCATCGCTGAGACGGATGGAAACGCCAGAGTTCAGGAACGACAGCTCACGCAAGCGCTTGGCCAGAATATCGTATTCGAAATCGGTAATGTTGCTAAAGGTTTCCATGCTCGGCCAGAAACGCACGGTGGTACCAGTACGTTCGGCATCCCCCACCACAGCCAGCGGTGCCTGCGGCTCGCCGTGACGATAAATTTGGTGGTGAGTTTTGCCATCACGGTAAATGGTCAGTTCCAACTTTTCAGACAGGGCGTTGACCACAGAAACCCCAACGCCGTGCAGACCGCCGGACACTTTATAGGAGTTATCGTCAAACTTACCACCAGCATGCAGCACGGTCATGATCACTTCGGCCGCAGAGACACCCTCTTCTTCATGAATACCAGTAGGAATGCCACGGCCATCATCCTGCACCGAAACCGAGTTATCATTATGAATGATAATAACAATGTCTTTGCAGAAGCCTGCGAGCGCTTCGTCGATAGCGTTGTCCACAACCTCGAATACCATGTGATGCAGGCCTGTGCCGTCATCCGTATCACCGATGTACATACCCGGGCGTTTACGTACCGCATCCAGCCCTTTCAATACTTTGATACTTGAGGAGTCATAAGAATTCGACATCAAGGTTTCTCGCTCATTTTAGTCCTGTAATTGAACCGTTATTTTACCGTGTTTCACGCGGAACATCTTGCCCTTTTCACCGATCATGTCATCTATCTGTTCAGCGCTGATGGCGCTGACAAATACCTGATCCTCGGTCGCTTTTAACCGTTCAGCCAACAAACGGCGGCGGGTATTGTCCAGTGGCGGGTATTGTCCAGTTCGGAAGCAAAATCATCTATCAGATAAATACGCTATGGCAAGTGAGGAACTCTCCCTGTGCCAATCGCAACGCACACATCAATAACTTCAACTATCTACGCGCCAACATGTCTTCCACCGCAACGCCGCCCGCCCGGATACGAAAATCCGCTTTGTGCGGCCCTAACCCAGTGTAGCCCAACTGCCGGTCGAGCTCAAACTGCCGTTCCAGCAGTTCGGTATAGGCATAGTCGCTCTCTTTGTCCCAGCCGCGCTGGAAAGAGAAGCTCAGTGAAAACTCCGGCAAAAACTGCTCACAGGTGCGGTAATGTTCGCAGTAATCGCAGTGGTGTAATCCGCCATCCAGGCGCTGATAAGCTCTTTCAGCGGAATAAGTTCCTGATCCCAGGCGCGCAGTTGACGATACTGCCCCACCTGACGCAGTGCAGCGTTACGCTGGCGCAATAACCGTTTCAGGTTACTCCAGGCCGCGAAAAAACCGGGCTCATGGTGAAAAAAGCCCCAATCGAGAAAGGCAGGACGGTATTTTCGAGAAAGGCACGACGGTATTTTGGTCCACCGTTGAGCACAACGTGAAGCCCTCCGGCGTGATGAGCTGAATCGGCAGTAACTGCGCCAGATCCGCCATCTTGTGACCATCGCAGCCATCAATACGTACGGTACTGTCACCCAGCCGGTTTTTACTCAGACCTATCGAGCGTTCACGCTCCATGCCATCCAACCGACCGTGCAGAATAAATTCGGACTGTTCATGCCGAATCACGCGCGCTGCCTGGATGGAGCGAAACGCACGACCATGCCCCAACGTGTGGATGGCCTCCAGCACGCTAGTTTTTCCGCTGCCATTCTCCCCCACCAGAAAATTGAATCCGGGGATGAGCGCCAAATCGGCTGAGGCGATGTTACGGAAATCTTTAATTAGACGGCGGGTCAGTACCATGGACAACCAGATCCTTTACGCGACAACCTGCACAAATGCCGACGGCAAGCGTAGGCATTCACGCCAAAAAGGGGGCAGACCAAGCTGTCCCGCTACAGACGCATCGGCATGACAACGTATGCCACCGCCTTGCTAGCACCGTCTTCAATCTGCACACTAGAGACAGAATCAGTCAGCAGCAAACGGACATCTTCGCACTTCAGCGCATTCAACACATCCAGCACGTAGCTGACGTTAAAGCCAATTTCCATTTCCGTGCCGTTGTACTGCACGTCCAGAATCTCTTCCGCTTCTTCCTGTTCCGGGTTATTCGCGGTAATTTTCAGCTGATTCTCAATCAGGTGTAGACGCACACCGCGAAACTTTTCGTTAGACAGGATCGCCGCACGCGCAAATGCCTGTTTCAGCAAATCGCAGCTCGCTTCCAGCGCTTTGTCCAGGTTTTTCGGCAATACGCGGCGGTAGTCAGGAAAACGCCCGTCGACCAGTTTGGACGTAAAGATGAAATCCCCGACGTGGGCGCGAATGTTGTTGGTGCCGATCTGTAGCTGCAATGGCGTATCGCCGCCGTCTAGCAGGCGCAGCAGTTCAATCACCCCTTTACGCGGCACGATCACCGAGTGGGACGGCAGCGACTGACCAATCGGCATGGCGCATGCCGCCAGACGGTGACCGTCGGTTGCCACGGTGCGCAACTCTTCTCCTTCGGTTTCAAACAACATGCCGTTGAGGTAATAACGCACATCCTGATGTGCCATGGAGAACTGGGTAGCTTCAATCAGGCGTTTCAGCGTCGCCTGCGGCAACGAGAATCCCACTTCGCTCTGCCAGTCATCCAGGTTCGGGAAATCAGACGCCGGGAGCGTAGAAAGCGAGAAACGGCTACGGCCAGAACGCACCAGCATCCGGTCGCCTTCCAGAGTGAAGGTAATTTCCGCGCCGTCGGGCAAGCCACGGCAAATATCAAACAGTTTACGCGCCGGCACCGTGGTCGCACCGGATTCATGGGCCTGAGACAGGGGGATCTTTGCCACCATCTCCATTTCCAGATTGGTGCTGGTCAGCGACAGTGCGCCGTCCATCACTTGTAACAGCAGATTGCCCAGAATAGGCAATGTGGGACGACCACCTAACGGGCCACTCACCTGTTGTAACGGTTTTAGCAGATGCTCACGTTCAATAATGAATTTCATAATATTATGAAGATAATATTCTGATTAAATTAGAGAAATCTTCCTTTATGTCATGGCTTTCCTCACGCAGCTGCTCAATCTTGCGGCACGCATGCAGCACGGTGGTATGGTCACGACCGCCAAACGCATCACCAATTTCCGGTAAGCTGTGGTTTGTCAGCTCTTTCGCCAGCGCCATCGCCACCTGGCGCGGACGTGCCACCGATCGGGATCGCCGTTTTGACAGCAGATCGGCGACTTTGATCTTGTAGTACTCTGCGACCGTCTTTTGAATATTGTCGATGGTCACTAACTTTTCCTGCAAGGCCAACAGATCGCGCAGCGCTTCACGCACGAAATCAATGGTAATGGCGCGGCCAGTAAAATTGGCATTAACGATCACGCGGTTCAGTGCTCCTTCAAGCTCACGCACGTTAGAACGCAATCGCTTGGCAATAAAAAAGGCCACTTCACCCGGCAAACGAATATCGTTTTCGTCCGCTTTTTTCATCAGGATCGCCACGCGCGTTTCCAGCTCCGGCGGTTCGATAGCGACCGTCAATCCCCAGCCAAAGCGCGATTTCAGACGATCTTCTACCCCATTAATCTCTTTCGGATAACGATCGGAAGTCAGGATTATTTGCTGATTGCCTTCCAATAGCGCATTGAAGGTATGGAAAAATTCCTCCTGAGAGCGCTCTTTGTTGGCAAAAAACTGAATATCATCGATCAACAGGGCATCGACTGAACGGTAATAGCGCTTAAATTCTTCAATCGCATTATTCTGTAAGGCTTTGACCATATCCTGTACAAAGCGTTCAGAATGCATATAGACCACTTTGGCATTATTGCGCGCAAGCCAAATGGCATTATTGCGCGCAATAATGCCATTACCTACCGCGTGCAGCAGGTGGGTTTTCCCCAAACCGGTGCCGCCATAGAGAAACAGGGGATTATAGGCTCCGCCGGGGTTGTCAGCAACCTGACGCGCCGCCGCGCGCGCCAGTTGGTTAGACTTACCTTCAACGAAGTTGTCGAACGAATGCTTCTGATTGACGTTGGAACGGTAAGTGTGCTCCGTTTGCATCGCCAGTGTGTCCCAACTGGGACGCACGGGTGCCTGCCTGACCGGCTGTACCGCCGCCTGCGGTTTGCTGCCGACTTCAAAACGCAGCAAAGGCGCATCCATACCGCAGAAATCGTTCAGCAGACCATTGATGTTATTGAGGTACTTGTCTCTTACCCAATCCAGCACAAAACGGTTTGGCGCATAGAGCGCCAGAGTATTGTCGTTCAGTTCCGCCTGTAACGGACGTATCCACATGCTGAATTCTGTGGCAGGTAACTCATCCTGCAAACGGGCAATACACTGCTGCCAAAGCGAAAGTGACACGACGGACTCCACTCGAACAAGATTAAAATAGAAAAGAATCAGATACGTTATTTAGTGTATTTCATGATTATGACCCGGAAGCTGCAATGGCAGTCTCCTGGATGCACCGAGCATCTTATCTATGATGTCCATGCGGTTGCCGAGATGATCCCGAAGAAGGATCGTTCACGGGACGGCGGATCATAACCTAATCCTCGGTAGAGATCTTCCCTTTCTGCACAGTTTCAATCCTTTTTATCCACAGGCTATTCTTATATCCACAGGCTATTCTTATCACTCGTGGCCGCCACGTGCTGCACAACGATGACGCAGGCATGCATCATGATGCGAGCGCCTAGCATAACTGAATAGGCATTCACTCTGGCTAGCATAACTGAATAGGCATTCACTCTGGAGTGACAGAGATCATGATCCCGCATCAAGGATCGTGTTAGGATCCTTGCGATTTAATGCAGAGTACGTATAATCCTCACTCCGACGCGTTGATGCTCTTCTGTGCTATTTCAGGCAGAAAATTCCTCAAATTTATTGAGGAAATGGCTCCATGGGCGTGTGATACCAATTGACTCGGGACTGTACAAAATTGACTCGGGACTGTACAATTATTATAATTTCTCCTTTTTATATTTGATGTATGCGAGATTTGGACTTCGGTCAGTGTTCACGCCGGAGTGCCAAACTCGTTCACTGTGTGTGAAGTCAATTATCCAAGTTTAGGTAGAAATCGCCATGAAACGCACCTTCCAACCGTCCGTATTGAAGCGTAACCGTAGTCACGGTTTCCGTGCTCGTATGGCCACTAAAAATGGTCGTCAGGTTCTGGCCCGCCGTCGTGCAAAAGGCCGTACTCGTCTGACTGTTTCTAAATAATAAAAGCTAGCCCTCCTAGTGGTTAAGCTCGCTTTCCCCAGGGAGTTACGTTTGTCAACACCCAGCTATTTCACTTTCGTCTTCCAGCAGCCGAATCGAGCTAGCACGCCGCAAATCACCATCCTCGGCCGCCTGAATTCGCTGGGGCATCCTCGTATCGGTCTTACTGTCGCTAAAAAGCATGTCAAACGGGCGCATGAACGCAATCGGATTAAACGTCTGACGCGGGAAAGCTTTCGTTTACATCAACACACCCTACCTGCAATGGATTTTGTGGTGATCGCCAAAAAAGGGGTAGCCGACCTGGATAATCGCGCGTTGACGGAAGCATTGGAAAAATTATGGCAACGGCACTGTCGCTTGGCTCGCGCCTCCTGATCGGGCTGATACGCGGTTATCAGCTCGTTATAAGTCCGTTGTTAGGGCCACATTGCCGTTTTCGCCCAACCTGTTCACAATACGGTATTGAGGCCATACGCAGGTTCGGCATGATAAAAGGAAGTTGGTTGACGCTCAAACGCGTATTAAAATGCCACCCTTTGAACCCTGGTGGTCATGATCCCATACCGCCAAAACCCGACAATAACAGAGAACATTAACGATGGATTCGCAACGCAATCTTCTTCTCATCGCTCTGCTATTCGTAAGCTTTCTGATCTGGCAGACGTGGGAGACGGACAAAAATCCGCCTGCCGCTTCAACGCAAGCCATCCAGCAAGCAACGAACGCAGTCAACGGTGATACCGCCAGCCAGGGCGTGCCTAATAGCGGTCAGGGTAAACTGATCACGGTGAAAACCGACGTACTGTCGCTGACTATCAATACGCGCGGCGGCGATATCGAACAAGCCAATCTGCTAGCGTTCCCTGACAAGCAGCACTCTGCTACACCATTCCTGTTGCTGGAAACCACGCCGGAATTTGTGTATCAGGCACAGAGTGGATTGACAGATAAACACGGTCCGGATAATCCGGCAAACGGCGCATGTCCGCTGTTTACAGCCACCCAGAATCACTTTGAACTGGCTGACGGACAGGACACACTGACCATTCCGTTGACCTACACCAACGCTGACGGCGTAACCTTCACCAAAACGCTCGTGCTTAAACGCGGTGACTATGCGCTGAACGTTAGCTACAACGTGAACAACACCAGCGCGCAGTCGTTGGAGTTGACGCTGTTTGGTCAGTTGAAACAGTCTATTGACCTGCCGAAGCATCGCGATACCGGCAGCAGCAACTTTACACTCCACACCTATCGTGGCGCTGCGTTCTCTTCCAGCGACGATAAGTACAAGAAATATAGCTTCAGCGACATGAAAGAAAACCTGAACGTAACCACCGATGGTGGCTGGGTTGCCATGTTGCAGCAGTATTTTGCTACCGCATGGATCCCGACCACCGCTGGCGCCAACACCTTCTATACCTATACCTCGCAATTGGGTAACGGATTGGCCGTCATTGGCTTTAAAGCCACACCGGTAACCGTTGATGCGGGCGCTCAGAAAGACATCAGCGCGGTACTGTGGGTTGGCCCGGAAATTCAGGACAAGATGGCGGCCGTTGCAGCGCATCTGGACCTGTCAGTAGATTACGGTTGGTTGTGGTTTATCTCCCAACCGCTGTTCAAACTGCTGAAATTTCTGCACGGCTTCATCGGTAACTGGGGCTTCTCCATCATCGCCATCACCTTTATCGTGCGCGGCATCATGTACCCGCTGACCAAGGCACAGTACACCTCGATGGCGAAAATGCGTATGCTGCAACCGAAAATGCAGGCCATGCGCGAGCGTATCGGCGATGACAAGCAGCGCATGAGCCAAGAGATGATGGCGCTGTACAAGGCGGAGAAAGTGGACCCGCTGGGCGGCTGCTTCCCGCTGCTGATCCAGATGCCTATCTTCCTGGCGTTGTACTACATGCTGATCAGCTCGGTTGAGCTGCGCCATGCGCCGTTCATCCTGTGGATCACTGACCTGTCTGCGCAAGACCCGTTCTACATCCTGCCGATCCTGATGGGTATCACGATGTTCTTCATTCAAAAGATGTCGCCGACCACTGTTACCGACCCGATGCAGCAGAAGATCATGACCTACATGCCGGTTATCTTTACCGTGTTCTTCCTGTGGTTTCCATCAGGCCTGGTGCTGTACTATATCGTCAGTAACCTGGTCACCATTATCCAGCAACAGTTGATTTACCGCGGGCTGGAGAAGAAAGGCCTGCACAGCCGCGACAAAAAAGAGAAGAAATAAGCGGACTGCACAAGCCTGAGAATAAGGCGGCTATGGGCCGCCTTATTTTTTTGTTTAATCTTCACAGAGAAACCATCATGAGCCATACCGATACCATTGTAGCTCAAGCCACGCCCCCCGGACGCGGTGGCCTAGGTATTTTGCGCGTGTCCGGCCAGCAGGCTGCCGACGTGGCGCGTGCCGTGCTGGGTAAATTACCCAAACCACGCCATGCGGATTATCTGCCGTTTCGCGATGCAGACGGCAGCGCGCTGGATCAGGGTATTGCCATCTGGTTTCCTGGCCCCAACTCCTTCACCGGCGAGGATGTGCTAGAGCTGCAAGGGCACGGTGGCCCGGTTATTCTTGATTTGCTGATGCAGCGCATTCTGGCACTGCCCGGACTGCGCATTGCGCGCCCCGGCGAGTTCTCCGAGCGCGCGTTTCTCAATGACAAACTCGATCTGGCGCAGGCCGAAGCTATCGCAGACCTGATCGATACCAGCTCCGAGCAAGCGGCACGATCTGCGCTGAACTCCTTGCAAGGTGCCTTCTCTATCCGCATTCACCGTCTGGTGGAAGCACTGATTCACCTACTCATCTACGTCGAGGCTGCCATCGATTTTCCTGATGAAGAGATCGATTTCCTCTCTGACGGCAAGATCGAGGCGGAACTCAACGACGTGATGGCCGACCTGGCGGATGTTCAGGCCGAAGCACATCAAGGCAGCCTGCTGCGTGAAGGCATGAAGGTGGTAATTGCGGGTCGCCCAAATGCGGGCAAATCGAGCCTGCTTAACGCACTGGCTGGGCGTGAGGCAGCAATCGTGGCCGCTATCGCGGGCACTACGCGCGACGTACTGCGCGAGCATATCCATATAGACGGCATGCCGCTGCATATCATCGACACTGCTGGGCTACGCGATGCCAGCGACGAAGTGGAACGCATCGGCATTGAACGCGCCTGGCAAGAGATTGAACAGGCGGATCGCGTGCTGTTTATGGTCGATAGCACCACCACTGACGCCACATTGCCTGCCGAAATCTGGCCAGAGTTTATGGCACGCCTGCCCGCCACACTACCGATTACCGTGGTGCGCAATAAAGCCGATATTACCGGAGAACCACAAGGTATTGAAGAGGTAAACACTCACTCACTCATTCGCCTGTCCGCCAAAACAGGTGATGGCGTCGATATCCTGCGTAACCATCTAAAACAGAGCATGGGCTTTACCAGCAACACCGAAGGGGGCTTCCTGGCACGACGCCGCCACCTGCAAGCGCTGGAAACCGCCGCACAGCATCTGGAACAAGGCAAAGAACAGTTAGTGAGCGCTTACGCTGGCGAACTACTAGCAGAAGAGCTGAGGTTGGCACAACAGGCACTGAGTGAGATAACCGGGGAATTTACTGCCGATGACTTGTTGGGAAGGATTTTCTCGAGTTTTTGTATTGGGAAGTAGTCACCCTACACATACGCCGAGAGGCGCCACCGGTGCCTATTCCCATCCGGTCATTAATCGTCTTGCTCTCGCCACCAACCGAAACACAGATATATACGCGATGGTCGGGACCATGTTGCCATACCGAATTATCTTGAGTGCCAGTTCGCCGTCACATAACTACACCTGGTGTAGGGCGGCGATGTGACATATGTCTGGACAGGAAAACGCTGGGCGTACCTTGCTGTTGTTCTCGACCTGTTCGCCAGAAAACCGGTGGGCTGGGCAATATCGTTCTCACCAGATAGCCAGCTGACCACTAAGGCGCTGGAAATGGCTTTTGAAAATCGGGGCAGGGTAGCCATTACACAAGCAGGCAGTTCTGTCAGTTGCTGTGGCGTTACCGGATAAAGCAGAGTATGAGCCGGCGCGGAAACTGCTGAGATAATAGCCCGATGGAGCGCTTCTTCAGAAGCCTGAAAAATGAATGGATACCGGTAATGGGATACGGGAGTTTCACCGAAGCAGCCCGCTCCATAACGGACTATATCGTGGGATATTACAGTACACTCATACCGCACGACTATAACGTTTGGTTACCACCAAACGAATCGGGAAATCGGTTCTGGAAAAACTCTAAACCCGTGGCCAGTTTTAGTTGACCACTACAAAATGCCCTTAACGGGGCGTATGAGGTTGCTGCTAAACTGCCGACTCCCACCGACTTCCGCCGAGGATGACGAGGGGTAGAGTGACTTTGTCGGCAGTCTGAACACACCCCGACGGGGGATATTTATCAGTGAAAATCACTGAGGTGCAGATCCGTTTTTCTCTTTCTCCAGCAGTTTTCCCAGCGCATCACTACCAATAGTTTTTCCAGCGCATCACTACCAATAATGGTGGAAATCCTGCCCTTTAACGAAGTAGAAGTAGAAAATAAACTCGCAGATGTTCTGACAACGGTCGCCAATGCGTTCGATTGAGCGGGCGCAAAACAGCGCGGTCAATACGCTCGGAATAGTAAGTGAGTCTTCCATCATGTACGTCATCAGTTGGCGCACAATGCCTTCATACTCTATCGACCTTCTTATCTTCGCGATAAATACAGATAGCTTCATCCAGATCCATGCGCGCAAAGGCGTCCAGTACGTCATGCAGCATTTCTACCGTATGACGACCCAACGATTCCAGGCTAACCAGCAAAGGCTGATGCTGATGCGAATATTTCTCCAACGCGGTGCGACAGATTTTATCCGTTACATCCCCAATACGCTCCAGTTCAGAAATGCTTTTGATGATTGCCATCACTAAACGCAAATCACTCGCCGTTGGCTGACGCGTGGCGATGATACGCACACAGGCTTCATCGATGGTCACCTCCATCAAGTTCACCTTGGCATCACCTTCAATCACGCGCTGGGCCAATTCCGCGTCACGGTTGTGCATTGCCGTAATGGCATCCGTCAAATTAGACAGCGCCAGCACGATAAAGGTAATCACAAATAGGATAAGACCAAGTGCATCAATGCCGCCGTATGCTGGCCAGATTCCGCTTCGGCAAACTCGTTTGCCAGCGCGGAAGTGATACTGTTACCGGGCATAATAAACAGCGACAGACTGTCCACCTGGTAAGTGTTACCGATAATAAAAGTCACCGCCATGGTTTTACCCAATGCACGCCCCAACCACAGCATGACTCCATCAACCCCCCTCCCCCCCCCGTTTTTGGTGTAAGGTAATACGATGCGCCAAATCACTTCCCAGGTGGTGCAACCTATGCCGTAGGCTGACTTTTTCATCATTACCGGTGTTTGCTCAAACACGTCGTGCATTACGGCAGCGATATAAGGAATGATCATGATGGCCAGAATCACACCGGCGGCCAGTATACCGATACCAAACGCCGGACCAGAGAACAGTGTGCCCCAAATAGGAATGCCGGACAGGATACTTCCGACTGGTTGCTGGAAGTATTTGGCAAACAACGGTGTGAAGATAAACAGACTCCACATGCCGTATACGATACTCGGAATTGCTGCCAATAATTCAATGGCAACACCCAATGGGCGTTTTAACCAGTTCGGTGCCAGTTCGGTCAGGAACAATGCGATACCGAAGCTGATAGAGATAGCAATGATCAAGGCAATCAAAGAAGTCACAATAGTGCCATAAATCGGTACCAGTGCACCGAACTGCCCGGCAGACGCGTCCCACTCTTTGGTCCACAGGAACGCCAGACCAAACTTCTCAATGCTCGGCCAGGATGCCACGATCAGGGATACTATGAGGCCACCCAGCAGCAGTAGCGTCAGCAGCGCTGAAGCTATTACCATCGCGCTAAAGATCACATCGCCTAGCTTTCCGGGGGCTTTAATAGTTGGCTTATACTCAATAGTTGGCTTATACTCCGCCATTTAATAGTTAATAGTTGGCTTATACTCCGCCATAGGGCTATCTTCTTCAGTGTTATACCCAATCAATTTGGGTATGTTGCATTTGACAGACCAATCAATTTGGGTATGTTGCATTTGACAGACAAAGGTGGACGGGCTTCCCGTCCATCCGCCATAACTGACTGATGTCAGTGTCTTGTTAACCGCTCAGGGCTTGCATAGCGTTTCAGTGCTTATTTAAACAGCGCGTTACCGCTGCTGTCTTTTACACTTATTTTCCACGATGCGCGGATCTGCTCAACCACTTCGTTTGGCGAACGCGGATCTGCTCAACCACTTCGTTTGGCGAAGTAGCGTAATCCAGCTCTACCGCTTGCTAACCGCCTTTCTTGAACGCCCAGTCAAAGAACTTCAGCACTTCAGCGCCCTGCTCTGGTTTGTCTTGTTTCTGGTGAACCAGAATGAAGGTGGTAGACGTGATGGGCCATGCTCCAGCACCATGTTGGTTGGTCAGGTTCTGGGCAAAAGACTTGCTCCAGTCGATACCCTTGGCCGCGTTGCTAAACATTTGGCCGGTAGGCAGAACCACTTTACCGTCACCGTCGGCAGAAACCAGCTTGGTGTATGCCAGGTTATTTTGCTTGGCATAGGCGTATTCAACATAACCGATATAGCCCAGCAGACGCTGAACGAACGCGGCAATACCGTCGTTACCTTTACCGCCCAGACCGGTAGGCCAGTTAACCGTAAAAACCGGAACCCACTTTTTCTTTCCATTCCGAGTTTACTTTCGCCAAATAAAATAGCCGGTGAACACGAAAGATGTACCAGAACCGCCAGCACAATGTACAACAGCAATATCCTGATCCGGCAGCTTGGCATTCGGGTTTAGTTTAGTGATAGCTGGGTCATTCCATTTCTTGATTTTACCCAGGTAGATATCGCCTAGCGTCTTGCCATCCAGCGTTAAATCACCAGATTTAATGCCTGGGACGTTAACAGCCAGAACGATCCCGCCGATCACGGTCGGGAACTGGAACAGGCCATCTTCAGCCAGTTTTTAATCAGTCAGCGGCGCATCAGATGCACCGAAATCAACGGTTTTTGCTTGAATCTGCTTAACGCCGCCAGAAGAACCAATACCTTGGTAGTTAACTTTATTACCCGTTTCTTTCTGGTAAGAGTCTGCCCACTTTGCGTAGACCGGAGCTGGGAACATAGCACCTGCACCGGTAAAGCTAACGGCAGCTGAGGTGTTGACCGCCGCCAGGGAAAAGGTTGCCATAACAAGACCGGCAATCGTAGTACGCATCAGTTTCATAATCCCTCCTGTGGGATTTTTTAAAGGTGTCGACCCAGATTCTTTATTGATCAGAGTGTAGTTCTCAGGAGGGAAAATAGGTCAATTACATGACAGTAAAATGTATTTAATATGACAGTTTTATGACATACAAAAAATGTTCACGATAAATTGCATTAAACGCGGCATCTTACCTGAACACGCGCGACGTTGATTCAGGCCATAGCGCGTAACCAAGCCAATAAATCTGCCTGAAAAGTATCAGATAATAAAGGGGAAGGCGACAACAGGCAGTAACAGGAACCCTCCTCGATAAATCCCAGCGGTGCAGCCAGAACGTCACTGGCAATATCATATCTGACCAATTGCCACAGCCCAATGGCAACCCCTAATCCGGCAACGGCAGCCTGTACGCTGAAATAAAAATGCTCGAACGTTTGTCCGTTATTGTCATGCAGTGGGTGTTGTGTGACCGTACTCCATGTTTGCCAGGCAGTTAAACGCGTGCGGCTGTGTAAACGGGGCGCAGCGGTTCGCAATGACAACCAGTTTCCAGCGGGAGAAAACCAGTCAGTCACGTTATCATGCCGGCACACAGGCCCGACTTTTTTACTGAACAGATATTCTGCATGGTAACCGTCAGGTAACGGGAAATCATCACGCCGAATAGCCAAATCAATGCCAGTGTTAAATGAAAATGCGCCTCCGCCAGCAACCAGATGAATATCCCGATCCGGATGTTTTGTCCGAAACGCTGGCCAACGTGGGAGATCAGCCAACGCATCAGCAATGTGGGTTCACATGATACCACCCAGCTCTCCTGGTGGCGCGTTGCATGACCGTCAGCCCTTCATGTACTGCCTGTACCAGCGTGCGGCCTGCTTGCGTCAGAGAAACACGACGACTGCGCCTTTTAAACAGCGCAACCCCTAAATCATCCTCCAGCATACGCACCGCACGACTAATTTGCACCGTGCGTAAGATGTAACACTTCGGCGACACGCGTGAAGTTCTCAAACCGTGCTGCGGCTTCAAAACAGCGCAAGGCGATCAGTGAAGGAAGGCGGTTTTGATTTACGTCTAATAGTGAGTCTAACTCACTATTTCTGTCAGAAATCATCATTAGTTATCCCTACATCAGTTATCCCTACATCGTTTTCATAGCATATTGATATCTAATTCAATGTTAAAAAAGGTTATGTATGGTTGAATATCTCACTGTGTTCACAATAACACTGTTTGCCGTTATTAGCACAGGACCTGATTTTGCCATGGTGACGCGCAATAGCCTGATGCTGTCGCGCCATGCGGGAATCTTAACAGCTGTCTGGATCTGTGGTGGCATTCTGGTCCATGTGAGCCATACCCTGATAGGCATCGGGTTGATCATTCAGCAATCACTGTGGCTGTTCAATATGAACAAACTGATTGGACCTGAACAAACTGATTGGACCGGTATCGCCTCCGTCTCTGATTGGATAGCGCTACTCACCGGCTTTCTCACCAATGTGTTAAATCCCAAGGCAACGGTATTCATCGTCAGCCTGTTTATGAAGCTAGTAAGCCCACAGACGTCATTGGCGGTGCAAATCGGTACGGTATTTTTATCTCAGTAGGGCTTTGTTGAATAATAGTGAGTTATGCTGTTTTATCAAGCCAGTTTTGGTAGAAAATGCTTATCACCTCAGGTGTACAGTTTTCTCATTAGGCCTAACTGCATGATTTTGCGTTGCGAGGATCCGTCGTTTCACTGGCTGCCAGTATAAAATCTATTTATTCAGCAAAGCCTCTCGGTAGCGCACATCTCATGGTTTTGTCTGGTAGTCCTGTTCTTCTCTTCCGGCGTGATCCGTGATCGACTGCTCGACGTGCGTCATTGGATCTACAGAACCTTTTACGGCGTATTGGTAGGATTGGGGGTGTTATTGGCTTGGGTGCGAGGTTGAACGCTTATCACATACGAGGTTGAACGCTTATCACATAAACGAGGTTGAACGCTTATCACATAAAAAAACCTGCCATATAGGGCAGGTCCTGTTATGCAGCTCAGTATAACGGCAGTTACTCTACCGTCACCGATTTCGCCAGGTTACGCGGTTGGTCAACGTCAGTGCCTTTGATCAGCGCTACGTGGTAGGAGAGCAACTGCAACGGCACGGTGTAGAAGATTGGGGCAATCACTTCTTCCACATGCGGCAGCGGAATGATGCGCATGTTTTCGCTGCTGGTAAAGCCTGCTTCTTCGTCGGCAAACACATACAGCTCACCGCCGCGCGCGCGCACTTCTTCGATGTTGTATTTCAATTTTTCCAATAGCTCATTGTTGGGCGCAACCACCACCACAGGCATATCCGCATCAATCAGCGCCAGCGGGCCGTGCTTCAACTCACCCGCCGCGTAGGCTTCTGCATGGATGTAGGAGATCTCTTTAAGCTTCAGCGCCCCTTCCATTGCGATAGGGTACTGATCGCCTCGCCCCAGGAACAGCGCATGGTGCTTATCAGAGAAATCTTCTGCGAGAGACTCAATCAGCTTGTCCTGCGACAGCATCTGCTCAATACACGCAGGTAGCGCTTGCAGGCCGTGGACGATATCGTGCTCTATCTCGGCATCCATACCGCGCAGGCGACCAATACGCGCCACCAGCATCAGCAGCACCGTTAACTGGGTGGTAAACGCCTTAGTAGACGCCACGCCGATTTCCGTACCGGCTTTTGTCATCAGCGCCAAATCGGATTCACGGACCAGCGAAGATTCCGCCACGTTACAAATAGCCAGCGATCCCAGATACCCCAGCTCTTTGGACAAACGCAACGCTGCCAGTGTATCCGCCGTTTCACCGGACTGAGAGAGAGTGATCATCAGGCTATTGGCGCGCACTGCCGGTTTGCGGTAGCGCAATTCAGAGGCAATTTCCACATCACAAGGCACACCCGCCAATGCTTCAAACCAGTAACGGGAAACCATGCCTGAGTTGTAGGACGTGCCGCAGGCAATAATCTGAATATGCTGCACTTTAGCCAGTAATTCATCCGCCTTCGGACCTAGTTCAGACAGATTGACTTCACCGTGGCTAAAACGCCCTTCCAGGGTGTTTTTAATCGCCATCGGCTGTTCGTAAATCTCTTTTTGCATGTAATGGCGATAAGCACCTTTGTCACCAGCGTCGTAATTGACCTTGGATTCAATCTTTTCGCGCTCAACCAGTTCGCCCGCGCGGTTGAAAATACGCACAGTGTGGCGCGTCACTTCAGCCACGTCGCCCTCTTCGAGGAACATAAAGCGGCGGGTAACCGTCAGCAGAGCCAGTTGGTCAGACGCGAGGAAGTTTTCACCGACACCACGACCAATCACCAGCGGACTACCGGAACGGGCAGCCACCAGCACGCGCGGATCGCGGCTGTCCATCACCACCATGCCGTAAGCGCCACGCAGTTGAGGGATCACGCGTTTGACAACGTCAACCAGCGCACCACCAGTCTGTTGCTGTTCCCAGTGCACCAGGTGCGAAACCACTTCGGTATCGGTTTCAGAAACAAAGCGATAGCCGCTTCCGATCAGCGTTTCACGCAGCGGTTCGTGGTTTTCAATAATGCCGTTGTGAACGATGATAATAGGGCCAGAGACGTGCGGGTGCGCATTCTCTTCTGACGGCTCACCGTGCGTTGCCCAACGGGTATGAGCAATGCCCGTACAGCCCGCCAGCGGATGCTCTTCCACCGCTTGCGCTAGTATCTGTACCTTACCCAAGCGACGTACGCGGGCAACGTACCCCTCTGCGTCAACCACCGCCAACCCCGCAGAGTCATAACCACGGTACTCAAGGCGGCGAAGCCCTTCTAACAGAATTTCAGAAATATCGCGTTGCGCAACTGCGCCTACAATTCCACACATGGATGTGTATTCCTATACGAGTGACATATTGTGTCACTTTCGACATCTTAGACCTGATCATGCCAGTTTTTCCGGCGTCCCCGAGCCTTGTAGGTAGAGAGTGGGGGATTATTATGTTTTGAGGAGTGCTTTAGCCTAAAATACTGGGCAAAACCGCCTCCACAAAATGGGAGGCGAGATCACTTATTTTTTCTTAACTGGCCGCGCCCAACCTGAAATATGACACTGTTTTACCCGGCTTATCACCAGCGCATTCTCTTCCACATCGCGCGTTACCGTGGTGCCTGCACCGATGGTTACGCCACTGGCTACGCTCACAGGAGCCACCAGTTGACTGTCAGAACCGACAAACACCCGATCGCCAATCACGGTTTTGTGCTTGTTGGCACCGTCATAGTTACAGGTAATGGTGCCTGCACCAATATTCACATCATCACCAATTTCCACATCGCCAAGATAGGTCAAATGGCCTGCTTTGGAACCTTTACCCAAGCGCGCCTTTTTCAACTCAACAAAATTGCCAACATGTGCATCCTGTGCCAGCTCGGCCCCCGGTCGCAGGCGCGCAAAGGGCCCTACCGTACACTCAGCGTCCAGAACCGCATTTTCTAACACGGTGTACGGGCTGAGGATACAGTCATCACCGATCACGCTGTCTTTGATGATACATCCTGCACCAATCTCAACCCGATTCCCTAATGAAACCTGGCCTTCAATGATCACATTAGCATCAATACTCACATCACGTCCGTGCGTCAATGTCCCACGCAGATCAAAACGAGAGGGATCGAATAAAATGACGCCCGCCAGCAGCAGTTTATTGGCCTGTTCCCGCTGATAGACACGCTCCAGCGTCGCCAGTTGCAGGCGGTTATTAACCCCTTCCACTTCGTTCAGATTATCAGGATATACAACTTCAATACGGCGGCCTTCTGAAGCGGCCATAGCGATAATGTCGGTGATGTAATACTCGCCTTGCGCGTTGTTATTGTTTAACTGGCCCAGCCAGAGTTTGAGATCCTGACCGTTTGCTGCCAGAATGCCGGTGTTGATTTCGTTAATCTGACGCTGCTGTTCCGTCGCGTCCTTGTGCTCGACAATCCCGATCACAGAACCTTTCTCATCGCGCATTATGCGGCCATAACCGGTGGGGTCGTCCAGTTTCACAGTCAGAAGCGCAATGCCGCCCTGTGGCTTATCCGCCAGCAAGCGCGCCAGCGTGGCGGGTGATATCAAAGGAACATCACCGTACAGCATCAGAATCTCTTCATCATCAGCAAAAAACGGCGCCGCCTGCTGCATGGCGTGCCCGGTGCCGAGTTGCTCCGCTTGCAGAACCCAATTCAAATCCGGGTTGGTTAACCTGTCTTTCAGTAAATCGCCACCGTATCCGTAGACCAAATGCACCTGTTTGGCACCCATTTCCATAGCCGCATCAATCACATGCTGAACCATCGGCTTGCCAGCGAGCGGATGAAGTACTTTTGGAAGATCGGAATACATACGTGTTCCTTTGCCAGCGGCAAGGATAACCACGCTCATAATACTGTTAGACATGCACCACCCTGACGAAACGAATTGATAACCCACGGATTCAATTGGATGAAAGTAAATCCGTTATTGCTGCGGATTACTACATATTTTTCAACGAAAAATACCACAATGCCGCGCGTTGTAAGGAAAAAGAAAGTGTATCCAAGTCAAAACCTTACTGGTGGTTTTTTAATTCATCTTTTCCGAAAAATGACTAAAACGCGACGGCGGATAGTGAATTCAGATTTCAGGAAAAACAGACTTTTGTTTTATATGTTTCCATTTGTGATAAACACAAAAGAAACATCGTTTCATTTTTTCATCATAGCTCCATAACTCAATTTTTTTTCATCATAGCTCCATAACTCAATAAACAATACCCAAGAGGATACAATGAAATTCAGTGCGTTACGGCTTGCCACGGTAGCCCTGGCGCCGTCCTTTTTGTTCCTTAGCATGACTGCACACGCAACTGAACAACCCGCTCCGGTATAGCACAGCATGGCCTTCGGCCAATCGACCGACGTTAATTTCTCCTCCAACGTTCTGCTGGAAAAAGTTGGCGTTAACGATGTCACCATCAACGGCAGAAAAACTGACGTTTGACGATAAGGCCGACCTTTCAGCGCCGATCACCATCGAGAGCCGCGGCGGTAAAATCTCACCATCGAGAGCCGCGGCGGTAAAATCGCCAATACGCACGATGGACTAACCTTCTTCTACACTACGCTGCTTGCCAATATGAACTTTATCTTGCAAGCCACCGTAACCGTCGATCAGTTTGGCCCAGAAAATGGCGCTAAACCGGCCGCACAGGAAGGGGCTGGGATTCTGGCGCGCTACATTATTGGGGCACCGCGTCAAAATCTATTGAAGGAAGGCTATGAGGAATTCCCTACTGCCTCCAATATAGTGATGAATGCCATCAAAAAATCCCATACGACAGTCAGGTTGCAAGCCATAGTGCATAACGGCGTGCTACAACCGTGAGGTAACGCGGGTGCCAAGATCACCAAGACCAATATTCAGGAAAAAATTAACCTGGAACAGACCCCCTTCTTTTTCTTTCCGTATGAAGGTGAACGAACCAATGACGGTTTTGTGACATCCTATGCACCCAAAGACAGCGACAACTGGATAAGCAAAGATGTGAAAGGAGCGGACCTCGTCACCAAACTGGATAAAGATCATTACTATGTGGGCTTCTTCGCATCACGTAACGCCAAAATCACTATCAGTGATGCGCAGTTGACTACGTCTCCGGTACAAACCTAAGCATCGCCGGAATTCAAATTTGCCGCATTTGCCCCGGTATTGCAGGTGATGTCCTCGACCAAGAGCGCGAGCATAACTATGACGTGCAACTGAGTGCCAACTATGCTGGTACCGTCACCATCACTCAGGGCGATAAAGCGATGGGCGCAGCACATACCGTTAAAGCGGGTGAAACGCTCAGCGTTCCTGCCAAGCTGAGCGCAGGCAGTGACTTCAAAATCGTTTATCTGCCAACAGAAGCCGGTGATAAAGCAGCGAAAGAAGCAACGTTCAGCGTAGAAAAAGTCAAACTGGCCGATGCCAAAGATGTCTATATTTCTGCGCAAGGTCAGGCAAGCAACGATGGCAGCAAAACTGCCCGTTAGATTTCGCAACCGCTATTAACGTATTGCCAGCAGGAGCAATCTTATGGCTAGCAGACGGCGATTACAGTGCTTCTTCCATTCCCGTCAGCTCCAGCGGCAGCCAGAAAGCACCGAAAAAACTGTTCTCCCAGGGAGAGAAAGCAGTTATACGGCCTGCGAACAAGTACTGGCGCACCACTGTGACGACACAGGGATTCAGGTTTCTTCTTCCGGTGACGTAGGCCGTACGCTATGAGCAAGCCACAACCTGATTCTGAACTCGGAATCACACATCAACCAAGATTCAGGCAAAATCAACGCCGACTGTTTTGCGGTGAAAATGCGCGTGTGTGAAGGCACCGTGATTCGCGGTGCGTTCTTTCACAACAACATTGACGATGGTTTTGATCTGTTCAACAAGATTGAAGACGGCGCTAACGGCGTTGTGGTGATCGAGAATTCAATTGCCATGAACAACACCAGCAACGGTTTCAAAATGGGCGGCGAAGGTCAGCCAGTTGCGCACAAAGTGAAAAACAGCATCGCTTGCTGGCAAGCAACTGGATAGTTTTACTGATAATTTCAACCCCGGCTCGATGGTGGTAGAAAACAACACGGCGCTGGATAACCAACGCTTCAACTTTATTTTCCGTCCAAGTCCTTACTCTGGCTCGGAAAAACAAACTCTGGCCCGGAAAACAAGGCGTGTTTAAAAAAACGTGTCCCTGAAAACTTAAGAAGGCAAGTACGACGACGCCGTGGTGGGTAACGTGGACAACAGCAACTTTTTTCGTGGACAATAGCAACTTTTTTATTAAAAACGGTCGCTCTGTTAACGCTCAGGGAAAAGAGATCACCGTGAATAACTTTATCTCCGTCAAAGTGCCTGAAACCTTCGCACGCGATGCGAAACGCAACCCGGTACTGGGTGATTTCTTCAAGAAGAAATGATTGACTGAAAAAAAGTCAGAAAAAGTCAGGGATAAGCGGCGGGGTGATCCCCGCCGTTTTTTGTCTATAAAAAAGGCCGATCTATTGATCGGCCTTTTTAACTAAATGCGCAAGTTACATCGCTTTTTTTTCGTCAGCTCAATAACACGCAGCTTCGCAATTGCTTGCGACAATTCTGCGGAAGCTTGTGCGAAATCCACATCGCCATGCGAATTGCAAATGTGATCTTCCGCTTTACGCTTGGATTCCAGCGCGCGCGCTTCATCAAGGTCCTGCCCACGGATGGCGGTATCGGACAGCACGGTCACGGAGTTCGGTTGCACCTCAAGGACACCGCCGGATATATAGATATACTCTTCTTCGCCGTGTTGCTTAACGATACGTACCATACCAGGTTTAATGGCAGTAAGCAGCGGGGCGTGGCCAGGGTAGATACCCAGTTCGCCATCACTCCCCGTCACCTGGATCTTTTGTACCAGGCCGCAGAACATTTCCTGTTCTGCGCTAACGACATCCAGATAGTAAGTCATAGCCATATCAACCTCCTAACAGACGTTACAGTTTCTTGGCTTTTTCCACTGCTTCGTCAATGGAGCCAACCATGTTGAATGCCTGCTCCGGCAGATGGTCGTATTCACCGTCCATGATGCCTTTAAAGCCGCGGATGGTGTCTGTCAGTGACACGTATTTGCCCGGAGAACCGGTAAATACTTCTGCCACGAAGAACGGCTGCGACAGGAAGCGCTGGATTTTACGCGCACGGGCAACGACCAGTTTGTCTTCTTCAGACAGCTCGTCCATACCCAGGATCGCGATTATATCCTTCAGTTCCTGATAGCGTTGCAGAATGGACTGCACGCCACGTGCTACATCGTAATGTTCCTGACCAACCACCAGCGGATCCAATTGACGGCTAGTGGAATCCAGCGGGTCAACGGCCGGGTAGATACCCAGAGACGCGATTTGACGGCTCAGTACCACGGTCGCATCCAAGTGGGCGAAGGTGGTGGCTGGAGACGGGTCAGTTAAGTCATCCGCAGGGACATATACGGCCTGAACAGACGTGATAGAACCAGTTTTGGTGGAGGTGATACGTTCTTGCAGTACGCCCATCTCTTCCGCCAGCGTCGGCTGATAACCTACCGCTGAAGGCATACGACCCAGCAGTGCTGATACTTCCGTACCGGCCAGGGTATAACGGTAGATGTTATCGACAAACAGCAGTACGTCACGGCCTTCATCACGGAATTTTTCCGCCATGGTCAGGCCAGTCAGTGCTACGCGCAGGCGGTTGCCTGGCGGCTCGTTCATCTGACCATAGACCAGTGATACTTTGTCTATAACGTTGGAGTCGGTCATTTCGTGGTAGAGGTCATTACCTTCACGGGTACGTTCCCCTACTCCGGCAAATACGGAGTAACCGGAGTGCTCGATCGCGATGTTACGGATCAGCTCCATCATGTTTACCGTTTTACCTACACCAGCACCACCGAACAGGCCCACTTTACCGCCCTTGGCGAACGGACACATGAGGTCGATAACCTTGATACCCGTTTCCAGCAGTTCCTGGGAGTTGGAGAGCTCTTCGTAACTCGGCGCCTGGCGGTGAATCGCCCAACGCTCTTCTTCGCCGATCTCGCCTTTCATGTCGAAAGGTTCGCCAAGTACGTTCATGATACGACCCAGCGTGGCTTTACCTACCGGGACTTCTATCTGATGGCCCAGGCTGTTCACTTTCAGCCCGCGACGCAAACCTTCAGAAGAACCCATTGCAATACAACGAACAACGCCGCCGCCTAACTGGTGCTGCGTTTCCAGCACCAGTTTTTCAGCACCGTTTTCAACCTCAAGCGCATCGTACACGTTAGGTACGGCATCTTGCGGGAACTCGACGTCGACCACGGCGCCGATTACCTGGATGATCTTTCCAGTTACCATCTTGAATCCTCTACGTAATTCGACAATACGTAATTCGTAAACCTGGTTTAAACCGCGGAGGCTCCCGATACGATCTCGGTGAGTTCCTGCGTGATGCTGGCCTGACGAGCCTTGTTGTAAACCAACTGCAACTCTTTGATTAGGCTACCGCCGTTATCCGTTGCGGCTTTCATCGCAACCATACGAGCGGCCTGTTCACTGGCCAGGTTTTCTATGACGCCCTGATAAACCTGAGACTCCACATAGCGGCGCAACAGGGTATCCAGCAGCGACTTAGGATCGGGTTCATACAGGTAATCCCAGGATTTCTTCTTCAGTTCGCCATCGTCTGCAGGCGGCAGAGGCAGAAGCTGAACCACTTGGGGTTCCTGAGACATGGTATTGATGAACTTGTTACTCACAATGTACAGCTTGTCCAGACGACCTTCGTCATAGGCTTGCAGCATCACTTTTACCGGCCCGATCAGTTCGGACAGGCTAGGGTTATCCCCCATGCCGGTAATCTGAGCAACAACGTTACCGCCCACAGAACTGAAGAACGAAACCCCTTTGGAACCAATTATCGCCAGATCGCTCTGTACGCCTTTATCGCTCCAGGCTTTCATGTCTGCCAGCAATTTTTTGAACAGGTTAATGTTCAAGCTACCGCACAGTCCACGGTCCGTGGACACCACCAAATACCCGACGCGCTTAACGTCACTCTCTTCCAGGTACGGATGTTTATATTCCAGATTCCCTAACGCCAGGTGACCAATCACCGTACGGATGGTCTCTGCATAAGGACGGCTGGCCGCCATACGATCCTGCGACTTACGCATTTTGGAAGCGGCGACCATTTCCATCGCTTTAGTGATCTTCTGCGTGTTCTGGACGCTTGCGACCTTACTACGTATCTCTTTTGCGCCGGCCATCTTTGCATCTCCTCAATGCCCGTAGGCCTGCCATCAGGCATGCCTACGGACGTTACCAGGACTGGGTTGCCTTGAAGGTATCAAGGATAGTTTTGAACTTACCCTCGATGTCATCGTTATAAGCACCAGTCTGGTTGATTTGTTGCAGAAGATCGCAGTGTTCGCGGTCGGCATACGCCAACAGCGCCGCTTCGAAACTGCCTACTTTCGCCAGTTCAACATCAGCCAGATAGCCACGTTCAGCGGCGAACAGCACCAGAGACTGCTGCGCAACCGACATCGGCGCATACTGTTTCTGTTTCAGAAGTTCAGTTACTTTCTGACCATAATTTAGCTGCTTACGCGTTGCATCATCCAAATCCGAAGCGAACTGGGAGAACGCCGCCAGTTCACGATACTGCGCCAGAGCTGTACGAATACCACCGGACAGTTTCTTCATGATCTTGGTCTGCGCTGCACCACCCACGCGGGATACGGAAATTCCTGGGTTAACCGCAGGACGGATACCGGCATTGAACAGGTTCGTTTCCAGGAAGATCTGACCATCGGTAATCGAGATTACGTTGGTCGGAACGAAAGCGGAAACGTCACCTGCCTGAGTTTCGATGATCGGCAACGCCGTCAATGAACCGGTTTTCCCTTTAACTTCACCCTTGGTAAACGCTTCTACGTAATCGGCGTTAACGCGTGCCGCGCGCTCCAACAAACGGGAGTGGAGGTAGAAAACATCACCAGGGTAAGCTTCACGACCTGGCGGACGACGGAGCAGCAGGGAAATCTGACGATAAGCGACGGCCTGTTTGGACAAGTCATCGTAAATGATCAGTGCATCTTCACCGCGGTCACGGAAGTATTCACCCATCGCACAACCGGCATACGGAGCCAGATATTGCAGTGCGGCAGATTCAGACGCCGTTGCGACCACAACAATGGTGTTGGCCAATGTGCCGTGCTCTTCCAGTTTACGCACCACGTTGGAGATAGTGGAAGCTTTCTGGCCGATGGCCACGTACACGCACTTGATGCCGGAATCACGCTGATTGATGATGGCGTCGATAGCCAGTGCGGTTTTACCCGTATGACGGTCGCCGATGATCAATTCACGCTGACCACGACCAATCGGGATCATGGCGTCAACGGACTTGTAGCCCGTCTGTACCGGCTGATAAACGGATTGACGTTCGATAACGCTCGGTGCGATCGCTTCTACCGGAAAGAACCCGTCGTTCTCAACTGGGCCTTTGCCGTCGATAGGTGCACCCAGGGTGTTCACCACGCGGCCCAGCAGGCCACGGCCAACCGGCACTTCCAGAATACGGGCGGTACACTTGACCTTCATGCCTTCGGCGAGGTCAGCGTACGGACCCATTACCACCGCACCAACAGAGTCGCGCTCCAGGTTCAGGGCGATAGCGTAACGGTTGCCGGGCAGGGAGATCATCTCCCCCTGCATCACATCGGCCAGGCCGTGTACGCGAATGATCCCGTCACTGACGGAAACAATAGTACCTTCATTGTGAGCTTCGCTCACCACATTAAACTGAGCAATGCGCTGCTTGATCAGTTCGCTGATTTCGGTAGAATTCAGTTGCATGCTCCAGTCCCCTTAAGACTGCAAGACGTCTGCGAGGCGTTCCAGACGGCCGCGAATGCTGCCATCTATCACCATATCGCCCGCGCGGATCACCACGCCTGCGACAACAGACTTATCAATTTTGCAATTCAGCTTCACTTTGCGTGACAGGCGTTTTTCCATGACTGAAGTAATCTTGTCCAGCTGCGATTCACTCATTGCACTAGCGGAGGTGACTCCGACGTCAACCGTCAACTCTTGCACGGCGCGGAGTTGCACAAACTGTTCCAGAACTTCTGGAAGCACCAGTAAACGCCCATTTTCCGCCATCACTTTAATCAGGTTATGGCCGGGCTCATCCAGCTGATCGCCACACACGTCAATGAAAGTGCTCGCCAGCAGATTCGGTGCCATAGCACCTGACAACAGAGCAGCAACCTGTTCATTGCGTGTGACTTCAGCGGCAAACGCCAGCATGTTCTGCCAGCGTTCAACCGCCTGATGTTCAACCGCAAAGTCAAAAGCTGCTTTGGCGTAGGGGCGAGCTACCGTGACAAATTCAGACATCGGCCCCTCCCTCCTTACAGGTCAGCGACCAGTTTATCAACGATGTCGCTGTTAGCAGCTTCATCCACGGAACGTTCAATAATCTTCTCGGCACCAGCAATCGCCAGCATGGCAACCTGTTTACGCAGCTCTTCACGAGCACGTTTACGTTCGGCTTCAATTTCAGCCTGCGCTTGCGCCACGATTTTGCTACGTTCAGCTTCTGCTTCCGCTTTGGCCTCATCCAAGATCTGAGCACGGCGTTTATTGGCTTGCTCGACGATCACCTGAGCTTCCGCTTTGGCTTTTTTCAGCTGATCAGTGGCATTGGCCTGCGCTAAGTTCAAATCTTTTTTGGCACGTTCCGCAGAAGCCAAACCGTCAGCAATCTCTTTCTGACGCTTCTCGATGGCAGCCATTAACGGCGGCCATACAAACTTCATACAAAACCAGACAAACAGGACGAACGAAATGGCTTGGCCGAGGATTGTTGCATTAATATTCACAGCACAATGCCTCTTTTAAGTTAACTAATTGATGTTAATGTTAAATACCTAACCTGTGTTACCGAGTTAGGCGACCGCAAACATCACATACAGGCCAAGACCAACAGCAATCATTGGGATGGCGTCAACCAGACCCATAACTATAAAGAACTGTGTACGCAGCAGAGGAATCAGGTCAGGCTGGCGAGCTGCTCCTTCTAAGAATTTACCACCCAGAATGCCGATACCGATCGCAGCACCGATCGCCGCCAGACCCATCATCAACGCGGCAGCCATGTACAGCAGATCTACACTCAGGTTTTCCATGACAGTCTCCAGTTTGTTTCAGTTAGAACGTTATTGTGTTTAAAGAAAAATCTATTGTGTTTAAAGAAAAATCAATGCTCTTCAGATGCCATCGAGAGATAAACAACCATCAGAACCATGAAAATAAAGGCCTGAAGCATAATGATCAGGATGTGGAATATTGCCCAAGGCACATTCAACAACCATTGCGACCACCACGGCAGCAAACCGGCAATCAGGATAAAGATCAACTCACCCGCATACATGTTGCCAAACAGTCGCAAGCCGAGTGAAACCGGTTTGGACAGCAAACTGACACCTTCAAGAATCAGGTTTATGGGTATAAAGATCGGATGGTTGAAAGGTTGCATGGTCAGTTCTTTTACAAAACAGCTAACGCCTTTCATTTTGAAACTATAGAACAGAACCAGGATAAACACGCCCAACGCCATTGACAATGTGATGTTGACATCTGCCGTCGGTACTACGCGCAGGTAAGGCAATCCAATCCAATACTCACCGATAAAGGGCAAAAGATCTATCGGCAACAGGTCCATGGCGTTCATCAGGAACACCCAAACGAAAATGGTCAGCGCCAAAGGGGCGATAAGTTTGCTTTTGCCATGGCACATGTCACGCACGTTGCCATCAACAAAACCAATGATCATCTCCACAAAGATTTGCAGTTTACCGGGCATGCCGCTGGTCGCGTTCTTTGCAACCTTGCGGAAAATGACCAGAAACAGGATCCCAAGTGCGATTGAGAAAAACATCGAATCGACGTTAATCGACCAGAACCCCGAACCTACCTGTAAATGTTTCAGGTGATGACCGATATACTCTTGAGGAGTAGATGCAGACATTATGTTCCTTACCCTGTTGTTGTTAATACGGTAACGGTTAACGATGGCTGGCGCTACTATCTGCATGATCAGCACCGCCAGGTAGGTTAGACCAAGGGGAACAAACGCCGCCTTGAACAACCCTAACGCCACCATCAGCAACGCGATGGTGATAAATACTTTTAACGCTTCGCCAATGGCAAACGATCAGACAAAGCGCCCCTCTATGGGCTTACCCGCCTTGATGCCATAAGGCGAACAGCATAAAGCACACGTTCGGCAGCCACACCGCCAGTCCCCCGGCTAAAGCGGAAGCACCCCGCCTCAACGCTCCGCAGGCAAAAAACAGCGCTTACCAAAATGAACGTAGCCGCCTCTAGCATCAACCCCAAAAAGGCCGGTTTTCCACTGTATCTGTATAAGGGAGACAGACATGCGTTTTGTTCTTCGTTCCTGTTCCACAGGCTGACTGACATATAAAACTGCCTTTATTCCATCGAGTCAAGTGGCAAAAAACGAGCAAATTATACGGTTCACGCCTGCGAATTCAATCGATAAGTAGCAAAAAGGTGAACAATAATTTAAATCTCTTATTCAAGCCCTATTTTTACTAACAATCCAGGCGGCAACCGCGACCCGTAAGCCTTTTAATAACCAGATAATATGTGATATCAATCACATAAAAATGATATATAGGCTTTATATCAGATCTGATTTTTTTAAGTTTTTAGCAAAATAGCTATTTATCTTGATTAAATTTAAATAGTTAAATAACGACTCTTTTAAAAACGTCCAATATCCCGTGCACTGCGTATTGACATTATTAAATTGACATTATTATAATATTATTTTTTTATGTCTTTAACATCTGGATTTTTCATCTGCCTACAACGGTAATTAATTTCTAGTGTTACTATTCGAAGAGAAACAAATAGTGTGCAAACCTGCCAGGTTTTTGTAAAAAATAATGATCGATGTCAATTTTTTCTCAAAATCGGTGTCAATTTTTTCTCAAATAATACCCTTTGACCTTAAAATTGACCTTAAAAGGTCTCTCGGATATTATTAGTCATAATTTATTTGATAAAATGCAAAGTTAGTTTGCTTTAAAAATCACAAAATGGCGTTCACCGTCCAATGGCGTTCACCGTCCAATGGCGTTCACCGTCCAAATTCAGGTACCGATAAACGCACAATGCGCTCTACCGCATTATCGATGTAGATAATGCGGTTAATTCTTCTTCCGACACTACGCCTTCCAGGGCATAAAAACGTCCGTTTGCCGGTGTAGGCAGATGTTTGCACCACGCTAACATATCAAGCTCGGCTGATAACGCCATCGAAAGGCGGTTCAGCGGTAAATTTTTCAACTCGAGACTGCACCGGAAAGACATTATCCAACTTGAGTTCAAGCTGAACCTGACGTAGAAAACGCACACGTTTTCACAGGCTATCTAGCAGATAGAATGACACTGAGGGGCGTACAATAGCCAGTGGAATATCCGGT
Source organism: Symbiopectobacterium sp. (assembly GCA_051710525.1). Taxonomy (GTDB): domain Bacteria; phylum Pseudomonadota; class Gammaproteobacteria; order Enterobacterales; family Enterobacteriaceae; genus Symbiopectobacterium. Next base: position 168,328 of record JBPESR010000002.1, on the reverse strand, counting down.
AATCGCGGCCCGGTTCCTACATCGATAAACCGATCGCCCTGCAAATGCGGCTCAACCACGATACTATCCATGATATGCCGTACCAGCATCTCCTGCGGGTCGCGCACTGACGTGCGATTATAAGCCTTGTTCCACTTATGCAGCAGTTCGACATACTGGATTAGCGAATTTTTTTGTTGCTCACTGAGCAAAATGCCAGCCCGCTGCAACAGAGCGTCTAATTTGTGTTTCACACGCTTATCCTGCCATATCTGATAAGCGTGGCTGCCAGGAACAACCTTAAAATGACGCACCACAGTGCGCCTATCTGCATCGGTTATCAGGCGCTGCGGCGAAGCAGCCCTTGTTTTTTCAGCCAAACCAGTAGAATAGAGATCGCTGCTGGGGTAATTCCCGAAATACGCGATGCCTGACCAATAGATCCCGGTTTGTGGTCGTTGAGTTTGGTTTTTACTTCGTTGGAAAGCCCGCTCACCTGACCATAATCCAGATCAGCTGGCAGCACGGTACTCTCATTGCGCAGCTGTTTTTCAATCTCGTCCTGCTGACGTGCAATGTACCCTTCATACTTCACCTGAATTTCAACCTGCTCTGCCGCCTGAACATCCGTCAGCGCGGGCGAGAATATCGGTAACGAGGTCAGGGTAGCGTAATCCATCTCAGGGCGACGCAGCAGTTCTTCACCAGTCGCTTCTTGCGACAGCGGCGTTTTCAGCAACGCGTTTACCGCCTCTCGCTGTTCATTGTGGGGATGCACGCTAATTTCGCGTAGACGCTGGCGTTCCTGCTCAATCTGTTCCAGCTTCTCGTTGAAGCGCGCCCAACGATAATCGTCTACCATCTCCAGTTCACGGCCAATTTCAGTGAGACGCAGATCGGCGTTATCTTCGCGCAGCATCAGGCGGTATTCAGCACGCGAGGTGAACATTCGGTAGGGTTCTTTGGTACCGAGCGTACACAGATCGTCCACCAGCACGCCCAGATACGCCTGATCTCGACGCGGGAACCAACCGTCCTGATCGAACGCCAGACGTGCGGCGTTCAAGCCAGCCAACATGCCCTGAGCAGCGGCTTCTTCGTAACCGGTTGTGCCGTTTATCTGTCCGGCAAAGAACAAACCGTGGATGAATTTGCTTTCCAGCGTAGGTTTAAGATCGCGCGGATCGAAGAAATCGTATTCGATGGCATAGCCAGGGCGAACGATCTTGGCGTTTTCCATGCCTTGCATCGAACGAACGATTTGCCACTGTACGTCAAAGGGCAGGCTGGTTGAAATGCCGTTGGGGTAAATCTCGTTACTGGTCAGCCCTTCAGGTTCAAGGAAAATCTGATGCGCATTGCGATCGGCAAAGCGCATCACCTTATCTTCGATCGACGGACAATAACGCGGACCAATCCCCTTGATCACACCGGCATACATCGGGCTGCGATCCAGGTTATTGCGGATCACCTCATGGGTTTTTTCATTGGTGTGCGTAATGTAACACGGCATCTGCGCCGAGTTCTCTCTGGCGTTTCCCAGGAACGAGAACACCGGCATTGGGTTATCACCGTGCTGTTGCACCAGCATGCTGAAATCAATGGTGAGCGCATCTATACGCGGTGGCGTACCGGTTTTAAAGCGGCTGACACGCAACGGCAGCTCACGCAGTCTGCGTGAGAGCGGTATGGAGGGCGGATCGCCAGCACGTCCACCGTTGTAGTTATCCAGACCGATGTGAATTTTACCATCAAGGAATGTCCCCACGGTCAGCACCACCGTTTTGGTGCGGAATTTCAGTCCCATTTGGGTGACAGTACCGACCACACGATCGTTTTCAACAATAAGATCGTCAACCGCTTGCTGGAAGATAGTCAGGTTCGGCTGGTTCTCCAGCGCAGTGCGTACTGCCTGACGATAAAGCACGCGATCAGCCTGCGCACGGGTAGCACGAACTGCAGGACCTTTACTGTTGTTTAGTTTTCTAAACTGAATACCGCCACGATCGACCGCGCGAGCCATCAGGCCGCCCATGGCGTCGATCTCTTTAACCAGATGTCCTTTTCCGATCCCACCAATAGCCGGATTGCAGGACATTTGTCCCAGAGTATCGATATTGTGTGTCAATAACAGGGTTTGACGCCCCATGCGTGCCGCTGCCATGGCGGCTTCTGTTCCAGCATGGCCACCGCCGATCACGATGACGTCAAAAGGATCTGGATAAAACATGGTACTGCACCTCGCATGGTGTTAACGATGTGTGCCTAAGATCATTGCTTGCCTTGGGGAAGGGGATTCCACTCAAGTTTACGCAAACGACAAGCCTGTTGGATCGTAGGTAGTTAAGAAAGATCTTTTTATACAAAGATCTTTTTTATTGGATCTATTATTAGGATCCATGCTGTTTGTGGATAAGTACTTTTTCTATTTTAAGATCAATAAATTGTTGATTATTGTTTGCTGTTAATGACCGGTGATCCTGTACCGTATAGCTTGGGATCAAAACAGTTGGTTATTCACATTACAAAAAACGAACAACGGTTGTTATTGGGATAACTACCGGTTTTCACCAGGATATACATAAAGTTATACACAATTAAGTGGCTAAATAAACCGCTTAATTGAGTAATTCTACCCATGGAGTCAACCAGATTTCTGTTGGATCCTCGGGAATATCGTGCTCGGTGATGTCGATCTGCAACATCTCACCGATCCTTTTTGCGCTACGATCCACAAGAATTCGATCCACTGTAACGATCGCGCCATAACGAATCTGCGAAAGATCCGCTTTCCGAGCGCTAATCTGCTTAAACAACGGTTGCAGGTTATCCGTTAATTCACCGGCACCGTGGGCTGAGCTCACCAGTAGCCATATTCCGATCTGCTGGAGGTCGTCCAGTTGCGGGCCATGCTGAACATCAGTGGAAAAACCTTGCTATTCCAGTAATTAGGCCATATGTTCTGCCACATACTCCCATGCCTAACGTACTGCCGCTGATAAGCGTAATGTCTGCCATGCTCGATCCCATCCGAATAAAAAGATGCGGTATTATATTCTGTGATCGAGCTGTTATCTACCTGTGGATAAGGATAATATGGATAAACCTGTTGACATTTACGGGGTGATCGTCCATACAGATCGGGTTCTGTAGCGAGAATAGGGTTTTCGTGGACTGAATTTCATCGATGGTCTGGATCTTATTGATAGGTACGTGTTGCAGTGCGTCAATGGAACGGTACATAACTTTAATGAAAATGCTGTAATGCCCGGTAGTGTAGTAGGCTTCTACCACTTCTTCCAGTTTATTCAGTTTTTCCAGGGCATAATCCTTGGCACTTTTTAATTTAATTTTAAAATGATGCCGATAAAGCAGCACACGTCATAATCGAGTTGCTTGGGGCTATCAACCCGCGTGCCGACAATAATGCCTGCCTACTTCATTCTTCATTTTTTCGACACGAACGTGGATGGTGCCAGGGCTCACCGAAAACTTCTTGGCCAATTCGGCATCATCATAAGGGGTGCGAGCATTTCCCATTAAAGCGTTTAGGATGCCGCGATCGAGATTATCGATCTGATAAATTTCAGTCATAATTTTTCCTTATATTAAGCTCTTTCTCATTTTTAGCATGCGTTAAATGAGGAATCAAAACCATGACGCGTGTTTCTTTGCTGGATTATTTAGTTTCACCGCCATTCTATTGCTTAATTGCACAATAGACAGTGACGACGAATATGGGTAAATGAAAAAGAGCTGAGTGCCGTATTCCTAATACGCATCGGAGAGGCATTGTCTCAATTCCTAATACGGCATCGGAGAGGCATTGTCTCACGGTGAGCGTCATGATGTGTGTGCGCCGGATTATGATGACTGGTCGTCATCTGGTGAACAGGCTCTGAAAGGGTTGAACGGCGATATCCTGGTGTGAAACCCGGCGTTAAATGATGCTTTCGAGCTCTCTTCCATGGGGATTCGTGTCGATGTTGAGGCATTCCAACGTCAATTGACGTTGACGGGGGATGTCGATCGTCTGGCACTGGAGTGGCATCAGGCGCTGATGCGTGGTGACATGCCGCAAACCATTAGATGAAGGTAATCATCCACGTACATATCGAGGTGCTGGGTAAACCCGATTCCATTGAGTTTTCCCCTTATTTTCGCCTTCTCCCTCCACCTTTTTTCAGCCATGACTGCAAGGCGTTTTTTTCTAACACGATATGTGTCACATCAATATTATTCAGTACCAGCTGGCGCTACAACACTACGGTTAGCGTCTCTTTATTCAGACACTACGGTTAGCGTCTCTTTATTCAGCTCTTCTGGCAGCAGGTAGTGGGCTTTAAGGCTGAGGAATGCCCCCTGTTTTTCGACTGTGATTGCCTGCGACTCGCTTTGTTGCTGATGATATTGCTGCCGTTTCACGTTTAACTGCTGCAAGCGGAACAGCAGTGCCTGTTGCTGATAGGTGTGCGTGGTGATGAGCTGCTCGGTGTGCTGTTCCACCAGTGTTTGTGAATCCCTGTCATGCCACAGGCAATCTTTCAGCAAGATGATATCAAGCGGAACAATGCCTTCACGGCCAGAGCAAAATGCACAGGCTTGCAACAGTCGCAGCGCTTTCTTCCAGCATCGATCGGAACTTTCTTCCAGCATCGATCGGAAATGTACAGCGCGTTGTCGGTGGTATTCAACTGTTGGAGCAGTGCGTAAATCAGTTAAAAGCAGGCATCCGGCAAGGCAATGCGATCGATGGCACTTTGCCATGACTGGTAATCTTCGTCGCTGACGCTCAGTGACAGCGGCACTGGGTTATCGCGATCGCTACCGGTGTGCGTCAACAATGCACGGAAGTTTTATTTTTCCTGCACTTTATCCAGCTAGAGGCGAATAATCATGCGGTCATAGAGTGCTTATAAGCTGCTGTCTGATTCCGGTAGTTCATTGGAGGCCGTTACCAGCAGCCGAATGGGGATGGTTTCTTTATGGCTACCGTTGCGAAAGCGCCGCTTATTGGTAGCTGTCAGCAGGGTATTGAGAATGGCCGAGCCGGCTTTCCAGATTTCATCCAGAAAAACGATTTCTGCCTCCGGCAAGTAGCCGCCGGTAAGACGCTGGTAACGCCCTTCATCTTTTAGCGCCTGGATCGACAGCGGGCCAAACACCTCTTCCCGGGGTAGAGAAGCGTGTCATCGGGTAGAAAGCGAGGGCGTCACGAAACGCGAACTTAAGGCGACGCGCAATCATGCTTTTGGCGATGCCCGTTGGCCCTAGCAAAAATACACTTTCGCCGCTGAGTGCGGCGAGCAGGCTCAGGCGAATAGCGTGCTGACGTTCATACAGGCCGTGTTCAAGGGCTTGGCTGAGGCGTAGGCGTAGTACAATACGATCGGTAAAAGAGGCTGATTGAAGTATAAGAGATCTGTTTTTACTCATCTCTGATGACGCAAAACAGGGTGGCAAGCGATAAAGTCATCAACGATGATGCAATCATATACGGCTGATCACAGATTTTTAATCCAATCTGCATTGATTATTACCATCTTTGGTTATGTTAATCAATAAACCAGTTTATTTCTGGATGTTTCCATACAGCGTGAAGGGATAGGTTTTTGCATGAATATATTCATACTGTGCGGTTTCGGGCTAATTCTATGAAAAACGCGTCGTTCTCTACGCAGAGAAAACAGCGGAAGTCGCAAAGTGAAGACAACAGAAGATAGGAGCTATGAGCTCAGAGCATAAGCAATCCCTTCCTGCCATTACCTTGGCAGCTATTGGCATGGTATACGGGGATATCGGCACCAGCCCACTTTATACATTAAGGGAATGCCTTTCCGGACAGTTTGGGTTTGGCGTCGAGCAGCATTCAGTATTTGGTTTTCTCTCACTGATCTTATGGTTGCTGGTGGTATCGCTCAAGTATCTCTCCTATGTGATGCGGGCCGACAACACCGGAGAAGGGGGATTTTGACCCTGATGTCACTGGCCGGACGCTACACCAGCGATCGCATGGCATCCATGACGGTGATCATGGGGCTAATTGGCGGCGGGTTCTTTTATGGCGAAGTGGTGATCACCCCGGCGATGTAGGTGCTTTCAGCAATGGAAGGGATTAAGATTGCTGCCTCCGAGTTGGATAACTACATCGTGCCGCTGTCGGTGATTGTGCTGACCTTGCTGTTTGCCATTGAGAAACACGGTACTAGCAGTGTGGGTAAGCCGTTTGCGCTAGTGATGCTGATTTGATTTTTAACACTGGCGGTGCTGGGAGTCCCCAGCATCATGGACACGCCGCAAGTGCTTCAGGCATTTAACCCGGTTTACGCCGGGCGTTTCTTTCGGTTTACGCCGGGCGTTTCTTTATTAATAGGTTTACGCCGGGCGTTTCTTTATTAATAAATAAATAGAGTACAAGTTTATCAGAGTACAAGTTTATCTCTTTCTTCGTGCTGGGTCAGGTAGGTTTTATCCGGCGTTGCCTGCCACAGATCGATCAGCGCAAAAATAGCATACCGGGTCGCTGTTCTTGATGCTGACATTGACGCTGACGCATTTACCTGGTGCTGATCCTACCCCCCCCCCAGATCCAACCCCTTGGCGATACCGCGCGCCACTTTACACAAATCGGCGTCCTTCTCCAGCGTGTAAGCACGGACTTAGGACAATAGGAAATCACTGCTGGCTGGGTAGGCTTTCAGCCTGGCTGGGTAGGCTTTCAGCACTGTACCTTTCTTACCGTAGTACCTATCGCGCGGCAACACATACTGCTCCGCCAGCCGTTTTGCCCATACCAGCGCGCCGGCTTCATGGTTATTTTTATAGAGTAGGGATGCGGAATAGATCAGGTCATTACCGGTGTTAAGAAAACTTAGCCCTTTGGTGGCGAAGAAAGTTGCTGGGTAAAGCTGTTATCCCACAGTTTACCGATCTTCTTACCGTACTGACCGTGGCGGCTGGTTTCCAGGATTTGCCAGTCATAAAACGTGGGCATTCCAGAATGTGCGAATGAAGCGAACCGTCGCCGGTTTATCCACGGCAAACATCAATTCGTAGTAGGGATAGGCATTTTAGGATAGGCATTTTTCAGCTCATGTACCAACTCTTTTTCACTGGGGCCTTCGGGCTGTAGTGTTTTCAAATCGACAAAACGGCGTCCCAAAAAATCAGCAGACCGCTTTTATCCTGATAGCGATCGAAATCCTGATAGCGATCGAAATAGTAACGCATGCTTGTTTTGGAGCGCTGTTGATAACGCTCATCGCCCGTCAGGTTAGAGAGGCCAACCAATACGCGCATAAAGTTTTGCTGAGTGGAAAAATTGGAGAGTACCGCTGTGTGCCCATCGGGGAAAATCGACTCAAGCTGTTTACCGGTGCGTAGATCGACACCGCTCTCCAATAACAATAACGGTAACAATAACGGTGAAGTCTGCGTGTCGTAATATGCGTGTCGTAATAATTGTCTCCCGCTTTATCTAAGACGGTATCGGCATACTGTTTTACGATCGTCAAACAATCGGCGCCGTGTGCCTAAGCGGTGAGAGCAGCAATACAGCATAGGGCTGCTAAAAAAGAGAAGAGAAAGAGAGGGATATGTTTTTCATCGTTAAAACCTTGGTTAACAAACCAGAGTTTTTTCGGCAGGCGTCAGAGTGTCGTTATTGTTTAAAGCGTCATTGTTTAAATTGTTTAAAGCGTCATTGTTTAAATTGTGAGTATGGTGATGTGAGCTTTAGGAAGTGAGGTAAATTATACGAAAAATTTTAGTTTATTCAATTAGTTGATAAATCATCAAACGTAATACTCGCGTTCGATGTAAGTGCCGATGAGCCTATCGTGCTTTTCGGATGATTTTGAATACCCCGATGTCTTACGATTAAGGCATTTCAAGCGGTTGCGCAGCGTCAGATTTTCACGCTCAATACGCTGTGTATACAGTTTGCCAACAATGTGTTTTGCTTTTGGAAGTTCGTCATTGTAAACCATGTAGCCATCAGTGCACCAAAATGCCACTCTGAACCCCGAGAACAGTTTTAGCAACTTACGCAGCGTTTTCTTGCTTTGAGAGCCAAAGGCATGAGCGATAATCCGCTTCAAACGTGGCTCCCATGCATACCACCGCCAGCGCTGTCGTTTTTTGTTGCCAACAAATGACTACATCTCATCCACTTCGCAAATCAGTTGAATTTGCAGGTTATCCAGTGGCAGCGTTGTTACATTCCGCCAAGAGAGAGTTTTTTAAAGTACGCACGACGGCATTGATACTAATAAAATAATATGTAACGCCCGAGTAGTGTTACGAATACCAGCATTATCCATTGCCAAGTCAATGAGTTGGTCTGTCATTCCCGGTTGGCAGGCACGATAGGAATAATCGAGCTGGAAGGTGCGTTTACATGACTGACAACAGTGTTTACATGACAGTAACGCTGATGGGCGCTTTTGCCATAACCGTGTTTTTTGCAGAGGCTGTCTGTTCACAAAACGGGCATCTTACATTAACGTTAGCCACTGTATCTCCACATCCAAAACCGGAGAGTTTACACTGTAATCAACTTATTGAGTACTTGACCAGCTGTTCTTGCGCCACGCCTTCCGCTAAGGCAACCACTAGGTTAGTGATGCCGGCAGAGGCGGAAAACACGACAACGCGCACCGCAGGATCGGCCAACACAATTCGGCACCGCTCCCCCTGGTTTATCGTCACTGGATTTACGGATCCTCGGATAAATTACCTTTGCGGCGCTCCTCTTCTGGCTGCGGCGCTCCTCTTCTGGCTTATGCAACCGCCTTCGGCGTGGATGCATAAGTTCACTCTTACAAATAACGGGTTATCTTGCGACTGGATCCGTTATTTACCCTAAATAATTCGCGTTGCAGGAAGGTGGCAAGTGAAGGACAAATCTGTCTGGAACTGATTTGAACGCCGCGTGCTGCGGCCTCGTAAGAGGTGAGGCCTAGGGATGGGCCGAATAACGAGCGCAGCCAACGTATCTGCAACGTGCAGTATGACGGGTATAGCAAGAAAAGGGAGTGCAAGTGATGGTTTAAGGGATACAATCGATTCAGCCTTAGCGATTTTATTATCGGAGATAAGAGTGTTCTTATGAAAAATATCAATCCCAGCCAAACTGCTGCATGGTGCGCTCTGCAACAGCATTTTTCCACGATGGAACAGGTGCAAATCAGCGAACTGTTTGCTCAGGACCCGGATCGTTTCTCACGCTTTTCTGCCACGTTTGATGATCTGATGCTGGTGGACTACTCCAAGAACCGTATTACTCAGGAAACGCTGGATAAGTTGCTTAGTCTGGCGCGCGAAACGCAGTTGAGCGAGGCCATTGCCTCAATGTTCTCTGGTGAGAAAATTAACCGCACCGAAGATCGTGCGGTACTGCACATTGCGCTGCGTAACCGTAGCAATACGCCGATTGTGGTGGATGGCAAAGATGTGATGCCAGAGGTCAATGCGGTATTGCAGAAGATGAAAGGCTTTAGCGAGAGCATCATCAGCGGTAGCTGGAAAGGCTATACTGGCAAAGCTATTACCGATGTGGTGAATATTGGTATCGGCGGTTCGGATCTCGGCCCCTTCATGGTGACGGAAGCGCTACGGCCGTTCAAGAACCACCTTAATATGCACTTTGTGTCCAACGTTGACGGTACTCATATCGCTGAAACCCTGAAAGCGCTGAACCCGGAAACCACTCTGGTGCTAGTGGCCTCAAAAACCTTCACCACGCAGGAAACCATGACCAACGCCCATTCGGCGCGTGACTGGTTCCTGAAAACCGCGCAGGATGAGCAGCATATTGCCAAGCATTTTGCCGCGCTCTCCACCAATGCCATCGCGGTCAGCGCGTTCGGTATTGATACCGCCAACATGTTTGAATTCTGGGATTGGGTCGGCGGCCGCTACTCGCTGTGGTCTGCCATCGGCTTGTCGATTATCCTCTCCATCGGTTTTGACAACTTTGAGCAATTGCTGAGTGGCGCGCACGCTATGGACCAGCATTTTGCCACTACGCCAATCGAGAAAAACCTGCCGGTGCTGTTGGCGCTGATCGGGATCTGGTATAATAATTTCTTTTGTGCGGAAACAGAAGCTATCCTGCCTTACGATCAGTACATGCACCGTTTTGCGGCCTACTTCCAGCAGGGCAACATGGAGTCCAACGGTAAGTATGTCGATCGTGACGGCAATCTGGTGACCTACCAAACCGGGCCGATTATCTGGGGCGAGTCGGGCACTAACGGGCAGCATGCGTTTTATCAGTTGATTCACCAAGGGACCAAACTGGTGCCGTGTGATTTCATCGCACCAGCCGTGAGCCACAACCCGCTAGGCGATCACCACGGTAAGCTGCTCTCTAACTTCTTTGCCCAGACCGAAGCGCTGGCATTTGGTAAATCCCGTGAGGTGGTTGAAGCCGAGTTTGCCGCGCAGGGAAAAACGGCGCAGCAGGTTGAGCATGTGGCACCGTTCAAAGTGTTTGAAGGCAATCGCCCAACCAACTCCATCCTATTGCGTGAAATAACGCCTTACAGCCTGGGTGCGCTTATCACGCTGTATGAACACAAGATTTTCACCCAGGGTGTGATTCTGAACATCTATACTTTTGATCAGTGGGGCGTCGAGTTGGGCAAACAGCTGGCCAACCGCATTTTGCCGGAATTGGAAAATGACCAACCAGTAAGCAGTCACGACAGTTCGACCAACGGTTTGATTAACCGCTTTAAAAACTGGATCGCCTGAGTCGTGGACGCCGGTAGGGGGATATCCCCCTTTTTGTCACCAACATGGAGGGACGTATGCGGAAACGTGCTTTATTGTTGTTGGGCATCGCCGTGGCGGTTTTACTGGCAGGGTGCAGAACCAGCACAGAATTGAGTTCAGCCGGGCAGTCGGTTAAGTTTACCGATAAGCAACCTGGCAGCGAATGTCGTCTGGTGGTCAGGTGACAGGCGCGTAGTTCACCTGGTTAACGGGTCATGATGAAGGCAACGCGCCGCACGGCGCGGCCAACGATCTGTGTAACAAGGCGGCGGCGCTCCGGCGGCAACGTTATCTATGGCGCCACCAGTTCAAGCGAAAGCTTCTGGTCGAGCTTCGCTACGCTTGATAGCAAGCTGGTCTGGCAGGTTTATCACTGTCCCTAAGCGACAGGCCTTCACAGGCGGATGCTCGCTGAGCCGCCGCCTGTGAAGGATTTCTATGTTAGTTGGGCTTCAGCAAATGCAAATCCAGCAGTATTTTGCTGGCTTCACCGCCAATCTCGCGCGTTAAACGCGGCACCAGATAGCCAGAGACCTGCGACAGCAGTTTTTTCATGATGTCGCGTGCTTCCTCATCGCTCACCAGCAAATGCGCTGCGCCTTGTACTTTGTCCAGTACGTGCAGGTAGTAAGGCAGTACGCCCGCGTTAAATAGCGCGTTGCTCAGCGCCGCAAGCGTCGAGGCGTTATCATTCACGCCTCGCAGCAATACGCTTTGGTTCAGCAGCGTAACACCAGCCTGACGCAAACGTGCCATACTTTCACTCAGTTCGCTGTCTATCTCGTTGGCATGGTTGATGTGTGTCACCAGCAGCACGCGAAGGAGCGTTTGCGATAAGCGTTGACACAACGCCTCGGTAATTCGCGCCGGGATCACCACCGGCAACCGGCTATGAATACGCAGGCGCTGTACGTGAGGGATGGTTTCCAGTTGGCTGATAAGCCAGTCTAGCTCATGGTCTTTCGCCATCAGCGGATCGCCACCGGAGAAAATAATTTCATCCAGTTCAGGATGCTGGAGAATATAGTCCAGCGCCTGACGCCAGTTGCTCTTGTTGCCCTGATTATCCTGATAGGGAAAGTAGCGACGGAAGCAATAGCGGCAGTTGACCGCGCAGCCGCCTTTGACCAGCAACAAGGCGCGGTTGTGGTATTTATGGAGTAATCCAGGCACCACGCTGTGCTGTTCATCAAGCGGATCGACGCTGAACCCGGGGGTCACCACGAATTCGTCCTGCACGGTCAGTACTTGCAGCAATAGCGGATCGAGAGGGTCCTCTTTGCGCATCCGCGCGGCAAAGGACCAGGGTACGCGCAGGGGAAATAGCGTGCGCGCTTGCGCCCCTTTGCGTAGTTCAGGGTGGTCATCCAGCTCCAAAAAGTGCAAAAGCTGGAGAGGATCGGTAATGACATCCGCAAGTTGATGCAACCAATCTTCTCTGGGATGAGATTTTAGGTTTAAAATGTGTGCCATTTTTTGGCTGAGTACCAGTATCAAATAGTAGAGGGCCTTTATGGCGACTTATTTTAGCAATGATTTTCGTTCCGGTCTTAAAATCATGTTTGAAGGCGAGCCTTACGCTGTCGAATCCAGTGAATTCGTTAAGCCAGGTAAAGGGCAGGCTTTCGCGCGCGTGAAAATGCGCCGTTTGCTGACCGGCAAACTGATTGAAAAAACCTTCAAATCCACCGACAGCGCCGAAGGTGCTGATGTGGTCGATATGAATCTGACCTACCTGTATAACGACGGTGAGTTCTGGCATTTCATAAACAATGAAACGTTTGAACAACTGACCGCTGATTTCAAAGCTGTTGGCGACAACGCCAAATGGCTGCTGGATCAGGCTGAATGTATCGTGACGTTGTGGAACGGCCAACCGATTTCGGTAACGACACCAAACTTTGTGGAACTGGAGATCGTGGATACCGATCCGGGTCTGAAGGGCGATACAGCAGGGACTGGCGGTAAGCCGGCAACCTTGACCACCGGTGCCGTGGTAAAAGTGCCGTTGTTTGTTCAGATTGGCGAAGTGATCAAAGTGGATACGCGTTCTGGCGAATACGTTTCCCGCGTGAAATAAGCACTTCCCTGCCAAAAAACACTGTCGGCTTTGCTGGCGGTGTTTTCCGCATACGGCCAATGTTAACGCTTGCGGCCCATTCAGCCCGATCTCTGCGTCATGACAGGACACGCGCCTTCAGATATCAAGGCGTAAGCTTACGAACCTCAAGGCGTAAGCTTACGAACCAGGAAACACCCGCTCGCACAGAAAATTTACCAGTACGCGTACCGTCGGCAACGGATGTTTGCTCGTGAGCCACAGTGCGCTCCACATAATCGACCAGAATGGGCTGTAATTGGCCATCGGCTAGCAGATCGCGAATAGAGAAGTCGGGCAGATAGGCGATACCAGTGCGAAGCACACGCGCGTCTCTATTTGTTGCAGATCATCGCCGTAGGCAGTTACAACGGTGGCTCACCGGTGCGCACCACTGCATCAAAGCTTCTTCGATTACATCAGACGATCTGATCGGTGAAATTGAGATCCAGCTCGATCTCTGGATACGTATGCATAAATTCACTGAGCACCGGCAGTACCAGCGAACTGACCAGCGGCAGACTTACTCGCAAGCGCCCTCGTGGTGTGCCGTTGGCCTGTAGATCTAACTCTGCGGCTTCGATCTTGGCCATAATGCGCCGACAGCGCTCCAGAAATAGGGTGCCTTCAGCCGTCAGGGTAATGTTACGCGTGCTGTGATGGAACAGGCGTACGCCCAGTTTTTCTTCCAGGCGTGCCACGCTCTTGCCGACGGCCGAGGCTGACATCCCTAGCAACCGTCCCGCTGCCACAAAGCTGCGTGTTTCTGCCACCTGTACGAACAGCACAAAGCCGTTAAGGCTGTCCATATCGCTCTCCCATTGCGGACATTTTATTCCGCATAGCAGGGAACTGTATCCATCTTTATCTTGAGTCACAAGTTCTCTATCGTCAAGGCATGCCCGATTTAGCAATCGATGAAATCAAGGACTTTAACGTGACGACTCCTCTCTCTCTCCTCTGCGCTCAGGGTGTTCCCTCTGCGCATCTTTCCACCCGTATTCAGTATGTTATCCAGCAGGCAGCCGATGGGACGATCGTGAACACGCACAGCAGATGGCGTTGGACACGATCTTTCGGCTGGCGTTGGTGAGTAAATCCATCGTGTTGACGGCGGCGCTGGTGATGGTGGCTCAGGGAAAACTCGGTCTGGATGACACTAGCTATCGCTGGCTACCCGAATTTTAGCCTCGGTTGCCAGATGGATCAGCCGCGTCGATCACGGTGTGGCAGTTGCTCAGCCATACCGCAGGACTGAGTTACCGCTTCTTCGAGGCGAATGCAAATGGCCCCTACGCGCAGGCTGGAATATTGGATGGGATGGATGCATCCGGTATTACGCTGGATGAGAATTTGTTTCGTATCGCCAGTGTGTCACTGCTGTATACGCCGGGCACTGCTTGGGGGTACTCCTGGCGACGGATGTGCTTGGAGTCTTGATTGCGCGTGTTCAGGGCACGTCACTGGACAAGGCGGTACGTGAACTTATGACCGGCCCGCTGGGTATGGTGGATACCGGCTTCGTCGTTGACGATCCGCAACGTGTGGCGACGGCCGGTCGTGTATTCAATGAGTTGATACAGCATCAAACGTAATATTCGCGTTCGATGTACGTAATATTCGCGTTCGATGTAAGTACCGATGAGCCTATCGTGCATTTCCGATGATTTTGAATACCCCAACGTTTTACGATTGAGGCGTTTCAATCGGTTGCGCAGCGTCAGATTTTCACGCTCAATACGCTGTGTATACAGTTTGCCAATAATCTGTTTTGTTTTTGGAAGTTCGTCGTTGTAAGCCCTGTAGCCATCAGTGCACCAAAATGCCACTCTGAAACCAGAGAACAGTTTCAGTGAAACCAGAGAACAGTTTCAGCAAATTACGCAGCGTTTTCTTGCTTAGAGAGCCAAAGCATAAGCGATAATCCGCTTCAAACACGGCTCCCGTGCATACTACCCCAGCGCTGTCGTTTTTTGTTGCCAACAAATGACCACATCTCATCCACTTCGCAAATCAGTTGAATTTGCAGGTTATCCAGTGGCAGCGTTGTTACATTTCCGCGGCGAGGGTTTTTTATAAAGTACGCAGTACGGCATTGATACTAATTATGTAACGCCCGAGCAGTATCACAATACCCGCATTATTCATTACCAAGTCAATGATTTAGTCTGTCATTCTCGGTTGGCAGGCACGATAGGAATAATCGAGCTGGAAGGTGCGTTTACATGACTGACAACGGTAACACTGATGGGCACTTATTACCATAAAAAGTGTTTTTATAGAGGCTGTCTGTTCACAAAACGGGCATCTTATATCAACGTTAGCCACTGTATCTCCACATCCAAAATCGGAGATTTTACACTGTAATCAACTTATTGAATACTTAACCAAAATTTCCAGCTACAATTGGCTATTATTGCAGAATAATCACTATAAACAATGACGCCGTTCAGCGTTTTATCTTATTCGAATCTCTTCTGGCAGTTTAAACCCTTTTCCACTTATTTGTTCCTCGCTTCACCCTTGTTTGCCTGTGCCATCGTTTAACGTTATGGTAATCGGCTATATCCAAATTTTGGATAAGACAATGACGTGTGTCGCGCCAATGCCGCGATGCCGCTCTCAGAACGAAAGAGGTAATCCCATGGAGATGTTGTCAGGCGCCGAGATGGTGGTTCGATCGTTGATCGATCAGGGCGTGAAATATGTGTTCGGGTATCCAGGCGGGACAGTATTGGATATTTACGATGCGCTACACACCGTGGGCGGCATTGATCATATTCTGGTGCGCCACGAGCAGGGTGCAGTGCACATGGCCGATGGTTACGCGCGCGCCACCGGTGATGTCGGCGTGGTGCTGGTCACCTCGGGTCCGGGTGCCACCAATGCGATTACCGGTATTGCCACCGCCTATATGGACTCCATCCCGATGGTGGTGTTGTCTGGGCAGGTAGCCACCTCGCTTATCGGTTACGACGCATTTCAGGAATGCGACATGGTCGGCATTTCTCGTCCGGTGGTGAAGCACAGTTTCTTGGTCAAACAGGTTGAAGATGTGCCCACGGTGCTGAAAAAGGCATTCTATCTGGCATCAAGCGGGCGTCCCGGCCCGGTAGTGGTGGATTTGCCGAAAGATGTGATGAGTCCGGCCAACAAACTGCCGTATCTCTATCCCGATGCGGTTACCATGCGCTCCTACAACCCAATGATTCAAGGGCATAAGGGGCAAATTCGTCGTGCGCTGCAAACCTTGTTAAGCGCCCAGTCACCGATCATTTACGCGGGTGGCGGGGTTATCAATGCGGAGTGCCATGAAGAACTGCTCCAACTGGCAGCACGTTTGAATTTGCCGGTCACCAACTCTCTGATGGGATTGGGTGGTTTTCCGGGGACGCACCGTCAGTGTCTGGGCATGCTTGGTATGCACGGCACTTACGAAGCCAACATGGCGATGCACAATGCCGATGTGATCTTCGCTATCGGCGTGCGTTTTGACGATCGCACCACCAACAATCTGGCGAAGTACTGCCCGTATGCCACAGTGCTGCATATCGATATCGATCCGGCCTCCATTTCTAAAACGGTTAATGCGGATATTCCCATTGTTGGTGATGCGCGCCAGGTGCTGGCGCTGATGCTGGAACTGCTGGATCAGGGCGAAACGCAGCAGAATTTTGACGCGCTGAGCGACTGGTGGCTGCGCATTGAGCTGTGGCGTGCGCGTCAATGCCTGAAATATCCGTTAGACAGCGACAAGATCAAGCCGCAGGCGGTGATTGAAACTTTGCACCGTTTGACCGACGGTAAAGCCTATGTGGCATCGGACGTGGGGCAGCACCAGATGTTCGCTGCGCTTTACTACCCGTTCGATCTGCCGCGTCGCTGGGTCAACTCCGGTGGCCTCGGTACCATGGGCTTCGGTCTGCCGGCGGCACTCGGTATCAAACTGGCATTGCCGGAAGAAACGGTGATTTGCGTGACGGGTGATGGCAGTATCCAGATGAACATCCAGGAGCTGTCCACGGCGTTGCAGTATGATTTGCAAGTGGTGGTGATTAACCTCAACAACCGCTTCCTAGGCATGGTGAAGCAGTGGCAGGACATGATCTACTCAGGAAGACATTCCAACTCCTACATGGAGTCGTTGCCGGATTTCGCCAAACTGGCGGAAGCTTACGGACACGTTGGTATTGCCATTACGTCGCCGCAGGAATTGGAAAGCAAGCTGAGCGAAGCGTTGGCGGTGAAGAATCGTCTGGTGTTTGTGGATATCACCATCGACAGCAGTGAGCACGTTTATCCTATGCAGGTGCGCGGTGGCGGCATGGATGAAATGTGGTTAAGCAAAACGGAGAGGACCTGATCATGCGCCGGATTTTATCTGTATTATTGGAAAACGAATCTGGGGCATTGTCGCGCGTTGTTGGCCTGTTTTCCCAGCGTGGGTATAATATCGAAAGCCTGACGGTGGCACCGTCGGACGATCCAACGCTGTTGCGTATGACCATCCAGACGATGGGCGATGCCAAGGTTATCGAACAGATTGAAAAGCAACTGCACAAATTGGTTGACGTGCTGCGCGTGAGTGAACTGGGTCAGGGTTCGCACGTTGAGTGCGAAATCATGCTGGTGAAATTGCAGGCCACCGGTTATGGCCGGGAAGAAGTGAAACGCAGCACGGAAATTTTCCGTGGGCAGATTGTGGATGTCACGGCAACGCTCTACACTGTGCAACTAGCGGGCACCAGTGACAAACTGGATGCGTTTCTGAGCGCGGTGCGTGACGTGGCAGAAATTGTCGAGGTGGCGCGTTCCGGTATTGTCGGCGTATCACGCGGCGATAAGATTATGCGCTAATTTTCCTTCCGCTGATCTATGATAAAGAGGTTCACTGTGTCGGTGAGCTTTTTATTTTTCTCTCTATAACCCTGAACAACAATAAAGCGGTTGCTGATTGCTAGCTTCTGCCGTTAGGCCGTTAGATCTATACTATATCCATACTTAAAATCCATACTATATTCATACTTAAAATATTGATATCCTTATTTTTATTTTCCAGCTTATTTAAAGGGGCTAACGTGAAACTGGATGAAATCGCGCGCCTTGCGGGCGTTTCACGCACTACTGCCAGCTACGTTATCAATGGCAAGGCCAACCAATACCGTATCAGTGATAAAACGGTAGAAAAAGTGATATCGGTGGTGCGTGAGCATAATTATCATCCCAATGCGATGGCTGCTGGATTACGCGCAGGGCGTACCCGTTCTATCGGGCTGGTTATTCCGGATCTGGAAAACACCAGCTATACCAAAATTGCCAATTATCTGGAGCGTCAGGCGCGTTAGCGCGGTTATCAATTGCTGATTGCCTGCTCTGAAGATCAGCCGGATAACGAGATGGGCTGCATTGAGCATCTGCTGCAACGCCAGGTTGATGCCATCATCGTGTCGACAGCGTTTCCTCCGGAACATCCGTTCTATCAGCGTTGGGCTGGGGACAGCTTGCCGATTATCGCGCTGGATCGCGCGTTGGATCGCGAACACTTCACAAGCGTAGTGGGAGCCGATTGTGAGGATGCGGAAATGTTGGCACAGGAACTGCGCAAGATCCCAGCGGAGTCGGTGCTCTACCTCGGGGCGTTGCCGGAGCTTTCAGTGAGTTTCCTGCGCGAACAAGGGTTTCGTATGGCGTGGGCAGAGGATCCGCGTCAGGTAAATTTCCTTTATGCCAACAGCTACGAACGCTCAGTGGCGGCGACGGCGTTTGAAGAGTATTTGCAGCATCACCCGATGCCGCAGGCGCTATTCACCACCTCGTTTCCGCTGTTGCAAGGGGTGATGGATATTACTCTGAAGCAGAGCGGACGGCTGCCGAACAATTTGGCGATTGCCACGTTTGGTGACAACGAACTGCTCGATTTCCTCGAGTGCCCGGTGCTCTCCGTGGCGCAACGCCATCGCGAAGTGGCTGAGAGGGTGCTGGAGTTGGTGCTGACAAGTCTCGATGAACCTAAGAAGACCAAGCACGGTTTGACGCGCATTCGGCGCAGTCTTTATCGGCTCGGTTCACTCAGTCGCCGTTAGTTTGGGATTATTCCTATAGTTTGGGATTATTCCTAATAAAAAGCCATCGGGTATCAGGATGGCTTTTTTGTCGCCTGTATTTGGAGGTAGTTGCGGTCTCGGCCTGATATTCAGCCCGGTTCGGCGACGCGAAACAGACGGCGACAGTAATCGAGAAAATAGCCGTAGGCGACACTAACAACCATATATATCAACATATTGCTGGTTACTGCTGCGCCGATTTGCTGTGGTTGCCACCAATAAACCACAGGATGGCAACATACACAGGATGGCAAGATGGCAACATGCACCGGATGGCAACATACACCGGTGATTGAAAGCTGACGTAGGCAAACAGGTCTGCCATATTTTTTACCCAAGTACCGTGCGTCATGAAGCGCTGAGACACATGAAGCGCTGAGACAGACGCAGGATACGATCGCCGTACAGGCCGTAGGGACAGGCAATAACAATATTAATTAACGGAGATAGACACCAATCGCGAAGAGAGTGACTGCTGGAAGCTGATGCTAGACAGCGAGATCTCAATCAGCATACCAGTTATAAAACAGTAGATTACCACAGAGACTGTGTTCGCTACCCACTACGCAATCGGGATTCAGGGGAGAACATGCAGAGAGACTCCGTTATATATCCGTAACATGCAGAGAGACTCCGTTATATATCCGTCATACTGCACGTTACAGGTGCGTTGGCTTCGTTCATTCACCCCAGTCACTTACCTGAGTAAGCTCCTGGGGATTCGTCCGCTTGCCGCCTTCCTGCAACTCAATTATTGTTCAAGTATTCAATAAGTTGATTACAGTGTAAAATCCCCAGTTTTGGATGTGGAGATATACAGTTGCTAACGTTGATATAAGATGCCCGTTTTTTGTGGACAGGCAGCCTCTGCAAAAAACACGGTTATGGCAAAAGTGGCCATCAGCGTTACCGTTGTCAGTCATGTAGTTGTCAGTCATGTAAACGCACCTTCCAGCTCGATTATTCCTATCGTGCCTGCCAACCGGGAATGACAGACTAAATCATTGACTTGGCAATGAATAATGCGGATATTCGTGACACTGCTCTGGCGTTACATATTAGTATCAATGCCGTCGTGCGTACTTTAAAAAAAGTATCACCTAAAAAAACTATCACCGCGAAATGTAACAACGCTGCCACTGGATAACCTGCAAATTCAACTGATGTGCGAAGTGGATGAGATGTGGTTATTTGTTGGCAACAAAAAACGACAGCGCTGGCTTTGGTATGCATGGGAGCCGCGTTTGAAGCGGATTATCGCTCATGCATTTGGCTCTCTAAGCAAGAAAACGCTGCGTAACTTGCTGAAACTGTTCTCGGGGTTCCTTGCTGAAACTGTTCTCGGGGTTCAGAGTGGCATTTTTGTGCACTGATGGCTACAGGGCTTACAACGACGAACTTCCAAAAGCAAAACACATTGTTGGCAAACTGTATACACAGCGTATTGAGCGTGAAATCTGGCGCTGCGCAACCGATTGAAACGCCTCAATCGTAAGACGTTGGGGTATTCAAAATCATCGGAAATGCACGATAGGCTCATCGGCACTTACATCGAACGCGAGTATTACGTTTGATGCTGTATCAACTTGTTTGATGCTGTATCAACTTATTGAATACACGAACGGAAGTTTCCGCATATAACGGTTTATTATTTTGGCGCAGTCTACTGATCTTGCCAGAAACTGCAACGATCTTTCACATTGACATGATGGAAGGTTGACTCCACGCACATCTGCCCATTTACGCGCTCCACATGACGACGGCAACGCAAACGGTTTCGTCGCGACCAGGAACGAACACCGTTCGACGATCACAAATGCTTGACATACCACAAGAATCAAGTAACAATAAAATTATGAGCGATGCTATTCCCGCGATTAAGCGGTATGTGGCGAAATTTACAGCTAACCCTTTTTACAGCTAACCCTTTAATTAACGACTAACGACGATCAAGAGTAGACGAGATATCATGTTCAAACACACTTTCCTACTAGGCCTACAACTACACGCATCAATATTGCTCGGTATGCCTGTGGGTGAAAATCAGAGCTGATTTCACGTTACGCAGAACGAAGAACCCGTGCCGATGCACGGGTCTTTTTTTACTTTTACCCGTTTTTTACCCGTTCGGCTCTCGAATAAACACGATAAGGAATCTTTCCAATGAGCCAGCAGGTCATTATTTTCGATACCACATTACGTGATGGTGAGCAGGCATTACAAGCCAGTCTGAGTGTAGAGAAACTGCAAGTGGCCTACGCGATGGAAAAGTGGCCTACGCGCTGGAAATATTAGGCGTGGACGTGATGGAAGTCAGCTTCCCAGTCTCTTCGCCGGGCGATTTTGAATCGGTACAGACTATTGCGCGTCAGATTAAAAACAGCCAGGTATGTGGTTTGGCCCGCTGCGTCGATAAAGATATTGATGCCGCCGCTGAGGCGCGGCGCGTTGCCAAAGCCTTCCGTATTCACGTATTCCTGGCCACCTCCACCCTGCACATTGAATCCAAACTGCATTTGTCGTTCGAGCAGGTGATTGAGAAAGCGGTTCACTCCATCAAACGGGCGTGTAACTACACCGACGAAGTAGAGTTTTCTGCGAAGACGCAGGTCGCACCCCTATTGATAACCTGTGCCATATCGTTGAAGCCGCGATTAACGCCGGTGCCACCACCATCAACATCCCTGACACCGTGGGTTACACCACGCCGTATCAGTTCGGCGGCATTATCACCACGCTGTACGATCGCGTGCCAAATATCAACAAAGCGATGATTTCTGTGCACTACCATGACGATCTGGGTATGTCGGTATCCAACTCCATCACCGCGGTACAGGCTGGCGCACGTCAGGTAGAAGGTACACTGAACGGTCTAGGCGAGCGCGCAGGCAACACTGCGCTGGAAGAAGTGATCATGGCGATCAAAACCCTTCAGGATTTGCTGAACGTCCACACCAATATCAATCATCAGGAAATCTATCGCACCTGTCAGTTGGTGAGCCAGATTTGCAACATGCCAATCCCCGGCAACAAAGCGATTATCGGTTCTAACGCCTTCGCCCACTCCTCCGGCATCCATTTTATTGCTCTTGACACTCCTCCGGCATCCATTTTATTGCTCTTGATAAACGGGCGCACAAACTGCGGAAAGATAAGTTTTGCTTCATGGCCGCTATCATTGATACGCCGCGCCATCGCTGATACGCCGCGCCATCGCCATAAAGTGTGCCCCGGCACAAGTTTCCATAACAACAACCGAGGACGGGCACGTCGTCAAAAACTGCATTAGCTTTGTGCGCGTAAGCTTCTTACGCAGAAGCACTTTACCTGACTTATCCTGGCAATGAATGTGGAAAGAATGTTTACCGAGATCGATACCAAATAAGAGTAACGTAGAGTAACGTTTTCTACGATGGCCTCTCCTGAAAGAAAAACACCCTGCAAGGGTACCGCTCATAGAGTGCAAGGGTACCGCTCATAGAGTGTGGGTAACCATCTCATTAGGCCAGTCATATACCAAAGCAGAATCTGATGCACGTTATGTGCAAAAAATGCAGCGCGGTTCTCCACCTTCCCCACCTAAGATAAATGCGTATGGTCCGGATGAAGCACCTATCGGTGATGAAGCACCCATCGGTTGTGTATTAACGCGAGCTTGGCATGACGGTGATGATGCTTATGGCGTGTTTTTACTTATCGACAATTACAAATTTACATCAATGGCGCATGGCGTACCATTTCTGACATTTCTGATCCAAAATGAGGTCACTAAAATGAGGTCACTATGGAATTAAAAAATGTCTTCCGTTATTACCCTGAAGAGATGCCCTACGTACCCTGAAGAGATGCCCTACGGTAATAGCGTCCAGTATTTTCGTAGTGAAGACGGTCAGATTCGTAGTGAAGACGGTCAGAATTTTTATGAAACGTTGAACCTGTTCACCAAAAAAATACAAACTCTGCATAGAACCCGATACCGGCATCATTCGCTCAATGGCTAAAGATGTCTCCGCGCTTTACCACGCCTGGTTTACCGTTGTCGACGTCGATGAACTTCCTGATGGGGTGGATATCTACGGTGGCTGGCTTTTTGATGGTAAAAAAGTGGTCCGTCGCATCCCAACTCGGTGTGAACTTGTTATGTTACGAAAGCAAAGTTTAAGAAAGCATCGTTGATGCGGGACGCGATGAACGTTATTGCCCCGCTACAGGATGCGGTAGACCTCGATATGGCCACAAAGGAAGAAAAGACCCAGCTTGTCGCGTGGAAAACCTACCGTGTACTGCTTAACAGGGTAGATATCCGTAAAGCGCCAGATATTGAGTGGCCGGAAGCGCCTGAAAGTGAAAAAACGGGGAATTAGCGTCGGCCGTCGAGGCTCACCAGTTCGTCGTTGGACAGGCCGGTGCATGCTTTAACGGCATCACGATTAATTCCTCGGGTAAGCATTTGCCTTGCAATTTTCAGCGAGGCGCTATGCTCGCCTTTTTTGCGACCGAGAAGTATTCCCTTTTCGATGCCGCGCTGTTCACCTTTGGCTTCAAGCTGCTATGCAATGATCATGATGTCCTCCTGCTAGTTATTTGCTTTGGCGGCGATATGTTGTAGGAATTGTGCTTCATTCGACGTATTCCCCCACTCTGCAATACGTATTCCCCCACTCTGCAATATAGTATATCAGGCTACGGAACTGCTGTTTAGGCACGGCCCATTGCTCAAGCAGATAGGCCAGTTCGTTAACCAATTTAGGCTAGTTCGTTAACCAATTCCAGCATGTCCCGTGTACGGATGTGTTTTGCACCAATTCCAGCAGTGCTACCCGCCGATAATTCCAGCAGTGCTACCCTCCAGCAGTGCTACCCGCCGATGAGAGAGTATTTCATCATCCGGCATAGCAGTGATATCAACCAACGGGAATGTCTGTGTATAGATTGATTCTGCCAGTTCATGGTCAGCAAAGCAATCGAGACATTGGGTGCTGTAGGGGTAGGGCGACGTGGTGCCGTGCTAGAACAGGAGGGGATGACCACGGGCAAGGTCTCGTTTCCTTGCTCCAAATGCCGCTGCATGGCTGCCATGCTATAACGCATTAAACGCCACGCCATCAACTTCTCTAGCCTACTCTGGTGCTCGATCAATGTGTAGATATAGCCTTTCCCCGTTTTTGTCTGTATGGAATAGAGCATATCCGAACACTGAGTGCGCGGGTCGTCTTCGATGAAGCTGCCCGACTCCATTGCCTACGTACTGAAGTCGCAGCGTTCACGCAGGTGTGGCGGCAGATGGACTTCCAGAAAGTCCCGAGCGACTGCGATATCACTAAGGAACTTCTTGAACAGGGAGTCATGTTGGGAGAGTGAGGATGTTGTCATCGGCGCAGTATATCTTGCTCAGGTAACGGTATGCCATCGAAATCCTCCTCCCTCAAGTTTGTCAAATCTGGGCGATTCTGGCGTAGTTAGCAAGGTCGAAATGGACGGTAACGTATTGAGGTCGAAAATGGACGGTAACGTATTGATAAAAATGTCGTGTATTGTAGTGATTTGTTGTGTTTTGTCTCCTATTTTTTGAGTGATAAATTCAGTTAATGAATTGATATTTATAGTTTTTATGTATTTTAACTCTGCTGCCATAACAGCAGACGAAATGCCTTTTAATGGATGAGTGTATTATGTTAATGGATGAGTGTATTATGCCAGTACGTTGCCTGGAGTTAACCATTTGCGGCGCGAATTTAGCAGATCTTGCCCCGACATCGGTTTTTTGCCCGCAGGTTGCAGTTGCAGCAGGTTTAACACGCCTTGCGCGGTGGCGACCTGTATACCTCCTTGCTTGTCTGCACTGATGATCGTGCCGGGTTGTGCGCTGTAGTTAGCATCCAATGCGCTGGCTTTCCACACTTTAACCAGCTGCTTGTCAATGGTGATATAGCTGACAGGCCAGGGATTGAACGCACGAATACAGCGTTCCAATTGCTCGGCACTGAGTGACCAGTCAAGCTTAGCCTCTTCTTTGCTCAGTTTTTCGGCGTACGTCGCCAGACTGTCATCTTGTTTTTCTGCGACAGCCGTTCCTTGCGCCAGTGATGCCAGCGTTGTCAGTAGCCCTTGTGGACCCAGCTCTGCCAGGCGATCGTACAGCGAGGCACTGGTGTCTTGCGGCGTTATCTGGCATGACAGCTTATGCAGAATGGCACCGGTATCCAACCCTGCATCCATTTGCATGATGGTTACACCGGTTTCGGTGTCTCCGGCCCACAACGCGCGTTGAATCGGGGCTGCACCGCGCCAGCGCGGTAGCAGTGAGCCGTGCACGTTGATACAGCCCAGGCGCGGCATATCTAACACTGCCTGCGGCAGCAGCGAGCCATAGGCCACCAGTACCATAATATCGGCCTGTAAATCAGCGACCAATTGCTGGCTTTCTGCAGGACGTAGCGATTTGGGTTGCAACACCGGGACGCCATGCTGCTCGGCCAGCACTTTGACCGGACTGGGAGTGAGCTTCTTGCCTCGGCCAGCCAGGCGATCGGGCTGGGTAAACACACCAACCACCTGATGTGGTGAAGCAAGCAGCGCGTCGAGGTGACGCGCTGCGAAGTCAGGAACACCAGCGAAAATAATGCGTAAGGGGGATGATGCGGGCATCATTTTTCCTGAAAATAGAGAGCCTGAAATAGTGAGCGAGTGCTATGGACAGCTATCCAGTCGTGCCAGTTTCTCCAGCTTCTGACGAATTCTCTGGCGTTTTAACGGCGAGAGATAATCAATAAACAGCTTGCCAACCAGATGGTCCATTTCGTGTTGGATACAGATTGCCAACAGGCCATTAGCTTCCAGCTCAAAGGGGTTACCTTCCCTATCCAGCGCTTTGACCTTCACGCGCTCAGCGCGTGGCACCAGCGCACGGGTTTCAGGAATGGACAGACAACCCTCTTCAATACCGGTATCGCCGTCTTTTTCCAGCAGCTCTGGGTTGATCAACACCAAACGCTGATCGCGTTCTTCGGAAACGTCAATCACGATAATGCGCTGATGCACGTCCACCTGACTCGCAGCAAGGCCGATGCCTTCTTCTTCGTACATGGTGTCGAACATATCATCGACGATGCGCTGAATTTCTGCATTAACCTCTGCGAGAGGTTTCGCGATAGTGCGAAGCCGCTCGTCTGGAAAATGTAATACCTGCAAAACTGACATAGTTGATTTCGATCTTTATCCGGTTGATGAAAGCGTATCTAGATCTATTCTAGACATTTCCGGTTCTGATTGACAGCATTTGCCCTGTAAAGCGCAATGGCACAAGGATGAACGCATGCAGGACGTGGAGTTATGGCTGCGGTTAATGAACGTGCGCCGCCTCAACGCGGCGAAAACGGTGCAATTGGTGGAGCAATTGCGTCCGCTAGCAGAGGTAACTGCCGAGGCACTATCTGCGCTGGCTTTGTCCGAAGAACAGGTCGCGCAATTTCTGTCGCAAGATGAAACGGAGTGTGAAAGGGTATTACGCTGGCTGGATGAACCGACTCACCATCTTCTTATTTTATTACGTTTTGATTACGTACGCAGAATCGCGTTACCCCCCATTATTTTGTTGCGTCAGATCCCCGCTTCTTGTGCGTCAGATCCCCGCTTCGCCCCGGGCACTGTTTGTGCGTGGTAACCCTCAGTTTCTCTGTGCCCCTCAACTGGCTATGGTCGGCAGCCGTCACCTTTCTGCGTATGGCACGCAGTGGGGACACTGCTTTGCGCAGGAACTGGCATTGAATGGTTTTGTTATCACCAGCGGTTTGGCATTAGGTATCGATGGCGTGGCGCGCCAGGCGGCTCTGGATGCAGGAGGGGAAAGCGTGGTTGCTGGGTAATGGATTGAAGCAGACGTATCCCCACCGCCATCGCGCGCTGGCAGAGCGGTTGGTGGAGCAAAGTGGTGCTCTTGTCTCCGAATTTCCCCTGAATGAACCCCAGAAGGCAATCAACTTTCCCCGCCGTAATCGTATCATCAGTGGGATAAGCCTCTGCTTGCTGGTTGTCGAGGCTTCCATGAGCACCGAATCTTTAGTCACAGCGCGCTGTGCGTTGGAGTAGAATCGCGATCTCTTCGCGCTACCGGCACGTTGGATAACCCAATGGTACAAGGCACTCACTGGCTCATCCAGCAGTGGGCTTATCTGGTTACCTGTCCCAAAGACATCATTGAATAGTTGGGCAGTGGGTTCTAGTGGCTGCCCCTTGGCGAAAATGAAACTATTTCTGCTCTAGGCGCCGATGTGGAATTGCCATTTGCCGACGTGTTGGCTAACGTAGGAGATGAGGTTACACCTGTTGATGTTGTCGCTGAACGTGCGGGCCAACCTGTACAGAGGTAGTAGTACAGAGGTAGTAGGTAAAGAGGTAGTAGTACAGAGGTAGTAGGTAAGTTGCTGGTCTGGAGTTAACAGGATGGATAGAAGCAGTTGCCCGGCGGCTATGTCCGATTGAGGAGGGCTGGCATGTTCGACGTACTCATGTACTTGTTTGAAACTTACATCCACAACGAAACGGAACTACGCGTTGATCAGGATGCATTAACTGATGACCTCACGCGGGCTGGGTTCGATCGTGCTGATATCTATAGCGCATTGAACTGGCTGGAGCGCCTGGCGGATTTGCAGGAAGGCAAAGAAGTGCTTTTTGCCTTGGCAAGCGATCCCCATGCACTGCGCATTTATACGCGGGAAGAGGAGCAGCGCTTCGACACCGAGTGCCGGGGCTTTTTGCTGTTCCTGGAGCAAATCAACGTGTTAAATCTTGAAACGCGTGAGATGGTGATTGATCGCGTGATGGCGCTGGATACCTTATCGTTCGATCTGGAAGATCTTAAATGGGTGATCCTCATGGTGTTGTTCAATCTACCCGGATGTGAAAACGCCTACCAGCAAATGGAAGATCTGCTGTTTGAAGCAGATGAGGAGTATTTGCATTAAACCTACAAATCAGAATAAACCATGGTAATCCCTGCACTTATAGTAGATAAAAAGGCAGAGTGCTGCCCTGAGTGCGGCGCGCTACTGGTGATTCTCTCCATTCGCCGCGGCCCTTTTTTGGGCTGCTCGCGCTACCCGGAGTGCCAATTTGCTCTCAACCATAAACCGGTAGCGGGGACGTGCCCAACCTGCCACTATCTATCCGCTCTTGTTCGAAAAGAAAACGGCGCAGGGCGTCAAACGTTTTTGTGCCAGTAAAGCCTCTGGAAAGCCTGTAACGGCAGAAGTTGATACCAATGAGTAATGTAGTGAAACAACCGGTTTCTGTCATTCAGGAACTGATAAAGCACAATGTCATCGCCTATCCTACCGAAGCGGTTTTCGGCTTGGGGTGCGATCCTGACAGCGAAGCCGCAGTGATGCAACTGTTGGCCTTGAAACAACGGCCTGTCGAAAAAGGGCTGATCCTGATCGCGGCTGATTATCAACAGCTCGCTCCCTATATTGATGACAGCCAGCTCAGCGCTGAGCAAAAGGCGGTGATGTTTGCCTCCTGGCCGGGACCGGTAACGTGGGTGATGCCAGCCAGGCCGAGTACGCCACGTTGGTTTACCGGGCAATTTTCATCGTTGGCGGTGCGTGTCAGCGCACATCCTCTTGTGCGTGAACTTTGCCTGGTATTTGGCAAGCCGATCATTTCAACCAGCGCCAATCTGACTGGACTGCCGCCGTGCCGCACGGCACAAGAAGTTCTGACCCAGTTTGGTGAGGCCTTTCCTGTTCTGCACGGAGAAACATCCGGGCGGCAGAATACGTCTGAAATTCGAGATGTCTTGACAGGCAACCTGATACGACGAGGTTAAAAAGTGGAGATAACGGTGTCTGAAGTAACGTCATTCGCAGTGTTTGGTCATCCTATTACGCACAGCAAGTCGCCGCAGATTCATGCGCTGTTTTCTGAGCAAACAGGGATCCGCTTGACGTATGAACGCCTGTTGGCACCGTTGGACAGCTTTGAACAAACGCTGCGTGATTTTTTTCAGGCAGGGGCATTGGGGACGAATATCACCATGCCTTTCAAGGAACGCGCCTATCAGGAAGTCGATGAACTGAGCCAACGCGCTTCGTTAGCAGGAGCGGTCAATGCCGTGAAGCGGCTCGAAGAGGGCAGACTGTTGGGGGATAATACCGACGGTATTGGGCTGCTGAGTGATCTGCAGCGTCTTGCTCTGGTGACGCCACAGGATCGGGTGCTGTTGATCGGTGCGGGCGGTGCCAGCCGTGGCGTTATTCAGCCGCTATTGAGCCATGGGTGTTCGCTGGTGGTGACCAATCGGACATTTGCCAAGGCAGAAACGCTCGTGACGCTATTTCAGCCAGTGGGGCCGATTGACGCGCTGCCGCTGGATGAGCTGGAAGGCGAAAACTTCGATTTGATCATCAATGCCACCTCGTCAGGGATCGCTGGCGACATTCCCGATCTACCTGCATCATTGATCACGGCCTCTACGCGCTGTTATGACATGTTTTATCAGTCCAGCCTGACGCCGTTTTTGCTGTGGTGCCAGCAGCAGGGGGCATCACAGTTGGCGGATGGTTTTGGTATGTTGATCAATCAAGCGGCACACGCGTTTTTCCTCTGGCATGACGTTATGCCAGAGACCACCCCAGTGATCGAACAGATGAAAAAAGCCCTTAACGCCTGAATCAGGTGATCCAGTTTCCCGATCGCGAAGTGTGGAACGAAAAGGATCGTATGATCTATTTCCCTGTGCTGATCGGCGGTCAAATATTGAATGAGTTGATTACAGTGTAAACTCTCCGGTTTTGGATGTGGAGATACAGTGGCTAACGTTGATGTAAGATGCCCGTTTTATGAACAGACAGCCTCTGTAAATTTTATGAACAGACAGCCTCTGTAAAAAATACGGTTATGGCAAAAGTGCCCATCAGCGTTGCCGTTGTCAGTCATGTGAATGCACCTTCCAGCTCGATTATTCCTATCGTGCCTACCAATCGGGAATGACAGACCAACTCATTGACTTGGCAATGAATAATGCGGGTATTCGTGACAATGCTCGGGCGTTACATATTAGTATCAATGCCGTCCTGCGTACTTTAAAAACCCTGCCGTCCTGGGTACTTTAAAAAACCTCGCCGCGGAATGTAACAACGCTGCCACTGGATAACCTGCAAATTCAACTGATTTGCGAAGTGGATGAGATGTGGTCATTTGTTGGCAACAAAAAACGATAGCGCTGGCGGTGGTATGCATGGGAGCCGTGTTTGAAGCGGATTATCGCTCATGCATTTGGCTCTCTAAGCAAGAAAACGCTGCGTAAGTTGCTAAAATGTTCTCGTGGTTCAGAGTGGCATTTTGGTGCACTGATGGCTATAGGGCTTACAACGACGAACTTCCAAAAGCAAAACACATTGTTGGCAAACTGCATACACAGCGTATTGAGCGTGAAAATCTGGCGCTGCGCAACCGATTGAAACGCCTTAATCGTAAGACGTTGGGGTATTCAAAATCATCGGAAATGCACGATAGGCTCATCAGCACTTACATCGAACGCGAGTATTACGTTTGATGTTGTATCAACTCATTTGATGTTGTATCAACTCATTGAATACACGACCATTTTATGTCAACATAGTTGATAAAATCGATAACTGTTTGCGGCAGAAGGGCGTGATGAAAATGACCAAAGGCCAGAGCTTATGCGGCGCAGTCACTGTCGAAGTACCAGAAGCGTGTGTGTATGACGTCAGCGTGTGTCATGGCAACATGTGTCGCCAGTGGGGCGACGGACCACTGTTGGCGGTTGAGTGCAAACACGATGTGACATTGCGCAGTAAATAGAATGTTACCTATTACCGCTCGTCAGAATGGGCCGAGCGTACGTTCTTCCGAATCTGCGGCACCCATCCTCTATTATATCTGCTGCTGGAAACGCAAACCTATGAACTGTCTGCGGGGATATTCCTATACGATCATAAACGGTTGATAAATCAGCTTTATATTGAAAGCAAACCGGATTTATTAAAAGCAAACCGGATTTTTATGATTTTGCCCAGCAAACGCCGATGCTGACAGAGCAGGACATCCTCGATCAATTCAATAGCAATAGCTAAATCATCCGCATAGTGCGCACTAGAAAAAGGCGGCTTGCGCCGCCTCGGACTGATGACAGCCACTTTCTTCCTCGTCATCCTCGGAGAAAGTCGGGGATCTCTGTGAGAGGAAACGCTTTTCGCGCGGCGACCATCCCGCCGGGGCATTGAGAAAAATCTGTTCGATGCGTGGTAGTGAGGAGAGAGCAAGTTCACCAAGCACGTCTGGGTTGGTGGACACTTCACGCCAACCCAATACGGACAATGTTTCATTTTCAGCTCTTCTTCCACTATGCGACGTGCCGCGCGGGCCAGTTCCACAATGCGACGTGCCGCGCGGGCCAGATCCTGGTCCTGATTGAGGAACATCATGCCCACAGCATAATTCTTCGCCAACCGCCAGCCGTGCTCTTCGGCTACCAGTCGGTAGAACCGATCAGGTTTTTGTAATAACAAGCCGCAGCCGTCGCCGGTCTTGCCGTCAGCAAGGATCGCGCCATGGTGCTGCATACGGGCCAGTGCGTGGATCGCAGTACGCACTACCTTGTGGCTCGGTTCACCTTCTATATATGGGCGATCAATCCGAAACCACAATGGGCGATCAATCCGAAACCACAGTTGTTTCTCTCTCTTGGGATGCATCGTACAACATATCTCAGTGAACCTCCCCAGGCTCTTTGTGACTCTCACAACCTACTTCGTTCGGAACCGTGGCGTTGAACGGTGGCGGATGACGGGGTCGCGCATCCTGCCGTTCTCTTCTTTGGCCTATCGTGACGGTCTTACAAGTGGACTATGACTTGCTTTAAGAGGGAGTCTTTCTTTTCTAACTGCATACATATGACGAGTCGCGGACTCGTCGGGAAAGCTTCCAGCGGACTCCCAAATTAGCGAGAAAGCTAGTTCAGGTCAAATATCAATGCAAAATGTGCGATTAAGGGATAATTTTTAGTTTTTTTTTTATGAAAATAAATTATTTTTCAAAAAAATCTCCGTTGGGCTACGCATTGATGGCCGAATGAAGTGTGATTTGTATCACTATGCAAAAGCGTGAACATCTCGTCACCCTGCTGCGTTATCTCTATATATAAAATATTATTCTGTATATATATGTTTTTATATTTAATTAAACTATTTAAGTAATTTTTCATCTTTTCATTAGGCGATCGTAAGGGATTAGAAACTTTTAATCCGCGTAGATGTAAGTTTTTTTCACTAAAAGCGAATAAAAATTTATTTATTTGGATGTGTGTGATTGATCGCGGTCATCGCGAACGCAGGAAGAGAAGGGTAGTCTGCTTTTCCCAGGGGGTAAGTTGGAATATGCAATTGCAAAAATTAATCAATATGTTTGGAGGGGATTTGTAACGTAGTAGTTATGGTGAAAAGATTCATAAACTGACGCCGCCCGGCGGATTTAACTGCCCAAACTGGGATGGCACCCTCGGGAGGGGGGGCACATTCTGCAATGTGGTCTCTTTTGCCGATGAAGCCATGCAACGCTAAAGCATTGTCGAACAGCTCAACACAGCATTGTCGAACAGCTCAACACGTCGAACAGCTCAACACGCAGGCGGGCAAGGTCAATCGCGCCAAGCGTTATCTGGCCTATTTTCAGGCTCATACCAGTACCTATGGCGAAGTGCAGATGTTGGACCGGCTTTATCAGGAGGCATTGCAACAAGCCGAGATAGTCGGCCTGTGCGTAAGTACGCGCCCCGATTATGTGCCGGACAGCGTGCTGGATCTGTTGGCAGGTTACCATGCGCAAGGCTATAAGGTGTGGCTGGAACTGGGGCTACAGAGCGCCTGGGATAAAACGCTGCATCGCATCAATCGCGGTCACGATTTTGCCTGCTATCAGGAAACGGTGCAGCGTGCGCATCAGCGCGGTTTACGCGTGTGCTGCCACCTGATTCTCTGATTGCTGGGCGAGCGTGCCGATCACTGCATGACGACGCTGCAACGCGTGGTGGATACCGGCGTTGAAGGCATCAAGCTTCACCCTCTGCATATCGTTGAGGGTAGCATTATGGCTAAGGCGTAGCGTGCCGGGTGCCTCTGCGAATTGCCGCTGGACACCTACGTCGCCACGGCCGGAGATATGATTCGCCATACGCCACCAGAGGTGGTGTTCCACCGTATTTCTGCCAGCGCCCGGCGGCCGATGCTGCTGGCACCGCTATGGTGCGAAAATCGCTGGACCGGGATGGTAGAACTGGATTTATACCTTCAGGCACATGGGGGGGCAAGGCTCCGCGCTCGGTCAACCATATCAAACGGTTATCTTAGGATAATGTTAACGTGTTGTGCTGATTGTCTCACCGCATCGTACTGAGTTTTACGTTATGATGGCGCGGTGGGTATCCAAGGAAATTCTCTATGAAGCAGATCCGGTTGTTGGCGCAGTACTACGTCGATTTGATGGTAAAGCTCGGGCTGGTGCGTTTTTCACTGTTGCTGGCCTCGGTGCTGGTGCTGCTGGCGATGGCCGTGCTGATGGCAGTCACTCTGCTGCTAACCGGCAAGGTCGAAGACATCGATGTCGTTCGTTCCGTGTTTTTTGGCATGTTAATCACCCCCTGGGCGGTCTATTTCCTATCCGTGGTGGTGGATCAATTGGAGGAGTCGCGCCTGCGCGACCAGACGCTGAATGATCAGCTAAAGGACAATATTGCCCAGCTCAATCAGGATATTGCCGATCGCGAAAAAGCGGAAGAGGCGCGCCTGATGATGCTGAGCAAGCTCAAAGAGGAAATTGCCGGACGCGAACTGGCGCAGGTGGAACTGGAGCAACAATCAGCGCTGTTACGATCGTTTTTGGATGCCTCGCTGGACCTGGTTTACTACCGCAATGAAAATAAAGAGTTTTCCTGCTGTAACCGCGCCATGGAACTGCTGTTGGGTCGCAGCCAGAGACAGTTGGTGGGCCTGACGCCAAAAGACGTTTACACCCCCGATGTGGCGGAAAAAGTGATGGAAACGGATGAAAAAGTGTTCCGTCATAACGTGTCACTCACCTATGAACAATGGCTGGTCTATCCTGACGGTCGCAAAGCCTGTTTTGAACTGCGCAAGGTGCCTTTCTACGACCGAATGGGCAAGCGACACGGGCTGATGGGTTTTGGGCGCGATATAACCGAGCGTAAGCGCTATCAGGACGCGTTAGAGAACGCCAGTAGGGAGAAAACCACCTTCATCTCAACAATTAGCCACGAGCTTTGTACGCCGCTTAATGGCATTGTGGGCCTCAGTCGCATCCTGCTCGATACTCACATGGATGCAAAACAAGAAAAATACCTCAAAACCCTGCATGTCAGCGCCATCACGCTGGGCAATATCTTTAACGACGTGATCGAGATGGACAAGCAGGAGCGCCGCAAGGTGCAACTGGATAATCAGCCGATTGATTTCATTGGCTTCCTGGCGGATTTGGAAAACCTGGGCGGTTTGCTGGCGCAGCCGAAAGGGTTGCAACTGGTCGTTGAACAGCATCCGCCGTTGCCACAGCGGGTGATTACAGATAGCACGCGTCTGCGCCAGATTCTGTGGAACCTGCTCAGTAACGCGGTAAAATTTACCCAGAAAGGGAACATCGTGGTGCGTGTCTGGCACGAATCGGGCGATCAGTTGCGTTTTGATGTCGAAGACTCTGGCATGGGCATCCCCGAAGATGAGTTGGAGAAAATCTTCGCCATGTACTATCAGGTAAAAGACAAACATGGCGGTAAACCGGCGACCGGTACTGGCATTGGCTTGGCGGTTTCCAAGCGTATGGCGCAGAACATGGGCGGTGATATTCATGTCACCAGCACGCAGGGCAAAGGTTCTTGCTTTACACTGACCGTTACCGCCCCGGCGTTGGAAGATGAGGTGATTGTCGGCGGAGAGGATGAGTTGCCGTTACCCGCGCTCAACGTGCTGCTGGTGGAGGACATCGAGCTGAATGTGGTGGTAGCGCGTTCGGTGCTGGAGAAACTGGGCAGCAGCGTGGAAGTGGCGATGACCGGACAGGAAGCGCTGATGATGTTCGATCCGGACGAATTCGATCTGGTGCTGCTGGATATCCAACTGCCGGACATGACCGGGCTGGATGTGGCGAGTGAGCTGCGCAAAAAATATGCCGGACAAAACGTGCCACCGCTGATTGCTTTAACGGCTAACGTACTGAGCGATAAAAAAGAATATCTCGATGCGGGTATGGACGATGTGCTTAGCAAACCGCTGGCGGTGCCTGTATTAACCGCTGTTTTTAAACAGTATTGGGACTATCAGGGGGACTATCAGGATGAGCCTGAGCAAGCCACCCTCGACGTGTCGGAGCAGGAACCGGTTCGAGAACCGTTGCTTGATATTCCCATGTTGCAACAATATCTAGATTTGGGCGGACCGTCGCTGATCTATCAGAGCGTGGCGATGTTTGAGCAGATGATGCCCGGTTATCTTGCCGTGCTGGATTCCAATATCACAGCGCTCGATCAGAAAGGCATCGCAGAAGAGGGGCACAAAATCACAGGTGCCGCCGGTTCCGTTGGGTTGCGTCATCTACAGCAGGTGGCGCAGAAAATCCAGACCACGACGTTGCCCGCCTGGTGCGATAATGTGCAGGCGTGGATTGACGAACTGAAACACGACTGGCAGCACGATATTGACGTATTGAAAGCTTGGGTGGCTGAACAGGAAAAACGCGCCCGCAAATAGCGGGTGCACGCCAACGCGGTGCGATAAATTGCGGTGTGGACATCGTGAGGATGTGGGCGAAAAGGATTTTCAGGGGCCTAAAAAAATGACCCCGACCGAGGCCGGGGTGCGCGAATTATGCGCCAACACCAGGGAAACTATGCACCTGCTTGCTAATTATTAGCAGTTTCAGTTAGAAGGTGCGAGTATTCGCAACGTCATAAGGTGACGAAACGCTACAAGAATCACTAAAATGTGTGATGTAGATTAGTGTTTTTCAATCAAAAAAATCAATTAGTTGATGTAATGAAATGAAGGAAAAAATATAATGAAATGAGTCGGCATCGTTCTGAGCGGTTGCAGCAGCTATGATGGAACCGAAATTCATGAAGAGTGCTGACGCTGCTTGCCGTCGATCGTGCGGGGGCTCAGGCGGTATGCTTTGCCCATAATCATCAGCAATTTCATGTAGTTAATCACCTGATGGGTGAAGTAACTGGTGAGAATCGCAATATTTTAGTCGAGTCCGCGCGTATCACCCGTGGCAACATTCAGCCACTGTCGCAGGTGGATGCCAGCCAATTGGACGCGTTAATTGTTCCCGGAGGTTTTGGTGTGGCGAAGAATCTTAGTGATTTCGTGACCGATGGCGCGGCGTGTCAGCTTGATGAATCATTGGCGTTACTCACGCAAGAAATTTATAAGCAGAACAAACCAATTGGTTTTATTTGCGTCGCCCCGGCACTGTTGCCAAAATTGCTGGGGGAGTCGGTAAGAGTTACAATTGAAAATTGTATCGATACCGCAGAATGTAGATACCGCAGAATGTATAGTATATAGAAGAAATGGGCGGTATACACATTGTTTGTCCGGTGGATGATATTGTGGTTGATGCGCAATACAAAGTGGTGACGACACCGGCCTACATGCTGGCTAACTCCATTAGCAAGGCGGCCAAAGGCATTGATAAACTGGTTGAACGTGTTTTGGGCTTTACTGAATGAGAGGGTAGGGCAAAAAACGCGGTGTGTTCCTTGGGATAAGACGTTGGGTAATTCGCGGCGTCCTTTCGTTGCTCGGCCTGTGGCTGGCAGGGATTTTTCTGTTCGCGTTTTTGCCGGTTCCGTTTTCTGCCGTGATGGCAGAGCAGTGATTTTTCTTACGTTGCTCGCTCGACGTGGGTGCCAATGGATGAGATAGCGCCCGTGATGGCATTGGCGGTGATTGCCGCAGAAGCTCAGAAATTCCCGGAACATGCCGGGTTTGATATGGCGGTCATCCGGGCAGCGCTGGCGAACAATGAGCGTGACGGTGCTCGGGTGCGCAGTGGCTCGACGCTCACGCAGCAAATGGTGAAAAACCTGTTTCTGTGGGATGGTCGGAGCTGGTTGCGTAAAGGGCTGGAAGCAGGTATCACAGTGGGGGTTGAACTGGTCTGGACCAAACGGCGGATTTTGACGGTCTACCTGAATATTGTGGTGTTCGGCCTCGGAATTTTAGGCGTACAGCAGGCGGCACAGCACTTCTTCAACAAGCCCGCCAGTCGCTTGACGGCTGGTGAAGCGGTGCTGTTGGCAGCAGTGTTGCCGAACCCGATTCGCTTTCGGGTTAATGCGCCATCACGTTCGGGTTAATGCGCCATCACGCTATGTGAGCCAACGCCAACAGTGGATATTGCGTTAAATGTCCCAGATAGGGGATGAAGTGTTTTACGGACTAACAGACTGCGTTGAAGGTTGGCATGCTCTGTGCCGTTCGTGCGTTTGACTATCGTTGAAAGGGGAAGTTATGCGAGTGGTGATGTTTAACAGGCTGGCACGCGTGTGTGCGCTGATGCTGTGGGTTATTGGCGGTGTTGTCATGCAGGCACAGGCGCAGGAACGTCATGACGATCCTTACGCGTTTTTGCAACAGCGGTGTTGACGACGGTCAAGCAGCAACTGCGGCAGGGCACGGAGAGACCGCAAATGTGACTCGCTTACACCGAACTGGACGCTCAGGCAGAAAAAGCACTTAACAAACTCAACCCGAGCGTGACGGGAAAGGGGATAGCGCCACCCAGTGGCTCTAAACACGATTATATGAGCCTCAGTGTCTACTGGTGGCCCCGATATCAACAAATCTGATTGCCTTGGGTGCGCCGTGACGGCGTTATAAACCCTGTCAGCAAGAGTGATGACACCGACGGTGTTCGTTTGGATGATTTTACCGATCAGGTGTACACGCTGGCGTTAGCCTGGTACTTCTCCGATAACGCTGCCTATGCCGATAAGGCGATTTCGCTGATTCGAACCTGGTTTATCGACCCTGAAACCCGCATGAATCCCAACCTTGATTTTGCTCAGGGCGTGCCAGGCATTGCGCCAGGACGCGGGGCAGGCGTGCTCGATGGACGTTACTTTTCCACCCTCATTTTTCCACCCTCATTGTGGATGCACTGATTATGCTGCGCGACTACCAAGGATGGAAAAAAGAGGATGACGTGCAGATGCATGAGTAGATGACGTACTATCTGGGGTGGTTGCAGACCAGCAAGCTGGCGAAGTGTGAATCGGAAGCGAAGAACAATCACGATAGCTGGTACACCGCGCAGGTGGCCGGTATTGCTTGGTATCTCGATAAGAAAGACGTGGTCTCTGCGATGGCCGCGCTACAACGTACCAAGGTGAATCACCAGATTAGGATAGGATGACGGCGCGCAGCCGGAAGAGCTTTCTCGCACCAGTTCCTTTCACTACAGCAATTTCAACCTGCAAGCCATTACCAACATGGCGATATTGGCAGACAAGGTAGGCGAAGATCTGTGGCGTTATCGCACGCCGCAGGGCAGCGGTATCGCTAACGCCTTTAATTTCCTGGCCCCTTATCTGGACAAAGATAACCGCTGGCCTTACAAATCGTTCGATCAGAAAAGCGCACGGTTAATTCCACTGATGCTGCGGGTGGATGAGGCCAATGGCAATACGGGTTACCGTAATTTCATTGCAGAATCAGGGTTTTCCACCTTCCTGTCCGGTATGACTCGTGACAAGCAGGATGTCTGCGGCGAAATTGCTCAAGAGACGCGCCGCTACGTTTGGCTACTCTCCTCGCTGGCCAGTGCGCCTGGAGCGTAATTCGGATATTGGAAAATTCGGATACTGGAAAATTCGGATACTGGAAAATTAAAAAGGGTGCCGCGGCACCCTTTTTCTTGCTACGACGTGCGATTATTCCAGGAAGGTGAACGCCGTCGTCACGTGTTTCACGCCACTCACTTTGCTGGCAATTTCAGCAGCGGAACGCCCTTCGCTCTGGGTGACCAGACCCATCAGGAAGACTTCACCGTTCTCGGTCGTCACTTTCACGTTGGATGATTTTACCGTATCTGTGGCAAGCAACTGGGAACGCACTTTGGTGGTGATCCAGGTATCCATGGAAGCGGTGCCCATAGATACCGGGGTGCCTTTACGAATCTCGTTATAAACTTCCGTCGCACCATCTACACCCATGGCTATCTGTTTCGCCCGGTTGGCCAGGTCGGTGGTAGGAGCCTGACCGGTCAGTAATACCTTACCCTGATAGGCTGTCGCTACGATGCGTGCGTCTTTGGACAACTGCTGATCTTTGCTGATGGCGTTATAGACACGGACTTCCAATGTACCATCATCCACCTGCGTGCCTACCGTGCGTGGGTCGGTAGCAGTCTTGGTGGCAACAACACCGCCAACGGCAGCGACGCCAATACAACCTTGCAGCAACAGGGCAACAGACAGCATGGCAAATGCAGAACATATCCTCATGGGGGCTCCTTAATCGTTCTGGTGTGGGAAAAGGGAATTATCAATCAAATCGCACAGGCAATTAACGGTCAGCATGTGCATCTCCTGCACACGCGCACTGCGGTGTGAAGGTATACGTATTGCAACATCCTGCGGGCCAAGCAGACCGGCCAGCTCCCCGCCGTCGTAACCGGTCAGCGCGACAATCGTCATATCACGCGTCACAGCGGCTTCCACGGCTTTCACTATATTTCGGCTATTGCCTCGGGTGGATATCGCCAGCAAGATATCGCCCGCTTGCCCCAATGCACGCACCTGTTTTGCGTACACTTCTTCATGCAGACGATCGTTTGCTATCGCGGTTAAGACCACATTATCCGCATTTAGTGCAATCGCCGGTAAACTGGGGCGCTCCGCTTCAAATCGGTTGATCATGCTGGCGGAAAAATGCTGTGCGTTAGCGGCGGAAGTCCCATTGCCACAGCATAGGATTTTGTTACCATTGAGTAATGAGTGCACCAGCGCAGTGGCTGCTCTGGCGATCGCATCGGGTAGGGCTTCCGCTGCGGCGATTTGTGTTTGAATACTTTCGGTGAAACAGACTTTTATTCTATCCAGCACGGTGCATTAACCTATTTTCCAAGCAATCCATTGAGCAATGCGATCTTTTCTCTGACAACGACACCGTCCAGATGCGGTGTTTACGCGCAATCATAGTGTTCGCCGGTAATCGCCAGTATACCGAATTGGCAGCTTGTCGTGTCAAAACTCTGCTGTCGCTGCGCCAGCCACAGCGCAGCAGCATTAATAACCGCTATTGCTTGCTGGGAGTCACACTCTCTGCTGCCGAACCAAATTGCGCATTTTTGCGGTAACGTACCTTTACAAAGACCCAGGTGTGTCCATACTGCATAATCAAATCCAGCTCACCGCCGTGACAATTCACGTTGCGGCAACGAACATCAACCCGGCGTGGTGTTCCAGATAGCGCCGGCGTGCTGCTCATATTATGTGCCTGTCGCTCGCCGATTCAGGGAACGAGCACCAACTGGCCTTGGTGCAGCCAAGGTTAATTGGCGATTGATAACGCAATCTTCGCTGGCCGTTAACGTGCCCGTTGCGCCAGTAATTTGCTGGCTGGGCGACTGACGTAAATCGGTAAAGTGATTCGCCAACGCCCAGGAATCCATCCCCATGGTATAGAAGCGCACCAGTATGGTATAGAGGCGCACCAGTGAGTAGTCATTCTTGAACTGGCTAACCACTTGTTGCATCAGCGCTGGGTTGCTGCCTGCCAGCAAGTGGATCTCACTGAACTAAAGGCATTCCATTTCAAGACGGAAATCTGGCCCCAACCCTGCCTGGAAACTACGCGAACTGGCGTATAACGCCGGGCGTGATTGCGAGGTGGTGCGCATATCGATCATCGGTTTAATCAACGCCAATTCATCCGGCGTCGCCAGAATGTAAACCGCGTCGACATTGCCGCTGCCGCTGGTGCTGACGGTGGGTTCAATCTGTACTGGGATGGTTAACCAGCCGATGGTTGTGCCCGGCTGTGCCGCTGAGGACATTACATTGATTGGCTGACCGTTCAGGCTGAACCCAGCACCGCTGTTGATAGCCTGTTTCAGCTCTGCAGTATTACCAAAGCGTTGTTGCAGCAGCGTATTACCGCCCTGCCTTTGCTAGGCTTGGGCAAAGGCATTAATCACGCGATCGCCCAACGCACCGCGTGGCACCAGCAGCGGCGGCTGTTATTTGCCTTCGAGGTGAATAAATTGCGCCGCGTCGCGCGCTTCATCTTCTGGTGATAGGGAGAAAATTCCGGTGATAGGGAGAAAAAGCACATGTTGGGGGTGTTTTGCACATAATCGGGCTGATTGGCGCCAGAATGTTCACCGTAGTTTGCTGACTGCTGAGTTGCTCAACGTCGTTTTTCAACAATGGCCCAA
This sequence comes from Symbiopectobacterium sp., assembly GCA_051710525.1. GTDB lineage: Bacteria > Pseudomonadota > Gammaproteobacteria > Enterobacterales > Enterobacteriaceae > Symbiopectobacterium. Next base: position 126,892 of record JBPESR010000002.1, on the reverse strand, counting down.
CAATCAGTGATGGGCCATTCTTCTGCGCTTGTGCGACCAGATTAGCTACGGGCTGCGAGGTGTCGTAGACTGTCACTGACACGCCGTTGGCGGCTTCAGGAGCCGGTGACACACTAGCTGGTGTGGCGTACGGCGTACTGATTGACGTTACCGTCCCGTTGTCTATTGCTGCGGAGGCCGTATCTGCAGGGCGCTGTACACCATACTAGCCTGACCGCTTTTCGCCGCATTAAAGCCCAGTTGGATGGCATTGGCAAACACCTGTGCCTGACCGTTGAGCGGCAGCAGCAGGGCGATAGCACCATAGCCACCGGCAAGGCAGTCTGGCCTGATGCCAGCGGTGTTGGCAGCGTTTGTGCCGCCTGGTGGCGCGGATATCGCGTTTGCCAGTCGCTCAGCACGGCTTTCAACTGGTTGCTCGACTCGCGGTTGTTCTGGTAGGTGGTGAGCAAATCTATCCATCTGGCCAGCACATTCTCATTGGCGTTGATCAGCACACTACTGACTGATTGCGCAGACATCTGTGTCAGGGCAACCCAGGTCTGATCGATATTTTTTGATGCTCATCGCCTTTGAGCTGCGGTTCTTGGGCAATATAGGCACGCCGAAAGTCAGCAGAAGGCTGGCCTTGATGTGCGTTGATCTGCGCCTGGTAGTAACGGATGTGCGTTGATCTGCGCCTGGTAGTAACGCGCTTGTTGATCGGCGGAGAGTGCGCTGACGTCCAGCCCTTGCAGTGCGGCGGTTGTGCCATTGCTATCATTGTTGGCTGCGGCAATTTCCGCTTTTAGCAGTTGCTGCTCAAGCTGTTGCGGTTGTGCCAACTGCTCAGGCAATGCGTTGAACTGTTCGGTTGCCTGAGGGATCTTTCCTTCCTGAACCAAGGCACGAATCGCAAGTAATTGCCAGCCAGCCTTATTATTTTATTATCTCGGCTTTGCTCCATTTGTTGCATAAGAGGAAGCTCCGGTCTGACCTTGAACATCAGGTGAAGGCGGCTGTGGCGCCTGGCCTGGACATCCCGCAAGAAGCAGCGCCGCGAATAACACAGACACGATACCGCCCTGTTTGCGAACGGACGAAATGATTGGGAATCATACTGTATCCAGTGGTTTTTTTATAAAAATGCTCAATTTTTTATAAAAATAAAAATGCTCAATTTTTTATAAAGATGCTCAATATTAAATCGGCAACCCGGATGAAACAATGAATCATGAACAACAAGCAGACATTTCTGCATCCACGCTTTACGTTGTGCCAACGCTCATTGGCAATCTGGGCGACATCACAGAACGTGCGCTGAGCGTACTGCGCGGGGTGGAGGTGGTTGCCGCGGAGGATATGCGCCATACCGGCCTGTTATTGCAACATTTTGCCATCAGTGCGCGCTTATTTGCACTGCACGATCACAACGAACAGCAAAAGGCCGACCATTTGCTGACCAAGCTTCAGCAAGGACAATCCATTGCGCTGGTGTCAGATGCAGGGACGCCATTGATTAACGATCCCGGTTACCATCTGGTGCGCCGCTGTCGTGAAGCGGGCGTGCGCGTGGTGCCATTGCCGGGGCCGTGCGCGGCGATCACGGCGCTGTCGGCGGCGGGCATTGCTTCGGATCGTTTTTGTTACGAAGGGTTTCTGCCCGCCAAAATCAAAGCGCGTCAGGACCGCTTACTGCAACTGTCTGAAGAGACTCGCACGCAACTGTCTGAAGAGACTCGCACGCTGATTTTCTACGAATCTACCCACCGCTTGATTGACAGCCTGGCCGATATAGCAACGGTGCTGGGGAATCACGTTATGTGGTGCTGGCGCGAGAGCTGACCAAAACCTGGGAGTCGATTCAGGGGGCCACGGTGGGTGAACTGCTGGCTTGGGTGCAAGAAGACGAAAATCGCCGCAAGGGTGAGATGGTGCTGATCGTAGAAGGTTTCCAACCGGATGAGAGCGAGCTTTCAGCGGAAGCGCTGCGTACCCTGGCGCTGCTGCGTGCTCAATTGCCGTTGAAAAAGGCGGCGTCGCTAGCTGCGGAAATCCACGGTGTGAAAAAGAACGCACTGTATCGCTATGCGTTGGCGCAAAATGAGGCGGATGACGACGCAGAGGATGACAATCGATACTAATTCGCCTATCATTCGCGCCGAAGTTGACCAGACAGTCGCTGCTTCATGGTTGTCCCTTTCCGGGAATACGCGTGGAGGGGAGGAAAGTCCGGGCTCCATAGGGCAGGGTGCCAGGTAACTCCTGGGAGGGTAAAACCTACGACCAGTGCAACAGAGAGCAAACCGCCGATGGCCCACGCAAGTGGGATCAGGTAAGGGTGAAAGGGTGCGGTAAGAGCGCACCGCGCGGCGGGTAACCGTTCGCGGTACGGTAAACTCCACCCGGAGCAAGGCCAAATAGGGGTTCACATGGTACGGCCCGTACTGAACCCGGGTAGGCTGCTTGAGCCAGTGCGTGAGTGCTGGCCTAGATGAATGACTGTCCACGACAGAACCCGGCTTATCGGTCGACTTCACCTCTTAAAAAACCCCGCTCCGGCGGGGTTTTTGCATTTCATAGAAAAATAAAAAGTCATAGAATAATTGATAAAAAATTCACGCTTAATATGATACGTGGCCTTTGTATGTCTCGTTTCTTAACGAGATAAAATTAATCTTGAATCAGGTTCTGCCGTCCATTAATCCTTGCTGCGACAACTTCTCGTCTCTCCGGAGCACACACGGAGAATGAACAAACATCGGAAAATGAACAAACACGACTGATGAATTCGGATCCTTGCTAACGCGAATGCGTTATCGGGGATGGTTATTGATTTCATTCAGGAGTGCTTATATCAGGAGTGCTTATAGCTCATTGTGCGCAATCCCTGCTTTTCTTTTGCATCTGTTCACCTGCCAATTCGCGACCGCTTGACGATTTTCGATCCGCTTAATCTATTGCTTGAACCCTCATTGTGCGGCCTGGTTGGGCGTAACGGCTGCGGAAAAACGTCGCTGCTGCGTCTGCTGGCAGGGCAAGAGGTTCACGCTTTCGGTCATATTGAACGCGCGGGCTCTCTGGTTTATGCTGCTTAGCAGCATAAAATTTTATCAACTACAAAGATTTTATCAACTACAACGCTGGCTGATCTGCTGGGTTACCAGAACATTTTTGCCGCGCGCCAGTGCGTCGAATCAGGCGACTATCAGTTGGAAGATCTCGAACTTCTGGAGGGGGCCTGGGATTTACAAGAGCGTTTGGCGGCGGCGTTTGCCGAAGCCCGCTTGCTGGCTTGTTCCTGATAAACGTGCTGCTGAGTTGAGAGACGGTGAGCGTTTGAAGGCGGTTTTGGCTTGTGTGCTGTGGCGCCGCGATGCTGCACAATTGCTGTTGCTGGATGAACCCACCAACCATATCAATCTTTACGTCAACGCAGGCGATTGAGGCTGCGTTATCCACGTTTCCGGGGGCGCAATGATTGTGGTATCGCACGATGAAGCCTTTCTTTCTGGTTTGAGGCTTACGCATAGCCTCGAATGGCGGGAAAAGGGGTGGTAGTGTGAACATGAGTAGCGAAGGCGCTGGTTTGAAAATGGCGGATGCCTAACCGTGATGATTCAAATTTATTGATGTTCTTCATCACTTGCCGGTGACTTTTTCCCGACGAAAAAGGGCGTAGAGTAATCTTATCGAGTGCACTGGCACATTAAGTGCACTGGCACATTAATATGGCTCACTAAGGATACTTCATATGAATACATCACGGATGCCCGCACTGTTTCTCGGCCATGGTAGCCCAATGAACGTGTTGGAAGAGAATTATGAATACACGCGCGCAATGGCGTCAGTTAGGTGAAACCCTGCCTCGTCCTAAAGGCATTATCGCGGTCTCGGCTAACTGGGATACCCGTGGTACCGTGGTGACGGCGATGGAGAAGCCGAGCACCATCCACGATTTCGGCGGTTTCCCGCAGGCGTTGTTTGATACTCAGTATCCGGCACCTGGATCGCTTGAATTAGCAGAGCGCATTCAACAGGCGCTGGCACCGCTGCCGGTGATTGCTGACCACGAGCAATGGGGGTTTGACCACGGTCCTTGGGACGTGTTGATCAAAATGTACCCGGATGCGGATATTCCTCTGGTGCAACTGAGCGTGGACGGTACGCAATCGGCAGAGTATCATTACCAGTTGGGGACCAACAAACTGGTAGCGCTGCGTGATGAAGGCTATATGATTGTCGCCAGCGGCAACGTAGTGCATAACCTGCGCATGGTGAAATGGGATGGCGATGCCACGCCTTATGATAGGGCGGTTTCCTTCAATCAGTAAAGACAATCTGAACTATCAGGGTGATAACCACCCGTTGGTGGACCTTATGCAACATAAGGGGGCAGTGTTGTCGAACCCGACGCCTGACCACTTTTTACCGCTGCTTTATGTGCTGGTCAGTTAGGATGGCAAAGAACCAATCACGGTACCCGTCGATGGTGATGGTATTGTGATGGGAGCCTCGAGTATGCTGTCGGTACAAGTGGGCGGTTAAGTTTGAATATCAAGCCCGTGCACAGCACGGGCTTGTCTTATCCGTGGTGGCATTAGCCGTTTTTAAGCGAGTCTAAAATATCCTGCGCTGTTTTTTTGTGGCTCTCGGACGATTTGGCATTATTCAGCAGGCGGTTTGCCCAAAATGCTAATGCTTTAGCATATTTCTTCAACTTTCTTCAACGCTTTGCCATGGCGAGCAGGCTTGCCAGCGCCATTTGCGCGATGGGTAAATTAGCATCGGCTGCTTTGGTAAGGTACGCCAGCCCCTGCTGGGGATCGTGTGGAATTCTTTTCGAGGTAAAGTAGGTTTTGCCTACCGCAAACTGTGAGGGCACATGCCCACCGTCCGCTGCGCGTTTCAGCCACACAAACCCTTCTTTCCAGGCGCTGTCTGAACCGCTGGTGGTTAGGTTGTACGCCAGGTGGTTCTGCGCTTCCAGATCACCCTTCTCTGCGCGTTTTACCAGGTCGGTATCTTCATCGTAGATGGCCTTTACATCGGGAGGCAGAGAAGCGGTGCTGGCGGCGCAAAGCAGCAGCGCAGAAAGAAATCGCTTTTTCATAAAAGTCCAAAAAGTCCATGAAGTAAATAATGCTATTGAATATCGGCGAAGAGAGCGTGTTCTTTAATTTTTTTCAGTAATTAATTCAATTACATCATGATATCAGCATTATGCCACTAAATAATTATCGTTTCCGGTGATTGAGGATGCTGACAAACTTATCTAAAACCGCCACTTTCCGCCACTTCTGTCATTCCCGCGCAGGCGGGAATTTCTGTCAAGTGAAACGTATTTCTTCTCACAGAGATCCCCGGCTTTCGCCGAGGATGACTAAGGGAATAAAGCGGCTTTTCCTGGCAGTAAGAATCAGTCCAGAATGATATGCGGGTAAAAGCGTGACAGATCCTGAGTGATCAGTTCGCGATCTTCGCGCAGGCCAATACCGCACAGCTGATTATTGACTAACCAACTGCCGATCACCGTATGGCGGTCACCAAAGGTTGGCAGTGGGTGATACTGCTGAACGATCTTGCTTTCTTCGATGTAATGTAAGGGCCATCTACAGCGGCGATCTGTTGCCTATTTTTCACGATCTGAACGATCTGTTGCCTATTTTTCACGATCTGAATATTGGCACCTTCACGTGAGAACAGAGGTTTTACCACGTAGCTGTCGAGTGGCGGGTGGTCGTCATCGGCAAAATAGGCGGGCAGCAAGTTGGGATGGTTGGGGAACATTTCCCATAGCATAGACAGCAACGCCTTGTTGGATATGATGCTTTTCCAGGCCGGTTCCAGCAGCACACGCCCGCATCTTCCAGCTTGGTGGAAAATATTTCCCTCAGCATAAATTCCCACGGGTAGATCTTGAACAGGTTGACGATTACCTGATTTTGCATATCGGTGAACTGGCCTTTTTCACCCAGCAAAATCTCTTCCATGTAGAGGAATTCTGTGGGCACACCCGCTTCCAGCGCGCAATCCTGAAGGTACTGCACCGTACCGCGATCTTCTTCGGTATCCTGACAGCAGTCCATATGCAGCAGGCCGAAGCCGCGATTAAGGCGCAGTTCTTCAAAGCGGGCGATCAGTGCTTCCTGAATGCTGTTGTACTGATCGGCATTTTGCGGCAGCTTACCGGCTTCTTTCTGATCTTCCAGCCATAACCATTGAAAAAAGGCCGCTTCATACAGCGATGTCGGCGTATCGGCATTGTTTTCCAGCAGCTTGGCCTGGCCTAATGAGATGGTCACAGCTCACTCTGTGAGCGGTAAGCTGGCAGGGTGTTTTTCTTTCAGGAGAGGCCATCATGGAAAACGTTACTCTTATTGGTATGATCTCGGTAAACATTCTTTCCACATTTATTGCCAGGATAAGTCAGGTAAAGCGCTTCTGCGAAGTCAGGTAAAGCGCTTCTGCGTAAGAAGTTTACGCGCATAAAGCTAATGCAGTTTTTGACGACGTGCCCGTCCTCGGTTGTTGTTATGGAAGCTTGTGCCATGACACACTTTATGGAGCGGCGTATCAATGATAGCGGCCATGAAGCAAAACTTATCTCTCCGCAGTTTGTGGGCCCGTTTATCAAGAGCAATTAATTCAGACACGTCCCACTGGTAGTGGCCCTGCTCATTCGTTTGTATTTGGCGACGGTATCCTTGTTGGTCACGCACCATAATGGTGGCGGGCAGGCGCGCCGCGGTGTGCAACGATGCCTTTGATAGCGTGGTGTATTCTCTCAACGCCGTGGCGGGCAGCGTTTCGCTAGCCGGTGCTGCATTGCCCACGGAAGCGCTAATCAACAGCGCGAGCGTAATGCGGTGAGAAAATCGTGTAGAAATGGTCAGATACATCCCTTGTAGTAAAAAGTAGTAAAAAAAGACGACGTCGTTTTGAAAGTGTGCAAAAGGCTTGCCGCAGTGTTAATGATTTTTACACAAATTCCTTGTTAGTTCGGCCAAAAAAGTGGGATGCAGACAGGCCGTGGAGCAAATCAATAATCTAAAACTGCGTTTTTTAAAATGAAACGTTATTTTAATTAATGCGTATCGGATTTTTTGGTCAAGTATTCAATGAGTTGATTACAGTGTAAACTCTCCGGTTTGGGATGTGGAGATACAGTGGCTAACGTTGATATAAGATGCCCGTTTTTTGTGAACAGGCAGCCTCTGCAAAAAACACGGTTATGGCAAAAGTGGCCATCAGCGTTACCGTTGTCAGTCATGTAAATGCACCTTCCAGCTCGATTATTCCTATCGTGCCTGCCAACCGGGAATGACAGATTAAATCATTGACTTGGCAATGAATAATGCGGGTATTCGTGACACTGCCCGGGCGTTACATATTAAATGCAGTGTGCGTACTTTAAAAAACGCTCGCCGCGGAATGTAACAACGCTGCCACTGGATAACCTGCAAATTCAACTGATTTGCGAAGTGGATGAGTGGATGAGATGTGGTCATTTGTTAGCAACAAAAAACGACAGTGCTGGCGGTAGTATGCACGGGAGCCGCGTTTGAAGCGGATTATTGCTTATGCATTTTGCTCTCTAAGCAAGAAAACGCTGCGTAAGTTGCTAAAACTGTTCTCGGGGTTCAGAGTGGCATTTTGGTGCACTGATGCTACAGGGCTTACAACGACGAACTTCCAAAAGCAAAACACATTGTTGGCAAACTGTATACACAGCGTGTTGAGCGTGAAAATCTCACGCTGCGCAACCGATTGAAACGCCTCAATCGTAAGACGATGGGGTATTCAAAATCATCCAAAATGCACGATAGGCTCATCACATCGAACGCGAGTATTACGCTTGATGTTGTATCAACTCATTAAATACACTATAGATTTTTTGATCGATACCGTTTTTTATCATTACCGGATCGGGTGGGAGCATAAATTTGTGATCGTGGATAAGATTACCGCGTGTGCGTTTCCCCGCGCAGTAGGGGCTTGCGAGTAGGCGCATTACACGATTTTATGTGGGCCGAAGCATTCGTGGTGTAGCTGTGAGGGGGCGATGCCCAATGCGAGGAGTTGATGAGAGACGAATTGCATATTGCACAAAGGCCACTGGGCCGCACAGATAAAAATGCTTGCACAAAGGCCACTGGGCCGCACAGATAAAAATGCATGCTGGCATCCCTCAGACGGTACGCCAGTTTGTCCAGCGTCATTACTCCTTGATAGTGAAAATCTTCACCTGGACGATCGTCTTTACCGGGCTGACGGTACCATACGTAACGTGTCAATGTGGGCCATTGCTAGTAATCTGCGCTAACTCATCACCAAAGGCATGCACATCGCCGCTGTCAGCGGCATGCAATCACAGGACGTACGCTTCATGCGCCCGATCTTTTAACTGGTGCAACATGCTGAGTAACGGTGTTTGCCCTACCCCGCAGAGATAAGCGTGACCGGTGTTAGGGGAGGTCGTTAAAAAGAAATCCCCGTGGGGCGCGGCCAGTGAAATGATATCGTTTCAATGTGCCATGTCGTGCAAATAGCCGGAAACGGTTCCTTGAACTTTGCGCTTTACCGCAATGCTATAAGTGCGGCCATTGGGGCGTGCGTCAGGGAATATTGGCGAATCTCCTGATGAGTAAGGCTGTCGTGGCGAATGTAGACTACCAAATACTGACCGGGTTTAAAATCCACTACCAGTTTGCCATCGACAGGCTCCAGTGTAAAACTGGCGGTCAGCGCACTCTGCGTCTGTTTTTTCACGATGCGAAAGGGGCGCGTGCCTTCCCAGCTGCCGTGCTGGCTGGCCGCATCCTGATAGTGCTGGCTGGCTGCATCCTGATAAATGTTGCGTTCACTCTGAATAAAAACATCAGCCAATACGCCATACGCCTTGCCCCAGGCATCCAATATCTCCTCGCCGGGGCTAAACAACTCGTCCAGCGTGGCCAGCAGATGCTCGCCAACGATGCCATATTGCGCAGGCTGGATCGAGAAGCTAGAATGTTTCTATAGCTAGAATGTTTCTATTATGCGATACGCTCCACCGCAGGCAGCAGCGCCGAGAGGTTGTCGATGTTGGCCGCATAGGCGCAGATAGCGTTGAATAACGCTTCTCGCTGATTACTCATATTGAAAATGTCTTTTAGTTCAGGATTGTGGTTGAACATGTGCTGATAAAAATGAGCGGTCAGTGCCAGGCCGGTTTTGCCAGCAAGGGCAGGGTAGTTTTTATAATAGCGATGGTTTTTGTATATTGTATAATAGCGATGGTTTTTGCGTCTAGCATGGTGACTCCAGGTGGCTTTATAAGATATATTTTTAACGAATCTTATTCGGGCGTTGACCCGTTGTAAATCCCTGCTTTGTGTTGGTGTTTATTGTGTCGACGGGAACACAAATGAAGAAAATGCAGGAGGCAGATGAAGAAAACTCTCTTGCCAGCGCAAGAAGGAATTAGGCCGCTAAACCTTGTACTGCTTGAATCTAATAGTTTGCGTAAAAACCTCTGTCAAGCCCTATTATGCAAGGGGATAAACGTATGCAAGGAGATAAACGGTTTACACTATAGGCCAATACCCGTTGCGGGTATTTTTACTGTACATGGGTATTTTTACTGTACATATAGTTAGCTGATTACTGTACATATAGTTAGCTGAGTCAGGAGATGCGGATGTTAAAGCGTGAAATGAACATTGCCGATTACGATGCCGAACTGTGGCACGCGATGCAGCAAGAAGTGGTGCGTCAGGAAGAGCATATTGAACTGATAGCGTCAGAAAACTACACCAGCCCACGTGTTATGCAGGCTCAAGGGTCTCAGTTAACCAACAAATATGCGGAAGGATATCCCGGCAAACGTTACTACGGCGGCTGCGAATATGTTGACATCGTAGAGCAACTGGTAATTGACCGTGCTAAAGCGCTGTTCGGTGCTGACTACGCTAACGTGCAACCGCACTCCGGTTCCCAGGCCAACTTTGCCGTGTATACCGCGCTGCTGCAACCGGGTGATACCATTCTGGGGATGAACCTGGCTCACGGAGGTCACCTGACCCACGGCTCTCCGGTTAACCTGTCTGGCAAACTGTACAAAGTGATTCCTTACGGTATCGATGAAAGCGGTAAAATCGATTATGAAGAAGTGGCTGAACTGGCAAAAATCCACAAACCGAAAATGATCGTAGGCGGTTTTTCTGCTTACTCAGGCGTGGTTGACTGGGTGAAAATGCGTGAAATCGCTGACAGCATTGGTGCTTATCTGTTTGTGGATATGGCACACGTTGCGGGTCTGGTTGCGGCTGACGTTTATCCTAACCCGGTTCCTCATGCTCATATCGTCACGACCACTACCCATAAAACGCTGGCGGGTCCGCGCGGCGGCCTGATTCTGGCCAAGGGCGGTGACGAAGAACTGTACAAAAAGCTGAACTCTGCTGTGTTCCCTGGCGGTCAGGGTGGCCCGTTGATGCACGTTATCGCTGGTAAAGCGGTCGCGCTGAAAGAAGCAATGGAACCTGAGTTCAAAGGTTACCAGCAACAAGTGGCGAAGAATGCCAAGGCCATGGTTGAGGTGTTCCTGACGCGCGGTTTCAACGTGGTTTCTGGTGGCACAAGCAACCACCTACTCCTGCTCGATCTGGTAAGCAAAAACCTGACCGGTAAAGAAGCTGATGCGGCTCTGGGTCGCGCTAACATTACTGTTAACAAAAACAGTGTGCCAAACGATCCGAAGAACCCGTTTGTGACCTACGGTATCCGTATCGGTACGCCGGCGGCAACCCGTCGTGGCTTCAAGGAAGCGGAAGTGCGTGAGCTGGCAGGCTGGATCTGTGACGTCCTGGATAACATCAATGACGAAGCGGCCATTGAACGCGTGAAACAAAAAGTCCTCGCTATTTGCGAGCGTTTCCCGGTTTATGCCTGATCGCCAGTAACCTGTCCAGTAACCTGTAAGTTAACGCCAGCCCGAAGGCTGGCGTTTTTTTTTACCTCTTTCCTCACTATTTTCACGTAATAATCTGATATACAAGCATGTGTGCTCTTGGCGCAAGAATCAAGAATAAGTATATGAAAGTTTTCTCCCACGCCCCGTCTACCCTTTGAGACAGTTCTGATCGCAGAGACGTTGTTTCCAGGAAGGTTGATTCTAATTAATAACAGTAAATCATGTTTATTCATCGTTATTAATTAATAATGCTATACTATATATATTAATTAAATATCAATTATATATAATAATTAAATATCAATGAATTATATTCTTTTGAAGAGATGTCGGATGAGGTCTTCATCATTCAAAGTCAAACCGTTGGTGGTGGCAGTAAGTGCCGTACTGGGTGTTTTTTCTACTTACCCATCATCCGCTGCATCAATCGATGTTTCCACGAACATCAGCAGCCTGAGCATCGCAACTGCGCAGGATTATTTGAGCATAGCCACTACCGGTACGATCACCGGAAGCGATTTCGGTGTCACCAACACCTCAACTATTGGTACGCTCAGCAACCACCTCAACTATTGGTACGCTCAGCAACTCTGGCGTTATCACTGGTAGTGATGGGATCTATAACACCGGGTCGATCGGACCATTAACCAACGCTGGTTTAATTACTGCCAGTGACAACAGTGGTCTTTGGAGTGATGCGAGTAACATTGATTCGCTGTTTAACACCGGCACCATTTTAGGACATAAGGGCGTTTACCTCGAGAACAACAGCTTTCTGGGGGAATTCAACAACTCGGGATATATCAAAGGTGATGAAGATACGGCTGTTTTAATCAACGCCAGCAACCTATGCTCTTTCGAGATCTCTGGTGAGATCAGTGGTGACCAGGGCGTCGTGCTGAAAAAGGATTCCAAGCTGTATGAATTGGCCAACTCCGGTGTGATTTCCTCTTATAACGATGCTGCTATCTTGCTAAACAGTTCCAGTATCAAGTCCAGTTCCAGTATCAAGTCCATTAGTAACTCCGAATTGATTAAAGGTGATGCGGGGATCATTCTGGAAAATGATGCTGGCGTAGCGTCGTTAATTAATGGTGGTACCATCAGTGCTGGTCTGGGTATTGGCGTGTTTGGTGAAAATGTCGAAGAGTTAAGTTCGATTGGATCTATTTCCAACACTGGCCTTATTAATGCTGATGACGGGCTGATTGTATCAGGTGGCGGGTATGTATGATGTATGTAGGTACCTTCTTCAACTCGGGCTCCATCGATACCAATATCGCCATGGGAATTTACAACGGTGGTACCCTTAGCTCCCTCAGCACGGTGGTACCCTTAGCTCCCTCAGCTGGTACCCTTAGCTCCCCTCAGCAATGAAGGCATTATCAGCGGTGAGTCTATCGCGCTCTCCATCGATGGCGGGAGTATCGGGTCGTTCTATTTCTATAACGATGGGGTGATAGCAAGAAATATCTACTCCACCAGCGGCCTGACCTTCTTTGGCAGTGAAGGCGAGGACATCGGAACCTTGACTGGCTATGACAAAGGCAGTATCGGCACCATTTCCATTGCGGCCTGTGGCCTGACCTTTGTTACGGGCAATACGGTGCTGAATGACAACGTCATTCTAGGGGAAGGAAGGCCAACTGGTGAATGGCTCTGTCCAACTGATGGTCAACAATGTGCTCACGATCGACGGCGACTATCAACAGGGAGGCGGTGCCAGCCTGCTGTTTGGTGTCAATAACTACCTTGCCACCAACGGTGATATCAACGCCTACAACGGGTATGGCCGCCTGGTGGTGTCTGGCAGTGCCAATATCGCCAGCGGATCTAACGTGGGGTTAATGGGTAACGGCCAATATGCGTTTGCACAAGGGCAGCGCTATGTGGTGATTCGGGCAAATAGTTATGACATTGATTACAACGCCGATAAACTTGATTACTGAGCTGAGAATTACACCGGGCTGCTGACCGGTAACACGGTAATGCACGGCAGCACCAGCGATCTGGTGGTGCCGCTGGGTGACTGCAATGGCGATTACAAACCGATTGGTTATGCGACGACGTCAAACGCCATCACCGCATTGAACGGTCTGTTTAACTATAGCGGTACGGAGTCTATAGCGGTACGGAGTCGTCCCTGCTCAATCTGTTTAACGCTGGTGCTGCGATAGGCAATACAGCAGAGGCTAACCGTGCGGGGGGCAACTTAGCCCGGCGGCGATCGCCTCAGCCTCGATACAGGCGGCAGAACTGCCGCCATGTCGGTACTGGACGTATTGGCGCAACGCGGTGAAGCCATTCGTCTGGCAGGTGCAGGCAGCGGTATTTAGACCGGGGAAAATGATGACGGTCGGGTAGCCTGGTGGCAAGGCTTTGGCAGCAAGGCCAACCGAGATCAGCAGGGGGATATCGCGGGTTACGATGGACACTTCGTTGGCGTGATGTTAGGGGGCGATGGTGAGGTCAACGATAATTGGCGTTTGGGGGATTAGGTAGCTACACCACCATGGTGAACAGCAGCGGAGATAATCTGAGCAGTTCGGCCCATGTCAAATCTTACGGCGTGTTCGGCTATGCCAACTATGAGGGTGACCCTTGGTACGTCAACCTAACGACTGGCGGTATCTTCCACCATTACGGCACCAAGCGTCAGCTGGATTTTACCGGATTTAACGGTAATACCACGGCGACATTCAAAGCAAAGGCAACCAGTTCATTGCCTCCTGTCTGGTGAGGTATCCGCTCTCGATGTGAGGTATCCGCTCTCGATGGGAACCCAGTGGACTCGATTAACACCGATCGCTGCCTTGACCTACAGCAAACTGGGGCAGGACGGTTATATCGAAGCGGATGGTAACGATGGTAACGGTACCGGATTGCGGGTTAACGATACCACGGTAACCTCACTTAAAAGTGACCTGGCGTTGAAGTTGACTCACCGTTTCAAGTTGAAGTTGGCTCACCGTTTCAAAATGTCAGATGGTGAAATCCAGCCGTTTATTCAGGTAGGATGGCGTCACGAATACCATGACGATGCGTTGCAATCGATAGCCAGCTTCTCTGCCGACAGCACCGGCGCAAGTTCATTTGTGGCACGCGGTTCGAAACCGATTGTGGATACCGGCGTGTTCTAGGCAGGGGCCTCTCTAGTGGGCTCTCGTGACCTCAGTGTGACGATAAAATAAAATATACCGGCGAAGCGGCCCGCCACTATCATACCGGCGAAGCGGCCCGCCACTATCAAAGTCACACCGGTAATCTGCAACTGCGCTGGCAGTTCTGATTCCCCTGCGCCAGCGGTGTGGCTATACCGCTGACGCATTGTTTCAGTTCATGTGCTGGCATAAGGGATGATTTTGTGCTTAATCCGACTCATCCAGTGGCGACACCGCTTACCGTTGAAGCGGCCTTGCGGCGCGCGTATGCACACTGGCAGGCTGGTCAGGCGGCGCAGGCAGAGCAACTCTGTCTGCGTATTTTGCGTGTAGTCCCTCAGCAACCGGGGCCCTGCATCTGCTCGACGTTATGGCTCATTTCTATGGTTTTCATGAGCGTGCGGCCACCTATTTAGAGGCGGCGACCCGCTCGCCGCAAGCGCCTGCACTGTTTCACAGCAATCTGGTCGAGATGTATCGTCAAAAGGGACAGTTGAAGGATGCTGAACAGTCGGCGCGCAAGGCAGTTGCGCCGATCCGTAATTGATGGATGCATGGAACAACCTGGGTATCATCGCACAAGAGTGTGGCAATCTGACTTTCAGTGAATCCTGTATGCCCAAGGTGTTGACTGCTAATCCCGACAATCCGCAGGCACACAATAATCTGGCGAATACGCTGCGCCGTTTAGGGCAGAGTCAGCAAGCATTGCATCATTACCAGCAGGCGCTGGCGCACGACCCACCAGGCGCTGGCGCACGACCCACGCTGCTTAATTTTGCCGATCTGGCTATGCTCCAACGGCCTGAAGAGGCTAACCGCTGGCTGGAGGAATTACGCGCCTTTGCTCGCGCAGGGTGCGACGTCCGGTACGGTGCTGTCCGTCGAGGTGATTGCCGCCTGTCATCAGCAAGTGCTCGATCTTTCTGCCGAAGGCTGCCGAAGGTCGCCATGCCGAGGTGGAAGCTTTGCTGACGCAAACGCGGCGAACGGCAACGGGCCTCCGACGCTGTGGCATCTGCTGGCGCGGGCGCTGCGCGCTCAGTTAAAAATGGAACCCGCGTTGTGCATTAAAAATGGAACCCGCGTTGTGCATTATGGGCGGTTCCATGGCCTCTGTCGATTGCACTGCGGTACTTTTACCTTATGCCACCTGGCCGCCATGCGCTTTATTTCTGCGCGTAGCGGTGGCGACGTGCTGCTCTGCGCTGCGCGTAGCGGTGGCGACGTGCTGCGTTTGCAGGCCGTCTACTCGGCACTGGCAATGGGCGGCAGCATTGCGGTGATGACGGTGGTGTCGGGCTTTTTGTTTGAACATCTGCAACACGCCACCTTCAATGCACTAGCAATCAAATCGTCGGTTCAGACACCAATCCATCAATCATCACTTGCGGTATGCCCTGCGAACAGCGCTCAATGCGCCCGCGTACGCCATACACTTGTGCCAGACTGTTGTGCCAGACTGTCAGCGCTGATCACCTCGGCAGGCGCGCCGTCGGCAATCAGCTCACCGTTTTTCAGCATCAGCACATGGTCGCCGTGGCGCAGGGCGATATTGATGTCGTGCACCACCACCAGCGTGACGATATTGCGCTTGCGCGTCTCTTTACGCACCAAATCCATCATGTGGAACTGGTAATTGAGATCCAGCGCGCTTAACGGTTCATCCAGTAACAGCAGCGAAGGTTGGCGAATCAGCTATTGCGCCAGCCCTACCAGCTGTTTTTGGCCGCCGGAGAGTTGGTCCAGATAGTTCATCGCCAGATATTCAATATCGAGTTGGCCTAGCAGTGTCAACACTTCATTCTCTTTCTCGCGCGAGTTCAAACCGCCGGAAGCCCGCTGTGCCACGATGATCGACTCCAGTGCGTGCAAATGTACGCCTGCTGGCAAAGATTGTGGCAGATAAACCACTTGTTCGGCACGCTTGGCGAACGGCAATTGCATCAGTTCGGTGTCATCCAGATGCAGTTCACCGTTGGCGTTACCTAGTCCGGCCAGCGCGCGCAGCAGCGTTGATTTACCGCTACCGTTGGGGCCAAGCAATACCGTGATTTTACCGCGCGGCAATAGCGGCATATTGAGGTTGTGAATGATTTGTCGTTTCGGATAACCGTCTTCGAAACGGGAGATGAGCAAACCGGCGTGCGACAGCGTGTGTTTCATACATTCCACCGGTGGTGTAGAATAATATTCAGGAAGAAGGGCACCCTAATCGCTGCGGTTTTTTTGCTGAATGTCTGCGTGCTGAATGTCTGCGGCGTGCTGATGGTAGAAGTCGGTATAGGCTTTGGAGTTCTTTTCACGGTTAAGCACCTTGCCGAGCAGGTCGATGCTGTCTGCGTTGTTCTTGGCCGGATCGATTTCATAATCGATAAACAGCAATGGAATGTGCAGTTCGTTCAGCTTGTTAACGACGCCATTGCCTTCCAGTACGCCTCGGCATGCAGGTGCGTCACCATCAAATCCAGTTTTTTCACCAGCACGCTTTCCAGTTCGATATCGCCTTTGTCACTAAAGCCCATATCAAGGATGTTTCTGCGTCCGACCATTTGCCCTTCAACAGGTTTCCAGATAGTGATATCCTGTTTTTTCGGCAGGTTGTTCCACGCCACTAAATGCTGGAACGGATCGTCGCGATCCAGCAACGCCAGTGCCATAATATCGCGCCCGTCTTGCAGCACCAGATGCTTCAGCTCTTGTTGCAGTGTGAGAGTATGGCCCGCCATATCGGTGACAGTTAAAGGATATTGTGTGGCGTAGCTGGAAAGCGGTGTGGCAGGGAGTGTGTTGAAAAAAAACAGTGAGTTGATGGATTTCTTAAAACAGTGAGTTGATGGATTTCTTAAACATGGTGTCGTCCCGTTACCACCTGTCCTGATGAATTAGGCCTCTCCTATATACAAATCAGACAGTATACAAATTAGACAGATGTAATACATTTGATAATCATTATCGTATTACCATACGACAAAACTTAACAGGAACGCAACAAAATGTAAGGAAAAACATCAGATGTTGCCCCGCCCACCAACGGCGAACGGGACAAAGGAATGCCTTAGCGTTTCAGGGCTTCGCTAAGTTGTTCACGAATGGCTGCCAGCATGGACTTCACCATGCGCGGGTTGCCAGCCACCAGATTGCCAGAAGCGAGATAGTTGTGGCCGCCAACGAAGTCAGTCACGATACCGCCTGCTTCACGCACCAGCAGCTCGCCACCGGCGAAATCCCAGGGCTTCAGGCCAATCTCGAAGAAACCATCTACGCGGCCAGCAGCCACATAGGCCAGATCCAGCGCGGCAGAACCGGTGCGACGGAAGTCAGCACAGGTGGTAAACAGGGCTGACACCATATTTATGTAAGGGACCGCGTACTGTTTCTGCTTGAAAGGGAAGCCGGTCGCCAGAATGGTGCCTTCCAGATCGCGCGCATTGCCGCTGCGCAGACGATAGCCGTTCAGCTGTGCGCCCTGACCGCGCGTGGCGGTAAACAGCTCATTGCGCATTGGATCGTAAACCACAGCGACTTCAGTGCGGCCTTTAATGCGCACGGCAATGGAAACAGCAAAATGGGGGAGACGTTTAACGAAGTTGGTGGTGCCATCCAGCGGATCGATAATCCATTGCACTGTGTCGTCTTCACCGACTACTTCGCCGCACTCTTCACCAATAATGGTGTGCTGGGGGTAGGATTTGCGAATCACCTCAATAATCAGGCGTTCGGCGTCGCTGTAAACTTTGGTAACAAAGTCGTTGTTGCCTTTTGGGCCCGCTTCAACGGCGTCAGGGGTTTCATCATTCTTGGCAATTATTAAATTACCGCCCTTGCGCGCAGCGCGCACAGCGATGTTAAGCATCGGATGCATGGTATCGTCCACTAGGATGTTAAAGAAGAGAGCGAGGGGCCAGTATAGCAGGGGAAAGAGAAAATAGCGAAGTCTGTGATACACTAATCTTGATCTTGTTTTTCACTCTTTTTCTTCTTTCTTACTGCTGAGTCAACATGTTAGAGAATATTCGTATCGTTCTGGTGGAAACCTCGCACACGCGCAACATGGGGTCCACTGCCAGAGCAATGAAAACCATGGGGTTAAAGAACCTCTATCTGGTGAATCCACTGATTAAACCTGATTCACAGGCGATCGCACTGGCCACCGGTGCCAGCGATATTATTGGTAACGCTACGCTGGTCAATAGATTGGATGAAGCGCTGGTTGGCTGCAAGCTGGTGGTTGGCACCAGCGCACGTTCCCGTTCTCTGCCTTGGCCGATGCTCGAACCGCGCGAGTGTGGAGTGCGCAGTGCGCACGAAGCGCAGCACGCGCCAGTGGCGCTGGTATTTGGCCGCGAACGCGTGGGGTTGATCAACGATGAACTGCAAAAATGCCACTATCACGTCTGCATTCCCGCCAACCCCGAGTACAGTTCCTTGAATCTGGCGATGGCAGTACAACTGATCGCTTATGAAGTTCGCGTTGCGCATCTGGATTTGCAGGCGCAGGGAGCACCGCAGATTACAGAAGAACCTTACCCGCTGTTTGACGATCTG
Organism: Symbiopectobacterium sp.; assembly: GCA_051710525.1. GTDB lineage: Bacteria > Pseudomonadota > Gammaproteobacteria > Enterobacterales > Enterobacteriaceae > Symbiopectobacterium. The sequence continues at coordinate 108,247 of JBPESR010000002.1, read as the reverse complement.
GAACGCTTCTATACCCATTTGGAAGAAACGCTGCATTACACCGGTTTTATTCGTAAGGCTCATCAGGGGCAGGTGATGCACAAGCTGCGCCGTTTATTTACCCGCGCCCGCCCGGAAGAGCAGGAGTTAGCCATTCTGCGCGGCATTTTAAGCTCGGTACAAAAAAAACGGCATAACTGTCAGGAGTAAAAGTAGCAAAGAAGTACTTTAGTGAATTACTCGGTTAATAGTTGACTAAAATACTCTGGAATGTCAGACTCAAAGGGTGCTATGTAAGTACATAGCATTCACAGTGCATGTTTATATTTACAATATTTACATTCACAGTGCATGTTTATATTTTTATAATAACCGTGTTCGATAATAAGCTAATAACCGTGTTCGATAATAAGCTGTTTTATCTACAGTTCGATAATAAGCTGTTTTATCTACAGGTACCATATTATGAGGCTGACATCAAAAGGCCGTTATGCCGTTACCGCCATGCTTGATGTGGCGCTGCACTCCAAAGAAGGGCCGGTTCCTTTGGCGGATATTTCCGAGCGGCAGGGAATATCGCTGTCGTATCTGGAACAACTGTTCTCTCGCTTGCGCAAAAACGGGTTGGTAACCAGCGTCCGTGGGCCGGGCGGTGGTTACCTGCTGGGCAAAAACGCCAATGAAATCGTCGTTGGTGCCGTGATATCTGCCGTAGACGAATCCGTCGATGCGACCCGTTGCCAGGGGCGTGAAGGCTGCCAGGGTGGCGATCGCTGCTTGACGCACACGCTGTGGCGCGATCTCAGCGACCGTATCACCGATTTCTTGAACAATATCACGCTGGAGGAACTGGTGAATAATCAGGAAATGCTGGACGTGGCGGATCGTCAGGATGCTGACATTCGTCGTAACGCCAACGGACGTATTCAAGAAACCATTAATGTTAATCTGCACGCCTGATAATTAATGTTAATCTGCACGCCTGATAGTTAATCTGCGCGCCTGATAGTTCATCCTTGCAGGAATGAAATGAATAATAAAAACAAAACGCATTGTACGTTTTGAAGTGATGTACGGAGTTTATGAGCAATGAAGTTACCCATTTATCTAGACTATTCAGCCACGACGCCGGTTGACCCGCGCGTGGCTGAAAAAATGATGCAGTTTTTGACCCTGGACGGTACGTTTGGCAACTCGGCCTCCCGTTCTCACCGCTTTGGTTGGCAGGCGGAAGAGGCAGTGGATATCGCGCGTAACCAAATCGCCGATTTGGTGGGTGCCGATCCGCGTGAAATTGTGTTCACGTCCGGCGCGACCGAAGCCGATAACCTGGCTATCAAAGGTGCCGCCAACTTCTATCAGAAGAAAGGCAAGCACATCATTACCAGCAAGACCGAACATAAGGCCGTGCTGGATACCTGTCGTCAGTTAGAGCGTGAAGGCTTTGAGGTCACTTACCTCGCGCCGCATAGTAACGGCATTATTGACCTGCACGAACTCGAAGCGGCAATGCGTGAAGACACCATTGTGGTTTCTATCATGCACGTGAACAACGAAATAGGTGTGGTACAGGACATTGCCACTATCAGCGAGATGTGCCGCAGCAATGGTATCGTGTTCCACGTTGATGCCACGCAGAGCGTGGGCAAACTGCCTATTGATCTCAGCAAGATCAAAGTCGATTTAATGTCTTTCTCTGGTCATAAAATCTATGGTCCGAAAGGCATTGGCGCGCTGTATGTGCGTCGTAAACCCCGTATCCGTATTGAAGCGCAAATGCACGGCGGCGGTCACGAGCGCGGTATGCGTTCCGGCACCTTGCCCGTGCACCAGATCGTCGGCATGGGCGAAGCGTACCGTATCGCCAAAGAAGAGATGGTGGCAGAAGTCGCTCGCTTGAACGCACTGCGTCATCGCTTGTGGGACGGTATCAAGGATATTGAAGAAGTGTACCTTAACGGTGACCTGGAGCAGGGCGCGCCTAATATTCTGAACGTCAGCTTTAATTATATTGAGGGTGAATCCCTGATCATGGCGCTGAAAGACCTGGCTGTCTCCTCCGGTTCTGCCTGTACATCTGCGAGCCTTGAGCCATCCTATGTGCTACGTGCGCTGGGCATGAATGATGAATTGGCGCACAGCTCGATCCGCTTTTCTCTCGGCCGTTTTACTACTGAGGAAGAGATCGACTACACCATCGATTTGGTCCAGAAATCCATCGGACGTCTGCGTGATCTTTCCCCGCTATGGGAGATGTTCAAGCAGGGCGTGGATCTGACCACCATCGAATGGGCTCATCATTAATTCGCAGCACGGAGAACCACGGAGAACATTAATCATGGCATACAGCAAAAAAGTTATCGATCATTACGAAAATCCGCGCAACGTCGGCTCCTTTGACAACGCCGGTCCTTCGATTGGCAGCAGCATGGTGGGTGCACCGGCGTGTGGCGACGTAATGAAATTACAGATCAAAGTCAGCGACAACGGCATTATCGAAGACGCACGTTTCAAAACCTACGGTTGTGGCTCCGCCATTGCTTCCAGTTCGCTGATCACTGAATGGGTGAAAGGCAAGTCTCTGGACGAAGCTGAAGCGATCAAGAACACCCAGATCGCTGAGGAACTGGAACTACCTCCGGTGAAAATTCACTGTTCTATTCTGGCGGAAGATGCGATCAAATCAGCGATTGCGGATTACAAAAGCAAACGCACAGCGAAATAATCTGTCGGTGAACCGTGCTGCCCGGCGTGAATTCGTTGGGCAGAAGGCTTGCTAACGATCGTTGGGCAGAAGGCTTGCTAACGATCGTTGGGCAGAAGGCTTGCTAACGATATTGAGGTTGTTGTATGTCTATTTATCTTAGCGATAGCGCAGCACAACGTGTCAGCGCTTTTATGGCAAATCGAGGCAAAGGCGTCGGTCTGCGCTTGGGTGTGCGGACATCAGGTTGTTCTGGCATGGCTTATGTGCTTGAGTTTGTTGACGACCTTAACGCCGACGATGTGGTGTTTGAGGATAAAGGGGTAAAGGTCATCATCGATGGCAAAAGCCTGGTTTATCTCGATGGCACGCAGTTGGATTTCGTCAAAGAAGGTCTGAACGAAGGATTCAAGTTCAATAATCCTAACGTTAACGGCGAATGCGGCTGCGGCGAAAGCTTTACGGTCTGATTCGTTTTGCCCGTGTTAACGGGCGCATGCTCGTGACGCATTGGCGCAGGGCGGCTACCCGTTAGCGCCAGAATGTCCGAGCGCACTATGGATTACTTTACGTTATTTGGGCTGCCGGTTCACTACGATGTGGATGGCAGCTTGCTCCTTTCTCGTTATCAGGAACTGCAACTCCAGTTCCATCCCGATCGTTTTGCCACGCAGCCCGAACGGGAGCGTCTTCTGGCTGTACAGCAGGCGGCAACGGTGAATGATGCTTACCAGTCGCTGAAACATCCGCTGAAACGCGCAGAATATATGTTATCGTTGCACGGTTTTGATCTGAGTAACGAGCAACATACGATGCGCGATACTGCCTTTCTGATGGAACAACTGGAACTGCGCGAGCAGTTGGATGCGATTTTACATCAGGAAGAGGCTGAAGCCGCACTGGCCGATTTTGCCAACCAGTTAACCGCCATGACACGGCAGCGCACGGCACAGATGCAGTCCGAACTGGCGCAAGCATCGTGGTCGGCGGCGGCCGATATGGTGCGTAAACTCCGCTTTTTGGATAAGCTGCAACAGCAGGTGGAACAACTCGAAGAACAACTGCTGGACTGCTAATCTGCGCAATGATGCATATAATCGAATAACGTTTTTTTTATTTCATCGGCGCAACAGTGGCACCGACAGCCAATTGATGGAAGCTTAATATGGCCCTATTACAAATTAGTGAACCTGGCCTCAGCGCAGCACCACACCACCGCTGTCTTGCCGTGGGTATTGATCTCGGCACCACCAATTCGCTGGTGGCAACGGTGCGCAGCGGCGAAGCACAGCCGCTGGCGGATGCCGAAGGGCGCGAACTGCTGCCATCGGTGGTGCGCTATGATGCCGAAAGTATCGATGTCGGCTGGGCGGCACTGGCGCAGGCGGTAAACGATCCCGCCAACACCATCAGTTCCGTCAAGCGACTGATGGGCCGTTCGCTGGCCGATATTCAGCAACGTTATCCCCATTTGCCGTATCATTTTCAGGCCAGTGACAACGGCTTGCCTGTATTGCAAACGGCGGCGGGCAATAAAAACCCGATTCAGGTTTCTGCCGATATCCTCTCTGCGCTCGCGGTGCGTGCTGAAGCCGCACTGGGCGGTGTGCCGGATGGTGTAGTAATCACCGTTCCTGCCTATTTCGACGACGCTCAGCGTCAAGGCACCAAAGATGCGGCGCGTCTGGCCGGGTTGCATGTGCTGCGTTTGCTCAATGAGCCGACAGCGGCAGCCATCGCTTACGGGCTGGATTCGGGTAAGGAAGGGGTGATTGCTGTCTACGATCTGGGCGGTGGCACCTTTGATATATCCATCCTGCGTTTAAGTCATGGGGTGTTTGAAGTGCTGGCGACGGGTGGTGATTCTGCGCTAGGCGGAGACGATTTCGATCACCTGTTGGTGGAGTGGTTGCGCGAGCAGGCTGGCGTCGACGATCGTTCCGATGCGCGCGTGCAGCGTGAATTGATTGAAACGGCCTTGAATGCCAAGGTTGCGCTCAGCGCAGTGCCGTCAGTAACGGTACAGGTTGGCACCTGGCAGGGCGAACTGAGCCGCGAACAGTTTGATGCGCTTATCGAGCCGCTGGTGAAACGCACTCTGCTTTCCTGCCGTCGGGCGCTGAAAGACACGGGCGTTCAGGCCAGTGAGGTGCAGGAAGTGGTGATGGTGGGTGGATCGACCCGCGTGCCATTGGTGCGTACCCGCGTCGGCGATTTCTTCGGCAGCACGCCATTGACCGCCATCGATCCGGATAAGGTGGTGGCGCTGGGTGCGGCCATTCAGGCGGATATTTTGGTGGGTAACAAGCCAGACAGCGAGATGTTACTGCTGGATGTGATCCCACTGTCGCTCGGTCTGGAAACTATGGGTGGCCTGGTCGAGAAGGTGATTTCGCGTAACACCACCATTCCGGTGGCGCGCGCGCAGGAGTTCACCACGTTTAAAGACGGTCAGACCGCCATGATGATCCACGTGCTGCAAGGTGAACGCGAACTGGTGAAGGATTGTCGTTCGTTGGCACGATTCTCACTGCGCGGCATTCCTCCGTTGCCCGCCGGTGGCGCGCATATTCGTGTTACCTTCCAGGTGGATGCGGATGGCCTGCTGAGCGTCACGGCAATGGAGAAATCCACGGGCGTAGAAGCGGCGATCCAGGTCAAACCGTCGTATGGGCTGAGCGATGATGAAATTGCCGCGATGATCACTGACTCGATGCAGAATGCGCAGAGTGACGTTGCTGCTCGCATGTTGTCGGAGCAGAAAGTCGAAGCTGCGCGGATGCTAGAAAGCGTGCAAAGCGCGCTAGCCGCTGATGCGGATTTGCTGAGCGCCGAAGAACAGGCGGCTATCGTTCAGACGGTATTGGCGCTGAAACAGGTGAGTGCCGGTGATGACGTTACGCTGATTAAAGCTGCAATAAAAACAGTAGATCAACAAACCCAGGAATTCGCTGCGCGTCGTATGGATGCTTACATTCGTCGGGCGCTGGCAGGACACTCTGTGGACGAGGTGTGAGCATGCCTAAGATAGTTTTTTTACCGCATAAGGATCTGTGTCCTGAAGGCGCAGTATTGGAAGCCAAAGTGGGTGAGACGATTCTGGACGTCGCCCTGCGCAATGGTATTGAAGTCGAACACGCCTGCGAGAAATCCTGTGCGTGCACCACCTGCCATTGCATTGTGCGCGAAGGATTTTATTCTCTTGCGGAAAGCTCAGAAGATGAAGATGACATGCTGGACAAAGCCTGGGGGCTGGAGCCTGAAAGCCGTCTGGGCTGTCAGGCACGTGTCGCGGGTAACTATCTGGTGGTTGAGATCCCGCGTTACACCATTAACCATGCCCGCGAGCATTAACAGGAGCTGAACATGGGATTTACATGGATAGATAGCCGTGCCATTGGTGAAGCGCTGTATGACGCGTTTCCTGATACGGACCCGAAAACGGTGCGTTTTACTGATCTGCATTGCTGGATTTGCGAGCTGGATGAGTTTGATGATGTGCCGGATGCTTCCAACGAAAAAATCCTGGAAGCGATACTGCTGGTGTGGTTAGACGAAGCGGAATGACAATTCCGGACTGCCTGACGGGCCGTCCTTTTTTTTCAGCGCGATACCTTGAAATATGCCCTAAATAATTCGAGTTGTAGGAAGGCGGCAAGTGAGTGAATCCTGATGAGCTTACTTAGGTAAGTGATTCGGGTGAATGAGCGTAGCCAACGCATCTGCAACTTAAAGTATGACGGGTATAAAGGATATAGGCTGCTGTTAAGTACATTAATCACGGAGCTGATATGACAAGCGAAGCTATGCAGATTTCACTCTCCACCCAGCCTGCCGATGCGCGTTGAGGAGAAAAGCGTCGTTGAGCGCTAACGAACAGGGGTTCACCATTTATCTGCCCGAAACGGCAGCGTTGGGCATCATTCAGCGCGCGGCGCGTAAAATTGACTGGCAAGACATCAAGCACGTCAAATTGGTGGGCGATGGCTGGGATCTGGAAACTAGCTGGCGTTCTGGCAAGGCTACCGCGCACCGAAAGGTAAACGTACCGTCGAATGGGCATCGTTGGAAGAGGCGCAGTGCAAGGCGCTGGATATGCGCCTGAAAGTTGTCGATTGGGTATGCGACACCATTAACCTACCCGCAGAAGATTTCGGGCTAGAATAACTGGCAACGCGGGCATTTCGGGCTAGAATAACTGGCAACGCGGGCGGTGGATTTGCTGCACGGTGTGTGCGGCAACGCGGTCAACTATCACATCACCAAGGGTGAAGATTTGCGCGATCAAAACTATATCGGGTTGCATACGGTAGGGCGTATTCAGAACGCCAACCGGTGTTGCTGGCGCTGAATTTTAACCCGTCGCGTAAAACTCTACCTGTGCTGCGCCGACAATATGCTGTGCTGCACCGACAATATGGTGAGCGGTAACGCTTTCCGTCTTGGTGACATTTTGCGCTATCGCAACGGCAAAACCGTCGAAGTGATGAACACCGACGCGGAAGGGCGTCTGGTGCTGGCGGATGGCCTGATCGATGCCAGTGCGCAAGCGCCACAGTGGATTATCGATTGTGCCACGCTCACCGGTGCGGCCAAAACGGCGCTGGGTAACGACTATCACTCATTGTTCAGCTTTGATGATGCGTTTGCTGAACGCCTGCTCACCAGCGCAAAACAGGAAACGAACCATCCCATCGGCCTGAGTTTTTCATCTAGTTGATGGACGCTACCGTCTATATCATTGGCAGCAGCGATGATGCGATCGAACAGGGTGCCAGTACGCTGCCTGTTGGCAGTTAGGTTGAGATTCAGCACTGGGAAAAACCCGATGGCAGTACCGCTATCCCGTTTTTCTCGTCGCTGTAAGCCTTGCAGATGGCTATCTCAACGGAAGCCGCTTTTCTGGCGCTGCCAGCCAGTCGCTGTTTGAATTAACGCAGGGGCAGACGTTGTTCCTTAATCCTAACCTCCCCTACGGCAAAGAGTTCCTGCCGCAGGAGGTGGAACTCATGCTGGCGGGTGAAGGCAATGGCTTTGTGCAAAGACGTGTGGTTGATGAGCCGGTAGAAGTGCATCTTAGCCTCCCGGATCCGTCGCCGGACCAAATGATCGATTTTTTGACGCAACTGCTTGCCAAGCATCGCCCGGTGCGCCGTGCGTGGGTAGTGCAGATCCAGGAAGGTGAAGCAGAACCTAATATGCTGATCGGTCTGGAGCTGGTCGATTTGGATGACGTGGAGGCGGTTATCCAGGCGGTGGGCACGGTTGCCAGCGATACCGTCGTCGGCGATCAGCCGGTGGCTATTTGTATTGTATTGTCGATAAGGATGAAAAGGGCGGCGTAAGCCACTATTTTCTGCACCACGCCACGCTGTTTTATGAACGTAAGTGGGGCAGCTTCCTGCGTGAGCTCAAACAAACGGGCAAAGCGTAATTTACCTTGTGCATCTTACCTTGTGCATCCCCTGAACAGAGGATGCCAACTAGACCGGGTTGCCCGCAGCAGCAGTAAATCAATCATCAACACCAAATTAGACTCGAACGAGCTAATGAGGATACCGGCGAACATGACAGCTCTTTCATTTTTTGCCCTCTTAGTGGCTATTGTTAAGGGTAACGTCTGTCAGGTGTCACCTGAGAAGGTGTAGCGTACGGATAAAGTCTAGCAGTGAATCATGCAATGATTCTAGTTACTTTATTGTTTTAAAAGCAAATTTTTTTCAAAAAATGTAATAAATTACTTTGGGAACTGTGATCGCACAACGATTGCCATGACACGGGGATTTGCCCACCAGTGTGGCGATGTGCGCAATGACGAGACAAAAAGATACGATTTTTTAAGAAAATGCTATATAAGATTTAAGAAAATGCTATATAAGATAAGCAGATAGGCAAGGTAATGTTGCCACCCTATAATCGGCGCCACTTTCACTGACTGGTATGATAATTCTTTTAATCCGGTCGTTATTAGCGTGTGACATTCCGGTCGTTATTAGCGTGTGACATGTGTGACATAATGAGGTCAATATGACGGTAGAACATACCTTTTCCATCGTAAAACCCAATGCCGTAGCCAAGAATGCCATCGGTGCCATTTACGCGCGTTTTGAAAGCGCAGGATTCACGCTGGTGGCCGCCAAAATGGTGCAATTAACTCGTGCGCAGGCGGAAGGCTTCTATGCTGAGCACCAAGGCAAGCCGTTTTTTGATGATTTGGTGGATTTCATGACCTCTGGTCCGATCATGGTACAGGTGTTGGAAGGCGAAAACGCCATTCAGCGCAACCGTGACATCATGGGCGCGACCAATCCGGCGAATGCGCTGGCAGGCACACTGCGCGCTGACTACGCAGACAGTTTTACCGAAAATGCGGTACACGGCTCCGATTCTCCGGAATCTGCTGCACGTGAGATTGCTTATTTCTTCAGTGCTGAAGAGATCTGCCCGCGCCTGCGTTAATCTGGTGCAACGGTTTTTCTCGCATCAAGCGTAAAAAAACGCGACGGTGGTAGCATCGCTGTTTTAAACATTGTAAAATACCGCGCCCCAGATGAGCACGCACTGTTTGTCCGGGACGTCTCTTATTCATATTATCGTCATCTGTCTTATCGTCATCTGTCGCGCCACAACGTGTAATAACTAGGCCAAGAGTTACCATTATGAGAATGTCCCAGTCTCCGTCTTTAGCGGAAAGCACCACCCTGTCTGCTGCCACCTGTTCATCCACTGCTACTGATGCTGCACCTGTCGTAAAACCAATGGTGAAAAGATCAATCTGTTGGATTTGAATCGCCAGCAAATGCGCGCCTTTTTTGCCTCTATTGGTGAAAAGCCATTCCGCGCCGATCAGGTGATGAAGTGGATGTATCACTACTGTAGCGATGATTTCGCCGAAATGACGGACATCAACAAGGTGCTGCGTTAGCAGTTACAGCAAATCGCCGAGATCTGTGCGCCGGAAGTCGTCGCTGAACAGCGTTCTTCGGAAGGTACCATCAAATGGGCGATTCTGGTCGGTGGGCAACGGGTCGAAACCGTGTACATCTATCGGAAATTATTGGCCAGGTGTGGCGTGCCGCGAAAATTATCGGTGCTCAGAAAGTCACCGGTCAGCGCCCAATCACCAACGTGGTCATGGTGGGCATGGGTGAGCCGTTGCTGAACCTGAACAACGTGGTGCCCGCCATGGCGACCATGCTGGATGATTTCGGTTTTGGTTTATCCAAACGTCGTGTCACGCTTTCTACCTCTGGTGTGGTACCGGCGCTGGATGAATTGGGTGATATGATCGATGTCGCTTTGGTGATATCGCTACATGCGCCAACGGATGATATCCGCAATGAAATCATGCCCATCAACAAAAAGTATGACATTGCGACTTTTTAGCCGCTGTACGTCGCTATCTGGAGAAATCCAATGCCAATCAGGGGCGTGTTACAGTGGAATACGTGCTGCTGGATCACATCAATGATGGTACCGAACATGCGCATCAGCTTGCCGGTGTTTAGAAGAGACCCCCTGCAAGATTAACCTGATTCCCTGGAACCCGTTCCCGGTGCGCCATATGGTTCCCGGTGCGCCATATGATCGCAGTTCAAACAGCCGCGTAGACCGTTTCTCCAAGGTGCTGATGGAGTATGGTTTCACCACCATCGTGCGTAAGACGCGCGGTGACGATATTGATGCGGGTGCGGTCAATTGGCGGGCGAAGTGGTCTATCGTACCAAGCGGACGCTGCGCACCAAACGCGCGGGTAAACCAATTCAGGTTAAAGCGGTCTAATATGCTAATGTGCTTGGCGAAATGGCATTTGGTATCGAATCAGGGTGCCAAACGCCTTTCATCGGCATATGATGGCGTCCGCGTAGCTAGCGTGTATTGGCTGAATACGCGCTGGTGTTTGCCGCGTTAACGACAATGCTGGATGCGGTAGAGAGCGGACAGGGAATCCGTTTTTTAGCGGAGGGTCAGGATGACACATCGTATTCAGCAAGCGTATGTACAACGTCAAGAGTATGTACAACCTCGTGTTTTATTCGCGCTCGGCATCGTAGTGCCACTGTTGAGTGGGTGTGCCAAGGTGCAGCGCCCGTCGGCGACAGAAGCGTTGGTCACTACGCGGTTGCAATTGGGTATGGCATACCTGAAACGAGACGATCTTGACTCGGCTCCAGACGATTACCGTGCCCAACTGGGCACGGCGTTGTACGAACAACGCATTGGCGAGTATGGTGCGGCAGAACAGCGTTATCAAACCGCGTTGCGTCAGGCAACGGGAAATGCCATTATAATGAATAACGGGAAATGCCATTATAATGAATAATTACGGTGCGTTTCTCTGTAGTTTAGGGCAGTATGTAGCGGCGCAGAAACAGTTCACCGCTGCGGTGCAACATCCTGATTATCTGGAAGTAGCGCAGGCTTTGGAAAACACGGGATACTGCCATTTCAAAGCTGGAAAATGTGATGAGGCAGGCACATTGTTAGTTCGGGCGCTACACTATGACCCGACAAAAGGTGACAGGGAGCTCAGTGAAGTGGGGCATCGACTGACTGCCCAACACTTTAACGAAGCCAGGCACCTTTTGGATATTTATCACCATAGCCTTCCAGCCAGCGCTGGGAGTCTATGGTTAGAGATTCATTTCGCCGCGTTGGCGGGCCGTGATGATGAGCGTAACTATCATGGCGACAGGCTGGCGCGAAGTTTTCCACACTCTAAACAGTACCAGCAGTTCTTAGCTAATGAATACTGAAGCTACTCTAGAAAATACCATCCCTACCACTCCTGGCGAGCGTCTGCGTCAGGCGCGTGAGCATATGGGATTGACACAGCAAACTGTCGCTGAACGTTTATGCCTCAAAGTGACTACCGTCCGAGAGATCGAAGAGGGCAGCACCTTTCCCGATTTAGCACCTACCTTTTTGCGCGGTTATATCCGCTCTTATGCCAAGCTGGTGCATTTGCCGGAAAGCGAACTGCTGCCAGAGTTGGATAAACACGTGGTGCCGAGAATCGCCAACGTGGCGTCAATGCAAGGCTTTGTCTTGGGAAAAAGCCGTAAGAAACGCGATGGCTGGTTGATGACCTTTACCTGGCTGGTGGTGCTTATTGTGCTAGGGTTAACCGGTGCCTGGTGGTGGCAGAATTATCAGGTGCAGCAGCAAGAGATTAGCTCTATGGTCGATCATGTAGCGGTTAACACACCGGGAGAGGCGGAGAGTCAAACGGCGGTTCCGCTCGCCACGACGGGTTCACAGGCTATCGATTTGACGCAAATTGCGCTGGCAGCGCCGGAAGGTGCAAACACCGCCGCGAATTTAGCGTCGGTGAATACACCTGTTGCCAATGCAACAATGACCACGGGTGCGCCAGTGACGTCAGCGCAGGCAGGTAATGGGCATCAGTCTGTTGCACCGGTTACCACGCCTTCTTCTACTGCTACAGAGCCCGTTGCTTCACCGAGCGCAACGCCTGTCAGTGACAATGGCAATACCATTGCTATGACCTTTAGCGCCGACTGCTGGCTAGAAGTGATCGATGCGGCAGGAAAAAAACTCTACAGCGGCGTGCAGCGCAGTGGCAGTGTGTTAAACCTGAGCGGTCAAGCGCCTTATCGCTTGAAGATCGGCGTACCAGCAGCAGTGCAAATTCAGTATCAAGGTAAACCGGTGGATTTGAGCCAGTTTGTAAGAAGCAACCAGATTGCTCGTCTGACGCTGGCAGCGGAGTAATTTCCGGTGCCGGTGATGCTGTAGATGTGGAGAAGTGGAGAAGAAGTAATGCATAACCCTACACCCACCGTTCGTCGCAAATCAACGCGCGTTTACGTCGGCAAGGTGCCTGTTGGTGATGGCGCACCGATTGCTGTGCAGTCAATGACTAACACCCGAACCACTGATGTGGACGCCACGGTAAAACAGATCAAGTCCCTTGAACGCGTTGGCGTGGATATTGTTCGCATCTCGGTGCCTACCATGGACGCAGCAGAAGCGTTTAAGCTTATCAAACAGCAGGTTAACGTTCCGCTGGTGGCCGATATCCACTTTGACTACCGTATCGCGCTGAAAGTGGCGGAATACGGCGTAGACTGCCTGCGTATCAATCCCGGCAATATTGGCAACGAAGAGCGTATTCGCTCTGTGGTCGATTGTGCGCGCGATAAAAACATTCCAATTCGTATCGGGGTCAACGGCGGATCACTGGAAAAGGATCTTCAGGAAAAATACGGAGAACCCACGTCGGAAGCGCTGTTAGAATCTGCAATGCGTCATGTGAACATGCTCCATCGCCTCAACTTCGATCAGTTCAAGGTGAGTGTGAAAGCGTCGGATGTATTTCTGGCAGTGCAGTCTTACCGCTTGCTGGCGGCGCGTATCGATCAGCCGCTGCATCTGGGGATTACTGAAGCGGGTGGCGCACGCAGCGGTGCGGTCAAATCGGCTATCGGTCTGGGGCTGTTGCTGTCGGAAGGCATTGGCGACACGCTACGTATTTCGTTGGCGGCCGATCCGGTTGAAGAAGTCAAAGTCGGCTTTGATATCTTGAAATCGCTGCGTATTCGCGCGCGTGGCATCAATTTCATCGCGTGCCCTACCTGCTCTCGTCAAGAATTCGATGTTATCGGCACGGTCAACGCGCTGGAACATCGTCTGGATGATATCATTACGCCGATGGACGTTTCCATTATTGGTTGCGTGGTCAACGGGCCGGGCGAAGCGCTGGTCTCAACGTTGGGCGTGACCGGTGGTAACAAGAAAAGCGGCTTTTATGAAGATGGCGTGCGTCAGAGCGAGCGCTTTGACAACGACGACATGATTGACCAACTGGAAGCGAAAATTCGCGCCAAAGCGGTGATGCTGGATGAAAATAAACGCATCACGGTCAATGTGGTGGACAAATAATAAGCCTCGCATCGTCAGTGACTGTTAAACCTGGCGGTGGCTTTAATGTTGAACAGAGCACATTGAACCTCCTATAATCGGGTCCATTGGAAAAACGATTTTAAAACACATAGAGAACTGACGTGGCAAAAAATATCCAAGCCATATGCGGCATGAATGATTATTTGCCTGCCGAAACAGCCTTATGGCAGCGTATCGAAGATAGCCTGAAAAAAGTACTCTGCAGTTACGGTTACAGTGAAATCCGTCTGCCAATCGTTGAACAGACGCCGTTGTTTAAACGGGCGATTGGCGAAGTGACCGATGTGGTCGAAAAAGAGATGTACACCTTTGACGACCGTAACGGCGATAGCCTCTCACTGCGTCCGGAAGGGACCGCAGGCTGCGTACGTGCTGGTATTGAACACGGCATTCTCTATAATCAGGAACAGCGCCTGTGGTATATGGGGCCGATGTTCCGTCACGAACGCCCGCAAAAAGGGCGCTACCGTCAATTCCATCAGTTAGGCTGTGAAGTTTTTGGTCTGCAAGGGCCGGATATCGATGCCGAACTGATCCTGCTCAGTGCGCGCTGGTGGCGCGAACTGGGTATCTCCGAATACGTTGCGCTGGAACTGAACTCCATCGGTTCGTTGAGAGCGCGGGCGCGCTACCGTGACGCCTTGATCGCGTTTCTGGAACAACACAAAGATCAGTTGGATCAAGATTGTTTGCGTCGCATGTACACTAACCCGCTGCGCGTATTGGATTCCAAAAACGCGCAGGTGCAGGCACTCCTCAATGATGCGCCGGTGTTGACGAACTATCTGAATGACGAATCTCGCCAACACTTTGAGCAACTGGGTGAACTTTTAACACAAGCGGGTATACCATTTAAGGTGAATCCGCGGTTGGTGCGCGGTCTGGATTATTACAACCGCACGGTGTTCGAGTGGGTCACCACCAGTCTGGGTTCGCAGGGCACGGTGTGCGCGGGCGGCCGTTATGATGGTATGGTGGAGCAGCTCGGTGGGCATGCCACGCCTGCTGTCGGTTTTGCCATGGGGCTGGAGCGTTTGGTGCTGTTAGTGCAGTCGGTTAACTCTGATTTCACCGCACTGCCTGGCGTTGAGGTATATCTGATTTCCTCCGGCGTTGGCACGCAGTCAGCGGCCATGCAACTGGCTGAAACACTGCGTGATGCGCTGCCAGAGCTGAAACTGATGACCAACTATGGCGGCGGAAATTTCAAGAAACAGTTTGCTCGCTCAGATAAATGGGGCGCTCGTATTGCGCTGGTGCTGGGCGAGAACGAAGTGGCTTCCGGTAAGGTGGTGGTGAAAAATCTGAGCAGCGGCGAGCAGGATACATTGGCGCAGGCAGACGTTGCCGCGCGTCTGGCAACGTTACTGGGTTGAGGAGATAGACACCGTGGAAGTCTATACCACTGAGAATGAGCAAGTTGATTCGTTGCACCGCTTTTTGATTGAAAACGGCAAAGCGTTGGTGGTAGGAATTGTGCTCGGTATCGGTGCCCTGGTCGGGTGGCGTTACTGGCAGAATCATCAGTCTGAAGGGGCCATGTCTTCCTCGTTGGCTTACCAGCAGGCCTGTGAAGCATTGGCGAAAGGTGATGCGGCGGGCGTTTTGGCGGCGGAAAAAATCTCGGCCGAGAATAAGAGCAGCTATGGCGTGCTGTCTTCCTTGCAACTGGTGCGCTATCACGCCGATAAAGGGGAATTCGCTCAGGCGGAAATCCAATTGCGCACCGCGTTGACGCAAACCAAAGATGTCGATCTTCAAGCATTGATCGCGCTGCGTTTGGCGCGCGTTCAGGTGCAGCAGGGTAAGGCCGATGAAGCTTTGAAAACGCTGGATACCATCACACAGATAGGATGGGCTGCCATGGTGGCGGATGTGCGCGGCGATGCGTTGGTGAGCAAAGGCGATAACGTGGCTGCGCGCGCGGCTTACAATAAAGGGGTGTCGGCGAATCCGTCACAGGCATTGCAGGCGTTGCTGCGTATGAAATTAAATAATCTGCCAGGCTAAGAGGAACGTCATGCAATTGCGTAAAACACTTGTGGTTGGAATGCTTTCTCTGGCTTTTTTGAGCGGATGTTCGCTGTTCAGCGGCGAAGAAGACGTGGTAGCCATGTCGCCGCTGGCCAAGGTTGAAAATCAATTTACGCCAACCAAAGTTTGGAGCAGTTCTGTGGGGAGCGGCCTTGACAGGCACTACTCCAATTTGCGTCCTGCCTGGCAGGGCGATCGCGTTTTTGCCGCCGACCGTAAAGGTCTGGTGAAGGCGATAGATTTGGCGAACGGAAAAGAGCTGTGGCGCGCCGATCTGTCTATCAAACGTGGGTTTCTCTCTTCGCGAGAATCCGCGCTGCTTTCCGGCGGTGTAACGGTTTCTGGCAATCGTGTGTATGTCGGCAGTGAGCGTGCAGAGATATTTGCGCTTAATGCGGCAGACGGTGCCCTTGCATGGCAAGCCACGGCGGCGGGTGAAGTGTTATCACGCCCGGTGGTGAGTGATGGCGTGGTGCTCGTGCACACCAGCAACGGTATGCTGCAAGCGCTGGATGAAAGTGACGGTGCTATCAAATGGACCGTAAACCTGGATATCCCAACGCTGTCGCTGCGCGGTGAATCTGCGCCTGCCACCGCGTTTGGTGCTGCTATTGTCGGCGGTGACAACGGTCGTGTAAATGCGGTGCTTATCAACCATGGACAACTGATTTGGCAGCAGCGCATTTCTCAACCGAGCGGCGCGACCGAAATCGATCGCCTAAACGATGTGGATACGACGCCGGTGGTGGCTGGTAAGCTAGTGTATGCACTCGGCTATAACGGCAACATGGTGGCGCTCGATCTGCGCTCCGGCCAGCTTGTGTGGAAACGCGAGCTGGGCAGTGTGCAGGATTTTGTCATCGATGGCAATCGTATCTACGTCGTGGATCAAAACGATCGCGTGGTCGCTCTTAGCACCAATGGCGGCGTGAATCTGTGGCGACAAAGCGATTTGCTGCACCGTAACCTGACCGGGCCGGCGCTGTATAATGGCTATCTGGTGGTGGGGGACTCCGAAGGTTATCTGCACTGGATCAATACTGCGGATGGTCGCTTAGCGGCGCAGCATAAAGTGGACAGTTCCGGTTTCCTGAGCGGCCCTGTGGTGGCCGGCGACAAGTTGTTGATTCAGGCCAAGAACGGCAACGTATACGCATTTACTTGCTAGACAACAGAAAGTATCTGGGCAGCACTGCGCGGGCGGTGTGAGCCTTGAAATGGCTCCTGAATGTATCAGGGGCCGTTTCGTCTTTTAAATGTTAGCGAGTCGATTTTGTTAGCGAGTCGATTTTCTGTAAAAGATTGAAATATAATAAATGAGGTTGTCAAATGATACCTGTCGTCGCGCTCGTTGGGCGCCCGAATGTGGGAAAATCTACCCTGTTTAACCGCCTGACGCGTACCCGTGACGCCCTGGTGGCAGATTTTCCTGGACTGACGCGTGACCGTATATACGGCCGGGCGGAAGTGGAAGGGCAGGAGTTCATTCTCATTGATACCGGTGGTATCGACGGTTCGGAAGAGGGCGTGGAAACCTGTATGGCAGGGCAGTCGCTGCTCGCCATTGAAGAAGCGGATATCGTGCTGTTTATGGTGGATGCGCGCGCCGGGCTGATGCCTGCCGATCTGGGCATCGCACAGCATTTGCGCAGCCGCGAGAAAGCCACCTTCCTGGTCACCAACAAAATTGATGGCGTGGATGCGGATATCACGATGGCGGATTTCTATTCGCTGGGGCTGGGTGATGCCTATCCTATGGCGGCTTCCCACGGGCGCGGTGTTACCTCGTTGCTGGAAAATGTGTTGTTGCCTTACACCAAGCAGGAAGATGAACCGGTTGAACTGAAGGAAGAAGAGGCTAACACTGCCTATTGGGCGGAACAGTTAGGCGAAAATACCGATAAGCCAGAAGACACCGAAGATGACTTCGATCCGGAAAGTATGCCCATTAAACTGGCTATCGTCGGTCGCCCCAATGTGGGCAAGTCCACCCTGACCAACCGTCTTCTGGGCGAAGATCGTGTGGTGGTATATAACATGCCGGGCACCACCCGCGACAGCATTTACATTCCGATGGAGCGCGATAGCCGCGAGTATGTGCTGATCGACACCGCTGGCGTACGTAAACGAGGAAAGGTTACGGAAACCGTCGAAAAATTCTCAGTGATCAAAACGCTGCAAGCGATTGAAGATGCCAACGTGGTAATGCTGGTTATCGATGCGCGCGATGGCATTTCCGATCAGGATCTCTCGCTGTTGGGCTTTATTCTTAATGAGGGACGTTCGCTGGTTATCGCGGTGAACAAATGGGATGGGCTGTCGCAAGAGATCAAAGAGCAGGTGAAAGACATGCTCGACTTACGTCTCGGGTTCATCGATTTTGCGCGTGTGCATTTTATCTCTGCGCTGCATGGCAGCGGTGTCGGTAACTTGTTTGAGTCGGTGAACGAAGCCTATACCTGCGCTACCAAGCGTGTGAACACCTCACTGTTGACCCGTATCATGCAGATGGCCGTTGACGATCATCAGCCGCCGCTGGTTCAGGGGCGCCGCGTGAAGCTGAAATACGCTCACGCCGGAGGATACAATCCGCCGATTGTGGTGATCCATGGCAATAAGGTCAAAGATCTGCCGGATTCCTACAAACGCTACCTGATGAACTACTACCGCCGTTCGCTGAACGTGATGGGCACGCCAATTCGCATTCAGTTCAAAGAGGGGGAAAACCCCTTTGCCGGGAAGCGCAATACCCTCACGCCCAATCAGTTGCATAAGCGTAAGCGCTTGATGCAGCACATCAAGAAAGGCAAGTAATCAGAATGGGGCGGATCATCGATTCCGCCCCATTTTTATTATGGTTTTTTATGGTTTTTGAATCAGCAATGACCGTCAACCCTGTGTGAAAGTTTACGTTATGTCTTTGGAAACCTGGAGTTTTTGCCTTTAATGGCACCATGCCAATTTAATGGCACCATGCCAACCTGTTAATCCTGTTGATGGGCATGGGGCTGCACCGTTTGGGGCAGTTGGATGACGCCTTTTGCGATTCGGCAATGAAGCTGGTATTTTATCTGGCACTGCCCTTCCTACTGTTTTTCAGCGTGGCGACCAGCCAACAGTCAGTTGTCACGCATTTTCCGATGATCCTCTATGGTGCCGTAGGCACCGTAACCACGTTTTTATTGCTCGAGTATGCGGCTGTTTATCTGGTGAAAGATCCCCGTTAGCACGGTATTTTCGTTAAGGGTAGCTTTCGATCCAATACCGGCATTATGGGGCTCGTGTTTGCAGTACGCGCTTATGGTGAGCAGGGGATTGAGGTCGGCTCGCTCTACCTGACGGTCAACTATTATCATCTTGTTCAACGTGCTGTCCGTGATCACCATAACGCGCAGTCTACGGCGGGGGCAGGATGGCGGCCGCGTCAGCAAGAAAGCGCTGTTGACCAGCATCGCGACCAATCCGCTGTATTGGGCTGTTACTAGAGGGGGGCTATTCTCAGTCTGGCTTGGCGCTGCCTGACGTGGTGAGACAAATGGTCAGCAGATCTCCGGGCTGGCGCTGCCATTGGCATTGCTGTGCGCCGGGGCGAGTCTGGATTTCAAAACCATGCTGCGCACTAGTAACGTCGCGGTGCTCTCCACCGTTGCCAAACTGGTGGTGCCAGGCCTGCTGACGCTCGGCGGCTGGCTAGTAGGATTTTGCGGCGTGCAGTTGGGGATCATTTTTCTCTTTGCCTCGACCCCGACGGCGGCAGGCAGCTATGCCATGACTCGGCTATGGGGGGAATGCTACGCTGGCGGCTACATTATTATTGCCATGACCACGGTAGGATCGTTTTTTGCCACAGAGCTCGGGGTTTATTCGTTACGCGCCTGGGGCATAGCTTAAGCCTGAAACGGAGGAGCCAATGGAAACCCTGTGCCCGAATTGCCAGCATGCCCTGAACTGGCTGAACGATAGTTGGTTCCAGTGTCCGCAGTGCCATCACCATTTTCAGCAACAAGCGCATTGCCCGGAATGCCAGCAGCCTCTGCAAACTTTATCAGCCTGCGGTTCGGTGAGTTATTTTTGCCAGCGTGGTCACGGTTTGATTTCACGCCAACGCGTGCTGTTCAGCTATCAGTCGGAACAGGAATAAGTGTGCGCTGAGTGAAAAACAAGCGATAAGGTGCGTTGGATTGCTGAAAAATCGACCGAAAACGGTCATTTTTAGCTATTTTCGTCATTCCCACCCACCTCCGTCATTCCCGCGTAGGCGGGAATCTCTGCAGATTATACGCCTTTCTTCTGACGGAGATCCTCGGCTTTCGCCGAGGATGACGAAAAGATACGCATCTTTACCTTCAGTCTGAAGCGCTAAGACGTTTTTCTACGTGCTCGCTTTTTAGCATCCGGCGTGACCTGAGTGACCTTGCTTTCCACCAAGCCGTCCTGTAACCGGGTTTTTAGCGTGTCGCCTTGTGCTTCCTGAGTCGTGGCGCGTAAAACCTGCCCGGAGGGGTGGTGGTCACGTTATAGCCCCGCGCCAGCGTTTTTAGTGGCTGACGTCTTCCAGATGGGAACAAACCTTACCCAACCTCTGTTTATTCTCACTCACTTGCCGGGTGATAAGCTGCTGCAATTGATACTGCATCTGTTGCAGGTGTTGCTGCGCATGATGAATACGTGAAAGCGGTTGCTGCTGCGTCAGCCGCTGCTGCAACCGCTCATTGCCAGGGTCGCGCGCCGCAGGATGATCAATTGGTTAAGCTGAGGCGCCAAGCGTAACTTGCAGGTGCTGTTGCTGCAAACGGTGATGGAGTCGGGCAAAATAGCGCTGGAGCTGGGCCAGTGAATAATCATCACCATTTCCAGCCGCTGACGTTGTGCATGTAGCTGACGCAGCAGCTCGTTACGGTCGCTACTGACCAACTCTGCCGACGACTATGGGGTGGGGGAGCGTAAATCCGCCACGAAGTCAGCAATGGTGATATCGGTTTCATGGCCGACAGCGCTCACAATAGGAATACGACTGGCGAAAATGGCGCGAGCCACCCATTTATCATTATATCATTAAAGATCTAGAGATCTTCCAGCGAACCGCCGCCCGCGCCCAACGATCAGCACATCACACTCTCGTCGTTGATTAGCAACCTGAATGGCACGAACAATTTAAGGCTGGAGCCTCTTCGCCTTGCACCTGACTCGGATAAATCACCACAGGCAGTGCGGGATCGCCCACTGTAGCACATGCAGGATATCATGCAGCGCCGCGCCGCTAGGTGAAGTAATGACGCCTACGCTGCTGGCATGGCGAGGGACGCCTGTTTAACTGATTGATCGAACAATCTTTCTGACGCTAACCGCTGCTTAAGCTGTTCGAACTGCTGTTGCAACAGGCCGTCGCCTGCGGGTTGCATGCTTTCTGCTAGCAGTTGGTAATCACCGCGCGGTTCGTACAGGGTGATCGTGGCGCGTAGCAACACTTGCTGCCCGTTTTGTGGGCGAAACGTCACACGGAGATTGCTGGTGCGAAACATGGCGCAGCGCACCTGAGCGCGCTCATCTTTCAGGGTAAAGTTAAAGTACCAGTGACCGGAGGCGGGTTGGGAGAAGTTGGATATCTCGCCGCACAGCCAGATTTGCCTCATTTCCATTTCCAACAGTTGCCGGACGGTTTGATTGAGGCGGCTGACGGTAAAAATAGCGGATGAAGGCGCTTGGGACATGGCGTTGGCTAACCCGATTTAGTGAGTGAGATCAAATTTTAAAACAGAGGGTTAATTGATTAATATACAGAGGGTTAATTGATTAATATTACCTTGCTTGAAAGGTTAATCAAGTTTTTTTATAAAAAAGCTGGAGGCAACCGATTACGCTCTGTATAATGCCACGGCAATATTTTATCGCATCCCCACATGAGATATTGCCCATGCTACGTATTGCCAAAGAAGCACTGACGTTTGATGACGTCCTCCTGATCCCAGCTCACTCGACCGTTCTGCCGAACACTGCCGATCTCACCACCCAGCTTACAAAAACGATTCGTTTGAATATTCCTATGCTCTCTGCTGCCATGGATACCGTGACGGAATCCGGTTTGGCCATCACATTGGCGCAGGAAGGCGGTATCGGTTTCATCCATAAAAACATGTCGATTGAGCGCCAGGCGGAAGAAGTCAGCCGGGTGAAACGCCATGAAAGTGGCGTGGTTGTCGATCCGCAAACTGTGACGCCAACCACCACGCTGCGTGAAGTGAAAGCGCTGACCGAACGTAACGGCTTTGCTGGTTACCCGGTAGTGACTGAAGATAACGAACTGGTTGGGATTATCACTGGTCGTGATGTGCGTTTTGTGACTAATTTGGAACGTCCGGTGAGCGCCGTGATGACGCCGAAGGACCGTCTGGTAACGGTGCGTGAAGGCGAAGCTCGTGAAGTGGTGCTGCAAAAAATGCACGAAAAACGCGTTGAGAAAGCGCTGGTGGTGGATGGGAGCTTCCATCTGCTCGGCATAATCACCGTGAAAGACTTCCAGAAAGCCGAGCGTAAACCTAACGCTTGTAAAGACGAACACGGTCGCCTGCGCGTTGGTGCGGCAGTTGGCGCTGGCGCTGGTGCGGTCAACGAGGAGCGCGTTGATGCACTGGTTGCTGCCGGTGTTGACGTACTGCTGATCGATTCCTCGCACGGCCACTCTGAGGGCGTGTTGCAGCGCATTCGTGAAACACGCGCTAAATACCCCGATCTGCAAATCATCGGCGGCAACGTTGCCACCGGTGCCGGTGCCAAAGCGCTGGCTGAAGCAGGCGTGAGCGCCTTGAAAGTCGGTATTGGCCCTGGTTCTATTTGTACCACCCGTATCGTTACCGGCGTGGGTGTACCGCAGATCACCGCGATTTTCGACGCGGTAGCAGCGCTTGAAGGTACTGGCATTCCAGTCATTGCTGATGGCGGTATCCGTTTCTCCGGTGACATCGCAAAAGCCATCGCTGCGGGTGCAGCCTGCGTGATGGTAGGTTCTATGCTGGCGGGCACGGAAGAATCTCCGGGTGAGATCGAGCTGTATCAAGGCCGTTCCTTTAAATCTTACCGTGGGATGGGCTCGTTGGGTGCTATGTCCAAAGGCTCTTCTGACCGTTATTTCCAGAGCGATAATGCGGCAGATAAACTGGTGCCGGAAGGGATCGAAGGGCGTGTGGCTTATAAAGGCCACCTGAAAGAGATCGTGCATCAGCAGATGGGCGGCCTACGTTCCTGCATGGGCTTGACCGGTTGTGGCACTATTGATGCACTGCGCACTCAAGCCGAATTTGTTCGCATCAGTGGTGCAGGCATTCAGGAAAGCCACGTGCACGATGTGACCATCACCAAAGAATCTCCGAACTATCGGATGGGTTGATTGGGCCCACAGGCCAATCTGCTGATATGATGGCTGATTTGACAGAAACCCGGTAAACTTCGCCGGGTTCTCTTATTTTTTGCTCCTTACGTATTTTGGAATATGCCTCTCATGACAGAAAATATTCATCAATACCGCATACTCATTCTGGATTTTGGTTCGCAGTACACGCAACTGGTCGCGCGCCGCGTGCGTGAACTGGGCGTTTATTGCGAGCTCTGGGCATGGGACGTTACCGAAGCACAAATTCGCGAATTTAACCCGAACGGCATCATCCTTTCCGGTGGCCCGGAAAGCACCACCGAGTACAACAGCCCGCGCGCTCCGGAATATGTGTTCCAGGCCGGTGTGCCGGTGTTGGGTGTGTGCTACGGCATGCAGACCATGGCAATGCAGCTGGGTGGACAGGTGGAAAGCTCCAGCGAGCGTGAGTTCGGTTATGCTCAGGTCGAAATCAAAGCGGATAGCGCGCTACTGCGCGATATTCAGGATGCGTTGAGTGAAAGCGGTGCGCCGCTGCTTGACGTATGGATGAGCCACGGCGATAAAGTGACGGCCATTCCATCCGATTTCGTCACCGTTGCCAGCACCGATACCTGCCCGTTTGCCATTATGGCTAACGAAGAGAAACGCTTTTACGGCGTACAGTTCCACCCAGAAGTGACGCATACCCGTCAGGGGCAGCGAATGCTGGAACGCTTTGTACGTGATATCTGCCAATGTGATGCGCTATGGACGCCGGCAAAAATCCTCGATGACGCGGTAGTTCGCCTGCGGGAACAGATTGGTAACGATCGCGTTATTCTGGGCCTGTCCGGTGGTGTTGACTCCTCTGTTACGGCGATGCTGCTGCATCGTGCCATTGGCGATCGTTTGACCTGCGTGTTCGTGGATAATGGCCTGCTGCGTTTGAACGAAGCGGATCAGGTGCTGGAAATGTTCGGCGATCACTTTGGTCTGAATATCGTGCACGTGGCTGCGGAAGATCGTTTCCTGTCTGAATTGGCCGGTGAAAATGATCCAGAAGCCAAACGTAAAATCATTGGTCGTGTGTTCGTCGAAGTGTTCGATGAAGAAGCAAGCAAGCAGGCCGAGGTAAAATGGCTGGCGCAGGGCACCATCTATCCTGACGTGATTGAATCAGCGGCGTCCAAGACCGGCAAAGCGCACGTCATCAAGTCTCATCACAACGTGGGTGGCCTGCCGAAAGAGATGAAGCTGGGTTTGGTTGAGCCGCTGAAAGAGCTGTTCAAAGACGAAGTGCGTAAAATTGGTATAGAACTGGGCTTGCAGTACAACATGCTGTACCGCCACCCGTTCCCCGGTCCGGGCCTTGGAGTACGCGTGTTGGGCGAATTGAAGAAAGAGTACTGCGATCTGCTGCGCCGTGCCGATGCCATCTTCATCGAAGAACTGCACAACGTTGACCTGTACCACAAGGTAAGCCAGGCCTTTACTGTGTTCCTGCCGGTTCGTTCCGTAGGCGTGATGGGCGACGGCCGTAAATACGACTGGGTGGTCTCTCTGCGTGCGGTTGAAACTATCGACTTTATGACCGCTCACTGGGTACACCTGCCGTATGACTTCCTGGGTAGTGTTTCTAACCGTATCATCAACGAAGTCGATGGCATTTCTCGCGTGGTGTATGACGTGTCTGGTAAGCCGCCTGCAACGATTGAGTGGGAATAATCGCCATTTAACGTTAACGTAGAGGATTGCCCCTGTAACTGAATGTAACTGAATTATGTCTGGCGGCATAATCTACATCGACCCCCCGCGGAGAATGTCACAGGACATTCTCCGCGGGTTTTTTTACCGCTTAGTGATTCAAGCGTTAGCGCTGCGGGTTGACTCTACTGATCAATACGTCGCCATTAATGCCTTTTATCGTTCCGTAAAATGAATATTCCCAGAAACTCCAGTTTCCTTTTCCCCAAAGGGGGATATAACGTATCAGGGTGGTTAGGTTGTGTTCTCCAGTGTTCGGGACAAAATTTTATTTTCCGAAAAAAATCATCATGCAATTCCCATGCAACGCTGTTCTTTCAGGTATCAATATTGGTTTTGATGTATAATTTTTTGGTACAAATGGGAAGGTCTGAATCAATAATATGCTGTATCAGATGGTCAATAATATGCTGTATCAGATGGTAAAGGTTATTCGACATTTCATTTTTGGTAGAAGTCTTATTACTTCCGACTTTATTATTGACTTCAAAGGCAAAAGCATCTTTGTTGGTAAATCCTGTCATTTCAGCGTGTTTACTATAGTTATTGCCTGTGCTTCTGGCATGCTGGATTTGGCTCTAATATGCCAGGTCCCGGAAGGAGGTCGTGTATTCAATGAGTTGATACAGCATCAAACGTAATACTCGCGTTCAGTGCCGATGAGCCTATCGTGCATTTCCGATGATGTTGAATACCCCAACGTCTTACGATTGAGGCGCTTCAATCGGTTGCGCAGCGTCAGATTTTCACGCTCAATACGCTGTGTATACAGTTTGCCAACAATGTGTTTTGCTTTTGGAAGTTCGTCGTTGTAAGCCCTGTAGCCATCAGTGCACCAAAATGCCACTCTGAAACCCCGAGAACAGTTTCAGCAAATTACGCAGCGTTTTCTTGCTTCGAGAGCTTAAATGCATGAGCGATAATCCGCTTCAAAGGCGGCTCCCATGCATACCACCGCCAGCGCTGTCGTTTTTTGTTGCCAACAAATGGCCAACATCTCATCCACTTCGCAAATCAGTTGAATTTGCAGGTTATCCAGTGGCAACGTTGTTACATTCCGCGGCGAGGGTTTTTTTAAGTACGCACGACGGTATTGATACTAATGTAACGCCCGAGCAGTGTCACGAATACCCGCATTATTCGTTGCCAAGTCAATGACTTGGTCTGTTATTCCCGGTGGCAGGCACGATAGGAATAATCGAGCTGGAAGGTGTATTTACATGACTGACAACGGTAACGCTGATGGGCACTTTTGCCATATTTAGCTACTGTATCTCCACATCCTAAACCGGAGAGTTTACACGGTAATCAACTCATTGAATACTTGACCCATAACCCTCTACGCTGGTGATAAAACAAGACCGGGGACAGCCTTTTACCGCTGCAAGGAAATTTTATGGATACAGCGAATAGTTTTCGTTCCTTGCTGAATCCAGCGCGTTATTATTTTCACCACTTGTAAAGTGTGCCGGTGGGATATTGTTTTTTTTGTCGTATCAGGCGCGGAATCAAGCCTTCTTTCCAACCGCTGCCACCAGGAATAACGATCCCAGCATACTGAAAAACGCTTTTCCTGAGCCACCAGCGTCACGGCTCGCACGTGGGGATCGGATATTGATGTTCGGACCAGCATCGTCAATGGTTGCAACAGCACCAGGAAAAACAACACCGTGCCGTATTGGAGAACAGATTGTCTCATAAGCGCATCCTTGTACGTTTCTGCCGTTATGCTGGCACACACCAAAACGCCTCAGAAACCAAAAAAAAAGCGTGAAAAATGCATAGCACATAAAAATTTAAGCAAACTGTCGAAAGCGATCAAGAATTCAGTCATCACACGATGTGATATCTGGTTGTAGTGGCACACTGATACTGGCCATCTGATCGGAGGTGATATGCTCACCTCAACAACGACAGGTGACCAAATGGCAAAACATTTCACGGCAGAATTTAAGCTCGAAGCAGCAAAGCTGGTTGTCGACCACGGCTATACCTACGTTAAGGCCGCAGAGGTGGTTAATGTCAGCCATTCGGCTATCACCCTACTGGGGTTAGAGCGCCAGGGGAAACGCCCGCGGGCTTCCGCTAATGAGCCTGACGGGGAACGTGTGGTTAAGCGCAGCCAGGTCATGGAAGCCTGGAATGCCAGCGGCGGCTCCTCCGGCGCCCGAAGCATCGCGACTATCGTCTCCAGGGGCTCTGGCGTCAAAATGGGCCGCTGGCTGGCTGGTAAGCTGATGAAAGAGCTGGATATCGCCAGTTGCCAGGTACCGACGCACAAATACAAATGCGGCGGAAACGAACATACAAACGCGGCGGAAACGAACACGTTGAAATACCGAACCATCTCGACCGCCAGTTCGCGGTTACCGCGCCGGCTCAGGTGTGGTGCGGTGATGTGACCTATATCTGGACGGGTAAATGCCATGCTTATCTGGCGGTGGTGCTGGATATGTTCGCCCGTAAACCGGTGAACTTGGCCTTGTCGACGTCGCCGGATTCGGTACTCACGGTCAAAGCATTGCAGATAGCCTGGGAGTTTTGGGGTAGGCTACCAGGCGTGATGCTCCACAGCGACCAGGGTAGCCCCTATACCAGCTGCCAGTATTGGCAGGCCCTGTAGTGCTGTCGGATAAAGCGAGCCGCTGGGGCAACTGCTGGGATAACGCCCTATGGAGTGGTTCTTCCTGAGCCTGAAGGCCGAATGGGTGCCGACCAAGGGCTATAAAAGCTTCAACGGGGCTCAGAGCGCGATAATCCGCTACATCACGGGCTATTACAGTGCCATCCGGCCTCACTGGTATAACAGCGTTCTGACGCCAAAGGAATCTGAGCGACTGTACTACTTACAGTCTAATGCGGTGGCCAGTATTAGTTGACCACTACACCCACACCACCACCATCGAAGCTATAAACCCACCGCACGCCAAAGACAGCAACGTCAAAGAATTGCGCACAATTGCGTACGTTTACCAATTTCTTCATCAGGAGTGAAGGCGATGCGCACCGTACCATATGTCGTTTGCTGGTGTTTTAGCCGTACCATCGCCGTAATTATTTCCGTTAGCCGTACCATCGCCGTAATTATTTATTTCCACAATACCGGCTTTATCATCTGTACCCAGCAGGGTTTTGCCATCCGTCGTGATGGGAGGTGTGACCCAACAATTGATGCAACACCTGGAACATAACGGGCGACAAGATTTCATCCCCAATACCGGCCCTCGAGGTAATCTTCCAGGATCTGAGGGTTCACATTCTTTCCACTGTAATCCGGCGAGGTATCCATATGAGAAATAAAACCGATGGTAGGCACTTGCCATGCTACATTAGAGGCCAGCATCGCCATGACACAACCATGCTCGCTCAGAGTAACCTGAGCGAACCCGATCGTTATCAGTTCCTGCTGCAAGGCGCGCGCCAACTTGAGTTGACCCTCCGTGCTCGGCACATGTCTTACGCCCGGCGTAGACTGCGTATCGCAAGTGATATAATAAGTGATATAATTTAAAAAACGATCGAGTAATTTTTCCATATTTCAGCCCCCTGAACCCTGATGGATATTATGCTAATGGTTATCCCGGCAAATATTGAGTCAGGTCAGTTTTTACCATCTTAGCCACCGAATGCATCAAAACTGCCTTTTGCGGACAGACAAATCATTGGATTCATAAAACCAGGACGTTACGCTGCTATTGTTCGAGCTACAGTCGCATTTTTTTAACGTTAACAACACATAATGCTTAAATGCTTACAATTTTTTATCTCATCGCTCATGGGGTACACCGGAATCGCTAATCTCATGATTAACGGACTTTCTTCATCGCAAGAGTGCGCGTATAAGTTGGCGTACACTGGGGTTTCCCGTAGAATGCCCCCCTAACGACGCTATACACGCAAAGGTGATAACCCTAGTCATGCAACGCATTACATACTATGCATGCGCCAACGATGGAAACTGAGCCAGACCACCATGAATGAAAACCTCTCTTCCGCATCCGTGCCGATTGTTGAACTGCGCGATGTACGTAAAGGATTTGACGGCAAAGACATCATCTCCCATTTTGATCTCACCATTAATCACGGTGAGTTCTTGACCATTCTTGGCCCTTCCGGCTGTGGTAAAACCACGGTACTGCGTTTGATTGCCGGATTGGAAAACGTCGATAACGGTGCCATTTTACTTGAGCAACAGGACATTACCCATCAGCCCGCCGAACAGCGCTACGTCAACACGGTATTTCAGAGCTATGCGCTATTTCCCCACCTTAGCGTGTTTGACAATGTAGCTTTCGGGCTGAAAATGCAGAAAACACCGTCTGCCGAGATCGCACCTCGTGTTATGGACGCCTTGAAAATGGTTCAGTTGGACGAGTTTGCAACGCGTCGCCCGCATCAACTGTCCGGCGGACAGCAACAGCGTGTCGCAATTGCCCGCGCGGTGGTGAACAAGCCCAAAGTATTATTGCTAGATGAATCGCTTTCCGCTCTGGATTACAAATTGCGTAAGCAGATGCAAAACGAACTGAAAGCACTGCAACGTAGACTGGGTATTACCTTCATCTTTGTTACGCACGATCAGGAAGAAGCGCTCACCATGTCAAACCGCATCGTGGTGATGCGCGACGGTAAAATTGAACAAGACGGTACGCCAAGAGAAATCTACGAAGAACCTCGTAATCTGTTCGTTGCCAGTTTTATTGGTGAAATCAACATTTTTGATGCCATCGTGATCGCTCCCGCACAGGGGAATCGCGTTCAGGCTATGGTTGAAGGCCGCGCCTGCCCTATCACTGTCAATTTTCCGGTGAGCACAGGACAATCATTAAAAGTCCTGCTGCGCCCCGAAGATTTGCGCGTAGAGGAAATTAATGACGACAGTGCAGTCGAAGGCATGATCGGTTATGTGCGTGAACGCAACTATAAGGGCATGACGCTTGACTCCACCATTGAGCTGGAGAACGGAAAAATGGTGATGGTCAGCGAGTTCTTCAATGAAGATGATCCCGATGTTGATCACTCACTCAACCAAAAGGTGGCTATCACCTGGGTAGAGAGCTGGGAGGTCGTGCTGCACGATGAAGCCACCGCGTAAACGTTTTCAAAATATCATCATTACCATCATCGTTTCTTGGCTGATGCTGTTTGTGTTCATCCCTAACCTAATAATCATTGGCACCAGCTTTTTGACGCACAATGATGCCCACTTGATCACTATGGTGTTCACGCTGGAAAACTACACGCGGCTGAGCGGTCCCCTGTACGCCTCGGTGCTGCTGCATTCGTTAAATATGGCGGTCATCGCTACGTTATGCTGCCTGCTGATTGGCTACCCTTTTGCCTTTATCCTGGCGCGGCTGCCGGAAAAAATACGAGCGCTGCTACTATTCTTGCTGATTGTCCCGTTCTGGACCAACTCGTTGATTCGTATCTACGGATTGAAAATTTTCCTGAGCACGCGAGGCTACCTAAACGAGTTTCTGTTATGGACTGGGATTATCGACGATCCGCTGCGCATTATGTACACCTCACAGGCGGTGGTGCTAGGTTTGGTCTATATCCTATTGCCGTTCATGGTGTTACCACTCTACTCTAGCATTGAAAAACTCGACAATGCGTATCTGGAAGCGGCGCGGGATCTGGGTGCCAACAAGTGGCAGTCGTTCATCCGCATTGTGATCCCGTTGACCATGCCCGGCATTATTGCGGGCTGCATGCTGGTATTACTGCCTGCGATGGGGCTGTTTTTCGTGGCTGATCTGATGGGAGGTGCAAAAAACCTGCTAATTGGCAACGTGATAAAAAGCCAATTCCTGAACATTCGCGATTGGCCCTTTGGCGCAGCCACCAGTATTTGTATGACGTTGGTGATGGGTCTGATGCTGTTTGTGTACTACCGCGCAGCCCGTTTTTTGAATAAAAAGGTGGATCTGGAATGATGGGACGTTTATTGCGCGGTGGCTTTATGAGTCTGATTTACGCCTATCTGTATATTCCAATCCTGATTCTGATTGTGAATTCATTTAATCAGGCGCGTTTTGGCATTAACTGGCAGGGATTCACCCTTGAGTGGTATCACCTGTTGTTAAACAACGATAGCCTGCTCCAGGCGGCCAGCCATTCACTGACGATGGCGGTATTTTCCTCCACGTTTGCCACGGCAATCGGCTCGCTCACCGCCGTGGCGCTTTACCGTTATCACTTTCGCGGTAAGCCCTTTGTCAGCGGCATGCTGTTTGTGGTGATTATGTCGCCAGATATCGTCATGGCCATCTCCCTGCTGGTACTGTTTATGCTACTAGGGATTTCGCTCGGATTCTGGTCACTGCTATTTTCGCACATTACGTTCTGCCTGCCGTTTGTCGTGGTCACGGTATATTCACGCTTGAAAGGGTTTGATATTCAAATGCTGGAGGCTGCTCGAGATTTAGGAGCTAGTGAGATCATCATACTACGCAAGATTATTCTGCCCCTTGCGATGCCTGCCGTTGCCACTGGCTGGTTGCTGAGCTTCACCCTGTCCATGGATGATGTGGTGGTATCATCCTTTGTCACAGGTCCTTCTTATGAAATCTTGCCGCTGAAAATCTATTCCATGGTTAAAGTGGGTGTATCACCTGAAGTCAACGCGCTGGCCACCATTTTGCTGTTGTTATCATTACTGCTGGTGCTTAGCAGTCAGTTAATGCTGCGGGATCGCACCAAAAAATCATCATTCCAACCTTTGGGATGTTAAGGAGGTTTATTGTGAAAAAATTGCCCTGCCTGCTGGCCGCGTCCGCCATGGCACTCATCCTGAATGCCGCCAATGCGAAGGATAACAAGACGATCTATTTCTACAACTGGACGGAGTATGTCCCCCCAGGTTTGCTGGAACAGTTCACCAAGGAAACGGGCATCAAGGTGATTTACTCCACCTACGAATCCAACGAAAGCATGTATGCGAAGCTGAAGACCTATCAGGATGGCGCTTATGATTTGGTGGTGCCTTCGACCTATTTCGTGTCCAAAATGAGCAAAGAAGGGATGCTGCAAAAGATTGATACCAGCAAACTGAGCAATTTCCACAATCTTGATCCTAGTCTGCTGCACAAATCCTTCGACCCGAACAACGAATACTCCATTCCCTACATCTGGGGAGCCACCGCTATTGGCATTAACCGTGATGCCATCGACCCGGTAACAGTGACCGGCTGGGGTGATTTTTGGGATGCTAAGTATAAGGGTAGTCTGTTGCTGACCGACGATGCCCGTGAAGTGTTCCAGATTGCGTTACGTAAAATGGGCTACTCGGCAAATACCACCGATCCCAAAGAGATCGAAGCTGCATATAACGAATTAAAGATGCTGATGCCGAACGTGCTGGCCTTTAACTCCGACAACCCTGGGAATCCGTTTATCGAAGGTGAAATCAATCTGGGTATGATCTGGAACGGAGCCGCTTACGTTGCCCGCCAGTCAGGAACACCGCTCGCCGTTATCTGGCCAAAAGAAGATGGCATTTTCTGGATGGACAGTTTGGCGATCCCCGCCAACGCCAAGAACAAAGAGGGTGCCATGAAGCTCATCGACTTCTTCTTGCGCCCGGGTGCGGCAGCAAAGGTTGCCGAAACCATCGGTTACCCGACGCCCAATCTGGCAGCGAAAAAATTACTGCCCGCTGAGGTGGCAAATGACAAGACGCTCTACCCTGATGAAGAGACCATTCATAAAGGGGAATGGCAAAACGACGTGGGCAGCACCAGCACGCTGTATGAAAACTATTTTCAACAATTGAAAGCCGGCCGTTAATGCGCAAAGGGCTAGCCCCATAGCGCGACTAGCCCTTTATGATGCATCGCGTTACCCTATCCATTCGTAGTAAAGCTGTATCCCTTTCTCGCATGAACAGCAGCCACTACAACCGCCACTGGCATTTTCGTGACTGATAATTTTTCCCTTCTGGACCCAGATAGCTATCATGCCTTCAACCACACCGGTTTCGATGTGGAAGCGTTGGCTGATATCTTGCAACGAAACGCGTTGCCTTTGTTTCACGAAATCGCGCAGTTCAATTAGTGTCATCTCATCCTCCTGATTCGCACAGCCATGGGTTTATACTGCTCGCACCACTGCAGATTGTTGCCTCAGATTACCATTGCGGCGCAGGAAAAATACAGTAATCGCCCACACTGCCAGCACAGCGCTAATGGCAGAGGCAGAATAAAGAGGATGATTAGCAAACCGCCCCACTTGATACACCAACACCGCCGCGCCATAGCCCAGCTCTATCGTCCACACGAAACAGAACAGCGTCCATGTCGTGCCCACTTCGCGCCAGATAGCTGACAATGCCGCAACGCAAGGCACATACAGCAAGACCATCAGTAAGTAGGCCACCGCGCCTAAGCGGCCATCGAACAGGTGCACAATGATATCCAGCGATGAAACGGAAAATTCGTTCTGTTCCGCTACGGCAGCGGTATTGCTTAAATCGCCAACGTTGATACCCAGAGGATCGAGGAGCTCTCCACCTAGTTTAGCAAAATTCTTTGGAATGGTTGCCAGTGCGGCAACAACGCTTTCGCACAGATTAAACGGTGCGCCCTCTTCCTTCTCACCTGATTGGCTGTCAGCCATCGCTCCATACAGTGAATCCAGTGTACCCACCACCGCTTCTTTGGCAAAAATGCCGGTAAAAACACTGACAGCGGCAGGCCAGTTTTCCGCTTTTATCCCCATCGGCGCGAACACCGGCACAATTTTCTGACCGATGGAAGAAAGCACCGATTTATCACTGTCCTGATTACCAAACGAACCGTCGGTACCCATGGAGTTGAAAAAGCTTAGCACTATGACAACCACGACAATCAGTTTGCCTGCACGCAGAATAAAACCCTTGAGCCGATCCCAGGTACGAATTAGTACGCTGCGCAATCCTGGCAAATGGTATGGAGGGATCTCCATGACGAACGAAAAGGCATCGCCTTGTAGCGCAGTATTTTTCAGCATAAAGCCAGTGGAGATAGCGGCAAAAATACCCACCAGATAGAGTCCGAATACCAGGTTTTTCCCACCGCTGGTGAACAATGCCGTCGCAAACAGCACATAGACTGGTAAGCGTGCACCGCACGACATAAAGGGTGCCATCATCACTGTGACGATGCGATCGCTGTGTTTCTCCATGGTACGCGTGGCCATAACGGCGGGCACATTACAACCAAAGCCGACAATCAAGGGCACGAACGCTTTGCCCGGAAGCCCAATGCTGCGCATGAAGCGGTCCATAACAAACGCCGCACGCGCCATGTACCCGGAATCTTCAAGATAGGAGAGAAAGAGATAGAGGCAACCAATAACCGGAATAAAGGTAGAAACCGTTTGGATTCCCCCGCCAATGCCATCTGCCACCAGCGTCGCCAGCCACTCTGGCGTGTTAATAGCGTGCAGCAGAGTCCCTAATCCATCAACCAGCAGCGCTCCGACAAACTGCTCGAAAAAGTCGATAAATGCATTCCCCACTTTGATGGTGAAGATAAACATCAGGTACATCACCAACAGGAAGATCGGAATGCCGAAAAAGCGATGCAATACCACACGGTCAATTTTATCGGTGAGCGTCGCGGAGACATTTCGGCGGCGAATAACCACCTGATTAGATATAGAGGAGACAAACTGATAACGCCCATCTGCAAGATGGATATCCAGTTCATCGTCATAGGTTTCTGTGAGCGTGGCAACCTGTGCATCCATCTCTGCCAACAGCGGTGCTGGTAAGCGAGAACGAACGGTGGTATCCCCTTCCAGCAATTGCAGCGCTAACCAATACGGATGCGTTACGCTTGGAATATCTGTTAAACGCAACGCCATTTGCACCGCAGCATTTTTCAGCGGTGCATCGTAAGGCACTTCAACGTTGGGGGAACGAATATCCGCCAGCGCTGACAGGCAAACCTGGCGCAACACATCAATCCCTTTGTTTTGGCTGGCGGTAATGGGAATAACGGGGCACCCTAGCCGATTTTGCAAAGCGGTGATATCGATCTCAAGCTTGCGCGAAGAGGCGATGTCCATCATGTTAACCGCAACGATCATTGGCACGTTCATGTCCAGCAACTGCGCCGTGAGATACAGGTTGCGCTCAAGATTGGCCGCATCAATAATGTTCAGCACCAAATGTGCTTCGCCGGAGAGGATATAATCACGCGCGACGCGCTCATCCTCGGCACTTTCCGATGCTGGATTGAGCGAGTAAACGCCAGGAAGATCGACCAACGTGAAGCGTTGGCCTTTGTAGAGGAACTGACTGACCTTTTTCTCAACGGTGACACCGGGCCAATTCCCTACCGTTTGTTTTCCCCCTGTCAGCAGATTGAACAGGGTGGTTTTGCCACAATTGGGGTTGCCAACAACACCAATGATGGGATGTGCGACCATAACAGTTCCTTACTCGAACGAGCTTTAATCAGGCAGGCATGCCTCGCAATCCACATACCTGGCAACTCCAGATCCTGAAAATCAGCACGGCTCCAGGATCAATATCTGTGCTTCACTCTTGCGCACGCTGATAGCAACACCGCGCAAACGCAATTCGATAGGATCGCCCAGTGGTGCTATCCGGGTGACCCTGAAGGTCACCCCCGGCGTAACCCCTAACGCCAGCAAGCGCTTGCGGTAATCCGTCGATCCTTTTTGATAACCTTGCACACGCCAGGAACTGCCTACGGAAAACACGGCCTCTGTCATAAATACCACTTCCTCGTTGAATTACCGCCTCGTTATGCCACCCTGTTGCTGCCCGATGGCATCAACCTTGTGTAACCTGGCTGTGCCACCCAGACCTGCTTGCCCATATCCCAATTAATCGCGATACGACTGTCGCCAGCAGCCAGCATCAATGGCTGATTTACTTCGCGCTGGATAACCCGAATTTCGCCCCCGACGCGAATACCTAGCTCCAATAAGCGTTGATGGTACTCGCCGCTGAGACGAATTCGCGCAACCACGGCACTGACATTGAGGGGAATATCAAGAAGAGTGTGTAGGCCTGGCGTCATAGTTGGGCTCTTAAAGAGAAAACGCAGAACCCTTAAGTGAATTCACGCGGTATAATTGCTGTAAATGCTCAGAAAAAAACAAAACTAATAACGATTATCAATAATAAATGCACAAGTATAAGTATACTTGATACACATCAAACAAAAATTAAATATCGCTCATTCCTGCTTCAGCGGTGAATAAAAGCATCATAAAAAGATAAAAATGTAAATTATTCAATTAGTTGATTACAGTGTAACCTCTTCGGTTTTTGATATGGAGATACAGTGGCTAACGTTGACGTAAGATACCCGTTTTGTGAACAGACAGCCTCTGTAAAAAAACACGGTTATGGCAAAAGTGCCTATTAGCGTTGCCGTTGTCAGTCATGTAGTTGCCGTTGTCAGTCATGTAAATGCACCTTCCAGCTCGATTATTCCTATCGTGCCTGCCACCGGGAATAACAGACCAAGTCATTGACTTGGCAATGAATAATGCGGGTATTCGTGACACTGCCCGGGCGTTACTATTAGCATCAATTCCGTCGTGCGTACTTTAAAAAACGCTCGCTGCGAAATGTAACAACGCTGCCACTGGATAACCTGCAAATTCAGCTGCCACTGGATAACCTGCAAATTCAACTGATTTGCGAAGTGGATGAGATGTGGTCATTTGTTGGCAACAAAAACGACAGCGCTGGCGGTGGTATGCATGGAAGCCGCGTTTGAAACGGATTATCGCTCATGCATTTGAGCTCTCGAAGCAAGAAAACGCTGCGTAAGTTGCTGAAACTGTTCTCGGGGTTCAGAGTGGCATTTTGGTGCACTGATGGCTATAGGGCTTACAACGACAAACTTCCAAAAGCAAAACACATTATTGAGCGTAAAAATCTGACGCTGCGCAACCGATTGAAACGCCTCAATCGTAAGACGTTGGAGTATTCACAATCATCGGAAATGCACGATAGGAGCATCGGCACTTATATCGAACGCGAGTATTACGTTTGATACTGTGTCAACTCATTGAATACACGGCCGATTGATAGGGGTTTTTACTGCGTGGAGTGAGGTTATTTCACGCTGTGCGATAGATCGCTGGCAATATGCACCGTTTCCTCCAGATAGGCATCCGGAGCCTGATAATCCTTGGGTAAATCGTCCAAAGATTTCAGCGGTTTTTTACCTTCGCGTTTGAAACGTTCGTTAAGACGATTCAAACGTAATGCTTCGTCGTCGTTATTTTCTTTTTCACGCTGCGCGTAATTAAGGGAAACGATATTACGTTTCTCTTTATTAGAGTGGTAACGGGCCACATCCTGAATGATATATTGGAATTCAGGATCTATGGCAATACGTGACTGGTGCTGCTCTTTCAGCGCACTGATATAGGGTTTTAGATCCCCCAGCTTGCCATAGCGTGCTGCATTGATGCTGTCCCAGACCAAGGCGTTATCTTCAAATTTTTCACCGGTTTCAACCGCTTCTGTGCCCGTTGGCATCAGAATATCCGGCGTGACACCGCGCAACTGCGTGCTACCGCCATCAATACGGTAGAACTTCTGAATGGTGTAGGAGACGGAACCTAATCCAGGCCACGCTGGATGCAGCATCTGATCGTAAATACGGTTCAAGGAGCGATACTGCTGCACCGTACCTTTACCGAAGGTCGGTTCACCCACAATCAATGCACGGCCATAGTCCTGCATGGCGGCGGCGAAAATCTCTGATGCCGACGCACTGAAACGATCGACCAGCACAACCAGTGGACCTTTATAGTAGACCACGCCATCGGTATCGCTGTCTTCACGCACTTTGCCTTTGTTATCACGGATTTGCACTACAGGGCCGCTGGGAATGAACAGACCGGAAAATCCTACCGCTTCGGTCAGCGCACCGCCACCGTTGCCACGCAGGTCGATCACAATGCTGCTGACATTCTGTCTTTCCAGCTTTTGCAATTGCACTTTGACATCATCCGTCAAGCCCACATAAAAACTGGGAATATCCAGAATCCCAATGGTCTCTTTACCCACGGTTTTAACCGATATTTTCACCGCGCGATCTTCCAGACGAATACGCTCACGGGTCAAAGTAACGGTTTTGGTTTTGGTGCCTTTGCCACCGGGCAAGATCTCAAGTCGCACCTTGCTTCCTTTGGGGCCTTTAATCAATGCCACCACATCATCAAGCCGCCAGCCGATTACTTCTACCATCGGTTTGCCGTTTTGTCCGACGCCGACAATGCGATCGCCAACGGTGATGCTTTTACTTTTTGCCGCCGGGCCACCCGCCACCATGGCGTTGATGATCGTGTCATCATCATACATTTGCAATACTGCGCCGATACCTTCCAGAGAAAGGCTCATGTCAGTATTAAACTGTTCCGTATTACGCGGTGATAAATAGCTGGTGTGGGGATCCATTTCTCGCGCAAACGCATTCATCACCAGTTGAAAAACATCTTCACTGTTGCTCTGCGCCAGACGACGGATGGCAAACTGGTAACGCTTGGTGAGCGTTTCCTTGATTTCTTTGTCATCTTTACCGGTGAGTTTTAACGTCAGCCAGTCATATTTTACTTTGGCATCCCACAGGCGGTTCAGTTCACCGATATTTTGCGACCACGGCGATTTGCTGCGATCCAGCTCAATGGAGTCTGTTCCTGTGAGATCAATGGGTTTCTCTAATACGGAGAGGGCATATTGCAAACGCTTGAAACGGCGTTTTTGCGCCAGATTGTAGAGTGCATAGGGCACGTCCAATTTGCCTCCTTTCAGATCTTCGGCCAACTGCCATTTTTGATTGGAAAATTCGGCGATATCGGAGGCCAACAACACGTTATGGCTGTAGTCCAGCATGTTGAGATAGCGGTTGAAAATTTTCTCGGAAAATTGTTCATCTAGCACTATCTGCCGGTAGTGCGAGCGTAAGAAACGTAGTGAGATGCGTTCGCTCTCGGTGACATGCTGAAGTTCTTGATGCAGTTGGGGAATCTGATCTGCACGCGTGATCATCTCATTGCGCGCAATCGCTTCACTGCGCGACACAGGTGCTTCTTTGGCCACGCTCACGCCTGCAAGCAATGCGGCAGCAAG
Source organism: Symbiopectobacterium sp. (assembly GCA_051710525.1). Taxonomy (GTDB): domain Bacteria; phylum Pseudomonadota; class Gammaproteobacteria; order Enterobacterales; family Enterobacteriaceae; genus Symbiopectobacterium. The sequence continues at coordinate 69,382 of JBPESR010000002.1, read as the reverse complement.
CACAGTCATTCGGATTAATCTGTTCATGCCCTGGTTGGCCCTCCGTATCAGTACTGCAAGTGTTCTGCGCGCACAATCATTGCCAGACCGGAAGCCAGTTGAACCCGAACTTCCCCTTTGGCAATCTCAAGCACAGTAGCGTCCATGGGGTCTTTGCCCGCTCTGACTTTGATCTCTTGACCAATTTTCAGGACGGTAATATCCGTGATATTAACACGCTGCGGTTGCGGCGCACGCTCGGTAGCCACTTTGGTCTGGCAAGGTGCAGAAGCACACGGCACAGTGGCACGAGGTGGGCGCGGAGCGCTGTCGGCTACTGGGCGATCGCGGCGCGGGGCAGGTTTACGCTGACACGCAGGTTGATCGATGGTTTCACCCGCAGCGCGACGTTTTGCTTGCTGCTCAGCTCGTTGCGCCTGAACGCGCGCTTTCGCTTCTTCCAACTGCTTTCGAGCATGATCGACATGCTGCTGTTCCAATTCACCGCACGGATTGCCATCCAAATCCACACGTTGCGCACCCAGCTTAATGCCGTACAGGTAACGCCAACTGGAGGTATAAAGGCGCAATGCAGAACGCAATTGCGTTTTACTGACACTGTCAGTCTCTGACACACGCGTTACAATATCCTGAAAAATACCGATTTTCAAAGGCCGTGTGTCACCTTCAGTGGTGAAACAAAGCGGAAACCATTCTGCCAAAAAGGCAATTACATCTTTACTACCGTTCAACTTAGGTTGATTTTCCATGAAATTTCCTGATTACAACGGGTTTGCCAACCAGCGCAGGCATAAACAGGCGACATTATAATGACGCCATCAGCAATTGCTACGTTATCCTTTTCTCTGCGTGAGAGAATTGATAAAAATCAGCACATCGCTCTGTTGCAATTGTGCGCAGAGCACGGCGCCCAGCGCTTTAAGACCTTCTTCGTCTTCCGCATCAAAACAGGACGTGCTATCAATATCCAGCACGCCAATCAGTTGGCCATTCACCGAAAGTGGCAACACGATCTCGGCATTACTGGCGGCATCGCAGGCGATGTGACCAGGAAAAGCATGCACATCATCAACACGTTGAATGCGGTTTTCCGCTATTATCGCGCGCCACAAACACCTTTGCCCGCAGGAATGCGCACGCAGGCAACCCTGCCTTGAAATGGCCCAAGAAATAGCGTGTTTTCATCCAGAAGATAAAAACACGCCCAATTTGACGCCCTCCAGGCGCTCAAACAGAAGTGCACTGCTGTTGGCCAAAATAATGATAAAGCGGCGTTCACCAGTAATCAGTGCGGTAAGATCGCTGACAAGATCCCCAAAAAATGATGCTTTGTTCATCAAAAAATGATGCTTTGTTCATAAATAATAATTCAGTATTTTCCAAATACCGAAGTACGCCACCCCTAATCAATTGACGCGACAAGCATCGATAACTCAGGGGCATCATCCCACAATGTCAATCACCCTGCTAACAACACAGGCAAGGTCTCCCACAAGAGAAGAAGGATATACGCTTTTGCGTTTTTATTCACATAAACGTGACAGAATGAATTGAGATATACTGCACAGTATGCCACAACAACATTCACTTCGTCAGTGAATTGCGCACATATCATTCCCCTTCCCTGGCATCTGATTTTCCTGAAACCGACCTTATACATTTCAATTACCGTGCACGCCCGGAAGTAGGCTATGATGCTGACGACCTTCACAGCGCAATCCGGCGTAATGAGAATATACACGCGCACCGTGCCCGCCCGTCACCCAGGCACGCTTTAGCGTTGCCTATGGGCGCTATATCACCGTTGTCATGGCCGCGACATGCTGTTTCTGCTTCCAGCAATGCGCAAAAAGGGAGTATGCCACCTGCCCACAGTGTGCCCATCCGAGTCGGTTCCGGGTGTGACTGTTCAATGACGCGACTGGCAGCGATGGCCACGGCGATTCTGCTGTTAATGCTTTTCGCCTATATCCCCCCTGCTCGACATCCGGTTGTTAGGTGTCGCGATCAATGCCAGCCTGTTTGAAGGCATCTGGCAGATGACCAAGCAAGGTCACCCGGTTACCGCCAGTATGGTGGCGTTTAGTAACGTAGGCGTGCCTGTTACGCTAATGGCCCGCTATATCTCTTGCCGCGCGCATTGGTATGAATCTGTGGCCTATTCTGCTGTTACTGGAAAAATTGAAAGCCTGGGCGATGCTGGATATTTATCTGGTCTGGCTGGCCGTCGTGGCCATCAAGATCCGCGAGTTTTCCGATATTGAGATAGGCCACAGTCTGGTGGCCTATCTCACATTGACCCTGCTGAGTTTGTTAACCTTGATTCACCTCAATCCGGATCAGCTCTGGCTACGTTTTTACCCACGACTGCGTTCGGTGATCAATCCGGAACGTTATCGCCTGATTCTGTCCTGCCATTTTACCAGCGCGACGGATCCCCGGTGCGCTGCCCACGCTGCCATAGCCCGTTACGAGCACGTCAGCGCCATAGCTTGCAAAAATCCTGGGTGGCGCTGGTCAATGGCGCTATCGCGTTTGATTTACCGGATGATAGCGACAAAGCCAGTGCGGAACAGGCTTATCGACTCTACCCTAATCTGGCCCAAAGCTAGCGCGGGATGGCGATTACCTTAACGCTTCCCTACGGGAATGTGCTGAAAGTCGGGCAGACACCGCTGCTGTATCAGGGGTTGGAAGTAGGCAGTGTACAAAAGCTGGTGCTAGACCCCAGCAACGGTAATATCAGCGGACAGTTGATTATAGATCTCTCTGCCGTGCTGCTGATGCGGGATAGGGACGCGCATTGAGCTGACCAAGCCACGGCTGATCTTGAACGAACTTAACCTCTCCCGCCTGCTCACCGGCCCAACGCTGACGTTGATTCCCGGCGATGGGGAACCGCTCCAGACATTCCCACTGATTGATAGCACGCAGGCATTACGTCCCGATACGCTGACCGTTCAGTTATCTGCCGCACAAAGCTATGGCATAGCTGTCGGACAACCCATTCTGTTACATGGCGTACAAATCGGGCAAATCATTCAGCTCACGTTGACCGAAAAAGGCGTCACCTTCGATGTCACCATTGAACCCAAATATCGCACTTTGCTGCACAAAGACAGCACTTTTATTGTCAACAGCAGGCTGAACCCTCAAGCTAGAGCTGGAGGGCGTGCAAATGATCGGTGCCAGCCCGCAGGAGTGGCTCAGCGGCGGTGTGATGGTGTTACCCAGTACGCAGGGTGAGCCATTAGCTCGCTATACTCTGTTTAGTTATCGGGATAATGCGCCGGAGGGCATCAAAGGCAGCACGCCCAGCCCAACCTTAAGGCTGGTCACCGGAAGCCTGCCAGACATCCAGGAAGGCTTGGTTGTGTTATACCGCAAGTTTCAAGTCAGCGAAATTATGCGCATTCGTCCCGGTGCAGAAACCTTTGAAGTCCAGGTTTACCTGCATCCGGAATACCGCAAACTGCTGACTGAACGCAGCGTGTTCTGGGCCGAGGATGGTGCCCGCGTGCCGCTGAGCACCTCCAGGCTAACGGTTCAAGCCGCGCCCCTCAACCGTGCGATCAAAGGGGTCATTAGCTTCGATAATCTCGACGGGGCTCCCGAAACCAAAGGCGGAAAACGGGTCAAGTATTCAATGAGTTGATTACATTGTAAAATCTCCGGTTTTGGATGTGGAGATACAGTGGCTAACGTTGATGTAATATGCCCGTTTTGTGAACATACAGACTCTGTAAAAAACACGGTTATGGCAAAAGTGGTCATCACTGTTAGCGTAGTCAGTCATATAAACATACCTTCCAGCTCGATTATTCCTATCGTGCCTGCCAATCGGGAACGACAGACCAATTCATTAAATTGGCAATGAAGAATAATGCGGGTATTCTGGCAATGAATAATGCGGGTATTCGTGACACTGCTCGGGCGTTACATATTAGTATCAATGCCGTCGTGCGTACTTTAAAAAACCCTCGTCGCGGAATGTAACAACATTGCCACTGGATAACCTACAAATTCTATTAATTTGCGAAGTGGATGAGATGTGGCCATTTGTTGGCAACAAAAAACGACAGCACTGGCTATGATATGCATCGGAGCCGTGTTTGAAGCGGATTATCGCTCATGCATTTGGCTCTCTAAGCAAGAAAACGCTGCGTAAGTTGCTGAAAATGTTCTCGGGTTTCAGAGTGGCATTTTGGTGCACTGATGGCTACAGGGCTTACAACGACGAACTTCCCAAAGCAAAACGCATTGTTGGCAAACTGTATACACAGCGTATTGAGCAGAAAATCTGCGCGCTGCGCAACCGATTGAAACGCCTCAATCGTAAGACTTTGGGTATTCAACATCATCCGAAATGCACGATAAGCTCATCAGCACTTATATCGAACGCGAGTATTACGTATATCGAACGCGAGTATTACGTTTGATGCTGTATTAACTCATTGAATACACGACCGGAAAACGGTTGCTATATAACACTGGAACCGCTGCACGTGCGATCGGTAGTCGTATCGAATTGCGCACTTATGACGCCAGTTCTATCTCGCGGGTATGCCAATTCGTTCTTGATAACCTTCAATCAAGCAGTAATGAATTGACTTGCATTCCTGACCATTAACCAAAAACATTCGCATTACAGATTTTAGTTTTAATAAAATAGAAACTTTCCCCGAAAACTTACCACAAACAATTACTCATTTAAAATTAAACAACAATAATATCACGACAATTTTAGAAAAAATTACCAGTTTGAATAATGGAATGGAAATTGACTTAAATAATAACAAGCTATCGGTAAAAGAAAAATCAACAATAATGAATCTGCAAACAAGTGAAAGCTATGATGGTCATCACATTAAAACTTAAATATAAATATTAGTTAACCCCCCTTCTTATAATAACAAGAAGGGGGGTGTTTTAGTTAAGTGGAATTCTTACGCGATCGTCATCGCGAATTATTTACAATCATCAGTTATTTTCACAACAGCCGCATCGAGCACAGCAGTGTTTTCAGAAGCAAACATGGCAATGCCTTTGACAGACTTGCCTTCTTTTAAGATACCGGTGGTCAATTCCTCATCCACTGTATCAAGCCTGAACATTTTATTATCAGGGGAGTACGCCTTTAAGCACAGCTTAGACAAATCAACGTCATCACCAAATAGCTTAACCACGGTTACATTGAAACTTTTAGTATAAGCAAGTTTATTCCCAACGGGGATTGAGCCGTTAGATTGTGCTGTAGCATATACCGCTACGATATATTATCAATCAGGTATCGATGTGTTTGCAGCAAAACTAAAGCCAGCCAATACCAAAGTGGCAACAATCATTGAAACTTTAATATCTATTCCTTTCAGTAGGTTTTAGTCTTGATTACTGTATATATACAAGATATAGCCCATTGAAATGGTACATCAGCTAACCTAAACCCTTATTAAAGGGATGTTTTACTATTTGAACAATACGGATTTTATAACCTAATCCTCTAATTTTTAGAAAAAAAAGAACCCGCTCACGCAGGTCCAGGTCGTGTATTCAATTTCGGCGTGTGTTAATACACATGGCTGGCCTGAAGGGATGTAATAAAGTATTACTGCTGATTCGGTGCGCTCGTCATTTTCTTTAGGTCTTGATCGATAAAGAACAGACCCCCTTGCGCGGTACTCATCAATGCCAACTTGTCGAGAATGGATTTAAACAATTTCTCTTCTTCATGTTGCTCAGCAACATACCATTGCAAGAAATTGAACGTTGAATAATCCTGTTGCGTTATTGCCACATGAGCCAACGCATTGATTTTTCTCGTAATTAATTGCTCATGCTCATAAGTTTGCTCAAACACGTCAGCCAGAGATGCGAAATCGACCGACGGTGCGGCGATGGCCCCAAGAACTGGCATGCTGCCGGTATCATCCAGATAATTGAAGAGGCGTTGCATATGCTCCATCTCTTCCTGAGAATGTGTTTTCAGGAATGCTGACGCACCCTCAAACCCTTTATCACCACACCATGCGCTCATTTGCAGGTATAAATTAGCAGAATAGAATTCCAGGTTTAGCTGATCGTTTAATTGTTGAATCATCTCTTTTTTAAGCATCTTTCATTCCCTCTGATTGGCAGGTGAGTCAATTTTTTCCATTATGCCTTGCTGTTAAAAAATAAAAAACATTTTTATAAAAAATTAACACAAAAAAAACAATCAATTATTAATCATTAAATCAAAATAATTGATACCGATTTTCAATTCCATAAAATAGTTATTTATCGCATCCATTTAAGAATGGTTTTTATTTCATTTTAATGTAGGTAGTATATTTATAAAAATCGCCACCTCGATTTTTAAGCTAAAGAATAATCATTCTTTTTTAGAATTAGATCATGAAGCAGTATCCGCGTATGTCCGACAGGCAAAAAATGCTATCATACACGCACACCGGCAGCCATGAGGATAAGAACAATGGCGTATAATCTGGCTAACTTTCCTGTGCAAGAGATGGATAAAGTGAATGTTGATCTCGCAGCCTCTAGCGTGGAGTTTAAGGAGCGGTACAACATGCCGGTCATTCCAGAAGTCGTTGAAAGAGAGCAGCACGAGCAGCTGCGTGACTATTTTCGTGAACGCATTGTATTCTACCGCCAGCGCTCGTTGCAATTCTCTCTCCTCCCCTACGAAGCCAAGGCAAAGTAGCCTGAAATCTGCTGTCCAAAGCACTTTTTCGCTTGAATGTTATGCCCAACAGGCGGTTAATGGTAAGGCAAATCACCTTTCACCGAGAGAGGAAAATCAAATGAGTAAAGGCATGGACAGCAAAAAAACAGCAAGAAAAAACCGTTAAAAATCGCAGCAGAAAAACGGGCGGATAAACGGTAAAAGGTCAAAACGCGCTCAGCAAACCGATACGGTAAGTTGATGCCCTAGTGCGCTGAACGGGTAATCCCGCATTCAGCGGGATTACTCCAGTCGCTACCCTATATCTTATTTCTCTTCGACCATCAGAAAAATGCGTATTCCAGCGCAATGTATTCGTATTGTTTGAATCGCCCCGTTTTTTTCCCCCGTGTCCGGCGTCCATATCGGTTAACAACAGTAATATGTTGTCGTCAGTTTTCAGCTCACGCAATTTGGCAACCCATTTGGCTGGTTCCCAATATTGAACTTGCAAGTCATGCAGCCCAGTGGTAATCAACAGATGCGGGTAGGCTTGAGCACTGACATTGTTGTAAGGGCTGTAGTTTTTGATGTAGTCATAGGCTTTGTTGAATAATAGGTAATCATGCTGTTTTGCCAAGCATTTTCGTCCAAAACGACTTTGTTGAATAAATAGAACTTTTAGGTGATTGGCGGATCTGATCGCTAAATTCGTTTCAACATCAGGTCCCCATGGCAAAGCAAAAGTTTAAAATCACTAACTGGCTCGCATACAACAAAGCACTCAGACAACGCGGTTCCCTGACGGTCTAGCTTGATGAGTTGGCCATCGCTGCATGGACTGACAGTTGGTCGTGGCCGGCCGCTTTACTACAGCGATATGGCTGTTACCACAGTCCTGATGATGAAGCGTGTGTTTAACCGGTCGCTCTGAGCATTACAGGGCTTCGTTGAGTCGATTTTTAAACTCATGTCTTTGCAGCTATGCTGCCCGGACTACTTCTCGCTGGTCAGCAGACGAGCAAAGAGCGTCAATATCAGCATAAAAAACGCCAACTCGTGGTGAAATCTCGCATCTGGTCATCGACAGTACCGGTCTGAAGGTCTTTGCGAAGGTGAATGGAAAGTCAGGTAGCATAGGGCTGACCAGACGAAGAGTGTGGTGTAAGCTTCATATGGCAGCAGATAGTGCGATGCATGAGATTATCTGTGCCGACTTATCCAGCGGAACGACAGATGCGCAGGCACTGCCGGGCCTGATTAACCAAACCCCCGGAAAACTAGGGAAATGTCAGCAGACGGTGCTTATGACGCCCGTTACTGCCACGATGCGTTGCTAAGAAAGAAAATCAGGCCCCTTATCCCCCGCGAAGCGGAGCGAAATACTGGCCGGACAAGTATCATGAACGTAACCATGCGGTGGCGAATCAGCGTTTGAACGGGAGTAATGATATAATGATATGTGGAAAAAGAAAGTGGGTTATCACCGGCGTTCAGTGGCAGAAACAGCGATGTTCCGCATAAAAACTTTGCTGGGTGGCCATCTTAGCCTGCGTGACTATAAGGCTCAGGTAGGTAAAGCCATGGCGATGGTCAAAGCGCTGAACCGTATGACGTTGTTGGGTATGCCACACAGCGTGTGGATCGGATAACAGGTGTAGCAGAGGGAGCTATCCTGTCGGCTAATTCTGATTTATTCAACAAAGCCTTTTCTTTCCTAATGTGCCTTCAGTCTGACACCCCATCGCACAGCGTAAACTTGTGCGCTTCCCGGATAGACGCCATTGTTTGGCTTCACACACAGTGGAAAACAGAATGGCTCTCAAGTTTGAAAATATCAACATCGGTAAGAAATTAGGGCTAGGGTTCTTTTTGGTATTGCTGTTAACCGCACTAATTACGGGCCGAGGAATTAGCTACATTGAGTCGTTACAAGAGAGTATTCAAAAAGTTAATTTGAGTAATCAGATTAATACCGAGGTTAATCAGGCTTGCCCGCTTTGGTGCCAATTACGGTTTGAACGACATCAAACAAAACAGTATTCATGTCGACAACATCAATACGCTGGTCTGCTCAGGATAGCAAAACGCTCGATAGCATCACGACCACGATCAAGATAGCATCACGACCACGATCAATAGTTACAATAGTTACAAGCAGCAGCGCCAAAACTATCTGTATGCTGTTACCACCAAAGATAACATCAGAAAAAGCTGGAGCCTGGGCAGCACAGATCAGGCGATGAGAATGCTTGACGACCAGCTGCGCGCGACGGGCGATAGCCAATTACAGCAACTGCTGCTGGCTGCTTTCAAAACCAAGCTGATGACAGTGCGCTTCCATCTGGATAATTTGCTGCTGGAACGCACCAAGGCAGCAGAAGAAACGCTGACCGACTCCATCAATGAAGCGCAGATAGCATTTACCTTCCTCAGTCAGAGCCTTTCCGTCGAACAGCGAGAAACGCTGGACCCGGCTCTGAGCACCATGCTCCATTATGAGGAGCAGATACTCTCTTACATGCTTGCTTACCAGAAGGAGATGGACAGCGTCACGCAGATGAACGACATCGCCGTAACGCTGAACGATCGCATCACCGAACTGCTGCACGCACAGCTACAGCAAACCGACCACAACGTGCGCACCTCAGAAATCCAGTTGACCGTAACGGCCCTGATCACCCTGCTGGCTGGGCTGTTGATCACCTAGTTTATTTCACGGCAAATCACCGCGCCGCTCAACCATACGCTCACCATCCTCGCGCCGTGATGAACTGGGTCAGCTGTTGAACGCCATGGCAAAAATGAACAGCAATCTGCACCAAATGATTGATGATATCTGCGTTGGCGTCAGTCAAATCTCTACTGCTGCTAGCGAGATCGTCGCCGGTAACACCGATCTCTCTTCTCGCACTGAGCAGCAAGCAGCAGCCGTTGAGCAAACGGCGGCCAGCATGGAGCAACTGACCGCCACCGTGAAGCAAAATGCGGATAACGCCAACCATGCCAACAAGCTGGTGGTGAATACCTCGCAAACCGCTAAACAAGGTGGCGAACAGGTAGGCCACGTGGTGCACACCATGGTGGACACCGAATAAAGCTCCAAGCGTATTGACGAAATCACGCCGGTTATCAACAGCATTGCCTTCCAGACCAACATTCTGGCGCTGGGTCGTGTATTCAATAAGTTGATAAAGCATCAAACGTAATACTCGCGTTCGATGTAAGTGCCGATGAGCCTATCGTGCATTTCCGATGATTTTGAATACCCCAACGTCTTACGATTGAGGTGTTCCAATCGGTTGCGCAGCGTCAGATTTTCACGCTCAATACGCTGTGTATACAGTTTGCCAACAATGTGTTTTGCTTTTGGAAGTTCGTCGTTGTAAGCCCTGTAGCCATCAGTGCACCAAAATGCCACTCTGAACCCCGAGAACAGTTTTAGCAACTTATAACCACATCTCATCCACTTCGCAAATCAGCCAGGAAGAGCAGAGCCGTGGTATTGCTCAGGTCAGTCAGGCGATTGCGGAAATGGATGGCACCACGCAGCAGAACGCCGCGTTGATAGAGCAATCCGTCGCCGCCGCTAACTCACACTGGAAGAGCAAACGCAGGTGTTGACGGAAGCGGTATCGGTATTTCGCCTTACATTACATACACAAACACAAGCTACATACACAAACACAAGCCGCTGACGGGGCTACTCCCACCCTCTGCTATGGCGAACGCCGGCACAGATCGACTATCAGCGGCAAATAGCCGCGGTAAGCAACAACCGACCTGAGATAAGGTTGATATAAGATTCCGCGTCGTAAAAAAAACGAGCGGTGCGCTATCAAAAGCGCACCGCTCGTCGACGTTCTGAACCGCAACCTAAAAGGTTTTTTTTAAGGACCGCAACCTAAAAGGTTTTTTTTAAGGCTAATCTGCGATTTTTTTAAGGCTAATCTGCGAGATTAATATCGTCAGAGAAAGCACCAGCGTGGAACGCACCCCCCTGCTGATAACGCTGCTGCATCGGGATCAGCAAGGGATCGGCAGGCTCTCCCTCCATTAGCCGTTCAGGAGGATGCGGCAACGCGGTGACACAGTGCAGTTCGGTAATCGGCCCAAGAATCTCATCATCGGTAAAACGATAGTCGTTTTCGTCGTAGAATAACTCTTCTCCTAACGCCATGCCATCAGCAACTCGGCATCTTCATACTCTTTACGGCTGATCATACCCAGACCATAAATCAGCTTTAAACGCACCGAGAGATCCCCTAACGGACCACTACCGGTCATTAAGGCTCTACCGCGTATTTCACCGCATAATCGTCTTTACAGAAGATTCGCAGCATGCGAATACTCACGGCTTCAGCCAACAGCTCAACCGCTTTCAGCATAAAGCTGTGCACAGCTTTCGCCGCATTGAGGGATTCCAGCACACGATTCTCAAAGGCTTGAGTTTCTTCCATCATAACGTCCCTGCCGAACGGCGCAAATTATTGCATGACGTTATACACACCCACTGCTTGCTCCACAACCTTACTCTGCACATTCAGACCAGAAATTTGCGCCAACGCAGCCTGCGGCCCCAGGTTATCCAACAATGCCGCCAGTTTCTGCGCCTGCGGGTCCTGGTCGCTGCGGTAATGCATAGCCGCAGCGATACCGATAATCAGGTTGTCATTGGGCAATTTATATTCCAGTTATACTCCAGCGTGCCCAGCAGCGGTTTAATCAGGCGATCACCTGCGCTAAGTTTACGCAGCGGCTGACGCCCAACCCACTCAACATCATCATGCAGATAAGGGTTTTCAAAGCGGCTTAAAATCTTGTTGATATAGGCAACATGTTGATACATGGGCTTCACCAAACCCTGAGCAATGGCACCCGCAATTTTTTCCAGAATGGTCCTACGACGGCTGCGAGTGGATGCGGCAAACGCCGGAAACCTCTTCGCTATTGGTATTGAGCATTCCTTTAGCACAGTTATCGGATATCACCGATGAACTGCCGCACCGGGTCTACGCCATTCATCACGATCTCCTTATCAACCGGTTGCGCGAACACATCTTGGCCATGTTGCACAGCGTGATGGAACACCCGCTGCAATTTGCGCAACGACAGGCGCGGTTGCAATTTCTCAATGATATCCGCGAGCTTGCCTTTGCCTTTTTCACAGCCGTGAGCACCCAGACCTACAGCCGTGAGCACCCAGACCTTCAGCGTGCGCTCTTATCTGCAAAAGGCGCAGCGTGTCGTCACCAAAGCATAGGACGCACTGATCGGCCACTGACCATGGATGAGCTGTGCCAACTGACCCACACCTCACGTCGCACCCTGCAAAACTGTTTTGAAACCGTCACGGGCCAAAGCCAGGCCGTATTCCTGAAAAACATGCGACTAAACGGGATGAAACGCATGCTGGTGATGGAAGGAGAGTACGCACAGATCAGCGAAATAGCCTCCAAGTGGGGCTTCTGGTACCTGTCGCAGTTTACCGCCGACTACAAACACCTGTTTGCTGAACTGCCATCTCACACACGGCGTGCGGTTCATCATTTGAACTGAAAATGATGACTATTCGTCACATTCAGATTTGCCAGATTTCGATAACGCACACGCCAGAGCCCTTAATAGACTGACCATGAACAATCACGTAGGGGAACAGAACAACGAGCTGCCTCAGACGGCATTGCTGCAGGGGAACCAACTCCAAAAAGGCAGCCTTGGACTTAAGGCAGCCTTGGACTTTGATCGATCATCTTTTTTGTTATTGCCGCCGCATTGCCCTTAACTGGCGTCGTCGGGGGCTTGCCTGTCGCCTTTATGGCAGGCAACGGCGCAGGCATTCCCGGTGTTTATGTCCTGGCGGGCACATTGCTGCTTATTTTCAGCTTTGGTTTTATCGCCATTAGCCGTTATATGGTAAACGTTGGTGCTTTCTACGCCTATATCGCACAAGGGATGGGTACCCACAGTGGCATCGCCGGGCTCGGAATCGCACTGTTGGCCTACACCGCCATTCAGCTTGCCGTCACGGCCATGTTTGGCTTCTTCTTCGCGCAGTTCGTGCAGATGCACACCGGTATCGCAGTACCCTGGTGGTTGTTCTCGCTGCTGATGCAAGCGGCAGTCGTCGCGCTCGGAATTGCCAAAGTGGAACTGGGCGGCAAAGTGCTTGGCGTATTGATGCTCAAAGTGCTTGGCGTATTGATGCTGATGGAAGTCGGCATTGTGTTTCTGGTTGACGTCGCCATTGTTACCCAGCATATTGCCTTGATATCAGCGCATTTACCCTGTCCACCATGTTTCATGGCGATGTGGGCATTGCGATGATCTTCACTATTTGCTCTTTCGTCGGCTTTGAAGCGACGGCGATTTACTCAGAATAGTGTCGGCAACCGGCCAAGATAATCCCACATGCCACGCTGCTCGCCGTGGTGCTGATCACCAGCTTTTTCGCCCTCTCCGGCTGGGAATTTGTGCGATATGCGGGGGCTGCTCAGGTTTCTGAGCTCGCCGCCAACGATCCCGGGATGTTTTTGTTTACCGTCACCGAACAGGTGCTTGGCCCATGGGCTATACAGGTAATGTCAGTCTTGCTGATCACTAGTCTATTTTATTTGCCGCAACACAGGCGTTCCATAACACGCTGTCCCGCTACCTGTTCGCCATTAGCCGTGACGGTTTGCTATAGTCGAAAATGGCAAAAACCCACCGCACGCACCAGACGCCCTATATCGCCAGTCTGGTGCAAGGCGCGTTTATGCTGTGCGCCACCGCGCTGTTCACCTTGGCGCAGTTAGACCCGATGGCGCTTGGCGCAGTTAGACCCGATGGCGAATGTTTTTTCTTGGGCTTCTGCCTTGGGCAGCATGTCGATTCTGGTGCTGCAATTCAGCGTCTCGCTCGCCGTTCTCGCCTACTTCCAGCGTAATCCTTCGCTGCCGGTGTCACACTGGAGCGCCTTATCGCTCCGGCCCTCTCAGCCCTCGGCATGACAGCAACGCTGGCGTTGGTGGTCAATAACCTCGATGTACTAAGCGGCTCCTCCTCGTAGGTGGTGTCATCGCTATCCTATCTGGTGCTGATGGTGGCGTTTGCTGGGTTTGATGGTGGCGTTTGCCGGGTTTATGAGTGCGCACTTCCTGCGTCGATTGAACCCCGAGCACTATTCACGCATCGGCCAAATGATCGTTACCCTGTAACGCAACGCGGATTCGTCCGTTGCCGCTCCGGCGGCAACGGCTCACCTTCATCTGATTTTATGGAGTTCATAATGACAACACCCTATAACCACACCGATTACCGTTTTTAGCACCCGATGGCACACCAGAATGACTGTGACGAACGCGAACCGCTGCGCATTTAAAGGCGACGGCCTCTACATCTGGGATGATAAATGGCGAAAAATGCTCGATGCTTCGCTGGGTTGTGGTGCGTAAACGTGGACCACAATTGCCCGGAAGTGGATGACACAGCAAGAAGATATGCGGCGGATGTTGTACGGCATGGGCGGCTCAAACGGTGTGGATACCGCCCTCAAGGTGGCGTGTCAGTACTGGATTTTGCAAGGCAAGCCGTAACGCACGCGCTTTATCTCGCTAAAGAATGCCTATCACGGCGTACACATGGGTGGCATCTCAGTGTCTGGCCTGCCGATTTATCGTCTTAACTATGGCCCAATGCTGGAAGGCTGCACGCAGATCGAATCACCCTGGCAGTATTGCAACCCGTGGAACTGCGACGATCCCGATACGTTAGGCTAACGGGTAGCTGAGCAGTTAGAACGTGAAATTCTTTATTACGGACCGGATACGGTCGCCGCGTTCATCACGGACCGGATACGGTCGCCGCGTTCATCGCTGAACCCGTTCAGAGCGCAGGTGGCGTGATTGTGCCACCCGCTAACTTCTGGCCGCTGGTGCGCGAGATCTGTGATAAATACGGCGTACTGCTGATCGCCGATGAAATAGTCACCGGATTTGGCCGCAGCGGGGGGATTTTTGGTTCACGCAGTTGGGGCGTAAAACCAGACATGCGTAAAACCAGACATCATGGTGTTTGCCAAAGCACTACCCGCCGGATATGTGCCTCTGTCTGCTACCGTGCTAAATCAGCGTATCGAAGCGGCCTATCTGGACAACCGCGATGCGCGTGGATTGTTGATGACCGGCTTTACCTACGGTGGTCACCCGTTGGCTTGCGCCGCCGGGTTGGCAATGTTGGATATTGTTGAACAGGAGAATCTGCCAGCCAATGCCGCACATCAGGGGGAATAGAATACTTACTGGGTCAACTGCTGCTGTTTTAGTCACGCTTCCGTTCAGTGGGCAACGTACCGGGCAAAGGGCTGATGCTGGCGCTGGATCTGGTAGAGGACAAAGCGAGCAAGCGCTCATTAGCGCCGGATAACGGGCTGGCATTCCGTATTGCAGAAACGGCACGCGATGCCGGCGCGGTGGTATGTCCGTTCGGACCGAAACTGGTGTTGGCTCCACCGTTAACCATCGATAAAGCCGGTTGCGATAGGCTAGTGATGGCACTGCAAACGGCGTTTGAGAAGGAAGACCGGTAGCAAGACACTGGTAAGGGCCGTTCCTGCATGAACTGCCCTTATTTTTTTAGATGCTACGCGTGCGCTGTTACTGCAATACGGAAATATCCGCCACTTTCAGGAAGAGGTTACGCAGTTGGTTGAGCAGTGTTAGGCGGTTCAGGCGCACGCTTTCGTCTTCCGCGTTAACCATCACTTTATCGAAGAAGTTATCAACCGGCTCACGCAGTTCGGCTAGTTCCGCCAACGCTTCCTGGTAGCGCCCTTCAGCGAACCAGGGTGCCAGTTTGCTTTCCAGCGCGGTTACGTAGGTGGCCAGTTGAATTTCCTCTTTCTCTTTGAGCAGAGCAGCATCAATGTTGGCGTTCAGCGTATCGGTGGATTTCGCCAGGATGTTGGACACGCGCTTGTTGGCCGCGGCCAGCGCAGTGGCGGTATCCAGCGAACGGAAGTGACTCACCGCTTTCACGCGAGCATCGAAATCTGCCGGACGGGTCGGGCGACGGGCCAATACCGCCTGAATTGTGTCCACACTATGACCTTCTTCCTGATACCTGGCGCGGAAACGACCCAGCATGAATTCGATCACGTCATCGACCACGTTCACGTTGATCAGCTTGTCGCCATACAGGCGTACCGTTTCTTCCGTCAACGTTTGCAGATCGAGCGGCAACTGTTTTTCAACGATAATACGCAGCACACCCAACGCAGCGCGGCGCAGCGCGAACGGGTCTTTATCCCCTTTCTGGTGTTGACCGATACCGAAAATTCCCGCCAGCGTGTCCATCTTATCGGCAATCGCTAATGCACAGGCAACGCCTGACACAGGCAGTGCATCCCCAGCAAAACGCGGCTGATACTGTTCGTTCAGGGCAACGGCAACGTCTTCGGCTTCGCCGTCGTGGCGCGCGTAGTGCATCCCCATTACTCCCTGGGTGTCAGTAAATTCGAACACCATGTTGGTCATCAGGTCACACTTGGAGAGCAAACCGGCACGTTTCGCGTGAGCAACGTCGGCACCGATTTTCTCCGCCATCCAGCCCGCCAAGGCCTGAATGCGATCGGTCTTGTCGCGCAGCGTACCCAACTGCTGTTGGAACAGCACGGTTTGCAGACGCGGCAGATGATCTTCCAGACGTTTTTTACGGTCGGTGTTGAAGAAGAATTCGGCATCCGCCAGACGCGGGCGCACCACTTTCTCATTACCCAAAATAATCTGTTGCGGATCTTTGGATTCAATGTTGGCAACAAAGATGAAATTCGGCAGCAGCTTTCCGGAGTTGTCATACACCGGGAAATACTTCTGGTCGCCCTTCATGGTGTAAACCAGCGCTTCGGCAGGCACTGCCAGGAATTTCTCTTCAAAGCACGCGGTCAGCACTACCGGCCATTCCACCAGTGAGGTCACTTCTTCCAGCAGGCTTTCGCTCAGATCGGCATTACCACCAATCTGACACACAGCCGCTTGCGCATCGGCTTTGATCAATGCCTTACGCGCTTCATAATCGGCGATAACCTTGCCGCGCTCTAGCAGGATGCTTGGGTATTGGTCAGCATTATCAATGGTGAATTCGGATTCGCCCATAAAGCGATGGCCGCGCACGGTACGAGCAGATTCAATGCCCAGTACCTGACCGGAGATCAGCTCATCACCCAGTAGCATCGTTACCGTATGCACCGGACGCACAAACTGGGTTTCTTTGTCGCCCCAGTGCATCAGTTTCGGGATCGGCAGTTTCGCCAGCGCGTTTGCGACCATATCCGCCAACAGTCCCTGAACGCTGCCGCCTTTTACCAGCGCGCGATACAGCAGCCACTCGCCTTTTTCGGTCTTCAGACGTTCT
This sequence comes from Symbiopectobacterium sp., assembly GCA_051710525.1. GTDB lineage: Bacteria > Pseudomonadota > Gammaproteobacteria > Enterobacterales > Enterobacteriaceae > Symbiopectobacterium. The sequence continues at coordinate 52,326 of JBPESR010000002.1, read as the reverse complement.
GCCTGATTGACAGTTATACCGCAGCCACGCGCCCAGCCTTCAGCCGCTTTGGTCGGTTTGCCCTCAGCGTCATACGCCTGAGCAATGGCCGGACCACGTTTTTCGACTTCACAATCCGGTTGTGCGGCGCTCAGTTGTGCCACTTTCAACGCCAAACGACGTGGTGCGGCAAACCAGCTCACGCCACCGTGTGTCAGTCCGGCATTATCTAGTTCAGTGGTGAAGTTGGCGGCAAAGGACTCCGCCATAGAACGCAGCGCCTTTGGCGGCAGCTCTTCCGTGCCGATTTCCACCAGAAAAGTCTTGTCAGTCATCGCTGTTAGCTCTCTTTCTTGTTACACAGCGGGAAGCCCAGCGCTTCACGGGAAGCGTAGTAGACTTCCGCCACCGCTTTGGTCAGTGTGCGAATGCGCAGGATATAGCGCTGACGTTCGGTAACGGAAATGGCTTTACGCGCGTCCAGCAGGTTAAAGCTGTGCGCCGCTTTCAGAATGCGCTCGTAGGCAGGCAGCGGCAGCGGTTTTTCCAGCGCCAGCAGCTGTTGCGCTTCTTTCTCGTACTGTCTGAAGCAGGTAAACAGAAAATCGACGTCGGCGCATTCGAAGTTATAGATGGATTGTTCCACCTCGTTTTGGTGGAACACGTCGCCGTAGGTGGTTTTACCAAGCGGGCCATCGCTCCACACCAGGTCATAGACGCTTTCCACACCCTGAATGTACATTGCCAGACGTTCCAGACCATAAGTGATCTCGCCGGTCACCGGTTTGCACTCAAGCCCCCCTACCTGCTGGAAGTAGGTAAACTGTGTGACTTCCATACCGTTCAACCACACTTCCCAGCCTAGCCCCCAGGCACCCAGCGTCGGGTTCTCCCAGTTATCTTCCACGAAGCGAATATCGTGAATAGTCGGGTCCAGCCCCAGATATTTCAGCGAACCGAGATACAGTTCCTGAATATTGTCTGGTGACGGCTTGATGATGATCTGAAACTGATAATAGTGTTGCAGGCGGTTCGGGTTTTCTCCGTAACGACCGTCGGTAGGACGACGCGACGGCTGCACATAGGCAGCGGCAATAGGCTCTGGCCCCAGCGAACGCAGACAGGTCATCGGATGAGAGGTGCCAGCGCCGACTTCCATATCCAAAGGTTGGACAATGGTGCAGCCTTGGCGAGCCCAGTAATCCTGCAACGTCAGGATCAGGCCTTGGAAGGTCTTGGTATCAAACTGTTGCATATCAGATTCACGCGATACATGTGGATTTATATGGAATGCGCCAGTATTCCCTCTGAGTGCAAGATATACAGCCAGAATGCTGCAACAACTTTACTTCAGCGGCACTTTATTGATGTTGAGGCCAGTTTCGCACGGCGCGGCCCATCGGTTCACACGGTGAACACCGTTTGCAACATTTTCAGGCTCAGCACCAGCAACAGTGCGGCAAAGATCTTTTTCAAGGTAGCAACCAGCAAACGATGCGCCAAACGCGCACCAAACGGCGCGGTAAAGAAGCTCACCGCTGAAATTAGCAACACGGCAGGCACTGAAACATAGCCCAACGTGTAGGCAGGCATCCCCGCCGTAGACCAGCCGTTAATCATATAACCCAGCGCCCCCTAACCCTGCGCCCCCGCCAACGCGATAGGCAGCCCCACAGCCGCCGACGTGCCGATCGCCTGCTGAATGCGTACATTACACCAGATCAGAAACGGCACGGTGAGTGATCCCCCGCCAATCGCCACCAGTGCAGAAATACCGCCTACACAATCGCCACCAGTGCAGAAATACCGCCTACAGAAATACCGCCTATAATCAAACCCGCCAGCGATACCCCAGCCACTCCCGGCAATTGGCACTGCGCTTTGGGTTTGATGTTGAGCACCATCGGCAATGAAACATAGGCCATAAAGCAGGAAAAGAAGATGGCCAGCGCCCGCGTAGGCAGCAGCGTCACCAACCAGGTGGCGGCGAAGGTGCCGATAAGGATCGCAGAATACACAGCACCACGGACCATAGCACCGCCTGATGCTGGTGATGGGTGCGCAAACTGGAGATCGCGGTAATGACAATCGCCGCCATTGAGGTGCCCAGTGAGGTGCCCAGTGCCATCTGCACCAGATGTTCACCTTGCACACCCTGTGCAGCAAACAGTGCCGTTAAAATCGGCACCATGATGCCGCCGCTGCCAATCCCCAACAGCCCCGCCACGAACCCTACAACACCGCCCAACGCCAGATAGGCAACGATCCACTCAATAGCCATGTGCTTCCCCTTCCCCCTTGCAAAGCGTTATATTGTATAACTTGTGCAGTGCCTTCCGCGCGCCGATCTTGTTAATTTCTTGTGAGCACGCACACAAACAACTAGTTTTATATACAGCTAAATTTTGCTATAATCACGATTGGATTGCGCTTATCTTTAGCAACATCATGATAAAATGATAACTTGTGATGAAACTGCAATAGCCTGCGCTTCTTACAGAAGCGCCACACGACACAGGAACGCAACCATGAACCGATGCGCATAGGTCACCTAAGACCCACTTTACCTCGATTATCACGATACGGAATGGGGCAAACCGTGCAAGCAAAGAGAGTGTCAAACTGTTCGAGCTGCTATGTTGTTCGAGCTGCTATGTTTTGAAGGACAGCAGGCCGGTTTGTCATGGATGAATGGATGACAGTATTAAAAAAGCGGGAAAACTACCATCAGTTTGATCCGAAACTGGTGGCAAGCATGACGCAGGAAGACGTCGAGCGCTTGTTACAAGACAGTGGCATTATCCGCCATCGCGGCAAAATTGAAGCCATTATCACCAACGCGCGCGTCTGGTGTGACATGGAAGCACAGGGCGAGTCTTTTCCTGATTTTATCTGGTCTTTCGTTAACCATATGCCGCTGGTCAACAGCCCCACCACGCTGTCCGATGTAACCGCCAAAACGGTCTTGTATTCAATGAGTTGATACAGCATTAAACGTAACACTCGCGTTCGATGTAAGTGCCGATGAGCCTATCGTGCATTTCCGATGATGTTGAATACCCCAACGTCTTACAATTGAGGCGTTTCAATCGGTTGCGCAGCGTCAGATTTTTACGCTCAATACGCTATGTATACAGTTTGCCAACAATATACAGTTTGCCAACAATGTGTTTTGCTTTTGGAAGTTCGTCGTTGTAAACCCTGTAGCCATCAGTGCACCAAAATGCCACTCTGAAACCAGAGAGCAGTTTCAGCAACTTACACAGCATTTTCTTGCTTAGAGAGCCAAATGCATGAGCGATAATCCGCTTCAAACGCGGCTCCCATGCATACCACCCGCGGCTCCCATGCATACCACCGCCAGCGCTGTCTTTTTTTGTTGCCAACAAATGATTACATCTCATCCACTTCGCAAATCAGTTGAATTTGCAGGTTATCCAGTGGCAGCGTTGTGACATTCCGCGGCAGAGTTTTTTTAAGTACGCACGACGACATAAGTACGCACGACGACATTGATACTAATAATGATACTAATAATATGTAACGCCCGGGTAGTGTCACGAATACTCACATTATTCATTGCCAATTCAATGATTTGGTCTGTCATTACCGGTTGACAGGCACGATAGGAATAATCGAGCTGGAAGGTGTGTGTACATGACTGACAACGGTCATGCTGATGGCCACTTTTGCCATAACCTGCCATAACCGTGTTTTTTACAGAGGCTGTCTGTTCACAAAACGGGCATATTACATCAACGTTATCCACTGTATCTCCACATCCAAAACCGGAGAGTTTACACTGTAATCAACTCATTGAATACTTAACCAAACACGCTGTAGCGGATACTATCGTGCCATCTCAGTTCTGCTGAAAGATTATACTAAACTTTGTTCATTATTTGCCGATAAGCTTCTAAAGGCATTAACCTATTCATAAGGAATTACCATGGCAAGCATCAGCTTCATAGGTTTGGCCAACGAAATGAGCGATACCCTTTCGCAATTAACAACGAATGAACAGACTCGCTTAACCCCGGTAAAGGCACAACAAACGCTTTACGAAAACCGAAATAAAGCCTTTGACACCCTTAAGAGTACACTAAAAAAGCTGAACACTGCCGCAGAAGCATTGACCAAAGCAAGCAGTATCAATAAAACCAGTGTCAGCAGCACCAATACCGCTTTCACAGCAACAACGGATAGCAAAGCAACTAAAGGCCATTACAACGGATAGCAAAGCAACTAAAGGCCATTACAGTGTAGAAGTGAAGACACTTGCTACCGAGCAATCCTTGATCTCGGGTGAATTTTCCAGCAATACAGCACAGTAGGGAGCAGCGACAGAAAACAATACCCGGGGACCCCGACTATCAGTCAGCCAGGTAGGATAAACCACTTGAAATCAAATTGACCGATGACCACACATCATTAGTGGGCATCCATGATGCAATTAATAAGGCTAATGGCAATATTGGTGCGAGTATCATTAAAGTGGATGACGATACTTATTATTTGTATATCAGGGCCAAAGACACGGGCACCGATGCCAAGATGATTATCAGCGTCATTGACGATGATACGCTGAATAGCAAATTTAATTATACCTCCGATACAGGTGCTGGCAGTGGTGCACTGAAGCAGCAAACTGCCGCGCAAAATGCATCAATGAAGCTTAATGGCATGACGATTGAGCGCTAAAGTAACACGATTTCTGATGCTATTGACGGGGTTACATTAACCTTGAAATCCCAGACAGCGACGAATTCATCAGAGACACTATCAATCGCCAACTATCAATCGCCAATAATATTGCGCTGATGAAGACAGCCGTGCAAAATTACGTCGATGCGTGCAATGCATTGCAGACTATGCACTGCAAACTACAATTGGTACTTTGACCAAATATACGGAGGTAGATCCTGGTAATGCACAAAGCACCAGTAACGGTGTACTGCTTGGTAACAGCACTGTCCGTGGTATCCAGACCTCACTGAAAACAGAAATCTCCTCCGCTCAGAGCGGTATGGATATCAGTACGCTCAATGAAATGGGCGTTAAACAAAACCCCAAAACCGGCATGCTTGAGATTGATAGCAATAAGCTAACAACTGCACTGACAGATAATTCCAGTCAGGTATTAGATTTTTTCGTTGGCGACGGAAAAACCACTGGCTACGCTACGAAAGTCACTAATTATTTAGACAACGTTCTTGATTCCAGTAAATGGGCAATCCAAACCGCTAAAGACAGTATCGCAGCGATGCTGAAAACCATTAAAAAAACCTACGATCGCACTCAGCAAAGTATTAAAGATACTATTACGCGCTATAAAGCGCAGTTTGCCCAGTTGGATGCGTTGATTTCTAAAACGAATAGCACCAGCAATTATCTGACAAAACAACTCGATGCCTTAAACCAAAGTCGTTAATGAAGAAAGCCACTGATGTACAGCAGAAATGTCAGCCAGGCCTATGCCCAAGTTGGCCTGGAAAGCAGTGTGATGAGCGCCAGCCCACATCAGCTCATTGTGCTGCTTTTAACGGTGCACGCAGTGCGTTGGTCAGTGCACTGATTTTATTACAGCAGAATAATATTGTTGGTAAAGGTTACGCCTTATCCAAAGCTATCGATATCATCACGAATGGCCTTAAAGCGGCTTAGACATAGAAAAGGCGGTGAGTTGACAGGGAACCTTGCCGCCCTTTATGATTACATGGTTCAACGTTTGATGATTGCCAATTTGCATGTTTGATGATTGCCAATTTGCATAATGATGCAAAAGTTATCGACGAAGTTTAAACATTGCTTAATAGCATCTATGGCTCCTGGCGCCAGATTGGCCCTACACCGCAAGCGGCACAGAGCGGAGCAGCATAAATGTCAACGCCTTCGCAACTGCTTAAGGATTATCAGCAGCTTCAGCTACTGAGCCAGCATATATTATATTATTGTATTATATTGTATTATTGGCTCTGGCTAACATTGGCTCTGGCTAACAACGGCGCATGGGATGAAGTGGTCGAACAAGAAATTATCTACATCCAGTCGGTGGAGGATCTGAGCAAGATGCCGATTCCTGATAATCTGGACAGTGTAATGCAGTTGCAATTTCGCAAAATTTTGCGAGAAATCGTAGAAAGTGAAGCGCAAATAAAAGAGTTACTGCAAAAACGCATGGATGAGCTGAGTTCATTAATGCAAACATCAGTTAAGCTGCATAGTGTCAATGCCACCTATGGTGAATTCTCGCCCCAAAGTATTATTCCTGGCAATATTAATCCTCAAGACTGACGGAGCCAGGGCAGTTTGCCGTGTGCAATAAAAAACCATTCTGACGTCGTCGGGCCGCACTACGCTCCCAATACCTTGAACTGACATTGTCTCTCACCTTTCCCGACAGGAATACCCCACAACAGCGCCACCTTACCTTTTGCAAATGATTTTGTGACAAGGAACTTATTGCTCCACGTTGCTATCGCACAAAAATCATCCGATTAACACAGTGCACTAAACTACCATATCAGTCTTATCCTAAAAGGCATAACATAAAAGACGGGGAAAATGCCACCTTATCGGAGCATCGTTTTGCCGTTACGGAAAACAATACTATGCCGACAAAAGTAGGTGCACGTATTAACGATTGCGCAATCAGGGAGTGCTGTTTTGTTACGTACCAACGTTAATTTTATCGATCAACAACCAAGCAGAGAACGAGTATGAACGCCGTAACCGATTTTTTTATGTCCATTGGAAAAGGGTTTAGCGAGATACTCAACCGCTTGTGCGCCAATCCTAAAATTCCCCTGTTAGTTGCGGCGGCAGCTGCAATTGCAATTGTTGTCGCTATGGTACTATTGGCAAAATCTATGGTCACCCACATTTTTGCAACACTGATTTTTGACTAATGGTGGGCTTGCTTCAATCTATCCGGCGCCTCTGTGGGCGAGATGCCCGCGCCTCGATGAGTTCCTCGCCTGGTGAGCCTGAAAAGGCCCTCGGCTTCAGTAAGCCATTTTTGTCGTCAGGTTTTTCACCTGGCCGATATGCCATTCATGTCATCAATAATCAGTCTTCACAAAACCAGATAGGTAACTGCTGTTTAATTACTTAATACTCAGTCTGTTATGTTAATGTAGTTCTACATAACATCAGGACTGATATTCATTGTGATTAGTTGTGATTGACCAGGCTATTCGCGCCAGTTTGTTTGCCAGAGCGCAGGCGACAATATTTGAATGTTTGTTATCGAGTTGCCCCGAACCCATATCGAGTTGCCCCGAACCCATTCAGTAAGCCAGCCCTGCTGATGTTCAAGTCGCATCATGAACGAGCGGGCACATTGAACCAAAAGTTTGCGTAAATTTTTATCACCTCGTTTGCTTATCCCCAGCAGAGTCTGGTTTGCCTCCTGTGCTGTATTGTCGCGGTACAAGCCCTGTAGAAGCCGCAAAATCCCTGCTACATAAAAATTGTTTTCCATCGCCGAGCAGTGATAAAAGTAAGTGGGCAGTAATCGGCCCGCCCCCTGGAATTGTCATAATTCGCTGTGCAGCATCATCAGCTTTGATTGATTGATTGATTTAATCCTGATTCCAGCGCTGTTATTTGCTCGACAAGGTAAAGAAGGTAAAGATAGTGGGCATGTAACTTAACCAGCAGACGGCTCAGGTATTCGGGGATTTCGTGCTCAGCCAGCACCAGAGACTGTCGCTTTATTACCGCCTCGCCGATTGGCAGGCTTATCCCAAACTCCAGCAGAAAACCGTGGATTTGGTTAGTGGTTTTTACTTTATCTCTAATAAGAAATTCCCTGACCCGATGCAGTGCTCGCATCGCCTGCTGAACCTCAGTTTTCGGCTGAACAAAACGCATTGACGGCCGGGATGCGGCTTCACATATCGCCTCTGCATCAATAAAATCATTTTTATTGCTCTTGATAAACGGGCGCACAACTGCGGAGAGATAATTTTTGCTTCATGGCCGCTATCATTGATACGCCTCGCCATAAAGTATGCCCCGGCACAAACTTCCATAACAACAACCGAGGACGGGCACGTCGTCAAACCATAACAACAACCGAGGACGGGCATGTCGTCAAAAACTGCATTAGCTTTGTGCGCGTAAACTTCTTACGCAGAAGCGCCTTACCTGACTTATCCTGGCAATGAATGAATGTGAAAAGAATGTTTACCGAGATCGATACCAATAAGAGTAACGTTTTCCATGATGGCCTCTCCTGAAAGAAAAACACCCTGCCAGCGTACCGCTCACAGAGTTGGGGTGACCATCTCATTAGGCCCTGATTACTGGGTGCTCTACAATAACGTCAATGACCGTGATGGTGGAGCCATTGTCAGCGAACTGACAAAAATTAATATCCCTTACCGATTTGCTGAAGGTGGCAGTGCCATCCTGATCCCCTCAACAAACGTGTATGAAACCCGTTCCATCGTCTACATGATTTCAATCAGCGTGTCCGGCTTGCTCCCCCGATAACGTCACCGTTGTAGACCAGATGGGCCGCCTGCTCACCTCCGCGAGTGCCGCTGGACGCGATATAAACGCGACACAGCTGAAATATGTGATAGAAATCGAGTCTATGTATCAGCGCCGCATTGAAGCCATTATTGCCCCTATTGTCGGCGGCGGTAACGTGCATGCGCAGGTGACAGCACAAGTCGACTTTTCCGCACGTGAACAAACCGATGAACAATACCAGCCCAACTCTGCACCAAATCAAGCAGCTATTCGATCACAACAAACCAGTCAAAGTGAGCAACGTGGTGGGCCCAACGTGGGGGGCGTCCCTGGTGCGTTATCTAACCAGCCAGCTCCGGCACCCACAGCGCCTATAGCGACACTGGCAAATAACGCCGCTAATGCTAACAACGCGAACCAAAATCAAAACAATAACCAAAACCCGCTGCAGGCCAATCAGCAGAATCAAAATGCAGCGACGGGCGCACAAGATAATGCAGTTATACAAACATCATTACTCACGTAATGATGCAACAACAAATTACGAAGTTGATAAGACAATTCTGCATACCAAACACAGCACTGGAGGCATTAAGTGTCTTTCTGTTACCATTATAGTATAGTCAACTATCTGCCACCAGGGGAAGACGGTAAGTCCATCGCCTTGTCGGAAGAGCAGATAAAGCAAATTGACACCGTTGCACGCGAAGCCATGGGTTTTTCAACAGAGCGTGGTAACTCATTAATGTTGTCAACACACCGTTTATGTCTACCAGTGATGCTGCCAGCGAACTCCCCTTCTGGCAAAAACAGGCCTTCTTCGAGCTGATGGTTGAAGTCGGACGGTGGCTTCTGGTTCTTGTTGTCGCTTGGATCGTTTGGCGTAAGCTGGTTAGACCGCAATTCAAGAAACGTGAAGAACAGTTGGCTGCGGTTAATGCAGCGGCACAAATGCGCGACAATTCTGACGATGTCATCGTTAAACTGAGCAAAGACGAAGAAGAACTGCAACAGCGCATCAACACCGAGTTGCAAAGCTAGCGTGTACGCGATCTGGCAGAAAACGATCCGCGTGCGTCGTCACCCTGGTGATTCGCCAATAGATGAGTACTGAACTATGAGTATGACAGGCACAGAAAAGAGCGCCATCTTGTTGATAATCTTGGGTGAAGATCGCGCAGCAGAGGTATTTACTCACCTTCAACGCGTGAAGTGCAGCATTTGAGTACGGCAATGGCGAATCTGCGCCAAGTCTCGCCTCAACAGTTGGCAGAAGTACTCAAAGAGTTTGAGTGGAAGCAAAACAATACGCCGCATTAAGCTTCAATGCCGGTGATTATCTGCGCTCGATGCTGGTGAAAGCGCTGGGCGAAGAGCGAGCATCCAGCCTGTTGGAGGATATTCTTGAAAGTCGTGAAATGAGCGGGGTATCGAAACCCTCAACTTTATGGAGCCGCAAACTGCCGCAGATATTATTCGCGATGAGCACCCACAAATTATTGCAACCATCCTGGTGCATTTAAAACGGGCGCAATCTGCGGATATTCTGGCACTGTTTGATGAGCGGTTGCGTAACGATGTTATGCTGCGTATTGCCGCCTTCGGCGGCGTTCAACCTTGGCGTTGGCAGAACTGACCGAAGTGTTGAATGGCTTGCTGGATGGTCAGAAGGTGAAACGCAGTAAAATGGGTGGTGTTCGTACTGCGGCCGAGATTATCAACCTGATGAAGAGCAAGCAGGAAGAGGCAGTTATCGATGCTGTGCGCGAGTTAGATGGCGAACTGGCACAAAAAATCATCGACGAAATGTTCCTGTTCGAAAACCTTATCGATGTGGATAATCGCAGTATCCAGCGCCTGTTGCAAGAAGTGGAATCCGAATCGCTGCTGTTTGCACTGAAAGCTCCAACGAACCGTTGCGCGAGAAGTTCCTGCGCAATATGTCGCCGCGTGCGGCAGAAATTCTGCGCGACAACCTCTCGACTCACGGCCCGGTTCGCATGTCTCAAGTGGAAAACGAACAGAAAGCCATCTTGCTTATTGCACGTCGTCTGGCCGACAGCGGCGAGATGATCATCGGTGGCAGCGAGGATGCTTATATCTGATGCCGCTGACAACATGGCCTGGACTGGAAGCTGAAAGACTTGGCATCCCCGTTTGATGTCGAGCCTGAACCGGAAATCGACGTTGTCGAACCGGAAGAAGCAGCATCAGAGCCGGTGGATCAATTCCGCTCGTTTGAGGTGGAACTGGAAAGTATGCGTGAGCAGACCATGCGGCAGGCGCGCGAAGCAGGCTTTGCCGAGGGACGCCAACAAGGCTATGACGCAGGGTATCAGGAAGGGCTGGCTGCTGTTGCAGCAAGGTACGCAAGATGCCTTGCTGCAACAGCAGCCGATGATTGAGCATATGCAGCAGTTGGTGAGCGTGTTCCAGCAGACATTGGATGCTATGGACAGCGCTATTCCAGCGCGCTTGACGCAATTAGCCTTGACCGTTGCGAAACAGATTATTGATCAGGCACAGTTGTGCGATGGCACCGCGTTGCAGCATCAGATTCAACAGTTGATCCAGCAGGAGCCGCTGTTCAGTGGGAAAGCGCAATTACGGGTCGATCCCAGCGATCTCAAGCGTATAGAAGCAGCGCTTGGACCCACGCGTATAGAACAGCTCTTGGACCCAAGCTGGAACAGCACGGCTGGTGATTGCTAGCCGACGGCCAACTGCATCCAGGCGGATGCAAAGTGAGCACAGAGGAAGGCGATCTCGATGCCAGCCTCGCCACACACTGACATGAACTATGCCGATTGGCTGCGCCGGGAGAGTTATGATGACCCATCACCTCGCACGTTGGTTTGCCGAATTGGACGCTTTCGAAAAGCGTATCAAAGAAACACAATCCGTGCGTCGTTACGGGCGTTTAAAGCGTGCGACCTGGTTGGTGCTGGAAGCCGACCTGGTTGGTGCTGGAAGCAAAGGACTACAAATGCCCTTGGGTGCGACCTGCCTGATTGAACGCCACATGGGCACTAAAACGGATGAAGTTGAGTGCAAGTTGAGTGCGAGATAGTTGGCTTTAACGGTCAGAGCCTGTTCCTGATGCCACTGGAAGAAATGGAAGGCATCACACCGGGTGCGAGAGTATATGCAGGTGTCGCGACACAGGGTGTGGTGCAAGGGAAGCAATTGCCTTTAGGGCCGGAGTTGCTTGGTCGTGTTCTTGGTGGCAGCGCTAAACCGCTTGATGTCTTACCTTCCCCGGAAACCTGCTATCGCGCACCGCTGATGACTGCGCCTTTTAACACTCTCCAGCGTACACCGATTGAAGATGTACTGGACGTGGGTGTGTGCGCCATCAACGCACTGTTAACCGTGGGCTGTGGCCAACGTATGGGCTTGTTTGCCGGTTCCGGTGTCGGTAAAATGTACTGCTGGGTATGATGGCACGCTATACCAAAGCAGACGTTATCGTCGTAGGATTGCTCGGCGAACGCGGTTGCGAAGTGAAAGATTTTATTGAAAACATACTGGGTGACGAAGGGCGAGCACGTTCAGTGGTCATCGCCGCGCCTGCGAACGTCTCTCCCCTGCTGCGTATGCAGGGAACCGCTTATGCAATGCGTATTGCTGAAGATTTCAGCAATCACGGCCAGCACGTATTGTTGATCATGGATTCTCTGACGCGTTATGCCATGGCCCAGCGTGAAATTGCATTAGCTATCAGTGAGCCACCGGCCACCAAAGGCTATCCACCGTGGTGTTCGTCAAACTGCCTGCGCTAGTTGAACGTGCGGGCAATGGCATTCACGGCAGCGGATCGATTACCGCGTTCTATACGGTGCTGACCGAAGGTGATGACCAGCAGGACCCGATTGCGGACTCCGCGCGTGCTATTCTGGATGGACATATTGTCCTGTCGCGCCAGTTGGCCGAATCCGGTCACTATCCGGCCATTGATATTGAAGCGTCAATCAGCCGCGCCATGACCGCGCTAATTGATGAAAAGCACTACGCCTCGGTAAGGTTGTTTAAGCAGTTACTCTCCAGTTACCAACGTAATCGGGACTTGATAAACGTGGGGGCTTACGCGCCTGGCAGCGATCCGACGCTTGACCAGGCTATTTGCCTCTACCCACAGCTCAGGATTTTTTGCAGCAAGGCATGTTTGAACGCAGTGGTTATGAAGCCTCTTGTCAGGCTTTAAACGTCATTTTTTCCCCGTAGCGAGTAGGAGGACAGATGAAAACGCAGTCACCGCTGGTTACACTACGTGAATTAGTCCAATGGTTACACTACGTGAATTAGTCCAAAAAGAGGTCAAAAAAGCAGCGACTCAATTGGGACAAATGCGTAAAGCCTATCAACAAACTGAACAACAACTGAATATGATATTAAACTATCAGGAAGATTATCGCGGTAGGCTACAAGTGACGATGTCTGACGGCATGGCCAACACCAGTTGGCAGAATTTCCAGCAATTTATTCAAACGCTGAGAATTTCCAGCAATTTATTCAAACGCTGGACGTCGCTATTGATCAGCATCAGAAACAACTGCAACACTGGAATTCGCGCTTGGATCTGGCGATGAAAACCTGGCAGGAAAAACAAAGCGCCTCAATGCGTTCGAGACGCTAAATGCGTTCGAGACGCTACAAGAAAGAGAAGATATCAGGCAGCTCGCGCACGAGAATCGCCTCGATCAAAAACGGATGAATGAATTTGCCCAACGAGCTTCTCTAAGGAAAATAGATTTATGATGCTGCCAATCGTTACCACAACAGCAAGCACCGGCGTCAGTGACAACGCAGGATCGGCTTCTGGGTTGCCTACAACGGATCAACTGCCTCAGGATTTCGTTCAACTGTTATCTCTGCACCTGCCGAAAAAAGTGGCTACCACCGCCGTGCCATCTGAAAACACTGAGGCGCTGAGCGGAAAAGACAGCAAGCAAAAGCTGTTGGATGCGTTGACAGCACAACTGTTGGATGCGTTGACAGCACAAGATATTGATTTAAGCCAACAGGATCTGAATACCCTGCTCAACATCGTTAACGGGCAAGACAATCTGGATGACAAAACGTTATCAAAACTGGTGACGTCATTACGCAAGTCTTTTGCTCAAGGCAAAAGCACCACCATGAAGAATGGCAGCGCCGAAGCTTGATCAACCGACACCCAAGCAGTGCAAGCGCTGCTGGCGATGTTATCGCCAATAGTAACACCTGCAACTACGCCACAAAGTGGCGAGATATCGTCATCCAATGCCAAGAATAGCCGTGCAACATCAAACGAAGCGGCGCGCATCCAGGCACAGGTTGATGACAGCAGCGCCATGCAGGATAAATCGGCAGTTGTGGCCCATACCATCGCCGATGTAACCAAACAGGTTAGCAATGGCACCCAAATGCCGTTGACCGCATATACGACCCGGTGAATCTGGCACCCAATGCACAGACCTCAATGACGAACAACATTGCACAACCGAGTGCGACCCGCGCAGTTAAATGCGCAAATTAGGCACAACCCAATGGCATGACTCCCTTGGTCAGCAAATCATTATGCTCAGCTGCAACGGGCAGCAAAGCGTACAATTACAGTTGCATCCTGAAGAGCTGGGCACATTGCATATTTCGCTGCGACTGGATGATAATCCGGCACAAATCCATTTAGCATCGGCAAACAGTCAGGTGAGGTAGTGCCCTTGAAACGGCACTACCTCACCTGCGTATAGCCATGGCAGAAAGCGGTATCAACCTCGGCCAAAGCAGCGTAGCGAGTGATAATAGTGGTTGGCAACAAGCCCAACAGCAAATGGCGAGCAATAACCACGATACCGGTGGTGATAACAACGCATCTTATCGGCAGCAATTGCGTCTCGGCAGCAATTGCGTCTTCCGCGCCCTATGGTGATGAAGTAAGCGAGATTGATATCTCAAGCACAGTTCGCGCAAGACCAGTGAGCGGTGTCGATATTTTGCATAAACATTAAGTAAACGAAAAAGTTAGCGCGATTTTTCTGGTTTATTCCTTGTATTGAATGGACGATGTATTGAATGGACGAATAAACCGGATAATGATTAACATCATATATTCATATAGTGCTGCTCCATATTGGCATTATATATTGATTAATAACATGAATTCTCTTTGGCTATGTCTGACATGCAAGCTGGTTCACGGCATAAGCGATCTATCTGGGTGATACTGCTTATTATCATTGCGCTGGCGGCAAGGTGATACTGCTTATTATCATTGCGCTGGCGGCAACAGGAGCTGCGGGCATAACATGGTGGATCTTGTACCACAAGTCCTCTTCTGCTGAGCAGCAAGTAGCACCACCGCCTCCAGCGACCGTATTTATGCCGTTGGACACGTTCACTGTCAATTTGGTCAATGCTGACAATAACCCCGACTGGGTACTTTATGTCGGTTTCACATTGCGTCTGTCAGACGAAAAAACCAGAACACGCTTGACGAATTATCTCCCTGAGGTGCGTAGCTTGTTATTGCTGTTGTCGCGTCAGGATGCCATCTCCTTGGCAAATGAGCAGGCTAAGCTCCTGATTGAACAAATCAAGCAGGAGCTTAGCCCCCCGACTTGTCCCCGGACAGCCGAATCAGGTCGTTACTTACGTGTTATTCACTGCCTTTATTTTTCGGTAATCTTTATGGGCGATAGCATTCTCTCTCAAGCAGAAATTGACGTATTGCTCAACGACAGCAGCAGCGATGCTGCCAGCAGTGCTGGCGCTGCCACGAAATCGGACGGCGATGTCAAGCCTTATGATCCCAATACGCAGCAACGAGTCGTTCGTGAACGTATGCAAGCACTGGAGATCATTAATGAACGCTTTGCACGTCAATTCCGTATGGGATTGTTCAACCTGCTACGACGGAGCCCGGACATCACTGTTGGTGCAATTAAAATACAGCCTTACCATGAGATTGCGCGCAACCTGCCGGTGCCGTCGAACCTTAATTTGATCCACCTGAAACCGTTGCGTGGCACGGCGCTATTCGTGTTTTCGCCAAGTCTGGTGTTCATTGCGGTAGACAACCTGTTCGGCGGTGATGGCCGTTTTCCCACCAAAGTGGAAGGATGCGAGTTCACGAACACCGAGCAGCGTATCGTAAAACGCATGTTGCGTTTGGAGCTTGACGCCTATAGCGGAGCCTGGAATGCCATCTACAAACTCGACATCTAGTATGTGCGTTCTGAGATGCAGGTAAAATTCACCAACATCACGACATCACCGAACGATATTGTGGTGACTACGCCTTTTTATGTTGAAATCGGTACGCTGTTGGATGAGTTCACCATTTGCATCCCCTTCTCAATGATTGAACCGTTGCGCTAAGTGCTGACCAATCCCCCCCTGGAAAACTCCCGCCAGAAAGATAAGAATTGGCGCGAAACGTTAGCCAAGCAAGTGCAACATTCTGAATTGGAGTTAGTGACCAATTTTGTTGATATACCGCTGCAGCTTTCCAAAGTATTAAAACTTCAGCCGGGTGATTTATTGCCTATTGATAAGCCGATCACATTATTGCCTATTGATAAGCCCGATCACATCATTGCTCACGTTGATGGCGTTCCGGTACTGACCAGTCAATACGGCACGCTGAATGGGCAATATGCGTTACGCGTCGAACATTTGATTAACCCTATTTTGAATTCTCTAAATAATGAGGAACAGCCCAATGAGTGACACCAAGCAACCGTCCGACGACAAGGAATCCGTGGACGATCTGTGGGCTGATGCGTTTAACGAGCAACAAGCCGCAGAAAAACCAAGCGCAACGAACAATATCTTCAAAAGTTTGGATCCTTCCGAACACTCGGCAGCTTGCCGGATATTGACCTTATCCTCGATATACCAGTAAAACTGACCGTTGAACTCGGCCGCACCAAGATAACCATCAAAGAACTGCTGCGCTTAACCAGGGTTCCGTGGTGGCGTTAGATGGGTTAGCGGGTGAACCCTTGGATATTCTGATCAACGGCTATCTGATTGCTCAGGGTGAAGTTGTGGTGGTATCGGATAAATATGGTGTACGTATTACTGATATTATTTTACGCCTTCTGAGCGGATACGTCGTTTGAGTCGCTAATGGCTGATACCAAACCTCTTGCTCCTGCGCACCTATCTCTCAGGCCACGACGCAGGTTACCAACGCCCCCTTCCCCACCAGTACGCTGCTTACTCAGGTAGGCAGCGTACTGGTGGGTGTTTTGATGCTCATTCTGGCGATTGCCTGGGTGGTGCGTAAGCTGGGGTTAACCCCCCCTGTCAGACAAAATAAGCTGGTCAAGGTAGTTTCAAGCTGCCAAGGTCGGGCAACGCGAACGCGTTGTGGTGGTCGAAATTGAGGATACTTGGCTGGTACTGGGTGTAACGACACAACAGATTACGCCGTTGCACACGCTGTCCGCTCAAGAAATGGATGATGCGTCTGCTGGCGAGATGGTCATACCGGCCAATTTCCGGCAATTTTTACACAAAGTCATCAAACGTCCGGAAAAATCGGAATGAAAGTGCGTCTTCATATTCCATCGTTATCAATGCTGAAGCGCGGACTGCCGGCACTCGCCGCCATCCTGCTACTCTTTACACCGCTGTCTAGGCACATTTGCCGGGAATTATCAGCCAGCCCCTCGCCAATGGCGGTCAGAGTTGGACCTTACCGGTTAAAACGCTGGTGTTCCTGACGTCATTGACGTTTATTCCGGCCACCATACTGATAATGACCTGTTTTACACGTATCATCATTGTCCTGGGCTTATTGCGTAACGCATTAGGCACTCCGACCGCGCCCCCCAACCAGGTTCTGTTGGGTTTGACGCTGTTTTTGACTTTTTTCATCATGTATCCGGTTCTGAATCGGGTTTACGATGAGGCCTATGTGCTCCGTTCAGTCAGGATCAAATCAGTATGCAAACGGCCATTGAGCGCGGTGTTCAGCCTTTTTAACGCATAAAAATAGCCCTCCGGAAACTTTAACGCATAAAATAACCCTCCGGAAACAATTTGTAGGACACCAAATAGTAGCAGTACACAAAGTAACGCTGTGACAATTTTGATACGATTCAACATATGACGCCTTTTAAGTAAACGAATAGTCTGAATACCAGCATCCAGCATCCAGCATTCAGATAGGAATAAGTTCCAGATAACCTAAATAGGAATAAGTTCCAGATAACCTAAATAGAGAAAAGAGCAAGAAAAGTCAGAGCCATCCAGCGATGGCTCTGAAAAAAAGATTATGCTTTTGCAACGATATCAACTAATTCCACTTCTTCACTGCTCAGCAATTTCTCGATATCGACCAGGATGAGCATCCTCTCATCCAGTGAGCCAAGACCTGTCAAATATTCTGTGGGCAGGGTTACTGCAAATTCTGGCGCAGGGCGAATCTGATCCGCCGTCAGCGACAGTACGTCAGACACGCCGTCAACTACGATCCCCACCACGCGCTGTCCCAGATTGAGGACAATCATCACGGTGTTGTCATCATAATCCACTTCCTGCTGGGCAAACTTAATGCGCAGATCGACGATTGGTACGATAATGCCACGCAGGTTAGTCACTCCTTTGATAGGTTAGTCACTCCTTTGATAGGTTAGTCACTCCTTTGATAGGTTAGTCACTCCTTTGATAAAGGAGTGTGTGTTTGCAATGCGTGTAACCTGACTGTATCCCCGGATCTCTTGCATCTTAAGAATATCGACGCCGTACTCCTCGTCGCCCAATGTGAAAATCAGGAACTCCCGTCCCACGGTTTCACCGGCTATTTTTGTGATGTTAGCAAGTCCAGTCATGTTTTTCACCTTAATTATTCACATCCTATGTGTTATTACTCCGCGGTCTCAACAATGCGCTTTTCACGGTTCAATGCCTGCAACGCCGAAGCGTCGATAATCAATGCCATGCTACCGTCACCTAAAATGCCATGCTACCGTCACCTAAAATGGTCGCAGCGGAAACACCCGGCACTTTGGATAGTTGCTTTCCAGATTCTTCACTACAACCTGGTGTTGATCCATCAATTGATCAACCAGCAAGGCATAGCGGCGACCTGCGCTCTGTAGAATGACGATGATACCCTGAGTCGCAGTCTTCGCGCCTTCATTATCAAAAATGTGGAACAACTCAACCAGAGGCAAATATTCCCCGCGCACTTGCAGCACACGCTATACCCCCGCCAACGGATAAATGTCCTCGGCGCGCGGTTGTAACTATTCCATTACTGCACCCAACGGCAGAATGAACACTTCTTTGCTGACCTTGACGGACATACCATCCAGTATTGCCAGTGTGAGCGGGAGCAGGATACGAATAGTGGTACCCTTGCCGGTCTGGAAGTGAATTTCCACATATTCCCCCATATCCTGGATGTTACGTTTTACCACGTCCATTCCCACGCCGCGTTCAGAGACGTCTGTTACCTTTTCGGCCGTTGAGAAACCAGGCGAAAAAATCAACATACCGACGTCTTCGTCAGACATGTTTTCATTCACAGCCAAGCCTTGCGACATAGCTTTCGCTAAAATGCACTCACGGTTCAGCCCCGCACCGTCATCGATAACTTCGATGCAGATTTCCCGCCCTGATGTTCAGCTAGCAGCGTCAAATTACCCACCGGCGATTTCCCGGTAGCAATACGTTGCTCTGGCGATTCAATACCGTGATCGATACTGTTATAAGTGGGTCAATAATTTGCTCAATCAGGCTCTTATATAATCCGGTGGAGCTACCGATCTGAGTCAATTTTACCTGCTTGTCCAGTTTGGCGGCCAAATCGTGCACCAAGCGTGGGAAGCGGCTGAATACGTATTCCATTCCATCATACGAATAGACATCACGGATTCTTGCAAATCGCGCGCGTTCATCGACCATTTCAATCAGCAAATGCGACCGTAACGCTCTGAGGCACGGGTCAGATTCGATCAGCTGTTCCAGTTGCTCGCGCAATTTATTCAAGCGAATGTCATCGAATCTATCGCGCTGATTGGCTTCAGGAGGCATCTCCGGTTCGCGCTTGACGACACCTTCCTGCTGGGTTTAATCATTGCCCCCGCTGGGAATCGGGCTGCTGTCTTCACTGACGCGAGAGCCCGACGTTAACGCAACTTTGAGCGGAGTCCGAAAATATTCGGCAGTCTGCGTCAATTGTGATGGACTGGCGATGGCGATGTCGAGAATCCATATTACCAAAAATGTCGAGAAGCCACATTACCAAAAATAGAGCCATCATAGTGGTCAAAAAGTCAGCATAAGCTATTTTCGTCAGCATAAGCTATTTTCCATGAGCCGCCATGGTGCACCGCGTCGCTAGACTTTCTTTTCTTGCGTATTATCGAATGCTGATGTTTCATTAGTCACTTTTCGCAGCCTGCTGAGCCGGTGCTTTCACACGACGAATATGTTTTTCCATCTCAGTGAAGGTCGGACGGACTGTGGAGTACAGCGTTTTAAGCCCAAACTCAACGGCAATCTGCGGCGCATAACCGTTCAAGCTGGAGAGCAGCGTCACCTTGATGCATTGCAGAACTTTTACCTTTTCCGAATTCTTTTGACGCAGCAGTGATGCCAGTGGCGAAACAAAGCCGTATGCCAGCAAGATCCCCAGGAACGTCCCCACCATGGCATTCGCAATCATCATCCCCAGTTCAGCAGCAGGGCGATCAACATAGGCCAAGGCTACACTACCCTCATAATCGCCGCAACGATACCAAACGTAGGAAGTCCATCCCCCATCAGGTTCAGACTCATTGCCTGCACTTCGAGCTCGTGCTTTAGCGTTTCGATTTCTTCGTCCATTAGCGTTTCGATTTCGAACGCATTCATGTTGCCGCTGATCATCAGGCGCATATAGTCGGTCATGAATTAAATGATATGACTGTCGGCGATCACACCAGGGTAGTTGGAGAAAATCTCGCTTTCACGCGGACTGTCGATATCACCTTCCAGAGAAAGCATCCACTGCTGACGCGATTTCGCCATCAGACGAAACAATAACGCCATCAGAACCACCGATAATCAGCAGTTCCGAGAGGCTGATACAGCGCGCCCAGTGATCCGCTACCCATGAGGTAACCACCAAGTATCGAACCTATTATTACGAGATAACCCAATATAAAATATAACAAGCACAAGAATTCCTTATGCACAAGAATTCCTTATAACAAATGCACAAGAATTCCTTATAACAAATCGCGGATGAAAGCTGAGGTAAAACATTCGTTAAGCAGGAATTTCTTGAGAAGGGATGTACTCAGCCCGAAACAACACGGGCTGAGACAGACTCACAACCGCCACCAGGCTCAGACAGCATGCTTTACCGGTTCATTCAGTAGTTGCGGTAGTATATCGGCAAAATTCGGTGAAAGTTTATGTCTTTTTACCGCTCTGGAGCGGTGGCTGGCACAAGCTGCAAACAAAACTTTTTTTCGGCAGATGAGCATGCGTAATAAGATGAGCATGCGTAATAAACATCCCGTTGCAACAATTGCACGACGACAGCTGTAACATACCGCTATCCACGAAACGCACCAATGTCCAGGCGCGAGTCAAGGCAAGTAACGGCGTATCATTGTTGGGTGCGCGCTGTTCAAGATAAAGACGGTATGCTTTGATAACGGCTTCAACGCCATTACAATGACTGGTCTTTAACAAAAAAAGCGTATGCATTACATATAAAACATAGAAGATGCATTAACATAGAAGAATGAATACTCTGTTCCCAGGTCATGAAACAGTCCGTGGAAAATCCCAGGTCATGAAACAGTCCGTGGAAAATGGTAATATTCCTTTTTCCTTTTGAAGGTTGGCTCACCGAAGCTTTTTATAAAGTTTAATTAAACGCCCACGACTTAATTGTATTTGTATTTCGCTTTCCAACATCCGCAATCGAGCACCCAGAGAGATCAATTCCATAGCTAACTGGATGTCTTTTGCTTCCTGAACAATACTCTTTTCCGTCATGATTATGCCCTTTTCTTAGGCAAATTATCAGCTTTCGAAAATAACTGGTTTAATAAGTGACTCGACAGCAAAATTCCAGTATGGAATTGTTGTAAGTCATCCACGTAAATCATCCACGCGGGATTTTTGTGTTAATAACTTGATCGTGTTGTGATCGTCAAAGCGAAAATGACAAATCAGTTGATTGGTTTCTGCCAGTTTAACCATCTGAGGCAGTGTGAGCTTCATCAGAGTATCTGCCATGGTTTCATCAATACCTAAAGGAACATTGCAGAAGCTTTTCCGTCGTTGATTAAACGTTGTGCCAGTAGATAAGACAGATTTATGTCATAAATGTGCTTGAGTAATTCAGATGTACCCATATTTCCCATCTCGACAGGCTATGTTCAAAACATAAGTTGGGGGATAGAGGCTATCGCCCGGTTAAAAATCACTCTCCATTAATGGCATGAAAGTATTCGGTGCCAGAGACTGTCTTTTGTTACTTTACTTTCTTATTATGTTACTTTACTTTCTTATTATGACAATCACATGCTACTTTCTTATTATGACAATCACATGCTACAGCCAACTTCTTTTGCTGCCGAACTCGCTTATCCATTAACCCCGTATGACAACCTAAATCACTGCATCAGGATGCATAGGATTATTCCTAAATCCTCGCAACTGTACCGCCTAATCCCTCAAACACACAACGCAACCAGAGAATAATTTTAGTAATTATGTAATACAGTTCGCATATCGGCACTTACATCGAACGCGAGTATTAGGTTTGATGCTATCGAGTATTAGGTTTGATGCTATATTAACTCATTTGATGCTATATCAACTCATTGAATACACGACCCCGGCAATTGGGATCAGGAAATTGAAATGGGTGACAGTGCCAACCTTGTTATATTTTAGCAATTGGCTCCACAACGCAAAGGTGATCGATGAAAGCAGTGCAAGATAAAAAAGAATCAAGACAGAATTCCAGCCATGAACACTCGGTGAACCACCGCTTAAATACCCTGTCAGCGTAAGGATTATACCACCAATTGCCAATTGATACCCTGTCATCACTATCGAATCCATGGTTTGAGCAATACGTTTCCCATAAATTGTTTCCGCTGATAGAATATCAGAATAAATAAATGCAGCAATAACAACAAAACTATATCCCATTAATGTAAAACTGAAATCATCAAGGCCTTTTACATTAAAAACAGTCACACCTAAAAAACCTAACAGGCAACTGATAGCTTTATTCGGTGTGATTTTATCATTGGCATAAAGACAATGTGAAAGTAGTATGCTAAAAAACGTACTGGTGGCATTCATAATAGACCATTTTACTTCTGTGGTATAAGCGAGTCCGAGAAAATATACTGTAACGTCGTTTGTGTGATCCCGAGCACCGGTAATTGCCGGAGTTACCCTGGCTTAAACCGCGCAATCGCCTTGCCACTCGCCAGCGCCAACAGCAGCAATAACCCGCCCGCCAGCACAAAGTGGTAACCGGCAAACACCAGCTTTGAGGCAATGTTCCCCTCTGCTATCAGCAATAAGGCATAGCCATTTTTGATGGCCGGATAGGCGCTTCCCCACAACAAGAAGCAAAGGGTTGCTAGCGCAAAAACTATTTTTTTCATTGGTAAAAAATGCGGTTGTATTTTTCAAAAAATACTCCAATAGAAACAGCCCACTGATGCAATAAAAGTAGGCGGATCGGCATTTATTTTTTCACGACAATTTTTTACGATGACGTTACTAAACTCCACGAGATACTTTATCATTTATCAGCAACCAAAATAAAAATACGTTTTAAAAATCAAAAATTGTGATCGAGATCCCGACGAATACTATTAAGATTTTTCACTATAAGCTGGTTATCTTTTATTTTATATTGGTTGCGACTAAAAGGAATACTCGTTGTTACTGTAAGGGTGCTGAATACCAAAAATGCGTGATGTGTCTTGTTCTTTGGTAAAGTGTAATCATTTTTCCTGAAAAGTGAGCAAAGTGAGCAAATGGAATGGACATGAGAATGGACATGAAAATAACTTCACAATCTGAGCAGCAGGGGAAAACAGGTGTGTTGAATAATTTACGCTTAGTGCCTGTATTCGTTATCATTCTCGGCGGCATCATGTTGATGTTCGCCTTGTCGATAGGGACTTCCAGCTATTTTCTGGCACGCAGCAATCAATACCTCGCCGACGTCACGCAAGAAATCGACGTTCGCATGGAGCTTTCCAACAGTTCCAATCACCTACGCACCGAGCGCTTACTCCTGATTCAGGCATCTTCCGCTGCACGCATCGGTGATTCAGCTGTATGAAAATCGCCCGATAAAAACTGAAGATGATATTTCGCTCGATGCCGAATTAACCAAAGCATACGAAGACTATATCAAACAAGGGATAACGCCCATGATGGCGTCGGCAAAGGACGGTTTGTTCGAAAAAGTCCTGAGTCATGAAGCCGAAGAAGTTCGCGTTCTTGATGCTAATATTACAACAAACCGTTGCTGGATGCGGTCGCTTACCGCACTGAGCGTGCACAGCAACTCAACAAGATAGCAACGGAGAATCAACAAGATAGCAACAGAGAACGCCACCTTAGGGTATGCCTTTATGGGTGCCAGCTTCGGTATCGCCCTGTTGCTCTCTTTGCTGACCTTTACGTTTCTGCGCTGCGCCTTGATTCGGCCGATAAACGCACTGGTGGCACGTATTTAACGCATTATCCAGGTAGATCTCACGCAGCACTCGGTGAACTACGGCTCGAATGTAATCGGCACGTTAGGCAACAATGTGCAACACATGCAGGCCTCACTGGCCAACACCGTTGCCACCGTGCGTGAAAGCGCTGATTCCATTTATCAGGGTTCAACCGAAATCTCTTCCGGCAACACGGACATGTCATCTCGTACTGAGCAACAGGCTACCGCGTTAGAACAAACAGCCGACAGTATGGAACAGTTGACGGCAACCGTTAAACAGAACTCCGAAAACGCGCACCACGCCAGTCAGTTGGCGGCCAACGCCTCCAATAAAGTTAAGCAAGGGAGCAATATCGTTTCTAATGTAATTGAAACGATGGATAGCATTTCCGGCAGTTCGCGCAAGATTTCTTAAATAACCAACGTAATTAACAGCATCGCTTTCCAAACCAACATTCTGGCGTTGAACGCTGCCGTCGAAGCAGCGCGTGCCGGTGAACAAGGTCGTGGTTTTGCCGTGGTCGCTAGCGAGGTTCGTAGTCTGGCGCAGCGCAGTGCGCAGGCGGCAAAATAGATTGAAACATTAATCTCTGAATCGGTATCGCTGGTGAGCAGTGGTTCGACGCTTGTCAATCAGGCAGGGCAAACCATGAAGGAGATTGTTGATGCCGTTACCAACGTGACCGACATTATGGGCGAGATCGCGTCCGCGTTTGACGAACAAAGCCGTGGCATTGGTCAGGTAGGACAAGCGATTGCCGAGATGGACAGCGTCACACAGCAAAACGCCACATTGGTGCAAGAAGCAACGGCAGCCGCCGCTTCGCTCGAAAACAGGCTGCGCTGCTGACACGCGCCGTGGCCGTGTTCAAGTTGCAAAAACAGCGTGCAACACCGACACCTGCGCCATACGCACTCGCATCAGCCAAAAGCGCACCGACTGCACTGCCGCCAGGGAATAAGAAAGCCAATAACAACAGCGAGCATTGAGAAACATTCTAACTGCTTACTGGCCGGGCAGACCTGCTTGCAGACCTGCTCTACCACCGGGGCGCGCTTTCCTGTTTCAGTTTCACAAAAATGCCTTCCAGATTTTTCTTCTTCATTAAAAAACTAGATTCCCTCTGGATAGTCCGGTAGGGCAACAAGGTACATCGTTTCTTCCAGAAACGGTTCGACCGCTAACACCACGCCTTCCCGTTGCTCTGCGCCGTCGGTTTTTACTGTAAGCCGTCGGTTTTTACTGTAATAATATAATTTACTTTCACGGCGTATGCCCTCAATGTCGTCTTTAACTGCTGGTCACAGCGTGTAAACGGTCATAGTGTTCCTGTGCCAACCGCACTGATTCAATGTTGGATTCTGCCTAGTGAGCCAAACTTTCGAACGTTTCCACCAACGTCAGTCCAACGGACGTCAGTGAATACTCTACGGTAGCCGGAACCGTGGCAAACACACGACGAGCGACCAAGCCATTTAGCTCCAGCTTTTTCAGCGTTTGCGACAATACTTTCTGGGTGATGCCTTCGATATCCCGCCGTAATTGATTAAAACGCGTCTCACCTTACTTTAAACGCCTGATAATCAGTATGGTCCATTTATCTGCCAGCCGTTCCAAAAACTAGGGCTCTGCGCAGTGCGCTAAATATACGCTGTAACCGGGTTAGGTATCTACGCTGTAACCGGGTTAGGTATCGCCCTGAATGGGGTAGATTTGCATAGTATCCTCAGGAAACCTGGTATCGTTCAGGTGCCTTCTTGTCAACACAGTATACCATATATACTATCTTTCCATCGAACATATATACTATCTTTCCATCGAAAACTGATGCTTTCTTCAATCGCTTACAAAACCATCGCATCCGTCCCTGTTGTTACTGATGAAAGGGAAAGTGAACATGAGTAAGACTGTTATTGTTTATTTCTCAGAATCATGAGTAAGATTGTTATTGTTTATTTCTCAGAATATGGCCACACCCAACGCGTCGAGGAGTATGTTGCACAAGGTGCTGATGCAACGCGTATCGCCGTGGATAAAAACGGTGACATTGTCGCTGATGAGTGGAAACGCTTAATACAGCAGATGCCATCATTTTTGATGCTCCCACCTATATGGTTTCGGTGCCCTGGCAGGAATAAGGTTTTGGCGGTTTTACCAACAGCGCCAGCCTGAACGGTGACAAGCAGGTTAGCCTGATTTGGATGCAAACCCTGGCTTCTCAACATGTTAGCCTTGGGTGAGCCTGGGCTTACTGCCCGCTAACACCAAAATAGCGACACGCGCCGATGTTAACAACCTTGGTGGCTCCGTGGGTCTTCTGATGCAATCCCCTTCCGATGGCCCGGCAGATGATATTCCTTCCGGTGATTTGGAGCCCGCGAAGCGGCATGGAGCACGTGTTGCCGCTGTAGCATCACGTCTGCGCGGATAATCTCCCCCGTTAATATTCGGTTATCAAGCTATCGACGCGCTAGCTTTTTTATTTAACATGCCCATCTCTTCGTCATCATAGTGTCATCATTGATACACATAATGGTGGCACGGCCATCTGAAGATGAAAAAATGATAACCTTTCATGCCAAAAGTACGAATGAGGCTTAAAAGTTGCTCGCTTCCGGCACCACCAGCAAAGTGCTTCTTGATTATTCCGTGACTACTGACGATTTTTTCAGAATCGCTCATGCATGATGTGCACAAAGTGCAAAGATCGGTCGTGTATTCAATAAGTTGATACAGCATCAAACCTAATACTCGCGTTCGATGTAAGTGCCGATGATCCTATCGTGTATTTCGGATGATTTTGAATACCCTAACGTCTTACGATTGAGGCGTTTCAATCGGATGCGCAGCGTCAGATTTTCACGCTGAATACGCTGTGTATACAGTTTGCCAACAATGTGTTTTGCTTTTGGAAGTGCGTCGTTGTAAACCCTGTAGCCATCAGTGCACCAAAATGCCACTCTAAAACCCGATACGCAGCGTTTTCTTGCTTCTAGAGCCAAATGCATGAGCGATAATCCGCTTCAAACGCGGCTCCCATGCATACCACCGCCAGCGCTGTCGTTTTTTTGTTTCCAACAAATTTAACCACTGTATCTCTACATCCAAAACCGGAGATTTTACACTGTAATCAACTCATCATTGAATACTTTACCCCAAAAGTGACCTAAGTTCCCTTCAGACTAAGTGACCTAAGTTCCCTTCAGACTGATGACAGAGTCACTTATCCCTTGTCATCCTCTGCTTTTTCCTTCTCGTCATCCTCGGCGATCGCCGGGGATCTCTCTGTGAGAATAAACACGTTTCTTCTGCAAGAGATTCCCGCCTTCGCGGGAATAACGGCGGAAAGAAATAGTGCTGTTCATCAGTAACCACAAGGGGCCATCGGCCCCTTGGATCAATCAAATAGCAAATTATTCTTCTTCATCGAGTTGCAGTGCCACATAGAGCAGCAAACGATCGTCAAAGTTGCCCAAATCCAGCCAGGTCAGTTCGGAAATACGGTTCAGGCGATATTCAAGCGTATTGCGGTGGATAAACAGCGCATTAGCCGTAGCGCCCGGCTGAACATTATTACGAAACCAGGCGTCAAGAGTACGTCGCAGCAAACCATTGCCGTCCATCGCTTTCAGCTTTGCCAACGGACGAACCAGTTCATTGGCCTGCCAGCCACCGCGCAGACTATCGAGCAACACTGGCAGCATTAAATCCTGATAGTAATAGCAACGCTGACTGGGCATACGCTGTTTCCCTACGCCCATGGTGTGCGCGCAGTACGGTAAGAACGCGCAATGCTACCCGGTCTGGTAAAGTAGTTACCCAATGCCATCCGTACCCGCAGGCGACCGCTCTCCGTCATGCGGGAGAACAGGTTATCTACGCGATGTCGATGTTCTTCGGCATCCCAACGACCATGGCTGTTCAGCGCGGGGTTCAGCACCACCATTTCGGTCAGAGACACGATAGCGATCAGGTTTTTGCGCTCGGGCGTAGTCAATAGCGTTTGCAACTGCTGCAGTTCTGCCATCGCACTGTCCACGCCCAATTGGATGCTATCCACTTCTACAACAGCCACCACACGCGGCATATTAAGATCGATCCCCAGACGTTGTGCCACTCCATCAGCGCGGGTGACAGTTTGTCCGTGCGAATCAGGTTTAGCACCAGTTCTTCACGCAGACGGCTATCCTGCGCCAACATGTTCAGCAGCCTAACCTGCTCCAGCATCATCTCTGCGGCCATGCACACCAGATCTCTGCGGCCATGCACACCAGTTGACTAAACTGACGCAAGTGGGCGGGTTCACAACCATTGACTCAATTCCTTAGAATTGCGTGAAGTATCACAAGAATTGCGTGAAGTATCACAAAATAACGAGGGGGCGGATGGCTAAGGGGAAAATAAATAAAAAAGGAGCGTACCTGATACGCTCCTTTTAGTCTGGAAGTGCAACCGTTTATTGTGCCAACAGATAAATTATTGTGCCAACAGATAAATCGTAGTATTGCCACGCAGCACGTTCAGTGCTAGCACTGGTGGCTTGCTGTCCAGAATTTTACGCAGTTCACCCAGATTCTGCACCGGCTGCTGGTTCACACCGAGGATAACGTCATCCTTCTTCAAGCCGATTTTCGCGGCCGCCGATCCTGCTTTCACTTCGTCCACCTTCACGCCTTTCTGACCGTCGATTTCGGTATTGCTGAGCGATGCGCCGCTGATGCCGGTGTAAAGATTGCCCGAGGCGACCTGTGTCTGGCTGGCCTGCTGCAAGGTTACTTCTACCGTTAACGGTTTGCCTTCACGCAGCAGCCCCAGCTTGACCTTGCTACCAACCGGTAAGGAACCCACCTGGGCGCGCAATGCAGCAAAGCTGCTGATCGGTTTATCGTTCAGCGTCAAAATGACGTCACCGGCTTTGATGCCTGCTTTGTCAGCAGCGGATTTAGGCCTGACCTGACTGACAAATGCCCCGCGCTGCGCATCCACTTTCATCGCTTGCGCCAGATCGGAATTGAGCTCGGTGCCAGTAATACCCAGTTCACCGCGTTTCACGTCGCCAAATTCAACCAATTGCGCAGTCAGGTTTTTCACCATGTTGCTCGGAATGGCAAAACCAATACCGATGTTTCCACCCTCCAATGCCAGAATCGCGGTGTTCAGACCGATAAGCTCACCATTAAGATTAACCAACGCCCCGCCCGAGTTGCCTCGGTTGATCGCGGCATCGGTCTGGATAAAGTTTTCATAATTCTCGATGTTCAGCCCGCTGCGTCCTAACGCCGAAACAATACCGGACGTCGCCGTTTGGCCTAGGCCGTAGGGGTTGCCGATCGCCACGGTATAATCACCCACTCGCAACTGATCGGAATCAGCGATCTTGATGGCGGTCAGATTTTTAAAATCAATCAGTTGAATCAACGCAACGTCGGTACGTGGGTCTTTGCCAATCACTTTGGCATCATACTTACGCCCATCGTAAAGCCGCACCTGAATCTTGTCCGCATTGTCGACCACGTGGTTATTGGTTACCACATAGCCTTTCTCCGCGTTGATCACCACACCAGAGCCTAATGCCTGGAAGTTCTCACGTTTTGCGGGCGCAACCTCTTCCCCTTCATCTTCAGCCCCCTGACAAATTGGGGAGTTTTGGAAGGGCGACCCCTCCTGACAGAACGGCGAATTCTCACCGAAGAAAGGCTGCATCTGCTGCAGAATATTGCTGCGCTTGACGTCGGTATGCCCATCAATGGAGATGCTGACGACGGATGGCATCACTTTCTCGAGCATCGGAGCCAGACTTGGCATCTGGCTGGATGTCGATACTACCGCCTCAGTCGCCGCAAAGACGTGCCCCATGCTCATTGCCAGGCTCAGCGCCAATACACTCAGAACCAATGATTTTCTTTTCATGATCTCTATCTCGTCGTATCAACAGGTGAATCCCACGCCGCCTAACCTGTTTACCATCCCACCCTCTCGATGTCGCGCTGGCGGGTTCGTAAACAGGCTCAATTGGCGTTCGCGCTATAATCAGATACACAATTGGCGTTCGCGCTATAATCAGCGTTCGCGCTATAATCAGATAAACAAGAAAGCACAAAGTTCATCGCCGCGCGTGGCCCAAACGTAAGCAAGTATGGAGCCGCTTTACATAAATAGTTATTCCGCCACCATCAGCCGCCGGTATTCGTCATAAGCGTAAGGATCTATCATTCCACTGATATAATCTTGAATCAATCGCGCCGATAATAGTATTCGCAAATCTCCTGTTCCTCACGAGACAGTGCCGAAAGTCGGAGCGTGGCTTCACAATAGGCCAGGCAATGTTTGCTGGAAAGCTTGTGGTAGAGCCGGGTTTCGATGGGGTAGTGCGGATGCGTATCATCATTCACCATCTGGCTGAATGCATCATAAGACATTTCCAGCAGCGATTTCCAGCAGCGGGTGATAAGTGTCCAATAGCCCCCCCGATCACGCGATAGCCTTGCAGTTACAGCTTTTCAACTTCTGCGTTATTAAACACATAGTTGCGCGCAAGCTCTTTGAACACCCGCAACAGTTTGGCCTGCGCGCCCTTGTCTTCCAGCAGCGCCTCATCAAAAGCGCCAGCGTAAATCGCAGGCAATTTTTTGATAAAACGATGCGCCGCGTAAGGCACCAGTTGATAAAACGATGCGCCGCGTAAGGCACCAGCTTCGCCACCGTATTTTCTACCGCATACTCCAGATCGGCAACCAGTAGGAGATGTCGTCCGCGGCTTCCATGATGTAGGTGAGCGGAAAGCAATGGTATTCGTCCAGCGACAATTCCTGGCGCAAGTCGGCAAGAAAATCCTGTTCAGAAAGGTAATACCCCGGTTTTTTCATCAGATAGCGATAGTTGTCGGGCACCTCGCCGACGCAATACGTTGGCCGGGTATATTTGAGAATACAGCTCACCTGGTTGAGAATACAGCTCACCTGGCTGTAGGTGAGATTCAGTTTAAGCAGCGTATGCACCAAACGAATCGCTTGTGCATTGCCTTCGAAATGGCTGAGATCCTGTTGCACCTGGCGCCGCAATGCGTCATGCGCATCGCTTTTCAGCCACAGGGCTTCAACCTAACAAGCATCATCACGCGACAATGCGTCATCCTGAAATGCGTCATCCTGAATATAAGCGGCATCCAACCGTTTTCTAAACTAGTTGTTGATAGCTGATTCACCAAAATGGCCGAAGGGTGGATTACCGATGTCGTGCATCAGGCAGGCCATTTCTACCATGCTTTCAAAGGGCGTCTGCCACAGATACAGGCTAAGGGCGTTCAGTCGATTTTCGCCTTTTATCCGCACCAGAATATCTTTGGCGATATAGCGACCGACCTGCTGCACTTCCATAGAGTGTGTCAGCCGCGAACGCACCGCGGCGTTCCGCTCCAGCGAAAATACCTGCGTCTTCTGTTGTAAACGGCGGATCGCAGCAGAGTTGCTGATACGCCCTCTGTCACTTTCAAACAAGCGGACGATGTCATATTCACTCTCCGTCGTGATCGGTTTGCTCAGAGGCCGCTGAACGCTGAATTTATTTGAAAAATCGATATCGAACACCCCCTTCCCCCTTTACGATATCGAACACCCCCTTCCCCCTTTATATTATTATATACCGCTGCCAAAATCTTATATACCGCCGCCAAAATCACGCTTGGGTTCCATTTTACCCCGTTAGCCATGATAGACTACACAACACAGACTACGACTAACTATTCGAAATTTTGTAGGAAATCTTATGAAAGTCGGCATCATCGGAGCCATGGAACAAGAAGTTTCGATCCTGCGCGATCGCATCGAAAACCGCAGTACCTTCACACGCGCCGGATGCGACATCTACAGCGGGTGGCTTAACGGTGTTGAAGTAGCGCTGCTAAAATCTGGTATTGGCAAGTTTTCCGCGGCGATGGGCACCACGCTGCATGTTGGAACATGCCCGTCCTGACATCGTCATCAACACCGGCTCTGCGGGTGGTCTGGCATCGACCTGAACGTCGGCGATATCGTAGTATCCAGTGAATTGCGCTATCACGATGCCGATGTCACCTGAACTGTTAGTCACCTTACTGGCGATTTTCTAACTGCTGGTGTTTATAGGCGTGGTGGCCCCCTGGATTCATAGGCGTGGTGGCCCCCTGGATTCGAATAGGCAAACTTTGCTCGTGGCAGTTGGGCGGGAATGGACAGTTTCAGCCCGGTGGCCTTATCCGGTATTTTTTACCGCCATTCCCTTTGCTATCTGGTTCTTTCTAGCCATTTACTATCTGGTTCTTTCTAGCCTTTACTATCTGGTTCTTTCTAGCCATTGAGGGGACGGCGATGGCCGCTGAAGAAGTGAAAGATCCTAAACGCACCACTCCTCGCGCCTTTGCCGGTGGCATACTGACCTTAAGTCTGCTGACAATGGGGGTGATGCTGTTTGCCGGCGGGGTGGGTGATTGGACGCAGCTTTCTAAGACCCGCTGCCTCAGGCTATGAACTTTCTAAGACCCGCTGCCTCAGGCTATGAAAATGATTGTTGGTAGCAACAGCGGTTGGCTGCACATGTTGGTGTGGCTCGTGTTGTTTGGCCTGGTGGCTTCATTCCATGGCATCATCATGGGCTATTCGCGTCAGATCTTTGCCCTGGGATGCTCGGGGTATCTCCCCCGCTTCGCTGGCACGAGTCCATCCGCGTTTCCGTACGCCTACCGCGCCATTCTGGCGGGCGGTGTCATCGGGATTGCCGCCATCTTCTCCGATTCGTTCGTCACCATCGGCGGGCTGCCGCTGACGGCAAATATCGTTACCATGTCGGTATTCGGTGCGATAGTCATGTACATTACGTCGATGGCGCCTTGTTTAAACTGCGTCGCAGTGAACCGGCGCTCAGTCGTCTGTTCCGTGCGCCCTGGTATCCATTTCCCCGGCATTTGCGCTATTTCCCCGGCATTTGCGCTGGTGATGGCGCTGATTTTTACTGCCATGATCATGATGTTGCTGGGATCTGATTTTACTGCCATGATGTTGCTGGAATACGGATGGTTTCGAGCAACCCGCAGTGCGCGTGAGTCAGCGGCATTCGATCCCCAATTGACGGCATCCAAATAGTAGGTGAGGAGGGGGATGTATCATACGTCACTGGGGCACCAGCGTTACATCTTTGATTCTCTGTGGACGGTACTGGCCAAAGCTTCACCAGCGCGTTCCGGTGGCTATTTGGCGGCCATGAGCGCTGAAGAGCGTATGACGCTAGCCGCAGTACCATTTATGACGCTAGCCGCAGTACCATTAAAGACCTTTTTTGCAGGACCTCCTGCTTCCCTATGAAGCAGGAGGAGGTATGAAGCAGGATGAGGTCACGTGGCTCATTGTTGATAGCCACGATAAGCAGGCGTTTGAACCCATTTCACATTTGACCGTGCGGGATTTTCGCAACTAACTATTGAGTGTCGCAACTAACTATTGAGTGACGCTACCAATAGCGAACTGTTGATGCGCGTTGCACAGGGTATCACGCCGGAAACGGCGGCAGCGGTGAGCAAGCTGATGCGCAATCAGAATTTGATTCTTGTAGCAAAAAAATGTCATGTCGTCACGCGTTTTCGCAACACGATTAGATTGCCGGGGCATCTCAGCGTGCGCTTGCAGCCGAGCCACCCTACCAATGATTTGAAAGGCATTGCCGCCAGCATGCTTGATGGCTTGCTGTATAGCAGTGGCGATGCGGTGATTGGTATTAACCCAGCCAGTGACAGCCTGCCGCTGCTGGAAGAACTGAATTACATGCTTGATGATGTCATTCATCGCTTTGAGATCCCTACGCAGTCCTGCGTGCTGACGTATGTCACCAACATATTGAAACTGATTGAGCGGAGGGCACCGTTATATTGAAACTGATTGAGCGAGGGGCACCGTTGGATTTGGTGTTTCAGTCGATCGCCGGTACTGAAGCCACCAATGCCAGCTTTAGCTTCAATCTGGCGATACTGGAAGAGGCTCATCAGGAGGCATTGAGCGATACTGGAAGAGGCTCATCAGGAGGCATTGAGCTTACAGCGCGGCACGTTGGGTTGAAACCGGGCAAGGGTAGTTGCCTTTCTGCCAATGCCCATCACAGTGTCGATCAGCAAACCTGCGAGGCGCGCGCCTATGCGGTGGCGCAGCGTTTCTCTCCGCTACTGGTAAACACGGTCGTGGGCTTTATCGGGCCTGAATACCTTTATGACGGTAAGCAAATTATCCGCGCCGGATTGAAAGATCACTTCTGCGGCAAAATGCTTGGTGTCCTGTTGGGCTGTGACGTGTGCTACACCAACCATGCTGAAGCGGATCAGGACGATATGGATACGTTGCTGACGCTGTTGGCCACCTCCGGATTGACCTATTCCGGGCGCGACAGTGAACCTCTTGCAGAGGTGTTAGCGGTGCAAAGGCTGAAAACCTTTACCGTGCACAGCGCTGCAACGTCGCGTGAGCAGTATCTTTGTCGACCTAATTTGGGACGGCGTTTGTCGGAGGCCAACCGTGAGGCGCTGATGGCGCTGCATCAACCGTCAGCTGATTTGCTGATCGTGGTGGTTGATGGCCTCTAGTCCAAGGCGGTGCCACTCATTACTCAGGCGCGTCCTTATCTGGAGCAACCCGGTTTGTCGCTGGCACCGGTGGTGCTGGCGCATCAGTCGCCCGTGGCGCTGGGCGATGACATTGGCGAGTGTCTGCGGGCCAAAGCGGTGGCGATCCTGATCGGCGAGCGCCCTGGTTTGTCATCACCGGACAGTTTGAGTATTTAACCTGGGGGCCTCACACGCGTCGTTTGGAATCGGAGCGTAATTGCATTTCCAATATTCGCCCGGAATGGCTGAATTATCCACAGGCCGCGTTTAAATGGGCCTGGTTGCTGGAGAGCAAGCGTTTCAACGCCGGCTGTCGGTGGTCGCGCTGAAAGATGAGAGCGATAACCCGGCGATGCACGGTAAGATTCACCCACCTGCCTTAGGGCATTTGACAACACCATGATGGTGATTCGCCTTCCATTGCGCGCTGGATCGTGCAAAAGGGAAGAGATTGTTTAATTTGCTTTTATCCGCGTGTCTTTGACACGGATTCTGCAACTTAGGATCGTACTGAACAGGGAGTGTTCAGTACGTTTTTTTATACGGTGCTTATCGTTAGTTTAGCGGCGGCCTTTATCCTATATCCCTCCGAGCACTGATGTGTGTAATCGTGCTACACCCACTTGCCAAATGAAAAAAGGACAAGAGTTGAGTACGGTAATTGTGTTACACGTTGCCGTATTGCGACGTATTTTTTCGGGGATCACGATGAAGTTGATGTTTGCCTCAGATATTCACGGCTCGCTAACAGAGACGGAGCGGGTACTAGATAGTTTTACCCGCAGCGGCACCGAGTGGCTGATGCTTTTGGAGGATTTCCTCAATCACGGCCCGCGCAATCCGCTGCCGGAGGCTTATCAGCCTACCGAGGTGGCGAGCCGATTGAATGCGTTTTTCCGTCAAATTGTGGCGGTGCGTGGTAACTGTGATAGCTAAGTGGATCAGATGCTGCCCGACTTTCCGATCACGGCACCGTGGCAGCAGGTGCTGTTGCCGCAGCAGCATCTTCCGCCGTTGCAGGCAGGCGATGTGCTGGTATATGGGCACACCCACCTTTCTGTGGCTGAGCGTCAGGAGGAGGTCTACTGTTTTAATCCTGGCTCCGTCAGCTTGCCAAAAGGGGGCAATGTGCCCAGCTATGGCATGCTGTCACAAGGGGAGCTTCAAGTTTTAGTGTTAATGGGTGGCGAGCCCATTGCACAGGTGACTATTAGTCACTAAGTTATTAACGATCTACGATCTTGCAAGACTAATGCTTAGTACGGTTAAAACAGACGCGCGTCGCAACGCGCCAATACTGAAGGGTTCAGAGGATGGTGGAGCAAAGTCAAGCGACAGGGACCGAGTGGTAGATATTGTTGACGAGAATAATGACGTTATCGCACAGGCCAGCCGTCAGCAAATGCGTGCTCAACGTTTACGTCACCGCACCACCTATATCGTTGTTCATGACGGCATGGGTAAAATACTGGTTCAACGCCGTACCGAGAGAAAAGATTTCTACCCCGGTTGGTTGGATGCGACAGTCGGGGGCGTAGTGCAAACCGGCGAGCACATGCTCGAGTCAGCCCGTAGTGAAGCGGAGGAGGAACTGGGCATTGCCGGTGTGCCTTTCGCCGATCATGGCCTGTTCTATTTTGACGGTGACAATGACGGTGACAATTGTCGTGTGTGGGGGGCGTTATTCAGTTGCATTACCCACGGCCCGTTTGCCTTGCAGGAAGAGGAAGTGGCTGAGGTGTGCTGGATGACACCTCATGAGGTCACGGCGCGCTGCGATGAGTTCACGCCGGATTCGCTCAAGCCCTGTCGCTGTGGATAAGTCGTTACAACGAGCAAAGCTATGGCAAACCCATTGCTCATGATCCAGTGAAAACCGATGACGAGGTTGCTGCATCGGACGACGCTGAAGAGTAATTGGCTTACGCTGTGCTGCGTGCTGTCAATGGTGGCCCGCAGCGCAGACCATTATGCGGTAACGACAGCTTGTCGTGAGCCACGACATACCAGTTGACGGCTTTTAATGTGGTACATCTCCAGATCCTCACGCAGGAAGAATGCCATCTCCCACGGATTTTTGTTAATGAACGCCTCGCGTACCTTTTCGAACAGCGGATTGTGTGGCGGGATCAGATAGGCATCGCCCTCAATCAAAGTGTAGCTCCACTCAATAGCGCGTTCAAAGGTGTAGTATGAGCGCTCATCCATTGCAAAGAAACAGTGTGGGTTGCGTTTTAGATGCCGAGATTTGAATGTCTCAGGGAAAGTGATAAGAAACACATTATTGTTCACCGAAGAGAAAAACGCCAGAACCGTGGTATTGGGCTGTTCTTGCGCCATGGTGACCAGCACGCCTACCTTGTTGGTGAAATCATCGTGTTCCGCCTCTGGCAGCGTATTCAGAGCCGTAAACGGCACCGCGCGTTCTTCCCGCGTATCCTGAGGATAGTCATAGTCCGGTGCGCGGATATCCAGTACGCAGATAAGTCCATACATCACCTGGCACTCACGTGGCTCCAGCAGGATCCAATCTTCATCCACCTCCAACACGCCCCTTGTAAGAGGAGCGATAAACGGAAATGTTGGCATCATCCACCCCGGTGCGGTTATCAAGATGCAGCGTGGCGAAATCACCGACGGCCAGCGCGTGGCCCTTAGGGAAGAAAACCCGCAGTGCATTGTTGGTGCGCGGGTAGACGCCGCAAATGTGCATCACCACCTTTCTCTGCTGGTAGCAAGCTAAAACCCCGAGCGTCTGTTTGCCGAGATAGTGAATCAGATTCATGCTGTGTGTCCTTGCGTGTTGTTTTAATAGGTAGCTATGTTTTGGCAAACAAGGATGTTTTTTAACGATTTACTATGATACAAAAGCAAAAAGCAAAAGGCCGCGAAAGTGCGGCCTTTGGATAATTCAAAAACTTGGATTACTTTCAAACAAAAACTTGGATTACTTTCAAAAACTCTGGATTACTTGCTGGGTAGCCTGAATGGCGGTAAGGGCCATGGTATAAACCATATCGTCTACCAGTGCGCCACGGGATAGATCGCTCACTGGCTTGCGCATGCCTTGCAGCATCGGCCCGATAGAGATCAGGTCAGCAGAACGTTGTACCGCTTTGTACGTGGTGTTACCGATGTTCAGATCCGGGAAGATGAACACGGTAGCCTGGCCAGCAACCGGTGAATTTGGCGCTTTGGATTTCGCTACGTCGGCCATTACTGCGGCGTCGTATTGCAGCGGACCATCGATCACCAGATCCGGGCGTTTTCCTGTGCCAAACGGGTTGCTTGACGCACTTTTTCCACGTCGGTACCCGCACCGGAGTTACCGGTGGAGTAGGAGATCATGGCAACGCGCGGATCGATACCAAATGCAACGCGCGGATCGATACCAAATGCGGCGGTGGAATCGGCGGACTGAATCGCAATTTCGGCCAGTTGCTCTGCGGTCGGATCCGGGTTGATGGCGCAGTCACCGTAGACAAACACTTGTTCCGGCAGCAGCATTTGTTCCGGCAGCAGCATAAAGAACACGGAAGAAACCAGTGAACTGCTCGGAGAGGTTTTGATCAACTGCAACGGCGGACGGATAGTGTTAGCGGTAGTGTGAACGGTACCGGAAACCAGACCGTCAACTTCGTCTTGTTCCAACATCAGGGTGCCCAGCACCACATTGTCTTCCGGTTGCTCACGCGCAACCACTTCGGTCATGACTTTGCTCTTACGCAGCTCAACCAGACGCGGGACATAGCGTTCGCGAACGGCATCCGGATCAACAATTTCGATGCCTCTGCCCAGTTCAACACCCTGTGCAGCAGCAACGCGTTGGATCTCTTCCGGGTTACCCAGCAGCACGCAGTGCGCAATACCAAGTTTGGCACAGATAGAGGCGGCCTTCACGGTACGCGGTTCGTTGCCTTCCGGCAGCACAACGCGCTTGCCCGCTTAGCGTGCCAGTTCGGTCAACTGATAGCGGAATGCCGGCGGAGACAGACGGCGAGAACGCTCGGATGTGGCGCTAAGGGATTCAATCCACTGGCTATCCAATCCACTGGCTATCAATGTGGAGAGCCACGTAGTCTTGGACTTTCTCAACGCGTTCGCTGTCGTCAGCCGATACTTCCAGGCTGAAGCTTTGCAGGCTGAGCGAGGTCTGCCAGGTGTTGGTGTTCACCATAAATATCGGCAGGCCAGTCTGGAAGACGGGTTCGCACAGTTTGGCGATGATGGCATCGATTTCATAGTTCAGCGCGTTGGCAAGATGTTTGCGCGTTGGAACCAGACCCTCTACCAACACCACTTCTGCATCTTTGGTATTTTCGTGGTAGTTGGCGATGATCTCTTCCATCAGCACATCTTGCTGGTTGGAACTGAGCAGTGCTTCAACGTGGCTTTTTTTCAACGGCTCAGCCGCAGTGATGGCTGAGTTGGCGCAGATGATAGAGGTGGTTTGATCCGGCGTGTTGTCGCCAGAACGCGGCTACGCGATCGGTTTGAACACGCTCAGGCGCACGCCTTTTTGTTCCATGGAGCGAATGACACCCAGGTCTGACGCTTGTCAGATCAATGCTGGTACCAGTGGGGATCAACATGATTGTACGGGACACGGCTAAACCTCTTTACTACGGTTGCTCGCTGAGTCAAAAACAGCTTGGTCAGAAACGACACCGTCAGCCTTGGCTGACGGTGTCGGATTACTTGTCTTACGCAGTGAGACGCAGGGCGTCTTGCGCGATAACCAACTCTTCGTTGGTCGGGATTACCAGCGCAGGGCGGCAACCCTCTTTGCTGATGTTGCCACTGTTACCGAAGCGAGCAACCAGGTTGCGTTCATGGTCGAATTCAAAGCCCAACAGGCCCACCTTGTTCAGCGTCAATTCACGTACCATGGCAGCGTTTTCACCGATACCACCGGTGAAGATAACGGCGTCCAGACGGTCTTCCATCAGCGCACTGTAGGCACCGATGTATTTAGCCAGACGGTGGCAATACACGTCCATGGCACGTTTGGCATCCGCTTTGGTGGTGTAGTTGTCTTCAACATAGCAGCAGTCGCTAGTGACTTCGGTCAGGCCCAGCAGGCCAGATTCTTTGATCAGCAGCTTGTTGATCGCCTCAACGCTCATGCCCAGAGAATCATGTAGGTGGAAAATGATCGCCGGGTCGATGTCACCTCTCGGGTACCCATGACCAAACCTTCCAGCGGGGTCAGACCCATGGAGGCATCAACACACTTACCTTACCGTTACACACTGCGGTTACGGAACCGCCGTTGCCCAGGTGGCAAGTGAGATCAGGTTAACTTCATCAACCGGCTTGTTCAGCGCTTCTGCGGCCTGTTGGGTCACAAAGAAGTGGCTGGTGCCGTGCGCGCCATAGCGGCGAACGTGATGCTCGGAGTACAGTTTGTACGGCAGGGCATACAGATAGGATTCTTCCGGCATGGTCTGGTGGAATGCGGTGTCGAATATGGCAACGTTTTTGCCTGCCAGCGCCGGGAACGATTTCAGCGCTTTGTCGATACCGATCAGGTGAGCCGGGTTGTGCAGCGGCGCGAACGGCACGGAATCTTTGATGCTTTGCAGCACATCGTCGTTGATCACGGCAGACTGGGTGAATTTCTCGCCGCCGTGTACGATACGGTGACCGATACCAACCAGTTACTCGGAGAGTTCCGGTTTCTGTGCCAGAATGGTATTAACGATGAAGTTCAACGCTTCGCTATGTGCAGCGCCTGCGCCCAGCGCAGCTTCCTGCTTGGCACCATCCATTTTCTACTTGAGACGGGCTTCAGGAAGGTGGAAATACTCGGCCAGACCTGACAGGTACTCTTCCCCGTTAACAGCATCGATGATAGCGAACTTCAGGGATGAACTACCGCAGTTAAGAACCAGTACTAACTTACTCGATATGGAAGTACCTACTTACATGGAAGTACCTACTTGTTATACATGGTGAACAAATGTACAATAGTGGGTAGCGTAGCCTAAACAGCCGCCCGCTGACATTTATGACTACCATCATGGCACGGTATGATGTCCCTGACATGACCATGAAAAAGCGCCGATATGGCCTATCCGCATAGCATACTAGATGCACGGCGTGCGAAGATGATCTATCGACCATGAAAAGCATGTGGCGAAAAATAAGGCGATAAATGTTGCGCCCGCACCAATGGTCCCCTGTTTTTTGCCTATGCTGTGGTTAATACAGTTGAAAACGGCATTCACCATCAGGCACGATGGTGAAAGAATTGTTATTCTGGCATGCAGCATGACCACGTTGGTTTAGTGACATGACTACTTTAGTTAGTATAGATGGCGTAGTTAGTATAGATGGCGACCTACGCCGAGGCAGGATACCGATAGCG
This sequence comes from Symbiopectobacterium sp., assembly GCA_051710525.1. GTDB lineage: Bacteria > Pseudomonadota > Gammaproteobacteria > Enterobacterales > Enterobacteriaceae > Symbiopectobacterium. Next base: position 11,180 of record JBPESR010000002.1, on the reverse strand, counting down.
TCAGGCAAACACAAAATATATTTTAAGTTTATCAAATAAAGTTGCTTTATTGTTTTAGGATTTATTTTTTATCTGTTTTTATCTGTTATATATTTTTATCTGTTATTTTTATATTTTATAATGCAATTGAAATTGGTAATGGTAATAACTGAAACGGTAACAAAGGAGTCGCCATGAAATCTCAACCAACTGATAAACGCTGGGGATGGCGTGTACTCTATTACGGGCAGCATCATATGAAAACTTGGCCATTGGATAAACGTCTGGCGCCTGTTTTCCCTGAAAACAGCGTGATGCGCGCTACGCAGTTAGGTGCTCGTTTTATGTGCCGCCGCTGGCCGCGTGTTCACCTTAACCTGGCAGATTGCGCTGGGTGGCCAACTGGGGCCAGCCGTTGCGACCGCACTGTTTGCCTGTAGTTTGCCGTTACAGGGGCGGTGGTGGCTAGGCCGTCGCTCGGTATCGCTATTATCCCCCACGCATTCCGAATGATTTCACGATCTTCGCCTTAAACTGCAAGAGGCAGGGATGGTACTGGCACCGATTGAAGATGGTACTGGCACCGATTGAAGGTAAATCAACTTACCAGATGCTGGCCAACGTGCTGATGGCACCGATAGCCATTGCGGCGGCAAAATAGATGGGGGTTCCGCCGTATCTCTTTGCCATGATCGTGGCTATCGCCGCCTCCGCGGCATTCATGACACCGGTTTCGTCACCGGTGAATACGCTGGTGCTCGGTCCGGGTGGCTACCGCTTTGGTGATTTCGTGAAAGTGGGTGTGCCGTTCACTGTGTTGGTGATGATTGTCAGTGTCATCGTCAGTGTCATCATGGTGCCGTGGCTTTAGGGTTTATAACTGGTGCGTTGATGAATTTTCTAAACCCACTTTTCTGTGCGTGCAGTGAGGGTTCGTGCGCAATAGGCTAAGCGACTTTCTGCTACGCGTGTAGCGCGCGCCCGACATGGGGCAGCTCAATCGCCTTCGCCCCATGGCCCCTGGCTTTTCGCGCGAAATCACGCTGCTGCGTGGTACCCTCGTCGTTCGTGATCGCTATCGGGCCGCCAGCGACGCGTTCCCGACGCCTTGCTGCCTTTCGCCGCATCCATGCGGCTCACCCGGAGGTCTCGCACACCTAGGAGTAATTTTTTACGCGGATAAAACTATCCTATCCCGGGTTACAGGGTGGAACCCTGACTGATCTCATCCAGCGACAGGCTAAAACTCGGAATAAATATTTCCATGAAGTAGTCCATCTCCGCGCTTTGACGCTGTTGCAGCGTTTTTTCCAGCCTGGTTTTGGCAAGGGCAAATTCGCTGTTACCGGCTGAAAGTTCTTCAAGACATTTCAGGTAAGCGCATAGAGCATCTGCCTGTTTGACGATGGCGTGCTCTTCTTCACTACAGCAACTGTCATCAATCAGTTGACGATAATCTTGCTGTAATTCGGGCGGCAGCATGGCAATCAGGCTGCGCTGCGCCAGCTTTTCTATCTTTTTGTACTCATGGGCGATCTGCGCATTGAAATATTTGATAGGGGTCGGCATATCCCCGATCAGCACCTCGCTGGCATCGTGGTACATCGCCAGCATCCCGATGCGTTCTGCATTCAGGTTGCCGTTGAATTTGCGGTTTTTGATCACCGCCAGCGCGTGAGCGACAAAGGCCACCTGAAGGCTATGCTCAGATACGTTTTCGGTGCGCACGTTGCGCATCAGCGGCCAGCGGCTAATCAGTTTCAAACGGGATAAGTGGGCGAAAAAGTGACTCTGATTCATCATGTTCTCTCAGACGGCAGCACCATAATCGATTATTGTGGCCACTCTCGAGAAGGATGTAAACGCCTGCGCGTCGTGGGAAATGACGCGCAGGCGTGATGCAAACAGAGGTGTTACTGATGGTAGTGCGACAGGAAGCGGCCCAGCTTGTGGATGGCGGAGTCCAGCTCATCTACACGCGGCAGCGTGACGATACGCACGTGGTCCGGATGCGGCCAGTTAAACGCAGTGCCTTGCACCAGCAGCACTTTTTCTTGCAGCAGCAGATCCAGCACCAGTTTCTGGTCGTCATGGATATTGAAACGCTTGGCGTCAATACACGGGAACATGTAAAGCGCTCCCTGCGGTTTGACACAGGAGACGCCTGGGATCTGGTTGATCAGTTCCCAGGCGCGCAGACGCTGCTCATACAACCGTCCACCGGGGTGGATGAACTCACTGATGCTCTGATAACCGCCCAGCGCAGTCTGGATGGCGTGTTGCATAGGCACGTTAGCACACAGACGCATTGAAGCTAGGCTTTCCAAGCCTTCGATATAGCCTTTGGCATGCTTTTTCGGGCCGTTCAGCACCATCCAGCCCTGGCGAAAGCCAGCTACTCGGTAGGTTTTCGATAAACCGTTAAAGGTCACCGTCAGTAGATCCGGCGCCAGCGCGGCGATGGAGTGGTGCTGCGCCTTGTCGTACAGAATTTTGTCGTAGATCTCATCAGCAAAAATAATCAGGTTATGCTGGCGTGCAATTTCCACGATTTCCATCAGCAGCTCTTTGCTGTAGACGGCGCCGGTAGGATTGTTGGGGGTGATGATCACGATGCCGCGCGTGCGTGGCTTGATTTTGCTGCGAATGTCTTCCAGGTCGGGGAACCATCCGGCTTCTTCATTACACAGATAGTGTACCGCATTCCCGCTGGATAACAAGACGGCGGCGGTCCACAGCGGATAATCCGGTGCAGGAACCAACATCTCGTCGCCCGTGTTAAGCAACGCTTGCATGGATTGCACGATCAGTTCGGAGACGCCATTGCCGATATACACATCTTCCAGCGTCATTTCACGCATTCCGCGCGCCTGATAATGCTGCACAATGGCCTTACGAGCGGAATAAAGTCCTTTGGAATCACAGTAACCCTGCGCGGTAGGTAAATTGCGGATGACATCGACCAGAATTTCATCCGGTGCATCGAAACCAAACGGCGCAGGGTTGCCGATGTTCAGTTTGAGTACTTTATTTCCTTCCTCTTCCAGGCGCTTGGCTTCTTTTAGCACCGGGCCGCGAATATCATAGCAAACATTATCCAGCTTTTTAGACTTCTCAATGGGAGACATCATAGATAGAGCCAACCTTTTCAGGAAAAGCGTATTTCGCGATGAAATCGCACAACCTTTCTAGTATACGCTTGTATTTACCACTTTTAAAAAATGATCGTCGATTTTAGAGCAATGCTGCGGGCGGCTGCACTGTTATTGTGTATTATTATCATCACGGAATTTCACTAACCTCTTTTGGAAAAAAAGGAGATAAAGCTCCTGTGCGCCTTTCTTTTTCTCAGGCTATTTATTTATTCGGAGCGTGGAAATATAATTTCCAGTATAGTATAAGGGCGGAGCAGTTGTTTTTTACCGAGCGGATAACGATCCCGACACTATTTGGTTTTGGGCGTTAGCATCTAGATGAAAAGGCGATAATGGTAACGAAACGTGAGTATTTTTTTGCACTAATCGAACGACTGCGATACTATTTCAACATATACGACTGCGATACTATTTCAACATATATTGTAATTAACGATATATGTAAGTAATTAACGATATATGTAATAAAACAAAACATCAGGAATGTTTGTTAAATTCTAAAATAGAATAGATAAGTGAAAATCGTATGGCCAATGCAAATAGATCGGTACTCAATCTTGATCTCGATCTACTCAGAACGTTTGTAGCGGTAGCAGATTTGAACACTTTTGCCGCCGCCGTGGCGGTTTGCCGCACGCAATCTGCGGTGAGTCAACAAATGCAACGACTTGAGCAATTGGTGGGGAAAGAGCTGTTCGCCTGCCACGGTCGTAACAAATTGTTTACAGAACACGGCGTGCAGTTTCTGGGTTATGCCCGCAAGATCCTGCAATTTAACGATGAAGACTGCACTTCGCTGATGTACAGCGACATGCTCGGCACACTGGCGATCGGCGCGTGTGAGGATACGGCAGATAATATTTTGCCTAAGCTTTTGCATCTTTTGCCTAAGCTTTTGCATCGCGTGACTACGCTGTTTCCCAAACTGTCCATTGACTTAGCGTAAAGCCTAGTCCAGAACTGCACAGTATGCTGGAAAAAAACGATTGATTTGGCGATCACCACCATGTCGAGCGATAGTGCTGAGCAAATTTTGCTGCGCACCTAGCCGAACATGTGGTATTGCGTGGCGGATTATCGCTTTCGTCAGGACGAAAGCTTATCGCTGGTGCTGCTAGATGAGCCCAGCAATTTCCGTACATTAGCGATCACCTTGCTCAATGAAGCGGGGATTCTCTGGCGTATTGCCTATGTCACGTCTACGCTCCCAGCCGTGCGTGCTGCGGTAAAGGCCGGCTTGAGCGTAACGGTGCGCACCGTTGAGATGATGAACCCGGAGCTGATGGTATTGAGAACGGCAGACGGTTTACCGGTGCTTCCCGTTACGTAATATTTTTTTTGTGTAACGCCTGCAAGAAACCAACATTCTGGTCGATGCCATTTTCAATGTGGCAGCGTCTGGTCACTACTATCATGGTGCATTACTTTCAGGTGCCTCAGCCAGCTGACTATAACAGCACTAACGAGGCGGCGCTAAAAAATGCACTGTTTATGTAATTCAGAATTATGTAATTCAGAACGTTGCACACGTTCATACGGGTATAGCGTAGTAGCAGGACGCCGTCACGGCTATGCCCGTTTTTTACTCCCTTCTGATTATCCTACTTCGTAATTATTCCCATGCACTAGTGTACTATTATCTTTATTATTTTATTATTTCTTTATTCCTCTTATTCCTCGCGCTTTCTAATGTTTTGTATTTATTGGCGCTGAAAATTGGTTTTTTTACTAACTAAATTGACAAAAATGTGTGTTGGATCAAATTATAACCCTATTAACGCTAAGGGAGACCAGGTTTTCCGCACGAAAATGGTAGTATAATATATAATATTTGTACATTGTCATCTATCCTTTAGATAGCAGATTCTTAACCTTTAGATAGCAGATTCTTAACAATGACACCCGTTAGAGCCAGGATGACTCGATTTAACTGTTTAACTGAAGTGTAAGAAGTGAAATGTTAATAAAACAGCGTGCATGTTAATGTTAAGTTATGTGCTGTTATTTTTAGTAAGGTTGGAAAAGGTTATAAAATAGTTGAAAAAAGGTTATAAAATATAGTTAAAAAAAAGGTTATAAAATAATAAAGGACGCAACTGCTGCAAAAAGCGCTTAATGTAGATGTTTTCCGCACTGTTTGCAGTGGGAATTATCCTTCTTTTTAATCGATGTGACGCCTTAACCGCCAGTAGAGCAGGTGTTCAATTTTCATGAGTAAGCAAGAGTATGTCAACAACGACTGAAATCCTCGCCCATCACTGGGCATTTGCGCTATTCGTTATCATCGCCGTCGGCCTGTGCGGCTTCATGCTGCTGGGCGGGTTCCTGCTAGGCGGGAGAGCCAGGGCAAGAGCAAAGAACGTTCCCTATGAATCCGGGATTGACTCGGTTGGCTCTGCGCGCATGCGCCTGTCCGCCAAGTTCTACCTAGTTGCCATGTTTTTCGTTATTTTCGACGTTGAAGCCCTGTATCTCTATGCTTGGGCTGTTTCCATTCGGGAAAGCGGCTGGTTGGGCTTCATCGAAGCTGCCATTTTCATTTTGGTGTTGTTGGCGGGGTTGGCCTACCTGGTCAGTATCGGCGCGCTCGACTGGACGCCGACGCGTTCAAAACGGCAGGTTATCAAGTCTGACTTTCCGGTTAACGCTACCAACACTCATCTACTACGGTAACCGGTAACAACGGTAACCGGTAACAGCGAGGCACTTTAAGATGGACTATACGCTCACCCGCATAGAGCCGGACGGTGAAAATGACCGTTATCCCCTGCAACGCCAGGAGATCGTTACCGATCCTCTGGAACAGCATGTTCACCGCAGTGTCCTTATGGGAAACCTGGAGCATGCCTTACACGACACGGTCAACTGGGGCCGCAAGAATTCACTGTGGCCTTACAACTTCGGTCTTTCCTGCTGCTATGTGGAAATGGTGACATCGTTCACTGCTGTGCATGACGTGGCGCGCTTTGGTTCTGAAGTATTACGTGCTTCACCGCGTCAGGCTGACTTCATGGTGGTAGCCGGAACCTGTTTCACAAAAATGGCCCCGGTGATCCAACGCCTGTACGAACAGATGCTGGAGCCGAAATGGGTTATTTCCATGGGCGCGTGCGCCAACTCGGGCGGCATGTACGACATCTACTCTGTGGTGCAGGGCGTCGATAAGTTCCTGCCGGTGGACGTCTATATTCCAGGCTGCCCGCCGCGGCCAGAAGCGTATATGCAAGCGTTGTTGCTGCTCAAAGAGTCTATTGGTCAAGAGCGACGCCCTCTGTCATGGGCGGTGGGAGAGCAGGGCGTGTATCGCGCCAACATGCAATCCGAGCGCGAACGCAAACGTGAAGAACGTATTGCGGTGACGAACCTGCGTTCGCCCGACGAGATTTAATCTGTTAATGGGACGAGATTTAATCTGTTAATGGCAAGCAGAATGGCTGCAATGGCAAGCAGAATGGCTGCGTAATAACTCTCACAGGGTAGTAAGATGATAATAATAAACGGCAGCCGAACCATTAACAGAATGGCAAAATTACCGTGGTGACATATTTATGACAGATTTAACGACGCACGACCTCGCGCAGCCGACCTGGGCTACCCGCAATCACCGGGATGATCCCGTCGTTGGCAAGCTGTGTAACCGTTTTGGACCCGAAGCCTTTACCGTGCAGGAAACCCGTACCGGGATGCCGGTTATATGGGTAAAGCGTGAGCAATTACTGGACGTTGTCACGTTTCTGAAAAAACTACCTAAACCCTATGTGATGCTGTTCGATCTGCACGGGGTGGACGAGCGCCTGCGCACACACCGTGAAGGCTTGCCTGCCGCAGACTACTCTGTCTTCTATCACTTCATCTCCATTGAACGTAATCGCGACATCATGATCAAGGTGCCATTGTCTGAAAATGACCTGTGCCTGCCGACCATGGTGAAACTGTTCCCTAACGCCAACTGGTATGAGCGTGAAGTATGGGACATGTTCGGTATTACGTTTGACGGGCACCCGAACCTGACGCGCATCATGATGCCGCAGACGTGGGAAGGTCACCCGCTGCGTAAAGACTACCCTGCGCGCGCCACCGAATTCGATCCCTTTGTGCTGACCAAGCAGAAAGAAGATCTGGAAATGGAATCTCTGACCTTCAAGCCTGAAGACTGGGGCATGAAGCGCGGGACCGAAAACGAAGATTTCATGTTCCTTAACCTTGGTCCGAACCACCCCTCATCACACGGGGTGTTCCGCATCATCCTGCAACTGGATGGTGAAGAGGTTGTCGATTGTATTCCTGATGTAGGCTATCACCATCGCGGTGCGGAGAAGATGGGCGAGCGCCAGTCCTGGCACAGCTATATCCCGTATACCGACCGTATCGAATACCTGGGCGGCTGCGTCAATGAAATACCCTATGTGTTAGCCGTAGAGAAACTGGCAGGGATAGTGTTGCCGGAACGTGTGAACGTTATCCGCATCATGCTCTCAGAGCTGTTCAGAATAAACAGCCACCTGCTCTACATCAGTACCTTTATTCAAGACGTCGGTGCCATGACGCCGGTCTTTTTTGCCTTTACCGATCGCCAGAAAATTTATGATTTAGTGGAAGCCATCACCGGTTTCCGTATGCATCCGGCCTGGTTCCGTATCGGTGGCGTGGCACACGACCTACCGCGCGGCTGGGAACGTCTGCTGCGTGAGTTTTTGGACTGGATGCCTAAACGTCTGGATACCTACGTTACGGCTGCGCTGAAAAACACCATCCTCAAAGGACGTACTCAAGGCGTAGCGGCGTACAACGCTAAAGAAGCGCTGGAGTGGGGCGTCACTGGGGCGGGATTGCGTGCTACTGGTATCTCATTTGACGTACGTAAATGGCGTCCGTATTCCGGCTACGAAAACTTTGATTTTGAAATACCGGTCGGCGACGGTGTCAGTGATTGCTATGCCCGCGTGATGCTTAAAGTGGAAGAGTTACGCCAGAGCCTGCGGATTTTGGAACAGTGCCTGAACAATATGCCGGAAGGCCCGTTCAAAGCCGATCATCCGTTGACCACACCGCCGCCGAAAGAGCGCACGTTGCAACACATTGAAACTCTGATCAACCACTTCCTCCAGGTGTCCTGGGGCCCGGTGATGCCGGAAAACGAATCGTTCCAGATGATTGAAGCGACGAAAGGCATCAACAGTTATTACCTGACCAGCGACGGCGGCACCATGAGTTACCGCACCCGTATTCGTACCCCAAGTTACGCGCACTTGCAGCAGATCCCTTCCGTAATTCGCGGTTGTCTGGTGTCTGACCTGATCGTGTACCTCGGGAGTATTGATTTCGTTATGTCAGATGTGGATCGCTAATTATGTATGATCAAGACACTCAACAACCTATTAACGCCGCAGCCGCAGCTGCAGCCGATGCCGCGCAGAACGAATCTGTTTTTGTATTGAGCGACGCTGAGCTCGATGCCATCGAGCATGAAAAACATTACTACGAAGATGCGCGCGCGGCGTCCATCGAAGCGTTGAAAATTGTTCAGAAACATCGTGGCTGGGTGCCGGATGGCGCTATCCATGCCATTGCCGACATTTTGGGGGTTCCGGCCAGCGATGTGGAAGGCGTGGCGACGTTTTACAGCCAGATTTTCCGTCAACCGATTGGGCGGCACGTGATTCGCTATTGCGACAGCGTGGTGTGTTACATCAACGGTTTTCAGGGTGTGCAAGCGGCGCTCGAACGAAAACTGAAGATCAAGCCCGGTCAAACCACCTTTGACGGTCGCTTTACCCTACTGCCGACCTGCTGCCTGGGCAACTGTGACAAAGGCCCGTCGATGATGATCGACGAGGATACGCACAGTCATGTCAAGCCTGACGATATCGATTCTCTATTGGAGCAGTATCAATGAGTATGAACAGGATTTTAACGCCAGAACAGCATCCGCTGACCTGGCGTCTGCGTGATGACAAGCAGCCGGTATGGCTTGACGAATACCGCGCAAAGAATGGATATGCGGCGGCGCAGAAAGCGCTCAGCGGCATGGCACAGGATGAAGTGGTTAGCCTGGTAAAAGACGCGGGCCTGAAAGGGCGCGGGGGTGCGGGCTTCTCCACCGGTATGAAATGGAGCCTGATGCCGAAAGACGAAAGCATGAACATCCGCTATCTGCTGTGTAACGCGGATGAGATGGAGCCGGGCACCTACAAAGACCGTTTGCTAATGGAACAACTGCCGCACCTGCTGGTGGAAGGCATGTTGATCAGCGCGTTCGCCCTCAAAGCCTATCGCGGCTATATCTTCCTGCGTGGCGAATACGTAGAGGCTGCCGTTAACCTGCGTCACGCCATCGAAGAAACAAAACAGGCGGGCCTGCTTGGTAAAAATATTCTCGGCAGCGGATTCGATTTCGAGCTGTTCGTGCACACAGGTGCCGGGCGCTATATCTGTGGTGAAGAAACCGCGCTGATCAACTCTCTGGAAGGCCGCCGCGCAAATCCGCGCTCCAAGCCACCGTTCCCTGCCTCTGCCGGGGCCTGGGGCAAGCCGACCTGTGTAAACAACGTGGAAACCCTATGTAACGTGCCTGCGATTATCGCGCATGGTGCCGAATGGCACCAGGGGCTGTCTGCCGGCAAAAGTAAAGATGCAGGCACCAAGCTGATGGGATTCTCTGGCCGTGTGAAAAACCCTGGTTTGTGGGAACTGCCGTTTGGCACTTCGGCGCGCGAAATTTTGGAAGACTACGCGGGTGGCATGCGCGACGGGCTTAAATTTAAGGCCTGGCAGCCGGGCGGCGCGGGTACCGACTTCCTCACCGAAGCTCACCTTGATCTACCGATGGATTTCGAATATATCGCCAAAGCAGGCAGCCGTCTCGGCACTGCGTTGGCCATGGCGGTCGATCACGAGATCAACATGGTGGGGCTGACGCGCAATCTGGAAGAGTTTTTTGCCCGTGAATCCTGTGGCTGGTGTACACCGTGCCGCGACGGTTTACCGTGGAGCGTGAAGATCCTGCGTGCGCTGGAGCGAGGCGAAGGGCAACCTGGAGATATTGAAACGCTGGAGCAACTGTGCCGCTTCCTAGGGCCGGGCAACACCTTCTGCGCCCATGCGCCAGGTGCCGTTGAACCGCTGCAAAGTGCTATCAAGTATTTTCGTGACGAATTTGAAGCGGGTATTGCGCCGCAATATCTGGGAAATACCAAAGCGATTGGCGGTATTCAGCCGAACATGCTGAAAGAGCGTTGGTAATCAAACCGACAATAACAGGAGACGAAGCACGTCTCCGCTGTCGGATAGCCTGCTCTTATTAACAGAATTTTTGATTAGCGCCTGTGGCAATACGGGCCATTATGGAAGCATGCTGACTATGGCTACGATTCATGTAGACGGCAAAGAGTATGAGGTGAACGGCTCGGACAACCTGCTAGAGGCTTGTCTGACGCTGGGGCTTGATATTCCTTACTTTTGCTGGCATCCAGCGCTGGGTAGCGTCGGTTCCTGCCGCCTCTGCGCGGTGAAGCAGTACCAGAGTGCGGAGGACACGCGTGGCCGTCTGGTCATGTCTTGCATGACCCCAGCAACCGATGGCGCGTTTATCGCCATCGACGATGAGGAAGCCAAACTGTTCCGTAAAACCATCGTCGAATTCCTGATGACTAACCACCCGCACGACTGCCCGGTCTGCGAAGAGGGTGGCAACTGTCATTTGCAGGATATGACAGTGATGACGGGACACAACTTCCGCCGCTATCGCTTTACCAAACGTACTCACCGTAATCAGGAGCTGGGGCCGTTTATCTCTCATGAGATGAACCGCTGCATCGCCTGCTATCGTTGTGTACGTTACTACAAGGACTACGCCGGTGGCACCGATCTTGGAGTGTATGGTGCCCATGACAACGTCTATTTTGGCCGCCCTGAAGATGGCGTGCTGGAAAGTGAATTTTCCGGCAACCTGGTCGAAGTGTGTCCGACTGGGGTGTTCACCGATAAAACCCACTCTGCGCGCTACAACCGCAAATGGGATATGCAGTTTGCGCCCAGCGTCTGCCA
>JBPESR010000001.1:0-341799 GCA_051710525.1 Symbiopectobacterium sp. | reverse complement strand
CGCGGCTCCCATGCATACCACCGCCAGCGCTGTCGTTTTTTGTTGCCAACAAATGACCACATCTCATCCACTTCGCAAATCAGTTGAATTTGCAGGTTATCCAGTGGCAGTGTTGTTACATTCCGCGGCGAGCGTTTTTTAAACGTACGGAGTACGGTATTGATACTAATATGTAACGCCCGAGCAGTGTCATGAATACCCGCATTATTCATTGTCAAGTCAATGAGTTGGTCTGTCATTCCCGTTTGGCAGGCACGATTGGCAGGCACGATAGGAATAATCGAGCTGGAAGGTGTGTTTACATGACTGACAACGGTAACGCTGATGGCCATTTTTGCCATAACCGTGTTTTTTACAGAGGCTGTCTGTTCACAAAACGGGCATCTTACATCAACGTTAGCCACTGTATCTCCACATCAAAAACCGGAGAGTTTACACTGTAATCAACTCATTGAATACTTGACCATGCCAATGTGTGCTTCAATGGTGCCATTGTTCGCGCGCAGGACAGTATTCAGGTGCGTCAGGAAAAATGTATTGGCTGCAAGACCTGCGTGGTGGCATGTCTCTACGGTGCCATGACCGTGATCAGTAAATCGGTCGTCAGAATCAGCCATCATCAGTTGATGGGGAGTGGGATGAAAGCCGAAGCACATGAATGCGATCTGTGTCAGGAGAGCGCTGCTGGCCAGGCGTGTGTTCAGGTGTGCCCCACCAAGGCGCTGCACCTGGTCAACCGCGATGATATCGACACCATGATCCAAAAAAACAACGGCGTGCAACACTTGATGACGCCGTAGGAATCCAGTTCTGAAAGGTGCCGTCCAGGTACGTGCAAGGAGATACAACATCATGCAAAAAGTGATTACCGTCTGTCCTTACTGTGGGCAGGCTGCAAGATCAACCTACTGGTTGAAAACGGCAAAGTGGTTGGTGCAGAAGGTGCGAACGGCGTAACCAACGAAGGTGAACTGTGCCTGAAAGGCTACTACGGCTGGGATTTTCTTAACGACACCAAACTGCTCACCCCACGTTTGACTCAGCCGATGATCCGGCGTCAAAAAGGTGCGCCGTTTGAGGTAGTGTCCTGGGATGAAGCCATCGGCTTTGCCAGTTCAAAACTATTAGCCATCAAAGAAAAGTACGGCCCAGATATCATCATGCACACTGGCTCATCATGTGGTACTGGTAATGAAACCAACTACGTGATGCAAAAATTTGCACGCGCGGTAACGGGCACCAGCAATATCGACTGCTGCGCCCGCGTCTATCACGGCCCTTCCGTTGCCGGATTAGAGGTAACACTCGGCAACGGTGCCATGAGCAACTCCATTTGCGAGATTGAGCACACCGAGTGCAATTTGCGAGATTGAGCACACCGAGTGCATTCTGGTGTTTAGCTATAATGCCGCTGACTCGCACCCCATCGTGGCGCGACGTATCGTCAAAGCCAAAGAGCGCGGCGCGAAAGTTATCGTGTGCGATCCGCGCCATATCGAAACCGCCCGCATTGCCGATCTCTGGCGCCGCTGAAAAATGGCTCCGACATGGCGCTGGTTAATGCGTTTGCCAACGTGTTGATCAACGAAGGGCTTTACGATACCAACTTTGTGGCACAGCACACCGAAGGGTTTGATGAATATCGTGCGTTGGTTGCCAAGTACACGCCGGAATACATTGCGGAAATCACCTGCCTGTCTCCGCAGTTGATTCGCGATGCTATGCGAATGTATGCCGCTGCACCGTCTGCTACCATTCTGTGGGGCATGGGCGTCACACGGTGGACGCAAGGCGTTGACGTGGTAAAAGGGCTTTCCAGTCTGGAGTTGCTTACCAGTAATCTGGGACGTCCCAACGTCGGCGTAGGCCCGGTGCGTGGTCAAAACAACGTGCAAGGCGCATGCAACATGGGCGCGTTGCCGAACCAATTTCCCTGGCTATCAGAATGTGACCGATCCAGAAGTGCGTGCCAGGTTTGCCAAAACCTAGGGCGTGCAAGATCTAGCCGGGCATATCGGTTATTCCCTGAGGATGTGCCGCACAAGATTAAAGAAAGCAAGATCAAGGCCAACTCCCTGATGGGTGAAGACCCATTACAGACGGAGCCGGATTTGTCGATGGTGTGTGAAACCTTCTCCGAGCTGGAACTGCTGATCGTTCAAGACATCTTTATGACTTATGACCAAGACGGCGGAGATGGCAGACGTTATCTTCCCGGCGACCTCATGGGGAGAGCACGAAGGGGTATACTCCGCTGCTGACCGTGGCTTCCAGCGCTTCTATGACCGTGGCTTCCAGCGCTTCTATAAAGCAGTACAGGCAAAAGGCAATGTCAAACCAGATTGGGAAATCATCTAGGTCCAGCTCGCAATGCCCGGCCCCTCTGCCAGCAATGCGCTCTCTTCGCTCCCTATCACCTTGTCGGTAAGCGGATCGTAGCGATAAAAGCGAATCTGATTATGTAGCGGGTTAAACCAGAGCAGATGGACACGCTGAAACCTCACCACCGAAAAGGAGGCCCCTTGCAAAACCTGCAACAGATCGTCTACTGTGCGTTGTTGCAACACTGATTGGGAAACCTTTAACAGCGTATCCTGCCAGAGAATAGACTGTCGGGATGGAGAATCCCGTCAAATGTATTGCCATAGCCACCGCAGTTTAATCACTATAATGCTTAAGGGTAAAGGGTAATAGTGTAAGGGCTGACCACAGGAAATGACATGATGGATAGCCATAGCTTGATCTGAATCGTGATTCATTTTCCTAAGGAAAGTCTGGGTGACCCACATTAACTAATTTTGATATTACTCACAGAAAACTACTGCAATTAATGAATGTGGCAATAATGAATGTGGCAACAGAGAATTTGTCTGCGATCGGCACGCTGTTGCAGCACACTTTTCCTCAATTATTCATTCTATTAATTACTAAGAGATTTTTTATAAGCAAAATGATAACCGTACACATCAATGACATAGAAACATCAATGACATAGAAACAGTTAATTAACTATTTTTAAATATCAATTCCATTCAGCTCAACGAATAATAGTTGCCATTTCATTCTTAATTTAGATAGGAAAAACTAAAATAAATGCGTTTTTTGCATAATTATTTCTATCTTTGCATTGTGAGGTATAAGAAAAAAAAAGGTAAAACCGTAGAATCGTTGTAATATCTTGGCCCAGGCAATATCACCCATAAAACATGACTGGTGCAGCAGGGCGTGCTTTTCGCAGGCATGGCCGCCGAGATCTGCTGACTGCCAATAACAATGTTTATTGCCTGAGTTTATTCATCAACATGAGGTCACTATGCAAAGGCAGAAGTTATTTAAGCAGATAGCACTGGCTATCATCTTAGGGATATTGATTGGCTGGACTTGTCATCATTTTCTGGATAGCGGACGAGCAAAAGAAGTTTCATCTTACTTCAACATGGTCACCGACATTTTCTTACGCATGATCAAAATGATCATCGCACCGCTGGTGTTTGCTACTCTGGTTTCCGGGCTGGCAAGTATGGGCAACTCATCGGATGCAGGACGTGTCGGTCTTAAAGCAATGACCTGGTTCATTACCGCTTCAGTTATTTCTCTGCTGATCGGTATGCTGTTTGCCAACATTTTCCAACCGGGTGCAGGCATGAACCTGACCGCACCAACAACGACGGTTGCTACCGGGCTGAACACTGATGGTTTTACGTTGAAGAGCTTCATCAGCCATATCTTCCCGAAAAGCATCGTGGAAGCCATGGCGAACAACGAAATCCTACAGATTCTGGTGTTCTCTCTATTCTTTGGTTCTGCGCTGGCCTATGTCAAAGCAAAAAACAAAGCAGCCACTACCATAGATTCTTTAATTAATGAACTGGCCAAAGTGATGTTCCGTGTCACTGACTACGTGATGAATCTGGCACCCATCACAGTGTTTGCTGCGTTGGCTTCTGCCATCACCACCCAAGGTCTGGGCCTGATTTATGACTTTGGTAAACTGATTGGTGAGTTCTATATTGGTCTGGCAGTGCTGTGGGCGATATTGTTTGGTGCTGGCTACCTGTTCCTCGGCAAACCAATTTTCCATCTGGCCAAACTGATTCGCGAACCCACCATGCTGGCCTTCGCTACGGCAAGCAGCGAATCGGCATATCCTAAGACTATGGAAACACTGAACAAGTTTGGTGTGCCGAAAAAGATCTCCAGCTTCGTATTGCCGTTGGGATATTCGTTCAACCTCGACGGCTCGATGATGTACCAGTCTTTCGCCATTCTGTTTATTGCGCAAGCCTATAACATTGACCTGAGCATCACCCAGCAGATTCTGATTCTGTTAACACTGATGATCACCAGTAAAGGCATGGCGGGTGTTGCACGCGCCTCTGTCGTTGTAGTGGCGGCAACGCTGCCGATGTTCAGCCTGCCAGAAGCCGGCATTCTGTTGATTATCGGTATCGACCAGTTCCTGGATATGGGTCGTACTGCAACTAACGTAGTGGGTAACAGTATCTCCACCGCAGTGGTCGCGAAGCTCGAACAGAAAAATGGATTGATTGAAGATGACATTGACGAAGAAGTCGAATACGACCAAGTCAAAGTCAGCTAAACGGTCAAGTATTCAATGAGTTGATTACAGTGTAAACTCTCCAGTTTTGGATGTGGGGATACAGTGGCTAACGTTGATGTAAGATGCCCGTTTTGTGAACAGACAGCCTCTGTAAAAAACACGGTTATGGCAAAAGTGCCTGTCAGCGTTACCGTTGTCAGTCATGTAAACGCACCTTCCAGCTCGATTATTCCTATCGTGCCTGCCAACCGGGAATTACAGACCAACTCATTGAGTTGGCAATGAATAATGCGGGTATTCGTGACACTGCTCGGGCGTTACATATTAGTATCAATGCCGTCGTGCGTACTTTAAAAAACGCTCGCAGCGGAATGTAACAACGCTGCTACTGAATAACCTGCAAATTCAACTGATTTGCGAAGTGGATGAGATGTGGTCATTTGTTAGCAACAGATGTGGTCATTTGTTAGCAACAAAAAACGACAGCGCTGACTGTGGTATGCATGGGAGTCGCGTTTGAAGCGGATTATCGCTCATGCATTTGGCTCTCTAAGCAAGAAAACGCTGCGTAATTTGCTGAAACTTTTCTCGGGTTTTAGAGTGGCATTTTGGTGCACTGATGGCTACAGGGCTTACAACGACGAACTTCCAAAAGCAAAACACATTGTTGGCAAACTGTATACACAGCGTGTTGAGCGTGAAAATCTGACGCTGCACAACCGATTGAAACGCCACAATCGTAAGACGTTGTGGTATTCAACATCATCGGAAATGCACGATAGGAGCATCGGCACTTACATCGAACGTAAGTATTACGTTTGATGCTGTATCAACTCATTGAATACACGACCCAGCTAAACCATCAACATCAGTGAAATAGCACAAAACTGAAAAGCGGCCTATACTGATTTAAACTTTCGTACAACTCATCCGCATTGTGATTCGTCTCTCCAGCCCCACCGACGTACATGAGAATATCAGATGATTCATTTAGGCACAGACTTCCTATCCCTGAGCGTAATTCTTTAAAATTCTCTATGAGAATTTTTTGATAGAAAGCGCATGGATTATCTTCATTTATCAAATGGCGCACCATGCCATAAAAATACTATTTCCCATTATCAAGTTGTAGTGACACTGGGCATTTACCATCGATTAATAATAAAATCTGTTGTTTTTCGTCTAAAAAAAGATCTAACCCTAGCTTTTTACCTAAAAAATGAATTTGTCTTTCCGAACCAGCATTTGTCATTAATATCCCTCCCGATAGATGTGAAATTTTATTTTCCTTTAACATATCTGAAACTATGAAGTCAAAAAATACATTACTGATTATAATAATACCCTCGCAGTTTCTCTGCCTGTTAAATAGGCTTCATTATCACTACTGGATTCAGGCTTCATTATCACTACTGGATTCGTCTGACACTGAACCGTAAAGGCTATCTATCTCATAGGGCTCTGATGGAGCCCTCTTGATATAAACTAAGTTCTTCCGCTGTTGGCAGTGGAGGAAAATCATCAACATCTGACAAATCACCCTGTAAAAGTTCAAGTTCTTCTGGCGTTGGCGCTGGTGGAAAATAATCACTGTCAGCCAAAGATATCACTTCAGTGCTGTCGTCTTCACTGCATACTGAACTAAAAAATGTCAATACTTAACGTATCTGATAACGATTCTGGCAAACCATAGGGTGTTACCGGAACTGATAATGGAGCGAGATGCTCAGAATGCCCCAGTTCTAAATTCGCTTTATCGATAGAGTCTCTTATAAGGCCATCGTATAATAGCTTCGCTAAATAAGCATACATACCGCTACACAACAGATTTTTATCTTCACTACTTTTTAATTTTAGTTTTTCATTGAGATTGAGTAAAAAAACATCGCAGAGCAAGTTATCTAATGCACACGAATCATCACCCATAGATATATTGAGTATATCTAACCTTTCATTCATTTTCAACGCAAACGGTTTTTCAGGGACTGGGTTAAGGCCTTCTTTCTCTTTATTCGAACCAGATAAGGTATACAAAATAGCATTTCAGAGTGTCCAACGAATAATTGTTTCCTAATGCATTTATATTTAAAAACTCCAACATTCTGGCCTTAATGGTATTATTAATGTTACCATGGACTCTGTTAGCTTGTAAATTTCATTTACTTGATGGTTTATTTCATCGTGAATTTTTTAAAACCCTATCATCCTTTCCAGATAGAAAATCATAAAACTCCATTTTGATTTCTGGAAAATTATGAACCAGTCCTTCTTTTAATATAAGGTTTTTTGATTACAATATTTGACGATAAATGATGAAGGGTTTATTTAGATGCTAATGTTAATTACTTATTAATATTCTTATATTTCAAATACTCCCCTAGATTTAACCTCTAGCAAACGGTAAAGTGAAAACATATTACCGAACCCATTATTCAATGTTTCTAAAAAAGCCATAACTGCATCGTGTTGTTGGAACTAAATTTCTTGTTTATAGTTAAATATGCATTAAAATAAGAGAGCGATGGGATCTTAGAAATAAACAATATAGCACGTTTAGCTATAAAGTAATTCGATTACAAACAAACTTAGCCCTTATTATTTCTTATTAATCGAATAACATCATTAGATTCTAATCTATCACAGACACTCACAAATAGCTGAGATCGACTTCTTTAAACGTGATACAATGCGGCATTTCCCCTCCAATATGATCAAATCAAATGGAATATTATTAATTCCAATTAAATATAATCACCACTCACTATTTTATAATCAGGTGTTAACACTATAAGTTTATAAAAATCAATCCCATCATCACATATAATGTTTTTGAAAAATGGAAACAGCGCCCCCATAATTAAAAAATTATTTAAATTAATCATTATTGATTTGTATCATTGTCAACTTTATACTATCATTGTCAACTTTATACCAATGATAAATCATTGCCAATATACTAATTATTAAGAGATCAAGTAATCAACTCATTGAATACTTGACCCGATTTTCGCTTCCAGTCCGTGCGGGATAAAAGGGGTCAGCTCGGCCAAGCGCGCGTACCAGCTTCTCGGTTTCGATTTCATTAGCCTTAGACGCCAGTTTGATACCAAGCCAGGAGGTAGGCTGACCGTTGAAGCGACTCAGCGAGTCGTAGTTTTCTGCCCCCAGTTCAATCTTCGCCACGTCGCACAGTGTCACCGCAGAGCCATCCTGATTTACACGCAGGGTAATCGCGCGGACTTGCTCGAGCGTCTGCAACAGCGAGCGCGCGTTTACGGTGGCATTTAGTGACTGATAGTCTACAGATGGCGTGTCGCCGACCTGACCGACTGAGACCTGACTGCTTTGCGATTGAATGGGCTCACCACATCGCTGGCCGTCAGGGAAAAGGATTTGAGTTTGGAAGGATCGAGCCAGATGCGCATGGCATACTGCGAACCGAAAATATCGACGCTGCCCACACCGTTGATGCGGCTGAGCGGTTCTTGTACGTTACTGGAGATGTAGTCGGAGATATCCTGTTTCTCCATGCTGCCGTCTTTCGAGACGAATGCGATCATCAGGATATTGGTATCTCCCCTCTTGTTAAGGGTAACCCCTTGTTGTTGCACATCCTACGGCAATTTTCGCATTGCGGATTGCAACTGGTTCTGCACCTGCTGACGGGCGTTATCCGGATCGATGCCCGCATAAAAGTTTAAGGTAATGCGTGTCTAGCCGGAGCTGCTTTGCGATGACATGTACATCAGATTATCGAGCCCGGTCATGCTCTGCTCGATAATCTGCGTCACGGCGTTAGTCTGCGCAGAAGCGCCCGGATAGGAAGCGATGATACGCACATTAGGCGGTGCCAAATCGGGGGATTGCTCAACCGCCAACGAGGCGATCGCCATCATGCCACCCAAACTTAGCAGGATGGCTAGTACTCAGGCAAAAATCGGGCGATCAATAAAAATTCGCCATAGAAACAATGCTCCTTCAGACTATTTATACGTGGCGCATATTGTTGATTATTTATAGGTATCTTATAGGTATCTTAAATAACGCACTACTTTACCCTCTTACCCTATCACCACACGCAACATCGTGGAGAAAATGAGGAGAATATGTAAATGAATGTAAATGAGGAGAATATGTAAATTAACGTTGGTGACACATTTTTTGTGCCTTTACTCAACAAAGCGTTAGACACCAACAAAGCGTTAGACACCAGCAAACGTGCAAACCGTTTCGACGAAGGCATCTGGGTGGGAAATAAATGGTGCATGCGCCGCCTGCGCCATCACCACTGAATCACTATCGGGCCAGCGTTCATTAAGCAGGCTTGCCACTTTACGTGGCACCAGCCCATCCAGCGCCCCGTAAATACGCAGTATCGGCAACGTCAACGACGCCATCGCCTCACGCAAGTCGGTTTTGCGCAAAATGTCCAAGCCCCCCTCGAGCACCTCAATGCTCGGCATCGGCTGCTCCAGCACCACACTTTTTAACAGACGCGCATCCTGACGTGCGCTGCCTGTGCCCAGCGTTTGCAATGCCAGAAACCGTTCCACGGTGCGCTGAAAATCTTCGCTAAGCTGCTGCTGAAAGCCCTGCAACACCGTAGGTTTAATGCCGGGCCACTCCTCGTGAGCGCTGAAACAGGGGGAGGAGGCGACCGTGACCAAATCACTGACACGCGCAGGCGCACTGAGTGCCGCCTGACTGGCAACCAGTCCGCCCAGCGACCATCCCAACCAGACAGCCTGCTCGGGTGCCTGTTCCAGCACGATATAGGCCATGTCAGCAAGTGGTAACTTTCCATATCCCACACTACGGCCATAGCCGGGAAGTTCCACACAGTGCAACCGAAAATGCGGAGTCAATCGCGCCGCAATACCCTGCCATACCTGCGCGTTCAACCCCCATCCGTGCAGCAACACAAGATCGCGTTTCCCTTCCCCTTCGGTGTGCCAGTAGAGCGTTGTCATCAATTATCTTCCTGCTAGTCGTTCGATATTTTGTTGCGAAGCTACTATGTTAACCATCGGTGCTAACTGTTGGCTATGCTAACAACCACTGTTAACCATCGGTGCTAACTGTTGGCTATGCCAACAACCACTTTATCATTACCACCACGGTATTTGTTGCTATTGTCAGCGCCATCTTACAGTTCCACCAGTATGCTGCCCGCGCTGCGGATTACTCTCCGGTAATGCCACGTTGCCGTGCGACCGCTCACCATGCTGGCACAGCCGCCTGACGTTTGCCTCCGATTACTGCCCACCGTTCACCACGCTATTGAAACAGTTCAAATTCCACGGACACATCGAACTCGGGCAGGTGCTAGTGCGATAGATGTTACTGCGCTGACTTAACGTATATCGCCTTGCTCCTGAACACGTTGAAAAACCCGATGTACGGCTCACCGTGCCGCTGCACCGCCGTCAGCGCTGGCAGCGCGGCTTCAATCAAACCTAGTTACTAGCCCAGCTTTTTGCCCGTTGGCTGCGGTGTCGCTATCATAGGCGTATGCATCATACGCCTATGCAACAGCACCTATGCGTCTCTGAGCTGCGCTACAACCTGCGTCATGCGTTTGCCTGCGACCAGGATCTCTCCGGGCTGCGGGTGGCGCTGGTGGATGACGTGGTGACCACCGGCAATACGGTGACAGAGATCTGCCGCGTTTTACAGGCGAAGGGTGCCGCGCATATTCAGGTATGATGCCTGTGCCGCACGCTGCTCGATGCTTGAGCGCCTTTGTTGCCATAAATGGCATTTACCGTGAATGTGTTGCCATAAATGGCATTTACCGTGAATGCATTGGAGTTAACGCCACGATGGGCGTATTATGGCCGATAGGCATAGTCAACTATTGAGTTAACCCACTATGATCCGTATTACCGACTCTGCACAAGACCACTTTGTCAAACTGCTGGTAAAACAAGAAGAAGGCACACAAATTCGCGTCTTTGTTATCAATCCTGGCACGCCTAACGCTGAGTGTGGCGTTTCCTTTTGTCCGCCGGATGCGGTGGAAGCCTCCGACACTGAACTGAAGTTCGAAAAGCTTTCCGCCTACGTGGATGCACTGAGCGCACCTTACCTGGAAGATGCTGAAATCGGCTTCGTTACCGATCAGTTGGGCTCTCAACTGACGCTGAAAGCGCCTAACGCAAAAATGCGCAAAGTGGGTGACGATGCGCCGTTGATGGAACGCGTGGAATATGTGCTGCAATCCCAGATCAACCCCCAATTGGCCTGGCACGGTGGTCATGTAACACTGATGGAAATCACCGATGATGGCTTGGCTATCCTGCAATTCGGTGGCGGTTGCAACGGCTGTTCAATGGTCGATTATACGCTGAAAGAAGGGATCGAGAAAGAGCTGCTAGAGAAATTCCCTGAGCTAAAAGGCGTGCGCGATTTGACAGAGCACCAACGCGGCGAACATTCATACTATTGATCCACTGATCGCCATACTCCCCACTTGATCCACTGATCGCCATACTCCCCACGTCCCTATGGGGAGTATGCATCAACCTATCTATCAACCTATAACCTATCTATCAACCTATCTATCATATCAACCTACCCTATCAACTTATCAACCTATCAACCTATCAACATCAACCTATCAACCTATCAACGCTCACTGGCTCCACGCGCCGTTTCAGGCGGCAATGCCAAACCACGCCGTAGATCGAGATCGCGAATCAAACGTTCCAGGGACGATCGCTGAATATTGACGTAACCGTTCTGCTCAACTTGCGCCGCCAGTTAGGGTATTCGCGCGTGGTGCCGGGAATATTGACCGGTGTCGCCATATCGAGCCAATCTGCAACAAGTTGCAACCTCAGCAAGGCACTGCGGCTGTCCGCCAGGTAACGCTGCACATCACGGCTCAGTTGCGTGCCCATCGCGGTTAACACCGTATTGCGCCCTACGCGCTGCAATAGTATTGCGCCCTACGCGCTGCAATAATAGCTTATACTGATGCAGCGCATCGAACAAGCCCTGCTTGGCGTTGTCACGCTGTTCAATCTGCTGCTGCAACGTGCGTTCATCAGGATAAAGGCCAAGTTCTTTGCCCAATAACAGATCGACGTTTTGCCAAAAGCCGCGCAATGTGGGCAGATCGTATGTGGTAATCGTCGCCATCGACTGGCGCGGGTAGTCGAGTGGAGCCCGAACAAGCTGTTCCGCCAGCGCGGTACTGACAACATGCCACTGCTGCTGGGCGCTTAGGCAGGTCAGCGCCGCCACGCCATAGTGTTGTCGTTGGCGGTTCAATGCAACAATAAACAGCGTGTGGTTGAATGACAGCTTTCCCATCGTGCCTCTCCCCTGTTATCAATCAGAAAAAGGCACGTCTGACTCAGCATAACTCCAACTGCACCTTATGTTGTTCAATGATTTTCATTACGCTGAGTGGTGGTAGTTGATCGGTAAAAAGATAGTCGATCAGGTCCATGTTGCCTAGATTCACCATCGCATTGCGACCGAATTTGGAGTGATAGGTGACTATCATGACGCAGCGGGAATTTTCGATAATTGCCTGTTTGGTGCGCACTTCACCGCCTGCCAAAATCAGCCTACAATCCTGTTTTCCTATCAACAGCGTCGCCACGTTCAGGTTGTTGGTGACTACCTGCAGATCCTTATGCTGCAACAACGCATAGGCAATCATGCTGCAACAACGCATAGGCAACCGCTTCTGGCGTTGTCACAATATCTATAAACAGCGTAGCACCATCCAAACAGCGTAGCACCATCCGGGATTTGGCTGGCGACTTTACGTGCAATACGTGCTTTTTCATCTGACACATCATCTTGCGATCGTGGTAAGCCGTATTTACTGAGCTGGAAGGCAGCGCCGCACCACCCTGGTGGCGATTGATCTTGTTCTGCTCCGCCAGATCGTTAAGATCCCGGCGAACCGTTTGCGGACTGACCGCAAAATGCTCTATCAACTCTTCGGTACTGATATATCCCTGCCGACGCACCAGTTCAATGATAGCGTCGTGCCGCTGTGTTTGCCTCACATTATTCCCCTGAAACAGGTTTCCACTCAACCCTCAGGTTGAGACTTTTCTGTGCTGCTAGCAACGCTTACCCCGTAATGCTACCTGGCTGCGATCATGCTTTTTTCTGCTGCGTATCCCAAAAAGCCAGCACCAACCCAATAACCAGACCCATGACGTGCGCGACATTAGCAATACGTAGACCTAAAATATCGAAATAGCCGGCGATCAACCACAACAATGCTAAGGCCATCAATCCACTCTGCATGAACAGCGGGCCCGACGGCAGGCGTTCACCGTATAGCCAGACGTAGCCCATCAAAGCGTACACCACGCCGGACAGGCCTCCGAAATAGATACCGCTGAAGAATGATTGTATCCAGCCCTGGCAATCGCAGAGAGCAGTGCCAAGGTCAGTAGCTTACGCGTCCCCAAAATTTTCTCTACCGGTCCGCCTAGATACCACCACCACATCAGGTTAAACAAAATATGCAGCAAGGAGAAATGCAGGAAATAGTGGCTGAACCAGCGCCATAGCTGGCCTTTTTTCCCCACATCCGGGTAAGAGAGCCACATCATGGCCCGATCGTTACCGAATACCGTCATCCACAGATAAACGACAATGCAGGTAATCATCACTCCCAGCGTCAGCGGTCCGGCGCGCTGCTGTAACGTCTGTAAATAAGAAAAACGTGCATAGCGAAGGGGCGAAGAGGTTGATCCCGCTTGCCAACTGGCCGCTTGATAACGCGGATGCATCGGGTCCTGAATGAACACCTCAAGCGCCTGCTGTACTTCGGCCAACCGCGCCTCATCGTCCAGCCAGAGTTCCGCTTCTTGCCCAGAGAAGCGGAACTTTAGTTGAATATTCTGCGTTTGCATACTTTAGTTGAATATTCTGCGTTTGCATATAGTCGACAAACGCCTGTGCCAAGCGTGGCTGAGATAAGGCTGTTAGGCGGATTGCCATCATAGTTTATCCGTTAGCAAATTAATTTGTCATAAAAATATCACATCGTTTTATTAATGGGGTTGAAATATTGTTCTGATAAACTGCCGGTTTACCCTAATTCCCGCGCCACGAACACCGCTGGCGCTGGCAATTCTTTATACATCACCCAAATACACACTTCCGTTTGCTTCCGTTTTGCCCATTGTCCTATGACAATAGTCACTTTTTAACCATAACCGCTCCTTTAGGCTTATATCTAGCAGCGAGGTGACTATGTTTCTGGAAGAAAGATGTAATCAAATTTCTGGAAGAAAGATGTAATTAAATTCTGGCTTATTTAACCAAACACGAACGTGCCACTGTTGATTATCTGGCCACCGCATTTGCCGTGAGCAAAGAGACGATTCGCAGCGACCCAAACGAGTTGGCGCGCTTGAATCTGGTTCAACGCTGCTACGGCGGTGCAATTATTGTGCGGCGCAGTTTGCTGTCTGAACTGATTGCCCCCGCAGTAAAAATTTTGAGGTGCTGCTCAATCGATTGGAAAAGCAGACCCGGCATCAAACCAGCAAACAGAAAAGAAACAAAATGAACGGCAAGGTGTGTATTTTAGGATCGTTCAACGTCGATATCGTCGCCAAGGTGGCACGTTTTCCCAAAGGCGGCGAATCGATCATGGCGCAGAGCAGCGCGCTCTGCCCCGGCGGTAAAGCGCCAATCAGGCGATGGCCGCCAGTCGGGCTGGTTCACAGGTCTATTCTGTCACCAAGGTCGGCACCGATCAGTTTAGCCAGTTTGCCTATTACCATCTGTCGTCATCAGATATTCACAACTTCAAGCTGTATAAATCCGATACCGAACCCACCGGCAACACCATCATTTATGTCTCACAGCAAAATGGCGAGAACATGATCGCCACTTATCCCGGCGCCAACCAAACCATCACCGATGACGAAGTGGCGGCCATCGCCCCGGAATTAACAACGTCAGATGTACTGTTGGTGCAGTTGGAGAATAACTTTTCCGCCACCCTGAACATCATCAAGCGTGGCGCACGCGCTGGGCAAGAAAGTGATCCTCAATCAGGCCCCTACTCCAGCGAGATTCTGCCCTATCTGGATTATCTGGATGTGATCACGCCCAACGAAACGGAAACGTCACTGCTGTCGGGTATCTACATTACATTCACGACTTTGATAGCACCAAAGAGGCCGCGCTGAAAATCGCACGGATGGGTGCCAAGCGCGTCATCATTACCATGGGATCGCGCGGTGCGCTGCTGTATGACGGCCACCAGTTCCAACACATTCCGGCCTTTCCGGCGCTCGGTGTGGATACCACTGGCGCAGGGGATGCCTTTAACGGTGCCTCCGCCTTTGCTTCTTTGGCAGTCGAACGGGAAGGTTCCTTAAACATGCCGGAATATCAACAGGTTATCGCGAGTTTATCACAACGTTAATGCCTACGGGCACGAACCAGCACAGTCTGTATTCGGAGAAAAAAAATGAAAAAAAATCAATGGTGTCGTCCATGTCATGCTTACACCGTTCACCGAACAGAACGACGTAGACTATCCCGGTCTGGCCAACCTGATTGACTGATATCTGGAAAACAAGGTAGATGCGCTGTTTGCCGTGTGCCAGTCCAGTGAAATGCAATTCCTGACGCTGGAAGAACGCGTGGCTGTGGCCAGTTTCGTTGTCAACCATGTGAAAGGCCGTGTGCCGGTGATCTCCTCCTGCCACATCAGTGACAACCTCGGCGCGCAAATCGAAGAGCTGACTGCCATGGCGCAAACCGTCATCGATGCGCTGGTGCTGGTGACTAACCGCCTAGATCCGCAAAAAACCGGCAGTGACACCTTCTTCAGTACGCTGAACAGCCTGCTGGAGGCGCTGCCAGCATCGCGCTGGGCCTGTATGAGTGCCAGGCACCGTATCGCCGCCTGCTGAGTGACGAAGAGCTGACCTATTTAGCCAACACTGGCCGCCTGCTTCGTGGCACCGATTCCCTTCGTGCGCGACACCACCTTGTGTATCGCGCTGCTGTAGCTGGGTTATTTCTGTTCTCAAATGCCGTCAGGAGTTATCTGGACGTTGGCAACGGATATCGCACCGAAATCGCAGGTGGCTTCACTGGGTGCCATTCAGCATTTCGGCGGATTCCTCGGCGCGGCCAGTGCGCCGATCGTCACCGGTATCATTCTTGATACAACTGGTACCTTCACCAACGTCTTCCTGTTTGGTGCCTTCCTGCTAATGCTGGGTACTATCAACTACGGCTTCTTTGTGAAAAAGCCGATTCAGGCTGCGGAATAACGTTATGCTATCCTGACGCGTCATGGCGTCGGGATGTTCCACTTCATGCGTTGTCCGACGCTGACGCCACATCTTGCGGAAAATGGCTCTGCCAGGCTTCATAACCTCCATCCACGCTGTACACCGCCAAACCCCAGGCTCAACAGATACGGTGCCGCATTGCGGCTGCTAATGCCGTGATAACACACCACCATCACCGGCTGATCGAGTTCGGCTTCACGCACAAAATCAGACAGCGTCTCATTCGTCAGGTGCAGCGCCTGCGGCACATGCCCGGTGGCATAACTTTGCGCATCGCGGATATCCACCATCACGCCGTGTTTCTGCCAGCGTTCATGGGCTTGCTCAATGCTGAGACACTCAAACTGTTCCATACGAATACCACCTCGGGACAAAGAAAAAAGGTATGACAGCACAGCGCACGCCAATATGAGAGAGATGCTACTGTTTCAGTAAGGTAAGTCAATCGTCACATTTCTGTAACGAAATATTTTTCGTTATGCGAAAAAAAAGAGCCATGATGAGAAAGATCGCGTTTTCACGCATACGTTACGCGAGTCAGGCGCACACCTACTATTCACTCACCAGGAGCATCGCTATGTCTTTACAACGAAAAGTACTGTTTTGTCTCTCGCTGTTACTGCCCGCAGCGCTCACTTTCCCAGCCGCCGCACAGGATGGCTACACACTCTAACAGGTCGTGGTGTTTAGTCGTCACGGCCTGCGCGCGCCATTAGCCAGCCCAAGCAGAGCGCTTGGCAAGGTCACGCCCCAGCAAAAATGCCGTTGATCCACAGTGAATCACCACTCTTTCTCCGTGGTTACGCGGGCGCGACAGCCGCCTGCGCGATACGCATCTTCTCATTCAGATTCTGCACCTGATAGATGATATTGAGCGGCGTCCATGCCGGGCGGGCAGGTTAACGGCCTCAGCGCCGTTGCGCACTTTGCCCAATTCATTGAGTTTTTTGATGTCGCGTCGCGCAGTGGTGGGAGAAACGTCAAAATTCACGATCAGATCGGAGACGGGAGTTGACCCTGATGTCGCAGAAAATCAATGATAGCATGATGGTAATGATGGCATGATGGCGCTGAGATTCAGTCATAGGTCATCCGGTAACAAGAAGCGGCGCGTCATGGCGTCAACGTGAAAAGTTTACATCAAAATTTATCATAAATGCGCATAAATCATCATATGCCCGTCATAATTCGAGTCGAAGGAAGTATGACGGGCATAGCGTGACGTGTTTGCCACGCCGCGCACTAGATCGCAAATTACATCGCAACGCACTAGATCGCAAATTACATCGCAAACTACAGGAAAGATTTGAACGGCAGATCGGGTTATGTAGTAGAGCAGCCATCAAAGCCGCGCGGGTAGTGGTATTCCAAATTACCTTTATCCAACGGCCAGGTAAATTTCCAACTGCCAGGTAAATTCCAACTGCCAGGTAAATTTGCCACCGACTTGCCAGATAAAGGGTTTGAAACTGTATTGCAGGCGGTCTTTTTTCATCTCCCACAGCACGCGAATTTCCTGCAGATCAGCCTGAAAATTCGACCAGATATCATGGTGAAAAGGAATAACCACCTTGGCATTCAACGCCAAGGCCATGCGCAGCATATTCGCGCTGGTCATCTTGTCGGTAATACCTCGCGGGTTTTCTCCGTATGAGCCCAATGCCACGTCAATGTCATACTCTTGCCATGCTTCGCGTAGTAGTTGGAGTTATGGGAATAACCGCTGTGATACAGATTGCCACCGGGGGTTTTGAACAGGTAGTTCACCGCGCGCAGATCCGTGCTATCCAGTAGCACGCCCGCCACTTTTTGTTCCACCAGCAAGGTGATCAATACGGTGCGGTCTAACGCATCTAACGCATGGATTTCAATATCTTTAATGCGGATCACCGAGCCAGGTTTCACCACGATGCAACGCTCGCGCGGTACGCCCCAGCCCACCCAGAGATCCACGCAGCTCTGTGAACTAATAAAGAGAACCTCCGGGCTGCAATTTTTCAGCACGGCGCCAGCGACATTGACGTCAATGTCGTCGTTATGGTCGTGCGTTGCCAAAATGGCATCCACCTGGCTGGATGGCGAACGGATCCGGCACAAACGGCGTGGTGCGCAAGTTAGCTTGCAATTTTTCACCCCGGCCATGCGCTGCATCTGGTTCCCGTTTTTCATCAAATCTGGTTCCCGTTTTTCATCAAGTGGTTACCGTGACCCTACTTGCCGGTGCCACACCAGAAGTCGACACAAATATTGGCCCCACCCTCTGATTTCAACCAAACCCCGGTACACCCTAGCCACCACATGGCTAAGGTGCCGGCGGCAACCTACTCTTGTTCGATCTCTTCATTTTCGATCTCTTGATTCAACCAGGTGCCCCATTCCGGGAATGGTACTCAGGATCTAGGATCCGCAGGTAATGAATGGTTTCTGTCTTGCTCATGGCCTGACCTTATCATTAATCGGCAATTAAATAAATCACAAATAATCATAAAAAGATTAAACATGATGACTTAATGCCAATCCATTACCGTTAAATTGCACTGACAATCACTTGAAGTGATAAAAATCATGAAAATTCACATCAAGATCAAATAACGCGAAATACAAAAAATAGAATAAACTACTTATGTAATATTATATATTATACAAAATATTATACAAAAAATAAAACATGATTATTGAATAATCTTAAGCACTATGAGAATTGCAAGATTAATCACAAACAATCAAAAAAAAATCCCAATATGATTACTAGTGATTACTGAAATCTCTACGCCCAGTTGTATCAGCCACAGCGTCGCTTCCCCTTAAGCCTGCCGTGATGGCAGGCAATAGTAGTAAAGCGGTAACAATAAAAATCAATTGGAGTATTCTATGGAATACTCTATACAATATCTTCACTGATTTCTTTAATCAGGTCATGACCAATGCCCCTTGCTGCTGGCATTGTAACCTTTCTCGGCTATCTGCTGTTGCTCAAAGCGCCACGGTGATCATCAAAGGCACCATCAAGACGATCATCAGCTTTATGCTGTTGCAGGCGGGCTCCGGCATCCTGACCTGAGCCTTCAAACCCGTGGTCACCAAGATGTACCAGATTAACGGTGCCATCTCTGACACCTGCGCCTCGATGATGGCCACCATCGAACGCATGGGAAACTCCTACAGTTAGGTCGGCTATGCGGTGCTGCTGGCGCTGAACATTGTGTATGTCCTGCTGCGTCTCCTGCTGCGTCGTATCACCGGCATTCGTACCATTATGCTCACAGGCCATATCATGTTTCAGCAGGCGGGTCTGCTGGCGGTGTTCTTCTATATTCTAGGTTACCCGATATTATATTCTAGGTTACCCGATATGGACTACCATCCTATGCAGCGCCGTGCTGGTGTCGTGCTATTGGGGGGATCACCTCCAACATGATGTACAAGCCGACGCAGGAAGTGACCGACGACTGTGGTTTCTCCATCGGCCACCAGCAGCAGTTCGCCTCCTGGTTAGCCTACAAGCTCGTCCCCTATCTGGGTAAAAAAGAAGAGAGCGTCGAAGATCTGAAGCTGCCCGGCTGGCTGAATATCTTCCATGACAACATCGCCTCCACCGCCATCGTGATGACCGTATTCTTTGGCGCAATCCTGTTGTCGTTCGGTATCGATACAGTGCAGAAGATGGCAGGCAAAACCCACCGGACCGTCTATATCCTGCAAACCGGTTTCCAGTTCGCCATTGCCATTTTCATCATCGTGCAGAGCGTGCGCATGTTCGTTGCCGAACTGTCCGAAGCCTTTAACGGCATCTCTCAGCGCCTGATCCCCGGTGCTGTGCTGGCGATCGACTGCGCCGCCATCTACAGCTTCGCCCCCAATGCCGTGGTATGGGGCTTTATGTGGGGCACCATCAGTCAATTAATCGCCGTTGGCATTCTGATTGGGATTAGTTCGCACGTCATGATCATCTACGGATTTATCCCGATGTTCTTCTCCAACGCCACCATCGGGTGTTTTCCAACTACTTTGGCGGCTGGCGCGCGGCACTCAAGATCTACCTGGTGATGGGGATAATTGAGATTTTTGGCTGCGTATGGGCGGTAAAATGCACCGGACTGTCGGCCTGGATGGGCATGGCGAACTGGTCAATTCTGGTACCGCCGCTGATGCAAGGCATGACGCTGGGCCTGTGGTTTATGGGCGTGGTGATCCTCATCGCGATGGCCTACATGTACTTTACCAGCCGCTCACTGCGTGCTGAAGAAGATGCGGAAAAACAACTCGCGCAAACCACCGCGCAATAACGCTGGAGAAAGCACCATGACAGTTCGGATTCTGGCTGTATGTGGCTGTGGGCAAGGCAGTTCCATGAACATGAAGATGAAGGTGGATCAGTTCCTGACCTAACAAAGGGTGGCACACACCGTCAACAGATGTGCCATCGGAGAATATAAAGCAGAGCTGAGCGGCGCAGACATCATTATCGCCTCAACCCACGTTGCGGATGAGATTACCATGAACGGCAAAAAATATGTCGTCGGCGTGCGCAATATGCTCTCTGCCGCCGATTTTTGTCCCAAGCTGATGGAGGTGATCAACGCCAACTTCCCTCAGGATGTCAAAGTACAAGGAGTTTCAATGAAGCTGCGCGATTCTCTGCTGGAAAACCGGTCAATCCGCCTGCGCGCATGCCGCACCGAGCAGGATGTTTTAGATCTGATTGATCGCGCCACGCTTGCCGCGACGGAAGAATAAGGAGTCCCCTATGCCATGCGACGGAATAAGGAGTCCCAGATGCTATAGTTAGCAATATTACAAGTTGCGCTGGATAACCAGACACTGTCCGATGCCTACAACACTACCAGCCCGATGCCTACAACACTATTAGCCTGATCGCCGAAGAAGCGGATATTATCGAAGTTGGCACCATTTTATGCATGGGTGAAGGGATGCGCGCCATGCGCGATCTGAAAGCATTCTATCCCCACAAGATTGTATTGGCCGATGCTAAGATTGCCGACGCGGGGAAAATCCTGTCACGTATGTGTTTTGAAGCCAATGCCGACTGGGTCACGATGATCTGCTGCTGGGACATCAACACCGCAGCAGGCGCCCTGGCGGTAGCACGCGAATTCGACGGCGATGTACAAATCGAATTGACTGGCTTCTGGACCCGGAAGCAGGCGGAAGCCTGGCGCGCGGCAGGAATTTAGCAAGTGTTGTATCACCGCAGCCGGGATGCGCAGGCCGCTGGCGTCGCCTGGAGCGAAACCGACATCAGCTCCATCAAGCGTCTGTCCAAAATTGGCTTTAAAGTCACCGTCACCGGCGGTCTGGCGCTGGACGATCTGCCGCTATTCCAGGGCATCCCGATTCACGTCTTTATCGCCGGACGCAGTATCCGTGATGCGGCCACAGCCTGGTCGATGCCGCCCGTGAGTTTAAACGCCGTATTGCCCAACTGTGGGGCTAAGGGAAGTAAAAGTAACATGCTGATAAAAGCGGTGCCGCTGGGCATCTACGAAAAAGCGTTGCCCCCCGGCTAAGATTGGCTGGCACGCTTACAACTAGCACGCGAACTGGGCTTTGATGTCGGTAGATGAAACCGATGAGCGCTTGGCACGGCTGGATTGGGATCGGGAACAGCATCTGGCGTTGGTCAATGCCATCGCGGCCACCGGTATTCGGGTGCCTTCCATGTGCCTGAGCGCGCACCGCCGCTTCCCACTAGGCTCACAGGTCGTGTATTTAATGAGTTAATACAGCATCAAATGTAATACTCGCGTTCGATGTAAGTGCCGATGAGCCTATCGTGCATTTCGGATGATTGTGAATACCACAACTCGGATGATTGTGAATACCACAATCGGATGATTGTGAATACCACAACGTCTTACGATTGATGCGTTTCAATCT
Source organism: Symbiopectobacterium sp. (assembly GCA_051710525.1). GTDB lineage: Bacteria > Pseudomonadota > Gammaproteobacteria > Enterobacterales > Enterobacteriaceae > Symbiopectobacterium. The sequence goes on along the minus strand of JBPESR010000001.1, from coordinate 320,043 downwards.
GGTGCGCAGCGTCAGATTTCCACGCTCAATACGCTGTGTATACAGTTGCCAACAATGTGTTGTGCTTTTGGAAGTTCGTCGTTGTAAGCCCTGTAGCCATCTGTGCACCAAAATGCCACTCTGAAACCCGAGAACAGTTTCAGCAAATTACGCAGCGTTTTCTTGCTTCGAGAGCCAAATGCATAAGCGATAATCCGCTTCAAACGCGGCTCTCATGCATACCACCGCCAGCGCTGTCGTTTTTTTGTTGCCAACAAATGACCACATCTCATCCACTTCGCAAATCAGTTGAATTTGCAGGTTATCCAGTGGCAGCGTTGTTACATTCCGCGGAGAGAGTTTTTTAAAGTACGCACGACGGCATTGATACTAATAACACGACGGCATTGATACTAATAATAATATGTAACGCCCGAGCAGTATCACGAATACCCGCATTATTCATTGCCAAGTCAATGATTTAATATGTCATTGCCAGTTGGCAGGCACGATAGGAATAATCGAGCTGGAAGGTGCGTTTACATGACTGACAATGGTAACGCTGATGGCTACTTTTGCCATAACCGTGTTTTTTACAGAGGATGTCCAATCCGTATGCCTACTGCGTATTTTGGGCCGCTAATGCCATCCTTGGCTGTCTGGTGGCACAAAGCCTCTCCCTCTCTATTTTGAGTCCGCTGTTGCAGGAATGGCCATTAGTGCTGGCATTCTGGTGGCGACCCTTGCCGCCAGCGGCTTTTCTGGCTGGTTATTAGTAAAATTCAGCACATTACCCGGCGCAACCGGGGCCTGGGGCGCATCACCTGGCGGTGCCTCGGCCATGGTTGCTATGTCGAGCGAGTTTGGTGCCGACGTGCGTCTGGTGGCGTTTATGCAATACCTGCGCGTGCTGATGGTGACGGCTGCTGCTGCCTTTGTGGCGCGTTTGAGCCTTGGTGAAACGGCAGCGCATAATACCGCTACGCTGATCTGGTTTCCTGCTCTCGACTGGCGTTTTTTTGCCACACTCGATGTAGCATGCTGCGGTATGCTGTTCGGGCGCTGGTTGCGTTTGCCATCCGGCGCACTGTTGGGGCCGATAATCCTCGGCGCTGCGCTGCACTCGACGAGCACGCTGACGCTGCAAACGCCGAAGTGGATACTGTAATTGGCCTATGCATTTATTGGTTGGAGTGTGGGCTTAAGCTTTACTCGCCCGATTTTTCTGCTGTCCATCCGCACCTTGCCACAGATTATGGCCTCTATCGTCAGCCTGATGGTGCTATGCAGAGGGATGAATTACGGGGTAACGCTGTTGCTACCTGTGGATATTCTTACCACCTATCTGGCGACCAGCCCCGGCTGGCTGGACTCCATTGCGGTCATTGCGGGGGTAGCATGTTGACATGGCCTTTCTGATTGCGGTGCAAACCCTGAGACTGTTTTCGACGCTGCTGTTTAGCCCGGTGTTGTCACGCTACATCTCACGCCACAGGGCGCTGAACATGATGTAATTTCTGCGGGGCGATGAGGGCATCGATGATAAACATCGCCAGCAGCGCCCAGATAAAACTACTAAATGCCACCATTTTGTCGCTGCCGAGCGGTTCGACATAGAGCGTGACCGCGATAATAAACATCAGTGTCGGGTCGAGGTACTGGAAGAACCCGAGCGTAGACAGGCGCATTCTCGCGGCGGCAGCTGTGAAAAACAACAGCGGCACGGTGGTCACGATGCCTGCGCTGACCAACAGCAGATTGAGCGTATCACTGTTATGGCCAAGGTGGCTGCTCGGTGTATCGGCGATAAAAAAACAAATAGATAATTGCCGCAGGCAGCAACTACAGGGTTTCTATCAGCATGCAGCTCTGGCCGTCTACACCGAGTTTTTTTCGCAACAGGCCATAGATCGCGAAGCTAAAGGCCAGCGCCAGAGCAATCACCGGCACCGAGCCAAACTGCCAGAGCTGAATCAACACGCCTCTAAACCGCCAACAACACCGCGCACCATTGCAGGCGGCGGAAACGCTCACCGAGAAAAATCATTCCCAGCATCACATTAACCAGTGAATTGATAAAATAATTAACCAGTGAATTGATAAAATAAGCCCAGTCTGGCTTCCAGAATGTGATTGTGATTTACCGCCAAAATGTAGAGCAGCCAGTTGCCGTCAACCAGCACGGCGGTCAGTGCCAGCATCAGCAGCGTTTTGGGTGATCCCATAACGTGTTGTACCTGACGCCATTTGCGGCTGATGCTCACCAAAACCAGCATGAAGAGAAACGAATAGATAATCCGGTGCATAAGAATTTCTGTGGCAGGAACTGCGCTAATCAGCTTGAAGTAGACGGGTGCGATGTCTCAAATGAAATAGGCACCAAGGGTGAATAACACACCCTGGTGTGATTGCTGTTCATTCATGTGGAAGGCTTACTCAACGGACTGAAGAGGGAGTACTCTACGCGAAACCGCAGTGACTTTCATCTTCACTTCCCGTTTTGGTGCTTCGTTTTAGTAAAATCGGATTATTCAAACTTTTATATCGTTACTGTGCGAAAAATTCGGCGTTATCCGACAATTTATCCGACAATATAGGTGGCCGTGGCGGTGGCGATATGCACCTGTGCTTCATTGTGCAACTCGGCATGCGCCACGGCGATTTTATTGCCGCTACGCAACAGCGTGCTGGTCAAGGTAAAGTGCTCGCCGCGGCCTGGGCGCAGATAGTCCACACGCAGATCGATAGTGCCCATGCGTGCCAGTCGCTGATGAAATTCCTGAGCTCTGATGCTGCGGTACCGTAACAGCGCGCTGCCGACACAGACCAGCCCGGCGGCCACATCCAGCCCGGCGGCTATCACACCGCCGTGGAGAATTTTTTGCAACACATTGCCAACCAATCGCTCCTGACGATCAAACACCAAAATGGCATGGTCAGGTTCAAACTCACACAGTTCAAGCCCCAGTTCCCGGTTGAAGGGCATCTGATAGATAAAAATGTCGCTGACACGTTGGCGAACGCTCTCCTGAGGCAGTATGGCATCAGGGGGAAGCGTGTCATCCTGCTGGACAAGCGGTAATGACATAGTGGGCGGCCCTCAGTAACGATCGGAACAGAGAATAAGGATAGTTTATCGTTAAACTTTTGTTTGCTTTATGAGGCTTTTTCTGTTATGAGGCTTTTTCTGTTTCTTTTCAGAAAAGCATGAATAACTTTTTCAGAAAAGCATGAATAACTAGGAAGTGGATGATTCAAGTACAGCTTATGAAGCTAGAATAGTAATAAATAGCGTGTCTATCAATAGCGTGTCTATCAACTAGCGTGTCTATCATTCATTTTTCCTTACGCGTCTAGTCTACCAGACTATCATTACGTGTCTATCAGACTATCATTTGTCTATCAGACTATCATTTTTACTTTTTTTTACTTTGGTCGGCATTTTTTTTTTGGTTGGAAGTACCGTTTTTACTGATCGGAAGTACCGTATGCGCAAAATTGCGGGTGTAGTGTCGCTCTTGTTGGCGACACGTGTAGTGTCGCTCTTGTTGGCGACACAAGTACAAGTTGTACACGACAGGCCCGCAGTGCGTGGCAGTATTATTGCCAATTTGCCGCAGGACCATGATAACCCTTTTATCATTACGAAAGCAACTATCTGCTTTATATCTACTCTACCTACACCACCAACATCAATAAACAAGCGATCAGCAGTTACGACTGGGCCAAATAAGCGCGTAAAAAAGATGAAGTGAATTTCCAGTTGAGTCTGCCCTTCCCCATCTGGCACGGAATCATGGGTGACAATTCGCTGTTGGGAGTCTCTTATACCCAGCAATCCTGGTGGCAGATGTCGAATGCTGGTGAATTCTCTCCGTTTCGTGAAACAACTATAAACCACAGATATTTCTTGGCTGGGCGACCGATTACATCTTAGGCGGATGGACATTGCGCGATGTGGAAGTGGGGCTGAATCACCAATCCAACGGCAAGGCAGATCCAACTTCGCGCAGTTGGTATCGCGCCTATATGCGCCTGGTTGGTATCGCGCCTATATGCGCCTGATGGCGCAAAACGGCAACTGGAAGGTGGATCTCAAACCCTGGTTCCTGATCCCCGACCGCAAGGATGACAACCCGGATATCACTAAGTATCTGTGGTATTATCTGGTTCGTGTTGGCTACGTCAGGTGCTGCAGCATTTTCAGCGTAGCAGGGCATTACAACTGGAACAGCGGTTACGACAACGCAGAGTTGGGTGGAGCTATCCGATAACCAGGCATGTACGCTTCTATACCAAGGTGTTTAGCAGCTACGGTGAATCGATGATCGATTACAACCATCGGCAGACGCGTTACGGTGTCAGTGTGATGTTTAACTATATATTTTTAGGCGCGTTTTCAGAAAAAAAATCATTTTCGTGGTCAAAAGATTGCAGTTTTTATCATAGGCGCTGAAAACAGGGCCTGTTTGATTTTATCGGCCATGGGCTGATGTGATGCAAAGAGGATCGGGGAACACGTGTCTACGGCGGAAGTGTTAAATAAGGAAGCGTTAGCGGCTCAAGTTCTACGCGATACATTCGGTTATCAGCAATTCCGTCCCGGTCAGGATGCGGTCATTCAGGCTGCGGTCAACGGTCAGGATTGTCTGGTGATCATGCCGACCGGCGGCGGGAAATCGCTGTGCTACCAGATCCCCGCATTGGTGCTGGATAGCCTGACGTTGGTGGTGTCTCCGCTGATATCTTTGATGAAAGACCAGGTAGATCAGCTTGTTGCCTATGGCGTGACTGCCGCCTGCCTGAACTCGATCCAGACCCGTGAGCAGCAGTGGGACGTGATGACCCGCTGTCGCAGCGGTGAAATCAAGCTGCTGTATATCGCACCGGAGCGTTTAACCACGTACAGCTTCTTTGACCAGCTTACCCAGTGGAATCTGGCACTGATTGCCATCGACGAAGCGCACTGTATCTCCCAGTGGGGGCATGATTTCCGCCCGGAATACCGCGCCCTTGGGCAAATCAAGCAGCGTTTCCCCACGCTGCCAGTGGTTGCCTTGACGGCCACGGCCGACAATGGTGTGGGCGGCCATTGCGTTTGGGCTGCATCTGATTATTTCGCGCTAAGCGAGCATGGCGTAGCACTCCCGCTGTTTTGTCCTCGCCGCCAGTTGGCGGCGAGTGACGGATTATACCTTACGCGCTGTTGCCAGTAGCGCGCCGACCAGCATAAACAACGAGCCAAACAGCCGGTTGAGCAGGTGGATTTGGCGCGGTCCTTTCAGCCAGATGCGAGTGGCGAGCGTGGCGTAACCGATCATCCCCACAATATCGACCGCCACGGTGGTAACCCCCCAAATATCAGATACTGAGCAACTTGCGGCTGGTGCGGCACGATAAAATGTGGGAACAGCGCCGCCAGAAAAACGATGCTTTTCGGGTTGGTGAGGTTGACCAGAATGGCACGACGAAACAGTTGGCGGCGTGGTAGGCTGTCCGCCAGTGCATGCAGATCGAGTGAGCAGGCCGCACGCCACTGCTGAATGCCGATCCAGATCAGAGATAAGCGTCACCGAGCCATTTCAGAATATCAAACGCCAGCAGCGATTGAGATAGCAGCGCGCTAAGACCGATACCGACCAATACGATATGGATAGCCAACCCGACTTGCAGCCCGGAGATGGATGCCGCCGCACCGCGATAGCCGTGACTAATGGCAGTGCTAATGGTGTTGATAGTCCCGGATCCCGGAGAAAGGCTGAGAATAAGCGTTGTGAGAAGATAGGTTAACCACCAGTGAGGGTCATAGCTGCCTCCTGATTGTATGTTGTCGCATTGGCATGGTTTGCGATCGCCACAACAGAGACTGAGGGGGGGTTACCGATGTGTTACGTGGTTAAACATTGCGACCGAATGTGCCACAATATGCCATTGCTGATTGTTGTGCCAGCGATCACAAAACTCTTTGGTAGTCCCCACGTGCAGGGGGCTAACGCGGTGCGGGCAGCAAGGAGAAACGTGATGTCACCCGAAATTTCCGGTCTATATTAATAGAAAAACAGTTTTCTGCCTTTGTCACTGGGACGCTGTTGGATTTCTGGCGTTACCGCGAAGAGGGGAAGTTTCCCGGTGTTGACGATGTGCCGATCCGCTTTGTACGCTTTACCGCTCCACAGCACACGCGTCTGGTGGTGGTGTTTCCCGGCCGCATCGAAAGCTATGTAAAGTATGGTGAAGTCGCCTACGATTTGTTCCAGGCGGGTTATGATGTGTTGATCATGGATCAACACGGCTAATGGCGCATCCGGGCGGATGCTGGAAGACGGTAATCGTGGCCACGTGGTACGCTTTGGTGACTACGTAGACGAAGTCGAGCAATTCTGGTTGCACCATGTAGATGCGGTGAAAACGGCCGATCCCTTGGGTTACCAGCACTGCTTTGCGCCCCTCACTCAATGGGCGTCGTGATCCTGGGACATTTTTTGGGCACGTCGGCCGGATTCATTCGATATTGTGGCGCTGTGTGCGCCCATGTGTGGCATTAAATTGCCGATGCCGGGCTGGCTGGCTTCACGCATTTTTGCCTGGGCGGAACTGCACCCGCGCATTCGCGATTATTATACTATCGGCACCGGGCAATGGCGTCCGCTGCCCTATTTGATCAACGTGCTAACGCACAGCCATGAGCGTTACCGTCGCAGCGTGCGCGACTATGCCGATGAACCAGGCCTGTGCGTTGGTGGCCCGACCTATCACTGGATGCGGGAATCAATGGCCGTTGGGCGCGAACTGATGGGTATTGGCTGCGCACATTACCACCCCCTTGCTGCTGCTTCAGGCTCATGAGGATATCGTGGTGGATAATCATAGTCAGGATGCGTTTTGTCAGGCGTTGACTGAAGCCGGACACCCCTGCGTTAGTGGTATTCCGGTGATGATTGTGGGTGCCAGCCATGAACTGTTATTCGAAGAGGATTGGATTCGGGCGCAGGTGTTTACCCATATTCTCAACCATTTTGCACAATATCCGTAAATTTTGCACAATATTCGTAAATGTTACGGCCGACTCCGTGCATTCCCTTTAGAGATGAGAGTTCACTTTTATGTATCACGTCGTTGCTTCCGATTTAGATGGCACGTTGCTGTCGCCAGACCACACGCTGTCTCCATTCGCCAAGGAGACCCTGAAACTGCTGACCGCACAGGGCATCCACTTTGTGTTTGCCACCGGGCGGCATCATCTGGATGTAGCGCAGATTCGTGACGGGCTGGGCATCAGCGCCTTTATGATCACCTCTAACGGCGCGCGCGTGCACAACACCCAGGGGGAGTTGATCTTCAGCCACAATCTGGATCCGGATATTGCACACGACCTCTACAGCATGGAGTACTGCAACCCGGAGATGCTGACGCATGTTTACCGTGACGATGAATGGTTTATGAGCCGCTCTCGTCCGGAAGAGGAACGCTTTTTTCAAGAGTCAGTATTCAAATATAAACTGTTTGAACCGGGTCTGCTCGGCACTGATGGCGTTAGTAAAGTGTTCTTCACATCTGACAGCCATGAGAAGCTGCTGCCGTTGGAGGAGGCGATCAATGCACGCTGGGGCGATCGGGTTAACGTGAGCTTTTCCACGCTGAGCTGTCTAGAAGTGATGGCGGGCGGCGTATCCAAAGGCCATGCGTTGGAGCAAGTCGCCAAACTGATGGGGCATACCCTGACGTCGTGCATTGCGTTTGGCGATGGCATGAACGATTTTGAAATGCTGTCGATGACCGGTAAAGGATGCATTATGCGCAACGCGCATCAGCGCTTGAAAGATTTACTGCCGCAACTGGAAGCCATTGGCAGCAATGCGGACGATGCGGTAGCGCACGTTTTGCGTCGTTTGTTTCTCTCTGCAGTGTGAGGGTGTTGCTGGCGGCCAAGGCCGCCAGCAGACAGAAGGCGCTTTCGATTAGGCGCGTTTCTCCATTTCCGCCTTGTGTTTCTTCTCATTGATCATGGTGATAAACAGCAGTACTACCGCCATGACGCTGCCGCCAATCATCACCATAAAGCCGCCGTCCCAACCGAAGAAGTCAACTGTGTAGCCGACGATGGCGCTGGCTGCAATGGAGCCGCCGAGGTAACCAAACAGCCCGGTAAAGCCTGCCGCTGTACCCGCCGCTTTTTTCGTTGTCAGTTCCAGCGCGTGTAGGCCGATCAGCATGACAGGGCCGTAGATCAGGAAACCGATAGCAATCATGCAGGTCATATCGATGCCCGGATTGCCAGCCGGGTTCAGCCAGTAAACCACGGTGGCGATGGTGACCAGCGTCATAAAGAACACACCGGTAGCACCACGATTGCCCTTGAACACCTTGTCAGACATCCAACCGCACAGCAGCGTGCCAGGGATCCCAGCATATTCATACAGGAAGTAAGCCCAGGAGGATTGATCCAGCGCGAAGTGTTTCACTTCTTTCAGGTAGGCCGGTGACCAGTCGAGAATACCGTAGCGCAGCAGGTAGACGAACACATTGGCAATCGCGATATACCACAGCAGCTTGTTCGGGAACACATACTGCATGAAGATCTCTCTTGCCGTCAGTTCCTTCTCTGAGGTTTCGGTGTAGTCCACCGGGTAGTCATTTTTGTACTCTTCAATCGGTGGCAGACCGCAGGATTGCGGGGTGTCGCGCATCATCGCGAAAGCGAACACCGCAATCAGGATCGCGCCAAATGCTGGCATGTAGAGCGCTGCTCTCCAGTCATGGAACCAGGCCATCCCCAGCAGGAAAAGCAGCGGTGGGATCCCGCCGCCCACGTTGTGGGCGCAGTTCCAGATAGAAACAATACCGCCGCGCTCTTTCTGCGACCACCAGTGCACCATGGTGCGCCCGCACGGTGGCCACCCCATGCCCTGGAACCAGCCACACAGGAACAGCAGTACAAACATGATGGTGATGCTTGATGTTGCCCACGGCACAAAGCCCATAAACAGCATCATTGCCGCCGCCAGAATCAACCCTGCTGGCAAGAATACGCGCGAGTTGGAACGGTCGGAGATGGAGCCCATGATAAATTTGGAAAAACCATAGGCGATAGAAATCCCTGATAACGCGAAGCCAAGGTCACCACGAGAGAACCCCTGTTCAATCAGGTACGGCATGGCTAATGCGAAATTTTTTCTTACCAGATAGTAAGCGGCATAACCGAAAAAGATCCCAAAAAAAATTTGCCAGCGTAGACGACGGTACAAAGGATCGACCCGATCGTCGCTCACTCTGGGCTGGTGCTGGGAGGGTTTAAAAATACTCAGCATAACGTTCTCCAATACGCTTAAATTTAAAAGCGATAATTATTTTGTGCTAAATCGCGCGTATGGTAGCTAAATGGCTCAGGGTTTCAATGTGAGCCACCGCTAAAATGTTAGATTTTTATGATGGTCGTTCAATTATTGTGCTTTGCTTAACAATTATTGTGCTTTGCTTAACAAAATCCCCCCCTCCGATAGGCCTCATTTTGGGGTGACTTTTATCGCGATACGGTTACATATCCGGTTTGTTATTTTCGTTTTTTTTGCTGGAATTTGCTATTTATCAATCATTTCTTTTCTGTGTCTGAATACCCTTAATGAGATCCGGAAGGGTGATATCATCATGGAAAGAAGGGTGATATCATCATGGAAAACAGCATAGCCTACGAAAACAGCATAGCCTACCGCGGAGCCGATGTTATCGTGATTGGCGGTGGTGCGACTGGGCTGAAACTGGTGCGCTAGTTGCTGGATAACACACTGAAAATTGACCATAGACGTCAGTTGCCTAAATACTCGTTCGGTACTTTCCGCTGCTAGTATCGTCAATAAGCCGAAGCGCAAAAACAGTTTAGCGAGCAAATCGCATATTTCCACGGCTGCTACGTTAACTATAACCATCCGCAATTGGGCAAGGACTTGATCCGCATATTCAATGCTATGGGATTGGCGCGCCACTGTTTCGCCAAACATAGAGGAGAGTGGAGTGGATACTGTGATCACGGACTATGAAACCTGCAAATGGCAGGTAAAGTTCTATGAAACCTGCAAATGGCAGGTAAAGTTGTCGACCAGTAAACTTTGTGAGCACCAGATCACGTTATTAGCACGCGCACTGACGACGGAAAAATAATTCTTATAATTCTTATAATTCTTTACAAACGCGAATGATAATGATTATTATTATGTATTTCAGAGAGACGCACGCATGTCTTTTCATGCGCTGACGACCTCGCTGTGAAGGGCACGACATTGCTCACATTGTTTCCAATGTTTGTTTAGCTAGCTCGAGTGCTGACTTTTTTTGCCCATTATTCCCACCTCTTTTAAATTTTTTGAACTGAGCGATGAGTTTTTTACGCTTTCATCATATTCGCCACCTCCCGGTAGAATTAACATAACGACAACATTTGTGGAGGCGATATGATTTATTTACGACAGGCTGATACGCGTAGTCATGTAAACCACGGTTGGCTGGATAGCTGGCACAGTTTTTCCTTTGCAGACTATTACGATCCCAACTTTATGGGGTTCTCTGCGTTACGCGTGATCAACGAAGACCGCATTAAAGCTGGGCAAGGGTTTGGCACCTAGCCGCATAACGATATGGAAATCCTGACCTATGTGCTGTACGGCAGGATAGAACATCAGGACAGCATGGGAAACAAAGAGCAGATTCCGGCGGGTGAATTTCAGATAATTAGTGCGGGCACCGGGATCCGCCATTCGGAATACAATGCCAGTCAGGATGAACTGCTGCATTTGTATCAGATCTGGATCATTCCGGAAAAAGCAGGTATCACGCCGCGTTATGAACAATGACGCTTTGATGCACCGCAGGGCCGTCAGTTGGTGTTGTCACCGTATGCACGTGAGGGGTCCCTGAAGGTGTATCAGGATATGACGCTGTCGCATTGGGCGCTGAAAGCGCAAGAGCAGTCGGTATATCAGGTCTGGCAGGCCGTCGCGTGTGGATTCAGGTGGTTCGGGGCAAGGTAGAAATCAACGGTCAGGCAACAGGCAACAGGCGAAAGCGATGCGCTGGCATATGGGACGAAGAAATCCTCTCGATACATGCTGCGCAACAGAGTGACATCTTGCTGTTCGATCTGCCGCCGGTATAACCAATAACGGTGCCTACCTGTGACGCACTGTTTTTTGCTTTTCTCAGGGAACCTCTGCGGGAAGCAGCATGCAAAGTGCCGCACTGTCGGTCAATGAGGGTGTGAGGTGTTATTTTCAAAGGTGGCAAGCACCGCGAACTCCTCTGAAGTCGAGTCGTGTATTCAATAAATTGATTACAGTGTAAAATCTCCGATTTTAGATGTGGAGATACAGTAGCTAACGTTGATGTAAGATGCCCGTTTTGTGAACGGACAGCCTCTGTAGTTTTGTGAACAGACAGCCTCTGTAAAAAAAACACGGTTATGGCAAAAGTGGCCATCAGCGTTACCGTAGCCATCAACGTTACCGTTGTCAGTCATGTAAACGCACCTTCCAGCTCGCTTATTCCTATCGTGCCTGCCAACAGGAAATGACAGACCAAATCATTGACTTGGCAATGAATAATGCGGGTATTCGTGATACTGCTCGGGCGTTACATATTAGTATCGCCGTCCTGCGTACTTCTTTCTTTAAATTTAAAAAACGCTCGTCGCGGAATGTAACAACGCTGCCACTGGATAACCTGCAAATTCAACTGATTTGCGAAGTGGATGAGATGTGGTCATTTGTTGACAACAAAAAAACGACACCGCTGGCGGTGGTATGCATGGGAGCCGCGTTTGAAGCGGATTATCGCTCATTCATTTGGCTCTCTAAGCAAGAAAACGCTGCGTAAGTTGCTAAAACTGTTCTCGGGTTTCAGAGTGGCATTTTGGTGCACTGATGGCTACAGGGCTTACAACGACGAACTTCCAAAAGCAAAACACATTATTGGCAAACTGTATACACAGCATATCATGTTCGTCTTGAGGCAGAAATAATTCCAAAGCGCGCCTGCTCTGGCTTGACAAGGTTTTCATACCCTCCGTAAACTCATCAATGTGGGAATTTGTGGGATAAAGTGGTGAAAATGGTCATGAAGGGGTAACTCGAACATGTTTCGTGGGGCTACGCTGATTAACCTCGACAGTAAAGGTCGGCTCGCCGTTCCTACCCGTTATCGGGAAACGCTGTCAGAGACATCGCACGATCAGATGGTTTGCACCATTGACCTCCATCAGCCCTGTCTGCTGCTTTACCCCCTGCCTGAATGGCAAATCATTGAACAAAAATTGTCACGTCTGTCGAGCATGAATCCCGCAGAGCGCCGCGTGCAGAGGTTGTTGTTGGGTCATGCTAGTGAGTGTCAGATGGACAATGCCGGGCGTCTGCTGATTGCCAGTACGCTACGGCAACATGCGAGCTTGACGAAAGAAGTGATGCTGGTCGGCCAGTTCAACAAGTTTGAACTGTGGGATGAGCAGGCCTGGTATCAACAGGTCAAGAACGATATTGACGCTGAGCAATCCTCTGACGTCCCGTTGTCCGAGAGATTGCAGGATTTATCACTGTAGTCATGCTGAAAAAAGAAATACATGCCGGAAAATTATAAACACACCACTGTGTTGTTGGATGAAGCGGTTAATGGCCTCAATATCCGCGCTGACGGCACATACATCGATGGCACGTTTGGCCGTGGTGGCCATTCGCGGCTAATTCTTTCTCGTCTCGGACCGGAAGGACGCCTTGTGGCTATCGATCGCGATCCTCAAGCTATAGCAGCAGCTGAGGCGATTCAAGATTCACGTTTTTCTATTGTTCACGGACCTTTTTCCGCGCTGGCAAGTTACGTGGAGACCCTGTGGTTAACCGGGCGCATTGACGGCGTGTTGCTCGATTTGGGCGTCTCTTCGCCGCAACTGGACGATCCGGAACGCGGTTTTTCCTTTATGCGCGATGGCCCGTTGGACATGCGTATGGACCCGACGCGCGGGCAGTCAGCGGCGCAATGGTTGCAAACGGCAGAAGTCGATGACATTGCCTGGGTGCTGAAAACCTTTGGCGAAGAACGGTTTGCCAAGCGCATTGCGCGCGCCATTGTGAAACGTAACAGCACAGAACCGATGACGCGTACAGGAGAGTTGGCGGCGCTGATTGCGGCGGCTAGCCCGATCAAAGAGCGGCATAAGCACCCCGCAACCCGCAGTTTTCAGGCAATCCGTATCTATATCAACAATGAGTTGGATGAGATCGAGCAGGTGCTGAACGGTGCGCTGACGGCACTCACACCGCAGGGCCGCTTGTCGATCATCAGTTTTCATTCGCTGGAAGATCGTATTGTGAAGCATTTTATGCACCATCACAGTCGTGGGCCACAGGTGCCGGCCGGGATACCGCTTACTGAAGCACAACTGCGTGCGCAAGGCGGTCAAACGCTGAAAACGGTAGGCAAGATGATGCCGCAGGAAGCCGAAGTGGCAGAAAACCCGAGAGCGCGTAGCTCTGTGTTACGTATCGCGGAACGGCTAGCGGAATGATAAGCAATGAGCGGCACAGCCTGGCGGGTATTATTGGCCATGACATTCTTCGTCACGGCAAATTGCCACTGCTGCTGCTGATTGGTGCGTTGGTTTCTGCGGTGCTGGTGGTGACGACCGCGCACAAGACACGCTTGCTGACCGCACAGCGCGAGCAGTTGTTGTTGGAGCGTGATGCGTTGGATATCGAATGGCGCAACCTGATTCTGGAAGAGAACGCCTTGGGCGATCACAGTCGGGTGGAGCGTATCGCAACGGAAAAGCTGCATATGGGGCACGTAGACCCGGCACAGGAAAATATCGTAGTCAAACAGTGAGTCAGGTTGAGCATGGGAGCATAGGTACTCATTTGGTATGAGCATAGGTACTTATTTGGTATGAAAGCAGCGCGCACAGGAAACACAGGAAAGTTGAAACGACAGGAAGATAAGGCCAGCTTTGTAAGCTGGCGTTTTGCGTTGCTCTGTACAGGCATACTGTTGGCAATGGTGGGGCTGATGTTACGCACCGCCTATTTGCAGGTGATCAACCCGGATCAACTGGTACGTGAAGGGGATATGCGCTCCCTGCGCGTGCAGGAGATTCCCACCGCGCGCGGCATGATCAGCGATCGCGCCGGGCGTCCGTTGGCGGTCAGCGTGCCCGTTAACGCCATCTGGGCCGATCCCAAAGAGTTGAATGAACACGGCGGCGTGTCGCTCGACACCCGCTGGAAAGCGCTTTCTGATGCGCTGGATTTGCCGCTCGATCAGATGGCGGCGAAAATCAACGCTAACCCGAAAGGGCGCTTTGTCTATCTGGCGCGTCAGGTGAACCCTGCTATCAGTGAATATGTTCACAAACTCAAGCTACCTGGCATTTATCTGCGCCAGGAGTCACGCCGTTACTATCCTGCCGGTCAGGTAACGTCTCACCTGATTGGTTTCACCAATATTGATGGGCAGGGCATTGAGGGCGTTGAGAAAAGTTTCGATCGTTGGCTGACCGGGCAACCAGGTGAGCGCACGGTGCGCAAAGATCGCTTTGGTCGCGTGATTGAAGATATCTCTTCCGTTGACAGTCAGGCTGCACACAACCTGATGTTGAGTATTGACGAGCGCCTGCAAGCGTTGGTTTATCGCGAGCTGAACAACGCCGTGGCTTTCAATAATGCGGAATCTGGCACCGCCGTGCTGGTTGATGTCAATACCGGTGAAGTGCTGGCGATGGCTAACAGCCCTTCCTACAATCCGAACAATCTGGCCGGGACTTCCTCTGATGTCATGCGTAACCGCGCTATCACCGACATTTTTGAACCGGGTTCGACGGTAAAACCGATGGTGGTGATGACGGCGCTGCAACGTAATGTTGTCAAAGAAAACAGCCTGCTCAATACATTGCCCTATTATATCAACGGTCATGAGATCAAAGACGTCGCCCGCTACGCGGAATTGACCCTGACCGGGATACTACAGAAGTCAAGTAACGTCGGTGTTTCACGGCTGGCGTTAGCAATGCCTTCCTCAGCGCTGGTAGACACTTACTCGCGTTTTGGTTTGGGAAAAGCGACCAATTTGGGGTTGGTCGGAGAAAGCAGTGGCTTATACCCTCAAAAACAACGGTGGTCTGACATAGAGAGGGCCACCTTTTCTTTCGGCTATGGATTGATGGTGACGCCGCTGCAACTGGCGCGTGTTTACGCCACTATCGGTAGCTATGGCACCTATCGTCCACTCTCCATTACCAAAGTCGATCCACCAGTGCCGGGGGAACGCATTTTCGCCGAGCCTATTGTGCGCACAGTGGTGCATATGATGGAAAGCGTTGCTCTGCCTGGTGGCGGCGGAATCAAGGCTGCGATCAAGGGATACCGTGTTGCAATTAAAACTGGTACGACAAAAAAAGTGGGACCGAACGGCAAATACATCAACAAATACATTGCCTACACCGCAGGCGTCGCTCCTGCCAGCAACCCGCGCTTTGCGCTGGTGGTGGTGATTAACGATCCTAAGGCGGGTAACTACTATGGTGGTGCGGTTTCTGCACCGGTGTTCGGCGCCATCATGGGCGGCGTATTGCGCACCATGAACGTTGAGCCGGATGCGTTGCCCGTTGGCGATAAAAATGATTTTGTGATTAACCATAAAGAGGTTTCAGGTGGCAGATCGTAATCTGTGCGATTTACTGGCACCATGGGTGCAAGATGTCCCATCGCGCCAACTGCAGGAAATGACGCTGGACAGCCGTGTTGTAGCGGCGGGCGATCTGTTTGTGGCCGTAGTTGGCCACAGCGTGGATGGGCGTCGCTATATTCCTCAGGCTATTGCTCAAGGGGTGACGGCCGTGATCGCAGAGGCAGACGGTGAAGCTTCCGATGGAACGATACGTGAAATGCACGGCGTTCCGGTTGTGTATCTGAGTAATTTGAACCAACGTCTGTCATCGTTGGCGGGGCGTTTTTATCAGCAGCCTGCAGAAAAATTACGGCTGGTCGGTGTGACCGGCACCAACGGCAAAACCACAACCACACAGTTGCTAGCCCAATGGAGCCAGCTGATGGGCGATACCAGCGCCGTAATGGGTACCGTGGGTAGTGGTATGTTAGGGCACGTCAATCCCACAGCGAACACCACGGGCTCGGCCGTCGATATACAGCACGTTCTGAATCAGTTGGTTGAACAAGGCGCGACTTTTGCTGCGATGGAAGTTTCCTCGCACGGCTTGGTGCAACACCGCGTTGCAGCGTTGCCGTTTGCGGCGGCAGTTTTCACCAACCTGAGCCGTGACCATCTGGATTACTACGGTGATATGGAAAACTATGAGGCTGCCAAGTGGTCTCTGTTCTCCGAACATAAAGTGGGTCAGGAGATCATCAACGCTGACGATGAGGTGGGGGGGCGCTGGCTGGCGCAGTTGCCGGATGCCGTGGCTGTGACGCTGCACAATAATCTGGTGCCAGATTGCCGTGGCCGCTGGCTGAAAGCCACCGCCGTCGATTATCACGACGAAGGCGCTTCAATTGCGTTTGCCTCTAAATGGGGCAACGGTCGCATAGAAAGTCGCCTTATGGGTGAATTTAACGTCAGTAATCTGCTAATGGCGCTGGCAATGTTACTTTCCCTTGGCTATCAACTGGATAGATTACTGGAAACCGGCGCACAATTGCAGCCGGTTTGCGGTCGCATGGAAGTATTTAAAGCGCCGGGTAAACCGACTGTGATTGTGGACTACGCCCACACGCCGGATGCGATGGAGAAAGCGCTGACGGCGGCACGTCTGCATTGCTCCGGTCAGCTGTGGTGCGTATTCGGTTGCGGCGGCGATCGTGACAAAGGTAAGCGCCCACTTATGGGAGCCATCGCAGAACAACTGGCCGATCGCGTTGTGGTGACGGACGATAACCCCAGGAGCGAAGAGCCGCAGGCTATCGTGAAAGATATTCTTGCCGGTCTGGTGGATGCCGGGCGGGCACTGGCGGTACACGGTCGCGCTGAAGCAGTGACCAACGCCATTATGCAGGCCAACGTGGACGATATTGTGTTGATTGCAGGTAAAGGCCATGAAGATTATCAACTGGTGGGCAATCAGCGTCTCGATTATTCCGATCGCGTGACTGCCGCGCGTCTGCTGGGGGTTATCGCATGATTCGCGTTACGTTGCAGCAACTGGCCACGGTGTTAAATGCCACACTCCTCGGAGAGGATGTGGCGGTGGAAACTGTGTGCACCGATACCCGAAAATTGACGCTGGGTTGCCTGTTTATTGCCCTGCGCGGTGAAAAGTTTGATGCTCATGATTATGCCCATCAGGCAGTACGCGGCGGTGCGGAGGCTCTATTGGTCAGTAAGCACTTACCTATCGACGTGCCGCAATTGCTGGTGGGGGATACCCGTTTGGCGTTGGGTAAACTGGGTGCCTGGATGCGTCGCCAATCTTCTGCACGCGTGGTGGCATTGACCGGTTCTTCCGGTAAAACCTCCGTCAAAGAGATGACGGCCGCGATTTTGCGCCAGTGTGGCGACGTGCTTTACACCGACGGCAATTTCAATAATGACATTGGCGTGCCGTTAACGCTGTTGAGCCTGACCCTTAATCATCGCTTTGCGGTGATTGAGTTGGGGGCTAACCATATTGGTGAGATTGCCTATGCCACCAATCTGGTGCGTCCGGATAGCGCGCTGGTAAATAACCTGGTAGCCGCACATCTGGAAGGGTTTGGATCGTTAGACGGTGTCGCGCGAGCCAAAGGGGAGATCTTCAACGGCTTGCCTACCAAAGGCATTGCGGTCATCAACGCCGACAGCAATGACCTGACGCTTTGGCACGACATGCTGCGCGGTAAAACCGTATGGCAATTTTCACCGCAGCAAGGTGAAAACACAGACTACTACGCCAGCTATATTCGCAATGAATATGGAGGCACCCTGTTTGAACTCCATACGCCGTTTGGCTCGCTGGAGGTCAACGTGCCGCTTCCTGGTCGACATAACGTGGCAAACACGCTGGCGGCTGCCGCACTGGCGATGTCCGTAGGCGCAGGGTTGCAGCAGGTGAAAGACGGGCTGGCGCAGCTCGAGGCCGTGCCGCGGCGCTTGTTCCCCATCATGCTGGCGGCAAACAAACTGCTGCTGGACGACAGCTACAACGCCAATGTGGGGTCGATGACTGCGGCGGTGCACACGCTGGCGGAGATGCCGGGCTACCGTGTACTGGTGGTGGGCGATATGGGTGAACTTGGTGAGGATGCCGAAGCGTGTCATCAGAAGGTGGGCGAAGTGGCGCGTGACGCAGGCATTGATACGGTGTTGAGCATTGGTACCTTGAGTCAGGCCATCAGCCTCACCAGTGAACGCGGTGAACATTTTTCCGATCGAGCCGCATTAATAGCACGTTTGCAAACGTTGCTGTCGGCGCATGGCACGATCAGCATTTTGGTTAAAGGCTCCCGGAGTTCTGCTATGGAGCATGTGGTACATGCATTACAGGAGAATGCAGCATGTTAGTGTGGCTGGCCGAACATCTAGTCAAGTTTTATTCCGGCTTTAACGTATTCTCGTATTTGACGTTTCGCGCCATTGTCAGCCTGCTGACCTCGTTAGTGATCTCTTTGTGGATGGGACCGCATCTGATCGCCTGGTTGCAAAAATTTCAGATCGGGCAAATGGTGCGCAATGAAGGGCCTGAATCTCATTTCAGCAAATGTGGCACACCAACCATGGGCGGTGTCATGATTCTGGCAGCGATCATCGTTTCGGTGCTGCTATGGTCCAACTTGTCCAACCCCTATGTGTGGTGCGTGCTGTTGGTGCTGCTGGGCTACGGTATCGTCGGCTTTGTCGATGATTACCGCAAAGTGGTACGCAAAGACACCAATGGGTTGATTGCGCGCTGGAAATATTTCTGGCAATCGCTGATTGCGCTAGCGGTGGCGTTTGCCCTGTATGCCATCGGCAAAGGCACACCGGTCACGCAGCTGGTGGTGCCGTTCTTTAAAGATGTGATGCTACAATTGGGCCTGTTCTACATTTTGCTGACCTACTTTGTCATAGTCGGCACCAGTAATGCGGTCAACCTCACTGACGGACTAGATGGTTTGGCTATTGTGCCGACCGTGTTTGTCGCCGCTGGTTTTGCGCTGGTCGCGTGGGCGACGGGCAACATGAATTTCGCCGGTTACCTACATATCCCTTATATTCGCCATGCCAGTGAACTGGTGATCGTCTGTACGGCGATCGTCGGCGCGGGCCTGGGTTTCCTGTGGTTTAACACCTATCCGGCTCAGGTGTTTATGGGCGATGTCGGCTCACTGGCGCTCGGTGGAGCGTTGGGCACCATGGCCGTACTGCTGCGTCAGGAATTCTTGCTGGTGATTATGGGCGGGGTGTTCGTGGTTGAAACCCTGTCGGTGATCCTTCAGATAGGTTCATTCAAGCTACGCGGGCAGCGTATATTCCGCATGGCACCGATTCACCATCACTATGAGCTTAAAGGGTGGCCAGAGCCGCGCGTGATTGTGCGTTTTTGGATTATTTCGCTGATGCTGGTGCTGATTGGCCTGGCAACGCTGAAGGTACGGTAACACTATGATGGACTATATGATGGACTATCAGGGTAAAAACGTTGTCATTATTGGCCTGGGGATCACCGGGCTTTCCTGCGTTGATTTCTTCCTGACGCGTGGTGTGACGCCGCGCGTGGTGGATACCCGTGTTAGTACGCCTGGTTTGGATAAGTTGCCTGCCGAGGTTGATCGCCACCTTGGTTCGTTAAATGAAGACTGGCTGTTAGCGGCTGACCTAATCGTCGCCAGCCCAGGTATTACACTGGCAACACCAGTGCTGGCCGATGCCGCCGCCGCAGGCGTAGAGATTGTGGGCGATATCGAGTTATTTTGCCGTGAAGCGCAGGCACCGATTGTGGCGATTACTGGCTCCAACGGTAAAAGTACGGTCACTACGCTGGTCGGTGAAATGGCTAAGGCAGTCGATTGGTTGGTCGGTGTCGGCGGAAATATTGGCATGCCGGCACTGATGCTGCTAAAACAGCAGTGCCAACTGTACGTGCTAGAGTTGTCGAGTTTCCAGTTGGAAACCACGTCCAGCCTGAGCGCCGCCGCTGCCACCATTCTCAACATCATGGAAGATCATACCAACCGCTATCCGTTTGGTATCCAACAGTATCGTGCAGCCAAGTTACGCATCTATGACCATGCGCAGGTGTGTGTGGTGAACGCCGATGACGCGCTAACCATGCCGGTCAAAGGCGCTGATGCGCGCTGCATCAGCTTTGGCGTGGATGTGGGCGACTATCACCTCAATACCCAGCAGGGCGAAACCTGGCTGCGTGTGAAAGGCGAGCGTGTTTTGAATACCAAAGAGATTTCCCTGGTGGGGCACCATAACCACGTCAATGCGCTGGCGGCGCTGGCATTGGCGGACGCGGTGGGAATTCCTCGCGCGCCAGCGTTAACGGCACTCACCACCTTTACTGGTTTGCCGCACCGTTTCCAGTGCGTGTGGCAGCGTAACGGCGTGCGCTGGATTAACGATTCCAAGGCAACCAACGTTGGCAGCACCGAAGCAGCGCTGAACGGATTACAGGTTGAAGGCACGCTGCACTTGCTGTTAGGCGGCGACGGTAAGTCGGCCGATTTTTCGCTGCTGCTGCGTTATGTCCAGGGTGATAATATTCGCCTGTATTGCTTCGGGCGTGATGGTGCCCAACTGGCGGCGTTGCGCCCAGAGATAGCAGAGCAAACCGAGACGATGGAGCAAACTCTGCGCGTGGTTGCCACGCGCGTCGAACCGGGCGATCTGGTACTGCTGTCTCCGGCGTGTGCCAGCCTCGATCAGTTCAATAGCTTCGAACAGCGCGGCGATGAGTTCGCCAGATTGGCGAAGGAACTTGGCTGATGCGTTTTATTGGGCTTCCAGTGATTGAACTACTGAAAGGCTGGGTCATGGGGATGCGGGAAAGCGATGTGCAGAGCATCGTGATGTATGACCGCACCCTGCTCTGGCTGACGTTCGGGCTGGCCGTCATCGGAGTCGTGATGGTGACCTCGGCATCCATGCCCGTGGGGCAGAACTTGACCTGCGACCCGTTCTTTTTTGCCAAGCGTGACGCGTTCTACCTTGGTCTGGCATTTGCGTTGGCGTTGATCACCATGCGCGTGCCGATGGAAGTCTGGCAGCGTTACAGCCCGATATTACTGCTGCTTACACTGGTGATGCTGCTGGTGGTGCTGGTGGTTGGCAGTTCGGTAAATGGTGCTTCGCGTTGGATTGCGCTGGGGCCACTGCGCGTGCAGCCTGCAGAGTTGTCGAAGCTGGCGCTGTTTTGCTACCTCTCCAGCTACATGGTGCGCAAGGTAGAGGAAGTTCGTAACAACTTCTGGGGTTTTTGCAAACCGATGGGTGTGATGGTGGTACTGGCCGTTCTACTGCTGGCGCAGCCCGATCTGGGAACGGTGGTTGTGCTGTTTATTACCACGCTGGCGATGCTGTTTTTGGCTGGTGCCAAACTGTGGCAGTTTCTCGCCATCATTGGCTGCTGCATGTTTGCCATCGGTTTGCTGATTGTGGCGGAACCTTACCGTATGCGCCGCGTGACGTCGTTCTGGAATCCTTGGGAAGATCCGTTTGGCAGTGGCTACCAGTTAACCCAGTCGCTTATGGCATTTGGCCGCGGCGAGCTGTGGGGGCAAGGATTAGGAAACTCGGTGCAGAAATTGGAGTATTTACCGGAAGCGCACACCGACTTTATTTTTTCCATTTTAGGCGAAGAGCTCGGCTATATCGGTGTGGTTTTGGCGTTGTTAATGATATTCTTCGTCGTTTTTCGGGCCATGTCCATCGGCAAGCGCGCGTTGGAGATCGATCAGCGATTTTCCGGCTTTTTGGCATGTTCTATCGGCATCTGGTTTAGTTTCCAAACGTTGGTAAACGTAGGCGCTGCTGCGGGAATGTTACCCACCAAAGGGCTAACGCTGCCGTTAATCAGTTACGGTGGCTCGAGTTTGATTATCATGTCGACCGCCATTGTGTTGCTGTTGCGGATCGATTTTGAGACACGCCTGACCAAGGCGCAGGCGTTCACGAGGAGTGCCAAATGAGTAGCGAAGGTAAGCGCTTGATGGTGATGGCTGGCGGCACCGGAGGACATGTATTCCCGGGGCTAGCGGTCGCACATCATTTGATGGCGCAAGGTTGGCAGGTTCGTTGGCTGGGAACTGCCGATCGCATGGAAGCCGATTTGGTGCCCAAAAACGGCATTGAGATTGATTTTATTCGTATTTCTGGTTTGCGCGGCAAAGGCATTATGGCGCAACTGGGTGCGCCATTGCGGATTTATCGCGCGGTGCGTCAGGCGCAAGCGATCATGAAACGCTACCAACCGGACGTGGTGCTGGGCATGGGTGGCTATGTGTCCGGACCGGGCGGTCTCGCCGCGTGGTTGTGCGGTATCCCGGTGGTGCTGCATGAGCAAAACGGCATTGCGGGGTTAACCAACCGCTGGCTGTCGCGCATTGCGCGCAAGGTATTACAGGCTTTTCCTGGTGCGTTTCCTAGCGCTGACGTGGTGGGCAACCCGGTTCGTACCGATGTGTTGGCGTTGCCTGCACCTGACGAACGTTTGGCCGGGCGTGAAGGCCCGATCCGTGTGCTGGTGGTGGGTGGAAGCCAAGGGGCTAGGGTGCTAAACCGCACGTTGCCGCACGTGGCAGCGCGACTGGGTGCTAACGTCACTGTCTGGCATCAGACGGGCAAAGGCGCCTTGGCTGAGGTACAGCAGGCTTATGCAGAGGCAGGTGTGCCGAAGCATAAAGTTACCGAATTTATTGATGACATGGCGCAAGCCTACAGTTGGGCCGACGTGGTGGTGTGTCGCTCAGGTGCGCTTACCGTCAGTGAGATTGCCGCCGCTGGTTTGCCTGCACTGTTTGTGCCCTTTCAGCATAAAGACCGGCAGCAATATTGGAATGCGTTACCGCTGGAGCAAGCGGATGCGGCCAAAATTATCGAGCAGTCGGCACTGAGTGTTGATGCAATAAGCGATGTGCTGTCCGGTTGGGATCGCGCCACGTTGCACTATATGGCACAGCGCGCCCGTTCCGTAGCGATGCCGGATGCCACTGAACGCGTGGCCGCCGAAGTGGCCGCTGTCGCGCAGTAAGGTGCGGCTGACAGAATAGAATGCATGGGTGTTGGTCGTCTCCCCATGACAAATCAATGAAGCACAAGTGAAAAGGTAGGTAGCGGTAGAAAAAGTGAATACACAGCAATTGGCAAAACTGCGTTCCATCGTGCCCGAAATGCATTGCGTGCGGCACATCCATTTTGTCGGCATCGGTGGGGCTGGCATGGGCGGTATTGCTGAAGTGTTAGCGAACGAAGGATACCACATCAGCGGCTCTGATCTGGCACCGAACGCGGTGACGCAGCAGTTGGCGGCGCTAGGGGCGCAGATCTATTTTCATCATCGCCCTGAGAACGTGAAAGATGCCAGCGTGGTGGTAGTATCGAGCGCCATCAACGCAGATAACCCGGAAATCGTTGCGGCCCACGAGGCGCGTATTCCGGTGATCCGCCGCGCCGAAATGCTGGCAGAATTAATGCGTTTTCGCCACGGTATCGCGATTGCCGGAACCCACGGCAAAACCACGACCACCGCGATGGTCGCCAGTATTTATGCCGAGGCGGGTTTGGACCCGACCTTTGTCAACGGCGGGTTGGTGAAAGCAGCGGGTGTTCATGCGCGCTTGGGCTCCAGTCGTTACCTAATTGCGGAAGCGGACGAAAGCGATGCGTCCTTCCTACATCTGCAACCGATGGTGACGATTGTCACAAATATCGAAGCAGATCATATGGATACCTATCGTGGCGATTTTGATAATTTAAAGCAGACGTTCATCAACTTTTTGCACAATTTGCCGTTTTATGGCCGTGCGGTGATGTGCGTGGACGATGCGGTGATCCGTGAATTGCTGCCGCGCGTGGGGCGTCATATCACCACCTACGGTTTTAGCGACGACGCCGATGTGCGCGTGGCAGAGTACCGTCAGTCCGGTTCGCAGGGGCACTTTACGCTGGCGCGTCAGGGTAAGCCGCTGTTGCAGGTTACGCTGAATGCACCGGGCCGCCATAACGCGTTGAACGCGGCAGCAGCGGTTGCTGTGGCGACGGAAGAGGGCATTGATGGCGCGGCAATCTTGCGCGCACTGTCCAGTTTTCAGGGAACTGGGCGTCGTTTCGATTTTCTGGGCGAATTCCCGCTGGACGCGGTAAATGGCAGCGCAGGCAGTGTGATGTTGGTGGATGACTACGGCCACCATCCGACAGAAGTGGATACGATGATCAAAGCCGCTCGTGCCGGTTGGCCGGATAAACGCGTGGTGATGGTATTTCAGCCGCACCGCTACACGCGTACGCGCGATCTGTATGACTATTTTGCCCACGTGCTGTCGCACGTGGATGTGTTGCTTATGCTGGATGTGTACTCGGCTGGAGAAAACCCCATTCCCGGTGCTGATAGTCGCTCACTGTGCCGTACCATTCGTGGACGCGGCAAGGTCGATCCGATTCTGGTTACCGATCCGGATATGCTGGCTACGCTGCTGGCGCCGACGTTACACGATGGCGATCTGGTGCTGATTCAAGGCGCGGGCAATGTGGGCAAGCTGGCGCGTAAACTGGCGGATACCCGCTTACAACCTCTGGTTACGGAGTGAATATGGCGGAAAAAGTGGCAGTGCTGCTGGGAGGAACATCGGCGGAGCGTGATATGTCACTGCGTTCCGGGCAGGCGGTGGTTACCGGGCTAAAAGAGGCTGGAGTTGATGCTGAAGCCGTTGACCCGCGCGATTTTCCGGTCACTCGCCTGAAAGAGGCCGGGTTTGACAAAGTGTTTATCGCCCTACACGGTCGAAGCGGTGAAAACGGCACGCTGCAAGGCGTATTGGAGTTTTTGCAGTTGCCTTACACTGGCAGCGGGGTGATGGCGTCGGCGCTGACCATGGATAAGTGGCGTACCAAGTTGGTGTGGCAGTCGCTGGGATTACCGATAGCCCCTTATGTCGCGTTGACGCGGGCACAGTATAACGCGTCAACGTCTGAGCAGTTGCAGTCAGCCTGCGCACACCTCGGGTTGCCGCTGATCGTGAAACCGAGCCGTGAAGGTTCCAGCGTCGGTATGAGTAAAGTGGCGCAGCAAGAGGAACTAGTGACGGCGTTGGACACCGCGTTTCAACATGACGACGATGTGCTGGTTGAGAAGTGGCTGAGTGGGCCGGAGTATACGGTGGCGCTGTTAGGAGAGACGGTTCTGCCCTCGATTCGTATTCAGGCGGCGGGCGCGTTTTACGATTATGATGCGAAGTACCTCTCTGACGAGACGCAGTATTTTTGTCCTAGTGGGCTGCTGGCAGAGCAGGAGCAGGCCATCGGTGCACTGGCGCAAGCGGCCTTTGCGGCATTGGGATGTAGTGGCTGGGGACGCGTTGACCTGATGCTGGATGCGGACGGGGCGTTTTACCTGTTGGAGGTGAATACCTCGCCTGGTATGACGGATCGTAGCCTGGTGCCGATGGCCGCCAGGCAGCACGGGATGAGCTTCTCGCAGCTCGTCGCGCAGATCCTGTCCTCGGCTGTTTGATATGTCGCAGGTGGCGCGGAATTTGCGCGGACGTGACGAAGAGCCAAAAGGCGGGCGTCGCAGTAACGGTGGGCAGTTGGCTGGATTGTTGTTCCTGCTGATGGTGCTGGGCACCATCCTGTGGGGCGGCTGGATGGTGTTGCAGTGGATGAAGGATGCCAGCCGGTTACCGCTTTCTCGTTTGGTGGTTACCGGTGAGCGGCACTACACCACCCATGATGATATTCGCCAGGCTATATTGTCGCTGGGCGCGCCGGTTACCTTTATGAAGCAGGATGTGGATGTTATCCAACAGCAGATTGAACGTCTGCCGTGGATCAAACAGGCCAGCGTGCGTAAGCAGTGGCCTGACGAATTAAAGATTCATTTGGTTGAATATGTGCCTGTAGCGCGGTGGAATGACCAACTGATGATGGATGCAGAAGGAAATTCCTTCAGCGTGCCCGCCGAACGGGTCGGTAACCGCAAAATGCCGTTGCTGTACGGGCCAGAAGGCAGTGAAAACGATGTGCTGGAAGGCTACCGCACCATGAGTCAGGTGTTGGCGAGCAGTAAGCTGACATTAAAAATGGTGGTGATGAGTGCACGGCATTCGTGGCAGTTGGGGCTGGAAGATGACATCCTTCTGGAATTGGGGCGTGATGAACGGGCCCGGCGTTTGGAACGTTTTCTTGAGCTTTACCCGCTGTTGCAGCGGCAGGCACAGAAAGACAACAAACGTGTTAGCTACGTGGACTTACGTTACGACACCGGTGCCGCTGTAGGATGGGCACCGCCTCTGCTGGATCAGCAGCAGGGAAATGCTCAGCGAAAAGACGTTGATCAAAAACAGAACGGTAATCATCAACAGAATCAGGCACAGGCTAAACAACAATGATTAAGTCGACGGACAGAAAACTGGTAGTTGGGCTGGAAATCGGTACAGCAAAAGTGGCTGCACTGGTAGGGGAAGTTCTGCCCGATGGCATGGTCAATATCATCGGCGTGGGCAGTTGTCCGTCACGCGGGATGGATAAAGGCGGCGTTAACGATTTGGAGTCCGTTGTAAAATGCGTACAGCGGACCATCGACCAGGCCGAACTGATGGCGGATTGTCAAATTTCTTCCATCTATCTGGCGCTGTCGGGCAAGCACATCAGTTGTCAGAATGAAATCGGTATCGTGCCGATTTCCGAAGAAGAAGTGACGCAGGATGACGTCGAGAGTGTGGTGCACACGGCGAAATCTGTGCGCGTGCGCGATGAACACCGTATTTTGCATGTGATTCCGCAAGAGTACGCCATTGATTACCAGGAAGGGATCAAGAACCCGATTGGTCTTTCCGGCGTGCGCATGCAGGCAAAGGTGCATTTGATCACCTGCCATAACGATATGGCAAAAAACATTGTCAAAGCCGTAGAGTGCTGCAGTTTGAAAGTGGATCAACTGATTTTCGCTGGCCTGGCTTCCAGCTACGCCGTGCTGACGGAAGATGAGCGTGAGTTGGGCGTTTGCGTGGTGGATATCGGTGGTGGCACCATGGATATCGCGGTCTATACCGGCGGTGCGCTGCGCCACACCAAAGTGATCCCTTACGCGGGCAATGTGGTGACCAGCGACATTGCTTACGCGTTTGGCACACCGCCCACGGATGCGGAAGCCATCAAGGTACGCCACGGTTGTGCATTAGGCGCGATTGTCAGCAAAGACGAAAATCTGGAAGTACCGAGCGTTGGCGGTCGGCCGCCACGCAGTTTGCAACGACAGACGCTGGCTGAAGTGATTGAACCGCGTTACACCGAATTGTTCAATTTAGTGAACGATGAAATTTTGCAATTGCAGGAGCAACTTGGTCAGCAGGGAGTGAAGCATCATTTGGCGGCTGGCATTGTGCTGACGGGCGGTGCCGCTCAGATCGACGGGCTAGTTGATTGCGCTAAGCGCGTATTCCACACGCAGGTGCGTATCGGTCAGCCACTGAATATAACAGGCTTAACGGATTATGCGCAGGAGCCCTTCTACTCAACGGCGGTCGGGCTGCTGCATTACGGCAAAGAGTCTCACCTGGGCGGTGAGCACGAAGTAGAAAAACGTGGCTCAGTGGTGGGCAATTGGTTTAAACGCATCAGTAGCTGGCTGAGAAAGGAATTTTAATGTTTATTAGAGACCGTGTGGCACACTTGACGGTCTCGCGGTACAAGCACAAAACGGAGAGAAATTATGTTTGAACCAATGGAGTTAACCAACGACGCGGTGATTAAAGTCATCGGCGTCGGCGGTGGCGGCGGTAACGCAGTCGAACATATGGTGCGCGAGCGCATCGAAGGTGTCGAATTCTTCGCAGTGAATACCGATGCGCAGGCACTGCGTAAGACTGCGGTGAGTCAGACTATTCAGATTGGTAGCGGCATCACCAAAGGGCTAGGCGCAGGTGCCAACCCGGAAGTGGGTCGTAACTCGGCGGAAGAAGACCGTGAAGCGCTGCGTGCTGCGCTTGATGGTGCGGACATGGTGTTCATCGCTGCCGGTATGGGCGGCGGTACCGGCACCGGTGCAGCACCCGTGGTGGCTGAAGTGGCAAAGGATCTCGGTATCCTGACGGTTGCGGTTGTGACCAAGCCCTTCAACTTCGAAGGCAAAAAACGCATGGCGTTTGCCGAGCAGGGGATTGCCGAGTTGTCCAATCATGTGGATTCTCTGATCACCATCCCTAACGACAAACTGCTAAAAGTGCTGGGTCGCGGTATTTCTTTGCTGGATGCGTTTGGTGCAGCGAACGATGTACTGAAAGGCGCGGTCCAAGGTATTGCCGAACTGATTACCCGTCCTGGCCTGATGAACGTGGACTTTGCGGACGTGCGTACCGTGATGTCAGAAATGGGTTATGCCATGATGGGCTCCGGCGTGGCACGCGGTGAAGACCGTGCCGAAGAAGCGGCTGAAATGGCGATTTCCAGCCCGCTGCTGGAGGATATCGACCTGTCTGGCGCGCACGGCGTGTTGGTTAATATCACGGCGGGCTTTGACCTGCGTCTGGATGAGTTCGAAACTGTGGGTAACACCATTCGTGCGTTCGCCTCTGATAATGCCACCGTGGTGATTGGTACCTCGTTGGATCCGGACATGAACGACGAACTGCGCGTCACCGTGGTGGCGACCGGTATCGGCATGGACAAGCGCCCGGAAATTACGCTGGTGACCAACAAACAAGCTAGCCATCTGGTTATGGATCACCGTTATCAGCAGCACGGTATGACGCCGCTAACGCAGGAAAAACCGGCGGCCAAGGTGGTTAATGACCAAACGGTACAAACCAACAAAGAGCCTGACTATTTGGATATTCCTGCATTTTTGCGTAAACAAGCGGACTAACCTCCGCCTTGTGATTGAAATCTCCGCTCTTTGTGCTAAACTGCCCCGCTAATCCTGGTGTAAACTAGGACGGTTGGTTCAGTAACATTGCGAGATAATACGATGATCAAACAGCGTACATTAAAGCGTATCGTGAAGGCGACGGGCGTCGGTTTGCATACTGGCAAGAAAGTCACGCTGACGATGCGACCTGCACCGGCGAATACTGGGGTCATCTATCGCCGTACTGATTTGAATCCACCGGTTGATTTTTCGGCTGATGCCAAATCCGTGCGTGATACCATGCTCTGTACTTGCCTGGTAAACGAGCATGACGTGCGTATTTCAACGGTGGAACATCTGAACGCCGCCTTGGCGGGGTTGGGTATCGATAACATCGTGATTGATGTTGATGCCCCGGAAATTCCAATTATGGATGGCAGTGCCAGCCCTTTCGTCTACCTGCTGCTTGATGCCGGTATTGAAGAGCTGAATTGCGCCAAAAAGTTTGTTCGCATCAAGCAGCCTGTGCGGGTTGAAGACGGTGATAAATGGGCAGAACTGACCCCATATAACGGTTTCAGCCTTGATTTCACTATCGATTTTAACCACTCAGCCATTGATGCCGGCTCACAGCGCTATTGCCTGGATTTCTCAGCCGATGCGTTTATTCGCCAGATCAGCCGTGCGCGTACTTTTGGCTTTATGCGCGATATCGAATACCTGCAATCTCGCGGCCTGTGCCTGGGCGGCAGTATGGATTGTGCTATCGTGGTAGACAATTATCGTGTGCTGAACGAAGATGGCCTGCGTTTTGAAGACGAGTTTGTGCGTCATAAAAT
Organism: Symbiopectobacterium sp.; assembly: GCA_051710525.1. Taxonomy (GTDB): domain Bacteria; phylum Pseudomonadota; class Gammaproteobacteria; order Enterobacterales; family Enterobacteriaceae; genus Symbiopectobacterium. The sequence goes on along the minus strand of JBPESR010000001.1, from coordinate 290,217 downwards.
GCTGGATGCTATCGGTGACCTGTTCATGTGTGGTTATAACATCATCGGTGCATTCTCTGCGTTCAAATCTGGTCACGCGCTCAACAACAAATTGGTGCAGGCGGTGTTGGCTAAGCAGGAAGCATGGGAATACGTCATCTTTGAAAACGATCGCGAAGTGCCATTGGCGTTCAAAGCGCCTTCTACGGTGCTGGCGTAACCGACATCGGGTGTTAGTGTCGTCGTTCAGACGAACGTGACAGGTTATTTTTTCTGTTGGCTGGTTTTACTCGTACCCTCTCTCGTACCCTCTCCGGCGAGAGAAGCCAGTTTTTCTAATATTTTCCTTAATTTTTCCGGACTGTGGCTGGCTAAATGCCGGAGCGTCTCGGCACTTTGTTCGCTCAGTTGACGGGGCGGTGTATTTGAATTTTTGTTTTCTGCGCTCAAATTATCCTTTCCCGATACAGTTTCATCCCCTTTTGCGGCTAGCGCGGGATTGATCCTGATGTCAATCGATGCCAATGATGGTAATATCTGAGCGCGAAATGCTGAGAGTAACGAGGGCTGCTCATAACGTAACCGCATTAACCAGCTTGCATTGGCAGTTTCCAGAATCAGGTGACCTTGTCGGTAATTCGCGACGCGACACCACGGGTGCAGTTGAGAAGGCAATAAGCCTTTCACGGCCCGATTAAGTTTTAACAAAGCGATAGCGCGCTGTTGGACATTGTGCAAGGGGCCTTTATTTCCCTCTGACACGCTATCGAACAGGGACTCCAGTGATTTTGGGTGGCTATCACGCATAGACATCAGGCTCCGGTGGGCAAATAAACTCGTCATGGGTATTCTAAATCGTTGGCGACAATTTGGCAGACGTTATTTTTGGCCACATCTCCTGTTGGGGATGTTTGCGGCCAGTGTTGGTCTGCCGACCAGCCTTAACGAAACCAACGAGCATGCTTCTGCGTCAAACGCGACGGCCAGTATCAGTCGCCAGACGGCCAGTATCAGTCGCCAAAGTCCCGTCGCTTTCAGTCTGACCGAACTGGCCAGTTTGAAATAGGTGCATCGCCGCACGTCATTTGGTATCGATTACTGGCATCAATATGCCATTTGGATTACTGGCATCAATATGCTATTTGCACGGTTATTCGCCATCTCTCGTTTGCGTTAACGGTACCTCAGACGCACAAATTGCCGGAGGCCGAGGCGGCGTTGAGTGCTCACCCGTTGGTGATTCTGGATACGTTCAATGCGCTGTTAACGCTGCCGGAAACCCCATCGGCGTTACATTCCTTACCACGCGGCACCCTGGTTTTTGCCGCTTCTTCTCACCGTATCGGACTGTGGTTGTCTCAAGTCCGTGGCATCCACTCTGGACCAGCACTCTTTGCCTGACACGCCATTTCACTCGCGTTTTCCTGGCGTATAATGATGAACGTAGACAATGTCGCTGTTCTGTATGCAAACGCGAATACCGCTTCTTCTCGCCGATCTCCGGATTGCGATGAAAAGAATTATGAGTAGCTATCGTATCGTCGCTGAAACAGCGACCTACGTGAGAATAAAATCATTATGTTAACCAGTATCCTGACTAAAGTTTTTGGCAGCCGTAACGATCGTACGCTGCGCCGTATGCGTAAAGTAGTTGATGTGATCAACCTAATGGAACTGGCCATCGAAGCGCTGTCTGATGATGAACTTAAGGCAAAAACCGCTGAATTCCGCGCGCGTCTTGAAAAAAGTGAAACCCTTGAAGCGTTACTGCCTGAGGCATTTGCTGTGGTGCGTGAAGCCAGTAAGCGTGTGTTTAGTATGCGCCATTTTGACGTCCAGTTGATGGGTGGCATGGTACTGAATGAACGCTGCATCGCAGAAATGCGTACCGGTGAAGGTAAGACTCTGACCGCAACGTTGCCTGCCTACCTTAATGCCCTAACCGGCCGCGGTGTGCACGTGGTGACAGTGAACGACTACCTAGCACAGCGTGACGCCGAGAATAATCGCCCGCTGTTTGAATACCTGGGCTTGACGGTTGGAATCAACCTGCCGGGCATGCCTGCACCAGCCAAACGTGAAGCCTATGCAGCCGATATCACTTACGGTACCAACAACGAGTACGGCTTTGACTATCTGCGCGACAACATGGCATTCAGCCCCGAAGAGCGCGTGCAGCGTAAGCTTTATTATGCGTTGTTGGATGAAGTGGACTCCATCCTGATCGATGAAGCGCGTACCCCGCTGATCATTTCCGGTCCGGCGGAAGACAGTTCCGATCTCTATATTCGCGTTAACAAAATTATTCCGCACCTAATTCGTCAGGAAAAAGAAGACTCCGATACCTTTCACGGTGAAGGGCACTTCTCGGTGGATGAAAAAGCGCGTCAGGTGAACCTGACCGAGCGCGGCCTGGTGCTGGTGGAAGAACTGCTGGTGAAACAAGGCATCATGGATAAGGGCGAATCGCTCTACTCGCCAACCAATATCATGTTGATGCACCATGTTACCGCAGCGCTACGCGCCCATGTGCTGTTTACCCGTGATGTTGACTACATCGTAAAAAACGGCGAAGTGCTCATCGTAGATGAGCACACCGGTCGTACCATGCAGGGGCGTCGCTGGTCTGATGGTTTGCACCAAGCGGTGGAAGCCAAAGAGAACGTGAAGATCCAGAACGAAAACCAGACGCTGGCGTCGATCACCTTCCAGAATTACTTCCGCCTGTACGAAAAGCTGGCTGGGATGACCGGTACGGCCGATACCGAAGCGTTCGAATTCAGCTCCATTTATAAGCTCGATACCATTGTGGTACCGACAAACCGCCCAATGATCCGTAAAGATTTACCCGATCTGGTCTACATGACTGAACAGGAAAAAATCGACGCGATCATCGAAGATATTAAAGAGCGTAGCGTGAAGGGTCAGCCGGTGTTGGTGGGGACTATCTCCATCGAAAAATCGGAAGTGGTGTCAGAAGCGCTGACCAAAGCAGGCATCAAGCACAACGTCCTGAACGCCAAATTCCACGCCAAGGAAGCGGATATCGTTGCGCAGGCCGGTCAGGCAAGTGCAGTGACTATCGCCACCAACATGGCGGGTCGTGGTACCGATATCGTACTGGGCGGCAGCTTGCAGGCCGATTTGGCGCTGCTGGACGATCCGGATGAGGCCGCGATTGCCGAAGCTAAAGCCGCATGGCAAGTACGTCACGATGCGGTATTGGCTACCGGTGGTTTACACATTATCGGTACGGAACGTCATGAATCACGCCGTATCGATAACCAGTTGCGTGGCCGCTCTGGTCGTCAGGGTAATGCGGGTTCCTCCCGTTTTTACCTGTCGATGGAAGATGCGCTGATGCGTATTTTTGCTTCCGATCGCGTCTCCAACATGATGCGTAAACTGGGAATGAAACCGGGTGAAGCCATTGAGCACCCGTGGGTGACTAAAGCGATCGCCAATGCCCAGCGCAAGGTGGAAAGCCGCAACTTTGATATTCGTAAGCAGTTGCTGGAATATGATGACGTGGCTAACGATCAGCGTCGCGCCATTTACACCCAGCGTAATGAATTGCTGGACGTGGTGGATATCAGCGAAACCATCAACAGCATCCGTGAAGATGTGTTTAAACTGGCGATTGATAACCACATTCCGCCGCAGTCGCTGGAAGAGCAGTGGGATATCGAAGGGCTGGAGCAGCGCCTGAAAAACGATTTCGACATAGATTTGCTGATTTCAGCTTGGTTGGATGAAGAGCATACGCTGCATGAAGAAACCCTGCGTGAGCGTATCCTGCTACAAGCCGTCGATGTCTATCAGCGCAAAGAAGAAGTGGTCGGTGTCGATGTGATGCGCAACTTCGAGAAGGGCGTTATGCTGCAAACTCTGGATTCTCTGTGGAAAGAGCATCTAGCGGCGATGGATTATCTGCGTCAGGGTATCCACCTGCGTGGCTACGCGCAGAAAGATCCGAAGCAAGAGTACAAGCGCGAATCCTTCTCCATGTTTGCCAACATGCTGGATTCCTTGAAATATGAAGTGATCAGCACGTTGAGTAAGGTGCAGGTCAGAATGCCGGAAGAAGTTGAAGCGCTGGAGCAACAGCGTCGCGAAGAGGCGGAACTCCTGGCGCGTCAGCAACAGCTTAGCCACCAGAGCGACAATCAGATCAGCGCGGCTACAGCGGCTGCCGGGAAGGGCGATCGCAATATTGGTCGCAACGATCCGTGCCCGTGCGGTTCTGGTAAAAAGTACAAGCAGTGTCATGGCCGTTTGCAGCACTAATTAATAACAATAAGGATCAACATCCTTGTCGTCCTCGGCGTAGGCCGAGGACCTCTGGCAGGATGAACGCGTTTAGCTTGTGTGAGATTCCCACCTGCGCGGGAATGACAGGTGGAATGTAGGGTTGTCAGCAACCCTACTGGCGATCAATGACCGCCTTTTATTTGGCTGGAATCTGAAGGAGTAAGTCGTGCGTAAACACCTGAACGTTGCGGTAGGAATTATTCGTAATGCGAAACGCGAGTTTTTTATCGCCCGTCGCCCTCAGGGCGTACACATGGGGGGAATGTGGGAGTTTCCTGGTGGAAAAGTGGAACCGAGCGAAACCGCTGAACAGGCGTTGATTCGTGAACTGCGTGAGGAAGCGGGGATTGAAGCGCTGATGTCGAAAGCGCTAAACAGCAAAACCGTGGAAACAGATGAGCGCATTATTACATTACGCTGCACTTCTTTATAGTTGAGCGCTGGCGGGGTGAACCCTATGGGCGTGAAGGGCAGCCTTCTCGCTGGCTGGACGCCGCGTCGCTGCTGGAAGATGAATTTCCTCCTGCCAACGCCGAGATGATCCGCTGGCTGAAGGAAACGCATTGCTAAATCGGTTCAACACCCTCGCTGATTAATAGTCAGGCGTTTCAGGCGTTAATGGCGAGGCTCTTCGCTCCATTCGTCGCTGTCCGAAATATCTTCATTGCTCGGGATGCGCTTTTCTTCATCTGCCCATTCCCCGAGATCGATAAGCTGGCAGCGTTTGCTGCAAAAAGGGCGATAAGGGCTATTTTTCCCCCACTCTACCGACTTTTTGCAGGTGGGGCAGCTAACAGTGAAGGTTTCGTTATCCATGTTTTTTCCTACAGAAATATCGGTTAACAACAGGCTAATTCAAAGGATAGGCGCGCAGGGACCTGACCATTTTCGCTGTCTAATGGTATTTTCGCTGTCTAATGGTAAAAAGCGAATCGCAAAGCGTGATTTATGGCCTGATACCTGGGGTAGAACTGATGCTCGATAGCCAATTGCAAACGAATCAGGTCGGCATCTACCGCATTATCTTGAAAGAATCCGCTCAAACTGGTTTGTGCCCGAAAAATATCCGAGTGGCGAATCAGCTCCAGCACCTGGTCTAGCGAGTTTTTTAGCGGTGACAGTGAGCGTAGCCAGGCATCAATCACTTGTTGCTTTTGCGCCTGCGGCTGATGCAGCCACAGCCGCAGGGTTGGCACATCAAAATTGTAACAACCGCCCGGAATGTGCAGGCGCTGCCGTACCATGCCAATTAACTTGTCTTCGCGCAAGATTTGCCCCATGCGCGGGGCGGACATCAGCACAACTGGGAGTTGCTTCAAACGCTGGCGTAGTGCATGGATACGGTATGATCGACGCCGGGTACTTCGCTCCATTGCAGCAGCTTTTGTTGCTGACGCTCCAGCTCTTTGAGCAGTTCAGTACGAATGTCTCCGCGTTCTAGTTCATTGAGCAAATCGACCACGGCACGGAAGAAGGCAAGCGTACTACCCATATCTGCCCAACTGTGATTTTCATGCAACTGCTGCAGCAGCGTTTCCAATACGTAGCCAGGTTCTCGTCTTTTTATTGAGTGGGTATTCAAATAACACGGTGGAAAGGGCATCGCCCATTGTTACTTGTCCTGTCGGTCGTTGTCGGCGGCAAGGGCGAGGTAGCGTTGATGTAACGCGGCGACCTGCTTCATCCACGCCCCGGTGCGACCGTTGTTATCAATAATGTTATCCGCACAGGCCAACCGTTGTTCACGAGTTGCCTGTGCCGCGAGTATGTTTTCAATCTGCTGGAGATTTACCTTGTCGCGAGCAAGCAAGCGTTCTAATTGCGTGTCTCTTTCCACATCAACGACCGCCACGCGCTGCGCCAGGGATTGCAGCCCATTCTCTACCAACAGCGGCACCACCCACAGCACATAGGGGCCTTTGGCCTGTTGCCATTGTCGCCGTGTTTCTGCATGAATCATGGGGTGCAATAAGGCATTTAGCCACGTTTTATCCTCTGTTGAGGAAAAGATGCGTTGGCGGAGCATGGCACGATTCAAGGTGCCATCGCTATTCAACATATCGTTACCAAAATGCTCCTGAATAGCCGATAACGCTGGCGTACCGGGCTCAACCACCTGACGTGCGATGACATCGGCATCGACAACCGGGATCCCGAAGGTGGCGAAGGCATTGGCGACCGAACTTTTGCCACTGCCGATGCCACCTGTTAAGGCTACGATATAGGTCATAACGCCTTGTGTGAAAGTGAGTAGGTAAATTTATGGGATTCTAGCCCATAATAAAGGGAGATTCGCAGTCTTGTTGTTGCATTATTACTGCGTATGATGAGGTAACTAGGAATGGCCTTTTACCTTTGTACTTTATTTTTTGGCCGCATTGTTGGCATACTCGCCGCTATAACCAGGAAGATAACCGTCATGCGTATTGAAGAAGATCTGAAGCTCGGTTTCAAAGATGTCCTTATTAGCCCCAAGCGTTCTACCTTGAAAAGTCGTTCTGATGTTGAATTGGAACGCCAATTCACCTTCCTTCTCAGAGCACCTGGTCTGGTGTACCGGTGATTGCAGCCAATATGGATACCGTAGGCACCTTTCGTATGGCGCGTGCGTTGGCGGAATTTGACGTGCTGACTGCGGTACATAAGCACTACAGCGTAGAGCAGTGGGCGCAGTTCGTCAAAAAAGCGTCTGAAACGGTATTACGCTATGTGATGGTGTCCACCGGTACCTCGGAGTCGGATTTCGTCAATGTGAAACAGATCCTGGCGCTGTCGGCTGAACTCAAATTTATCTGTATCGACGTTGCCAACGGCTATTCCGAGCACTTCGTTAATTTCCTGCAAAACGCGCGTGAAGCCTGGCTGGATAAGGTCATTTGCGCTGGGAACGTCGTGATGGGCGAAATGGTGGAAGAGCTGATTCTCTCTGGCGCGGATATCGTCAAGGTGGGGATCGGACCAGGTTTAGTGTGTACCACGCGAGTAAAAACCGGTGTGGGTTATCCGCAACTCTCTGCTGTGATCGAGTGTGCGGATGCCGCATACGGCTTGGGCGGACAGATCGTCAGTGATGTGGCTGCTTGATGCTGGGCGACGTGGCGAAAGCCTTTGGCGGCGGCGCAGATTTTGTGATGCTCGGCGGCATGCTGGCGGGCCACGATGAGTGTGAAGGCCGGGTGTGGAAGAGAATGGCGAGAAATTGATGCTGTTTTATGGCATGAGTTCTGCCATCTGCGATGGAGCGCGATTCCGGCAGTGTCGCAGAGTATCGTGCCGCAGAAGGGAAAACGGTCAAGCTGCCGCTGCGCAGTCCGGTTGATAATACCGTCCGTGATATTCTGGGCGGTTTGCGTTCGGCATGCACATATGTTGGTGCTTCTCGCCTGAAAGAACTCACCAAGCGCACCACGTTTATTCGTGTGGCAGAGCAGGAAAACCGTATCTACAACGGCAACGCCTAGCGCCAGCACTCGCGTTGCAGACTGCACGATGATGGCGAAGCGATTACGCATTCGCCATCAGATTCCCGAATTGGAAGATGGGCAGATACATGGCGATCACCAACGTACCAATTATGCCCCCAACCAGCGCGATCAGCAGTGGCTCCAACGTGTGGGTTAGCGTTTTCGCGCGCTGTGCTGTCTACTGTTGGTGCCGCGCTAACTGGTTAAACATGTTGTCCAGCGCACTGGTTTCTTCTCCTACTCTAATCAGTTATGTACAAGGGGGGGGTGGGAATAACCTGCTGTAAGGTGTCATTGCCTGTTGCAGCGATTCCCCCTGCTCTATATCTCCGCAGAATCGGGCTTAGCGCTTCCTGATAGGCAACATAGGGAAGGGTGGCAGCGGCTGTCAGGCCGGCCAGGCAGTGTCAGCCCAGCGCCTTGCGTCAAAGCGAAAAGATAGCTTAATGCCTCTCCTCGCATCAGTGTGCCGAGTAGTGGGATCTTTAGCAAAAAAACGTTCTTCCTGCCGTCGAAGGGCTATGGAGCTGGTGCGGCACACCGGATACCTCAGTACGATGCTCACCGGTAGCGTAAGATGCTCACCGGTAGCGTAAGTAGCAGCAGTGCGTGATGGGCAACCATATCTGCCAGTGCCAGAACGCGATGAGTCGTAGCGGTGTCTCGAATGCCTCATACAAGCTGGAAAATTCGGGTAATACCTATATCAGCATGATGATACATGATACTCACCGTAACGCTAATGCCCAGAACAAAACCAGGATAGCGCAACGCTTGTTTCACTTTATTTTGCAAACGCTTGTTTCACTTTATTTTGCAGTTGAAGCTGCTGCTCTTGCTGCGTCGCCAACTGTTGGCAACACACATCCAGTTTACCGGTCATCTTCCCAACAGCAACCAGGGTGAGATAAAGCGTAGGAAACACCTGCAGGTAGTGGCACAGGACATCGGAAAAAGATTCGCCTTCAGCAATGTCATCGGCTAATGAGTTAATCAGACATCGCCATCCCGGCAGTTCATGCTGTTCGGCCATCAGTCGCAGTGCATTCAGCAGTGGCATAACAGCCTGTAGCAATGCGACAACCTGTTTAAACAAGGCGATACGGGCCGTTGCTTTCCAGTAACGTTGCGTGAGCGTCTGCCGGTACCGTAAACGTAACGGCTGGTATCCTTTCTGAGCCAGACGTAGATAAACGTTGAGCCAGACGTAGATAAACGTGCTGACGCGCATTACCGATGTTTTCCCCGCGCTGTAACTCTCCATTCGACGTGAGAGCAAGTCAGTAGTAGAGTTTTTGTGACATGGCTGCAGTCTCAAGGAGAGTGTGGTGATGTGCCAATGACGCTATACATTTCGGCGGCAGATATCTCCCCTTGGGAAACCATTCGTAATGCCATATGAATAGCTTGTTATAGCCCGTTTCGTTGGCCAGTACGTTTCGTTGGCCAGTACAGTGAGGTCTTGCGTGCTGGCTCCTCGACGTAATGCGTGTCGCAGCGCATGGGTGAGCGGTAGTAGCTCGTAGAGGGCAATTCTACCATAATATCCCTTTACAGCCCTGTGCCTCCCAGTGTGGAACGGGGGTTGTCCATAGCGAATAGGGAAATGTTAATGGCGTAGAGGCAGAGACGCCGTACCAGACGCTGGGCAATGAGCAGCGTCAATGCACCTGCGAGCAAATAGCCCGGAATGCCCAAATGGCCGAGTCGGGTCGCGGCATTGGTGTGCAGCGTCGATAGTACCAGATGACCTGTTTGCGCCGCTTTCACGGCAATTTCCGCCATTTCGCTATCACGTATTTCGCCAATCATGACAACATCAGGATCTTGACGCAGTAAGGCACGCAAAATGCGGCTGAAATCCAGCTCGGCCTTAAGGTTCAATGCGGTTTGATTGATGCCCGGCAACGGAATTTCCACCGGATCTTCCACACTGCAAATGTTGCACTGACTCTCATTGAGCCAGCATATTGCGCTATAAAGCGTCACGGTTTTGCCGCTTCCCATGGGCACGGTCACCAGGACCATACCCTGCGGCTGCTGTAACGCCTGTGTCAGGCAAGTAGATGCCGTCGGCGATAATCCCAGGCTATCGAGAGTGAGCATATGTCGGTAGGTTTGTAATACGCGCAGTACGATTTTTTTTACCTTCCAGTACGGGCAGTGTGGCAATACACAGCGAGAGCGACTGTGCATTGAGCGCAAACGAGAACTGACCGTCTTGCGGCAGACGGTGCTCTGCAATATCCAACTGCCCCATGATTTTCAGTCGTGCGGTAAGGTGTGCCGCCTAGCCCAATGGGGGATGAGCAGATATGCAGCACGCGATCAATACGCATGCGAACACGATAGTTATCCGCCATGGGTTCAAAATGGATATCCGAAGCCCGTGGCTGGAAGGCCTGTGCCAGGCATTTGATTGATATAGTGGATAATTGCAGCATGTCTGTCATGGCAGCCTTTTGCAGATATCCCTGATAAGCGGGGACTCCAATGGAGGCGAGAATAGCAACAATCGCGATAACGATCATCAACTCAACCAGGCTGAATCCGCGTTCTGTGTTCATCATCGTCCTTTTCAGTCAGCAGGTTTGGCATCATAAAGGTAGAAGAAGGCAAGGAGGGGGGGGAGGACGAGCGCAGAGATGGATAACTGGAAGGTCGACTCATAAAGAATAGCCGGGTTACATGATTCTTTTAAAATCTAGAATCTATATCTCAGAAAATAAATGGTTTTTAATAAATTTATTATATTTTAATGAGTTAGTTGTTATTTTAAGGCTGTCCTTGCTAGGAAAATAACCATAGGTGAGTAATAATGGCATGACACCATTTCTTGGGGAGCATGTGGTATGCAGTTGGAAGCAGGTTGGTTGACAGGCGTAAAATGGGTGCCTTCTCCCCATTGTGATACGCGCCCGGACGCAGAGCTTCCTTCATTGTTGGTGATACACAATATCAGCTTACCGCCGGGAGAGTTTGGCGGCCCCTATATCGACAACTGTTCACGGCGACGCTCGAACCCCAGGCGCACCCTTATTTTCAGGACATCAGCTAGTTACGGGTGTTGGCAGACTGCCTGATTCGCTGTGATGGCGGCATTGTGCAATATGTCCCTTTTGATAAACGCGCTTGGCATGTCGGAGTGTCTCAGTTTGCCGGCCGTGAGCGGTGTAACGATTTTTCCATTGGAATCGCACAGGAAGGCACCGATACGCTACCTTTTACTCAGAAGCAATACCAACAGCTGGCCTGTGTTACCCGGTTGTTGTTGAACTATTACCCTATTACGCCACGATACATTATCGGGCACAGTGATATAGCCCCTAAGCGTAAAACTGATCCCGGTCCGGCCTTTGACTGGCAACAATATCACCAATTTACCCAGGTGCCGGAAATTGACGATAAGAGGAATGAGTGCTCATGACCCTGTTTATCTTGCTACTGGCCCTGATGTGTGGCGTTTGTTTAAAAAAATGATCGCTGGCAGATAGACGCCCATCTGGAAATGATTTTTCGCCGGCTCTCAGCCCCCTCTTTTTGCAGACATTGCTGTCAGCCTTGTTGGGGATGGCCGCAACTGCTGCGTTGCTGTGGCTGGCGAAGGGGGTATTATTTGGGTTGGTGGGGTTGTTGCTCTTGATTGCTATCGTACTGTTGTGCATTGATGCTGGCTAGGTGCGGCAGCATTACCAGAATTACCTTGGTGCAGCACAACGCGGTGAACAGGATGCAATGCAAGCGCTGGCAGAAGAGCTTGCATTGATTCATGGTTTACCGCTGGATGCCACTGAGCGCGAAAAACTGAGTGAATTGCAGAATGCATTGCTGTGGCTCAACTTTCGCTTTTATCTGGCGCAGCTGTTCTGGTTTGTGGTCGCTGGGCCATACGGACCGATAGCGCTGGTTGGTTATGCCATTTTACGCGCTCGTCGAATCTGTCTGGCGCGGCATCATACGCCATTGGCCCGTGCACAATCGGGCGTTGATGCCTTGTTGCGTTGGCTGGATTGGATCCCGGCACGCTTGCGGGGATCACCTATGCGCTTTAGGCTATGGTGAAAAAACGTTTCCAGCTTGGCTGGCATCGTTGGGCGATTTGCACCATTCTCCCTATTGGGTTGTTACGCAACTGGTACACTGGTACAAACGCAACTGGTACACTGGTACAATTTTCTCTGGCTCGCGGATCTCACATCGACCCTATTGATGTACCGCGCGCTGCGGTAATACTCGCGGAAAAGGTCTCTGTGGTGATGGTGGTGGCTGCACTCACGATTTATGGTACGTTGCTTTGAGTTGCGTTTGGCAGTGTGTATCACAAGTGTATCACAATATGCCGGCATTGATGGGACCCATCCCCGGATGGCATATTCCGAGCTGCCTAAATCTTGTTCAACACGGTTCCAAACAGCTTGTCACCCACTTGGGTCGTGTATTCAATAAGTTGATACAACATCAAACGTAAGTTGATACAACATCAAACGTAATACTCGCGTTCGATGTAAGTGCCGATGCTCCTATCGTGCATTTCGGATGATGTTGAATCCCCTAACGTCTTACGATTGAGGCGTTTCAATCGGTGCGCAGCGTCAGATTTTCTCGCTCAATACGCTGTGTATGCAGTTTGCCAACAATGTGTTTTGCTTTTAGGAGTTCTCGTTGTAAGGCCTGTAGCCATCAGTGCACCAAAATGCCACTCTGAACCCCTGAGAACAGTTTCAGCAACTTACGCAACGTTTTCTTGCTTAGAGAGCCAAATGCATGAGCGATAATCCGCTTCAAACGCGACTTCTTTTCTAAATATTTTCTGATTGAAACGTTGATTTCAGTATTGTTACAGAAAACATTTTGAACATTTTGCATGTATTATTCGCTGAATAAAATTCTTTATAATCTATATCATAGGCTAAGATCATGTTGTTACGGGGATTAAACTGAATGCTTTTAGCTGAACACGTAGACGTTACCTTGCAGTGAGATATGTCTATCAAAAGACGAGATTTCTATGAAATGTGAATATTTATACGGGTATAATTCGGGTATTATTTCATGGTGAAACTATTGAATGTGTTTCATGGTGAAACTATTGAATGTGAAATTTTTCCCTAGTGTTGGCCAATTTGGAGTATGATCATCTAAAAGAGGATCAATTTTTTTCGACTCTATTCCCACATTCTATACTTTAACCATAATTCTTTTAATTTATTAATACCAGACTGTACTAAAGACTAAAGTACAGTATTACCCTGTGCTTTTGATTGCAGCAATACCTATTTTGATTGCAGCAATACCTATTTGTGCTGCTAGTCATATTCACAACCGCTTCAAAACAGCCTGTTTTACTTTGATGGTAAAGTCACTTTCCCCCCTCATCATCCTCGGCGAGAGATTCCCGCTTTCGCGGGAATGACGCTGGGGGTAGGGCCGTTGTCATATCACTTATAGGTGGTCGCGACCCGTTGTTTTTTCTGTTTCATGGCATAACCGATGCCAAGCACGACCAGCCATATAGGGATCAGCAAAACGGAAAGCTGAATTCCCGGAGTGAGGAACATGATCACTAAAATTCCGGCCAGGAACAGCAGGCAAATATAATTGCTCAGCGGATAGAGCAGCGCTTTGAATTTAGTCTGCACTCCTTCCTGCTCTTTGGCTTTGCGGAATTTCAGGTGCGCCAGGCTGATCATGGCCCAGTTTATCACCAGTGCAGACACCACCAATGCCATCAGGAGTTCGAACGCTTTGCCCGGAATCAGGTAATTGATAAGAACGCACAGCGCAGTGGCGGCGGCAGAAATACCAATGGCAACAACGGGCACACCGCGTCTATCGACGGTTAACAGCGCTTTGTGGCCATTACCTTGCTTGGCAAGGCCGTAAAGCATACGGCTGTTACAGTACACGCAACTGTTGTAGACCGATAATGCTGCTGTCAATACCACAATGTTGAGGATGGTTGCTACGGCATTATTATTGTCGAGATTGTGGAAAATCATGACAAACGGGCTCCCTCCTTCCACAACTTTCCCCCAAGGGTAGAGCGACAGCAGAATAGCCAGCGAGCCGATATAGAAGATCAGAATACGGTAGATGACCTGATTGGTCGCGCGCGGGATGCTGGTTTCCGGGTTATCCGCTTCTGCTGCGGTGATACCCACCAGTTCCAGGCCACCAAACGAGAACATGATGACCGCCATTGCCATCACCAGTCCATTGATGCCATTCGGGAAAAATCCGCCCTGCGCCCACAGGTTGGTCACCGTGGCTTCCGGTCCGCCATGACTGTTCAATAGCAGCCAGCCACCAAATACGATCATGCCGATAATTGCTACAACCTTGATGATGGCAAACCAGAATTCCATCTCACCGTACACTTTGATATTGGCGAGGTTAATGGCATTAATTACCAGGAAAAAGACGGCGGCAGAAACCCAGGCGGGAATATCAAGCCACCAGTATTGTACATAGATGCCCACAGCAGTCAGTTCAGCCATTGAGACCAGAACGTAGAGCACCCAATAGTTCCATCCGGAAGCGAACCCAGCGAAATCCCCCCAATATTTATAGGCAAAATAGCTAAAAGAGCCTGCAACGGGTTCCTCGACGACCATCTCTCCCAATTGGCGCATGATGAGAAATGCAATAATACCGCCGATGGCATAGCCCAGCAGTACGGAAGGACCTGCCATTTTTATGGTGGCAGCAATCCCTAAAAACAGCCCAGTGCCGACGGCACCACCCAGGGCAATCAACTGAATATGACGGCTTTTTAAGCCGCGTTTCAGCGTCCCGTCGTGTTGTTGACCATCCATTAATAAATATAACCCTCTGTCAGAGGTGCAGCAGACACTATGTGAATAGTAGCGTTTTTTTACGTTTTTGTAATATTATTTTTACGGTGTTTATCAGATGATAATATGCTGATGGCTACTGTTTGTCATGAGACTACTGTTTGTCATGATAATACGCTGATGACTACTGTTTGTCAGAGAATAGTGGTAAGCGAAATAGATTGCACTGATTTCTTGTCTCGATTTGTCGATCGGCCCCACGATAATACTGTCTGTGCACATTTTTAGACCAGCATTGAGAGGAGGGTGATGATGTTGTGTATAGGTTTTTGTTGCTGAAAATATCGCCATTCAGAAAAAAAGAATGTTAACAAATAAGTATCACCAGTTCCAACGTCATGGCTTGCTTTTGATTTTAAATTTAAAAAAATATGAATTTTTATTGATTTTATTTGCGGGTTGAACGGTTCAGCATCGACTGGTTTTCGTATCATAAAAGTTAAAACATTTATAGGGTTGAAGCCGCAACTTCCTAGTGAGTATAGGGTTTTGACCTAATCGGATCGTGCAATTGTTAATATCTGGTGGAGAACATGATTTAGCGCAACGTCCGTATGGACAGAAGGTGAATATTTTGTTACTTTGGCGTCACGTTTTTGAAATTGGTAATACCAATTGACTCTTTTTGAAATTGGTATTACCAATTGACTCCGCGCACTTCGCAGAGAAACACTTACCATGGACTATAGCAAGATCCGTCAGCCCAAACTGCCAGATGTGATTGAACAACCGCTTGAGTTTTGATCCTCGAAAGAACCTTGCGCCTCGGCGAGAAACTCCCCGGAGCGCGAACTGGCGAAACAATTTGATGTCTCCTGTCCTTTTTTGCGAGAAGCCATCCTCCGTCTGGATGGCAAAAGGCCTGCTGCTGCGTCGTCAGGGTGGAGGAATGTTTGTTCAGAACAGACTGTGGCAAAGCGTGAGTGATCCGTTGTCGGAACTGCTGAGCACCCATCCTGAATCTCAATTTGATCTGCTGGAAACCCGTCATGCGCTGGCTGGAAGGCATTGCTGCCTACTACGCGGCGTTGCGTGGTACGTAAGAGGATTTCCAGCGCATCCGTGAGTGCCATACCCAGATTGAGCAGGCGCGTGCTTCGGGCGATCTGGTCGCGGAGTCGGAAGCCGTTATGCATTATCAAGTGACTGTCACAGAAACAACGCACAATGTGGTTTTGCTACGTTTGCTACGTTTGCTACGCTGTATGGGACCGTTACTGGAACAGAACGTGCGACAGAATTTTGAATTGTTATACTTGAGCAGAGAAGTTCTGGCCCAAGTAAGCAGTCATCGAGCCGGGATTTTTGAGGCGATTGTCGCTAGCGAACCTGAAGAAAAGGCACGCGAAGCTTCGCATCGTCATCTGGCGTTTATTTTAGGAAGTACTGCTGGATCTTAACCGGGAACATAGCCGAAAAGAGCGTTCACTACGTGTGGGCTCCAGCAACGCAAGGATTGAGCGCTCTGATTGGGGCGTTGAACGCGTAAATGACGAGATTTGGCCTGTCTTACTGTGCTTTGACTACTGTCGATGATACGGCTGCCGTCGGTGATATGACGACAATGGTCGTGTACAGCAAGACAGGCTCCAGAAAATTAACTGATTAGAAACAGATAAGGAATACACCATGTCAGAACGTTTGAATAATGACGTGGATCCGATTGAAACTCGCGACTGGCTACAGGCGATCGGATCGGTTATCCGTGAAGAGGGTGTTGAACGTGCTCAGTACTTGATCGATCAGGTATTGTCAGAAGCGCGCAAGGGTGGCGTAAACGTAGGGGCAGGCAGTGCCGTTAGCAACTACGTAAACACCATTGCTGTGGAAGACGAACCCGTCTATCCGGGTAACCTGGACCTTGAGCGCCGCATTCGTTCCGCTATTCGTTGGAACGCCATCATGACCGTGCTGCGCGCGTCCAAGAAAGATCTGGAACTGGGTGGCCACATGGCGTCCTTCCAGTCTTCCGCGACCTTCTACGAAGTGTGCTTTAACCATTTCTTCCGTGCACGCAGTGCACAGGATGGCGGCGATCTGGTGTATTTCCAGGGCCATATCTCTCCGGGCATCTACGCGCGTGCCTTCCTGGAAGGGCGTCTGACTGAAGATCAGATGAACAACTTCCGTCAGGAAGTACACGGCCAGGGGCTTTCCTCTTATCCACACCCGAAATTGATGCCGACCTTCTGGCAGTTCCCGACCGTATCCATGGGTCTGGGCCCGATCGGTGCTATTTATCAGGCTAAATTCCTAAAATACCTGGAAAAACGCGGTATGAAAGACACGTCAAAACAAACCGTTTACGCCTTCCTGGGCGACGGTGAAATGGATGAGCCGGAATCCAAGGGTGCTATCACCATTGCGACCCGCGAGAAACTGGACAACCTGGTCTTCGTTATCAACTGTAACCTGCAACGTCTGGACGGACCGGTTACTGGTAATGGCAAGATCATCAACGAGCTGGAAGGCATCTTTGGTGGTGCTGGCTGGCAAGTGATCAAAGTCATGTGGGGCGAGCGTTGGGACGAGCTGCTGCGTAAAGACACCAGCGGTAAACTGGTCCAACTGATGAACGAAACCGTTGACGGTGACTATCAGACGTTCAAATCCAAAAATGGTGCCTACGTGCGTGAGCACTTCTTCGGCAAGTACCCGGAAACGGCTGCGCTAGTTGCCGACTGGAGAGACGATCAGATCTGGGCCCTCAACCGCGGTGGTCACGATCCGAAGAAAGTCTTTGCTGCACTGAAAAAAGCGCAAGACACCAAAGGCAAACCGACCGTTATTCTGGCGCACACCATCAAAGGTTATGGTATGGGTGATGCGGCAGAAGGCAAAAACATCGCTCACCAGGTCAAGAAAGTTAACATGGACAGCGTGCGTTACTTCCGCGATCGCTTCAATGTGCCGGTGGCTGATGCTGACATCGAAAAACTGCCGTTCATCACTTTCGACAAAGATTCTGATGAATACAAATACCTGCATGAGCGCCGTCAGGCTCTGGGTGGTTACCTGCCGTCTCGTCAGCCGAATTTTGACGAGAAACTGGAACTGCCGACGCTGGAAGACTTCAGCTCTCTGCTGGAAGAACAAACCAAAGAAATCTCCACCACAATCGCCTTTGTGCGTGCTCTGAACGTGATGCTGAAGAACAAGACGATCAAAGATCGTCTTGTTCCAATCGTCGCTGACGAAGCGCGTACCTTCGGTATGGAAGGTCTGTTCCGCCAGATCGGTATCTACAGCCCGAACGGCCAGCAGTACACCCCGCAGGACCATGAGCAGGTGGCTTACTACAAAGAAGACCTGAAAGGTCAGATCTTGCAGGAAGGCATCAACGAACTGGGTGCAGGCTCATCTTGGCTGGCGGCGGCAACGTCTTACAGCACCAACAACCTGCCGATGATCCCATTCTACATCTACTATTCCATGTTCGGGTTCCAACGCATTGGTGACCTGTGCTGGGCAGCGGGTGACCATCAGGCACGCGGCTTCCTGGTCGGCGGTACTTCTGGCCGCACCACGCTGAATGGCGAAGGTTTGCAGCACGAAGATGGTCACAGCCACATTCAGTCGCTGACCATCCCGAACTGTATTTCCTACGATCCGTCCTTCGCTTACGAAGTGGCTGTGATCATGCAGGACGGTCTGGAGCGCATGTATGGTGAAGCGCAGGAAAACGTCTACTATTACATCACCACGCTGAACGAAAACTACCACATGCCAGCCATGCCGCAAGGCGCAGAAGAAGGTATCCGTAAGGGTATCTACACACTGGAAACGGTAGTGGGCGCGAAAGGCAAGGTTCAGTTGCTGGGCTCGGGTTCTATCCTGCGTCACGTTCGCGAAGCGGCACAAATTCTGGCCAACGACTACGGCATCGGTTCTGATGTTTACAGCGTGACCTCCTTCACGGAACTGGCACGCAATGGTCAAGACAGCGAACGCTGGAACATGCTGCACCCTACCGACGCACCGCGCGTACCGTACATCGCTCAGGTGATGAACGATGCACCAGCTATTGCGTCCACTGACTACATGAAACTGTTCGCCGAGCAGGTGCGTACTTACGTTCCGGCCAGCGATTACCGCGTACTGGGTACTGATGGCTTCGGTCGTTCCGACAGCCGTGAAAACCTGCGTCACCACTTCGAAGTGGACGCTTCCTACGTAGTAGTTGCCGCATTGGGAGAATTGGCTAAACGTGGTGAAGTTAAAGCTTCTGTGGTGGCTGAAGCCATCAAGAAATTCAACATCGATCCTGAAAAAGTTAACCCGCGCTTAGCATAAAAGGGAAAGGGAAAGGGAAAGGGAAAGGGAAAGGGAAAGGGAAAGGGAAAGGGAAAGAAAGGGAAAGAGTAATGGCTATCCAAATCAACGTACCGGATATCGGTGCAGATGAAGTTGAAGTCACCGAGGTGATGGTGAAAGTGAACGACAAAGTAGAAGCTGAACAGTCGCTGATCACCGTAGAAGGCGACAAAGCCTCTATAGAAGTTCCGGCACCGTTCGCGGGTACCGTGAAAGAGATCAAAGTTAGCACTGGCGACAAAGTGAAAACTGGCTCACTGATCATGGTGTTTGAAGTGGAAGGCGCTGCGCCTGCTGCTCCGGCCGCCAAACAAGAAGCCGCTACGGCAGCGCAACCGGCGAAAGCCGCTGCACCTGCACCGGCTGCTGCCAAGGCAGACGATAAAGGCGAATTCGTTGAAAACGATGCTTACGTTCACGCAACTCCGGTCATCCGCCGTCTGGCGCGTGAGCTCGGCGTAAACCTGGCGAAAATGAAGGGCAGCGGCCGTAAAGGTCGTATCCTGCGCGAAGACATCCAGGCTTATGTGAAAGATGTGGTTAAACGCGCTGAATCCGCACCTGCGGCGGGCGCTGCGACCGATGGTTTTCTGCCGGGCCTGCTGCCGTGGCCGAAAGTGGACTTCAGCAAGTTCGGTGAAGTGGAAGAAGTTGAACTGGCCCGCATCCAGAAGATCTCTGGTGCCAACCTGAGCCGTAACTGGGTGGCTATCCCGCACGTTACGCACTTTGACAAAACCGATATCACCGATCTGGAAGCGTTCCGTAAACAGCAGAACGTAGAAGCGGAAAAACGCAAACTGGATGTGAAGATCACCCCAGTGGTGTTCATCATGAAAGCAGTTGCGACTGCGCTTGAGCAGATGCCGCGTTTCAACAGCTCGCTGTCTGAAGATGCTCAACGTCTGACGCTGAAGAAATACATCAACATCGGTGTTGCCGTTGATACGCCGAATGGTCTGGTGGTTCCGGTGTTTAAAGACGTGAACAAGAAAGGCATCATCGAAATGTCTCGCGAGCTGATGGCTATCTCCAAGAAAGCCCGTGACGGCAAGCTGACTGCGGGCGAAATGCAGGGTGGCTGCTTTACCATCTCCAGTATTGGTGGCCTCGGCACCACGCACTTCGCGCCGATCGTCAACGCACCGGAAGTGGCTATCCTGGGTGTGTCCAAGTCTGCGATGGAACCGATCTGGAATGGTAAAGAGTTTACGCCGCGTCTGATGATGCCGATCTCTCTGTCCTTCGACCACCGTGTCATTGACGGTGCTGATGGTGCTCGCTTTATTACCATCATCAACAACACCTTGTCTGATATCCGCCGCCTGGTGATGTAATCGAAAAAGCCGGCCTTGCGGTCGGCTTTTTTCTGATAAGCTGTTATTTGCTACAGCTGTCAGTGGTTAAGGGCACATCGTTAGTCGCTTGTTGTTTCAAAATTGTTAACTATTTTGTAAACTGCATTGGCAAAAGACACGTCCCGGTGGAAGATGGCGTTAAGACTCAAAATAATGACGTCACAGACCCGCCGGAAATCAATTAAGAGGTCATGATGAGTATAGAAATTAAAGCTCAAGTAGTGGTACTGGGTGCTGGCCCTGCGGGTTACTCTGCGGCGTTCCGCTGCGCTGACCTGGGGCTGGAAACCGTACTGGTAGAGCGCTACTCCACTCTGGGTGGTGTGTGTCTGAACGTGGGCTGTATCCCTTCTAAAGCGTTGCTGCACGTAGCAAAAGTTATTGAAGAAGCGAAAGCGATGGCGGAGCACGGTATCGTGTTTGGCGACCCGCAAACCGACATCGACAAGATCCGTCTGTGGAAAGAGAAAGTTATCACCCAGTTGACGGGCGGTCTGGCCGGTATGGCGAAAGGCCGTAATGTGAAAGTGGTCAACGGTCTGGGTAAATTTACCGGTGCGAATACGCTGGAAGTTGACGGTACCGAAGGCAAAACCGTGATCAACTTTGATAACGCAATCATCGCCGCCGGTTCTCGTCCGATTCAACTGCCGTTTATTCCTCATGATGACCCGCGTGTGTGGAATTCCACCGATGCGCTGGAACTGAAAAGCATTCCGGGACGTCTGTTGGTCATTGGTGGCGGTATTATCGGTCTGGAAATGGGCACCGTGTACCATGCGCTGGGTTCTCAGATAGATGTTGTTGAAATGTTCGATCAGGTGATCCCGGCTGCGGATAAAGACATTGTTAAAGCCTTCACCAAGCGCATCAGCAAGAAATTCAACCTGATGCTGGAGACCAAAGTTACGGCGGTAGAAGCCAAAGAAGACGGTATCTACGTCTCGATGGAAGGCAAGAAAGCCCCTGCTGAACCACAGCGTTATGACGCGGTGCTGATGGCTATCGGCCGTGTGCCGAACGGTAAAAACCTCGATGCCGGAAAAGCGGGTGTTGAAGTTGATGAGCGTGGTTTTATCCTCGTTGATAAACAATTGTGTACCAACGTGCCGCACATTTACGCTATCGGCGATATCGTCGGTCAGCCGATGCTGGCGCACAAAGGCGTACATGAAGGTCACGTGGCCGCTGAAGTTATCGCGGGCAAAAAACACTGCTTCACTCCGAAAGTGATCCCTTCCATTGCTTACACCGAACCGGAAGTGGCATGGGTTGGTCTGACAGAGAA
Source organism: Symbiopectobacterium sp. (assembly GCA_051710525.1). GTDB lineage: Bacteria > Pseudomonadota > Gammaproteobacteria > Enterobacterales > Enterobacteriaceae > Symbiopectobacterium. The sequence goes on along the minus strand of JBPESR010000001.1, from coordinate 268,649 downwards.
AGAAGCGAAAGAGAAAGATATCAGCTTCGAAACGGCGACCTTCCCGTGGGCGGCGTCTGGCCGTGCCATCGCTTCTGATTGCGCGGACGGCATGACCAAGCTGATTTTTGACAAAGAAACGCACCGTATTATTGGTGGTGCTATTGTCGGTACCAACAGCGGAGAGCTGCTGGGTGAAATCGGTCTGGCGATCGAAATGGGCTGTGATGCTGAAGACATAGCGCTGACCATTCACGCTCACCCGACGTTGCATGAATCTGTTGGCCTGGCTGCTGAAGTATTCGAAGGCAGCATCACCGACCTGCCGAACCCGAAAGCGAAGAAAAAATAAGTTTTCAGGTTTGAAGGCTTTTCAGGTTTGAAGGCATGAAAATCCGGCGCTTAGGCGCCGGATTTTTTTATCTCTATCTATTTTATCAGGGATATAATGGGAATTATAACACTTTCTGAACAGCTTGGTGAGCGTTTTCCCGCGCAGAAATACTACGGCAGCAAATACTACGGCAGCTATGAGGCGTTGGTTATATGAGGCGTTGGTTAGCGACCACGATGTCGACGTGGTATACATTGCCACCCCCAACAGAGCCCATAAAGACAATATCTTGTTATGTCTGAATCACGGTAAATCATTGCTATGCGAAAAGCCGTTTACCAGCGAAAAGCCGTTTACCATGAATTGTCATGAAACCGCAGAGGTAATCCGTGTTGCGCGCGAAAAAAAATCTTTTTCTGATGTAAGGCATGTGGACGCGCTTTTTCCCGGTTTACCGACAAGTTCGTGAATGGCTTGATGCCGATGCTATCGGCCCGGTGCGTATGGTCAGCGCAGATTTTGGTTTTCGCCGTGAAGGGCCAGCCGGAGATCGTAAAATGGGCTTGCATCGCTGCGGCGGCGCACTAATTGGATGTCGGAGTTTACCCCATCTCGTTTGTATCCTGGGTTTTCCGGCAGGTACCATCCACGATCACCGGTGTTGCTAGCCTGTACGAAACTGGTGTGGATGACCTTCTGCCATGACGCTGTTCTACCCGGATGAAATGACGCTGTTCTACCCGGATGAACAAGTAACGGTATTGTCCTGCTCGATCAACACCCCACGCAAAAAGAAGCGCGGATTATCGGTAATAAGGGGACCATCGTTATACCCGAATTCTCCAAATCACCTCCGCCACGCTGGCGGTGATTGGCGAAGCACCCGTCACGATAACCTTCCCGCTTGAAGGCAATGGCTACAACTATCAGGCAGCCGATGTTAGGCAATGAGAAGGATTTCACTGTTTGGAAAACCTAGGCACGGCAGAAACTGCGAGCGATGTTGCTGACGCCAGATTCGCACCGTGATTTTGCACCAACGACAATTGAACGCGAAGAGCGAGATGGCTATGTCGCCTAGAAGGTCGCATTCAATATAACCTATCAAAGCGGGGTGGCGGGGCTGCTGTTAACACCCCAAACGCCTGGGGCGCATCCGGCGATCATCTTGTTGCATGATCACGACTCAAAGTTTGATATCGGCAAAGAGAAGATGATCAAGCCGTGGGGCAATGCCGAGAAACTGGCATCGGTACAGGCGTGGGCCAATAATTTTTCACCGGGCGTTTGTCTTCTCACCGGGCGTTTTGTCAGTGACGAGTTGGCGAAACGCGGCTATGTGGTGTTGGAGGTGGATGCTATCGGTTGGGGAGATCGCGGTCCGCTGAAGTATGAGCAGCAACAGGAACTGGTGAGCAACTTCTTTAATCTTGGTTGCTCACTGGCGAGCGAGATGGTGTATGAAGATATGCGCTACCGATTTTATTGCTTCGCTCAAGCAGGTGGATGCCAAACGTGTTGGTCGTGTATTCAATAAGTTGATACAGCATCAAACGTAATACTCGCGTTCGATGTAAGTGCCGATGAGCCTATCGTGCATTTCCGATGATGTTGAATACCCCAACGTCTTACGATTAAGGCGTTTCAATCGGTTGCGCAGCGTCAGATTTTCACGCTCAATACGCTGTGTATGCAGTTTGCCAACAATGTGTTTTGCTTTTGGAAGTTCGTCGTTGTAAGCCCTGTAGCCATCAGTGCACCAAAATGCCACTCTGAACCCCGAGAACAATTTTAGCAACTTACGCAGCATTTTCTTGCTTAGAACTTACGCAGCATTTTCTTGCTTAGAGAGCCAAATGCATGAGCGATAATCCGCTTCAAACGCGGCTCCCATGCATACTACAGCCAGCGCTGCCGTTTTTGTTGCTAACAAATGACCACATCTCATCCACTTCGCAAATCAGTTGAATTTATAGGTTATCCAGTGGCTGCGTTGTTACATTACGCGGCGAGAGTTTTTTAAAGTACGCACGACGGCATTGATACTAATAATATGTAACGCCTGAGCAGTGTCACGAATACCCTCATTATTCATTGCCAAGTTAATGAGTTGGTCTGTCATTCCCGGTTGGCAAGCACAATAGGAATAATCGAGCTGGAAGCTGCGTTTACATGACTGACAACGGTAACGCTGATGTGGGCACTTTTGCCATAACCGTGTTTTTTTACAGAGGCTGTCTGTTCACAAAACGGGCATCTTACATCAACGTTAGCCACTGTATCGCCAAATCCAAAACCACAGAAATTTTACACTGTAATCAACTCATTGAATACTTGACCGGCCAGAAAGCCAACGCGCAGCGATATTCAGCGCGGTAGCGCCATTGCGTCAGGACATCGCACAACGCGTCGGAATGCTGGGAACTCCCCTCCCTTAATGTGTCCGCAGGCAGTGGGATTTGCCACCATTGACGCAGTTACCAGCCATGCCGGTGGCGCTGTACGGCCAGGGCACGAAGACATCCGTTTTGTATATTTAATCCTACCTGCCAATGGTGATAAACTATGTTCAATGCAGCCTCTCCCTCTCCCTCGTCCTATGTTCAATGCAGCCTCTCCCTTGTCCTATGTTCAATGCAGCCTTTCCCTCGTCGTTGAGAAGGACACGCGTTGCTGAAAACGTGTGCTGAATAAAGAACTTATCCATTATCCAAAGTGCAGGCTTACCTTTATACTTGCGGGCAATTGTTTAGAAACTGTCCACACGCTATTGAATGGAAAATTCCCCGTGAAGTTCCTAAAGTATTTATTTATCACTTACAGTGACTTGCATTCGGCTTGTAGCCGCATCGATATATGGGCTATATCGTTATATCGAGCCTCAGTTGCCCGATGTAGCAACGTTCAAAGATGTCCGTTTACAAACGCCGATACAGGTGTTCAGCGCCGACGGTGAACTGATTGCCCAGTTCGGCGAGAAGCGCCGCATTCTGCTAAAGTTGGATCAGATTCCGCCTGAAATGGTCCACGCGTTTATCGCTACCGAAGACAGCCACTTCTACGAGCATCACGGTATCGATCCGGTAGGGATCGTGCGCGTCGCCACTATTGCGTTGTCGTGCGCGCCTTGCGTTGTCGTGCGCGCCGCCACTATTGTTGCGTTGACCTCTGGGCGCGCATCGCAAGGGGCGAGTACCATCACGCAGCAGTTGGCGCGTAACTTCTTTTTGAGCCTGGAACGCACGCTGATCCGTAAGATCAAAGAAGTGTTTCTGGCGATCTGCATTGAGCAGTTGCTGACCAAAGACGAGATCCTGGAGCTTTATCTCAATCTCAACAAGATTTATCTCGGATATAGCTCCTAATCTCAACAAGATTTATCTCGGATATTGCGCCTACTGGGTGGGTGCTGCCGCGCACGTCTACTTTGGCCGCTCAGTTGACCAACTGAGGCTGAGCCAAATGACCACCATCGCCGGTTTACCTAAAGCACCGTCCACCTTTAACCTGCTCTACTCCCACGATCGCGCCGTGGCGCGCCGCAATGTGGTGCTGGCCCGTATGCGCGATAAAAATTACATCACGCAGGCCCAGTACGATCAGGCTCGTAACGAGAAGCTGGTGGCCTACTACCACGCACCAGAGATTGCCTTCTCCGCGTAATATCTGGCCGAAATGGTGCGTCAGGAGATGACGAAACGCTACGGTGAAAACGCCTATAACAATGGCTACAAGGTCTACACCACCATCACAAGAAACGTCAGCTCGCCGCAGAAGAGGCGCTGCGCAATAACGTCATGGCCTATGATATGCGCCATAGCTATCGCGGCCCAGAAAAGTACTGAGGAAAGTGGGTGAAAGCGCCTGGGATCAAACGCGCATTATCAATGAACTGAAAACACGCCTAACTACGCTCCGCTAAACCCCGCAGTTATTACCCAAAGCGATGCCGACAAAGCCACCACGCTGATGGCCGATAGCAGCAGCGTTGTGCTACCGCTGGCCGATATGAAATGGGCGCTTCCGTTTAAATCCGACGTACTGCAAGGTGCGATGCCGCGCCGCATCACCGATGTAGCGCAAACCGGCCAGCAGGTGTGGGTGCGTAAAGTGGGCAACGACTGGTGGCTGGGACAAGCGCCGGACGTCAACTCCGCTCTGGTGTCCATGAACTCTCCAACGGTGCCATTAAAGCGCTGGTGGGCGGCTTTGATTTCAATCAGAGTAAGTTCAACCGCGCTACGCAGGCGCTGAGTCAGATTGGTTCCAATATCAAATCGTTCCTCTACACCGCCGCCATGGATAAGTGGCTGACTCTGGCTACTATCCTCAACGACGGCCGATCACTTGTTGGGATGCGGGCGCTGGCTCAGATTGGAGTCCAAAGAACTCTCTGGCAACCTACGACGGTCCAATTCGCTTACGTCAAGGGCTGGGTCAGTCTAAAAACGTGGTGATGGTGCGAGCGATGCGCGCCATGGGCGTTGATTATGCGGCTGATTACCTACAGCGTTTCGGTTTCCCGCAGCAAAACATTGTGCGTACCGAATCGCTGGCGCTGGGTGCTGCCTCCTTCACACCGCTCCAGGTAGTCAGAGGCTATGCTGTGATAGCCAACGGGGTTACCTGGTTGACCCTTACTTGATTTCCCGCATCGAGAATGATGCTGGTAACGCGCTTTTCAACGCAACGCCGAAAACCGTATGCGACACATGCAATCTGCCGCTGGTTTATGGTGAAACACCGCGCTCAACCGTACTCTCAACGGACAGCATGGAGAACGTCGCCACTTCACAAGAGCCGCAGGGCTGCTGTGCCTCAACCACAGATTGATGCCGTCACGCCAACCGAAGCGCAGGTAAGTACGCTGCCGTATGCGCCGCATGTCATCAGTACGCCGTTGTCGTTTCTGATGAATAGTGTGCTCAATAGAATAGTAACATCTTTGGCGAACCAGAGTAACATCTTTGGCGAACCAAGCTGGATGGGAACGGGCTGGCATGCCGGTAAAGATTTGCAGCGCCATGACATCGGCGGCAAAACCGGCATCACCAACAGTTCCAAAGATACCTGGTTCTCCGGCTACGGACCCAACCTTGTCACCTCAGTGTGGATTGGCTTTGATGACCATCGCCGCGATCTGGGCCGCAGCACGGTTTCTTGTGCGATCAAAGAAAAGTTGCGCTGCAAGGCGTGGCAAAGCAGCCGCTGACACCGCCGCCGGGCGTCGTTACCGTCACCATCGATCGCTATACCGGTAAACTCTCCAGCGGCAGTAGCAACAGCCGTGCGGAATATTTTTCCGATGCACGCAACCTACGGAGTTTGAAGTCCACAAGGCAGGCACCACCTTGATGGAAAACAGTCAGAACGAAGAGCTGTTTTAACGCTTCGTCACGGACGAGCACCTTCCCGTCATTTCCGCGCAGGCGGGAATCGCTTACAACCAATCGGATTATTTCTGCAAGCGTTCCCTGGCCTAGGCCGGGGACGATGAAAGTGTCTGTCCTGCCAACCACTCACGCGTTAAAAACAGCGCACTGACGTTACGCGCTTCGTGAAAATCCGGTTCCTGCAACAGGCCTAGCAAATTATCTAATGGCCAGCGCACTGGAATCAGCGGCTCAGGCTCATCCCCTTCTCGCGTCTGCGGATAAAGGTCACGCGCGACCATGATATTCATGCGGCTGGAGAAATAGGAAGGAGCCAACGTCAGCGTCGCCAACAGCGACATCTGGTGTGCGCCGAATCCCGCTTCTTCCATCAATTCACGATTCGCCGCTTCAAAAACGGTTTCCCCCGGATCGATGAGCCCTTTTGGGAATCCCAATTCATACTGCTCGATACCGACGGCGTATTCGCGCACCAGCACCAGTTGATTATCGATAATCGGCACAATCATCACCGCTTCTCGCCCCGAGGGGCGCATCCGTTCATACACACGGCACACGCCGTTGCTGAACTCAAGATCAACCGATTCCACGTTAAACAGACGCGAGCAAGCCACCGTCTCCACATTCAGAATTTTCGGTTTTTTCAGATTGTTATCCATAAATATATTCGCCCTACGTGGCATTCCTGCGACAATAAAAAATTGATATCCGTCAAAAAAAAAGGTGAGGAACCGGCACCTCTTTTTCCGTAATGGGAACGCCGCAGAATGCAAAAAAAGACGTTAATTTTTTTTGATATTGCTCACATTGTTTTTTTGATATTGCTCACATTGTGCGTTAACAAGCCATATTACCGCAACTCTGAAAAGACTCAATTTACGCAATCGCAAAAAAATAACAAAAAGCGTATTTTTTCCAGAAAAAATAAAAGTCAACACATCACAATAAATTCAGATTTTACCCATATTTTCTTATTTCCTATTGATAAAATTGAAGAAATATAGGAAAATTTATTGCATTAATGAGTGAATCAAGCTGATTAACAATGGCATATGGATTATCACTCTCGGGATAAGTTTGCTAGTATCCGAATTATCAGCGTTGGAATTAGCACAATAGTTATTCTTTTTATCCCTATTGTTTGCCTGTCCTATCGTCATAGGAAGTTACACTGGATACCGTATGCGTCGTCATTTACCCTTTATAAAACCGTACTTTGCCGTCATGCACGCACGAGAACGCACATTAACGCACGATGCGCGTGCCGCCATTAAGCGCTATTTAACACTCGCCAATCTGCAACTGTCAGCGTCCAGCACGTTGCCTGTGCTGCAGCGTACTCGCAGGATCCGCGCGTCTATGTGCTCACCCACAACATTACGCGTTATGGCCTCACTACCAGTACGGCAAACAAATGGCGTTATTTTATTGATACGCAAGAGATACACCTGCCTGCTGACTGGGAACTGACTGGGAACAGTACATCACCGAGAACAACCACATTGAGCTGATTAGCACCCGCTCAATTCCCCTGGTCGTTGCGCTCAACGGACATTCCTTGAGTGAATGCGTTGAGCACAGCGCTCAAAGCATTTTACCGCCACCGTTAATACCTGAACGTAATGCCTCGATTCGAGAAGAGGGGAATGAACGCGCCGAGCTGGTTGCCGTTCGCAAGGAAACATGAGAAGAGCACGCCGTGCATCACTCCTCGGGAATTAGAGAATCGCTTTGATTTAATTGGCTTTTCTTCTCTTTGATTTAATTGGCTTTTCTTCTGTTGTTTATCAACCTGATGACGCAGTTGGCAGTGATGCCCTGGCTTGCCGCTGCCGCCGTGCTGCTGACGGCCTGGAGCTGCTGGCAGCTATTTCGCCCCCCTCCGAGCGTAAACTGCAAGAGGTACATTGCCTGAATGGCACGCCACAGTGCCTCGGCCTGTTTGGCGAATCTAACCAGGAGCAGATTGGCAATATTTCGCTGGGCAATATCGATCTTATCTATCCACCCCATTGGCAGCCTTATATCTCCTACGATCTGGCGCAGAAAACCCAAGTTGACATCTATCTGAATCGTCAGGTTATTCGCCAAGGCGAATTTCTCTCGCTCCACGAGGAAGTCAGCCGTTTCCCCCTTCAGCGCTACTGTCCATGGTGAACGCGCAGTTGCATCCCGTGACCAATGATGAAAGTAAAGTCAGCACGCAGCTCGCGTCCGCCATTCAGAAATCAGGTATGGTACTGCTCAACAATTTCTCTGATATCGTGCTGAAAATCCAGGATCTGGGTACACGTGAATAGGATTGCACGCGGCTGAAAAATGCGCTGGTCAATCTGGGCAATGTGAAAACCTGGGATGCCTTGGTCAGACGCGCAAAATCAGGATCGCTTAAGTGGATAAACGTTCTGCTGCGCTCCGTTAATGATGAATCGCTGGAATCGTTGGTGGTCAGCGCCACGGAGTCTTTTTTCTACCAAGAGATTAACGCGGCCACCGCAAGAGATTAACGCGGCCACCGACTCGCTGAACAGCCTGCCACCCAGCGGCTTTCTTATCCGCAGCGACGAAGGCCGCCAACTCGTAAACTACCCGCTATCACCCAAACCGTTTAATGAATATCATAAACAGAGCAAAGGCAAGAGTTGCAACGGCTTTCCGCCATGCTGCTGCACACGCCCTCCGGCTGGACCTGGCCTTTGACAGCTACTTCTGGCTCCAACTAGCGCCGCAGCGACTGAGCGTGGAGCGGATTGTCGCGCTCTGAGCCCCGTTGAAGCTTTTATAGCCCTTGGTCGGCACCCATTCGGCCTTCAGGCTCAGGAAGAACCACTCCATAGGGCGTTATCCCAGCAGTTGCCCCAGCGGCTCGCTTTATCCGACAGCACTACAGGGCCTGCCAATACTGGCAGCTGGTATAGGGGCTACCCTGGTCGCTGTGGAGCATCACGCCTGGTAGCCTACCCCAAAACTCCCAGGCTATCTGCAATGCTTTGACCGTGAGTACCGAATCCGGCGACGTCGACAAGGCCAAGTTCACCGGTTTACGGGCGAACATATCCAGCACCACCGCCAGATAAGCATGGCATTTACCCGTCCAGATATAGGTCACATCACCGCACCACACCTGAGCCGGCGCGGTAACCGCGAACTGGCGGTCGAGATGGTTCGGTATTTCAACGTGTTCGTTTCCGCTGCGTTTGTATTTGTGCGTCGGTACCTGGCAACTGGCGATATCCAGCTCTTTCATCAGCTTACCAGCCAGCCAGCGGCCCATTTTGACGCCAGAGCCCCTGGAGACGATAGTCGCGATGCTTCGGGCGCCGGCGGAGCCGCCGCTGGCATTCCAGGCTTCCATGACCTGGCTGCGCTTAACCACACGTTCCCCTTCGGGCTCATAGCCGAAGCCTGCCAGTGCCTGTAGCGGCTGCGATGTACTTCAAAAGTTTGGCACAATGCCGCGACCGGATATCGCGCTCTCAGCCTGTCGACTACCGTGAACCGTTGAGTGAGTCCGACATTAAGAGAGCCGTAGCCTTTTTTAGGATTTCATTCGCCATTTCAAGACGCTGGACTTTTTTCTTCATCTCACGCAGCTCTAGCTGTTCGGGCTTCAGAGGAAGCCCGGCGGGCGTTTTCCCCTGGCGCGCTAACCCAGCGGGTGATAGCCGAATGGCTGACATTAACCGCCTCTGCGGCCTTAACGTAGGTATAGCCGTGGTCTACAATCAGCTTTGCTGCTTCGAGCTTAAATTCTGCCGTGAAATGTTTTGCCATTTGGTCACCCGTCGTGTTGTTGAGGTGAGCATATCACCTCCGATCAGGTGGTCAGTATCAGCAGGTGGTCAGTATCAGTGTGATACTTCAGGGTGAAGGACGTGAAGGTGGGTCATGGAAATATTGGAAATAATGGAATGACTTGTTCAATAAATCCCGATAGCACGTAATGACCACAATGATATCATTAAAGAATACCATGACAAAACGGGACATATTATGAGCGATGCAATTACAGTACAACAACCGGAGCAGGCGCAGCGTTTGGTCTTGTTGTTTCACGGGGTTGGCGACAGCGCTAACGGCATGGCGGCATTGGGGAGCTATTTTGCCGATGCCTTGATGGATGCCTGTGTTGTCAGCCTCAATGGGCCAGAAAGCACCGAATGGGGTACGGGGCGTCAGTGGTTCTCCGTGCAAGGCGTGACCGAAGAGAACCGTCAGGCGCGCGTTGATGTGGCAATACCCAGATTTCTGTCAACTGTGCGCCATTGGCAGGAGAAGGTTCTGGTTGATGCTGCACATACCGTGCTGGTTGGGTTTTCGCAGGGGACCATCATGTCTCTGGAAGCGCTCAAGGCAGACTCGGCGATTGCCGGTACGGTTATCGCCTTTAGCGGCCGCTTTGCCTCGTTGCCAGAATCTGCATTGACGCCAGCGGTAGTGCATTTTATCCACGGAGAGCAGGACAGCGTGATTTTGCCTGCGCACGCACAGGCTGCCGCTCAGCGCCTGCATACGTTGGGCAGTGCGCATTCACTCGATATGATTGCAGGTGTAGGTCACTCGATTGACGGTCTGATGCTGCAACAGGCGCTGGGTTATCTGGCATAATCATCGTGTTGCTTGTAAGGCGGTTCTACCCATGAGTTGCCTTTATTTTGCCCTTCCGGATCGTGTATTCAATAACCTTCCGGATCGTGTATTCAATAAGTTGATACAACATCAAACGTAATACTCGCGTTCGATGTAAGTGCCGATGAGCCTATCGTGCTTTTCAGATGATTTTGAATACTACAACGTCTGAATACTACAACGTCTTACGGTTTTACGATTGAGGCGTTTCAATCGGTTGGGCAGCGCGCTGATTTTCACGCTCAATACGCTTTGTATACAGTTTGCCAACAATGTGTTTTGCTTTTTGAAGTTCGTCGTTGCTTTTTGAAGTTCGTCGTTGTAAGCCCTGTAGCCATCAGTGCACCAAAATGCCACTCTGAAACCCGAGAACAGTCTCAGCAACTTACGCCGCGTTTTCTTGCTTAGAGAGCCAAATGCATGAGCGATAATCCGCTTCAAACGCGGCTCCCGTGCATACCACCGCCAGCGCTGTCATTTTTTGTTGCCAATAAATAAATGACTACATCTCATCCACTTCGCAAATCAGTTGAATTTGCAGGTTATCCAGTGGCAGCGTTGTTACATTCCACGGCGAGAGTTTTTTAAAGTACGCACAACGGCATTGATGCTAATATGTAACCGCCTGAGCAGTGTCACAAATACCAGCATTATTCAATTCATTGCCAAGTCAATGATTTGGTCTATCATTCCTGGTTGGCAGGCACTATAGGAATAATCGAGCTGGAAGGTGCGTTTACATGACTGACAACGGTAACGCTGATGGGCACTTTTGCCATAACCGTGTTTTTTACAGAGGCTGTCTGTTTACAAAACGAGCATCTTACATCAACGTTAGCCACTGTATCTCCACATCCAAAACCGCAGAGTTTACACTGTAATCAAATCATTGAATACTTGACCAAAATGTGAGCATATCGGCATAGGGTTGCTTCATAAACCCTGTCTGACCATCATTTCATTCATGGTTTTCAGCGGGTAAAAATAACGTTAACATTGAGAAACGAGCAGGGTTTGTCACGAATCCCCAATTGCGCCAGGTCCACTGCTCAAAAATTTCTTCCAGCGCCCCGGACCCGCCCGGCATCGCGATAAAGCCATCGGCAATCTGCGCCATTTTGGCTTTACGTTCATGTATGTTTTCCACCACATGCAACGTGGTCAGGCCCGGATGATAAAGCTCTTGATAGGCCAAAAAGCGCGGCATGACACCGATCACTTCGCCGCCCTGCGTCAGCACCGCATCCGCGACCGCGCCCATCAACTCGACACGACCACCGCCGTAAACAATGGCGATACCGGCCTGCGCCAGGGTTTTTCCCGTCATCCGCGCCGCATCAATAAAGGCTGTGTTACTTCCCGTACTTGAACCGCAAAAATTTCCCATCACCATAATATGTCTGTCGCTCTTCTCCATGTTGATTACTACGTATGCCGGCAAACCTGTCCATTCCACCAGGCATTTATTTATATTCAGCCGGAAACAACCCGATTTATTCAGCCGGAAACAACCCGGTTGCGCCCAGCGTTGCCAACGTGCACAGGCCGCTGCGTCAAGCTCGACAAGTACCTGAACCGTCTCCTCACGCCAGCGTTGTACTGAACTGTCTCCTCACGCCAGTGTTGTAACAGAGCTTTTTTACCGCTTAATGAAAACACCTTCACACCGCGCTTTGGATCATGCGGATAGGCATTGAGCATGCGCAATGCGAACAGCGGCAACTACTAGCGCCCCAACAGATGTGTCAACGAGGAAAAGGTGGCTTCCATGCCACGATGCGCAAAAGCAAATCCCGCCAGGGTGCGCCATTCGGAGTCTTAGAGTGTAGAAAGCTCGGTTATCGGCAGCTACAACGGCAGCGCCAGAGGGATAGGATAATACGGTGCAAGGCAGGACACTCCTGAGCAAGACGCCATTCGGCACGCGTCACCAATTGCCGCCCTTCCTCACTGATAGGTAAAATCGCCATCGCGCTATAGCAGCCACTGCTCGCCTCGCGATGGCTGCCAATGCGCACCAGCCTAAACCCGCATGCCTGCCAGAACGCCCACAGTTCCGGCTGATAGCCAAAGCTGACCGACAGAAAATCAATGTCATCAACGCGCACGGTATCCCGTCATGCAGCAATCAGTGCACGACCAATCTTGCTGCGCCGCTGCTCCGTGACAACCGCAATGCTGCTGATACGCCGCGAGCGTAAACAAGGGGCTTGCCACCCATCACCGTGCGCCGCCAACGATTGTGCTACCAGATTGTCGCGCAGGCGACGGCGGCCCGCCACACCTCATGCGCTAACGCTGTCGACAGGTGCCTTCATCAACCCACCAGGCTACGCCGCCCAGTGCCTCGCCTCGCTGAGCGCCATAGAGATGCATACCGGGCGCATCCAGCAAGCGCCGCAAATCAAGCGGCGAGGTGCGGTAATGCGCGCTGCGCAATAAGACATAATACCGATGCAAACCCGCCGATTCACTCAATCACGCCGGCGCTAAACGGTTCGTGACGACAGCAGGTAATCTCGCAGTTCCCGGATTCAGGGTATCGATATCAGTAAACGTATCACGAAAAAGTAGAGCTTCATCAAGAAAACGCTCCAGCGGATCGTCTGCGACCCAGCGCAGCGATTGATCCAACGTCAGCATGTCGCAGTGCGGCAGCGAGGCACAAAATTTCAGCAGAAAGCCACGCCCCGTCCCTTCATACCCCTGCACCGTGGTGAGCATCAACACGCGAGGAAAATGGCTTATCAGCGCTTGCAATACTGACGCAGGGATCGCCGCTGCCTCATCAATCAACAGCCCGTCGAGCGGCGGCAGCGATGACGATTGGCAATGTGCAAGCAAAGCGTCTAGAGACCAAAACGGCAATTCAGCCCCACCGCAGTAATTCAGCCCCACCGCAGTGTAGCAACTGAGAGGCAGTATCGCGAGAAGGTGATGTCACCCAACAGACACCCGTATACTGCGCTGCCAGCATTCCCGCCAGTGTCGATTTACCGCGCCATCGCGCGGCGGTAATCACATAAACGCCGGGTGCCGCAGCCTGTAGACGAGCCAGCAATGCCTGCTGCTGTGGCGTTGTATCACCACTGGCAGGTTGCCACGGTGCACGAGGAGTAGCGGCTTTATGGCTCCCTTCTCTCCCTGCCGCCACAGTGTTACCTCATCGTCCGCCAGCAGTTGCTGCTGAAAATGCGTAATGAAATTCGGCGTGGCTATCGCCTGCGACTGCTCACTCCAACGCAAACTATCAGCATCGGGTTGTTGTGCCCACGCATGCCAGGGCGGGACCAGCAGCAGTAGCCAACTGCCCGCACGCAAAGTGCCAGCCACGATCGCCAGCGCTTCGACATCCAGCCCACTGCGAGCATCAAAGACGGCATGCTGATACTCCTGCTCCAGCAGCATCCGCGCTTTGCTAAAGGCTATACTGCCAGGTTGCATGCCCCCCAGCCAAAGCCAATCCCCCGGCGTCTGTCGGCACAGCGCTTCCACCTGTATTTGCACCCATTGCGCCTCACCGCTGACCACCAGCAAGCGGCACGCGCCAACATGCTGCAGCCGCGCAGGATCGCCGTTCGCGTCAGCACTGAGTAGGTTTGGGGTGATGAGCTCAGACATGCCAATGCCGTTCTCAGGATTTGCCAATCAACAACGAGAGAATACCTGCCGCAATCAGCGGACCTACCGGCACGCCGCGGAACAACGCGACGCCAGCCACGGTGCCAATCAGTAATCCCGACACCACGGAAGGTTGATTTCTCATCAGAGAAACGCCGCGACCACCGAGCCAGGAAACCGCAATGCCCACCGCAATCGCTACCAGCGATTTCCAGTTAAGGAACGCCTGAAAGAAGTCGTAGGCGCTGATTTTCCCGCTGGCGATCGGGGCCATCACGCCAATGGTCAAAATCAGTATCCCGATGCTCAATCCATATTTTTCCACCAGCGGGAAATAACCGCTCAGCGGCGTCAAGCGTACCGCCATCAGCGCCAACATCGCCCAAGTGACCGTCATGTTGTGGCTGATAATACCGAGTCCTGCAAAGCCGAGCAGGATCAGAAGCGTGGGATCGAAAGAAGTCATGAGGAAGGGTTTCCTGCCATGCTGAAGTCAAGATATCGGTTTCATTCAATACTCAGATGATAGCACTGTTTTGACACTGCTAATTAGCCCAATACCACATCACATTAGTACGGGAGAACTGTCATTCTCCACTTAACGCAGAGAATGACAGGCAACGACGCGTACGCGACGTTAGCACGAAAACGATTGCGCGTTTAGTCCAATTTTACGCCAAGACGGTGTGCAACTTCTTCATAGGCTTCAATCAAACCACCCAAACTTTGACGGAAACGGTCTTTGTCCATCTTGTTCAGGGTTTGCTTGTCCCACAGGCGGCTGCCGTCAGGGGAGAACTCATCACCCAGCACCACTTCACCTTTGAACAATCCGAATTCCAATTTGAAGTCCATCAGAATTAAGCCCGCGTCATCAAACAGTTTGCTCAGCACGTCGTTGGCTTTGTAGCTCAGTTCTTTCATGCGTGCCAGGTGGGTTTCATTCACCCAACCAAAGGTTTTGCAGTAAGATTCATTCACCATCGGATCGTGCAGGGCGTCATTTTTCAGGAACAGGTCAAACAGTGGCGGGTTCAAGGTAATGCCCTCTTCCACACCCAGGCGTTTCACCAGAGAACCGGCAGCACGGTTACGCACCACGCACTCTACCGGCACCATCTCTAGTTTTTTCACCAGCACTTCGTTGTCGGATAGCAAATTAACCATTTGCGTCGGGATGCCCGCCTCTTCTAGTTTGGTCATGATAAAATGGTTGAACTTGTTGTTCAACATACCTTTACGATCAAAATCTTCAATGCGCGCACCATCACCGGCTGACGTATCATTGCGAAACTCCAGCACCAACAGATCGGAATCTTCAGTGGTGAAGACCGTTTTCGCTTTTCCTCGATACAACTCAGCTAGCTTTTGCATCTTTTATACTCCACACAGTTGTGGGCCACCGACAACGGGCCCGATGATTTAATACTTGATTAACAATAAGATTTAACAATTGATTAACAATAAAAATACCGGCATTCGCCGGGCCGAAATACCGGCATTCGCCGGGCCGAAATAAAGAAGTGCCGGATGTAACCGGCACTTGCTGTTAGTGACTTAGTGCCGCCTGGAAGACGGCGACGAGCGCGTCGTTTTTTGACTGGCTGAGCGTATGCCCTTTCGAGTCGATAAACTGCAACGTACTGCGGTTACCCAGATCGCCAACCTGCAATTTGTAATCGCCGTTGGTCAGTTCAGGGTCTTTAGCCCCCAAACGTTCCCAGGCGCTGCTGCCCGGTGCTTTGTAGGTCACCGCAATGGAACCTTGCGGACGGCTGCGATCGTTCACCTTCATGCCGACTTTTTCCAGCGCGGCAGGAAGACGATCCCAGACCACTGAATAAGGGCCACGCACCACCAGCAACGGCAGGCCGCTGTCATCCGCACCACTCAGCACGTCCAGCATACCGACTGCGCGATTGACCTGCGCATTCTCACGCGCGGCCTCCTGTTTCTCCAACGCGTCTGACAGGGTATTGGCCATCAGACTGGTATAACGTTGCACCTGAAGCGCCTCTGCCATCGGCGTTTTCTGCACTTCAAGGCCGAGCAGTTTCACCACAACCACGACCTGATATCCTTGAGGCTGAACGGAGATTTGATAACGCGCGCGGTACGGCACACTTTCATCGTCACGCGGCCAGAAGATCCAATCGGTGATCAGCGTCTGCGAGGCATCCTGACGGCTGGCAATCACATAGCCCTTGTCCTGAATGATTTGCACCACCTGCGGCCACAGACGGTTCGCCTGCGCGCTGTTTTCGATCAGCAAAGTGGCTGTATCACCGGAAATTTGCATGTGCGATCCGCTTAACAACGCCAATAGCTGGAAAGGAGGACGAATATCTAACGCTTTCCCCAGTTCACCGGTTGATGAGGCTGCCAGGATCTCGTAATCCCCATTCTGCACCGGAAGGATCATTCCCGCGGGTGCCACTAACGTCCTCGGTCGTGGCACTTTCAAATAGGACTCATCGCCGCTGACCTGACATTTGTGACGCTGATCGCTAGAACATGCTGCTAATAGCATAACCAGCGACAAACCAACCACTTTTGCCACCATGGACTTTTGCACTGAAGAAGTCATCAAATCTCCCTAAGGGTTACTGCAAACTAGCTTGCTTCAATGCGCGCTCCATCACTGTCCGACCGGCGTCAGTCAGAGGCGTCATCGGCAAGCGAAGCGTATCGGTCGCCATCAATCCTAATGCCTTGCATGCCCATTTCACCGGGATCGGATTAGTTTCAACAAATAATTTCTGATGCAGTGGCATCAGCCGTTGATTCAAACTGCGCGCTGCAGCGAAATCACCTTGTGCCGCCAATGCGCACAGTTGTGCCATTTCCCGCGCCGCAATGTTCGCCGTCACGGAAATCACGCCTCGACCACCGAGTTGCATAAAATCCAGACTACTGGCGTCATCACCGCTCAGCAAAATGAATTTATCATCAACCAACTCTTGGATCTGACTCACACGGCTTAAGTTCCCGGTAGCTTCTTTCACCGCAACAATATTTTTCACTTCGGAAAGATGGGCGATGGTTTCCGGCAGCATGTCACAGCCGGTACGCGACGGTACGTTATACAGAATTTGCGGTAAATCGGTGTGCTCGGCAATCGCTTTAAAATGCTGGAACAACCCTTCCTGCGTCGGGCGATTGTAGTAAGGGGTTACTGTCAGGCAACCCACTACGCCGGTTCCGTGAAAGCGTTTGGTGAGAGAGATGGCTTCCGACGTCGCATTGGCACCCATTCCAGCTATCACCGGGATACGTCCGTCTGCCAGTTCCAGCGTCATCATCACCACATCGCCATGTTCATCATGGCTCAAGGTGGAGGACTCTCCGGTGGTTCCAACGGACACTATCGCCGCGGTTCCGCTAACAATATGATAATCAACAAGTTTTTTCAAGCTTGCACGATCGACGGCTCCGTTGTCGTCCATCGGTGTAACCAGTGCAACAATACTTCCCGTAAACATTCGCCATCCCCTCCAAAACAAGTTCTTCATGGTACTTTTGACTTCACTGCAAAAGCAAGCACGCAACACTGCAAAAGCAAGCACGCAACCGCGTTGTCGGAGTCTAAAACGCTCGCAGAACAAATGCAAAATTGCCCCGGACAATTTTTTGTGTTTACAATGTTATTGTTATTCTCAACCCGATGCAGAGGAAGCAAGATTTTGCCGAGCCAACAAGAACATTTTCTGGTTATCACCGCCATCGGCATCGTTCGTCCCGGGATTGTGAACGGCATCATACGTTACGTCAGTAGCTGTGGCTGTAACTATAAAGATAGTCATCCAGCGATGCTGGGCAAAGAGTTCACATTCATCATGCTGCTATCGAGAAGTCGGAATGCCATCACGTTTATCGAATCCACGCTACCGCTCAAAGGGGTGGAAATGAAATTGTTGATCGTGATGAAGCGCACGGAGTCTCAGGCTCTCCCGCCAATGCCCTCAACGGTATGGGTCAAGGTTGAACTGGCGGATTCACCGCATATCATTGAACGCTTTACCGCCCTGTTTGACGCACATCACATGAACATTGCGAAGTTGGTTTCAAAAACGCAGTCCGCCACCAGCGGACATCCGTCAACGTTATGTTATATATTCAAATCACCATTCAAATCACCGCACACAGCCCTGAAACGCTTAATGGCGCAATTATTGAGCCAGCCTTTCATCAGCTATGTACAGAACTACACGCATAAGGCACAGTATTAGCGTCGTGAACTATCCACAGCATGAAGAGAAAGATGGAGATAGTGATGAACACACTGAAAGCCGGTGATACCGCACCAAAATTTGGCTTGCCCGACCAGGATGGCGAACAAGTAAATTTAACCGACTTCCAGGGACAAAAAGTGTTGGTCTATTTTTACCCTAAAGCGATGACGCCGGGATGTACCGTGCAAGCCTGCGGTTTGCGAGACAACATGGAAGATTTGAAGAAACATGGCGTGGAAGTGTTGGGTATCAGCACCGACAAACCGGAAAAACTGTCTCGCTTTGCGGAAAAAGAGCTGCTGAACTTTACGTTGTTGTCCGACGAAGATTATCAGATCTCACAAGCCTTCGGCGTGTGGGGCGAAAAGACATTCATGGGAAAAACCTACGACGGCATTCACCGTATCAGCTTTTTGATTGGTGAAGATGGTAAAGTGGCGCATGTGTTTGATGATTTCAAAACCAGCGATCACCACGATATCGTACTGAACTATCTGAAAAGCGCCTGATAGTGCATCAGGTATCCACCTGACATTGTTCATCAGGTATCCACCGACATTGTTAAGGTGTCGGTGTTTTTGTGTTATCCTGATTCATACTGTTCGCAACCTTGTGCTTGCTGTTTTGTGCTTGCTGTTTTTTTGCACGGCGCGCTTTTATGCTGCACTTTTCCCGCATTCCACTTTGCATGCTCCCTCCGCGCTGGCTAAGTTTGCATGCTCCCTCCGCTCTGGCTAAGATAGGCGCTAATCGCTTTTACCGTGCAGTCGAGAAGGTCCCACTCATGGTCTTTAATTGGTTAGGTGCTGAACGTCCTCGCATTACGGCTCTGGCAGGCAAGACGTTTCTGCGTGGATTCAGAGTAAAGAAAGCCCTGACTGCGCTGCTGTTCGGCGCAATGCTGGGCGGTATCGCGGCGCCCGTCGTTGCGGATATGCAGAATCAGCTTCCTGATATGGGAACCACAGCAGGCGGTACGCTCAGTATCAATCAAGAAATTGCCATGGGTGATTTCTACCTAAGGCAAATGCGCGGCGGTGCAGCGCTGATTGACGATCCGCTGCTGGTACAATACATCAACCAACTGGGCCAGCGGTTAGTAAAAAGCGCTAACTCAGTACGCATGCCTTTTCACTTCTTCATCATTCGCAACGATGAGCTGAACGCCTTTGCCTTCTTCGGTGGCAATGTGTTCATCCATTCTGCCTTGTTCCGCTACGCGGAAAACGAAAGCGAACTGGCCTCGGTGCTAGCGCATGAAATCTCGCACGTCACTCAACGCCATCTGGCGCGCGCCATGGAATCACAACAGCGCAACGCCCCGCTTACCTGGGTAAGGGCATTGGGTTCCATTCTGCTCGCCATGGCCAATCCGCAGGTGGGAATGGCGGCACTGAGCGGGACGTTGGCCGGTGCGCAGCAGGGAATTATCAGCTTTACGCAGTCCAACGAACAGGAAGCCGATCGTATTGGCCTGCAAGTGTTGCGGCGGGCCCGGTTTGATCCGCAGGCTATGCCTAACTTCATGCAAAAATTAGCCGATCAATCACGCTATGCCACCAAACCGCCGGAAATGCTGCTGACACACCCGTTGCCGGAGAGTCGTCTGACCGATGCTCGCAACCGCGCCAACCAGATGCCTCCTGCACCCACCCAATCCTCGCAGGATTTTCTGTTTGCTAAGATGCGCGCATTGACGATGTACAGCACCGCGTATAAGGCTACCTCAGATGAAACCATTGATAACTTGCTAAAAGGCAATGTGCGCGAGCAGCTTGCCGCACAGTACGGCAAAGCGGTGCGCGCTTATGAAGAGAAGAAATATGACGATGCCCGCGCAGTGCTTCAGCCACTGCTGGACAAAACCCCGGACAGCTCCTGGTTTCTCGATCTGATGACGGATATCGATCTGGCGCAAAACAAAGCCGCGCAGGCCATCGCGCGCTTACAAAAAGCGCCGGGTGCCCAGAACAATCTGGAACTGCAATTGAACCTGGCTAACGCCTATGTCACTGGTGGTCAGGCCGCCGCAGCCAGCCGCCTGCTCTATCGTTATACCTATGCCAATCCGGGCGATCCCAACGGTTGGTCACTGCTGGCACAGGCCTCAGCCGCACAGGGCATGCGTGCCGAAGAGCTTGCTGCGAGCGGAGAGGAGCTGGCGTTATCCGGAAAACTGGATCAGGCCATCGGCCTGTTTAGCAATGCCAGCTCGCTGAGTAAACTTGGCAGTTTGGAGCAGGCGCGCTATGATGCCCGCATTGACCAGTTACGCCAGTTACAGCAACGCTTCCGTCAGTTTGAAAAATCTTCTTGATAAACAGTAAGGAACAATCCATGTCGCACGATATCGTTATTTATCTCAACCCGCGTGGCTCCAAGAGCCGTGAAACGCTGGCGCTGTTGCAGCAACTGGCGCTGTTGCAGCAACACGGCGTCACGCCTGGTGCTCTATCTGGATACGCCACCGGATGCCGCACAGATTCCGCAACTGTTATCACAGTAAAGAAGACCTGTGCCGCGAATTAAATCTGTCGGATACGACGTTAAGTGAAACACAGCTGATTGCTGCACTGGTTGAACATCCCAAGCTTATTGGGCACCCGATTGTAGTCAACGGAGAGTGGGTATGTATCGGCCGTCCGCCAGAGCAAGTGCTCGCGCTGTTATAGCCCCAGGATCTCTTTGACGAAGGGGATAGTGAGTTTACGCTGGGCGGTAAGAGGTGTGATCGAGCGTCATAAAACAACGTGCGCATTTCGCGATCGAGCTTTTTCAACAAAAAGCAGCTCACATCTTCTGGTAGCTCAAAGCCTCTCAGGCGGGCGCGCAGCTGTAACGCCTCACTTTTCTCTTCATCAGAGAGCGGCTGCAATTTGTAAATCTGCCCCAAATCCAGACGAGATGCCAAATCAGGCAGATGCAAATTAAGCTGACGCGGTGGGCAATCGCCGGTGATCAACAGCCGGGAGTGCCCACCTTCCTGAATACGATTGTAGAGGTTGAACATCGCCATTTCCCAAACATCATCGCCTGCAATGGATTGATATTGTCGATACAGACCAGCGCAAGTTGCTCCATGCCGTTCAGGACTTCAGGTACAAAATAGGCGCGTGTGTCTAACGGCACATAGCCCGCTGCATCGCCCTGACATGATGTAGATGGCTGCGCCCTCCACCTTCCCGTGACCAGAAGTAAGTAAATATAGCTACCGTGCTCTTGTTGCAACACGTTGTGAAGGGCGGCCAGAAGTGACGCGTTTTCTTCCGGGTAGAAACTGGCAAAGGTTTCGCCATCAGGCAAAGAAAGTGGCAGTGAAAGTTGTGCCGGGTGTTCAGAAGCACCTCATGTTCAATTCGGCGGAAAAACGGACTGAGTTTACCACAGAAAGCGAGTCACTGTTCAGGCAAATTGTCCCAAGGCAATGCGGTTATCCGACATATTGGACATACGGCTTGATAATTCCCGTCGCCAGCAGATCTTTTCCTTGCCCGTTGATCCGCGCCATGGCAGAATCGATTTGGAATATCACGTCACCAGGCTTGCAAAAATCTTTGTTTTTTTGAGGAACCAGCGTGGCGGAACGAAAGGAGCTGTATTCCCTGCCATACAGGCTTTCATCCATAGTATTCATGCCAAAGGAGGCAAACTCCATCGTGTATTGCCCGCTGGCACCCTCGCTGTTTTTTAACGTGACGACGACGCGTAAATAACGTGACGACGACGCGTAAATTGGCCACTTCAGCAAGTTTGTTGGTATCAACGATAAAATGATTTTCACATTTCAATGCGCCACCGTTACCACCGAGAAAGGTCAATTCGTTTTTAAACACCAATGCGGGCAAGGTCTGGCGGTTCTATTCACGCCCACGCTTATCGTTCACGCAATGCGCGGTATAGCTGGCTTTTGTTTCATCAGAGCTCCCCATCTGCCATACTCCCAGAGAGCTCCCCATCTGCCATACTCCCAGGCCTTTTGGCAATCGTTCGTCACACCCTGACCGTTGTAATGGATCCAGGCGAGGTATTTTGCCGCCCGCGATACGCTACTGTCGTAGGCCTGCGTTAACAGCGTTCACGTCTTGTCATAATCAACGTCAATCCCTTCATTGGTATAATAATATATTTCTGCCAGATTGAGAATAGCATCTTTGTTACCCTGCTGTGCAGCACGTTCAAACCAAACGACAGCCTCTGGTGCAGCAGCATCGACACCCCAACGGCCTACGCGATAGGCCAGGCCAAGAAGATTCTGCGATTCCGATTCTCCCCCCCCTCTGCGGCACGGCGAAACCAACGCATCGCCTCGATGTTTTTCTCTTATCGGGGAGTAGCCAAAATTATATTATCGGGGAGTAGCCAAAATTATAGAAATGGCCGACGTAGAAGTTTACTTCAGGATTCCCCTGCTGTGCCCAACGCTTCGCCAGCCGTAACATGTTGCTTTACTCAAGCCGAGGTGGCTGAATATTCGACGTGTTTCCGCATTGGCCGTATTTAAATAGCGGTAAACATACTTCAGAATCGGTGCTCGTATCTCTGCATCGTTTTTAGCCTTTGCTTTGGCTTCATAGATGGTGTGCCAGAGTGACTTGGTAGTTTCGATATCAATATCTGCGGCGTTAATCTTTTCCAGCAGTTGATTGGCCTGGGCGCTATCCCGCGGCACGCCGACGCCATATTGATAAATTGATAAAAATACCGGCGTTATAACAGCCATAATCGCCACCCAGCGCGCACGTTTGCTGATAATAGGCGATGGCCTGTTGGATATTTTTGGGAACGGAAACGCCAAACTCATAGATAAAACCCAATACCGAGAGGACATGAGGATCCTGACGTTTAGCCAAATCGGTGAGAGTGGTCAGCGCAGTATTATCTTGCTGTTCGAGGCGGTCGTAGAGCCTATCAGCGTCATCAGCATCTTGGGTAAAAGCAGAACACGAAAAACCCAGTGACAACGCTAATGTTTTTTCTTCATGATTAACAATCAATTGTCATATTGTTCTGATTCCCGGGTATAACCGGGTATAATAATAGAACAATGCCCAATTTATGACGCGCGCGAGGTCTCCTCGGCATCGTCTTCAGCATCCAGCACCACTTCTTTGCTTCTGAAGCGGTTGATCAGCGCGAACAGTAGGCTCAGCGCAATACCCACTACGGTGGCTAATGCCATTCCTTTCAGTTCAGCAGCACCCAAATGTACTTTCGCGCCGCTCACCCTGATGATCGGGATAACTGAGGTCAAAATCAGGTTTTGTGCTTTTTTGTAATCCACTTTGGATTCGATAAGCACACGAATACCGGAAGCTCCGATTACACCGTACAGCAGCAGAGAAACACCGACCATGACCGGCACCGCCTGAATGGCGGCCGCCAGCTTGCCCATGCAGGAGAGCAGAATGGCAAGTATTGCCGCACCGCCGATTACCCAGGTGCTGCAGACCTTGGTGATAGCCAGCAAACCAATATTTTCGCCGTAAGTGGTATTCGGGGTTGAACTGAAGAAACAAGAAATCATGGTAGAAAGACCGTTGGCAAACATCGAGCGGTGCAAGCCAAAATCGCGCATCAGATCTTTTTTCACAATATTAGCGGTAACCACCAGATGGCCCACGTGCTCAGCAATCATCACCAGCGCAGCAGGCTGGATAGCCAGAATGGCAAACTATTCAAAACGCGGCGTATAGAAGGTCGGCAGTGCAAACCAGTGAGCTGAGCGATAGGCGCGAAATCCACGAGCCCATCACAAACGACAGCGCATATCCCACCAACACCACAATCAGGATTGGGATGATAGCCAGAAAACCACGGAACAACACAGAGCCCAGCTCGGTAACCCATAAGGTCACCAGCGAAATCATCACGGTTTTGCTATCAACTGACACGCCACCCGCAGGCATCAGACCGGCCATGCCCGCAGCAACCCAGGCCAATTTCAGACCGATGGCTGCAACAATCTCCCCCATCACCGCCGGTGGAAAAATCATATCCAGACAGCCGGTACCAGCGCGTTGTACAATCAGTGAAACACCGCACATGATAAAATCGCTGAGTGCCCACTTCATATCCCAGCGGCAGTAGCACAGGAGAAATAAAAGGCAAAGCTGGAACCCAGATACTCCGGGATCTTGCCCTTACAGATAAGAGATAGAGCAGCGTGCTAATGCCGTTGAACAGCAGCACGGTCGCAGGGTTGATTTTGAACAAAATCGGTACCAACACCGTTGCGCCGAACATGGCAAACAGGTGCTGGAAGCTCAGCGAGATGGTTTGTAGCAAGGGGGATCGTTCACTCACCCCGATGGCGCGACGAGTTATCGTTTATTATCCTCTGTAAAAGTTACTTGATGTTGTGGTTAGCCGGTTTGTCCGGCATTGTTATCACAATCCAGCCGGCCCCCACGCGTCACCGCGTAGGGAAGCGAGGATGATTATAAAAATCGTGCGAAATATGGGTGAAAAACCGTCGTGCGCGTTACGCACGAAACCGACGCAAAAAAAAGCCGACTTACCAGTCGGCTGATACGGCTTATTTAGTACCAAAGAGCTTATCGCCCGCGTCACCAAGACCCGGCATGATATAGCCATGCTCGTTGAGCCCTTTGTCGACTGAGGCGGTATACAGCTCAACGTCAGGGTGCGCTTTTTCCAGCGCGGCAATCCCTTCGGGTGCAGCCACCAGAACCAATACCTTGATGCTCTGGCAACCCGCTTTCTTCAGCAGATCGATAGTGGCAATCATCGAACCACCGGTCGCTAGCATCGGATCCATCACCAGCGCCATACGCTCATCAATGTTGGAGACCAGTTTCTGGAAGTAAGGCACCGGCTCCAGCGTCTCTTCGTTGCGGTACATACCCACAACGCTGATGCGCGCGCTCGGTACGTTTTCCAGCACGCCTTCCATCATGCCCAGACCGGCACGCAGGATCGGCACTACGGTAATTTTTTTGCCTTTGATCTGATCGACTTCCACCGAACCGCACCAGCCTTCGATAGTCACTTTCTCTGTGACCAGATCGGCGGTGGCTTCATAGGTCAATAAACTGCCAACTTCGGATGCCAGTTCACGAAAGCGTTTTGTACTTATATCGTTTTCACGCATCAGGCCAAGTTTATGTTTGACGAGCGGGTGTTTAACCTCGAAGACCTTCATTCTATTCCCCTATAGAAAGTGGATGGATATCCTCACAACACAGAATCGGTGCGCCGAGGGCGGACATGCAGTCCATCATAAAAAAATCGCGGGATTATACAGCTTTTTTGCTTAAGCGCTACAGGTTATAGCCTGATCCAGATCAACCGGGCAGGGAAATTCCCATTGAACAAGAAAAATGCAAAGCAGGCAACACACCACTCGCAAACGATTGCTCTCGCTGTTAGAATTAGCGCGCTTCGATAGAATCGAGGTAGATCCACCAGGCTGGATATGCTCACTATCTCACCACCAATTGTATTCTCCGTGGGGACTCCGCAGTGACCGATAAAACCTCTCTTAGCTACAAAGAAACAGGCGTGGATATTGATGCTGGTAACGCATTGGTAGACCGTATTAAAGGCGTAGTGAAACAAACCCGCCGTTCTGAAGTGATCGGCGGTCTGGGGGGGTTCAGTGCCCTGTGCGCCTTGCCCCAAAAATACCGTGAACCGGTTCTGGTTTCTGGTACTGATGGGGTCGGCACCAAGCTGCGTC
Source organism: Symbiopectobacterium sp. (assembly GCA_051710525.1). Taxonomy (GTDB): domain Bacteria; phylum Pseudomonadota; class Gammaproteobacteria; order Enterobacterales; family Enterobacteriaceae; genus Symbiopectobacterium. The sequence continues at coordinate 242,762 of JBPESR010000001.1, read as the reverse complement.
TTGTCATGGATCTGAAACGCTACGACACCATCGGTATCGATCTGGTGGCCATGTGTGTCAATGACCTGGTAGTTCAAGGGGCCGAGCCGCTGTTCTTCCTGGATTACTACGCCACGGGGAAACTGGATGTCGATACCGCCGCCAGCGTGATCACCGGTATCGCCGAAGGCTGCAAGCAGTCAGGCTGTGCACTGGTCGGCGGAGAAACCTCTGAAATGCCCGGCATGTACCATGGTGAAGATTACGACGTCGCCGGTTTTTGCGTCGGTGTTGTTGAAAAATCAGAGATCATTGACGGAATTAAAGTACAGGCAGGTGATACTCTGGTGGCATTGGCAGCCAGTGGCCCACACTCTAACGGCTATTCGCTGGTACGAAAGATTCTCGAGGTGAGCAAAACCGATCCGGAACAGACGATGCTTGAAGGAAAATCGCTGGCCGATCATCTGCTGTCCCCGACCAAAATCTACGTCAAATCCATTCTGGCGCTGATTGAAAAAGTGGATGTCCACGCGATTGCTCACCTGACCGGTGGCGGTTTCTGGGAAAATATCCCGCGCGTGTTGCCAGAAGGCATGCAGGCCAACATTGATGAATCCAGCTGGCAGTGGCCCGCTGTGTTCAACTGGCTGCAACAGACTGGCAACGTCAGCCGTCACGAAATGTACCGTACTTTTAACTGCGGGGTGGGTATGATCACCGTACTGCCTGCTGAACAGGCAGAGGAAGCCGTGGCATTCCTCAATAGCCAGGGTGAAACCGCATGGAAAATTGGCGTTATTCAACCAGCTAACGCCGGAGACGCAGTAGTCATTAATTAATGAAATGAAAAACATCAATGAAATGAAAAACATCGTTGTCTTGCTATCAGGTCAAGGAAGCAACTTGCAGGCGTTGATTGATGCCTGCGCGTGCAAGCGCGTCAAAGCGAATATCGCGGCCGTATTCAGCAACAATCCAGAAGCCTATGGTCTGGTACTGGCGCAAGAAGCCGAGGTTCCGGCTCATGTCATCGACCCACAAGGGTTCGCCGACCGAGCTACCTTTGACGCTGCAATGGCAGAAGAGATGGCGCAATACCAACCTGACCTGGTGGTACTGGCGGGTTATATGCGCATCCTCAGCCCGGAGTTCGTTGCGCTGTTTGCAGGCAAAATGCTGAACATCCACCCGTCCCTACTGCCCAAGTACCCGGGCCTGCATACCCATCGCAAAGCGCTGGAAAATTGCGATAAGGAACATGGCACTTCGGTCCACTTCGTGACTGACGAGCTGGATGGCGGCCCTATGATTCTACAAGCCAAGGTCCCGGTGTTTAGTAATGATACGGAAGAAGCGCTTGCAGCTCGGGTGCAAACCCAGGAACACACCATCTATCCATTGGTAGTGAACTGGTTTGCCGAAGGGCGTCTCAAAATGCGCGAGGACGAAGCTTGGCTCGATGGCGTGCGTATTCCCAAACAGGGTTATGCTGCCGAATAACACTAATTCCTATTAACTTTCAAGTCGGTAGCACTCTGTTGCCCTGAATTATTTACTTACGAAATCATTATCATTTCTCCCACATTTTCATTATTGATAATCACTCTAATACTCACTAACCTTCCTGATTCGATTTTATGCAGAGGGCGAATATACGCGCATTATTCCTGACCAAAGCGTTACTGGTCATACTGCTGTTGGCGAAAACTACCGCCTGGGGAAAGACCGTTACCGACCTACTGGGACGTCAGGTAACATTCCCGATAATCCTTCACGTCTTTTCCTCTGTGAAAGCCGTTTGCTCTATACCCTTACCCTTGCGTTGCTGGAACCCGGTAATCCGGCACAGCGCGTGGTGGGGTTGGCCAGGCGATATGGCACGTTACGACGCGCAAAGCTGGGAAAAATACACCACGGCGTTCCTGCCATTGCACAAATCCCGCGTCTAGGCGATGGGGGGCCGCGCACGCTGAATGCCGAAGCCATTCGGCCATTAAGGCCCGATCTGGTCATCCTGCCACGTCTGGCTAAAATCTCGGCGGAGAATGATGCGCTACAGCAGACGCTTGAACGCGCAGGCATCTCAGTGATTTATGTCGATCTGCGCGTCGAACTGTTGAAAAACACTCTGCCCAGAGTCCGTTTACTCGGCGAAGTACTCAACCGCACTGAACGTGCTGCCGCATTCAGCGCATTTTACCAGCAGCATATGGACGCCATTTCGCAACGCCTGGCGCGCTATCACGGCCAAAGCCCACCGTGATGCTGCACTTGCATCTGGGCCGCCGCGATACCTGCTGTACCACAGCAGTAGGTACAATCTTGGTGAGCTACTGCGCTTTGCCGGTGGCGATAACATCGCAGCCGACAGCATTCAGCACCTCTATGGTGAACTCAATCCGGAAAAAGTGCTGACAGTCAACCCAGATGTCTATATCGCCACAGCATGGCGGGGCCAGAAGGAAAAGGAAAACGGTTCCCTGCACTGATGCTGGGCCCGGACGTTTCCAAGCAGCAAGCGCAAAACAGCTTTACTACACTACTGCAACAAGAGCCCATTCTGTCCTGCAACAAGAGCCCATTCTGTCACCCCTCAACGCCGTGCAGCAGGGGCGCCCTGGAGTATGTGGCACAACTTCTACCTAAGCCCGTATCACGTAGTGATGGTGGAGATGTTTGCCAAAGCGCTCTACCCCGATCTGTTTGCCGATTTGCAGCCGCAAGACACTTTAAAAGAACCCTACCAACAATTCTTACCTATTGAATTTTCAGGGACATTCTGGAGTCACATCGCACATGAACGCTAATTTTATATGTCGCAGTTGGCCACTTATAGCGCTGTTGCCACTGGGTTCGCACGATGCCTCATCGAGCACGCAGGAAGATACCGTGGTAGTCACGCAATCTAACCGCGCCACCGCCGATACAGACAACAGCTATCAACCCACAAAAGCGTAACCGGCAGACGCACCGAAGCACGTCTGCTGGACATGCCGCAGGCGGTTAACGTCGTGCCACCGCAGGTGTTACGCGATCAGGCGGCACGCACGTTGGACGAAACGTTGTACAGCATCAGCGGTATTACCCAAGCCAACACACTCGGGGGGACGCAGGATGCGGTGATTAAACGTGGGTTTGGCGACAACCGCGATGGGTCGCTGTTTCGCGATGGCATTCGTTCGATTCAAGCCCGCAATTTCACGCCTACTAGAAAACGCGTTGAAGTCCTCAATGGCCCGGCTTCCATGCTGTACGGAATGGGTGAACCCGGCGGCGTGATCAATATCATCAGTAAAAAACCGGAACTGGTTCAGAAAACCCATATCAAGGATGGCAGAGCAGCTTTAACGGGGGCGGCGAGCAGGTAGATGTCCCGGACCACTGGGAGACAACGGTTTGGCTTACCGCATGCTGGTCGATCACGACGAAACCGATTACTGGCGCAATTTTGGCCGCAAACGCCAAACCACCGTTGCGCCGTCAGTGATGTGGTATGGCGATGACACCACTGTGCGCCTTGCCTATGAACATCAGGAATACCTGACTCCGTTCGATCGCGGCACCATCATAAATCTCAATACTGGCAAGCCGGTCAATACGCCGCGCGACCGCCGCTTTGACGAGCATCATTATAACGCTACGCGCGGCGATCAGGACACCGTGACGCTCCAGATGGAGCGAACGTTCAACGATCGCTGGAAGAGCAACCTCGCCTATTCCTATGCACGTAACCGCTATAGCGACAATCATGCACGTAACCGCTATAGCGACAATCAGGCACGAGCCACCAAATTCAAAGCAGCGACCGAAATACTAACCCGTCAACCGTAAGTGCCAATAAGCCTATCGTGCATTTCGGATGATGTTGAATACCCCAATGTCTTACGATTGAGGCGTTTCAATCGGTTGCACAGCGTGTGATTTTCACGCTCAATACGCTGTGTATACAGTTTGCCAATAATGTGTTTTGCTTTTGGAAGTTCGTCGTTGCAAGCCCTGTAGCCATCAGTGCACCAAAATGCCACTCTGAACCCGGAGAACAGTTTCAGCAACTTACGCAGCGTTTTCTTTTCTTGCTTCGAGAGCCAAATGCATGAGCGATAATCCGCTTCAAACACGGCTCCCATGCATACCACCGCCAGCGCTGTCGTTTTTTGTTGCCAACAAATGGCCACATCTCATCCACTTCGCAAATCAGTTGAATTTGCAGGTTATCCAGTGGCAATGTTGAATGTTGTTACATTCCGCGGCGAGGTTTTTTTAAAGTACGCACGACGGCATTGATACTAACACGACGGCATTGATACTAATATGTAACGCCCGAGCAGTGTCACGAATACTCGCATTATTCATTGCCAAGTTAATGATTTGGTCTGTCATGCCCGGTTGGCAGGCACGATAGGAATAATCGAGCTGGAAGGTATGTTTACATGACTGACAACACTAACAGTGATGGCCACTTTTGCCATAACCGTGTTTTTACAGAGGCTGTCTGTTCACAAAACGGGCATCTTACATCAACGTTAGCCACTGTATCTCCACATTCAAAAGCGGAGAGTTTACACTGTAATCAACTCATTGAATACTTGACCCCACTATTGAGATATCCCCCGGCACATCCAGACCTAAGCGCTGTAACCTGTTAATGGCCCCTAACGCCAAAGGGTTATTGGCACATAGGATCGCCGTGCAGGTACGTTGTTTTTCGCGAAACCACGCTACCACCACCTGCTCAGCCAATTCTGGAAGCCAATCGGTCACGCTGATCACCTACTGCTCGGAGCAGGGAAGTTGAAAATAACGCATCGACTCCTGCCAGCCCTCATGCCGTTGTTCAATGGTTCGCCGACCGGAATAGGTCAAAAATAGGATATCGCGATGCCCGTGTAACACAAGATAGTCAGCCGCCATCCTGGTTGCCGAGCGGTTACACGGGATCACGCTGGAGAGCTGCATCAGCGGATCTTTGCTGTTCACTAGTACCGCAGGTTTTTTCAGGTTTACTACAACGTCCAAAATCGCCGACTCGTCAACGGTAAGTGCCAGCATGCTGCCGATATCCTCCTGGTTGAGCAGATCGGTCAGCACCTGCATGCCCTTGTCGGACAGCGGATGGGTCACCAAATCCAGACCCAGCACTTTGGCGCGCTCCTTCAACGATTGCAGCACATACCAACTGAATTGATAACGGTGGTAATCCAGCATTGCCACCTGAGAGACGGCCAGCACGATACGGTAACCCTCCATTTCCACGGCGGGGCGGTGCGCACCGCCCCGCCACTTCCAGTATCTGCGCGCGTAGCGCCTAGCGTATCTGCGCGCGTAGCGCCTAGCTCAGCCCTTTTTCACCGCTCAACGCACGAGACACCGTGCTTAACGAAATACCACAGCGCGCGGCGATATCTTCCAGCCGTACACGGCGCGCACCGCCGTCAAGTTTTTCTGTACCACCCGAGTCTTTTTCGTGATTGTTTTCATAATATTACACAGTTGTCAAGGATTAAGATGCACACTTACTCTACTGTAAAGCCATGGAGCCTGTCAGCGTCTTTCAGATTGATTTGTTAGTCTTTAGCGTGAATAAGGAGAAAAATCTTTAGCGTGAATAAGGAGAAAAATCGCTATGATCGAGATGGAAAGATTGATCCTACGCCAATGGCGCGATGAAGATTACCCAATTTTTGCACAATTGAATGCCGACCCGACGGTAATGCGCTATTTCCCCAAGCTAATGACGCAAGAACAAAGCGATGCGCAGGCCGGCCGTATCAGCAAACATATTGTTGCCAAAAAGGGCTGGGGCTTCTGGGCCGTGGAATTGAAATCAAGCGGCGAATTTATCGGCTTTATTGGTTTGCATAAGCAGCAGGAAGAGAGCGGAATTCCTCATGCGCCGCTTATCGAAGCGGGCTGGCACTTACAAGCGCGACACTGGGGAAACGGCTATGCCACGGAAGGAGCAAAACGCGTGATCCGTTATGCCTTTGAGCAACTTGAGGCACCAGAAGTCTACGCCTATACCCCGCTGCAACATATGGCTTCACATGGCTTCACATGGCTTCACATGGCTTCACAGCGTGTGATGATAAAGGCAGGCACGACCAACACCGGTGAAGATTTTAATCATCCCAAAATACCGGCGGGTCATGCACTGGAGCGGTTCTGTTTATACAAGATTGCGCTATAGCAGCATTACACCTCAATATCCGCCCGGTCGCCCTTCTCTTGCAGCCAGTTGCGGCGATCTTCCGAGCGTTTCTTCGCCAGCAACATATCCATCACCGCCAGAGTGTCGTTCACATCGTCTTCGCTGATGGTAAGCTGCACCAGGCGGCGCGTATTGGGATCAAGCGTGGTTTCGCGCAGCTGTAGCGGATTCATCTCGCCCAACCCTTTAAAGCGTTGAACGTTAGGCTTGCCCTTCTTGCGCTTAAGCTGCTCCAACACGCCGGCTTTTTCTTCTTCATTCAGCGCGTAGTACACCTCTTTGCCCAGATCGATACGGTAGAGCGGCGGCATGGCGACATATACATGACCACCCGCGACCAACCGGCGGAAATGGCGCACAAACAGCGCACACAGCAGCGTAGCGATGTGCAAACCGTCCGAGTCAGCATCCGACAGAATACAGATTTTGCCATAGCGCAATTGGCTGAGATCGTCGCTGTCGGGATCCATACCGATTGCGACAGAAATATCATGCAATTCTTGCGAGGCCAGCACTTCATCGGAAGAGACTTCCCAAGTATTGAGGATCTTACCTTTGAGCGGCATGATGGCCTGAAACTCACGCTCACGCGCCTGCTTGGCGGAGCCGCCCGCAGAATCCCCTTCCACCAGGAACAGTTCGGTTTTATTCAAATCCTGTGAGGTGCAGTCCGCCAGTTTCCCCGGTAACGCCGGGCCGCAGGTCAATTTCTTGCGCACCACTTTTTTGGCCGCGCGCATGCGACGCTGGGCGCTGGAAATTGCCAATTCGGCCAGCATTTCAGCCGATTGTACGTTATGGTTTAACCATAGACTAAACGCATCCTTCACCACGCCAGACACAAACGCGGCGCACTGACGCGAAGAAAGGCGCTCTTTGGTCTGCCCGGCAAACTGCGGATCCTGCATTTTCACCGACAGCACATAGGTACAGCGTTCCCAGATATCTTCGGCACTGAGTTTCACGCCGCGCGGTAGAATATTGCGGAACTCGCAAAACTCACGCATGGCATCCAGCAAGCCCTGACGCAGGCCGTTAACGTGCGTCCCGCCTTGTACCGTGGGGATCAGGTTGACGTAACTTTCTGTCAGCAGTTCGCCCCCTTCCAGCAGCCACAGCAGCGCCCAGTCCACCGCTTCGGTATCGCCCGCGATAGCGCCGATAAACGGTTTTTCCGGCAGCGTCGGCAAACCGTTAACCGCTTCGCACAGGTAGTCGTTCAGACCATCCTGATAGCACCAACGCTGTTCGGTATTGTTGACCTTGTCTTTAAACGTGATTTCCATGCCGGGGCACAGCACCGCCTTGGCTTTCAATAAATGCGTCAGGCGCGAAACAGAAAAACGCGGGCTGTCGAAAAAGCTGGCATCCGGCCAGAAATGTACACGCGTACCGGTGTTGCGTCGCCCACAGGTGCCGATCACCGTTAGCGTTTGCACCTTCTCGCCGTTTTCGAAGGCAATGTTGTAAACCTGCCCGTCGCGCCGCACGGTCACTTCCACCCGTGAAGATAATGCGTTCACCACCGAGATGCCCACGCCGTGCAAACCACCGGAGAACTGGTAATTTTTGTTGGAGAATTTCCCGCCCGCGTGCAGGCGACAGAGAATCAGCTCAACGGCGGGCACCCCTCCTTCAGGGTGGATATCTACGGGCATGCCACGGCCATCGTCAATCACTTCAAGTGACTGATCTTCATGCAAGATAACGTCAATACAGCGCGCATAGCCAGCCAGCGCTTCATCGACGCTGTTATCAATCACTTCCTGCCCCAAATGGTTGGGGCGTGTGGTATCGGTGTACATCCCCGGACGGCGGCGCACCGGTTCTAAGCCGCTAAGCACCTCAATGGCATCAGCGTTATAACTTGATTGACTCATATTCGCGTTATTCATTGTTTAAATGTGTAAAACGGAATGGCGCTGAGAGGGTGCACATCCCGCGGACCACGCATTGCCGCTGTCCGTCTCAGTAAGGGCAGTGCAGTACAGAACGGATCAATCGTCGCTCAATCCTAGGAAACCCACAATGGGGTCAAAATACTGTTCAAACCCAACAAAACTGTGGTTCCCACCCGATTCCACCGTCTGGCGACACGCCGTGTAATACGCCACAGCCTGCCGATAATCCAGCACTTCATCCCCTGTCTGGAGCAAACACCACAGTAAATCCGGCGCCTCGAGTGATTCAATCTGCATCACTTTCAGGTCGTAAATATGCCGAAACTCTAGCACATATTCTTCACCTGTAGACTCTAGCACATATTCTTCACCTGTATTATAAGGGTTACAATATTCATAAGGGTTACAATATTCGCCGAAATGTTCCAGCAACATATTCGACGAGATGTTCCAGCAACAGTTCGAAGGGTTTTACCGCCGGATTGACGACCACGGCGGGCAAGGTAAAACATTGTGACAACCAGGTGGCATAATAGCCGCCCAGAGATGACCCTATCAGGCTGATGGGATGCCCTGTCCGCTCCATCACCAACGACTCCAACAGGTCGGCTGCCTCCGCCGGATAGGGCGGCAGTTGCGGAACAAGCATCTCTATCTGGGGATGGTGCTGCGCCAGCCATGCGGCTAGCGCCGTCGCTTTAGCCGATTTAGGCGTACTCTTAAAACCGTGGAGGTAGAGTAGCGTAGGCATTAATAGCCGTCCGAATCCATATCAGGCAAAAACTCGCTGCCGTTCAGGCGGTAAACGCGCGTCTCCAGCGAACCGTCTGATAACAGATCCAAATAACGCCAGCCGGGCCCGACATCGTCAATGGTAAAGTTAGTGCAGTGCGGTTTGAACTGTATACAGGTGGAAGGCGTCGCCATCAGCCTGCGCCCGTTCCAGTCAAGATTCAGCTCCTGATGAATATGCCCGCACAGCACACTTTTCACCTGCGGATAACGCGCCAGCACCGCATCCAGATGGGGAGCATTACGCAGGCTGTGCTGATCGAGCCAGGTACAGCCTGAAGCCAACGGATGATGATGTAACAGCAACAGCGTATGACGCTCTGGAAAATGCAGCAGGCTGCGCTCCAGCCACTCGAGTTGATATTCACTCAACTCGCCGTGGGGCACGCCAAACACCTGGCTGTCTAACAAAATCATTTGCCAGGCATCGCCCAAGAGCACGTGCTTGGAAGGCGCGATGCCTGCCTGTGCCAGCACATCCACCATCGCCGGCTGGAAATCATGGTTTCCCGGCAGCCATACGCAAGGTGCGGATAACTGCGCAATGCCGCGTGTGAAGTGGTGATAGGCCTCCTGCGAATGATCCTGAGCAAGATCTCCCGTTGCCACAATAAGGTCAACATCCTGCCCCTGCGCCTGAATGGCAGACAGCACGGCATGGTAACTACGGTATGTGTTCACGCCGAGCAGTGTCTCGTGCTCACCGGCAAACAAGTGGGTATCGGTTATTTGTAAAATCCTGATTCTGGCCCCACTCGCCACAGGAACTTTCAGCAGACTTTCCAAAAAATAGTATCCTTGGTTACTGAAATCTGTCTAACAGACTGGAATTGGTATTTCGCGGTGCCGATGTAAAACCATACGCCAGGCAGTACCTTAGCCAATCAGCAAGAAACTGATTAATTTGATGCTTTTCATCACGTTGATGCAATTTTTTTATTCAGGTAATCATACCGTGCTTTAAAACGGTAGATCTGCTGACTGGCACACACTTCCGCAACCAGCGCGTCGTGGTAGAGTCGCACGCTCAACGTTGGCAGGCCCTAATAGCTGAAGCGGGCGCAATCTGCTGGATTTCAACCAATGAGGTATAATATAATGAATGGACTCCATTATAGTAACGAGTGGACTCCACTATAGTTAAGCGATAGCTTGCACTATTTACATGATAAACCGTACTTTCTCAGACTTCATCCTTTCGCGACAATAATAAACGGCGTAATTGTGCGAAATTCATTTCGCACAGCCGCATCATGGCCGGAAAATTCGGGGTGTAGCGTTTCATCCGTTTACTCCGTCCACACCTGTCTCAATTGCGTATGGGGCAACGCCAACCATTGCAGCGCAATGACAGACGCAGCGTTATCAATAATTCCACTTTCCACCCAGGCGTAGCTTTGTTCGCGGCTGACGACATGCACCAGAATCTCTTCATTCTCTTCGGCAAGACCGTGAATACCCTGTGCGGCACGGGCATCGACTTCGCCCACTATCACCGCTAGACGCTCACTGGTGCCACCCGTGCTCGCCAGATAGCTGATAATAGGTTTACAGCGTCCGACGTTGAGACCGGCCTCTTCCTGCGCTTCACGTCGTGCCACCTATTCCAGAGATTCACCTGACTCAATCATGCCAGCCACCAGTTCAAACAGCCACGTGGTCGGACTGGTGTCATAAGCGGCAATGCGGATCTGTTCAATCAACACACTTCGTCCCATACCGAATCGTAGGGCAGCAGCACATTTGATATGTCGAAATGGCGCGCTCTGACGCTGCAAGAAAAGAAGCAAGCGGGCATTCAAGATGTAACCTACCAGACCGCACAGCAGTCATTGATCCTGGATACGGCCACGGCTTATTTCAACGTGCTGCGCGCCATTGACGCGCTCTCCTACGTTAACGCCCAGAAACAGGCCATTTACCGTCAGCTCGATCAAACCACTCAGCGCTTTAATGTCGGTTTGGTCGCTATCACCGACGTAAAAAAAACGCCAGCGCGCAATATGACAGCGTATTGGCCAGCGAAGTCTCCGCTCGCAACACGCTGGATAACGCGCTGGAAAATCTGCGCCAGGTCAACGGCAACTTCTATCCGCAACTAGCGGGGCTGAACATCACCCGTTTCTCCACCGAGAAACCGGGGGCAATCGCCACCTTATTGAAAGACGCGGAAAACCATAACCTAAACGCGGAAAACCATAACCTAAGCCTGCTGTCCGCTCGCCTGAGCCAGGACCTGGCGCGTGAGCAGATTCGTTTAGCAGAAACAGGTCATATGCCAACGTTGGATCTGACGGATTCTTCTGGCGTCAGCAATACGCGCAATTCTGGTGCAAATAAGGCAGCGTCGGAGATCGATTCAGGCCAAAACAAAATCGGCCTGTCATTAACCGTGCCGCTCTACAGCGGTGGTGCCACCAACTCACGCGTAGCGGTGGTGCCACCAACTCACGCGTAGTAAAATAGGCACGGCACAGCTTTGTCAGCGCCAGCGAACTTCTGGAAAGCGCGCATCGCTCCGTGGTGCAGACTGTGGCTCCTCATTTAACAATATTTCTGCCTCGATCAGCAGTCAGTATCAACGCATACAAACAGATCAACGCATACAAACAGAGATCAACGCATACAAACAGGCCAAAGTGTCAGCGCGACGTTCCCTGGAAACGATAGAAACGGGCTATCAGGTGGGTACTCGTACTATCGTCGACGTGTTGAATGCCACCACCACGTTATATAATGCCAAGCAGCAGCTTTCTAACGCGCGTTATGACTACCTGATCAACCGTTGAACATCAAGCAGCGTTGGGCACCTTGAATGAAAACGACTTGCAGGCGCTGAACGGCGCGTTAGGTCAGGATGTTTCCACATAATCAGTCTTTACTAACAACAGCGCTCCGGAGCCGAGAGCACCGCGCGGCTAATGATGTCGCCCCCGTCAGGCAGTTAACTACCTTAAGGAGATACCGAGCGTATCTCCTTTTTGTTTGACTCTGATTTATTTGTTTGACTCTGATTTATTTCAAGCCGTCCAAGCGCGCAAGTTGTATAACAAAGTAAAGAGCAGGCGTTCTAACAGGCGTAATGCTTTAAATTCAGCCAGCCATCCCCTGTGCTAATGCACACTTGGCATGCCTTTGGCATTGACGCCTTACCCTATGGGATGACCATATGAAACGTACAGAAAACATACAGAAGGACCCTTTCCGAAAATGGTGGTGCTCCTATCGTCTGGCACTGATCGCGCTTGCGATCGGCACAGCCTTTATTCTGGCCGGTTGCGAACAGACTGACGAAACCGTGTCGATGTATCAAAATGCGGATGACTGCTTGGCGGCGAACCCGTCCATGAGCACGCAGTGCACCACGGCGTACAACAACGTACTGAAAGAAGCCGAAAAAATCGCACCGAAATACGCCAGCAAAGAAGACTGCGTCGCAGAATTTGGCGAAGCGCAATAGTGCCTGCTCAGGCAGGAACCGCCGCTCAACCAACGCAAACCAGCAGTTCCTGGATTCGCTGATGGCCGGTTACATGATGGTCCACATGATGAGCGGTGGCGCAGGCTTTGCCCAACAGCCGCTGTTCTCTTCCCTCTCTCCGGCAAGCCCAGCAAACGGCCAGTTCGTTGACGCTAGTGGAAAAAGCTACGGCGCTGCCACCTCCGTCGCACCGTTACGGTCTCCAAAACAGCACTAGCTCCTAAACCCGCGACCACTAACACCATCACCCGTGGTGGTTTTGGCGAAACGTCGCTAAGCAGACCAGTATGTAACGTAGCAGCGCTAGCAACGGTTTTAGCTCATCTTCTCGCAGTAGGTTTTAGCTCATCTTCTCGCAGTATGGGTGGCTAAGGGACATTTCTCGCAGTATGGGTGGCTAAGGGACACAGTATGGGTGGCTAAGGGACATAAGCATGAAGCGCGTTGATATTGCCGAACGCCAAGATTGGCGTGAAAAGGCTACAGAGTTTGGTTTCAACTTTCACACCATGTACGGCGAGTCCTGCTGGTGTGAAAATGCTTACTATCAGTTCACATTGGCGCAGATTGAAAAGCTGGAAGCTGCAACTGCAGAACTGAACCAGATGTGTCTGCAAGTGGTCGAGAATTTGGTCAGCAGCGATGCATTGCTGACCAAATTCTGCATACCCAAGCACACCTGGGAATTTGTCAGAAGCTCATGGCGTAGCCAGCAGCCTCGCTCTACTCGCGCCTCGATCTGGCCTATGACGGAAATCTATGGTCACCCCCCATTTTTGCAACACTGATTTTTGACTAATGGTGGACTTGCTTCAATCTATCCGGCGTCTCTGTGGCAAGATGCCCGCGCCTCGATGAGTTACGCGCCTAGTGAACCTGAAAAGGCCCTCGGCCTCAATGAGCCATTTTTGTCGTCAGGTTTTTCAGCAGGCTGATATGCCATTCATGTCATCAATAATCAGTCTTCGCAAAACCAGATAGGTAACTGCTGTTTAATTACTTAATACAATACTTAATACTCAGTCTGTTGATGTAATTCTACATAACATCAGGCCTGATATTTATTGTGTGATTAGTTGTGATTGACCAGGCTATTCGCGCCAGTTTGTTTGCCAGAGCACAGGCGACAATATTTGAATGTTTGTTATCGAGTTGCCCCAAAACCCATTCAGCAAGCCAACCCTGCTAATGTTCAAGTCGCATCATGAACAAGCGGGCACATTGAACCAGAAGTTTGCGTAAATTTTTATCACCTCGTTTGCTTATCCCCAGCAGAGTCGGTTTGCCTCCTGTACTGTATTGTCGCGATACAAGCCCTGTGGAAGCCGCAAAATCCCTGCTACATAAAAATTGTTTTTCATCGTCGAGCGGTGATGAAAGTAAGCTAGCAGTAATCAGCCCGACCCCTGGAATTGTCATAATTCGCTGTGCAGTATCATCAGCTTTGATTGACTGATTTAATTCTGAATCCAGCGCTGTTATTTGCTCGACAAGGTTAAGGTTAAGGATAGTGGGCATGTAACTTAACCAGCAGACGGCTCAGGTATTCAGGGATTTCGTGCTCAGCTAGCACCAGAGACAGTCGCTTTATTACCACCTCTTACCACCTCGCCGATTGGCAGGCTCATCCCAAACTCCAGCAGAAAACCGTGGATCTGGTTAGTGGTTTTTACTTTATCTCTGATAAGAGATTCCCTGACCCGATGCAGTGCTCGCATTGCCTGCCGAACCTCAGTTTTCGGCTGAACAAAACGCATTGACGGCCGGGATGCGGCTTCACATATCGCCTCTGCATCAACAAAATCATTTTATTGCTCTTGACATTTTATTGCTCTTGATAAACGGGCGCACAAACTGCGGAGAGATAAGTTTTGCTTCATAGCCGCTATCATTGATACGCCGCCCATAAAGTGTGCCCCGGCACAAACTTCCATAACAACAACCAAGGACGGGCACAACCGAGGACGGGCACGTCGTCAAAAACTGCATTAGGCATTAGCTTTGTGTGCGTAAGCTGCTTACGCAGAAGCTCTTTACCTGACTTATCATGGCAATGAATGTGGAAAGAATGTTTACCGAGATCGATACCAATAAGAGTAACGTTTTCCATGATGGCCTCTCCTGAAAGAAAAACACCCTAACAGGGTACCGCTCACAGAGTGGGGGTGATCATCTTACAGAGTGGGGGTGATCATCTCATTATTAGCCCCGCAACGAATTGCGGGGCTTTTTACATTTCTATATCTCTTCACCACCCCCTTTTTTTACATTTCTATATCTCTTCACCACCCCAATAAACTGAGAGAACCATGCAGACGAAACAGCAGGCTGGCATCGGGCTGGCCTGGCCTTGACGACGGCAGTATGCTCAGGGGCACTACCCATTGCAATGAAGCAGGTGCTTGTTGTGATGGAACCTTATACCGTGGTGTGGTATCGGTTTTTTATGACCTCCATCGGACTTGGGATCATTCTTTTCTCTCGTGGTCAGCTACCGTCTTCTCTCGTGGTCAGCTACCGTCGTTGCGTCTTTTTCGCCATCGGCGCTGGTGGGTATTGTTGTTGATTGCCACTGGCGGGTTGCTGGGCAACTTTGTGCTGTTCAGCTCCTCACTCAAGTTTTTAAGCCCGACCACATCGCAAGTGATTGGACAACTTTCCCCGGTGGGGATGATGTTTGCCAGCGTGCTTATTCTGAAAGAGAAAATGCGTGGCACGTGAAAGAGAAAATGCGTGGCACGCAGATTATTGGTGCCACGATGTTGCTGTGCGGTATGTTGCTATTTTTTTGATCGAGGTTTTTACCCGACTGACGGATTACACCCTTGGCGTGTTGTTGGGAATGGGAGCCGCTATGGTTTGGGTGAGTTACGGCGTGGCACAAAAAGTATTGCTGCGCCGCTTGTCCTCACAACAGATTTTATTGCTGCTGTATGTCCTGTGCGTATTGTGCATTACGCCGTGAGCGTACCTTGAGACCATCTTAAACTGACCAGCTGGTAGTTGATTTATCTGCTTTTTTGCGGCCTGAATACACTGGTTGGCTATGGTGCATTGGCTAAGGCGATGACGCGCTGGCAGGCGGCTCAGGTGAGTGCCATTATTACATCATTACATTGACGCCGCTGTTCACGCTGTTGTTCTCTGACCTGCTGGCAATCCTATGGCTGCTCTATTTTGCCACACCGGCGTTAAATCTTGTTGGTTATATCGGTGCGTTTGTTGTGGTCTCCGGGGCCATGTTTTCCGCGATTGGGTACCGTTTTTTCCAGGAAAAAAACGCGGTAATGTCATGCCGGTGCCAAAGTAACGCGCGCTAGCCTGACGCTAGCGATGGTTGTGTGCACTGTTTATTTTTAATACAGATGAAATTCACGCGGGAAGCGGGTACAATGCCGCTGCCTTTCGAGGCAGGCTCTGTTACGTTCCGTTTTTTGCATGATGCGCAGTGATCATATGCGCAGTGATCACTTCCTAGTAATGCCATGAAAGCATCATGCCATAGAGAACCGACAATGTCCTGATGCATGGCGTCTGATGATAGGTGATCTCTATAGGTTGTTGCGGAGAAAGTGAATGAAGTTTGTAGATGAAGTTACCATTCTGGTGGTAGCTGGTGACGGCGGTAATGGCTGTGTTAGCTTCCGTCGTGAAAAATATATCCCCAATGGTGGTCCGGATGGCGGCGACGGTGGTGACGGCGGCGACGTTTATCTGTTGGCTGATGAGAGCCTGAATACGCTGATCGATTTTCGCTTCGAGAAATTTTATCGCGCAGAACGTGGTCAGAACGGGCAAAGCCGTGATTGTACCGGCAAGCGTGGTAAAGATATCACCATCAAGGTGCCGATTGGTACGCGCGTGTTGGACGAAAGCACCGGAGAGGTGCTGGGCGATATGACGCGTCACAAGCAGCATTTGATGGTGGCGAAGGGCGGCTGGCACGGGCTGGGTAATACCCGTTTCAAATCGTCGGTTAACCGTGCACCGTGCCAGAAAATCAGCGGTACAGCAGGCGAAGAGCGTTCTCTGATGCTGGAATTGTTGCTGCTGGCAGATGTCGGGATGTTGGGGCTGCCGAATGCCGGTAAATCTACGTTTATTCGCTCGGTGTCTGCCGCTAAGCCCAAGGTGGCGGATTACCCCTTTACCACACTGGTGCCTAGCCTGGGCGTAGTGTGCATAGACAGTGAGAAAAGCTTCGTCGTGGCCGATATTCCTGGGCTGATCGAAGGCGCTTCCGAAGGAGCGGGTCTGGGGATTCGTTTTCTCAAACATCTAGAACGCAGTCGCGTGCTGCTGCACCTGGTCGACCTTGCGCCGATCGACGAATCCGATCCGGTAGAGAATGCCAAAATGATCGTCAATGAGTTGCAGCAATACAGTGCTTCTCTGGCGGAAAAACCGCGTTGGTTGGTGTTCAACAAGGTCGATCTGATCGAGAAAGAGGAAGCAAAGCAGCGCGCTAAAGCGATTGCCGAAGCATTAGGTTGGGAAGGTAAATACTACCTGATCTCTGCTGCTAACCGTTCTGGTGTCAACGCACTGTGCTGGAATGTGATGAACTTTCTGGAAACACAGCCAAAAGCCATGGCTATCGAAGAGAAATGGTCTGAAAAAGTCGAGTTTATGTAGGACGATTACCATCGTGAACAGCTGGCTGCCGTGGAAAATGAAGCCGAAGAAGAGTGGGATGACGACTGGGACGAAGATGGCGATGAAGGCGTCGAGATCATTTACCAGAAGTAATTCTCGAGATCATTTACCAGAAGTAATTCTCGTGCCGCGATCCTCTTGTGACGGAGGATGTTGCGGACAAATGTACCTATGTACCATGTACCTAAAACAGTCATTCTCCACCTCCGTCATTCCCGCGAAGGCGGGAATCTCTTGCAGAAGAAATGTATTTATCTCGCAGAGAACCCTGGCTTTCGCTGAGGATTACAAGGAGTCAAGTGACTTTATCTGCCATTTGGGCACTATCCATTTTTAGGGATCGTGCTTTTTTTCACCTTAATTCTTCTGATAAAAATATTTGTACAGACGACTTTCAAAACGCTCCAGCAGTACACGGTGGGCGCGCTGATCTTCAGGTGGCACCGTATAGCCCGATAGAAATGGCACGAAAGCCATGCGCTGGCCGCTGGCCGTGGTGATAAAGCCCGCGAGGTTATACACCCCTTGCCGTGCACCGATTTTCGCAGAAACTTTGCCGTCAACGCCGGCTTCATGTAATCCGGCATAGTACTGTAAGGTACCGTTATGTAATACGGCATAGTACTGTAAGGTACCGTTGTAACCTGCCAAAGGCAGCATCTCGATGAACTTCAATTCGTTATCGTGCTGGGCAATGTATTGCAGCGCTTGCATCATGGTGGCGGGTGAAATCAGGTTATGGCGTGACAGGCCAGAGTAGTCAACAATAATGCTATTATCATCCAGATTGACGCCCACTTTTTGTCGCAGTACCTGACGCACCGCGTCGGTTCCGGCGCGCCAGATGCCTGGCACGCTGAATCGTTAATGTCCGATGGTGCGAAAAACGGTATCAGCAATCATGTTGTCTGATTTTTTAGCATGATAGTGAGAAGGTCATGCAGCGGTGCGGATTGCGTCTGAGCCAGTACAGTGCCCGCGGAGCTTGATAGTGTCTGACGGCGTAAGTTGCCTGTGATATGGATATCCGCTTGTAAAAGCTCATCTTTAACGATGGCACCAGCATAGCTGGCACCATACTGAATAGCGAAATCCAACGGCTGAGTAGCGAAATCCAACGGTAGCAGTTCGGCGCGTTGCACCAGACAGCCGGTCAGTGTGAAACGGTTTAATTCGCCCGGCACCACATCCAGTTCGCAATATTATGCGTCAGACGAGCCTTTGGCTAGCATGCGCACTTCGCTAAACATCTGGACCGGGTAGTAGGAGGAAACGCGAATAAACGCGTTGTCGCCCGCTTTAGGTGCGCTGTAGAGGGAGATGGAAAAGCAGTTGCGATCTACAATGGGTGCGCCCGGCGGTGTGCTAAAGCACTGTGTCATATCATTCCACGGCCAGCCCGGGGCTTTGTCATGGCTGGAGAACACTGAGGTATCGATGATACCATCACCGGCGATACTCTGTACGCCGCGTTTTTTCAATTCGGCGATCATTTTTTTAATTCGGCGATCATTCATATTACGGATCTGCTGGCATTTCAGTCTAGGATCGCCACTGAAACGCACGACCAAATTACCGTTCAATTTTCCACCACTTACTGCACTATGACTTTCCAGTGTGGTCACGAAACGGTAATCTGAGCCTAGCTGTAGCAAAGCGGCTAACGCCGTCAACACTTTCTGGGTACTGGCGGGTAATGCCATTTGTTCACTGTTGTAAGCCACTGCGGGACTACTGGCACCTATTTTCTGTGCCAAGAACGCCAAATTAGCGCCATCCGGCAGGTATTGAATGTGATTGTTGATGCTTGTTGCGTGAGTAGGTAACACAGAGCTCTGTAGCACAACCGCGCAGGCAAGTCTGGAAAAAGTCGATAAAAAACATATAATTTCAGCTTACAACAGGGTAACCTGGGGTCATACTACGGCGCAATGCGGTCTAAAGTAAACGATGACCCTTATGGAACTCTGGGTTAAAATACGTATCAAAATGCAACATCGCTCCTGACCTGAAACCTTGTTCCGGGTCAGGTTACTTTTGTTTATCGCCAGGGAGCGCTGGCATATCGACCGTCTGTCGCATCGTTCGTTGAAGGGTCAGAATGACGATTCGTTGAAGGGTCAGGATGACGATAATGGACGTCTTACAAGTTTCTTAGAGGTTTGAAGATATGAAACAATTTCCGATGACATTGCGTGGTGCAGAAAAACTACGTGAAGAGCTAGAATTCTTGAAAGGCACTCGCCGTCCGGAAATCATTGCGGCGATTGCTGAGGCTCGTGAACACGGTGATTTGAAAGAGAACACTGAGTACCATGCGGCACGTGAACAGCAGAGTTTTTGCGAAGGCCGCATTCAGGAAATCGAAACCAAGTTGTCCAATGCGCAATTGATTGATGTGAAAAAGATGCCAGCCAGTGGGCGCGTCATTTTTGGTGCAACGGTGTCCGTGATGAACCTGGACACAGAAGAAGAACAGACCTATCGCATCGTGGGTGATGATGAAGCGGATTTCAAACAAAACCTGATTTCTGTGAATTCGCCGATTGCCCGTGGGCTGATTGGCAAAGAGCAGGATGATGTCGTGACCATCAGAACGCCCGGTGGTCTGGTCGAGTATGAGATCCTAAAGGTCCAATATCTGTAATTTCGCTGATTAAATCGGCAAATTGTGTAAAGGATTAAATCGGCAAATTGTGTAAAGAAAAGCAAAAGGCCGCATGCGGTCTTTTCTCTAACGAACGGGCATGGCACCTATTTCGTTAAACGGGCATGGCACCTATTTCGTTAAATGTGAAACACGGTGATATAACTGGTTACTTGGGTAACACAATTTTACGTTGGTTACTTGGGTAACACAATTTTACGTTCTTTCGACGGGCAATATAGAACCAGCGTATGGCCGATAACCTGAACATTGCAGGCTCCAGTTTCGCGGATAATAGCTTTAACAATCAATATATTAGTATTCTGATCTTCAGTTATAATTTTAACTTTGATCAGCTCATGATGTTCTAGCGTTTAACTTTGATCAGCTCATGATGTTCTAGCGATTGTTCAATTTCGGCCAGAACACCTTCGGTAAGGCCATTGTTACCCAGCATAACCACTGGTTTTAGCGGGTGAGCCAAGCCTTTCAGGTGCTGTTTTTGTTTGTTGCTTAGATTCATGTGTCTTTTTCACTTAGGTTGGGATTGAAAACGGGTCATTCTACCGTCATCTCACCATTATAAATAACCAATTTGGTGGCGTTGATTGGCCGATCTTTAGCGGCGTCGTTGAGCAATACCGGTTGTAAATGTCACGTTGATGTTTGATGGCGAGTGAGTTGTACATAACAAAAAGTTGGAAAGCCGATGGCAAATAAAAAGCGTTCTGCAAGCTCCAGTCGCTGGTTGCAGGAACACTTTAGCGATAAATATGTACAGCAGGCGCAGAAAAAAGGGCTACGCTCCCGTGCTTGGTTTAAACTGGATGAAATACAGCGTACTGACAAACTGTTTAAACCGGGCATGACTGTAGTGGATCTGGGCGCTGCGCCTGGTGGATGGTCTCAATACGTGGTGACGCAAATCGGCAATGCGGGCAGGATCATCGCGTGCGATATTTTACCAATGGATCCCATCGTTGGTGTCGATTTCCTTCAAGGCGATTTTCGTGATGAATTAATGCTTAGCGCCTTGATGGAGCGGGTAGGGGATAATAAAGTTCAGGTTGTGATGTCAGACATGGCATCCAACATGAGCGGGACCACCTCCGTGGATATTCCAAGAGCCATGTATCTGGTTGAGTTGGCGTTGGAAATGTGTCGGGATGTTCTGGCACCGGGCGGAAGTTTTCTGGTGAAGGTCTTTCAGGGAGATGGCTTTGATGAATACCTGCGACAAATTCGCTCTCTGTTCACAATAGTGAAGATTCGTAAGCCTGATGCTTCGCGTGCTCGTTCTCCTGAAGTGTACATTGTAGCGACAGGGTGTAAACTATAGTACCCTAACGCTGTTTTTTAACACAGTTGTAATATGAGGTTAATCCATTGAGTGACATGGCTAAAAACCTGATTCTCTGGCTCGTCATCGCAGTGGTGCTGATGTCCGTATTCCAGAGCTTTGGGCCCAGCGAGTCAAATGGCCGCCGGGTGGACTATTCTACCTTCTTAACAGAGGTGAATCAGGAGCAGGTCCGTGAAACACGTATTAACGGGCGTGAGATTAACGTTACAAGAAAAGATGGCAACCGCTACACCACCTTCATTCCTGTTAACGATCCCAAGCTACTGGATAACCTGCTGACCAAGAATGTGAAAGTGGTTGGTGAACCGCCGGAAGAGCCGAGCCTGCTGGCATCGATCTTTATCTCTTGGTTCCCGATGCTGTTGCTGATTGGCGTCTGGATTTTCTTCATGCGTCAGATGCAAGGCGGTGGCGGTAAAGGCGCCATGTCCTTTGGCAAAAGCAAAGCGCGCATGCTGACCGAAGATCAAATTAAAACCACGTTTGCTGACGTCGCTGGCTGTGATGAAGCCAAAGAAGAAGTGAGCGAACTGGTGGAATACCTGCGCGAGCCAAGCCGCTTCCAGAAACTGGGCGGTAAAATTCCGAAAGGTATCCTGATGGTAGGGCCGCCGGGAACAGGTAAGACCCTGCTTGCCAAGGCGATTTCCGGCGAAGCGAAGGTCCCATTCTTCACCATTTCCGGTTCTGACTTTGTTGAAATGTTCGTGGGTGTCGGTGCATCTCGTGTGCGTGACATGTTCGAGCAGGCGAAAAAAGCAGCGCCTTGTATCATCTTCATTGATGAAATCGATGCCGTCGGCCGCCAACGTGGTGCGGGTCTGGGCGGTGGTCATGATGAACGTGAACAAACCCTTAATCAGATGCTGGTTGAGATGGATGGTTTTGAAGGCAACGAAGGCATTATCGTGATTGCCGCAACCAACCGTCCTGACGTGCTTGACCCTGCATTGCTGCGTCCGGGCCGTTTTGACCGTCAGGTGGTGGTTGGCCTGCCGGATGTTCGTGGCCGTGAGCAGATCCTGAAAGTGCACATGCGTCGCGTTCCCTTGGCGACGGATATGGATGCCTCGGTGATTGCGCGCGGTACGCCAGGCTTCTCCGGTGCCGATCTGGCAAACCTGGTGAACGAAGCGGCACTGTTCGCCGCACGCGGTAACAAACGCGTGGTCTCCATGGTTGAGTTCGAGAAAGCCAAAGATAAGATCATGATGGGTGCAGAGCGCCGCTCTATGGTCATGACGGAAGCGCAAAAAGAGTCTACTGCGTATCACGAAGCAGGCCATGCGATTATTGGTCGTCTGGTGCCGGAGCACGATCCGGTGCACAAAGTCACCATTATTCCGCGCGGTCGTGCGCTGGGTGTGACCTTCTTCTTGCCGGAAGGCGATGCGATCAGCGCCAGCCGTCAGAAGCTGGAGAGCCAAATTTCTACGCTGTATGGTGGTCGTCTGGCGGAAGAGATTATCTATGGTGCAGAAAAGGTATCTACTGGTGCCTCGAACGACATCAAAGTGGCAACGTCTATTGCGCGTAACATGGTAACGCAGTGGGGCTTCTCAGAAAAACTGGGGCCGTTGCTGTACGCAGAAGAAGATGGCGAAGTGTTTCTGGGCCGTTCTGTTGCCAAGGCCAAACATATGTCTGACGAAACGGCACGTATTATCGATCAGGAAATCAAATCACTGATTGAGCGTAACTATGTGCGGGCGCGTGAA
The DNA here is from genome assembly GCA_051710525.1 of Symbiopectobacterium sp. Classification (GTDB taxonomy): domain Bacteria; phylum Pseudomonadota; class Gammaproteobacteria; order Enterobacterales; family Enterobacteriaceae; genus Symbiopectobacterium. The sequence goes on along the minus strand of JBPESR010000001.1, from coordinate 220,014 downwards.
CTGTTGATGGCGAATATGGATGTGCTGCATTCGATGAAGGATGCGCTGATGAAGTATGAAACTATCGATGCGCCGCAAATTGATGATTTGATGTCACGCCGTGACGTGCGCCCGCCAGCAGGATGGGAAAGTGCACCGGCCAGCAACAATGAACCGGGCAACAGTGGCGGTACGCCGGCCGCAGCACAGCCGAGCTGATAAGCGAGAAGTGCAGCCCACAGCGTGTACGGTTATGACAGCGTTATGTGATAGTGTTGCCCGGTCATAGCGCTGTTGACCCGCCTCTTTTAACACTCCGGCTTGCCTGGGTTTTTCTTTATTGATAAACCGGTTGTTAAAGGAAGAATGTGATGAAACTAATTGCCCGTGATGCCATTTTGGATCTCACTCATCCTCAAGTGATGGGGATTCTCAACGTTACGCCGGATTCATTCTCCGACGGCGGAAAATACACCGCTCTCGATGAAGCCATCCGCCATGCGCAAGAGATGGTCAACGCAGGGGCAACTCTGATTGATATCGGCGGCGAATCTACCCGTCCCGGTGCAGCGGGCGTTAGCGTACAGGAAGAGCTTGATCGAGTTATCCCAGTGGTTGAAGCCTTGGAGGCGCGCTTTGATGCCTGGCTCTCGGTTGACACGTCTAAGCACGAGGTGATTAGCGCAGCGGCGCAGGCTGGTGCGCATCTGATTAACGATATTCGTTCATTGCAGGAACTGGGCGCACTGGAAGCCGCAGCGGCAACCGGGCTACCGATTTGCCTGATGCATATGCAAGGCCAACCAAAAACCATGCAGAATAACCCGTACTATGACGATGTGGTGGCCGAGGTAAACGCCTACTTCCAACAGCAGATCGCACGGTGTGCCGAGGTTAGCATTGAAAAAGATCGCCTGCTGCTGGATCCCGGATTCGGTTTCGGTAAGAATTTATCGCATAATTATCGGCTTCTGGCGCATTTGCAGGAGTTGCATCATTTTGGTTTACCGCTGCTGGTCGGGATGTCGAGAAAATCCATAGTGGGACAACTGCTTAATGTTCCTCCGCTCCAGCGCGTACATGGTAGTGTCGCCTGTGCGGTCATTGCTGCCATGCAGGGCGCGCATATTATTCGCGTACACGATGTAAAAGCGACGGTTGACGCAATGCGAGTTGTCGAAGCCACGTTGGCAGAGAAGGAATAATAACGAATGAGTAACCGCAAATATTTTGGTACGGATGGTGTACGTGGCAAAGTGGGCGAGACGCCCATCACCCCAGATTTCGTGTTAAAACTTGGTTGGGCTGCCGGTAAGGTGCTGGCGAGCCACGGATCGCGCAAAATCATTATCGGCAAAGACACTCGCATTTCTGGCTATATGCTGGAATCCGCGCTTGAAGCCGGGCTTGCCGCCGCTGGGTTATCGGCTTCATTTACTGGCCCGATGCCGACACCCGCCGTGGCGTATCTGGCGCGTACTTTCCGTGCTGAAGCGGGCATTGTTATCTCTGCATCACATAATCCTTACTACGACAATGGCATCAAATTTTTCTCTATCGATGGCACCAAGCTGCCGGATGACGTGGAAGAAGCTATCGAAGCGGAGCTGGATAAACCGCTGACCTGTGTAGAATCCGCTGAGTTGGGCAAAGCGAATCGCATTGTGGATGCTGCCGGGCGCTACATTGAGTTTTGCAAGAGCACGTTCCCGAATGAACTGAGCCTGAATGGGTTAAAAATTGTGGTGGATTGTGCCAACGGCGCGACCTACCACATCGCTCCGAGCGTGTTGCGTGAACTGGGAGCAAAAGTGATTGCCATTGGCTGTGAGCCAGACGGCATGAATATCAACGAATCCTGCGGTGCAACAGATGTGCGTCAGCTTCAATCCCGCGTGTTGGCCGAAAAGACGGACGTTGGTCTGGCGTTTGATGGCGACGGCGATCGGTTGATCATGGTGGATCACGAAGGCAATAAGGTCGATGGCGATCAGATCCTCTATATCATTGCGCGTGAAGGGTTGCGCCAAGGGCAACTGCGCAGCGGGGCAGTGGGTACACTGATGAGCAATATGGGCCTGGAACTGGCATTGAAGCAACTGGGTATTCCGTTTGCTCGCGCCAAAGTGGGCGACCGTTATGTGCTGGAAAAAATGCAGGAGAAGGGCTGGCGCATCGGTGCAGAGAACTCCGGGCATGTCATTTTGTTGGATAAAACCACTACGGGTGACGGCATCATTGCTGGCCTTCAGGTGCTGACGGCGATGGTGCGCAACCATATGTCGCTGCACGATCTCTATAGCTGCATGAAATTGTTCCCGCAGGTGTTGGTCAATGTGCGCTTCACCGGCAGCAGCGATCCGTTGGAAAGCGACGCCGTGAAAAACGTGGTGGAAGAGGTGGAGAAAACGCTGGCGGGACGCGGTCGCGTACTGTTGCGTAAGTCTGGTACAGAGCCTTTGATTCGCGTTATGGTCGAAGGGGAAGATGAAGCTCTGGTTGTCAGCCTTGCCAATCAGATTGCGGATATTGTGAAGGCTGCGTATTAATTTCTCGGGTATCGGGCTGTCTTTGTGGTCTGTAACGGAGACAGCTTCTGTACCTATTGAGGGGTTTAGCCGTTTTTTCCGCAATCGCATTGATCTTTCTACGCAATCGCATTGATCTTTCTAAAATACACTTGCGTCACCCAGTGGATTTAGTTAGTATTCAGGCCCGCTCTACCGGGGACAAATGCTGTCCGCTGAGCGAGATGTGTGCGGTTTGCCGCGAGAATTTAGCCTCCTCATCTGAGGAGGGGGAAACAGTTACAGGTACTATCATGTACGAAGCTCTTTTAGTCATTTTCCTGTTGGTTGCATTAGGCCTGGTAGGTCTGATCATGCTGCAACAAGGTAAAGGTGCTGATATGGGTGCCTCGTTCGGAGCTGGGGCGTCTGCGACGCTGTTCGGTTCGAACGGTTCCGGTAACTTTATGGCACGTATGACCGCTGCATTGGCGACGTTGTTTTTCGTCCTTAGCCTGGTCTTAGGGAACATGAGTTCACATCAGAGCAAGGGCGGCAGTGAGTGGGATAATCTGGGCCAACCTGCTCATATTGAACAGCCTGCTAGGCCAGCAGTACCGGTTTATTGAACAGCCTGCTAGGCCAGCAGTACCGGTTGCACCTGCGAGTGACATTTTAAAATTTTAAAGTAATTGAAAGATTTCGGATGCCGAGATGGTGGAATTGGTAGACACGCTACCTTGAGGTGGTAGTGCCCGATTGGGCTTACGGGTTCAAGTCCCGTCCTCGGTACCAATTATAAGAAATAATAAGAAAAGTGTCTTGTATTCAATCAGTTGAGACAGCATCAAACGTAATACATCACGTTCGATGTAAGTGCCGATGAGCCTATCGTGCATTTCCGATGATATTGAATACCCCAACGTCTTACGATTGAGGCATTTCAATCGGTTGCGCAGCGTCAGATTTTCACGCTCAACACGCTGTGTATACAGTTTGCCAACAATGTGTTTTGCTTTTGGAAGTTCGTCGTTGTAAGCCCTGTAGCCATCAGTGCACCAAAATGCCACTCTGTACCCCGAGAACAGTCTCAGCAACATAGGCAGCGAGAGCCAAATGCATGAGCGATAATCCGCTTCAAACACGGCTCCCATACATACCACAGCCAGCGCTGTCGTTTTTGTTGCCAACAAATGACCACATCTCTTGCCAACAAATGACCACATCTCATTCACTTCGCAAATCAGTTGAATTTGTAGGTTATCCAGTGGCAGCGTTGTTACATTCCGCGGCGAGAGTTTTTTAAAGTATGCACAACGGCATTGATACTAATATGTAACGCCTGAGGAGTGTCACGAATACCCGCATTATTCATTGCCAAGTCAATGATTTGTTCTGTCATTCCCGGTTGGCAGGCACGATAGGAATAATCGAGCACATTCACGAGTCTGGCCGATTTATGTCAAAAAATGACCGCAAATCCGCAACGCAATGTCAAGGCGATGCAAACATTAAACGCACTCTCCAATGCGTTTAATGCGAATAAAAAAGAGGCCGCATTTTTTACTGTATGGACAACACAGAGATCGTTTTAATGCGTTCGTGACGGGGACAGGGGATTGTGTTTCTAAGTTCGACTATGCAGCGCTGGCGCATCCGACCCAATGGTACAGTGCTGAGGCGAGCAGAGAGAATGTGCATTCTCCAGTGAATGTGTGCCAGACCATGTGTCATCCAGTGGTGTCTGACAAGACACTGTCGGCTATGCGCCGCACTATCAGTCCTGGGCCGGGACATGTGTTGGCAATGGTGATGTGCAACAGTCTATTACTGACAATGCTTCGGTTAAGCACAATGCACCAACCCGCAAGCAGAAGATATCTACTAAGATTCAGGACCTGCAAAATACATTGACTGCGAATATTAACCAGAACAAACCGCTAGGTGGCGGTATTCGCCAACGCTAGCGGTGAGTCGTAAGAGAAAACGCCGCATTCCTTGGGGTATGCGGGTTATTGCGTCGCTCAAAAGAAGGTTAACACGCGCAGATTGACACGGCCGTCATCAGGTTCACCGCTTTTTGTTTACCTCGGGCATATTCAACGGAGACCATGGCGCTGTTAGGGCTGGCTATCTGGCTGGTGCTCAAACTTAACCCATCCCGTAAGCGCTGCTGTGCACTTCTTTTTGTTCTAACGCTGTAGGTTTCGAGAGCCCAACGGTGCCCAGTGAGACAAAGGCGTAAAGCATCAGTGCATTACCAAAGGTCGGTGCTCAGGAAAAGCACCTAATGGCTGTGGAAGGCCCACTTCTGCACGCCCTACCAACGCACTATCGCCACTTATTGTGCCGAGTCGAAAGCGGAGATCCAACTTAAACCGCCCATAGAGACCTATTCGGAAGAGAGCAAGACGTTATTGAATGCCGTTTGTGCCAATCCGCCAGAGAGAGTTGCACCTTGCCGTCAGCCAATCCCTGGCTGTAGTTCATGGTCAATTCCAGTTTTTGAAAATCGGGTTTGGCACCGTCTTTGCTCATGGGGAGGTCAACGTTTCCCTTTCTGGCTCCGAGCCCATCTATACCGAAAGAGGCGATTAGGGAGGAAGAAAAACGGGAGGCGTAATCCATCGTGACATCGAACGACTGCGTCAGACGAAAGATACGCAGCTTATCCTGTGTGAAAAGGATATTGAGGTTGTTGAGTTGCAGATTCTGCTGCTCATTCTGAATATCCAAAGCCATCAGCGTCGACGTAAAGCCATCAGCGTCGACGTATTGATGTCGCTGGTGCGCAGCCAATGGTATCCCACACGGGTTGAGAAACGGTGATACCGATCGCCTGTCGTGACGGCCGTTTCCGATGTCGGTTTGGTGCGGCTATCAACCCCTTCAAGATTTAGCCAGAAACCGTTGGTGCCTAAGGGGACGACAAGCCCAAGTGCGAACTGGCGGCTGCGCGGTTCGCTGTCCATGATGGGATCATCGCCGCGTGGATAACCGTTCAAACGCATATAGAGCTGATCGCCCAAACCAGTGATATTGTTGAACTCCCCGCCGACGCCGAGTGAATATTTTCCAAGCTCATCAGACTGCCCGTTATCGAGTGAGTCACTGCCGGTGATAGGGCTATAACGCTCATCGACGATCAGCACGGTTGAGCCCGGTTTGCTTCCCGGTTGCAGGGTGGATTTGAGCATTACTCCCGGCGTATTGCCCGCTAGCAGCAAACGACATTCGAGCATGCTACGCGTAAGACGCTTTTCTCCTACAAGCGGAGCCAGCAAGCTTTCCATACGGAGGCGCGCCGTGATCGGAAAGGCGGAAGCATAGATTTTTTCAATAAAACCATCGGTGATAATTACTCTTAGCGGTGCGCCGCCATTAATTTGCTGAGGTGGCAAGGTGACACGCGTTAGCAGATAGCCTGCCTTGATCTACGCAGCTTCCAACTCTCGTGTACGCAGCTTCCAACTCTCGTGCCGCATCAAATAGCAGGACCGCCGAGACTCTATTCTCTCTTGCCTTTCAGCGTGGACTCAATGCGGGCCATTTATTGCGCCAGTTCAGGGTAGCCGCCTTCAACAATGAGGCCTGATGGTACAACGTACAACTGTTCTGAACCTTGTGGCGCATGCAGACCAGTGGTTGCTGGCAATGTGATCCTCCCGCTGTTGAACGAGTGCATAAGATGGTTGCGCTAATTGTTGGCCCGCTGATGGCGCAGCCGATGCTGCGTTTGTGCTGAGGCCGATACCGATGCACAGGCTGAGCAGTGTCGGTGACAAAAATGCTGGTGAAAATAAAGATGATACTCGCATCAAAAATCTCTTTTTATTATTTGCCTGAGCAAGAAAGTGTGTAGTCCGGCCTGAGCAAGAAAGTGTGTAGTCCGCGCCTAAAAAGTGTGTAGTCCGCGCCTAACATACATACCGCGCCTGCAAGGCGAGGTTCGACAGTAGCCATAACGTCATCATTGGCACTGCTGCCACCCGTTTGTCCCTGTATCGTCGGAGCCGTAGTGGTATCGTGCGTGACAATCATGTTGGAGCCTGTCAGCTGTTGCGTCAGGTTTTGCGTAGCGAAATGGTTACCAATATTGGCGGCGAGCGGTAAATCAGTTGGGATTGGCAGATCGCAGTTGGGATTGGTAGATCGACGGTTAATGCCCCATTCACATAGGTAATGTTGTAGTTGGCAAGGCGCTGGCCCACAGCATTTTCAGCTACTACAGTATATTGCGCCACCGCCGCTAAACTTGCGCCACCGCCGCTAAACGATCGGCACCTGAACTCAAGACGGTTACCGACACGATGCTATCTCCGTTCAACAGGCCGTTAGCCTGATAGCTGAGCGTTGCTGTTTGGCCATAAAGCTTGCTGGCGTTATCAGCGTTGATGGTGAATGTTGCTGGTGTGACGTTCAGAACGCCACTGTTATAACGGATCGTGTAGTTGGACAGCCCGATACCGCCCGCGCCACTTACTACGAGACTATAGCTGCCAACGTTTGCCGTGGAGGCGAAATCTGAGCTTGCGAAATCTGAGCTTGTATAGGTCATAGAGTAATATATCCCCGTTGACTAACCAGGAAGCGGTATAGGAAGCGAGGAAGCTGCCATCGACCTTGTCTATGTCTATGTTATTCGCGATAATGGTCAGCAGTGCGGGCGTGACAGTGCCGCCAAGGCTTATGATGTTTGCCGCTTGTCCGCTCGAGTTAATGGCGGTCAGCCATGCGGTGCTCAATGTGTGAACTCTAACTCTAGTCTGTAAGCTAAAGCCCATCGGTTAAACGGCCGCTTATCGCGTTCCAGAAACTGGCACCATAACGTTCCAGAAACTGGCACCATAATAGGTTGCCCTTGGTGTTGTGCCGTAAACGGCATTCTGTGCCGCGCCGACGATGCCCGAGAAACCAAACAGATTGGGTGAAGCGGAACCGGTGGAGGGAGCCCAAACTGGGCTATCAAGCCTGCTAAAGTTACTGGCGTTTTTCATTTGAGCGGTAGTGAGCCCAACAACAGTGCTGCTGCCGGAGCCTATCCCCCTGCCGAGGAGGAAGTTTGGGTATTCCAATAGAAATTTTGCAGCATGCCGAAGCCATTATATCCGATCACACCGCCATAGAAGGAGGGCGGCGTTGAGTAGTTAAAGACAGTGGTGGCATAACTATTGGTGACAGTACCATTTGCGTTATAGCCGACCTGCTCACTTTTTTTCTTTAAAAAAGGCATGCGACTTTAATTCTATTTTTTCAGCGTTTTTACGGCTGAATGAGCCGTGTTTCTCTGTTTTTTATGATGGGCGCGCGGCGAGCTGTTTTTAACAGGGTTGACAACTGTCTTTTATTCTCTATAAAATGAATAATATTTAAGATCTTGTCCTCGCATCAATCTCTGATTGATAGCTTGCTTTTTCACGGTTGGCGGCGTACTATTTGCCACGTTTTTGGACGCGGGGTGGAGCAGCCTGGTAGCTCGTCGGGCTCATAACCCGAAGGTCGTCGGTTCAAATCCGGCCCCCGCAACCAAATTACTTCTTTCGCTTAAGTTCATTTTTTCAAATGAATTGTGGGTGGCGGTTATGACACCCACAGCGGATTTTTTCAAAAAATCCTTGCGAGAAGTAATGCCACAGCCTATTGCGGTATATAGGTTCCAGTTGCATAAAGCCACGATATTGCTGATTTTTTTGTTATTTGGCAACAACATAATTGGGCTTATTTGGCAACAACATAACTGGGCTTTTAGCCCTTTTTTTATGTCTTGGGGGTGGGCTTGTCCACATTAGAACAGAAATTGACAGCGATGATCTCGGCACCCGTTGAAGCACTAGACTACGAATTGGTGGGCGTTGAGTTTGTCCGTGGTTGCCAATCGACGCTGCGTATCTATATTGATAGTGAAGACGGCATCACAGTTGATGATTGTGCTGATGTCAGCTACCAGGTGAGTGCGGTGCTGGATGTTGAAGATCCCATTACGGTTACCTATAACCTGGAAGTGTCATCACTTGGCCTGGATCGTCCTTTATTCGTCGCAGAACATTACGTGCGTTTCCTCGGCGAAGAAGTGATCCTGGTGCTGCGCATGGCTGTACAAAACCGTCGTAAATGGGCGGGAATTATCAAATCTGTTGAAGGTGAGATGATTACCGTAACAGTGGAAGGCAAAGATGAAGTGTTCGCACTGAGCAACATCCAGAAGGCGAACCTGGTACCCCACTTTTAAAGTTTGGATGAGGCAACTAGGATGAATTTGGATGAGGCAACTAGGATGAACAAAGAGATTCTGGCTGTTGTTGAAGCAGTTTCCAACGAAAAAGCCGTTCCGCGCGAAAAAATTTTTGAAGCACTGGAAACTGCGCTAGCGACAGCGACAAAGAAAAAATACGAACAGGAAATTGACGTTCGGGTTTGCATCGATCGCAAAACCGGCAATGTCGATACGTTTCGCCGTTGGGTTGCTGTTAACGAAGTGACGCTTCCAACGCGTGAAATCACGTTGGAAGCGGCCCAATTTGAAGATCCGAGCATTGAGCTCGGAGGTTACATTGAAGACCAGATCGAATCGGTCACGTTTGACCGTATTACCACACAAACGGCCAAACAGGTTATCGTACAGAAAGTACGTGAAGCTGAACGTGCCATGGTGGTCGATCAGTTTCGTGAGCAGGAAGGCGATATTGTCACTGGCGTGGTCAAAAAAGTAAACCGCGACAACATTTCGTTGGATCTGGGCAACAACGCAGAAGCGGTGATTGGTCGTGAAGATATGCTGCCGCGTGAAAATTTCCGTCCGGGCGACCGCATTCGCGGCGTGCTGTACTCAGTAAGACCGGAAGCGCGTGGCGCACAGCTATTTGTCAGCCGTTCACGCCCTGAAATGCTGGTGGAACTGTTTCGCATCGAAGTGCCGGAAATTGGCGAAGAAGTTATCGAGATCAAAGCGGCTGCTCGCGATCCGGGTTCTCGCGCTAAAATCGCAGTGAAAACCAACGACAAGCGTATCGACCCGGTGGGGGCGTGCGTGGGCATGCGCGGTGCGCGTGTACAGGCCGTATCCAGCGAACTGGGCGGCGAACGCATTGATATCATTCTGTGGGACGATCATCCGGCACAGTTCGTCATCAACGCCATGGCACCGGCAGACGTCGTTTCCATCGTGGTTGACGAAGATACCTGCACCATGGATATCGCCGTAGAGTCCAGCAACCTGGCACAGGCGATTGGTCGCAACGGGCAGAACGTGCGTCTGGCTTCCCAACTGCTGAAACAGCAGCGGTCAGATGACCGCTGGGAACTGAACGTGATGACCGTGGAAGACCTGCAAGCCAAGCATCAGGCGGAAGCACACGCGGCAATTGACGTATTTACCAAGCACCTGGATATCGACGAAGAGTTTGCCACCGTGCTGGTTGAAGAAGGTTTCTCCTCACTTGAAGAACTGGCTTATCTGCCTATCAAGGAAATCCAGGAGAGCGATGGTCTGGATGAGGAAACCATGGAAGCACTGCGTGAACGTGCCAAAGCGGCATTGACCACGTTAGCGTTGGCGCAGGAAGAGAGCTGTGGCAGTGACCAACCGGCGGAAGATTTGCTCAGTTTACCAGGTTTACCGCGCGAGTTGGCGTTCACTCTAGCCGCGCGTGGAGTATGTACGCTGGAAGATCTTGCTGAGCAGGGCGTTGACGACCTGACAGATATTGAAGGGCTGTACTATGAGAAAGCCGGTGAGTTGATCATGGCCGCCCGTAATATCTGCTGGTTCGGCGACGAAAACGAATAACGACACTGTAGCAGGAAAGGAACAGCATGACAGAAGTGACCATACAATCGCTGGCCGTAGAGATTCAGACTCCGGTAGGCCGCCTGATACAGCAATTTGCTGATGCGGGAATTACTAAGTCTACATCGGATAACGTGTCCCAGCAGGAAAAAGAGACGCTACTGGCGCATTTGAACCGCGAACGCGGTTCTGCGGCCGGTAAGTTGACTCTGCAACCGGCCGGTAAGTTGACTCTGCAACGTAAAACGCGTAGCACCTTGAATATTCTGAGCACTGGCGGAAAAAATAAATCAGTGCAGATTGAAGTCCGCAAAAAACGCACGTATGTTCAGCGCGATCCGCTGAACAGTCAGCAGGCTGAAGAAGAAGAGCGTGTACGGCAGGAAGCGGAAGAACTGGCTCAACGTGAAGCTGAAGAGCAAGCCAAGCGTGATGCAGCGGAAAAAGAAAAAGTGAGCAACCAACAAAATACCAGTATGACGAAATCTGTTCCGGCGACAGAGAAGGCCCGCCGCGAGGCAGAGACTGCTGAACTGAAGCGTAAAGCTGAAGATGCCGCTCGCCGCAAGGTCGAAGAAGATGCCCGCCGCGTTGCTGAAGAAGCACGTCGTATGGCGGAAGAAAACGCTGCAAAATGGACCAGCGAGACGCCGAGCAGTGAAGAAGAGGATAGTACTGACTATCACGTAACCACTTTCCACCATGCCCGCGTTGCAGAAGATGAAAACGATCGCGAAGTCGAGAGTAATCCTCGTAGCCGCCCCCGCAGTGCCAAAGTCACCAAGCAGAAGAAAGGCAACCGCCTGTCTGAAAGACAGGCTGACCGTGAAGAAGCGCGTGCCGCAACTCGCGGTGGCAAAGGTAAACGTAAACCTAGCTCGTTGCAGCAGGGCTTTAACAAGCCGGTTCAAGCGGTTAACCGTGACGTGATGATCGGTGAAACCATTACCGTTGCCGAGTTGGCGAACAAAATGGCGGTGAAAGGCTCTCAAGTCATTAAGGCGATGATGAAGCTGGGTGCCATGGCAACCATAAACCAGGTTATCGATCAGGAAACGGCACAATTAGTGGCAGAAGAGATGGGCCACAAGGTCATCCTGCGGCGCGAAAATGAGCTGGAAGAAGCGGTAATGAGCGACCGTGATACCGGTGTTGCTGTGGAAGCGCGCGCCCCGGTCGTGACCATTATGGGTCACGTTGACCACGGTAAAACCTCTCTGCTGGACTACATCCGCGCCACCAAAGTGGCGGCGGGCGAAGCGGGCGGGATCACCCAGCACATCGGTGCCTACCACGTTGAAACTGAAAATGGCATGATCACCTTCCTGGATACTCCGGGTCACGCCTCGTTTACCGCGATGCGTGCACGTGGTGCGCAGGCCACGGATATCGTGGTGCTGGTGGTTGCTGCTGATGACGGCGTGATGCCGCAGACCATCGAAGCCGTGCAACACGCCAAAGCGGCCAAGGTGCCGGTGGTGGTTGCGGTCAACAAGATTGACAAACCAGAAGCCGATCCGGATCGCGTTAAAAATGAACTGACGCAATACGGCATCATCCCTGAAGAGTGGGGTGGCGATTGTCAGTTCGTTCCTGTTTCAGCCAAAGCCGGTACTGGCATTGACGATCTGCTTAACGCGATTCTGCTGCAAGCAGAAGTGCTGGAGCTGATGGCTATCAGTAAAGGTATGGCAAGCGGCGTGGTCATTGAATCCTTCCTGGACAAAGGCCGTGGCCCGGTAGCAACCGTACTGGTACGCGAAGGTACGCTCAACAAGGGCGATATCGTGCTGTGCGGTTTTGAGTATGGCCGCGTGCGCGCCATGCGTGATGAGCTGGGTCGTGAAATTACCGAAGCGGGTCCGTCCATTCCGGTAGAAATTCTCGGCATGTCCGGTGTTCCGGCTGCGGGTGATGAAGCCACCGTGGTGCGTGACGAGAAGAAAGCCCGTGAAGTGGCACTCTATCGTCAAGGTAAGTTCCGCGAAGTCAAATTGGCGCGTCAGCAAAAATCCAAGCTGGAAAACATGTTCGCCAACATGACCGAAGGCGAAGTGTCCGAACTGAATATCGTGATGAAAGCCGACGTTCAGGGCTCCGTGGAAGCGATTGCCGATTCGTTTCAAAAACTCTCCACCGACGAAGTGAAAGTGAAGATTGTTGGCTCCGGCGTTGGTGGGATCACCGAAACCGACGCGACGCTGGCTGCGGCATCCAACGCTATCATTCTGGGCTTCAACGTCCGTGCCGATGCTTCTGCTCGCCGCATTGTCGAAGCGGAAAGTTTGGATCTGCGTTACTACTCCGTCATCTATGATCTGATCGACGAAGTAAAGCAGGCGATGAGCGGTATGCTGGCACCGGAATACAAGCAAGAGATCATCGGTCTGGCCGATGTTCGCGATGTGTTCAAATCACCGAAGTTTGGCGCAATCGCTGGCTGTATGGTGACGGAAGGTATCGTGAAACGTCACAACCCGATTCGTGTGCTGCGTGACAACGTAGTTATCTATGAAGGCGAGCTGGAGTCTCTGCGCCGCTTCAAAGATGACGTTAACGAAGTGCGTAACGGCATGGAATGTGGTATCGGCGTTAAGAACTACAACGACGTGCGTGTTAGCGATAACATCGAAGTGTTCGAAGTTATCGAGATTAAACGTACTATCGCCTAACCTATCAATGTAGGACGAGACGTGCAACGTTTGCACGAGGGGGCCATAGGCCCCCTGATTTTTCCTTGAGAACTCATTATGTTATGGCTAGAGAATTCAGTCGCACTCAGCGCGTGTCGCAAGAGATGCAGAAAGAAATCGGCATTATTCTTCAGCGTGAATTGAAGGATCCGCGCATTGGCATGGCGACAGTTTCTGGTGTCGATATGTCACGCGATTTGGCGTATGCCAAGGTATTTGTGACGTTTCTGAACGATAACGAACCTGAGCAAGTAAAAGCGGGCATCAAGGCATTGCAGGATGCCTCCGGTTTTATTCGTGTACTGCTCGGTAAGGCAATGCGTTTGCGCGTGGTGCCGGAATTGACTTTCGCCTACGACAACTCGTTGGTGGAAGGGATGCGGATGTCCAACCTGGTGACCAACGTTTTGCGTAATGATGCCGAGAAGCGTTCTGCCAACGGTGACGACGATCGGGAGGATTGATGAGTCGTCGTCGTGGCCGTGATATCCGCGGCGTATTATTACTGGATAAACCGCAAGGCACGTCATCCAATGACGTGCTGCAAAAGGTAAAACGCATTTTTAATGCCAACCGTGCCGGACACACCGGTGCGCTGGATCCGCTGGCTAGCGGAATGCTGCCTATCTGCCTGGGGGAAGCCACCAAGTTCTCTCAGTATTTGCTGGATTCGGATAAGCGTTACCGGGTAATTGCTCGTCTTGGGCAGCGTACCGACACCTCCGATGCCGATGGAAATGTGGTGGAAACGCGAGCGGTGACGTTTACCGCGCCGACGTTGGCAGAGGCACTGGAACGTTTTCGTGGCACCACGCAGCAGGTGCCATCGATGTATTCCGCGTTGAAGCATCAGGGCCGCCCGCTGTACGAGTATGCGCGTCAGGGGATCACTGTCCCGCGTGAAGCGCGCGATATTACCGTGTATGAACTGCTGTTTATTCGTCACGATGGGGATAAGTTGGAGCTAGAAATTCACTGTTCCAAAGGCACCTACATTCGTACCATTATTGACGATCTCGGTGAAATGCTCGGCTGTGGTGCCCATGTGACTTATCTGCGTCGCGTGCAGGTTGCCACTTATCCGGCAGAGCGCATGGTCACATTGGATCAACTGCAAGCCCTTTTGGCGCAAGCGCAAGCGGAAGGGCAATCCCTTGAAGCTGTGCTGGATCCGCTGCTGATGCCGATGGACAGCCCGGTCAGCAATTATCCTGAGGTGAATCTGCCGCCAGCTGTGGCGGGTTATCTTAAACTCGGGCAGGCTGTTGGGGCGACTAATGCCCCCGCTGAAGGGATGGTGCGCGTCACCGAAGGTGACGCGCATGCGTTCATTGGTATAGGGATTATCGATGATGCTGGACGTGTGGCACCCAAGCGTCTGGTGGTCGAATTTTCTGAATAAGGCTTACCGTATCTGCCTTGCAATCGGCCATGGCAGAGAGTAGAATGGCACGGCTTATTTTTAATAGGTTACATAGGTCGCTGAATTAGAGATCGGCACCTCTTTTTTTATCTATACTTTTATCTATACTGTTTTGGAGTATTACAATGTCTCTAAGCGTTGAAGCTAAAGCAAAAATCGTCGCAGAATTCGGTCGTGGCACTAACGACAGTGGTTCTACCGAAGTGCAGGTTGCTCTGTTGACCGCGCAGATTAACCATCTGCAAGGCCACTTCTCCAAACAAAAAAAGGATCACCACAGCCGTCGTGGGCTGCTGCGTATGGTTTCTCAGCGCCGTAAGCTGCTGGACTACCTAAAACGTAAAGATGTAGCGCGTTATGCTACCCTAATCGAGCGTCTGGGTCTGCGTCGCTAATCTGGCGAGTTTCAGTGGAAAGGGGCCTCATAGGGCCCCTTTATTCTAGGAAGTGCTTGCAAAACAGAGTAATGTATTACCGAATTTGTCGGCGCCGTTCACTACAGAGGTTCGCGCGGCTAATGATAACTTTATGTCTCTTTCTGTACTGGTTCCAGCCTGACGTGAAGGTTGTCATTAGTCGCGAGGATGTAGTGAGATGGTTTGTAACCAACGGGGAGACGCTGTGCCGAACACAACGACATCGGCTGGTATCTGGTAAACCTGAGAATGATAAACCCTAAGGATATTATTTTGCTAAATCCTATCGTACGTAAGTTTCAATACGGTCAGAATACCGTTACGCTCGAAACGGGCATGATAGCACGTCAGGCAACTGCTGCTGTTATGGTCAGCATGGATGACACCGCAGTTTTCGTGACCGTTGTCGGGGCGAAAAATGCCAAACCAGGTCAGGACTTTTTCCCGCTGACCGTTAACTATCAAGAGCGTACTTACGCTGCGGGACGCTTCCCTGGTGGGTTCTTCCGTCGTGAAGGTCGTCCGAGCGAAGGCGAAACCCTAATTTCTCGTCTGATCGACCGCCCAATCCGTCCTTTGTTCGCTAATGGTTTTGTCAATGAAGTGCAGATTATCGCAACGGTGGTTTCTGTAAATCCGCAGATCAACCCAGATATCGTAGCAATGATCGGTGCGTCTGCGGCGCTGAGCCTGTCTGGTCTGCCTTTTAATGGACCGATTGGTGCTGCCCGTGTTGGTTACATCAACTACCAGTTTGTGCTGAACCCGACCATCGATGAACTGAAACAGAGCCGTCTGGATCTGGTGATTGCCGGTACGCATGGCGCGGTACTGATGGTGGAATCCGAAGCGGATCTGCTGAGCGAAGATCAAATGTTGGGTGCCGTGGTGTTTGGTCACGAGCAGCAACAGGTGGTTATCGACAACATCAATGAACTGGTGAAAGAAGCCGGTAAACCGCGTTGGGATTGGCAGGCACCTGCCGTTAACGTTGCGCTGCTGGATCGCGTGAAAGCGCTGTCTGAAACGCGTCTGGGCGATGCGTACCGTATCACCGAGAAGCAAGAGCGTTACGCGCATATCGACGTTATCAAATCTGAGATTAGCGCTGAATTGCTGGCTGCTGATGATTCTCTGGACGCCAATGAAATTCAGGACATTCTGGGCAGCATCGAGAAAAATGTAGTGCGCAGCCGCGTACTGCGTGGCGAACCTCGTATCGATGGCCGTGAAAAAGACATGATCCGTGCGCTGGATGTGCGTACTGGCGTGCTGCCGAGAACCCACGGTTCTGCGCTGTTCACCCGTGGTGAAACTCAGGCGCTTGTAACGGCAACGCTGGGTACCGAGCGTGATGCACAGAACATTGATGGATTGACTGGTGAAACCACCGATCGCTTCCTGCTGCACTACAACTTCCCTCCGTACTCTGTGGGTGAAACCGGTATGGTTGGCTCTCCGAAGCGTCGTGAAATTGGTCACGGTCGTCTGGCGAAACGTGGTGTTCTGGCTGTGATGCCTACCGCCGCTCAGTTCCCGTACACGGTACGTGTGGTTTCTGAAATCACAGAATCCAACGGCTCTTCTTCCATGGCTTCCGTCTGTGGTGCTTCTTTGTCGCTGATGGATGCAGGCGTGCCGATCAAAGCCGCCGTTGCGGGTATCGCGATGGGTCTGGTGAAAGAAGGCGATAACTTTGTGGTGCTGTCCGACATCCTGGGTGACGAAGATCACTTGGGCGATATGGATTTCAAAGTGGCCGGTAGCCGCGAAGGCGTTACTGCACTGCAAATGGATATCAAAATTGAAGGTATCACCCGCGAAATCATGCAGTTTGCTCTGAATCAGGCCAAAGGTGCACGTCTGCACATTCTGGGCGTGATGGAACAGGCCATCGGCGCGCCGCGTGGCGATATTTCTCAGTTTGCACCGCGAATCCACACCATCAAGATCAACGTCGACAAGATCAAGGACGTGATTGGTAAAGGTGGTTCAGTGATCCGTGCGTTGACTGAAGAGACGGGCACCACTATCGAGATCGAAGATGACGGTACGGTGAAAATTGCCGCAACCGACAGCGAAAAAGCGCGTCATGCCATTCGTCGTATCGAAGAGATCACCGCAGAAATCGAAGTAGGTCGTGTCTACCAAGGTAAGGTAACGCGCATCGTTGATTTCGGCGCGTTCGTTGCGATTGGCGGCGGCACAGAAGGTCTGATACACATCTCTCAAATCGCTGACAAGCGCGTTGAGAAAGTCAATGACTACCTGCAAATGGGTCAGGAAGTTCCGGTTAAAGTACTGGAAGTTGACCGTCAGGGCCGTGTACGTTTGAGTATTAAGGAAGTAACTGCTCAGTCTTAGGATGCTACTACAGCGCCTTCTTAGGAAGAATAATAGCTGTTTTGCTGTTGTTTTACCACTCCCCGCTTAGGTGGAGTGTGGGCATTTTGTGAGGCACGGATAGCCTTACATTGAGCGTGCGGGGACAGGATGTTCATCCAATGTTTGTCTTCGGGAGTGGAAAATGAAACCTTTCTTACGCTGGTGTTATGTTCGCTGGTGTTATGTTGCGACAGCACTTATGCTGGCAGGATGCAGCAACACAGATTGGCGTAAAAACGCGGTATTGGCAATACCAGTGCAGCCTGCTTTACAGCAGGAAGTCATTTTGGCGCGCATGGAACAAATTCTTGCCAGTCGGGCGTTAACCGATGACGAACGCGCACAGCTATTATATGAGCGCGGAGTGCTGTATGATAATCTCGGACTGAGAGCGTTAGCGCGTAATGATTTTTCACAGGCGCGATCAATCCGTCCGGATATGCCAGAAGTGTTTAACTATCTCGGCATTTATTTAACGCAGGCAGGCAATTTTGATGCTGCCTATGAAGCGTTTGATTCTGTACTAGAGCTTGATCCAACTTACAATTATGCGCGTTTGAACCGGGGCATCGCCTTGTATTATGGCGGTCGTTACCTATTAGCGCAGGATGATCTGCTGGCGTTTTATCGAGACGATCCGAACGATCCTTTCCGTACGTTATGGCTGTATTTGGCTGAATGGGAGATAGATCCCAATGCGGCCAAGGCCGCGTTGAAGAAGCGTTATGACAGTGCAGAAAGAGGTCCTTGGGGATGGAATATTGTCGAATTCTACCTAAGCAACATCAGTGAAGCTGTGCTGATGGAGCGCCTGAAGGCAGAAGCAACGGATAACACTTCGCTCGCTGAGCATCTCAGTGAAACTGACTTCTATTTAGGTAAGCATTACCTAAGTCTGGGGGACAAGAACAACGCCATGGCGCTGTTCAAGCTGACGGTTGCCAACAACGTACATAATTTTGTTGAGCACCGCTATGCATTGTTGGAATTGGCATTGTTAGGCCAAAAGCAAGACGACCTATCAGGATCGGACCAGCAATAACTGACGAACGTAATCAGCTGGGAACCATTGTTTCCATCGCCTTAACGGGCGAGGGTTTTTTTGTTCGTTTTTTAATCTAATTTGAGCCGGTTCATACTTTTCAATGAAAATTACTGAGTATTTTCTCGACAAGTACGTGTAGACTGGCCGCCATTTCACTATAAGGCACGTTTACATGGTAGAATTTAAAACCTCATTTGCTGACCTGGGGCTGTCCGCTCCCATTTTGAATGCACTGTCGGATTTGGGATATGAGAAACCCTCTCCCATCCAGGCAGAATGTATTCCTCATTTGCTTAATGGCCGCGACGTGCTGGGTATGGCCCAGACCGGTAGCGGCAAGACAGCAGCGTTTTCATTACCGCTGCTGCACAATATCAAGCCTGAATTGAAAGCGCCGCAAATGCTGGTGCTGGCACCGACCCGTGAGTTGGCGGTGCAGGTGGCTAAAGCTTGTAATGATTTCTCTAAACACATACACGGGGTGAGTGTGGTAGCGCTCTATGGCGGCCAGCGCTATGACGTTCAATTGCGTGCACTGCGCCATGGTGTGCAAATTGTGGTCGGTACGCCTGGACGTCTGCTGGATCACCTGAAACGCGGTACGCTGGATCTCTCCAACCTGAGCGGTCTGGTACTGGATGAAGCTGACGAAATGTTGCGTGTGGGCTTCATTGACGATGTTGAAAGCATAATGGCCCAGATCCCGGCTAAGCATCAAACGGCACTGTTCTCGGCAACCATGCCGGAAGCGATTCGCCGTATTACGCGCTGCTTTATGAAAAATCCGCAGGAAGTGCGCATTCAATCAAGCGTTACGACGTGCCCGGATATCAGCCAGAGCTACTGGACTGTACACAGCATGCGTAAGAACGAAGCGCTGGTACGCTTCCTGGAAGCGGAAGACTTTGACGCTGCTATTATTTTCGTGCGTACCAAGAACGCCACGCTGGAAGTGGCTGAAGCCTTAGAGCGTGGTGGGTACAACAGCGCGGCGCTGAATGGTGACATGAATCAGGCTCTGCGTGAGCAGACGCTGGAGCGCTTGAAAGATGGTCGTCTGGATATTCTGATCGCCACCGATGTTGCGGCACGCGGTCTGGATGTGGAACGTATCAGTCTGGTGGTGAACTACGATATTCCGATGGATGCCGAATCCTACGTGCACCGTATTGGCCGTACTGGCCGCGCCGGTCGTGCAGGTCGTGCATTACTGTTTGTGGAAAACCGTGAACGTCGCCTGCTGCGCAACGTTGAACGCACCATGAAGCTGACGATCCCTGAAGTCGATTTGCCGAACGTTGAACTGTTAGGCGGGCGCCGTCTGGCAAAGTTTGCCGCCAAAGTGCAGTCACAATTGGAAAGCAGCGATCTGGATATGTACCGTGCGTTACTGGCTAAACTGCAACCAGCTGAAGAGCTGGATATCGAAACGCTGGCGGCTGCATTGTTGAAAATGGCGCAAGGGGAGCGTCCGCTGATCCTGCCGCCAGAACCGGTGATCGAGCGTCGTCCGCGCCGCGAATTCCGCGATCGTAATGACCGCGGCGATCGTCGCCCGGGTCATGATGGCGATCGTCCACAGCGTCGTGATGTAGATGAGATGCAAGTGTATCGCATCGAAGTGGGTCGTGATGATGGTGTTGAAGTTCGCCACATCGTTGGTGCCATTGCCAACGAAGGGGATATCAGCAGCCGTTACATTGGCAACATCAAGCTGTTCGCATCGCACTCCACCATCGAATTGCCGAAGGGGATGCCGAGCGATCTGCTGACGCATTTTACCCGCACGCGCATCCTGAACAAGCCGATGAACATGCAACTGATCGGTGATGCACAGCCGTTCGAACGTCGTGAGCGCAGCGACAGTCGTGGCGCACCGCGTTCTGGCGCTGGCGATCGTCGTGACGGTGGCCGTCGTTCATTCGGTGGGCAGGGTGATTCTCGTCGTGAAGGTCACGGTGAACGTCGCGAACGCAATTTCAACCGTGATGGTCAACGCGCTCTGCGCCGCCGTCCTGCTGATATTGACTAATAAAAATCACATTGGGTGATCGGTGTATTGGCTTATCTTTGAGGCGAAGTTCAACACTTCGCTTCTAAGAATAAAATAGTCCTTTACATAACTTGTACCCTTGTATTTTTTTGATTCACCGGCTGAACTTAATTTTGTTTTAAAGCTTTAAAGGGATAGTCCAACTCTTCGGCGTAGTTATTTATTGCGGTGCCGAAAGAGAGGTACTAAAAAAATAGACATCATTAAAGTAGTGCTACTTGGCGCTGCATAAAAACTTGGCGCTGCATAAAAACTTGGCGCTGCATAAAAAATAACAACGTTGGGTGAATTAAATATTTCTGAACTCCTTGTTAAGGAACACTTTAGTTGGCGTTCGCTCGGATGGCTTTTGCTCTATTTTTGGTTTTTCTCCTGCGCACTCCAGCTTGTCATTGTTCTTACTGGTCATAGTGGTACCACGGGCTTACTGGTCATAGTGGTACCACGGGATTGCGCGATTCATTACTTTACAGCTTGCTATGGCTGATCCCCGTTTTTGTTTTCCCTGCCAGAACCAAAATCATTAGCAGCGTACTGGGTATCTTGTTATGGGCTACCTCTTTGATCGCCCTGGGCTATTACTTCATATATAAACAAGAGTTTTCACAAAGCGTTTTGTTTGTGATATTCGAATCTAATAGCAAAGAGGTAGGTGAAGGTGAATATATAAGTTAATATTTCAGTCTGAAAGTTTTTACTATATTGCTTTTTTATACGGCGATAGTTGGGTTTCTGTGGCGTAAACTGCGATCAGTTTACCTGCCGTTTAAATAAAAAGTGATGGTATGCACCTTATGCCGTTTAAATAAAAAGTGATGGTATGCACCTTAATTGCCGTAGTGCTGTTTGATTGCCGTAGTGCTGTTTGGTGTTCCCCCTTTATAAAAATGCATAACGAGGGTGAGACACTGGAAGAGGCCAGCTGTTATCTGGCAAGCCGTATGTCCACTACCGCACCGTGGCAGTATATTGCGGGTTATGTTGAGTACTGCCAGCAGTTGGCAAGCATGACAGAAATGCTCAAGCAGAATGCGGCATTGCCCCCGCTGGCAAACCTGAAAGATGCGAATGGTGATACGCCGCGCACGCTGGCGCTGGTGATCGGTGAGTCAATCACCAGTAGCCGTATGAGCCTGTATGGTTATTGTCGTGAGACCACGCCACGGCTGGATGCGTTACGTAAAAGCGATCCCAATCTGGTGGTGTTCAACGATGTCGTGACCTCACGTCCGTACACCATTGAAATCTTGCAGCAGGCTCTGACGTTTGCCGATGAGTTGCAGCCGGATCTCTATCTGACCAAGCTCTCGCTGGTGAACATGATGAAACAGGCCGGATACAAAACGTTCTGGATCACCAATCAGCAGACCATGACCAAACGAAATACGTTGCTGACAGTGTTCTCTCAGCAGACAGACGAACAGTTCTATATGAACAATCAGCGCACCCAAAGCGCGCGTCAGTATCAGTATGACGACGTGGTGTTCGCGCCGTTTGAAACGGTATTGGCCGATCCCGCTGAGAAGAAATTCATTGTGGTGCACCTGTTAAGTACTCACATGAAATACAAATTTCGTTATCCGGAAGAGACAACGAAATTTGTCCGGCAGAAGGTATTCCTGACGGTGTGAGCGACAGTGATGTTGAAGTCTACAACGATTACGATAATGCTGAGCTGTATAACGATTATGTGGTCGAAACGCTGATCCGCACCTTTGAAAAAACTCAGCCGAATGGTTTCCTGCTCTACTTCTCGGATCACGGTGAAGATGTTTAGAAGATGTTTACGAGACGCCGCCGCACAACGTGCTCGGACGCGATGAATCTGTGCCTACGCGTACCATGTACACGGTACCATTCATTCTCTGTACACGGTACCATTCATTCTCTGGAATTCGCCACAGTGGCAAAAAGATCCTCCGATCGACTATGCCCCTTACGTAAACCGGAAATACAGCAATGCGCATTTGCTGAATAGCTGGTCAACGTTGGCAGGACTCAGCTACGATCTTCAGGATCCGGAAAAAAGCCTGGTCAGTCGTGCGTTTCGAGAATCAAAACGTTTGATCGGTGATCCCTATGGTAAGAAGGCACTGCGCATCTTTGACAGATTGCCGCTGACGGCTGATAGCAGGTGATGTCACTTGCCATTCCCCCTGGGTCGTCATTCCCGCGTAGGCGGGAATCTCTGATAGGCTAAACGCTTTCCTTCTGTTAGAGATCCCCGGCCTACCCAGGGATGACACGCTCGTTGTCGCTTCTTGCTCTTCCGTGACTAGTCAAAAAGTTACTGACGTATCTGCATGATCCGCTCGAAAGAGTCTTTTTGTGCTTAATGATCAAAGATCTGCCCATTGATCATGATCTCGTCTGCTTTAGACTCTCGCAGCAAGCCATGTTGCACTTTACTGTTGTCACCCACGATCGCTAAACGCAGCGCTTGATCTACACCAAACTGTTCGGCTGGAGACCAGAGCGAATCCATATCTTGCACCGGCTCAGGCAGCGGCCCAGGTTGCCCAGGCGCAAATTCAGGAACTGCTGTTGTACTGAGGTGAATAAGAAATGCGCATCGCGTTGGTCGTGTATTCAATAAGTTGATATAGAAGTTGATATAGCATCAAACGTAATACTCTCGTTCGATGTAAGTGCCGATGAGCCTATCGTGCTTTTAGGATGATTTTGAATACCCCAACGTCTTACGATTAAGGAGTTTCAATCGGTTGCGCAGCGTCAGATTTTCACGCTCAATACGCTGTGTATACAGTTTTTTAAAAATGTGTTTTGCTTTTGGAAGTTCGTCGTTGTAAGCCCTGTAGCTATCAGTGCACCAAAATGCCACTCTGAAACCAGATACGCAGCGTTTTCTTGCTTCGAGAGCCAAATGCATGAGCGATAATCTGCTTCAAACGCGACTCCCATGCATACCACTGCCAGCGCTGTCGTTTTTTGTTGCCAACAAATGACCACATCTCATCCACTTCGCAAATCAGTTTAATTTGCAGGTTATACAGTGTTGCAGGTTATCCAGTAGCCGAGTTGTTACATTCTCCGCCGAGAGAGTTTTTTAAAGTACGCAGGACGGCATTGATACTAATAATATGTAACGCCCAAGTAGTATCACGAATACCCCATTATCCATTGCCAAGTCAATGAGTTGGTCTGTCATTCATGGTTGGCAGACACGATAGGAATAATCGAGCTGGAAGGTGCGTTTACATGACTGACTGCGGTAACGCTGATGGCCACTTTTGCCATAACCGTATTTTTTACAGAGGCTGTCTGTTCACAAAACGGGCATCTTACATCAACGTTAGCCACTGTATATCCACATCCAAAACCGGAGAGTTTTCTCTGTAATCAACTAATTGAATACTTGACCATCGTGTTTACTTTCTGCCGCAATCACGTTCACGCACACCATGGTATAGGGCTTGTTCAGCGGGCTGGAGGGTTTGAATTTCTCCCGGTATAACGCCATCGCTTGAAGCAATATATCCGGGGCGAAATGTACGGCGAAGGCAAACCGTAACCCCAATGCTGCCGCTAATTGCGCGCTGTAGAGGCTGGAACCCCAAAAGCCAAAAGGGCACCTGCAAGCCTTGACCCGGCACGGCGCGCACTTTCTGGTCTAGTTTAGCATCAGCAAAATAGCGTTGTAATTCTTGTACATCGCAGGGGAAATCGTCGATTTTCGCATTCTGGTGGCGACGCAGGGCCATCATGGTGCGCTGATCGGTGCCCGGGCGCGCGTCCCAAGCCTAAATCGATACGTCCGGGGTAGAGTGATTCCAGCGTACCGAATTATTCGGCGATCACCAGCGGAGAGTGGTTTGGCAGCATGACGCCACCGGATCCTGGCCGGATGCGCACTGTGCCGGAAGCAAGATAACTGATCAGTACCGAGGTTACGGCGCTGGCGATACCGGTCATGCTGGCGATACCGGTCATGTTGTGGTGTTCGGATAGCCAATAACTGTGGTAGCCCCATTTTTCCGCGTGCTGCGCCAGATCGAGCGAGTGATAAAAGGCATCTCTGGGCTTAGTCCCCTGTGGGATCGGTGCTAAATCAAAAACGGAAAACTGGATATCGTGAGAAAACAGCGTTGTTTGGGTATCGGTTGACATTGCGGCAGGATCACTGTACTTTTCAAAAGTATTGTGCACGTCCGCATTTTTTATTATATTCAAAATGGGCTATCAGGCGGATTGCCGCTCGACGCCTGTCAGGACACCAATTACAGACCGGCGACGCGTCGCCGGTAGCCGTTACAATCGGCATCTTGTATCAATGGCAGAGTATCCAGCGACTGGGGCGACAAGCGAACGATATCCACCAGACCTTGCATGGATGCCAGTTCGTTGCCGAGGTT
The DNA here is from genome assembly GCA_051710525.1 of Symbiopectobacterium sp. Classification (GTDB taxonomy): domain Bacteria; phylum Pseudomonadota; class Gammaproteobacteria; order Enterobacterales; family Enterobacteriaceae; genus Symbiopectobacterium. Next base: position 195,354 of record JBPESR010000001.1, on the reverse strand, counting down.
ATAGCAATAGCCGCTCTGCATCTGGATACCGTTGAGCACAAACACATGCTGGTTTTCCTGCGACAGCAGGGCGCGCCGCTGCGGGTACTTGATGCAGCAGGTTTCACACTCATCCTTGGCGCGGTTTTCTGAGCGAGCTGTGAAACAGCGCGCTGAATAAACCAACGGCAAGTGCCCGTAACTCAGCACTTCCACCTCGAACTGATAGCGAAAACCGAGCTCATCGCATTGGTCGAGCAAGTCGCTCAGCCAGTCGCGGGAAAGCTCTACCGGCATGCACCAGTGTATCATCCCTTGTTTATGCAACAGACGCAGCGTGTGGGCGTTGTAGCAGTTGAGCGCATGGCCCGCGACAAACGGTAAATGCCGGTCTGCGGCCATGTTCACCGCGCCGAGATCGGCGGCTTCCAGCAGGAACTCTCCGTTCTCCACATAGCGTTTCAGTTCGCTGAGTTCTGAGGGAGCCTAAATTAACGCCAACGTAAACAATACAATTTGCTTGCCGCTGGCGCGAGTTGTTTTGCCAAATCAAGCCAGTCGCCCACTTTGATGGCGCGCCGCTTGCTGCACACCGTTTCACCTAAATAGATAATATCGGCGTTGCTCTGGCTGGCTGATAAAAGGCTTCTACATCCGTTTTTTGCCAATAGTAGAGGATGGCACCTAACACAGATTTCATCTGTTCTCTTCTCTCACCTGCGGTTATTGCTATTTTCGGTGGTACGCACCCAGCGTGGTTTGCGTGCCTTCCGCACTGTCCCGAACGCTGACATCCACTCTGCTCTAGGGGTGAAGGTGCCGGGAGACACGGTGCAACGGTTAATGGCTTGTCGCCAGACGCGGGTGATTTGTCTGACATAGACTGGGCTGCGCTGACGTCCTTCGATTTTTACCGAGGCAATGTTAGCTGCCATCAGTTCCGGCAGTAACTCCTGCGTGTTCAGGCTGGTTGGCTCTTCCAGTGCGTGATAACGCTCGACGCCCACCAGATAGCGACCTTTGCACAGAGTGGGATAACCGGCATTTTCATCGTCCTGATATCTGTCGATCAGGACATTATTCAAGCGCGATTCCATCCCTTTTGCGGTTTTCTGCCAGAGCACAAAACGAGCGGGCGAACAAGCACCTACGGTATTGGGGGATTCCCCCGTCAGGTAGAAAGAGAGGTAACAGCGACCTTCAGCCATGATGCATAGGCTGCCGAACGCGAACACTTCCAGCGGCACGAGCTGGTACGCGCCAATTGTTTAACTTAATGGATCGACAACACGCAAAGCAGTACGATGCGGTGAACTGTAAAATGGCGCTGATAAAAACGAATTGCCTCTTCGTTAGTGGCAGATGCTTGTACAAAGACGTGCCGTTCAATATTCGGATAGCGCTCTGTGGCATACTCAAGCCTATGTGGCATACTCAGAGCATGGCAAGGTCATGCCAGGATCAGCACATCGGCACCCATATTGGCCGTCATATCAACAGCGCGCTCCCAGCGTTGATAGCCGTTTGGGTGAGCAAACGTATTGATGGCAATATGCAATTATTTGTGCTGATGGCGATGCACATAGTCGCTCGCCTCCTGCTCCTGCAATTTCTTGCCCGTGAAGTTCAATCCAGCGAAGTGGCGTGCGTTGGTATCGTCTTTTAGCCCGATGTAAACAGCATCGGCACCGTTATCAATTGCCAATTTCAGTGCGGGCAGGTGCCCTGCGGGCACAGTAATTCCATACGGGTTTCCCCATTCATCAGGCAGCCTGATGTCATGTCAGGGCTGATGCAGGGCGGGGGGTATGCGGAAAATGGGTATAACAATCGATTATCAACGAATGACCCTTCTTTAACGTTAGGGAATCTTAATTAACCCGCTGGTGCTGGCCTTTGATTTAGGCCGGCTTATCTTATGAATAGGATTGCTTGCATGCATTACCTAGATTTCCGTGCATAATAATAATGAAATTATTGACCCGGCATCGCGTCTGCTTTACTGGGCTGTGACAAAATAGCATAAAGCAGCACATGCGGTACGCATGTGCCTGAGCGGACCCTGCGTCTAGCTGGTGAGAGGCTTGGATTGAACGGTTTGTTTTATAAGGGGTATATCAAAGGGGTATATCAGTGTTAAGGGGTATATCAGTGTTGGAAAAATTACGGGCACAGATTGTGTGTCAAGGTCCGGGCTTGTTAGGTAATCCTATGAAGTTTACCCCATTTGCCTTACAGCGGCAGGTGTTGGAACGGGTGCTGAGCTGGCAGTTTCAGCAGGCACTGGATGAATAGGCACTGGATGAAGATGAGCTGTAATTTCTGACAGAACGCTGGCTGAAAGTGGAAGTCCGTGATGTCGGGTTGACTTGGTTTGTGACATTGCGAGATGAGTGCCTGGTGGTCAGCCAGGCGTGAAGTGGAAGACGTCAGCTTCAGCGCCGAAGCCAATAATCTGGTACTAATCGCCGCACGCCGTGAAGATCCCGATAAGCGGTTTTTCCAGCGTCGTTTGCGCATTGAAGGTGACACCGAACTGGGTCGTATGTTAAAAACCTGATGGATTCTATCGATCAGAATGCTATGCCAGCGCCTTTGCGTATTGGCCTACTGCGTTTGGCCGATTTCGTTGAGGCGGGATTACATAAGGGCGCGATGCACGCTGACGCTTGCGCGGCCACCATACGCGATGCACGCTGACGCTTGCGCGGCCACCATATGTTAGTACGGGTGGAAATTCCGGTAGATGCAGCGGGTATTGATGCGCTGTTGCGTCGTGCGTTTCCCACCTCGGCAGAGGCCGAACTGGTTCATCAACTACGGGAATACGTCGCTTTTAGCCCGGTGACCATCGCAGAGGAAGATCAGCAGTGGGTCGCTTTGGGGCCGTTGGCGGTAGATGAAACGCTGCGCCGCCAAGGATGGGGTGAAAAGCTGGTTTACGAAGGGCTGGATGCGCTAAACGAGTTTGGCTACACCGTCGGGGTGGTGCTCGGTTTTCCCGCCTATTATGCTCGCTTTGGTTTTGTGCCTGCTAGGGAGCAGACAGCCTAACTGCCTGCTGGCGTGATCTGCCTGCTGGCGTGATAGTGATGATGCTTTCCAGATGTACCTGCTTTCCGATAACCATTTTGAAGGAGTGAGTGGCATCGTGGATTATGCTGCACCCTTCCAACGTTTTTCCCCCTGAGCGCTTAAGGGAACATCAGTACGTATATAGTCAGAGAGCGTCGTAGGCTGGTCGCATATCAGCCTCTCTTTTTGCTGTTTGCTCAGTTGCTTCAGGCGGTATTCCAGCCTTAACGCCGTGGTGTGATTCTCCACTTCACAATGATAGACCAGCGTCAGTTCGCCTTTTCCTCGAAGTGCCTTTGCGCCTTTTCCATCCTGGTGCTGTGCTACTCTGCGCGCCACATCGCGAGTGATGCCAGCGCGTGATGCTAGAGTGCGCCGTTAGCGGTGCGCAGCATATACCGTTGGTGCGCAGCATATAGAGTTGCCATTGGCAGCGTGAGGAGTCTGTCATGGTTAAGGGGGAGTCTTTATCAGTCACGATAATGGCAGTGTAGCTTGAAGCACCGAACTCAACATATTATTTTTTATATAGTTTTTATGTAACGATAACTTTACTTGCATTGATAATATAACGCTATGCACTTCATTTTGGTCTTGTATTCAATGAGTTGATACAGCATCAAACGTAATACTCGTGTTCGATGTAAGTGCCGATGAGCCTATCGTGCATTTCGGATGATTTTGAATCCCCCAACGTCTTACGATTGAGGCGTTTCAATCGGTTGCGCAGCGTCAGATTTTCACACTCAATATACGCAGCTAGAGCCAAATGCATGTACGCAGCTAGAGCCAAATGCATGAGCGATAATCCGCTTCAAACACGGCTCCCATGCATACCACCGCCAGCGCTGTCGTTTTTTGTTGCCAACAAATGACCACATCTCATCCCCACGCAGCACAACTGCGCCCGGTGCCAGCGTCTGCGTCCAGCGCGGTGGGCCCTCGTGCGCAAACAAAGCATCCATCATGGAATCCTTTAGCCTCATCGCCTTCAACCAAGGTCGCATTGGCAAACAGAGAGTGCAGCTCGTTTATCAATGCAGTGGCATCATCCCCCAGTAAAACGGCGCAGACCCCGCGCTCGCTTTCAGCCACCAAAACAGCCCCAGCTAGCATGAGCCAATAGCAAAATAAATCGTCATTCCCTGTCCCTTGTGTTTAAAACTGCGGGGCGACATGCCCAGCAGTTGATGAGATTCCTGATAAAACTGCTCGCTGGAATAAAAAACCGCCGCCAATGCGGCTTGCGTTATCGGTGCATAACCGCTCAGCAAGGCGCGCACACGCTAACCACGCAACGCGGCAGCATAACGCTTTGGCGTCACGCCAATCTGGGCTTTAAACAGCCGATGAAAATGGTAAAGGCTAATACCCACCGCCGTTGCCACCTGTGCCAACGTCAGCGATGTCTCGGCCTGAGCCATAAGTTGGCAAGCGTGCTCAATAGCTGCACATTGTCGTTGCTCACGGGACGGGTTTCCTGGGCTGCAACGTTTACAGGGCCGGAACCCGGCCTGCTGCGCCGCCTCCGCATCCGCAAAGAACTGCACGTTTTCCCGCAGCGGCAATCGAGATGCGCAGGAAGGCATACAAAATATCCCCGTGGTTTTAACGCCATAGACAAAGCGACCATCAGCCTGTTTATCGAGTCGGCACAAGGCATCCCACCAACTATTTTTATGTAGAGCACGTTCTTCCTCAGGAAAAGCGCATGCGTTTGTCGACATGACTCACCTCGCAGTCTCTGGTCACAACAGAGATCACACCCTACCGGTTACGTCTGGTGAATAACTGACTAATTCTTGCTTTCTCATTCCAGAAACGCATCGCAGGGTGATAACCCTGATTTACTCCTTATGCTGAAAGCATACCCTTTTTCTTTCACGTTCAGGATCAAGTATGTCACATCCGCATCCGATGTTATGGAACTCGGCGCAGAGCGTGCATCTGGCATGCGAACATCTGCGCACGCTTGGGCCACGCTGGCAAGCGCTGTTGGACCACATCGGTGAATGTCAGCACCAAACGCACCCGCATCGTGAACCCTATGAAGCGCTAATGCGCGCGGTTGCTTACCAACAGCTCACCACTCGCGCGGGTGATGCCATGATCCTCCTCCTGTTGGATGATTTTAGCCCTGGTGGGCAGGTATTCCCTTCCGCAGAGCAGATTGCTGCCAGTGAGAAAGACGCGCTGCGCCAATGCGGCTTCTCAACGCGCAAGGTAGAGACGCTGCACTTAATTGCACAAGGGGGCCGCGACGGTTTGGTGCCCACGCGAGAACAGGCGCTAACCATGGGCGACGATACGTTCATCGAACGGTTATCGACGTTGAAAGGCATTGAACGCTGGATGATCTCGGCATCCGCTTAGGGTTATACTATTTGCATCAGCACGATGCGATACCCACGCACCGTGAATTAGCGGAACTCAGCCTGCCGTGTCAGCCATTTCGCACCGTCGCCGCCTGGTATTTGTGGCGCAGCCCTATGATGCCAGACTACGCCGATTTCAAAAGCCACCTGAAAACTAGAAACCGCAAAGGCTGATGGCATTAGTGGGGGCATGATGCGGAGGGTGACTTCTCGCGTTCGCCATCTCTGCGCGCCATAAACCGGACGCACAGTTTGTTACTCTGCGCGCCATAAACCGGACGCACAGTTTGTCATATACCCAGTTATACATCATGGTATACGGCAGGAAAAACAGGAAAAAGCCGATCTCGACCATCAGAGCCTGCCACAGCGTAAGCCTCAGCATCCAGGCCGCAACAGGCAGACCAATCAGGATAAAACCGCCCTCAAAGCCTAATCCGTGTAAGATATGCACCTTAGCACCACGTGCTACGCGTGATACCGGCCACAGGCGATCGAACAAGACATTATGGAAACAAGACATTATGGATGATATTCCACACCATGGCGATGCTGGAGAGCAGCATCGCCAATGCGCCCATAGAAAATAGCGGTTTGTTAAACAGCCAGGCACCAATGGGTGCCGTGATCAACAGGACAACCACTTTATAGCCGGCAGCATGAAACATACGTTCACCCACGCTTTGGGTTATACCGCGGCTGTTTGTTTTTTTGTTGCGTTAGATTGTATACATCACTACACTTTATTCATCAATTTGGGATGGGTCAATATCTGAATACCTAGAAGCGCACAGAACGTCAGCCAAAAGTGGTCTACCCCTCTTACCTTATGCTGCTGGAAATGGCAGAATAGCGGTTTGGCTGGAGCAGCCAGCCACGCTGCAGCCACGCTGGTTGGTCGCCCAGTTTGGTCATCATGTGTTGGTGGAACTCCCGGTGGGAGGTTGGCCGCAACTGATTGAAATGGATATAGTGTGGTCAAAACATTATCCACCAGGACTGGCATGGTTTTGGATGACTGATAATTCGCTGATGCAAAAGGATTTGACATTGTCTTGAATAGATGAGATCCTGAAAGGTTGCTACAGACCAAATATTTTCATATCAGCACGATAAAAACCCTATTATTTAAAGGGAAAATAACTCGATAAATTTACTTATTTTTATTAAACAAATTTACTTATTTTTATTTATTAAACAAGTTACGTAATATGACAAGCATCAATGCCTACGTGTGACAAGCATCAATGCCTACGTGGCGTATTATTGCTTTTTTGCCATTTTCACTGCTTTTCACTGCGTTTTTTTATCGCCCAGGATGTAAAAACCCGCCAATTGGATGCAAAAACTGTGATATACCAAAGTGGTAAGTGATGCCAGAAACCTCTACCATGGTCAGGATAATTGTGCTACATCATAACTGAATATTTTTCAATAAAAATAATAACCATAATATGCAAGACATAAAGTCTTCCAAGGAAGACTGAATTTTTCTTTTAATTTATTGCAAGTGAGAAAAACATGTCGAATAAACCATTTTATTATCAAGAACCTTTTCCGCTAAGCAAAGATAACACCCAATATCGCCTGATCAGCAGCGATTTTGTTTCCACCGCCCAGTTTGAAGGTGAAGAGATCCTGAAGATCGACCCGCAGGCATTAACCCTGCTGGCACAACAAGCCTTCCATGATGCATCGTTTATGCTGCGTCCGGCTCATCAACAGCAAGTGGCAGATATCCTCCACGACCCTGAAGCGAGTGAAAACGATAAATACGTGGCGCTGCAATTTCTGCGTAACTCGGAAATTGCCGCCAAAGGAATTTTGCCGATCTGCCAGGATACCGGTACGGCGATTATCGTCGGTAAAAAAGGCCAGCAGGTCTGGACGGGCGGCAATGATGCCGAAGCGCTGTCCCGCGGCGTGTATAACACCTTTATTGAAGATAACCTGCGTTATTCACAGAACGCTGCGTTGGATATGTACAAGGAAATCAATACCGGCACCAACCTGCCGGCTCAAATCGATCTGTACAGTACGGAAGGGGCAGAATACAAATTCCTGTTTGTCACCAAAGGCGGCGGTTCCGCCAACAAGACCTACCTTTATCAGGAAACCAAAGCGCTGCTGACGCCGGAAAAACTGAAAAACTTTCTGATAGAAAAAATGCGCTCACTGGGCACCGCAGCCTGCCCGCCGTACCACGTTGCCTTTGTTATCGGCGGTACTTCAGCGGAAAGCACGCTGAAAACCGTGAAGCTGGCTTCCACCAAATACTATGACGCGCTGCCGATCAACGGCAATGAACATGGGCAAGCCTTCCGAGACGTTGAACTGGAAAATGAGCTGCTGAAAGCCGCACAGGATCTGGGATTAGGCGCGCAGTTCGGCGGTAAATATTTCGCTCACGATATCCGCGTTATTCGTCTGCCGCGTCACGGAGCTTCCTGCCAAGTTGGCATGGGCATTTCCTGTTCCGCTGACCGCAATATCAAGGCAAAAATCAACCGTAACGGCATCTGGCTGGAACAGCTAGAGCAGAATCCGGGCAAATACATTCCTGAGCATCTGCGTGGGGCAGGAGAAGGTGAAACGGTCAAGATTGATCTTAACCAACCGATGGAACAAATCCTGAAAACGCTGTCTCAGTATCCGGTTTCCACGCGTCTCACCCTGTCAGGCACCATGATTGTGGCGCGTGATATTGCTCACGCTAAACTCAAAGAGCGCATCGACAACGGTGAAGGATTACCGCAATACGTCAAAGATCACCCGATTTACTATGCAGGCCCGGCCAAAACGCCGGAAGGCTACACGTCTGGTTCTTTAGGGCCAACCACCGCAGGACGCATGGATTCCTACGTTGATCTGTTGCAGGCTAACGGCGGCAGCAGAATCATGCTGGCGAAGGGTAACCGCAGCCAGCAGGTGACCGACGCTTGCCATAAACACGGCGGTTTCTATCTCGGCAGCATTGGCGGCCCGGCAGCGATTCTGGCGCAGAACAGCATTAAGAGCCTGACCTGCGTTGAATATCCTGAACTGGGTATGGAAGCGATTTGGAAAATCGAAGTGGAAGACTTCCCGGCGTTCATTCTGGTGGATGACAAGGGGAATGATTTCTTTCAGGTGATCCAGTCCAATAAGTGCACTCGCTGTGCATGATACTTCTGGCGTTAACCCGCGTTGAATGACGTAAAGGAAACGGGTAACGCCATGATAAGCGGAGCTTTATGCAGGCATAGGCGTCATATTTCGTGCGAGAAACATTTCGCCTCTATCGGCTAACCGCGTGGCACGCGCCCGATAGGGGGTGTGTAGTCGCCCAGACCCCGTAACCTCCGCACTTTTTGCGGAATAACGCCGCTTCGCGGTGCCTTCAGAAAAAGCTGTCGCCGGACGGACCGCTCCCTACGCGGCGGGAGCTTTCGCCGCATCCATGCGGCTCATCCTGGCGCCACTTCTTCTTCAGCATTATTCGACGCGGAACGTCAATCCCTTATCGGTCATACTCTCATCATTAAAGATGCATTTTAAATACATTTTATAGCTATTCTTTATCAGGCTTTATAAACTACTGGCAACGCGGTAAAACGCGATAAGAATATGAATATATAAGATCTCTGAGGTGTATGATGCAAAACCTGATCTGTTATAAACCCCTACCGCAGTGGAATGCACAGACGCTGCCTGCCGCATTTCAAGAAAAACACAATACGCAAGTGGGCACCTGGGCGAAGTTGACCGTTCTGAAAGGAGAGCTGACCTTCGCCATGCTGCACGAAGATGGCTTGGTGATTGAGACTTATCAGTTTACTGAACAGAATCAGCCACCGTTTGTTGAACCGCAATCCTGGCATTGTATCGTGAGTGCCTCAGCGGATTTGGAGTGCTAGTTAGCGTCTTACTGTACCGCCGAGGATTATTACACTAAAAAATACGGCCTGACAGACTAAAAAATACGGCCTGACAGCAACCCACTCCAAAGTAGTGACCGCACTGGAGCAAATACCGGCTGGCAAAGCGCTCGATCTATCTTGGCTGTGGTGGCGGCAGAAATGCCCTTTACATGAACCTGCACAGCTTTGACGTTACCGCCAATCCACAGCATCTCGTCGGTGAAATATATCATCAGCAGCGAAAACCTCTCCGGCATTCGCGCCAGCCTGTACGACATCAACAAAGCCGCGTTAGACGAACAGTTTGACCTCACCATCTCTACCGTGGTGTTGATGTTTCTGGAACGCAAGCATATTCCTTTCATCGTGCGTAACATGCAGGAATACACCGTAAAGTGCGGCTTTAACTTGATTGTGGCGGCCATGTCCACCGAGGATTTCCCCTGCCATCTGCCTTTCTCCTTCACCTTTCAGCACGATGAATTGCGCGAGTATTACGCAGGATGGGACATCCTGAAATACAACGAAGATATGGGTGAATTGCAATAAAACCAACGAGAATGGCAACCGCAGCAAACTGCGCTTTGCCACCTTAACTGGGCTTTGCCACCTTACTGGCAAGAAAAACGCAGCCGAACGCAAAGCGAGCTGATCGTTCTCTTCTCGGGCCGGTACCACCGGCCCGAGAAGAGAACGATCAGCTCGCTTTGCGTTCGGCTGCCTGACGGTAGGCGACCAAGTCTTCGATGGTCAATACCGGCATGCCTTGCTGTTTAGCGAAAGCGATCACTTCCGGCGCACGCGCCATGGAACCGTCATCATTGGTCAGCTCACACAGCACAGCAGTCGGTTTGAAACCTGCCAACGTTGCCAGATCGACAGACGCTTCGGTATGACCACCGCGAGTCAGTACGCCGCCCGGTTGAGCACGCAACGGGAAGACGTGACCAGGGCGATTCAGATCGCTTGCACGAGCGTCATCAGCAATGGCAGCGCGAACGGTTGTCATACGGTCAGACGCAGACACACCGGTCGTTACGCCTTCAGCAGCTTCGATGGTAACGGTAAAGCCGGTTTGATAGTGGCTGGTGTTGTGCTCCACCATCATGGGCAGTTCCAATTGACGGCAACGCTCTTCGGTAAGGCACAGGCAGACGATGCCACTACCGTAGCGAATGGTCATCGCCATTTGCTCAACGGTCATGTTCTCGGCGGCAAATACCATGTCACCTTCGTTTTCACGGTCTTCGTCGTCCAACACCATAACACCAACGCCTTGACGCAGCGCTTTAAGCGCACGTTCAACGCGTTCAGATGGCGTGCCAAATTCAGAAAGTAATGTCTGATTCATGGTAAAAAACCTCATGTTTATTCTGGATTACCAGAACCAGGGCAAGATTAAGGAGTAACCATTACAACAAATGCGGTTCAATGCGCACCGGGCAATGACTAACAAAATAACGCGAGTGGGCATATGCCCAACAGGATACCGTTACTCTCTCCCATCCGGACTATAACCGTCGGCCCCGGAATTTCACCGGATCTGCTGACTTCGCCACGTACATCGATAATAACTTATTTATTAATAATGTTACGGCAAGTGCTCGCGGGCTTCCAGACGAAAGCACAATGGGTTAGCACCCTGCGCTGTCTGGTTTACCGCCGGTGGGGAATTACACCCCACCCTGAGAAGTAAGCGTGGTAACTATAACGCTATTGCCTGAGTGGGGCAATTAGCGCAATAGATAAAATGTGGCATCTACTGGCCTATTGGTAAAAATTTTCTTTAGGAATCCTACACAAAGCATTACAAGGCGATTTTTGGTTTATCCATTTTCATTCACACATTACACTGACAGTACATATGATAGAAACCGGGCAGGAAAACGGCATGATTGACCCGAAAAAGATTGAGCAAATTGCACGTCAGGTGCATGAATCTATGCCAAAAGGCATACGTGAGCTGGGCGAAGACGCTGAGAAAAAAATTCGCCAGGTACTGCAAGCACAGTTTACCAAGCTGGATCTGGTAAACCGCGAAGAGTTCGATGTACAAACGCAGGTTCTGCTGCGCACCCGCGAAAAACTGGTGCGGCTGGAACAGCGTTTGAGCGAATTGGAAGCCAAGCTGGACGCAGACAAAACGGCTACATCTGAACAGCAGCCCTCGTAAGCGGTGCCCCCTCATCGGCCACCTAAGGGCCAGTGCAACAACGATTATTCTGCCGCCAGGATTATTATGCCGCCAGTTGCTGTGACTTATGCGGTAACCTCCACCACAGCACTGCCAGCATAATCAATGCATAGAGCGATTTAGCCCCCACCATCACCAACAGTGCGCAGCACAACACACTGCCGATAATCGCCATCAGTTGGGCCCGTCCTTTCAACAGCCGACACCCTGCCAGCATGCACAGCAGATAAACTAGAACAAAAATACCGTTAGCGTAAACGATCAACGTCGATAATGGCAGTGACAGCCAGTAAATCAGCAGGCAACAGACCATGCTACAAAACACCACCGCTGACAACGCACTTAGGGGAAACTGGGCACGTGAAAGCCGCCCCAAATGACTCCCTAGCGTTGCCTGTGACCACACCAGCCGCGCAAAACCTTGGTATAAATGTTCACACTGGCAAAGCACGCCAGATAGCCAACCAGACACGTTCCCCAATAGATCCATTCGTTGCCAAACAAATCTGCGACGATACTCAGTAGTAGCGAGGTCGGCGCGATATCACAGCCATAGGCGTTCAACTGCAAAAGGCGTTCAACTGCAAAATCGCGACAGTACAGCCCCAATAGATGATGCAAACAATCAGCATGCCGATCATCAAGGCCCGAGGAAAATCACGTTCTGGGTTACGAAACTCCGTAGAGAGGTGAGCAAACGCTTCCAGTCCAACAACACACCAAAACATCACGGCAAGTGAATCACAGGTGTTCGGCCAAGAGAGGGTACTCAGTGCAGGCTAGGCGATATGCGTTGGATTGATCTCCCCCCCACCAAATGGCGGTGAATAACAGCAGCACCAGCACGGCAATACCCGTTTGAATAGAAGCAATTGAGCCCGCACTGCGTGACCAGAGCAGCCAAATGGCGACCAATGTCAACATTTGCACCACCAATATACCTACCCTGCTATGGCCGATAAACGGCGCCCAAAACTCAGCGGAAATTTGCAACGCAGCAGGCAACCCCAAGGGGATCACGGAAAGAAACAGCTAGCGGGTAACGCGAGCCAGGCGTGGGCCAAACACAAGATTGACAAAGTCAGCTGCCCCACCGTCATTGGGAAAATGCTGTCCTAACGTGGCAAAGCCAATGGCAATCGGAAAGACCAACACAATCAGCAGCGGCCAAGACCATAGGCTGTCATTACCCGACAGTTGCGCCACAATAGCTGGAACCGTAAACACGCCAGTTCCCAGTAGCGAAGTGGAAAGCAGCCCCACTCCCTGAACCATGCCCAGATCCTGCTTTAACCCATTGCTACTCGCCACGTCAGTCCACCTATCCCCTAAAAAAACAAAGCCTCCATGTAGGAGGCTTTGCGGTTACAAAATCACGCCTAGCCATTAGCCCGCAGCACATCGCGAATACGGCCTTTGTAAGCCTCAACTTTCTGCGGCGTCATTAAACAACGCTTATCATCCAGTACCACTCCGCCGACGTCGTCAGCAATGCGCTGTGCAGATTGCAGCATCAGTTTAAAATTCTGGCTTGCGTCACCGTAGGAGGGCACCATCATAAAAATGGAGACGCCCGGCGTGGAGAACTCGGCCATGTCGTCGATACTGAAAGAGCCGGGGTTCACCATGTTGGCCAAGCTGAACAGCACCGGTCCTGCACCCGCAGGATTCACATGGCGATGGAAAATATTCATGTCACCAAACTGGAAGCCGGCCTGCAATACGCTCTGCAACAGCACTTCACCGCCAATGATACTGCCTTGATGAGCTGCAACGTGCAGTACCAGTACTGTTTCTTGCGCTGCGCTGCTTGCGCTTTGCACTTGCGGCTGGTCAGCATCTCGCTCAGGCAAGTGTTGCTCCGCGGCCTGCTCTTCAACGTGCGGTGCACGCTCAACAGGCATTGGATGCGCAGGCACAGCGTTCGCTGCATATGCGGGGCGAGTCTCCTGCGCAATGCGATCGACGTGCACCTCAGGTGCAGATTGCAGCGCGGTGGTCGCTCCTAACAGCGGAGCGTAATCGGTACAAACGTGTTCGGCAGCAGAAACGAAAGGCAATGAGGATGCAGGCGGCGCAGACTCACTGAACGAACCCAATGCAGGTTCTTCCTGCGCACGAGTCCGCGTGACTCTGACTTCGCCGACCCCTTCATCAAGCGCCTCAAGCGGCGCAGTCTCTTCTCGCTTCTGCTTTTGCTTAAGGCGCTTCACCGGACGATCACTCAGGCGCTTCACCGGACGGTCACGAAAAAGGGACGAGCGCTCTTTACGGCCAGTCCACAAGCCGTGAAGCAGTAGCGCAATTATAGCGATCGCGCCCACAACGATTAATATCAGACGCAAGTCCTGCATCATTGCTATCCCAGTTAATTCAATTTATTGCCACCGCGGCAACTTTTTCATACTCACCTAACTTTATTTGCCTGCGTAAACAAGTGCAAGCCTGCATAGTATTTTAATAGAAAAAGATATACCAGGCGCACTTTTTTGCTTTTTTTTTGTCCAAAAAGTCACTGGTCAGCAGAAAATCATCCAGATATGATGCAAATAACACAAACTATCCGGATAACCCCACAATAATTAATCCGGATAACCCCACAATAATTAATAAGGAATAGGATGTCATGGTAAACCCGTCCCCAGCTATGCCACCGCGTGGTGGCATTTGCTATTATTTCGCACTAAGGTTGGCAACTGATGTCGCTGCCGGGCATACGGCGATTTGTCATCGTTCCCTTGCTGCTTAATGTGCTGTTGATGGGCGGTGCTTTTTGGTGGCTGTTTTCCCGCATGTTTTGGTGGCTGTTTTCCCGCATGGGTGACTGGTGACTGGATTGCCCAACTGGTGACTGGATTGCCCAACTGATGGGCCAAGTGCCAGAGTGGCTGCAATGGTTAAGCATACCTGCTATGGCCGCTCTTAGTCATCTCTATCCTATTGGTATTCAGCTATTTTTCAGCACCATTGCCAATTTTATCGCAGCACCGTTTAACGGCCTGCTGGCCGAACAGCTTGAAGCGCGACTGACCGGCAAAACCCTACCGGACAGCAGCGTCATGGGCATGTTCACAGATATCCTGTGGATCATGAAGCGCGAAGTGCAGAAACTCGCCTATTATCTATCTGTCGCGTGCCATCGTGCTTGTTGCTGTATCTTATTCACGGTATCGGACAAACCTGGGCACTGCTGCTGTGGTTCGGGTTTAGCGCCTGGATGCTGGCCATTCAATTTTGTGATTATCCCTTCGATAATCACAAAATCAGCTTTCCCACCATGAGGGAAGCGTTGCGGCGTTATAAACTCAATAAATTGCAGTTCGGCGCGCTGGTCAGTGTGTTTACGCTGGTACCGTTCCTGAATTTAGTGGTGATGCCGGTCGCCGTCTGTGGCGCAACCGCCGGTCGCCGTCTGTGGCGCAACCGCATTGTGGGTGGATCGGTATCGTCATCTCTCGGTATCAGCGGGAACGCGATAATTTTTCCGACTGTTAATTAAAAGATATTTTTAAAAACATAATGATATAGGAAATTCTTTCCTTCCCTGAAAGGACAGAATGAGTATGCTCTATCTTGATCTTGTTGGTACAGTTATAAGGACTGGCCATGAGCAAAATCTATGAAATCTATGAAGATAACTCCTACACCATCGGCCATTCTCCACTGGTTCGCCTGAACCGTATCGGTAATGGACGTATTCTGGCAAAAGTAGAATCGCGCAACCCCAGCTTCAGCGTCAAATGCCGTATCGGTGCAAACCTGATTTGGGATGCAGAAAAACGCAGCATATTAAAACCCGGCGTTGAACTGGTGGAACCGACGAGCGGTAACACCGGGATTGCTCTGGTCTATGTCGCTGCTGCCCGCGGGTACAAATTAACCCTGACCATGCCAGAAACCATGAGCATTGAACGGCGCAAGCTGTTGAAAGCGCTGGGTGCCAAACTGGTACTGACCGAAGGTGCGAAAGGCATGAAAGGTGCCATCGCCAAGGCAGAAGAGATTGTTGCCAGCGACCCGAGTCGCTTCATTACTGCAACAGTTCAGCAATTGCAACAGTTCAGCAATCCGGCTAACCCGGAAATTCACGAAAAAACCACCGGTCCGGAAATCTGGGAAGATACCGATGGTGAAGTTGACGTGTTTATCTCCGGTGTCGGTACCGGCGGTACGTTGACTGGGTCAGCCATTTTATCAAGAAAACCAAAAGCAAAGCTATCACTACTGTCGCGGTTGAACCCATTGATTCACCTGTGATCACCCAAGCGCTGGCTGGCGAAGAGATCAAGCTTGCCCGCACAATATCCGAGGGATCGGCGCAGGATTCATTCCTGGTAACCTCGATCTGTCTCTGGTGGATCGCGTTGAGCGCATTTCTAACGAGGATGCGATTTCAACCGCGCGTCGCCTGATGGAAGAAGAAGGTATTCTAGCTGGGATCTCTTCCGGTGCTGCCGTGGCTGTCGCGCTGAATTTGCTGAAAGCGCCCGCGTTTGCGTTTGAAGGCAAAACTATCGTGATGATTCTGCCCTCTTCCAGTGAGCGTTATCTCAGTACTGTGCTGTTTGCAGTACTGTGCTGTTTGCCGGTCTTGTTCACAAAACAAGAATTGCAGCAGCAATCCTTCGTTACATTGGCAGTACAAAAGCACCTTCACAGGTGCTTTTGTGGTCAAGTTCAAAGTTTAAACCCATCAATGATTGCTTTTTCTGTCCAAATTTAGTATTTAACCGAACAATTATTTTGATACGCGAAATTAACAACCGTAACATCGTACCCTGTTCCTACTGATGGCAATGTCCCCGTTTTTTACCACAGAGATAGCAATGCCATCTGACACTGGGCTGGAATACGGTGCTATTTAGCGTATATATTCAGAGGTGCTATTTAGCGTATATATTCGAAGGCGTTTCGTCCTTGCCTTCTGCATCAAAGGTGACCCCATAACATAAATAGAGCTGACCTAACAGATAAATAGAGCTGACCTAACAGACTAAAGTTCGGTAAATACACTAAATTTTAGTTCCACAACACGAATCTAAACCATAGTTGGGGAAAACAGAATGTTCCAGCAAGAAGTTACTATTACCGCTCCGAATGGCCTGCACACCCGTCCTGCGGCTCAGTTTGTTAAAGAAGCCAAAGGATTTACCAGCGAAATTACTGTCACCTCCAACGGAAAAAGTGCCAGCGCGAAAAGTTTGTTCAAGCTTCAGACCCTTGGCCTGACGCAAGGCACTGTCGTTACCCTTTTTGCAGAAGGTGAAGACGAGCAAAAAGCCGTTGAGCATCTAGTTAAGCTGATGGCTGAACGTTGAGCATCTAGTTAAGCTGATGGCTAAACATTGAGTAATCGGCAGGCTTTTCGTGTGAACATCAGTTTCGGTGAAGGTAGGGTTATGATTTCAGGCATATTAGTATCACCCGGTTTTGCTTTCGGTAACGCGCTATTATTGAAGGAGGACGAAATCGTTATCAGCCGGAAGAAAATTACTGCTGAAGACGTTGAACAAGAAATCGAACGTTTTCTGAGTGGCAGGGCCAAGGCTTCTGCACAGTTGGAAGCCATCAAAACCAAAGCAGGTGCAACCCTGGGCGCTGAGAAAGAGGCCATCTTCGAAGGGCATATCATGCTGCTTGAAGATGAAGAGTTCGAGCAAGAAATCATAGCCCTGATCAAAAAGGACCATCACTCTGCCGATGCAGCATCCTACTCGGTTATCGAGAATCAGGCGAAAGCGTTGGAAGAACTGGACGATGAGTATCTGAAAGAGCGCGCAGCTGACATGCGCGATATCGGTAAACGCCTGCTGAGAAACATTCTCGGTATGCCGATTATCGATCTGGGCGATATTCAAGAAGAATCGATCCTGATCGCAACCGATTTGACGCCATCAGAAACTGCGCAGCTGAACCTGGATAAGGTGCTGGGCTTTATTACCGATCTCGGCGGACGGACTTCCCACACCTCCATCATGGCGCGTTCTCTGGAGCTGCCCGCGATTGTCGGCACCACGGATGCCACCAAGCAGGTGAAAAATGGCGATTATATGATTCTGGATGGCATGAACAACAAAATTTATCAGAACCCGACGCCGGATGTTATCGAACAACTGAAAGCGCAGGAAGCACAGTACTACACTGAAAAAGATGCGTTAGCAAAACTGAAGGATTTGCCAGCCATCACGCTCGACGGGCATCAGGTAGAAGTGTGCGCCAACATTGGTACCGTGCATGATGTTGCCGGTGCCGAGCGCAATGGCGCAGAAGGTGTTGGACTCTATCGTACCGAATTCCTGTTTATGGATCGCGATTCGTTCCCGACAGAAGAAGAGCAGTTTCAAGCCTACAAAGCCGTGGCAGAAGCCGTAGGGGCGCAGACGGTTATCGTGCGCACCATGGATATCGGCGGCGATAAAGATCTACCTTACATGAACCTGCCAAAAGAAGAGAACCCGTTCCTGGGCTGGCGAGCAATTCGCATCTGTATCGATCGTAAAGAAATTCTTCATACACAGTTGCGTGCCATTTTGCGTGCGTCGGTGTTTGGCAAGCTGCGCATCATGCTCCCAATGATCATTTCCGTGGAGGAAGTGCGTGCGCTGAAAGCCGAATTGGAACTACTGAAATCGCAGTTGAGAGCAGAAGGGAAAGCCTTCGATGAGAGCATCGAGGTGGGCGTAATGGTTGAAACACCTGCTGCAGCCGCCGTTGCCAACCATCTGGCGAAAGAAGTGGACTTTTTTAGTATTGGGACAAATGACTTAACCCAGTATGCTCTGGCAGTTGATCGCGGTAATGAGCTTATCTCTCATCTCTACAATCCAATGTCTCCAGCGGTATTGCGTTTGATCAAGCAGGTCATTGACGCATCTCATGCCGAAGGCAAATGGACGGGGATGTGCGGCGAGCTCGCTGGTGACGAACGTGCTACACTGCTATTATTGGGTATGGGTCTGGATGAATTCAGCATGAGTGCAATCTCAATTCCTGGCATCAAAAAGATCATTCGTAATGCAAATTACGACGATGCCAAAGCGTTGGCAGAACAAGCGCTCTCCCAACCCACAGCGCAAGAACTGAGCGATGTAGTGAGCCGATTCATTAAAAAAAAACGCTCTGCTGATGCTGCTATGCTGACCCAATATTAATGATTAGGAGAAGATCATGGGTTTGTTCGATAAACTGAAATCTCTGGTATCTGATGACAAAAAAGATACTGGCAGTATTGAAATCAATGCACCGCTGTCTGGTGAAATCGTCAATATCGAAGACGTTCCTGACGTTGTTTTTGCTGAAAAAATTGTCGGGGACGGTATTGCCATTAAACCGACTGGCAACAAGATGGTGGCGCCGGTCGATGGCACCATTGGCAAGATTTTTGAAACTAACCATGCTTTCTCGATCGAATCCTACAGCGGTATTGAACTGTTCGTTCACTTCGGCATCGATACCGTTGAGCTGAAAGGTGAAGGCTTCAAACGCATCGCGGAAGAAGGCCAACACGTGAAAAAAGGCGATCTGGTTATTGAATTCGATCTGGCGCTGTTGGAAGAAAAGGCCAAATCAACGTTGACGCCGGTGGTTATCTCTAACATGGAAGAAATCAAAGAGCTGACCAAGTTAAGTGGCACCGTGGTTGTCGGTGAAACACCGGTTATCCGTATCAAAAAGTAGCGCTTTTCTGAGTACAGCACTTCATACCAGCCCCACGGTCAGAGTTCTGACTGTGGGGCTTTTATTTATTTATTTATTGCCCAACCTTACTCGCTGTAAGCGCGGGCGTTTTTCCGCACCGGCAGAGGCCATTTTGAGGGCTGCCAGCACCTTTACCGCCCCACTGTTCAATGTGTAGTAGCACAGTTCATTGAGTTCAATGTGTAGTAGCACACTGAATTTGGCCACCTGAACAGAGGTGATATGCTCACCTCAGGACAACACAGGTGCCCCAATGAAAAAAAGAAATTTCAGTGCAGAGCTCAAACGTGAATCCGCTCAGTTGGTTGTCGATCAGAACTACACCGTTGCTGAAGCAGCCAAAGCCATGGATATCGGCCTCTCAACCATGACCCGCTGGGTCAAACAATTACGGGACGAACGGCAGGGAAAAACACCTAAAGCCTCTCCCATTTCTCCAGAACAGATTGAAATACGTGCGCTGAAGAAAAAAAAACTACAACATATTGAAATGTAAAACTAAATATAAAAAAGGCTACCGTGCTCTTGATGTCAGACTCTCTGAACGGCTCTCGTTAATCTCTGAACGGCTCTCGTTAATCAGAAAACTCAGGGCGCGTTATCACGTGGCCACACTCTGCTACTACTTGTTCAGGGTTCACCGCAGCAGCTATATGTTCAGGGTTTACCGCAGCAGCTATAAATACTGGAAATGCTGTCCTGATGAACCGGACAGAAGGCGTACAGAGCTGCGCAGCCAGATTTAGGAACTGCACAACATCAGTCATGGCTCAGCCGGGGCGAGAAGTATCGCTGCAATGGCAACGCTCAGGGGCTTCAGGATGGAGCGCTGGCTTGCCGGCAGAATCATGAAAGAGCTGGTGCTTGTAAGTTGCCAGCAATCGAAACACAGATATATACGCAATGGTCAGGAGCATGTTGCCATACCGAATTATCTTGAGCTCCAGTTCGCCGTCACAGAACCTAACCTGATGTGGGGCGGCGATGTGACATATGTCTGGACAGGAAAACGCTGGGCGTACCTTGCTGTTGTTCTCGACCTGTTTGCCAGAAAACCGGTGGGCTGGGCAATATCGTTCTCACCGGACAGCCAGCTGACCACTAAGGCGCTGGAAATGGCTTTTGAAAACCGGGGCAGGCCATCAGGGCTCATGTTCCACAGTGAGCAGGGCAGCCATTATACAAGCAGGCAGTTCTGTCAGTTGCTGTGGAGTTACCGGATAAAGCAGAGTATGAGCCGGCGCGGAAACTGCTGGGATAATAGCCCGATGGAGCGTTTTTTCAGAAGCCTGAAAAATGAATGGATACCGGTAATGGGATACGGGAGCTTCACCGAAGCAGCCCGCTCCATAACGGACTATATCGTGGGATATTACAGTACACTCAGAGCGCACGACTATGAAGCAGCCCGCTCCATAACGGACTATATCGTGGGATATTACAGTACACTCAGAGCGCACGACTATCTATAATGTTTGGTTACCACCAAACGAATCGGAAAATCGGTTCGAAAAACTCTAAATCCGTGGCCAGTTTTAGTTAACCACTACAATTAACAATCCAGTCTAGCATTACGCCAAATGACCGCAACATGGCGGCTACCTCAGCGCCAATATCACTCGCGCCAACGATCAATAAGGTTTTTCCCGTCAACAGCCCGGACAGGTGGCGATCCCACTCCTGACGTTGCTGCGTTCCTCCAATGTTGCTGCGTTCCTCCAATACGAATTAAACGCTACTCGTGCGCCAACAAATGCGCCAGGATGTATTGTTGCAATCGGCTGACCAAACAGCCCTACGGCGTGACTCACACGGTAATTTTGCGGGAGCCCCCTGCAAGCAGCGGCTTGAAGCCGGCCCAGGTAGATTGCAGCCATGCCGGGCGATGCTCAGCGGTTAGCAGCAATACCGCCCGGTCCGGCTCACTAAGCCAAATGTCACAGCGCGCGACAGCGTCTTCTTCATTCATATTCATTAGGAAGGCAATAGTCCAACCTCGATGCTTTCATGCTTAACAGCGCACGCAGTTTCTCCGTCCGAGATTCCAATAAAAGAATCGCCCCCATTTCTCCCCCTAGCGTTATCAACGCTAGTCGTAAAAAAACCACAACTACCCTTCTCGTAGCGAGAAGCCTGTGGCAATAGCGAGAAGCCTGTGGCAACCCTTTCAGCATGTAGGCCCGTTTTCTGGCAGACGTCACTCTTCTTCTTGTGATTCACCAATGTGATTCACCAATGTGATTCACCAATGTGGTTCACCATGTCCAGCAACATAGTGGTGACATGATGATCCGCCACGGTATAAAAAAACTGGCGTGACCGACGCTCCTGCTTCACCAAGCGCGCGCCGCGTAGCAAGCGTAAATGGTGACTCACCAGTGACGGTGAAAGCGCCAGGTTTCGCCAGGTTTTGCGCAATGTTACCGACAGCATGTGGCCCCGTCAGGCAGAAATGCAAAATGCGCAAACGGGTAGGATCGCCCATCGGACGAAACGTTCCTGACAGTATGGTAGTTTCATGCAGAGAAAGCATGGCATGACGACTCAATGTGCGTGCCCTCGCGTAAATGTGCGTGCCCTCGCGTAACAGATATGTCCGTATCATAATGATGATGTGTTTCCTTAAAGGGTGACAGGCTGCACTTACAGGTCACCTTATCTTCATCACCCCAGAGTCAATGGCAACCGTTGCGTGTTCTACGTGAAAACGGTCATAAAGCTCGTCGCTCTACCTGCTGAACCATCTGACGCACCTGCCGAACCACCTGACGCACGTACGCCCCATCTTTGGCGCGTACATGCAATATGGTCAGGGTGCGCCCCGACGTGATCATCCACACGTGCACATGGTGGATATTTGCCACTCCCGTTACGCTCTCTTTAAAGTAGCGTTCAATCTCTTGCAGCATGGTATTGGCGGGTGCCCCTTCCAAGAGTATGTGCAACGATTTTTTCAAAAATGTCCATGCGCTGCGCAAGATCAGCACGGACACCACCAACGACAGGATAGGGTCGATAGGGTCGATGGGGATCCAGCCGGTAAAATAGGCCACAATGGCCGCCGCGATAGCACCGATGGAACCTAGTAGATCGCCCATCACATGCAGTGCAGCACCTTTGATATTGACATGCTCGCTGTCGCCACGCGTCAATATCCAGAACACCGCAATATTCACCAGCAGCCCGATCGCCGCTACGACCAGCATCGCCTCTGCCAGCACCTCATGCGGCTGGCGAAAACGCAGCCACGCTTCGTAGGCTATCCAGATGACGATAGCAAACAGCGTCAGCGCATTGATAAACCCAGCAATGATTCGAAACGCAAATAGCCAAAGGTACGCTTGGTGTCTGCATTACAACGACCAAAGCGAAAGGCGGCATAGGACAACGCTAGTGCCGCGGTATCCGTCAGCATATGTCCCGCATCCGCCAGCAACGCAAACGAACTGGAAAGCACACCGCCTACGACTTCTACCAACACACCGCCTACGACTTCTACCAACATAAAGGTAAAAGTAATCACAAAAGCGATTAGGACCTTACGGTCATTTGACCGCGTTACCGTCGGCGCATGGTCGTGGTGAGAATGGGACATTGTACCTCTCCTGCCTTAAATTGTACCTATCCTGCCTTAATATGATTTTTTAATACATCAACATCTATTAATGAATTAAAATTCAAGCAATGCAAACAGGTTACCGGCCGCAACGATCGCCATGCTCAACCACGTTATTTTCATGTCAGATAGGCATTAAGATCTCATTTCAAGGCATGCATCTGATGATGCATCTCCGCCAGCACGCCGTTGGCGCGCTGATACTCTGCCCGTTTTTTACTGGCAACGTCGTCGAGATTTTTGCGTGCGATACGCAGCGGCAACAGACACACGCCATCGGGTCGCAATTGCCCCCCACGGAGAGCCAAAAGCTCTCATAATCGGCATGAAATATGATTTCCCACCGCTATCATGCATTCAATCCCTAACAGCTCGCCCAGCACGCAGGCCGTTTCGAGTACCAGCCGTTTAGGGAACAACCCATGGCAATCGCGTTACCTGCGAAATGCGCGCCTTCTGCTGTTGCAAGTGCCGCGTCAGCCCTTGTAATCCGCCGAGATAAACAACGCTCTCTGTCCGTCGAACAGCACCACGGTCATGGTCATACGCACCAGCGGCATCCCCTCACTACACAACTGAAGCGTTATCTCTCCCTCTTTATCCAGTGATGAGTGGGAACCCAATAGCAACGAGTAAGCAGCACCGCTTTTGCTTTTACCCTGAAATGAAAATTGACGATCGGTACACCGCCAGGTGTCAGCGTCAGGAGATGTAACCTTGGATTGGCACAGGCCACGGCATCATAGTGATAACAAAGCGCGTCCAAGGCGTTGCGGCAGAAAAATGGCTAGAGAGGTATGGCCATTGAAGTTTATCGGGCAGCGCCATTTGGGCATACAGCATCTGCGCCCGCTGCGGGTGACTGGCAATGTAGTTGTAGTAGAGCCAGTTCAGCGTCAAAACAGGGTGAAGGAGCGAGCGCGCCAGAAATTTAAGACGGTAGGCGGGCTTAAACCAAACGCTTTTCTCATAAGAGTGAATATCCCCGCGCAACAAATGGCTCAATAACTGCCATCAGCTCATAGGAGATCATATTTCATCAAAGGTTGCAAGTGCCATAAGAGATAATAGTGTTGATTCGGAAACAGATCTCTATCAGTCGTTGAATAAACTATTCTTCATAGTAATATTTCATAAAGCAACACAACCAAAGACTTGTTTAATATTTTTTTATTACTTGTTTAATATTTTTTTATTAAAAGCCAATCCCGAAACGGTTAACATCGGCATCGGCCTTTTTCGATCGGGATCGGCCTTTTTATAGAATCTGATGTGATTCACTTTATAGAATCTGATGTAATACAACAATGATAGCATTTCTTGTTAATCCAGATTCTGACCATTGCTGGCGATCACTTTTTGGTGCCAGGCAAAGGATTTTTTCTTGCGTCGTTCCAGCTTGCCGTTTCCAAGATCGTCGCGATCGACATACACTAAACCGTAGCGTTTGCTCATTTCCCCGGTCGACGCCGCGACCAGATCGATGCAGCCCCAGGTGGTGTAGCCAATGACCGGGATACCGTCATCGATCGCATTGCCCATGGCGCGGATGTGCTCACGCAAATAGCTGATGCGGTAGTCGTCTTCGATCTCGCTGTTGGCATTGATCTCATCGCGTGCCCCCAGACCGTTTTCCACCAGAAACAGCGGCTTCTGGTAACGGTCGTACACCATGTTCATGGTGATACGCATTCATGGTGATACGCAAGCCGAGTGGATCGATGCCACAGCCCCATTCACTGCGGGTAATATGTGGGTTGGTAAGAGATTTAACGATATTGGTTGTACTGCTGTTATGCTCATTCATCTCCGCCGAGGCACAGCTTGAGGCGTAGTAACCAAAAACAAGAGACAAAATCGACGGTGTTCTTCAGTATTTCAGCATCACCGTCCTGCATCTCGATATGGACACCTTTCTCACGGAACACCCGCGCGGAGGAAAAGATGCCGCTACCGATCCAGATGCCCAACGGGCCGATAATCACAATGGCGATCGACGCAGAGACCAGCACGATCAGCATCGGTTTCAGGAAGTTTTTCGTCACAGCCGGCGTAATGCGATCGATGCCCTTTTCGATGTACGACAGGATCCAGGTCATGCACAGCGCCAGGATAACCATGTAAGTATATTTCACCGTTGTGACGGGGATAAACGCCAGCTCGACCACCTGCCCTTGCGTCGCTTTCGCCATGAGATCGATAAAGTTGGGATGTACCAGCACGCCCGAAATAGCGATAGCCAGCGACATGTTGGTTTTGAATTTCGGTACGCAAGGGCGAAAGAGGCGGGCAACATGGTGGATCTGGACTCCAATCCGACCAAGCTGCTCGAAGTGGTACATATTGGTAAGCAGATGCTGATGACGCGTGGCTTGCTGGTGCTGGAGAACACGCGACGTCTGCTGTTGCCCTCTATCGGAGAGCCGGTAGTTAATATACTGGCGTTAAACATGGCGCTGGATGCCGTGCCGAAACCGTGAGGTTTCTCTATCCTGAACAGAGGATGACTTGAAAGAGAGGATGACTTGAAAGGTATTGTGATGACGGAAGAGCCCCTGCGTCCCGATCCGGATACCCTGCTGGCTCAGTCTGACCGCGAAGGGCGCGGCAAACTGAAAATCTACTTTGGTGCCTGCGCGGGTGTCGGGAAAACTTGGGCCATGCTGCAAGAGGTACGACGATTGCGTGCGCAGGGGTTGGATGTGCTGGTGGGCGGCGTGGTGGAAACCCATGGCCGACAGGAGACCGCTGCGCTGCTGGAAGGGTTGGAAACCTTTGCCCAACGTGCAACGGGACGACATCGTCATCTGGAGTTAGATCTGGATGCCGCTCTGTAGCTGCGTCCTGACGTGATTCTGATGGATGAGCTGGCTTATTCCAACGCACCGGGTTCGCGTCATCCCAAGCGCTGGAAAGACATCGATGAACTGTAGGATGCTGGCATTGATGTGCTGACCACAGTGAACGTGAATCATCTGGAAAGCCTTAATGTGAATCATCTGGAAAGCCTTAATTATGTGGTCAGTGGCGTCACGGGGATTCAGGTGCAGGAAACCGTCCCCTATCCTTTTTTTGATTCGGCTACCGAAGTGGTGCTGGTGGATTTGCCGCCGGACGATCTGCGGCAACGGTTGAAAGAAGGCTAGGTGTATGTGGCGACCGTGCAAAGCGCGCCATCGAGAACTTTTTTCGTAAGGGTAATCTGTTTGCGCTGCGGGAGCTGGTGCTGCGCCGCACGGCGGATCACGTTGACGATCAGATGCGCGCCTGGCGTGATGCCAGAGGGCTAGAGGAACGTGTCTGGCACATCCGCGATGCGATCCTGCTGTGCATTGGCGGCTAACACTGGTAGTGAAAAGCTGGTGCGCATTGCCGCGCGCCTGGCCGCCAAACTCGGTAGCGAATGGCATGCAGTAACGGTGGAGAGGCCCACTCTGCATCGGCAGGGCGAAGCGCGTCGGAGTGGAATTCTGCGCACCTTGCAACTGGCACAGAAATTGGGTGCTGTTACCGCCACCTTGCCGGAGCCCGATGAAGCGAAAGCGGTACTGCGCTACGCGCGTGAGCATAACCTCGGAAAGATCATTGTGGGAAGGATTTCGCCTGCAAACCAACTGGGTCGTGCTGGATCAGGTGATTGGCGGCGCGCTGAAACGTGTATTCGCGAACTTGCTGGAAAACGTATTGAAATATGCGAGCAGAGCGCGGGCGATAGGCATTCGGGCACGCGCGTTGTGGGGAAAAATCAGGATCTAGGTATGGGACGACGGCCCCGGAATCACCTCGGGCAGCGAACAGCATATTTTTGAGAAATTCACCCGGGGTAATGAGGAGTCCTCCATTCCGGGTATCGGGATGGGATTAGCGATTTTTCGTGCGATTGTGGTGCTTCACCACGGGCAGATCTGTGCTGCCAGTACCGAAATAGTGGAATGTTCTTAATAAATAGCTTGTAAATCAATGTAAAATACTTGAACTAATCTAACATTGTCGGTAAAAAGGTGGCAGGTGTTAGCCACATGTTGTGGTGAGACAGGTTTGTGCATTGGTCGGGTCGCCATGCGGAGTGATAACAACCATGAATCGACAGCTGTCCCCGCAGGGCATTCCTTGTGCTCAGCGTTTGGCGGAACGCGCTTTCGCCACCCTTGAACGTTTTCTCAATATTGAAGCGGTAAGCGGCATTGTACTGCTTGCTGCTGCTGCAGCGGCATTGATTTGGGCCAATTCGCCGTGGGCGGAAAGCTACCATGTGCTGTGGCATCTACCGCTCTCTTTTAGCATTGGCGATACAGAAATCGAGCATTCACTGCATTTCTGGATCAACGACGCCTTTATGACACTGTTCTTCTTAGTGGTCGGTATGGAGATCCGTCGTGAAATTCACGACGGTGCGCTGAGCAGCCTGCGGCAAGCGGCACTGTCGATCGCTGCCGCCGTGGGCGGCGTGATAGTACCCGCGTTGATTTATCTGAGCGTGAACAGCGCGCCGTTGCAGCAACAAGGCTGGGCGGTGCCGACGGTAACAGATATCGCGTTTGCAGTGGGGGTACTGGCGCTGTTGGGCAAAGGCATTCCCGGCAATGTACGAGTGTTTTTACTGGCGTTAGCCATTATCGATGACATTATCGCTGTCTTGATCATAGCGTTCTTCTACTCCGATGGGATTGAGTACAACGGCTTGATCCTCATGCTGGTCGGCGTGTTGATGGTGTTTGGATTACAGAAGATTGGTATCGGGTCGGCCTGGGCCTATGTCATTCCCGGTATCATCGTGTGGTTGGGTTTTTTGCTCACGGGGGCACATCCCACATTAGCGGGTGTTGTCTTGGGGCTGATTACCCCCGTGGCTTCCGTACGGGTGATGAAGGAGCGCCCATTGGAGCGTCTTTCTCACATTGTGCGCGATATGCACAAGCAGGATACACAGGCTGCGGAGCAGTTGGTCGCACCGCTTAAGCAGTTACGCCGTGCTCAGCGTGAAGTGTTGCCGCCTGTCACTTACGTGCAGATGGCGCTGCACCCCTGGGTGGTGTATGGCGTGATGCCGTTGTTTGCTCTGGCGAACGCGGGGGTAAGTGTGAATGGCATTGATTTGTCTGGCTCAGGACCACTCGGCGTGATGATGGGCGTTACGCTGGCACTGGTCGCCGGTAAGTTGCTGGGCGTAGTCGGTGTTAGCTGGCTAATGGTACGCTTTGGCGGGTGCCAGTTACCGCCGGAGGTATCCTGGCGCGGTGTGTTTTTAATTGGGCTGCTCGCCGGTATCGGTTTTACCATGTCGATCTTTATCGCCATGTTGGCCTTCGATGATCCGCAACTGCTGGGCACGGCCAAGCTAGGGGTACTATTGGGCTCGCTGATTGCGGCCACTCTGGGCCTGCTGTGGGGCCGGTATTATGCGCGTCACCACCGTGTGCAGCAGGCTGGCTAACCGATTTAATCCCGATTTAATCCAAACCAAATAGGTCGCGGGTATAGACTTTATCTGCGACATCCTCCAGCTCCGGCGCCATGCGGTTTGAGATGATCAAATCAGCTTTGTGTTTGAACGTTGCCAGATCGTTTATCACCGGAGAGCGGAAAAATGTCGCTTCCGTTAGCACCGGTTCATAGACCACGACGCAAATACCTTTGGCTTTGATCCGTTTCATGATGCCTTGAATTGCCGAAGCGCGGTAGTTATCAGAGCCCGTTTTCATCACTAGACGATAAACGCCTACCACGCTGGGATTATGTTTGAGAATATCATCGGCAATGAAATCTTTACGCGTGCGATTCGCCTCGACGATAGCACAAATCAGCCGGTTAGGGACGCTGGCATAATTGGCTAACAATTGCTTGGTGTCTTTGGGTAAACAGTAGCCTCCATAGCCAAATGACGGGTTGTTGTAATGCGAGCCGATACGCGGATCTAATCCGACCCCCTCAATAATCTGTCTGCTATCCAACGTATGCATCTGTGCATAGCTATCTAGTTCGTTGAAATAGGCGATGCGCATGGCGAGATAGGTATTGGCGAACAGCTTGATGGCCTCCGCTTCCGTGGCATCAGTGTAGAGCACGGGTACCGTTTTCTTGATTGCCCCTTGCAGCAGCAAGGCGGCAAAACGTTCTGCGCGCGGCGAGCGTTCCCCAATGACAATGCGTGAAGGATGGAGGTTGTCGTGCAGCGCTTTTCCCTCGCGCAGAAATTCGGGAGAGAAAATAATGTTATCCGTGGCAAATGTGCACCGCAGTTGTTGGGTGTATCCAACGTAACCTGTTGATTTTATCACGATAAGCGCATCTTGATTGATGGACAACACATCCTGCACCACGGATTCAATCGACTGGGTATCGAACGCATTGGTGATGGAATCGTAGTTGGTTGGCGTGGCGATGATCACGATATCCGCATCCTGATAGGCCAACTGTTTATCCGTTGTCGCCACCAGATTGAGCGGGTTTTCTTTGAGATAATGGTCAATATCTTTATCAAAAATCGGCGACAGGTTCTGGTTCAAAAGCGCCACCCTGTGTTCGACAACGTCGATAGCCACTACCTGATTATGTCGATAGCCACTACCTGATTATGCTGGGCCAATAGCACGGCGTTAGACAACCCGACGTAACCAGTGCCTGCAATAGTACATTTCATCATATTAAATCCGCCTGAAAAAATTCAAGATTAGTATAGAGAGCGTACGTGCATGAATTTTAAACATTGCCCAAACGATGCTGTGCTCGTTGCGTCATTTCAGATTTTCCGGAAGGGGTTTTGCTAGCAATAAGGTAAATTATGGGGTGTTGCTATCAGAAAACGCCACGCTTGATTGTCGTGTGGCGTTAACGTTTCTCACCAGCGGAAAGGTATTCTTTGTGAGTGTATGTTGCTTGGCGCAGACTAATAGAAGGTTTTTTGACCGGTGAAATAACCCATCCACCCTGCTGGATTGGTGAAAATACGGATGGCGATGAAGTCCGGCTGTGCGCCGCAGTCAAACCAGTGGCGGATGTTGGCCGGAACACGCAACAGGTCACCCGCTTCGCGGGTTAATGGATAATGTGGTCATGGATATTCTCCGTAAAAGAGGTAGACCGTAACCATTCGCTTTACAGGTATAAATCGCAAAACGAATTCTTTATATCTTATGCAGCCAGGTTGTTTAATATAATGATTTTATTAATTTTGTTGTATATTCAATGAGTTGATACAGCATCAAACGTAATACTCGCGTTCGATGTAAGTACCGATGAGCCTATCGTGCATTTCCGATGATATTGAATCTCCCAACGTCTTACGATTAAGGCGTTTCAATCAGTTGCGCAGCGTCAAATTTTCACGCTCAATACTCTGTGTATACAGTTTGCCAACAATGTGTTTTGCTTTTGGAAGTTCGTCGTTGTAGGCCATGTAGCCATAAAATGCTACGCTGAAACCAGAGAGAGAACAGCGTAAGTAACTTACGCAGCGTTTTCTTGCTTAGAGAGCCAAATGCATGAGCGATAATCCGCTTCAAACGCGGCTCCCATGCATACCACAGCCAGCGCTGTCGTTTTTTTTGTTGCCAACAAATGGCCACATCTCATCCATTTCGCAAATCAGTTGAATTTGCAGGTTATCCAGTGGCAGCGTTGTTACATTTCGCGGCGAGCGTTTTTTAAAGTACGCACGACGGCATTGATACTAATATGTAACGCCCGAGCAGTGTCACGAATACCTGCATTATTCATTGCCAAGTCAATGAGTTGGTCTGTCATTCCCGGTTGGCAGGCACGATAGGAATAATCGAGCTGGAAGGTGCGTTTACATGACTAACAACGGCAACGCTGATGGGCACTTTTGCCATAACCGTGTTTTTTACAGAGGCTGTCTGTTCACAAAACGGGCATCTACATCAACGTTAGCCACTGTATCTCCACATCCAAAACCGGAGATTTTACAATGTAATCAACTTATTGAATACTGACTAACCCCGGCGTAAAGCCGGGGCGAAATGCTACGGATTACGTGCCACAATCACTGCACGCAATGGCGCGGGGTAACCTTCGCAGGTTTTACTGCGATCGTTAGGATCGAGAAAATCGGCCAGTGATTCCGTGGTCATCCATGAGGTTCTGCGCTGTTCTTCGAGGGTAGTGACGCAATGATCGACGATACGTACATCGACAAAACCGCATTTTTCCAACCAGCGTACCAGTGCCGAAGCTGAGGGAATAAAGTAAACATTGCGCATTTTCGCGTAACGCTCGCCAGGCACCAGCACGGCATTCTCATCGCCATCGATAACCAGCGTCTCCAACACCAGTTCTCCGCCGGAAACCAACTGATTTTTCAACTGCCACAGATGATCGAACGGTGAGCGGCGATGGTAAAGTACGCCCATGGAGAACACGGTATCAAAGGCAGCGAGTTCCGGCAGCTGTTCGATACCAAGCGGTAATACATGCGCATGTTGATTGTTACCCAGCAGTTTGCGAACGGCTTCGAATTGGCAGACGAAAAGCTGCATCGGGTCGATGCCAACGGCCAGATGCGCACCGGCACCAACCATGCGCCACAGGTGATAACCGCTGCCGCAGCCGACATCCAATACCAGACGGCCCTTTAATGGTCTGATATGGGGTGGCAGACGTTCCCACTTCCAGTCAGAACGCCATTCGGTGTCGATATTGACACCGTAAAGTGAATAGGGGCCTTTACGCCACGGCATCAGTTCACGCAGACGCACTTCCAGCCCTTCACGCTGTCCATTACTGAGATCCGGCTGTAACGCAGCGGTGACGCTGTGCTGCACATCTAGCTGCGAGGGGGTTAGTTTGGGCAAGGCTTCAACGGCATTGAACCACTGTTTAAATTTGCCGTGCAGTGATTCCCGTTGCCAGGCACTCAGTTGGGCAGGCAGCGTATTTAACCAATGGCTCAATGGACCTTTTGCGATAAGCTGATAAAAATTGCCGAAATCGATCACGCCTTATCCCCAGCTTTTAACGCCAGTAACGAACCAAAATTAAAGCATTGGAACCACACTTCACTGTGTTGAAATCCGGCGTGTGCCAGACGAGATTTATGGGTTTCCACCGAATCAGTAAGCATGACATTTTCTAGCATATTACGCTTTTGGCTGATCTCTAATTCGCTGTAGTCATTTGCCCGTTTGAAATCGTGGTGCATGTTAAATAACAGCTCACCTACCTTGTTATCTTCAAAGCTGAACTTCTCCGATAACACCAGCGCACCACCGGGATTCAAGCCTTGATAGATACGTGTTAACAGCGTTTGCCGTTCTTCCGGTGCCAGGAATTGCAAGGTGAAGTTGAGCACCACTAGGGAGGCATTCTCGATGACAATATCACGGATATCAGCCTCGATCACTTGGACTGGCGTGGCAGCGCGAAAAGCATCAATATGGCGGCGACAGCGTTCAATCATCGCGGGTGAGTTGTCAATGGCGATAATGTTGCAGCCCGTGGCCTGAATATTACGTCGCATCGACAGCGTAGCGGCTCCGAGCGAGCAGCCCAAATCGTAAATCTGGGTATCGGGTTTAGCAAAACGTTCGGCTAACATGCCGATCATGGAAATTATATTCGAATAACCGGGGACGGAGCGCTGAACCATATTGGGAAAGACTTTAGCGACGCGTTCGTCAAAGGTCCAGTCACCGAGGTGGGCTATGGGAACAGAAAAAAGCGTATCGCGATTTGGCATGATGGACACGACATTACAGTGCGGTTAATAAAAAAAGGTGTCACAGTCTAGCAAATACCGATCAGAAAGTCTGTTTCCTTGCGGCGCCCATAATACGTAATACGTACGGCGCATCAAAGTTACAGGCGTTAATACAGCGTGAGCACCAATTCCCAGGGAAGGTAGTAAAGATTGAACAGTGACATCAATACCAGTGAAGCGTAGGTAGCGGCCATCCCGGTACGACGCCAGCGGAATTCACGTTGACGAAAACCTATGTAGTGAAAGGGTCGGCCAATAATCAGCAACATACTGCAGAGGTGGATCATGACGATCAACGCGCCGTTCATTTCCATCAGCACGAGAAGAATAGCACCGATGGGGAGGTATTCTACGGCATTACAGTGCATCCGAATGGCGGTCTGTAATTCATAAAAACCACCGTCTCCGTATGCTACGCGGTATTGCATACGCAGTTTCACCACATCGAGTGACAGTTTTACCAGTAACAATGTGCCAAGCACCACATAGAGCGCGCTTACCATGTTTCACTCCATTGTCGGGCAAACATTGCCTGACAGAAAATATTAACTGACTTCGGCTGGCAGCATGATAACTGACTGCTGTCAGACTATCGCCTGTAATATCTGCTTTTAAAAAAAGCAGTTAAAAACCCTTTAAAAAAAGCAGTTAAAAACCCGGATTTATAATAAAAAAATGCTAAAAAATCTTTTTTAATACGTTGCTATTTTATTTTTGTTTAAAATAGGGTGTCCTATTGCGGCCAGTTAGGGCGCGGCTGGCAGGCAGCGATAACCGGTTCTAACAACGGCTATATTGCCTGTGCCAGCGGGAGTACATTGCCAATGTCAGGCGTATGGATAAACAGATACGGAGAATGCCCCTGCCAGAGTTTCAGTTTATCAATCCAGGGTGCAAACCAGCGCAAATTGTCTGCAAATGAAACGGATGGCGGATTGCTGTGCGGTCAGCAGTGCATGAACTGGCAAAAGCGGTTTTTTTTTCGTTGGGCTTTCCGCAGGGCAGGCGTATCCAGCGGCGCGTGATGTACCGGCTGTTGTCGAACATGATCCTGTCGATCGCGCGCTGCGCTAGCCCTTGGTTCAGTTGGCGTTCATCCTCACCTTTGGCAAAAAATGCAAGGTGGCAAACTTCCACGCGGTAGCTGAATTCCTGAGGCGCGTATCGAGAAAACGCCATAAATCTGGAAGTTGCTCGGGCGAAAAGGCCACAGGAAGCTGCAACCAGAATTGTCGGTCGTGTATTCAATAAGTTGATACAGCATCAAACGTAATACTAGCGTTCGATGTAAGTGCCGATGAGCCTATCGTGCATTTCGGATGATTTTGAATACCTCAACGTCTTACGATTTAGGCGTTTCAATCGGTTGCGCAGCGTCAGATTTTCACGCACAATACGCTGTGCTTAATACAGCTGTGTATACAGTTTGCCAACAATGTATTTTGCTTTTGGAAGTTCGTCGTTGTAAGCCCTGTAGCCATCAGTGCACCAAAATTCCACTCTGAACCCCTAGAACAGTTTCAGCAAGTTACGCAGCGTTTTCTTGCTTAGAGAGCCAAATGTATGAGCGATAATCCTCTTCAAACGCGGCTCCCATGCATACCACCGCCAGCGCTGTCTTTTTTATTATCCAGAGTGAATTTGCAGGTTATCCAGTGGCAGCGTTGTTACATTCCGCGGCGAGAGTTTTTTAAAGTACGCACGACGGCATTGATACTAATATGTAACGCTCGAGCAGTGTCACGATATCCGCATTATTCATTGCCAAGTCACGGGCATCTTATATCAACTTTAGCCACTGTATCTCCACATACAAAACCGCAGAGTTTACACTGTAATCAACTCATTAAATACTTGACCGAATTGTCCAACACTCGAGGTGAGCGGTTGCAGGCAATGAAAAAACTGACGCGTTTCCTCTTCACAGTGGAGAACCCCGCCTGATGGCTGATGATGGCGGGAAATTTGAAACAGAAACGGAAACTATCGGAGGTTATGTCCCGCCAACGCAATACGCTGTCGGCGCTAGGCAGCGCATAAAACGTAGTGTGGCCTTCCACTAAAACGTAGTGTGGCCTTCCACAAAGGTGAAATACCGCGCATAGTCAGCCAGCGTGGCAGTCCGAACTTGTGCCAAGTGGGATGTTGCCATTGTGGTAAGTCAATAAATATTCCGTTACAACCCATTAACAGAGTTAGAGACAGTAAAACTTAACAGAGTTAGAGACAGTAAAACATTTTTTACCAAGGGGGATTTCTCACAATTCTTGTGACATATCACTGCCCGGAAACCGCTTCAATCTTATCGTTCCGGGCAATATCCTTTACAATAACTGCTTTTTTACTGAACAGAAATCCAGAACAACCATTCCGCGCAAAAAAAACACCGTTGTAATCGGATGTGTGGGGAAACGCCGCTGTGTTTGTGGAACTCGTGTGTTTTGTAGAGCCGATGGGTTTTATGGAGCCTGCGTTTTGCTCTCACTGTGACGATGCGGGCTGGTCGGTGCTCTCAAACGTGGTTGTTGTAGGTGTGATTGTATCTAGTTGAGATGGTTTCTAGCGTGATTGCCCAAAAGGACATCATAATGCGTACTGAATATTGTGGACAACTAAACACGTCCCATGTGGGCCAGGAAGTGACATTGTGCGGTTGGGTTAGCCGTCGCCGCGATCTGGGTGGTTTGATTTTTATCGATATGCGTGACCGCGACGGCGTGGTCCAGGTGTTTTTAGACCCCGATCGGCAGGATGCTTTCACTTTGGCGTCAGAACTGCGTAACGAATTCTGCATTCAACTGACCGGCGTGGTGCGTGCGCGTCCTGAAAGCCAGGTGAATAAAGATATGTCTACGGGAGAAGTGGAAGTATTTGCGACCGCGCTGACTATTATCAATCGCTCAGAGCCGCTTCCGCTGAACGCCAATCAAACCAACACCGAAGAAGCGCGTTTGAAATACCGCTATCTCGATTTGCGCCGCCCTGAAATGGCGACGCGGTTAAAAACCCGTGCGCGTATTACCAGTTTTGTGCGTCGCTTTATGGACAGCCACGATTTTCTAGATATTGAAACGCCGATGCTGACCAATGCCACGCCGGAAGGGGCGCGTGATTACCTTGTGCCAAGCAGAGTGCATAAGGGCAAATTCTATGCGCTACCGCAATCGCCGCAATTGTTCAAGCAATTGCTGATGATGTCCGGTTTCGACCGTTACTACCAGATTGTAAAATGCTTCCGTGATGAAGACCTGCGTGCGGATCGCCAGCCGGAATTTACCCAGATTGACGTCGAAACCTCCTTCATGACGGCACCGCAGGTGCGTGAAGTGATGGAAAAACTGGTGCGCGAACTGTGGCAAGAGATTTTGAGTGTTGATCTGGGTGATTTCCCGATCATGACGTTTGCTGAAGCCATGCGCCGTTTTGGCTCCGACAAACCTGACCTGCGTAACTCGCTAGAACTGGTGGATTTCGCCGATTTGCTTAAAACGATCGACTTTAAAGTGTTCTCAGGCCCGGCGAACGATGCCAAAGGCCGTGTAGCGGTGATTCGCGTACCGGGCGGTGCGCAATTGAGCCGCAAACAGATTGATGAATACGGCAAATTTATCGAGATCTACGGTGCCAAGGGTCTCGCCTATATCAAAGTGAATGAGAAGGCGAAAGGGCTAGAAGGCATTTCCAGTCCGGTGGCTAAATTCCTGAATGAAACGTTGTTGGCAGCGCTGTTGGAGCGCACGGCAGCCGAAGACGGAGATATTATGTTCTTCGGTGCAGATAGCGCGAAAGTGGTGACGGATGCATTGGGTGCACTGCGTCTTAAACTGGGACGCGATCTCGGCCTGACCAATCTGGCAAGCTGGAAACCGCTGTGGGTCATCGACTTCCCGATGTTTGAAGACGATGGCAAAGGAGGGTTGGCCGCCATACATCACCCGTTTACTTCACCGCGTGATATGACGCCTGAAGCCCTGGAAAGTAACCCGGTTTCCGCCATCGCTAACGCGTACGATATGGTACTTAACGGCTATGAAGTGGGTAGTGGTTCCGTGCGTATTCACAGCAGCGCCATGCAACAGACAGTGTTCCGTATTCTGGGCATTAACGAGCAGGAACAGCACGAAAAATTTGGCTTCCTGTTGGATGCATTGAAATGCGGTACACCGCCGCATGCTGGTCTGGCGTTCGGTCTGGACCGTCTGGTGATGCTATTGACCGGTACTGAAAACATTCGTGACGTGATCGCTTTCCCGAAAACCACCGCAGCAGCCTGTCTGATGACGGAGGCACCGAGTTACGCCAACCCGGCAGCCTTGGAAGAACTGTCTATTGCCGTAGTGACGAAAGCAAAACCTGTGCAGGATCTGGAGTAACAACTGATGGCTTATAAGCATCCTGTTTCGACCCTGATCGTTATTTATGCTCAGGATACCGGACGGGTGCTGATGCTTCAGCGTTGTGACGATCCCGATTTTTGGCAGTCAGTTACCGGTAGCCTTGAGGAAGGTGAAACTGCGGCGCTCACTGCGCAGCGCGAAGTGAAAGAAGAAGTTAACATCGATATCGCCGCTGAGGGATTATCACTGTTTGACTGTCAGCGCTGTGTCGAGTTTGAGCTCTTTACTCATTTGAGACGTCGCTATGCCCCTGGCATCACGCACAATATGGAACACTGGTTCTGTCTGGCGTTGCCGAGTGAACGCGAGGTGATTCTCACCGAGCATCTTGCCTACCGCTGGTTAGCGGCGCCTGAGGCGGCGCAACTGACAAAATCATGGAGCAACCGGCAGGTGATTGAAGAATTTGTTATTTATCTGGCCTGAAGAGGCTTTTTCGGAGATTTTTATGGCAAGTCATAGTAAGTGGACCAACACAAAACATCGTAAAGCGGCGCAGGATGCAAAACGTGGCAAAATCTTTACCAAAATTATCCGCGAACTGGTGACAGCGGCGCGTTTGGGCGGCGGTGATCAAGGCTCCAACCCGCGTCTGCCTGCGGCCATCGATAAAGCGCTCTCCAACAATATGATGCGCGATACCCTGAACAGTGCTATTGCGCGGGATGTCGGTGGTGATGAAGACAACAAGAAGACAACAACATGGAAACCATCATTTATTATAAAGGTTATGGTCCTGGCGGCACGGCGGTGATGGTGGAATGCGGTGATGGTGGAATGTCTGAGTGACAACCGTAACCGTACGGTATCCGAAGTACGCCATGCCTTTACCAAATGCGGTGGTAACCTGGGCACCGATGGTTCTGTTTCCTATCTGTTCACCAAAAAAGGTGTTATCTCTTATGCGCCGGGCGTGGATGAGGATCAAGCGATGGATGCGGCGCTGGAAGCCGGTGCGGATGACGTCGTGACCTACGACGACAGCGCGATTGACGTCTTTACGCCGTAAGAAACCTTCGGTCAGGTGAAAGATGCGCTGGATGCTGCTGGTCTCCGCAGAAGTATCCATGATCCCGTCGACCAATGCAGACATGGATGCCGATACCGCACCGAAACTGACATGGATGCCGATACCGCACCGAAACTGATGCGTATGATCGACATGTTGGAAGACTGTGATGATGTGCAGGAAGTGTATCACAACGGTGAAATTTCCGACGAGGTAGCGGCAACACTGTAATGGTGTTTTCGCCGCTTGTGGTTAACGCGTCTACAGGGGGCGATGCGCTATGGCGCTAATTCTTGGCATCGACCCCGGTTCACGCGTTACCGGATATGGCATTATTCGTCAGCAAGGGCGTCAGCTCAGCTATGTCGGCAGCGGCTGTATTCGCACCGGGGTGGACGATCTTCCTACCCGATTGAAGCTAATCTATGCTGGGGTGAGCGAGATAATCGCCCAGTTTCAGCCCGATTGTCTGGCGATTGAACAAGTTTTTATGGCCAAAAATGCGGATTCAGCCCTGAAACTGGGGCAGGCGCGCGGTGTGGCGATTGTGGCTGGTGTCAATCAAGGGTTACCCATTTTTGAATACGCTGCCCGGCAAGTAAAACAGACGGTTGTCGGCACCGGCGCGGCAGAAAAAAGTCAGGTGCAGTACATGGTGCGTACCTTGCTAAAGCTGTCAGCGAATCCGCAGGCGGACGCCGCCGATGCGCTCGCCATCGCCATTACGCACTATCATTTGAGTTAAAATCTGACATGTATCGTTTGAGTCAAAATCTGACATGTATCGGCCCCGATAGGTTGAATTTAGTGCGCGGGCGACTGCGTTGAACATCATGCTGGATATTCATACAGCCTTTTATGTTATAAGCTAGGAAAAAGGTTTTAACGTAAAGAAAAGGAAGGTCAACGTGATTGGTCGTCTCAGAGGCATTTTTCTGGAAAAACAACCACCGCAGGTGCTGATCGAAGTCAACGGGGTTGGCTACGAGGTCCACATGCCTATGACCTGCTTTTATGAACTGCCCGATTTGAACCAGGAAGCGGTCATTTTCACCCAGTTTGTGGTGCGGGAAGATGCACAGTTATTATTTGGTTTTAACAACAAGCAAGAACGTGCGTTATTTCGTGAGTTGATTAAAACCAACGGTGTTGGGCCGAAACTGGCGCTGGCAATCCTCTCAGGGATGTCTGCACAGCAGTTCGTGAGCGCCGTTGAACGAGAAGAGATCGCTAAGTTGATCAAATTGCCGGGCGTCGGAAAGAAAACGGCAGAGCGGTTAGTAGTAGAAATGAAAGACCGCTTCAAAGGTATGAGTGGAGACCTGTTTAATCCCGCTACCACTGATGTTCCTCTCAGCAGTTCAGCATCCACCGCAGCGCCAGAAGAAGATCCAGAAAGTGAAGCGGCTTCAGCGCTGGTGGCTTTGGGGTATAAACCGCAGGAAGCCAGCCGGATGGTATCCAAAATCGCGCGACCCGGTGCGGACTGTGAGACGCTGATCCGCGAAGCGTTGCACGAGGCACTGTAAGGGGATTGCCATGATTGAAGCCGACCGCCTGATCTCTGCGCAAGAAATGCCTGAAGAAGAGATCATTGACCGTGCGATCCGTCCGCGCATGCTAGCGGAATACGTCGGACAGCCTCAGGTGCGCGAGCAGATGGAAATCTTTATTGAGGCGGCACGTAAACGGGGTGATGCACTGGATCACTTGCTGATTTTTGGTCCGTCCGGTTTAGGAAAAACCACGCTCGCCAATATCATTGCCAATGAGATGGACGTGAACCTGCGCACTACATCAGGCCCGGTGTTGGAGAAGGCTGGCGACCTGGCGGCACTGTTGACCAACCTTGAACCGCATGATATGTTGTTTATCGATGAAATCCACCGATTATCTCCCGTGGTGGAAGAGGTGCTTTATCCCGCGATGGAAGATT
Organism: Symbiopectobacterium sp.; assembly: GCA_051710525.1. Classification (GTDB taxonomy): domain Bacteria; phylum Pseudomonadota; class Gammaproteobacteria; order Enterobacterales; family Enterobacteriaceae; genus Symbiopectobacterium. Next base: position 155,461 of record JBPESR010000001.1, on the reverse strand, counting down.
ATCAACTGGATATCATGATCGGTGAGGGATCCGCTGCGCGTTCGATTAAACTCGATCTTCCCCCATTTACCCTGATTGGTGCGACGACCCGTGCTGGCTCTTTGACGTCACCACTGCGCGATCGTTTTGGCATTGTGCAACGACTCGAATTCTACAATATCGAGGATTTACAGCATATTGTCGGCCGCAGTGCGGCATGCCTTGGACTAGATCTTACTGATGAGGGAGCGTTAGAAGTGGCTCGACGCTCTCGCGGCACGCCACGTATTGCCAACCGTTTGCTGAGACGGGTCCGTGATTACTCAGAGGTAAAATCGAGTGGAGCCATCAATGCCGAAACTGCGAGATTGGCGTTGGACATGCTGGCGGTAGACACGGAAGGCTTCGATTATATGGATCGCAAACTGCTGCTGGCCATCATCGATAAATTTACCGGTGGTCCGGTGGGTCTGGATAATCTGGCGGCGGCTATTGGTGAAGAGCGGGAAACCATTGAAGACGTGCTGGAACCTTACCTGATTCAGCAGGGCTTTATTCAGCGTACGCCGCGCGGACGTATTGCCACCGCGCACGCGTATCGCCATTTCGGTATCGATAGAACCTGATCCGCCTTCAGGAGGCGGAGTTGCGAATCAGACTCAGCATAAACAAAAACGAGGCGCTGAGCACCACAGAATGGCCCGCTGGGGGTTGTACAAGGCGGAGAAGATCAGGCCGCCGGTCACGGCGAGCATCCCCAGTACCACCACCAACCCACCATCTGCTCCGGCGTGCGCGCAAAACGGCGCGCGGTGGTGGCAGGAATGATCAGCAATGAGGTGATGATCAGCCACCGATAAATTTCATTGCCATCCCGATGGTCAAGGCGGTTACCAGCATCAGGATTAAACGGGTGCGCTGTAAATTGACACCGTCTACGTGTGCCAACTCCTGGCTGATAGTCATGAAAAGCAATGAACGCCATTGCCAGCGCATGGTGGCAATCATCACCAGCACGCCCGGTCCAATCAACCACAAATCCTGCGTCGTTACCGACAGCAAATCACCAAACAGGTAGGCCATCAAATCAACACGAATGTTGTTCATCAGGCTAACCACCACCAGTGCTAACGACAGCGCGCTGTGCGCCATGATGCTAAGCAGCGTGTCAATGGCAAGATACGGGCGTCGTTCAAGCCACACCAATCCCAGTGCCAGCAGCAGTGTTACACCAATCCCAGTGCCAGCAGCAGTGTTACCAGAATTACGGCATAATAGACTAATAGACGTTGATATCCAGCAGAAAACCGATGGCAACACCCAGCGGAGAGGCATGGGCCATGCCTATCATCGAAGTAAGACATACGTCGCCAGACCACGAACGAACCGAGCTGACCCGCTGCTCATGCGAGAAAAATACCGGCCAGCCAACCGGGGGTGCAAAATGTCAATCATGCGTCGTTGCCGCCCTGTCGTTTTAAAATAATGCATCCATTTAAATCGTGACGATGATTATGGTGGTGGCGATATACCGCCAGTTACTCTGCGCCACGCGGGCCGAACATGGTGAGAAATTGAGGATGCAGAGAGACGACCTCTGGCACACCCTAACAGCACACATGCTGATTCAGGCACAGTACTTCGTCGGTTTTAGCCATCACCAAGTGCAAGTCGTGCGAAACCATCAATACACCACAGTTAAACTCCTGCCGCAACTGGTTGGGTCGTACAGTGCCAATTGCCCGTTGACATCCATCCCCTGCTCGGCTCGTCCAACACCAGCAATTGAGGCTGATTGAGTAGCGCACGTGCCAGCGATACCCGCTGTATCTCGCCACCTGAGAGCTTTTGCATCGGTTGATCCAACAAATGAGCGTCCTGTACTCTCTTGAGCGCAGGCAAAATATCCTGTTGCTTAACGCCAGGATGTAACTGCATAAAGCGACCCACGGCTAAGGGGCCGGGTAGCATTCAGATGCAGTTTTTGGGGCACGTAGCCAATGCGTAAATTCGGTTGCTTGTGCAGGGTGCCTGCGGTGGGCGACAGCAGTCCGAGCACCACGCGTATCAGCGTGGATTTTCCTGCGCCATTGGGCCCAAGCAGCGTGAGAATGCGGCCCGATTGCAGGTTTAGCGAAATGTCGCTAAGCGCGTTACGTTCACCAAAGGCGACGGAAATGCGATCGAGAGAAACGATTGTAGACATAAAATTTAATTTGTAGAGTGTCTGTGACGTTATAATTTTACAAAATTAACGGTAAATGAATGAGAAAACACGCATGCTAGCCAGCTTCACACCGAAAAAATCGCCAAATGAATAACACCGAAAAAATCGCCAAATGAATAAAAATTGAAAGCCATGTTTGTCGCGGGTGCACTATTCTTTGCGGGTATCACTGTTGAAAGTGCTCAGGCGGCGGTCGTTACTTCCGTGCGTCCTCTCGGGTTCATCGCGGCGTCCATCGCCTATGGGGTAACGCCAACGGAGGTCTATTGCCGGATGACGCATCTCCTCACGATTATGCTCTGCGCCCGAGCGATGTCCAGCGTTTACAGTCGGCAGAGCCGGTTATTTGGGTTGGGCCGGAAATGGAAGCCTTTTTAACCAAGCCGCTGGCATCCCATTCCGCCGCACCACAGATTTCGTTGGCAAGGTTGCCTAGCTGATAAAAGAAAGAGAGTAAGCATCACGAGGATGAGCATGCTGAAGCGGAAGAGCACGAGCATCATGACGCCGCAGATCATGATGACGCAGACGCCCATGAAGGGTATCATTACGGCGAGTACAATATGCACATTTAGCTGTCCCCGGAGATGGCAAAACAGACTGCAATCGCAATTCATGCAAAATTATTGTAACTAATACTACAAAAGAGACAAACTAGACGCGAATCTGCTTAATTTTACAGATCAACTTGCACAGACAGAAGAAAAAGTTGTTAGTATGCTGACACCTGTCAAGGGGAAGGGCTACATCGTGTTTCACGATGCCTATGGCTATTTTGAGAAGCGCTTCGGGTTAATCCCGCTATGCTATTTCACTATCTACCAGCCATTCAACCCGGTGCACAGCGTTTACACCAGAACGAACACAACTGGTTGAGCAGAAGGCCGTATGTGTCTTTGCTGAGCCACAATTCAGGCCAGCGGTTATCAACGCTGTTGCCAAAGGAACGGATGTACGCACTGGCGTACTGGATCCATTAGGAAGCAACATTGCGCTAAGTAAGGACAGTTATGCCGAGTTTCTATTACAGCTGTCCTGTCAGGATAGCCGCTGCCTGGTGAAGAGATCATGAGGATGCCGATAAGTGCAGCAGATAGTCCGAACTATCGCTATAGCGTATAACAACTTGCCGCGACCCCATCGCATAATGCTGGGGTCGTTGAGTGTCGTCACCCTGGCTGTCGCCGTTTGGCGGCCTGTTGTCTATTATCCCCCCGCTGATGATACGCCTGTTACCGTCAAAGAAGTACCGATTAACACTGTTCCAACACCCATTCAAACCGTTACGCAACCTCAGACGCTCTCGCCTGAGGCTAGTGAGCCGATGGATAGCGAAAGCATAGAGCAACCGACGCCGCCAGTGGCGATTCCAGCGAATGAGCTGGGTACTACCGGCAGTGATGACAGCAGTGTGCATGAATATGTGGTGTCGACGGGTGATACACTGGGCAGTATTTTAACCCAGTACGGCATTGATATGGTTGACGTGTTGCTGCTGGCTGATAAACACGACGATCTGAGTAATCTGAAAATGGGGCAGCAACTCTCCTGGTCGGTCAACGATGACGGTGAGTTGCAGAGCCTGACATGGCAGATTTCGCGCCGAGAAACCCGTATCTACGAGCACGGTGATAACGGTTTTAAAGAACGTATTGAGATGCAGAAAGGGGAGTGGCACAACCGCGTTATCAACGGCCGCCTGAGAGGCAGTTTTGTGCAGAGCGCCAAAGCGGCGGGGTTGACTGACAGTGAAGTCAGTGCGGTAATCAAGGCGCTGCAATGGCAACTCGATTTCCGCAAACTGCGCAAAGACGATAATTTCTCGGTATTGCTGTCTCGGGAAATTCTCAATGGACGCAGTGAACAGAGCGAATTGATCGGTGTTCGTCTTAACACTGGCGATAAGGATTACTTTGCTATTCGCGCGGCAGACGGCAAGTTCTACGATCGGGAAGGCTCAGGGTTAACCCGTGGCTTCATGCGTTTCCCTACGATGAAGCAATTCCGCGTCTCTTCGAATTTTAATCCTCGTCGTCTCAATCCGGTCACCGGCGGACGAGTGATGCCGCACCGCGGTGTGGATTTTTCCATGCCAGTAGGGACTCCGGTGCTGTCGGTTGGGGATGGTGAAGTGGTGGCCGCATCGCGCGGGCCGGATACTGGCAACTTCGTTGAGATCCGTCACGGGCGCCAATATACTACGCGCTATATGCACTTAAATCGCCTGCTGGTGAAACCCGGACAGAAAGTGAAACGCGGCGATCGTATTGCGCTCTCCGGCAATACCGGACGTTCAACTGGCCCACATTTGCACTATGAGTTCTGGATCAACCAGCAAGCTGTGAACCCGTTGACGGCGAAATTACCTCGCTCGAAAGGGTTGGCGGGTCAGGAGCGTCGCCAGTATCTGGCGCAGGTCAGAGAGGTGACTCCGCAGCTTAAGTTTGATTAATATCTGGCATTGTTAATCTTCAGCCGACAGCTTGCTGTCGGCTGTTTTATTTATACCCGTCATGCGTTTATAGGTAAAAATGATTGCAAAACGTTTATAGGTAAAATGATTGCAAAACATGAGCGGACAATTATCATTACCCTATGTTGTATATGAAGAGTTAAGGCATGAATACAGAGAAAAAAAATAGCGCGGAGTTTATCCCCGAGTTTAAACGCGAATTTTATCTACCGCGTTATTGGGGAGTCTGGCTAGCCGCAGGAGCCATGGCGGCAATCGCTTATGTATCCGCTCGCTGGCGCGACCCGGTGTTGGGACAGTTGGGCAAACTGGTAGGACGGTTTTCTAAAGGCGCGAGAAGACGAGCCAGAATCAATCTGCTCTATTGTTTTCCTGAACTGTCGGAATCGAAGCGGGAAGCGATTATCGACAGGATGTTTGCTACCGCACCGCAGGTGATGGTGATGATGGCCGAGGTGGAGGTTCGTGGTCCGGTTTATGTGCAGAAAAAACTGCGCTGGCACGGTTGGGAAACCGTCGAAGCGCTTCAGCAGCAAGAGCGCAATATCATCTTTTTTGTGCCTCATGGGTGGGGTGTTGATATTCCAGCCATGCTGATCTCTGCCAAAGGCCAAAAAATTGCGGCAATGATGCATAATCAAAAAAATCCGCTGGTGGATTATCTGTGGAACAGTGCACGCCTTTGTACTAATGGTCGCATTCATGCCCGAAATGATGGCATCAAGCCTTTTGTGAACTCAATTCGTAATGGTTACTGGGGCTATTATCTTCCCGATCAGGATCACGGCCCTGAACACAGCGAATTTGTTGATTTTTTTGCCACCTACAAAGCTACCTTACCCTCGATCGGTCGTTTGATGAAGGTCTGTAAAGCCTCCGTGGTGCCGCTATTTCCGGTGTATAACGCCGCAGAAGGGGTACTGGATGTGGTGATCCGTCCTCCAATGGATGATTTACTTGAGGCGGATGACGTCCAGATTGCACGCCGGATGAATGAAGAAGTCGAACAATTGGTCAGCCCGAACCCGGAGCAGTACACCTGGATTTTGAAGCTGTTGAAAACCCGCAAACCGGGTGAGACAGAACCCTACTGCCGGGACGATCTCTTTCGCGACTAAGTTGCTCTCTATCCAACGCGACGGTAACAGGCTGACGCCTGTTACCGAGTATGCTGTATTACCCTCTGCTGCCCCTCTTGGTACCCACCGCTAAATTACATGTTTTTTAATTATAAAAAATTATTTTAACGTAACCCTCAAGTGTATCAATAACATGTCGATAACCTTAACGCATTGAGCGTTATACAACTATGGACAATCACGGCCCGCAGGTAGACTTGTGCGGTTTCCACGCAAGGAAGCATGGATTTGGTTCACCCCGATGAACCCCTAATCATTACCTTTCCAGGGCAAATATTATGAATATTATCCGCGATACCAAATGGTGCTTATCCTGATCCTGTTTTCCTTGCTGTGGGGCGGTGTTTCGGCGTTCGCTCTCTACTCTCTTATCCAACTTAACGATGAAATAGTCTTGTATTCAATAAGTTGATACAGCATCAAACGTAATACTCGCGTTCGATGTAAGTGCTGATGAGCCTTATCGTGCATTTCGGATGATTTTGAATACCCCAACGTCTTACGATTGAGGCGTTTCAATCGGTTGCACAGCGTGTGATTTTCACGCTCAATACGCTGTGTATACAGTTTGCCAACAATGTGTTTTGCTTTTGGAAGTTCTTCATTGTAAACCCTGTAGCCATCAGTGCACCAAAATGCCACTCGGAAACCCGAGAACAGTTTTAGCAACTCACGCAGCGTTTTCTTGCTTAGAGAGCCAAATGCATGAGCGATAATCCGCTTCAAACGCGGCTCCCATGCATACCACCGCCAGCGTTGTCGTTTTTTGTTGCCAACAAATGACCACATCTCATCCACTTCGCAAATCAGTTGAATTTGCAGGTTATCCAGTGGCAGCGTTGTTACATTCCGCAGCGAGCGTTTTTTAAAGTACGCACAACGGCATTGATACTAATAATGTAACGCCCGAGCAGTGTCATATGTAACGCCCGAGCAATGTCACGAATACCCGCATTATTCATTACCAACTCAATGAGTTGGTCTGTCATTCCCGGTTGGCAGGTACGATAGGAATAATCACAGGTTGGCAGGCACAATAGGAATAATCGAGCTAGAAGGTGCGTTTACATGGCTGACAACGGTAACGCTGATGGGCACTTTTGCCATAACCGTGTTTTTTACAGAGGCTGTCTGTTCACAAAACGGGCATCTTACATCAACGTTAGCTACTGTATCTGTATCTCCACATCCAAAACCTAAGATTTTACACTGTAATTAACTTATTGAATACACGACCTCACCTGGAAGTATTAGCTGATGGCATTTTGCATACGCCTTTGGAGCAGATGGGGAAAAACTGTGTTGGCAGGTTGGCTCCTTTCGTTCAGCAAATGCTGAATAACTGGGTGAAAACCGTATCGGATATTCGCGGTAGTGCAGAAGAAATTTATCGTAGCGCCGGGGAAATTGCGTCGGGCAACAATGATCTTTCATGGCGTACCGAAGAGCAGACAGGCATCAGCGTTAGAGCAAACTGCTGCCAGCATGGAGCAGTTAAGCGCAGTGGTGAAACAAAATGGGGATAACCCAATCAGGCCAGTCTGGTCGAGCAGAACGCTTCGCAGACTGCAAATGAAGGCAGTGATATCGTTAACGGTGTGATCAAAACCATGAACACGATCAGCAGCAGCTCGCAAAAAATTGCTGATATCATTTCCATGATTAACGGAATTGCCTTCCAGACAAACATCCTGGAGCTGCATGCGGCCGTTGAAGCCGCACGCGCAGGCGAACAATGGCGGGGTTTTGCCTGTAGTGGCAAGAGAGGTGCGTAACCTGACCCAGCGCAGCGCTCAGGCGGTGAAAGAAATTAAAACGCTGATCGATGAATCCGTCAATAATGTCAAAATTGGATCGGATCAAGTGGCGATGGCAGGCAGCGCAATGGAGAATATCGTCAAAGCGGTAACTAGTGTAACAGACACCATGGGTGAGATTGCTTCTGCATCGAGCTAACAGAGCAAAGGGATTAGCAGCTAGGCAGGCCGTGGTGGAAATGGATAGCGTGACACAGCAGAACGCGGCATTGGTTGAACAATCGGTTTCTGCTTCGCTGGAAGAGCAGGCACGTTATCTCAATCAGATCGTTTCTATCTTCCAATTGGAGACGGTGGGATCAGTGCCAAAAGCTGTGACGGTACGCAAACCGGTAGCCGCCAGCCCAGTGCCGGTATTAGCTGCGCAAAAATCTGCCGGTATTAGCTGCGCAAAAATCTGCCCCAAAGCGGAAGGAAATTGGGAAACGTTTTAAACGCAGCCGTTCGAAGTAAAAAAGTAATAAGAAACAGAGTGCTAGCCACGTCGTCCTCGATGGGAATGACAAACTTGCATCCGTCATCCTTGGTGAAAGCCGGGGATCTCTGTCAGAAAGAACGCGTTTCCCTTGTGCGAGATTCCTGCCTTCGCAGGAATGACAATAGTGGGTGGGGATGACTGCGAGTAGGCGGAAACAACTGTTTTAAACAGGTTTGTCACCAAAATAAAAGCCCCTGATTCAGAGGCTTTTATTATTTGCGTAGAAAAAGCGTAGAAAAAGATTATTCGACGCGCAGAATGCGGCAGGTGTTGGTGGTGCCTACCGTACTCATGACGTCGCCTTGAGTGACGATAACCAGATCCCCATACACCAGGAATTCTTTACACCAGGAATTCTTTGTCACGTAAAGGAATAACTGCATCGTTAGCAGCGGCAACACCGTTGGTGTAACTGTCAAAATGTACCGGTGTAACACCATGGTAAAGCGCCGTGAGATTCAAGGTGTGCTCATGGCGAGACATAGCAAAAATGGGCAAATCGGAACTGATACGAGACATCATCAGCGCGGTACGGCCAGACTCGGTCATGGCAATAATGGCGGTAATGCCTTTCAGGTGATTCGCGGCATACATCGTGGACATGGCAATCGATTCTTCGATGTTATCGGATTGCACATCCAGACGGTGTTTGGATACATTAATGCTTGGGATTTTTTCCGCGCCGAGACATACACTGGCTATCGCTGCGATGGTCGCTGCCGGGTACTGGCCGGCAGCGGTTTCTGCTGATAGCATTACGACATCGGTGCCATCCAACATGGCGTTGGCGACAGCCATGACTTCGGCACAAGTCGGCATTGGGTTGGTGATCATGGACTCCATCATCTGGGTCGCAGTGATCACTGCACGGTTCAATTGACGTGCACAACGGATCAGTTTCTTCTGAATACCGACCAGTTCCTGGTCACCAATTTCAACCACCAGATCGCCACGTGCCACCATTACCACGTCGGAGGCCGAATGATGTCATCCATGGCTTCGTTTGTCGCAACTGCTTCCGCACGTTCTACCTTGGAAACGATCTTCGCTTGGCTGCCGGCATCGCGTGCCAGTCAAGTCGACGTGCGTAATTGAGGCCTTCGCCGAAGCGAGGGAAAGATACCGCTAGATAATCGGCACCAATTTTGGCCGCTGTAATGATATCGGCTTTATATTTCTCGGTTAAGGCTTCGGCAGACAAACCGCCACCGAGCTTGTTAATCCCTTTGTTATTGGACAGATAGCCTCCAACGGTCACTTCGGTAAACACCTTCATGCCGTCTACACGCAATACTTTTAACTGTACGCGTCCATCGTCAAGTAACAAGATGTCACCCGGCACCAAATCGGCTGGCAAGCCTTTGTAGTCGATGCTCATTTTTTCTTTATCGCCTTCACCTTTGCCCAGGTTGGCGTCCAGCAAGAATTTGTCTCCAACGTTCAGGAAGACTTTGCCTTCCTTGAAGGTTGAAACTGAATGATGAAACGCGAATTTTTGGCCCCTGGAGGTCGCCAAGAATTGCCACATGGCGGCCCAATTTTGCTGCGATTTCCCGCACTTTGTCCGCACTCAGTTGATGATCTTCAGGCGTACCGTGCGAAAAATTCAGGCGGACTACATTAGCGCCTGCGGCAATGACCTTTTCTAGATTATTGTCGCGGTCGGTAGCTGGCCCCAGCGTAGTGACGATTTTGGTTCTTCTTAGCGTCTGGACATGTATAACTCCGTTGACTTGTGAAGCAATAGTGAAGTGAGTAGTGCCGAACCGCGCTCTCGCATCAGATAAAACGCAAACGCGGCCCTCATCTGTGGTTAGTTCGGGTGGCTGTACCGGGCAATGGTCATGTATAGCAGTCCTTATTCCTTAAGGATAGCCAACCCTTCCCCTTGTTATGGTTATCGTATCAGGTAAATCGTTAAATACAAACGCATTGTGCTAACAAAAAAAACAATAGGTTACTAAAAACCTGTTTATATAAACACAAAATTACTAATATAAACACAAAATTACTAAATAAGTGTTTAGTGCTCGTTGTAGGAACCACCAAAACGGTCGCTTTTGTCAAAGCGTGACTCCCGTAAGGCGTCCTTGACGCGCTTAAGGTTATCCCTGAATTTGGCACTGCGACTCAGTGTAAAGCCGGTCGCCAATACGTCAATCAGCGTTAACTGCGCGATACGGGACACCATGGGCATATAAACATCCGTATCTTCCGGCACATCGACGCGCAGCGTCAAAGACGCCCATGGGCGAGGGGGCTGGTGTCTGACGTGATGGCGATAACCGTTGCATCGTTTCCCCGCGCTAACTGAGCTAGTTCACCCAGACTTTTTGTCCTGCCGGTATGGGAGATAAGCGCCACAACGTCCTCATCGCTGGAATTCATGCAACTTATGCGCTGCATAACAATGTCATCAAAGTAAACGACAGGAATATTTATTAAAGCGGAAGAATTTATTCATCGCATCGTGCCGCCACGGCGGCAGAAGCACCAAAGCCGAAAAATGAAATTTTCTTGGCCTGTGTCAGCAGATCGACGGCGCGATTGACCGCGGTGATGTCCAGATTCGATTTGGCGCGCTCCAGGCCTGCCTGGTGGATTCAAAAATTTTGCTGGTATTGGTATAGGAATCGACGCTGTCATCTTCATGACATTACGGTTAACATCATCTTCATGACATTACGGTTAACATACGGCGTGCCATTGGCAATACTTTGTGCCAGATGAAGTTTGAAATCGGGAAAGCCTTTGGTTTCCAAACGGCGGCAGAAACGGTTGACGGTAGGCTCACTGACCTCCGCCATGCCAGCCAGTGTGGCAATACTGGAGTGGATAGCGGTATGTGGTGCCGCCAAAATAACCTCTGTCACTTTTCGTTCTGATTTGCTGAGGAGCTCAAGGTGGCCAGAATTTTGTCCAGCATGTTCATATAATGAGACCATGTTCAGTTTTATCGATTTCAACCAGAGGGAAACCGATTCAGAATTCATGGCAACAATATACTACGCCCTATGCCGGGTTGGCAGGGAAAACTACGTAAGGCTGCGCATTTTTTTCTGAGAACATGACGCGTGTCTAACTTTCAAAAAAAGTAACCGACTGTCAGAAAAGACAAAAAATTTCTCTTTTGGAGGAACGCCTGAACCGTTTCAGTCATTCATACAGTGGATTTTTTCTACGTGATGCAGATTATGAAACTTAATAACATTAATTGACAGGTTTACGGGTCCTAGTCAAAAGACTACATTATTGCTGTATGTAATAAAAATACAGCATCCTGTAACGAGGAGATGAACATGGCAGTAACTTCAACAGCCCAGGCGTGTTCAACAGCCCAGGCGTGTGATCTGGTTATTTTCGGTGCGAAAGGCGATTTGGCGCGCCGAAAATTGCTGCCGTCTCTGTATCAATTGGAAAAAGCCCGTCACATTAATTGGAAAAAGCCCGTCACATTCAACCGGACACGCGCATCATCGGCGTGGGACGAGCAGAGTGGGATAAGGGAAAATATGTCAGCGTAGTCCGCGAAGCATTAGACACCTTCATGAAGGTGTCTATCGATGAAGGACTGTGGCAAACTCTGAGTGGTCGGCTGGATTTTTGCAATCTCGATGTACAGGATACTGCCGGTTTCAAACGTCTGAGCAAAGTGCTAGATCAAAAAAACCGTACCACCATCAACTATTTCGCCATGCCGCCCAGCACTTTCGGCGCAATTTGTCGCGGGTTGGGCGAAGCGGGGCTTATTGTCGCGGGTTGGGCGAAGCGGGGCTTAACAAGTCGCCGTCGCGCGTGGTGATGGAAAAACCGTTGGGTTCGGATCTGGCTTCTTCTCGCGAGATCAACAACCAGGTAGCCGAATATTTCAACGAGTGTCAAGTGTACCGCATCGATCATTATCTGGGCAAAGAGACGGTACTCAACTTGCTGGCACTGCGTTTTGCCAACTCACTGTTCTCTGCCAGTTTTGCCAACTCACTGTTCTCTGCTAACTGGGATCACCGCACCATCGATCATGTGCAGATCACCGTTGCGGAAGAAGTCGGCATTGAAGGGCGTTGGGGTTATTTCGACCAGGCTGGACAGATGCGCGATATGATCCAGAACCATCTGTTGCAGATCCTGACCATGATCGCCATGTCCCCGCCGTCGGATCTGAGCACCGACCGGATTCGTGACGAAAAAGTGAAGGTGTTGCGTTCACTTCGCCGCATCGATCGTTCCAATGTGCATGAAACCACGGTGCGTGGCCAGTATACCGACGGCTTTGTTCAGGCCAGGCTATCTGGAAGAAGAGGGCGCCAACAAAAGCAGCAACACCGAGACGTTTGTTGCGATCTGCGTGGACATTGACGACTGGCGTTGGGCGGGTGTGCCGTTCTATCTCTGCGCACCGGCAAGCTGCGCACCGGCAAGCGTTTACCAACCAAGTGTTCGGAAGTGGTGGTGTATTTCAAAAACCCGGCGTTGAACCTGTTCCACGATTCTTACCTGCAACTGCCGCAGAATAAATTGATCATCCGCTTGCAGCCCGATGAAGGCGTTGAAATTTAAATTTTGAACAAAATTCCCGGGCTGGAACATAAACACCGTCTGCAAACCGTGAAGCTGGACTTGAGCTTCTCGGAAACCTTTAATCAGCAGTATTTGGCCGATGCCTACGAACGTCTGTTGCTGGAAACCATGTGCGGTATTCAGGCCCTGTTCGTGCGTCGTGATGAGACGGAAGAGGCCTGGAAATGGGTGGACTCCATCATGGAAGCCTGGGCGATGGACAACGATGCGCCGAAACCGTATCAGGCAGGCACCTGGGGGCCGGTGGCCTCTGTCGCCATGATCAATCACCCGGGATCGCCATGATCAATCACCCGGGATGGCCGTTTAATCGATTGAATTTTTTGTTTGTAATATTTGGCTAAAACTCGGTGCGGTCGGACGTCTGCTTTTGGCAGATTCTTGTGGCAGGGGCGCGCTATATGACTAATTATGCCCTCCGGGCATGATAGGAGATCATGACGAATGAAAAACTGGAAAACGAGCGCCGAGCAAATTTTGACCATGGGTCCTGTGGTTCCAGTAATTGTAGTGAACAAACTGGAGCATGCGGTGCCGATGGCAAAAGCCCTGGTAGCAGATGGCGTTCGCGTTCTGGAAGTCACGTTGCGTACCGACTGCGCAGTAGACGCGATCCGTGCCATTGCCAAAGAAGTATCTGACGCGATCGTCGGTGCTGGCACAGTAAACAATCCGCAGCAGTTGGCGGATGTGCGCAGCAGTTGGCGGATGTGATTGCTGGTGGCGCACAGTTCGCCATCAGCCCAGGTTTGACAGAGCCGTTGCTGAAAGCTGCCGTGGGAGGCCCTATTGCGTTGATTCCGGGTATCAGCACCAGTTCTGAACTGATGTTGGGTATGGACTACGATTTGCGTGAGTTCAAATTCTTCCCGGCGGAAGCGAACGGCGGAGTAAAAGCGCTGCAAGAGATTGCAGGTCCGTTCTCCAAGATCCGTTTCTGCCCTACTGGCGGTATCTCACGGAAAAACTACCGCGACTATCTGGCACTGAAAAGCGTGCTGTGCGTTGGCGGCTCCTGGCTGGTGTCAAATGATGCGCTGGAAAGCGGCGATTACGCACGCATTACCGCACTGGCGCACGAAGCGGTTGCAGGCGCTACTGTAAGTGGCACACTGAATTTGTAAGTGGCACACTGAATTTAGCCACCTGAACTGAGGTTGATATGCTCACCTCAGGACAACACAGGTGTCCTAATGAAAAAAAGAAATGTGTCCTAATGAAATGAAAAAAAGAAATTTCAGTGCAAAGTTCAAACGTGAATCCGCTCAGTTGGTTGTCGATCAGAACTACACTGTTGCTGAAGCAGCCAACGCCATGGATATCGGCCTCTCAACCATGACCCGCTGAGTCAGACAATTACGGGACGAACGGCAGGGAAAAACACCTAAAGCCTCTCCCATTCCTCCAGAACAGATTGAAATACGTGCGCTGAAGAAAAAAACTATAACGTATAGAAATGGAAACGAAATATTAAAGATGAACCGGACAAAAGGCGTACAGAGCTGCGCAGCAAGATTCAGGAACTGCACAACATCAGTCATGACTCAGCCGGTGCAAGAAGTATCGCCACAATGGCAACGCTCAGGGGCTTCCGGATGGAGCGCTGGCTTGCCGGCAGAATCATGAAAGAGCTGGGGCTTGTAAGCTGCCTGCAACCGAAACACAGATATATACGCGGTGGTCGGGAGCATGTTGCCATACCGAATTATCTTGAGCGCCAGTTCGCCGTCACAGAACCTAACCTCGCCGTCACAGAACCTAACCTGGTGTGGGGCGGCGATGTGACATATGTCTGGACAGGAAAACGCTGGGCGTACCTTGCTGTTGTTCTAGACCTGTTCGCCAGAAAACCGGTGGGCTGGGCAATATCGTTCTCACCGGACAGCCAGCTGACCACTAAGGCGCTGGAAATGACTTTTGAAAACCGGGGCAGGCCATCAAGGCTAATGTTCCACAGTGAGCAGGGTAGCCATTATACAAGCAGGCAGTTCTGTCAGTTGCTGTGGCGTTACCGGATAAAGCAGAGTATGAGCCGGCGCGGAAACTGCTGGGATAATAGGCAGATGGAGCGCTTCTTCAGAAGCCTAAAAAATGAATGGATACTGGTAATGGGATACGTGAGCTTCACCGAGGCAGTCCGCTCCATAACGGACTATATCGTGGAATATTACAGTACACTCAGAGCGCACGACTATAACATTTGGTTACCACCAAACAAATCGGAAATCGGTTCTGGAAAAACTCTAAACCCGTGGCCAGTTTTAGTTGACCACTACAGTTCTCTAGTTTTAGTTGACCACTACAGTTCTCTGATGAGGGAGCAACGCGAATGGTAGGCAAAAAGAAATGCGTATGGCACTGACGTTGATTGTATAAAATCTGAATACCAGCAGCAGATTCGCCATCTTGAAATGGTTCATCAATTTTCTTCGGTCAAAAATTTGTTTGGCAAATGGCTAGATGAGCCGTTACTAGATGAGCCGTTAAAGAAAGGGATAAAAACTGCGTCGGGCTTCGCCATCGAGGAAGCGCCCTGGCAGATAAAAAGGCTGTTTCGTTTTCACGGTGAAATGCGGAAGAGTATGATAAAAATAATAATGGTTACTGGCGTCTGCTAACGCATCGGATTATCAATGGTGATTTAGCCACCTTTTTTGCGGTGGCGAATTCGACCAATGCCAAAATCTACATGTATACTGATTCGGTGTCACATAGCAATGACTTAAAGCTGGTTGCACTCTATGATTACAAGATGAGCACCGATTACAAGATGAGCACCGTGTATACCACCGGTGGTGAACTATAATGTCACGGACAATATCCTTAGCTATTCCATCAATTACGGTCGCGGTGATTACCATTATGAAAAGCAGTTTGAGATAGAAGTATCGGATAAAGGACTGTCCGCCCCCAAAGAAGTACCCGCAACAACCGTCAGAGAATACGATGAGGAAGGTGGTGAGATGTGGACGGGATATTGTGGTATTGAAACCTGTACCAGCCGAGCCGGTACTCTCAATGGGAAATGGCGTGTTGCGGCGACTGACAGTATTTACTATTTTCCATCAGATCTCCCTGATCTCGGTGTTGATGTTTTCCTCCATCGTGTTGATGTTTTCCTCCATCAATTAGATCCAAATGATAATAAATTATCGCAATGGGCTTACGAACGTCGTAATACCTGGGGGATAAAAACGCGTTCTATTTTTATAATGATGGCGGCGTTTCCTGTGTTTGGAAACCGATATCGACAAGAATATTGCCTGTTGAAGGCCTAGTGCACCATTTTTATATAAAATACAATGGTAAGGATTATATGGTAAGGATTATATTGTTGCCAGACACCTATATTGTTGCCAGACACCTATCTTATGAGGGTGAATATGAGAATAGGGGCAGCGATGGTTATCTAAATGGGTTCTATTATTGCTACCGAATAATAACGCTATTTTTATTTTATAGACAATGGCGCAAGATGTTGTGACATGTGTGTTTCTTGATGCAGTTTAGTGGATTACGGCCTGTGCTTTCTTTAAGGGACGAAGCTTTACGCCCTTTTTAAACTCATCCATGACTGAGTCATATTGTGGTGTTATTTCGGGTTTAATGCTTTTCTTTTCGCGTACCAGCGGTGCTGAACTTACTGTATCCGTCTGGATGATTCTTGGCGGTACATACGATGCTGGTGGCATAGGGGGCGGCGGCGGCGGAGGCATCCCCATTTTACCGGGTTTTACCGGTGCTGTAGGAATGAACGTGCTCAGCGTGACAGGCGATGGTGCAGGTGTGGCAACGAGGAGCTTTTTAATCGGTAAAGGGCTACCCGCGGCTAAACGACTGTTCAGATCTTGTAGGAATTTACCGTGTTTGCTTGCGAAATTGTATGAGAGTTATGCCGCTTTAATAAATAATCCGCTGATCCAATAGCATCAATAAGAGACGAACCCTTCAAAACGCGTAGAAATCTTGCCAGGCTTTCGTTGAAACGATCGGGAGAATATTTCATTAAATTTTGTAGTTTAACTTTTAATGTCGGATCGTTATCACTATCAGAGGATGGCAAGCTCTCAAGCTTGGGTTTTAAATGCTTTGATAGCGTATCTATTTTCTGCCATTAGCTGGTGATGAACATGTTTTGACAGTTGGTCTTTAATTTCCTGGTTTATCAACGCGTCGGGGTAGTGCTGAGTTACCGCATCTAACGTTGGTTAGATATAGGGATTCGCCCAGCTCCCGTCGGTGTGAAGGCTTTATCACGGTGTGTGGTGTTGCCGGAAAGGCCTGCATCCTGTGCGGCGCTGCCTATGGTATGCAGGTAGGCATTGCGAATGCCATCACAAAGTCCTTTATGGTAGGCAATTTGCGCAGCGGCTGAGAGAACGTTTCCATCATGGCGTACGTGGCCTTTGGTTTTTAAGAGATGATGCAGTACGGCTTCGTGGCTAACGATTTCCAGCGCCGTGTGTGGATACGGCAGATGGCTTGCACGTGCGTCAGCGGAACTCTGATGATGCTGTGTAATTTCTTGCGTCACGTCGTTAAGCGCTTTTAGCGATCCCGTTGCCAGACTGACATTGCGTCCTTTCTGATAAGCCGTGGCAACAGCGTCTTGCAGACTGTGCTTAAACATACTGCGACCCGCAATATTGACTATCCCTTATTGCAGCAAATTGACGATGTGGTGCATGCCAAACGCTTTCACTAACGGTTTGTTTTTTTACTTATTCCAACCTGTCCAACGCACCTGTGATTTTCGTATTGGTGTGTTGCTGCGGCGAAGTGTGGGTGCCAGAGAGCGCCTGTCTAATGGTTTGCTGCGTGTCAGCGGGAAGGGGCTGAGCAGTCCGTTCTGAACAAGTTTGGCGCTGTGCTCTAGACGCTTTAAGAAGGTGTCCTTATGTTGCTATACTTTAAGAAGGTGTCCTTATGTTGCTATGATAGATAGCGCAGAGGGCTGAGTCGATGCCTGATTGGCATAGTGGTGGGTATCCGCCATGCCCTTTTCGACAATCCCAAACTTCGTTACGGCGTTATCGACAAGGATTTTGGCTTTTGTAAGCGCTTTACGGCTGGTGGTGTTGGCTGCCAATGCGGTTGCCGTATGCTGAGTGGGCGGCCGACCTTGAATCGGTCCCGAGATGGCCTGCCGTGTCAATCGTTTTCCCATGTCCGGTTTCCGTAAATGACTTTTATTGATCTGCTGCTCAGCTTCAGGTGCGAGGGTAGCCATGATTTTTTGTCGAGCAGAATGGGCATGGGCTGGTTTTGCCGCGCGGGCCTGTTGCCCTGTATTCGGAGTTTGATACGCAGCTGCGGCATGTTTTGACTGATTAAACATAGCCGCGCATACATTGATACACCGCGTAAAGGGGTTGATGAACTGTACTATGTACTATGTACTATGTACTATTGTACTAACGCGTTATTTTTGGGCTGCGGTATCACCCCACCTGTGGCAAGTCTGCCGCTCGACACGCTGGTGAGTTGTGCTCTGTTGGCAATCCCGTTCAAGGCGTTTAACCCAGAGGGGCTTTGTGATGTTATCGGTGCCGCTTGTTAAGTTTTTGGCTCCTGGCTTGTCACTATGATGGGGGAAGATTTTTTGGCTACTGACGTTACCATAGAGAACCTCATGAATTCTGGATGCTGTATGCACGCCAGCGTAAAGTAGCGATTAATTTCAACTATAAAAAAAGCGCATTACAAATTGAATCGTCATTCGTCATAATGAGAGGATAAGAGAGAGGTAACGCCAAGAGAATGAGAGGATAAGAGAGAGGTAACGCCAAGGGAAACATCATGAGGGATGTGTCTTGGACGTGCAGAAACAAAAAAACCGGCCAGAGCCGGTTTTTTCTTACAACGAGGAAGACAGATGTCTACGCAAGCAATGATTACAGTGCGTTGATCTGAGCAGCCAGGTTGGATTTATGACGAGATGCTTTGTTCTTATGGATCAGACCCTTGCTAGCCTGACGATCCACAATCGGTTGCATGTCGTTAAACGCTTTTTGTGCAGCTTCTTTATCGCCAGTAGCGATCACAGCGTATACTTTCTTGATGAAAGTACGCGTCATGGAACGACGGCTAGCGTTGTGCTTGCGACGCTTCTCAGATTGTACGGCGCGTTTCTTAGCTGATTTGATATTAGCCAAGGTCCAACTCCCAAATATATTCTATTGAGGACAATTCAAAGGCCGAAGAATATGCCCGTTTAGCCTTCGTTTGTCAATGGATTTGTGCAAATAAGCGCCGTTTGTATGCCGACGCTTGTTACGTTGTTATGGCACAAAATTTTAACAGCTTCGCGCTCGGGAATACAGCGTTTCACGACAGAAATTCGCGTTTACCTGACGAACTTTTGATAAGGAAAGAGGAATTTTGCTCATGCGAAGCAACGCCATATGGGCAATATATGCCAAGATCGGTAGGCACTGCCGAGCAATTGCGTGACAAAAGGCATGAATCGCTCCTTAACCTTAACCGCTGTACAAGGTATAATCCGCCGATTTCCATATCATTAACCAAACTGTTCCTGAGTCGCCATGCAGCTAATCCGCGGTATACACAATCTCCGGGCACGCCATTATGGTTGTGTGCTCACCATCGGCAATTTTGACGGTGTACACCGTGGGCATCAAATGCTGCTTGAGCGACTAAAGCAGGAGGGGCTGGCGCGTGATTTGCCGGTGATGGTGATGACTTTCGAGCCACAGCCGCTCGAACTGTTTGCTGCCGATCAGGCGCCTGCACGGCTTACCCGGCTGCGGGATAAGGTGAATTATCTAGCGCGCGCAGGCGTTGACGCACTGTTGTGCGTTAAGTTTGATGCAGCGTTCGCTGCACACGATGCTCAAGACTTTGTACGCCACCTTCTGGTGGAAAAACTGGGTATGAAATTTCTTGTTGTGGGGGATGACTTCCGCTTCGGGGCTGGTCGTAGCGGTGATTTCCTGTTATTACAGGAGGCAGGGCAGGCCCATGGTTTCGAAGTTATCAGCACGGCGACGTTCTGCAATGGCGGTAGGCGCGTAAGCAGTACTGCAGTACGTGATGCCTTGCTGCATGACGATCTGCCGCTGGCTCAAGAATTGTTAGGCCACCCTTACACGATTTCCGGGCGCGTGGTGCACGGTAAAGCGCTGGGTAGAACGTTGGAATTTCCGACCGCGAATTTGCCGATGAAACGCCAGGTATCACCGGTTAGTGGGGTGTATGCCGTTGAAGTCTACGGCCTGGGCCCGACTCCGTTTCCCGGCGTCGCCAATATCGGCACCCGGCCAACGGTAGACGGCGATAAAGGCCAGCAGTTGGAAGTGCACCTGCTGGATCTCGCCATGGATTTGTACGGGCGTCATATAGACGTGGCGCTGTGTAAGAAAATACGAAATGAGCAGCGGTTTGAGTCGCTAGAGGCATTGACGCAGCAAATCGCCGAGGATGTGGTGACGGCCCGGACGTTTTTCGGGTTAGCAGCACCGGTGTAATATTCATACTCCAAGGTATGGCCGAAACTAAATCGAGAATCTAATGAGTGACTACGAATCTAATGAGTGACTACAAAACTACCCTGAACTTGCCGGAAACAGAGTTCCCGATGCGTGGCGATCTGGCCAAGCGTGAACCTGACATGCTGAAACGTTGGTATGAACAGGATTTGTACGGAATTATTCGTCAGGCGAAAACGGGCAAGAAAACCTTCATTGTGCATGACGGCCCCCCGTATGCGAATGGCAACATTCACATTGGTCACTCAGTTAACAAGATTCTGAAAGATATTATTGTCAAATCCAAAGGGTTGGCCGGTTATGATTCGCCATACGTGCCGGGATGGGACTGCCACGGTCTGCCTATTGAACTGAAAGTCGAGCAACTTATTGGCAAGCCGGGCGAGAAGGTGAGCGCGGCAGAATTTCGTCAGGCATGCCGCAAGTATGCGGCGGAGCAGGTTGAAGGGCAGAAGAAAGATTTTATCCGCCTCGGCGTGCTGGGCGATTGGGATCGCCCATATCTGACCATGGATTTCAATACCGAAGCGAATATCATCCGCGTTCTCGGCAAGATCATCGACAATGGGCACCTGCACAAAGGGGTTAAACCTATGCACTGGTGTGCCGATTGCGGTTCTGCGCTGGCAGAAGCTGAGGTGGAGTATTACGACAAAACCTCTCCGTCTATTGATGTGGCTTTTACTGCTGTCGATGCGGCAACTGTTGCGGCAAAATTCGGTGCCACTTCCGTGGCAGACTTGATTGTACTTGTTATCTGGACCACCACCCCGTGGACACTGCCAGCGAACCGTGCGATCTCGCTAAATGCTGATTTCGTTTACCAACTCGTACAGATCGAGGGTAAAGCACTGATCCTGGCCGCCGATCTGGTGGACAGCGTGATGGTGCGACTGGGCGTAACCAACTGGACCGTGCTGGGCGACTGCAGGGGTTCCGATCTTGAACTGCTTCGTTTCAAGCACCCGTTCCTGAATTTCGATGTGCCTGTAATTCTGGGCGACCACGTCACGCTGGATGCTGGTACCGGTGCGGTACATACCGCGGGTGGTCACGGCCCGGATGACTACGTCATAAGCCAGAAATACCAGCTAGAAATCGCCAATCCGGTGGGGCCGAATGGCTGTTACCTGCTGGGTACGCACCCGAATCTGGACGGCAAGTTCGTCTTCAAAGCCGATGACCTCATCGTTGACATGCTGCGTGAAACTGGCGCGTTGCTGCATGTGGAAAAACTGCAACACAGCTATTCGTGCTGCTGGCGTCACAAGTCGCCAATCATCTTCCGTGCCACGCCGCAGTGGTTCGTCACCATGGATCAAAAAGGGCTGCGTCAGCAGTCGCTGTCTGAAATCAAATGTGTGCAGTGGATCCCGGATTGGGGTCAGGTGCGCATCGAGTCAATGGTTGCCAACCGCCCAGATTGGTGTATCTCGCGCCAGCGTACCTGGGGCGTGCCAATGTCTCTGTTTGTTCATAAAGAGACAGAAGATCTGCACCCTCGTACGCCGGAGCTGATCGAAGCGGTGGCTAAACGCGTTGAGCAGAACGGCATCCAGGCATGGTGGGATCTCGATCCGGCTGATTTGCTTGGCGCTGATGCTGCCAATTATGTCAAAGTGCTGGACACGCTGGATGTGTGGTTCGATTCCGGATCGACCCACGCCTCAGTGGTGGATGTGCGTCCGGAATTTGCAGGGCATGCAGCCGATATGTATCTGGAAGGCTCTGACCAGCATCGCGGCTGGTTCATGTCCTCGCTGATGATCTCTGCGGCGATCAAGGGTAAAGCCCCGTATCGTCAGGTGCTGACTCACGGCTTCACCGTCGATTGTCAGGGCCGCAAAATGTCCAAATCCATAGGCAACACCATTGCGCCGCAGGACATGATGGACAAGCTGGGCGCGGATATTCTGCGTCTGTGGATCGGCTCCACTGACTATTCCGGCGAGATCGCGGTGTCCGATGAAATACTCAAACGTTCTGCCGATGCTTATCGCCGCATCCGTAACACCGCACGTTTCCTGCTGGCAAACCTGAACGGGTTCGATCTGGCCTTGCACAGTGTTAAGCCGGAAGAGATGGTCGTGCTGGATCGTTGGGCGGTAGGCTGCGCGCAAGCCGCACAGCAGGAGATCGTTGAAGCGTACAAAGGCTATGATTTCCACCGTGTGGTGCAACGCCTGATGCAGTTCTGCTCCATCGAAATGGGCTCGTTCTATCTGGATATCATCAAGGATCGCCAATACACCGCCAAGCACGACAGCGTGGCGCGCCGTAGCTGCCAGACCGCGCTGTTCCACATTGCGGAAGCGCTGGTTCGCTGGATGGCGCCGATCATGTCCTTCACCGCCGACGAAGTCTGGGGCTACTTGCCGGGTAAACGCGCACAGTATGTGTTTACCGAAGAGTGGTATGACAGCTTGTTCGGGTTGGCGGAAGAGGAAACCCTGAACGATGCGTTCTGGGCCGACATGTTGAAAGTGCGTGCCGAAGTGAACAAGGTGATTGAGCAAGCGCGTAACGATAAGCGTATTGGTGGTTCTCTGGAAGCGGCGGTAACGCTGTATGCCGATGCTGAGCTGTCCGAGAAGCTGGGGCGTCTGCAACAGGAGTTGCATTTTGCACTGCTGACCTCCAGGGCTAGGGTTGAACGCTATGAAGATGCTCCGGCGGATGCGCAGGCGAGTGAACTATCTGGCCTGAAAATTGCTTTAAGCAAAGCGGATGGGCACAAGTGCCCGCGTTGCTGGCACTATGAGTTAGATATCGGTGTGGATGCTGCACACCCACAGGTATGTGGACGCTGTGCCACGAATGTGGGCGGTAATGGCGAAGAGCGTAAATTTATCTGATGAATAAATCGATCTGTTCAAGCTGGTTACGCTGGCTGTGGCTGTGGCTGTGGCTGTGGCTGGTAGTGTTGGCGGTGGATCTTGGCGTCAAATACTGGGTGTTGGCGAATTTTGAACTGGGTGAAACCTGGGCGCTGTTTCCCTCGTTAAACCTGCACTATGCCCGTAACTACGGTGCAGCGTTTAGCTTCTTGGCAGATAAAGGCGGCTGGCAGCGCTGGTTCTTTGCCGGTGTCGCCATCATGATCGTGGTGGCGCTGCTTGTGATGATGTACCGCAATCGCGCTGATCAGAAGCTGAGCAATATCGCCTATGCGCTGATTATCGGCGGTGCGCTGGGAAACCTGTTTGACAGAACCTGGCACGGCTTTGTGGTCGATTACATTGACTTCTATGTCGGTGACTGGCACTTCGCGACGTTCAATCTAGCGGACACGGCTATCTGTATCGGGGCAGGTATGGTAGTATTGGAAGATTTTCTGGCATCTCACGACGCCTTGGCCAAGCCGAAGGGGCAGGCATGACGCAAAGCGTACAGAATACCAGCGCCGTACTGCTGCATTTTGTGCTGACGCTGGAAGATGGCAGCGTTGCGGAATCGACCCTCGAACGGGGCAAACCTGTGCTGTTTCGCCTGGAGCGATGAGAGCCTGTCTCCGGCGCTGGAACAACAACTCCTCGGCTTGCGCCAGGGAGATAAACACCGTTTCACGTTGCCGCCGTAATCTTGCCGCCGGAATCGGCTTTCAGACCATCTTATCCAGATTGGATTCAGTTCTTTCTGCGTCGCGATTTTGCCGAAACCGGCGTACCTGACGTGGGCACCATCATGCTGTTCAGCGGCATGGCGGGCCATGATATGCCGGCGTGATTCGTGAAGTGGCGGAAGAGTCGATTACGGTCAATTTCAATCATCAGCTGGCGAGTCATCACGTAAGTTTTGATGTTGAGGTGATGGATATCGATCCTGTCACGCAGGAGGTTGAGCGTGCATATCTTACTGGCTAACCCACGTGGTTTCTGCGCGGGTGTCGATCGCGCAATCAGCATTGTCGAGCGTGCGCTGGAAATTTATGGCACGCCGATTTATGTGCGCCACGAAGTGGTGCATAACCGCTACGTGGTGGATGGCTTGCGTGACCGCGGTGCGATCTTTATTGAAGAGATTGGCGAAGTGCCTGATGGTGCAATCCTGATTTTTTCTGCGCACGGCGTGTCTCAAGCTGTACGGGCGGAGGCGAAGAATCGCGATCTGACTGTCTTTGATGCCACTTGCCCGTTGGTGACCAAGGTCCATATGGAGGTGGCGCGTGCCAGCCGTAAAGGAGTAGAAGCTATCCTGATCGGTCATGCGGGACACCATGAAGTAGAAGGCACCATGGGCCAGTACAGTAACGACGATGGCGGCATGTATCTGGTGGAGTCGCCGGAAGATGTGTGGAATTTGCAGGTTAAAAATGAGGGTAATCTCTGCTTTATGACGCAAACTACGCTGTCGGTGGATGACACCTCTGCGGTAATCGATGCACTGCGTGAGCGTTTCCCACAAATTATCGGCCCACGTAAAGACGATATCTGCTACGCCACCACGAACCGTCAGGAATCGGTGCATTATCTAGCGGAACGCGCCAACGTGGTGCTGGTGGTTGGGTCGAAAAATTCTTCCAATTCCAATCGCTTGGCAGAACTGGCTCAGCGTGCCGGCATTCCCGCTTACCTTATCGATTCTGCGAACGATATTCAGGAGCGCTGGCTAACGGATGTGGCGTGTGTCGGTGTAACGGCGGGTGCTTCTGCACCGAACATTCTGGTTCAGCAGGTGATTGAACGCCTTAAATCCTTCGGGGGGAAAGTCGCGCTTGAGCTGGAAGGCCGTGAAGAGAATATTGTCTTTGAAGTACCAAAAGAACTGCGCGTGGAAGTAAAGCAGATCGATTGATACTGGCATGAGGTTGAGAAAAATAGCAGGGTGTTATCCTTATTACTTTTTATCTGGTGTTACCCTTGATAATTTTTTATCTGAATTATCCCCTTTTTCGAATGCATAAAAATTGCATGATTATGCGTTGTCTATTTGGCGAGATTTATTTGTCAGCGTGTAGTGAATTCCTTCTGACAGATAGCTTTTACTGATTATTCCCTCTTTTTGTCAGAAATTTTTCTAATCCTGCGTGAAATCCGCTGGCAGCCATCGCGTTGGCCCGCTAACCTGAGAACGTTTTTACGGCGCAAGTGAAAAAAAAAGAGAGATAACGATGAAGGATGCAATACGTGTAGCGATTGCCGGTGCCAGTGGTCGAATGGGGCGTCAACTTATCCGGGCTGTTTCGCAGATGGAGGGGGCTGTACTTGGTGCGGTGCTAGAGCGTGAGGGCTCATCGTTGGTTGGCGTTGATGCCGGAGAACTGGCCGGACTGGGCACGCTGGGCGTTATTGTGCAGGATTCGCTGGATGCAGTACGTGATGATTTTGATATCTTCATCGATTTCACGTGCCCAGAAGGCACATTGGCACATCTGGCATTTTGCCGCCAGCATGGCAAGGGTATGATTATCGGTACCACGGGTTTTGATGATGTAGGCAAAGCGGCTATCAGCGCGGCTGCACAAGAGATTGGCATTGTGTTTGACGCCAACTTTAGTGTGGGTGTCAACTTGATGCTGAAATTGCTGGAGAAAGCGGCCACGGTGATGGGTGACTACACGGATATCGAGATCCTGGAAGCGCACCACCGCCATAAAGTGGACGCCCCGTCAGGGACGGCGTTAGCCATGGGGGAAGCCATTGCGGGCGCGTTAGGGCGCGATCTGAAAACCTGCGCGGTCTATGCGCGTGAGGGCCACACCGGTGAACGTGTGCCTAACAGTATCGGTTTTGCCAGCTTACGTGCCGGAGATATCGTTGGTGAGCACACTGCAATGTTTGCGGATGTTGGTGAGCGCATTGAGATTAGCCATAAGGCATCCAGCCGTATGACCTTCGCTAATGGTGCGGTTCGTTCTGCAATTTGGTTGAAAGATAAAAAACAAGGTCTTTTCGATATGATAGATGTGCTTTATCTTAATGATCTTTGATTTTGGATATTTATTAATTGATTGAATTTAATGTATTATTTTACATAATTTTTAATTAAATGAATTTAATAATTTTATTGTATTGTAATTGATATAAGTTTTATTTTCTATCCTTTACTGAGGAAATATTTCCTTCTGGCTAATTAATAATGTCACCAGGTAACCGTTTACTTTGCCTTTTTGATGGCTATTTTTGCGGCTGTGGTAAGTCAGTGACGCCGTAAGCCATAAAAAAAATAGCTGTTAGAGTGGACAAGTTGAACGACCATCATTAAATTGCGCGCAATTTGCCAAAAGTTTACCGAAAAGGTAATTTTTTGCATTGATCTGGAGTGGCTAATCTGAATTCAGATAACATAATTGTTTATTCCTTGGAGGATGTTTGATTAAGTCAGCGCTATTGGTTCTGGAAGACGGAAGCCAATTCCACGGTCGTGCCATCGGGGCAGAAGGAACGGCAGTGGGGGAAGTGGTCTTCAATACGTTGATGACCGGTTATCAAGAAATCCTCACGTCGATGACCGGTTATCAAGAAATCCTCACTGATCTTTCCTATTCCCGCCAGATTGTCACTCTCACTTATCCCCATATTGGTAATGTCGGCACTAACGCCAGCGACGAAGAATCCCACTCTGTTTATGCTCAAGGCCTGGTTATTCGCGATCTGCCTCTGATTGCCAGCAACTACCGTAATAAAGAGAGCCTCTCGGATTATCTGAAACGCAATAACATTCTGAAACGCAATAACATCGTTGCTATCGCCGATATCGATACGCGTAAGCTGACTCGCTTGCTACGTGAGAAAGGGACGCAGAATGGCTGCATTATTGCCGGGGATGCGCTGGATGCGGCACTGGCATTGGAAAAAGCCAAAGCGTTCCCTGGCCTGAAAGGCATGGATCTGGCTAAAGAAGTGACGACGCAGGAACGTTATGGCTGTACGCAAGGTAGTTGGACGTTGACCGGCAATCTGCCTGCTGCCAAAGCGGAAAGTGAATTGCCGTACCACCTAGTAGCTTACGACTGTAACATTCTGCGTATGCTGGTCGATCGTGGCTGCCGTTTGACGGTTGTGCCTGCCCAGACCTCCGCTGAAGACGTGCTCAAACTGAATCCTGAATCCGGACGGTATCTTCCTTTCCAACGGCCCTGGCAACCCGGAGCCCTGTGACTACGCCATAAAGGCAGTCAAAGACTTCCTGAAGACCGATATTCCAATATTTGGCATCTTGCTTGGGTCACCAACTGCTAACGCTGGCAAGCGGTGCTAAAACGGTCAAAATGAAATTTGGTCACCATGGTGGTAACCATCTGGTGAAAGATCTGAATGCTGACTGTGTGATGATCACCGCGCAGAACCACGGTTTCGCGGTGGATGAAAACTCATTGCCAGCGACGCTGCGCCCGACGCATAAATCGCTATTTAACGGCTCCCTGCTAGGGATTCATCGCACTGATAAAGCGGCATTCAGTTTCCAGGGACACCCGGAAGCAAGCCCTGGTCCGCACGATGCGGCCCCTTTGTTCGATCACTTTATCGACGATCACTTTATCGAACTGATTCAATCTTATCGTGCCAATGGCAAATAATCTGGAGCAGAAAAATGGCAAAACGTACTGATATTAAAAGCATCCTGATCCTTGGTGCCGGCCCGATCGTTATCGGTCAGGCCTGTGAATTCGATTACTCTGGTGCGCAGGCTTGTAAAGCGTTACGTGAAGAGGGTTATCGCGTCATTCTGGTGAACTTCAACCCGGCGACTATCATGACCGACCGGAAATGGCCGATGCTACGTATATTGAGCCGAACCACTGGGAAGTGGTGCGTAAAATCATCGAAAAAGAGCATCCTGATGTGGTGCTGCCGACCATGGGAGGCCAGACAGCGCTGAACTGTGCGCTCGAGCTTGAGCGGCAAGGCGTGCTGGAGGAGTTTGGCGTCACCATGATCGGTGCGACCGCCATCGGTGCGACCGCCGATGCTATCGATAAAGCGGAAGATCGTCACCGCTTCGATATCGCCATGAAGAAAATTGGCCTGGAAACCGCGCGTTCCGGCATCGCGCATACCAGTTCCGGCATCGCGCATACCATAGAAGAAGCATTGGCCGTGGTCGCCGATGTAGGCTATCCCTGCATTATCCGTCCCTCCTTTACCATGGGCGGCAGCGGTAGCGGTATCGCTTATAACCGTGAAGAGTTTGAAGAAATTTGCGCGCGCGGTCTGGATCTGTCACCGACCAAAGAACTGCTGATTGATGAATCCCTCATCGGTTGGAAAGAGTATGAGAGTATGACATGGAAGTGGTGCGCAATAAGAAAGACAACTGCATAATCATCTGTTCCATTGAAAACCTAGATGCCATGGGTATCCACACCGGTGACTCCATTACCGTTACGCCAGCGCAAACCTTCCATTACCGTTGCGCCAGCGCAAACCTTGACGGACAAGGAATACCAAATCATGCGTAACGCCTGCATGGCGGTACTGCGTGAAATCGGGGTAGAAACCGGAAATCGGGGTAGAAACCGGCGGTTCCAACGTGCAATTTGCGGTTAACCCGAAAACCGGTCGCCTGATCATTATCGAAATGAACCCGCGTGTATCGCGCTCCTCCGCGCTGGCTTCCAAAGCGACGGGCTTCCCGATTGCCAAGATTGCCGCCAAGCTGGCCGTGGGCTATACGCTGGATGAACTGATGAATGCTATCACCGGTGGTCGTACCCCGGCATCGTTCGAGCCCCCATTAACTATGTTGTTACCAAGATCCCGCGTTTTAACTTCGAAAAATTTGCCAGTGCCAACGATCGCCTGACCACCCAAATGAAATCGGTCGGTGAAGTGATGGCGATTGGCCGTATCCAGCAAGAGTTGCTGCAAAAAGGGCTGCGTGGTCTGGAAGTCGGCGCAACTGGCTTCGATCAGAAAATGGATCCGGACGATCCGGAAGTGCTGACCAAAATCCGCAGCGAGCTGAAAGACGCGGGTGCTGAGCGTATCTGGTATATGGCAGATGCTTTCCGCGCTGGCATGTCTGTGGACAGCGTGTTTAACCTGACCAACATCGATCGCTAGTTCCTCGTGCAGATTGAAGAGCTGGTGTGTCTGGAAGAGCAGGTTGCTAAGAAGGGCGCAACGGCACTGACGGACGATTTCCTGCGCACCCTGAAACGTAAAGGCTTTGCCGATGCGCGTTTGGCGAAGCCAGCCGGTGTGTCTGAAAACGAAATTCGCAAACTGCGCGACAGATATGATCTGCACCCGGTCTACAAACGTGTCGATACTTGTGCGGCAGAGTTCGCTACTGATACCGCCTATATGTACTCCACTTACGATGAAGAGTGCGAAGCTAATCCAAATCAGGATCGCGACAAGATCATGGTTTTGGGTGACGGGCCAAACCGTATCGGACAGGGCATCGAGTTTGACTACTGCTGTGTGCATGCGGCGCTGGCACTGCGTGAAGACGGTTATGAAACCATCATGGTTAACTGTAACCCGGAAACAGTTTCAACCGATTACACACCTCTGACCGCCTCTATTTCGAGCCCGTCACGTTGGAAGACGTGCTCGAAATCGTCCGTATCGAGAAACCGAAAGGCGTTATCGTGCAGTATGGTGGCCAAACGCCGCTGAAACTGTCGCGTGCGCTGGAAGCCGCGGATGTGCCGGTGATTGGTACCAGCCCGGATGCTATTGACCGTGCAGAAGACCGTGAGCGTTTCCAACAGGCGGTGAATCGTCTGGGCCTGAAACAGCCGGAAAATGTCACCGTAATCTCCATCGAACAAGCGGGCGTGCACTCCGGTGACTCTGCCTGTTCATTGCTGGCTTATACGCTGAGCACTGTTCATTGCTGGCTTATACGCTGAGCAAAGAAATTCAGGATGTGATGCGCCAGCAGGTAAAAAAAAACTGGCGTTCGAACTGAACGTGCGTGGGTTGATGAACGTGCAGTTAGCTGTGAAGAATAACGAAGTCTACCTGATTGAAGTGAACCAACGTGCAGCGCGTACCGTTCCGTGCAGCGCGTACCGTTCCGTTTGTCTCCAAGCGACCGGTGTACCGTTGGCGAAAGTGGCCGCGCGCGTGATGGCGGGCAAGACGCTGACGGAGCAGGGTGTCACCAAAGAAGTCATCCCATCGTATTACTTTGTGAAGGAAGTGGTGCTGCCGTTCAACAAGTTTCCCGGCGTTGACCCGATTCTGGGGCCAGAAATGCGCTCTACCAGCGAAGTTATGGGGGTGGGCCGCACCTTTGCCGAAGTGTTCGCCAAGGCGACGCTGGGCAACAACTCACCGATGAAGAAATCAGGACGCGCCTTGCTCTCGGTTCGTGAAGGTGATAAGGCTCGCGTTGTGGATCTGGCGGCCAAGCTGCTGAAACACGGCTTTGAGCTGGACGCGACTCACGGCACCGCCATTGAGCTAGGTGAAGCGGGCATTAATCCGCGTCTGGTGAATAAGGTGCATGAAGGACGTCCGCACATTCAGGACCGTATCAAGAACGGCGAGTACACGTATATCGTCAACACGACCGCAGGGCGTCAGGCAATTGAAGATTCCAAGCTGATTCGCCGCAGCGCGTTGCAGTACAAGGTGCACTACAATACGACCATGAACGGCGGCTTCGCCACGGCGATGGCGCTCAATGCGGATCCGACCGAGAAGGTAACCTCGGTGCAGGAAATGCATGCGCAAATTAAGGTCAACTCATTGAATACTTGACCGGCGCTAGGGGTGGATAGCGTAGAAAGCTCCATTTCTGCCAACGCCATCGTACCACCATCATGAATGGACACTGCCTGACCTCGACGCGCAAGAACGTCGATCGCGGCATCAATATGTATGTGGTGACCGTAGTGACCGAAGTACAGTATGCTGTGATCATGGCCGAGCACAAACTGCTGGATGTGGCTGACGTTGAAAAGCGCCTGACGGGCATTAAGCCGCTACCCTATCCGCGCTGGCTGGTGGTGGCCATTGTTGCGCTCTCGTGCGGCTACTTCAGTAAGCTCAATGGTGGCAGTTGGGATGCCTTTGTGGTCACCATGCTTGCCAGCGGTGTAGCAATGTATGTGCGTCAGGTATTGACCTCGTGCCATCTCAATCCCCTGATCAACTTCTGTATTACCGCCTTTGTCGCCACGTCGGTATCCGTGCTGCTGCTGCGCGTTTCCACATTTCATCAAACCTCGACGGTGGCAATGGCGGCCAGCGTGCTGCTGGTGCCCGGTTTTCCGTTGATTAACGCGATAGCGGATATAGGATATATTTAAAGGGCATGTGAATAAAAGGGCATGTGAATACCGGGCTGGCGCGTTGGGCAGTTACCAGCCTGCTGACGCTGGCAACCTGTATTGGCGTCGTGGCTGGTGGTTACGCACATGGGCTTAACGCTGCTGTGTGGGCTCTTGCAGATATATTGGCTGGCTGCAGTGCCTGCTCTGGGCTTTGCTATGGTGTTCAATGTACCGGTCAAGGCGTTGCCTTATTGTGCACTGCTAGGGGCGTGGGGCACGGCGTGCGTTTTCTGTGCATACAGATGGGCATGCCCATCTGATGGGGCTCGTTTTTGGCGGCCGTATTGATCGGTGTGATCGGAATTCGCTGGTCGCGCTGGCTGTTGGCGCACCCAAAAGTGTTTACCGTTGCGGCGATGATTCTGATGTTCCCTGGTATTTCAGCGTATACGGCGATGATCTCGCTGGTGGAGCTTTCCCATCATGGATACAGCGAAGCGTTGATGCACGTGCTGATCACGCATTTCCTCAAGGCCTCTTTTATTGATTGTCGGTGCGCTGTCGATAGGGTTGTCTCTGCCAGGGATTTGGTTGTATCGCAAACGTCCCGGCGTGTAGCGGCATTAAGATTTTGCTTATTTTGTCCATCAGAAAATCGCCGTATCGACGTACCCATCACCTTTCCGTATAGTGTCTGCTATGTGTCTGCTATTTATTTTGAGCTATAGAGTTTTACCATGGTGATTAGTTTGATTGCAGCACTGGCGGTGGATCGTGTTATCGGCATGGAAAACGCCGTGCCGTGGCATTTGCCGGCGGATCTGGCGTGGTTTAAGCGCCAGACGTTAAATAAGCCCATTATTATGGGGCGTAGCACGTTTCGCTCTATCGGCCAGCCATTGCCGGGGAGAAAAAATATTGTTATCAGCAACCGCGCTGGCGACGATGAGCGTGTAACTTGGGTGTTGACCTTAGAAGCGGCGCTAGAGGCCGCTTCAGGAGCTGAAGAGGTGATGGTCATCGGTGGCGGCAGTATTTATCAGCAGATGCTGCCCCAGGCTTCGCGTCTGTATCTGACGCATATTGACGCCGAAGTGGAGGGGGATACCCATTTCCCGGAGTACGAACCGGATGCGTGGTCATCGGTGTTCAGCGAGTTTCATGATGCGGATGAAAAGAATTCGCACAGCTATTGCTTTGAGATTCTCGAATGGCGTTAATCGGATAGACGTACGCGCGGCGCAATCAGGCCGCGCGTGTTTTACTTATTTTGCGCCGACAACTGCCATGCCTTGTGCCAATGACGGCTGAGTAAAGACCTGCTTATCCTCCCAGCGCAACATTGTCAGTTCGCCTCCCCAGCAGCATCCCGTGTCCAACGCATGAATGTTATCTGGCGTTCCTTTTCCTTCCAGAGAGGCCCAGTGGCCGAATGCGATGGCATAGCCTGGCGTTTCTGCATTCCCTTCTACGACAGGACTGGGCAAGTAAAACCAAGGCTTGAGCAGCGAAGGTGCCTGTGAAGGAGCTTCTTTGCATATCATGTCTAGCTGTCCGCCGGAGAAGCAGTAACGCATGCGGGTAAATACGTTGGTGCTAAAGCGCAGACGCGGTAAACCACTCAGCTCAGGGCTCCAATGATTGGGCATATCATCGTACATCGCGTCCAAAAACAGCGGATAGCTGTCACTGCTGAGTATGGCTTCCACTTCACGTGCACACAGTTGCGCGGTCTCCAGATCCCACTGCGGCGTTACACCGGCATGGGCCATCACCAGTTTAAGATCTTCGTCGACCAGCATCACCGGTTGGCGGCGCAGCCAGTTGATCAGGGTATCGACATCCCATGCGTTCAGCAGATCGTTGAGACGATCTTTTGGCTTGTTTCTGCTGATACCCGCATAAACCGCCAACAAATGAAGATCGTGGTTGCCCAGCACCATCTGTGCGGCAGGGCCTAACGAACGCACATAACGCAGCACCTCCAATGAGGCCGGACCGCGTGCCACCAGATCGCCGGTAAACCACAGCTTGTCGTGCGCCGGATTGAAAGAAACCTGCGCCAACAGCGCCATTAGCTCATCAAAGCAGCCGTGCACATCGCTAATTAAGTAGGTAGACATCATCAATGTATCAGTGAGGGGATCGCTAAACGAAAAACAGAAATAGGAACCTGAAAGGAATCGCCCTGATGATCGATCATGTTGTAATGGCCTTCCATCGTGCCAAGCGGTGTTTCCAGCACCGTACCACTGGTGTACTGAAATTCACTGCCAGGTTCGATCACCGGTTGTTCCCCGATCACGCCTTCGCCTTGAACTTCAGTTTGACGCCCGTTGGCATTGGTGATCATCCAGTAGCGCCCAACAAGTTGGACAGGATTACGCCCCAGATTGCGGATTGTGATGGTGTAAGCAAAGACAAAGCGGCTCTCATAGGGCTCGGATTGCGCTTCAACATAAAAACTCTGAACCTGAACACAAACACGGGGCGTATTAATCATCGCGACACTTCCAGTTATTCCTGCGTTGGCGGCTGCTCAGACAGCCAGTTGGCCATCCGGCAGTATTGCTCTACAGAGACATTTTCCGCACGGGCAGCGGGATCAATCTCTAACGCGATAAGCCGCTCAACACTGAACACATTACCCAAGCTGTTGCGCAATGTTTTGCGGCGCTGGTTAAATGCAGCTGTAGTAATACGGCTTAGCACGCGGACATCAGCAACAGGATAAGGCTGGACGGCATGAGGAACAAGACGTACGACAGCAGAATCCACTTTGGGCGGTGGCGTAAAAGCGGTAGGTGGCACTTCAAGCACCGGGATCACCTGGCAGTAGTATTGTGCCATCACGCTTAACCGGCCATAGGCTTTGCTGCTTGGGCCAGCGACAAGGCGGTTCACCACTTCTTTTTGCAACATAAAGTGCATATCGCGAATAGCATGAGCATAGCTAAACAGATGGAACATCAACGGCGTTGATATATTGTAGGGTAAGTTGCCAAAAACGCGTAAGGGCTGGCCAATCTGTTGCGACAGCTCGGAGAAATTCACCGTCATGGCATCTTGCTGAATAACGGTTATCTTATCTTTTAGTTGCGGATGCACCGTTAATCGAGCCGCCAGATCGCGGTCCAGTTCGACAACCGTAAACCGGGTAAGGTGCTCGGCAACGGGCAGCGTTAATGCGCCGAGGCCGGGACCAATCTCCACCATAGCGTGATCGGCCTGGGGATTAATGGCGGAGAAAACACTATCGATCACGAACTGATCGTTTAAAAAATTCTGCCCGAAACGTTTACGAGCAAAGTGGCCTTGATGGACGCGATTATTCATTACGGTGTTTCGTTATGGTGTTGAGTCATGTTGATAGCAAGCTGCAATGCCGTGATAAAGCTGCCTGGTTCTGCGTCACTCGTTCCCGCGAGGGAGAGCGCGGTTCCGTGATCGACAGAGGTTCGGATAAAGGGTAAGCCTAGCGTAATGTTAACCGCTCGACCAAATCCCTGGTATTTCAATACCGGCAGCCCTTGATCGTGATACATCGCCAGTACGGCATCTGCTTCTTTCAGGTATTTGGGTTGGAATAGCGTATCTGCGGGCAACGGGCCCACCAGATTCATCCCCAGCGCGCGCAGTTCATCCAGCGCAGGAATGATGATATCCAACTCCTCACGCCCCATATGTCCGCCTTCGCCAGCATGGGGATTGAGTCCACACACGTAAATGCATGGCCGGGCCAGCCCAAACTTCTGCTGGAGATTGCGCTGCAAAATCGCAATCACCTCATGCAAACTGTCGCGGGTAATGGCTCGGGAAACGTCGGCCAGCGGCAGGTGCGTGGTCGCGAGCGCGACGCGCAGTTCCTCGGTCGCCAGCATCATAACCACTTTTTCGCAGCCACTGCGATCGGCGAAAAACTCGGTGTGTCCGCTAAAAGGCACACCGGCATCATTGATGATGCCTTTATGAACAGGTCCGGTCACGAGCGCGGCAAATTCTCCACTCAGGCAACCATCGCAGGCGCGAGCCAGCGTGTTTACTACGTACAGGCCGTTATCGACATTAAGCTCGCCGGGGGAAGACTCTGTGGATAATGCAACCGGTAATATCGTCAGCGAACCTGCACATTGCGCGTTTGCAGGAGTACCAGGTTGGTAGTCTCGCAGCGTTAGTGACAGGCCTAGCAGCATTGCTCGACTGCGCAGCAACGCCGGGTCGGCGCACACCACCAGTTCTACCGGCCAGTCACGCTGGGCCAGTTGAATGATGAGGTCCGGACCAATCCCAGCAGGTTCGCCGGGCGTGGTGACGATACGAGACGTGGTTGCGGTCATTGTGCTGAGCTGCTGTCACTGCCGTTGACGATCTTCACGTAAGCGCCTGCACGTTGTTCCTGCATCCAGGTTTGCGCCTCTTCAGAGAATTTACGGTTAAACAGCATGCGGTAAGCACGATCTTTCTGCGCTGCGTCGGTTTTGTCGACCTGACGCGTATCTAACACTTGAATCAAGTGCCAGCCAAAGGAGGAGTGGACCGGGGCGCTGATTTCCCCTTTGCGCAGTTCCATTAGCGCATCGCGGAATGACGGATCGTACATATCTGGCGTTGCCCATCCCAGATCACCGCCCTGATTGGCTGAGCCGGGATCTTGTGAAAGCTGTTTTGCCTGAGCCGCAAAATCAGTCGTTCCTTGTTTGATCTGCTGTGCCACTTCCTCCAGTTTTGCCTGTGCCTGACTGTCGTTCATCACGACAGACGGTTTCAACAGGATGTGGCGTGCATGCACTTCGGTAACGGAAACGGATTTATCGCCGCCACGAATATCGTTAACGCGCAAAATATGGAAACCCACGCCGGAACGAATCGGGCCGACCACCTGGCCTTTTTGGGCTTGAGTCAGGCGTTCAGCGAACAGAGAGGGGATCTCCTGAAGTTTGCCACAGCTCATTTCGCCGCCTTTCAACGCCTGCGAATCCGCCGAGTGTGCGATCGCCAGCTTGGCGAAGTCGGCTCCACCTTTCAGCTGTTGTACCAATGAATTAGCTAGGTTTTCTGCATCGTCCACCTGCTGCTGCGACGGTTTTTCTCCCAGAGTGATCAGAATGTGGCTCAGGTTCAGTTCAGCGTCTTCACCGGTTTGGTTAGCGATCTGTTTCGCTAGCGCGTCAACTTCCTGCGGTAGGACGGTAATGCGGCGACGCACTTCGTTATTACGGACTTCGGCAATGGTCATCTCTTTACGAATCTGGTTGCGATAGGCGCTGTAGGTCAGATTCTCATAAGCCAACTGACTTTTTAGCTGGTCAAGCGTCATGCGGTTTTGTGCCGCAATGTTGTTAATGGCCTGATCCAACTGCGCATCACTAATTTGAATATTCATTTTTTTTGCCATTTGCAAAATGATGTTATCCATAATCAGACGATCGAGGATCTGGTGGCGCAACGTACTCTCATCCGGTAACTGTTGTCCCGCTTGCTGCGCATTCATCTTCACGGACTGTAAAAGCGTGCTGACATCACTTTCAAGCACGACGCTGTTGTCCACGACGGCGGCGACTTTATCAACAACCTGTGGCGCAGCAAAAGCTGCATTGGCGCTGAGGGACAGCCCGAGGATAAGCGTTTTCCAGTTCTTCATACCTTTCCCGTTCGTTTCACCCGCAAGGCGGATTAAAAGTTGATGTGTTACCGTTCATTCCACGCACGCATGGCCGCATCAGAATGCGCGCTGATAAGGCAGAATACCTGAGCGCAGCATTTTTTGCGCACCCAGCGTTTCATTGCTGCTTAATCCACGCAGCTCGATGTTGATCGAGAACTTGTTATCATACTCACTGGACCGCCGATTGGTATTCCAGTCGGTAATTTTCCACTCGTAGCCCATATTTACGGCCCAGCAGCAGGTGTTGTATTGAAAGCCGATACTCTGATTGGCGGTTTGATTCGCTTTGGTGTCGTAGTAATACGCACCAACCACGGACCAATGGTCGGCAATCGGCCAGGCTGCGGTGAGCCCCACTTGCGAAATGCCCTGCTGATACGCCCGACTTGCCAACAGATTCTGTACGGAGTTTTGAATATATGCCTTGCTGGCATAGCGATAGTTCAGCTGCATCAGTTTCTCGCTATCCTGGCGATATTCCAGCACCGCGTTGCCCTGCGAAATGCTCTCAAGGCGCGTGTCATATTGCAAACCGCCGCGCATGCCCCACAGATCGTTAATCTTCCAATAGCTGCCACCGGCCCATACCAGACTGCCGCTATCGTCGTTTTTATCCATTACCGTGGTGCTATCCCCGATTCTGGGACGATCGAAATAATAGATTTGACCGACGGAAGCATTAAAACATTCCACCAGATTTTGATCATAAACGCGGGTGGTCAAACCGGTCGCAACCTGATTGGCTGACGCGATGCGATCCAGCCCGCTGTGACTGCGGTCACGGAACAGGCCGGTGTAGTCGTTTTGCAGCAGCGTAGAGTCATAGGTGTAAATGCTGCTTTGATCGCGGTAAGGCACATATAGGTACTGTACGCGCGGTTCCAGTGTTTGGGTAAAGGCGTTGGACCAATCAATTTCGCGTTCAAACACTAGTTTGCCGTCAACTTTGTACTGCGGCAAAACGCGATTGACCGAATCCTTCAGCGCATCACGCTTGATATTGCTGATTTGCGCATTGGGATAGGTATGGAAGCGTTCCAGATTGGTTTGTTGATAATGAGTTGCCATTAGCTTCGCTTCGGTGTTCAAGCTACCCCACCGGTTGGTCAATGGCAGACTGACCGTTGACTCAGCATGAAAACGCGTTGCTTCGGGGCGGTTGTTGTTCATGTCGGTAAATTTTACCGCCTGCCCATAAAAATGCATATCGAACGGGCTGATATCCTCTCGATAGTAGTTGAGGTCGAGTTGGGGCTCGGCGCGGTAAACATCATTGTTGGTGTTAGCCGCCAGCAATTGGAACTGTTTATTGGATAACGTAGCGTCCCAATCATGGTTAGCATAGCCGGCGCTAAATTTTTGGTTCATGTAGCCGCTGGTCGTAGAGCCGTAAGAAGAATCGAGATCTTTGAAATAGTTGATATCGCTGACCTTGGTGTAATCGCTGTTAAAGCGCCACACCTGATCCATGATACCGGCGTGTTGCCAGTGAAGAAGCCAGCGCGTATCTTTGTCGTCTTCATTGTCACGATGATAGGCTCTGTCATTCGGCAGCCAGTCCAACTGCACCGTACCGGTGCCCGGTGCGGCAAGGTAACGGAACTCGTTTTGCAACTGTACGCCGCGCTTGGTCAGGACGTGCGGCGTGATGGTCGCATCCATGTTGGGGGCGATATTCCAGTAGTAGGGCATGATCAGTTCAAAGCCGCTGCTGCCGCTGTAGCGGGCGTTGGAAATCAAAAAGCCGGAGCGGCGTTTGTCACCCACGGGCAGTTGCAGATAAGGGCTATAGAAGACCGGGACGTCGCCAATTTTGACGCGCGCATTCCAAATTTCAGCAAATTGCTCATCCCTGCTATGGATCACTTCCGAACCCACGACACTCCAGCTATCATCTCCCGGCAGGCAAGTAGTGAAGGAACCGTTTTCCAGAATGGTGTAGCGATTGTCACCGCGCATTTGCATTTTATCGGCATCGCCACGGCCCTGACGGTCAACCATTTGGTAGTCGCCCTGAAAAACGTCAGTATCTCGCGTATTCAGGTTAGACCAGGCTTTAAGGCCTTTCAGGATGACCAGGTTGTCATCATAATTGACATTGCCAGTGGCGGTGATGGTGCGCACCGTGGCGCCGGTGGCGTCAGTGCCGCTCTGGCGCAGTTCCACCTGATCGGCCTGCAAGCGACTGTTGCCTTGCTCAACGTTGACGTTACCCAGGAAACGGGCGTTATCCGGATAGTTGGCTTCACTTTTGTCCGCCTGAATATGTACAGGAAGCGTATTGGTCTCGCCAGTGACCAGAGGCCGTGTAAACGTAGGAACGCCAAGCCGGCACTGGGCGACAAGATCGGCCAACGCGTGTTGGCTGTAGAGAGCCGACCCAATCAAGGTGGCCAGCAGAATTGGAAAACATTTTTTCATACGCGGTATCGGTGTTCCATCATCAAGGGCGTCATGCCGGCAAACGGTCAGAGACTATATCACTGGCTTACGTTGCTCCAGTGTAAATTCCCCACTGTTTCTCTGCTCTGCCGTTAGGTGCAACGCTATAAATGACGGGTATGATAAAGCAATTTTTGGCAGACAGCATGAGGATTTGAGGAAGTATATGCGCTATTGAGGCAAGTTGCTGGGCTCGATACTGGGTATTATGTCCGGCGGCGTGTGGGGTGTGATTACGGGCTTGCTGATGGGCCATATGGTTGATAGATTCAGGACTGCGCGGTGCCGTGATTATTTCTCCGTACAGTCTACCCGCCAGTCGCTGTTTTTTCTCACCACGTTTCAGGCCATGGGGTACCTGACCAAATCTAAAGGGCGCGTCACTGAAGCGGATATTCAGGCGGCCACCTTGATGATGGACCGGCTGGAGCTGTTCGGTGAGGCGAGTCGGGCAGCGCAGCAGCCCTTCATGAAGGGAAATCAAATGCGTTCCCGGTACGCACCAAATTGCGTAAGCTGCGCGATGCCTGCCTGGGCCGCTTCGATATGATCAGAATGTTTCTCGATATCCAGCTTCAGGTCGCGTTTAACGACGGTGCGCTGCATCCGAACGAACGGCGGTTATTGTACGTGTTTGCGGATGAGCTGGGCGTGACGCGTGAACAGTTCGAATTTTTCATGCGTAATATGGAAGGGCAGCAGCGCCAGTCTCAGCAACAGGGCCAATCGAAGCAACACCAATCAAAGCAGAATGGCAAATCATACCAGCGTCGCAATCATCTTATGGTGGTCAGTCGTATGGCGGCCAATTGCAGGGCGGGCAGCGTCAGCAGCCGCCTTATAGGGGGCCAATGTTTGAGAGTGCTTGCCTCACGCTGAGCGTGCGCACCAGCGATGATGCGGCGACGGTAAAACGCGCTTATCG
The DNA here is from genome assembly GCA_051710525.1 of Symbiopectobacterium sp. Lineage (GTDB taxonomy): Bacteria > Pseudomonadota > Gammaproteobacteria > Enterobacterales > Enterobacteriaceae > Symbiopectobacterium. The sequence goes on along the minus strand of JBPESR010000001.1, from coordinate 115,057 downwards.
TAAACTAATGAACGAGCACCATCCTGATAAACTGGCGGGTAAGGGGCTTTCTCCGCGCATGATGGACATGGCAAAACGCAAGGCGCAAGACATTCAGACCGTCTATGAGTTTTGAAAAGCAGTCACGCCACCAAGTAACACCTCTCCAGTTTTTCCCGCGTTTTTCTTGACTATTACGTTCAAAATCAGAAATCAGGCTCACAGCGAAAGTGCATTGGTGTACCAAATGCGGGATGCGTGATAGCTAGTTCCTGTGCGTGCAGCAGCAGACGCGGTGCTAAGGCTTTGGCTTCAGGGTGGGCGTAAAAACCATCACCGAGGATCGGGTGCCCGAGTGCAAGCAGGTGTACGCGTAATTGGTCTGAGCGCCCGATAATTGGCATCAGCTTCACGAGCGTGGTGCCATCGGCCTCGCGCGTAAGTAACTGATATTGGGTTTGCGCCGGTTTTCCCTGTTCAAAACAGACCTTCTGTTTTGGGCAATTGGGCCAGTCGTAAATCAGTGGCAAATCGATCAATCCTTCATCGTACTCCAGCCACCCCCATACCCGTGCGATATAGGATTTTTTTTGGCTTGCGTTCGCGAAATTGGCGCTTCAGCTCTCTTTCGGCAGCGTTGGTCAACGCGACGGCAATCATACCACTGTTGGCCATATTGAGGCGATGTACGGATTATTGAGGCGATGTACGGATTCTGCGTGAGGAAAATCGCGCTGAATGCGGCTCATCGTGCTGTCATGATGCTCAGGCGCTCTGCCGGGAATGTAGAGCAAGCCGCTGGGCTTGTTGATCACCATAATATGTTGATTCTAATACAACACGTGCAGCCACGGATCGATGGGCGGGTTATAGGGTTCCATGGTAGCTCCTGCGGCGGCAACAGCCTTTCCGTTGCCGCCGGCATTATTATTGATTGACTACTGGTGAGAGACCACCACCAAACGAATGGCATCCAACCGCCAGTTGGCCTGATGCAGATTGAGCAAGATCTGTTTCCGCTGTGTTTCCAGCGCTAGCAGTTCATCGTCACGGATGTTAGGGTTAACTGCTTTCAGGGCTTCCAATCGTTCCCGTTCGCGGCGCAGTTGCAGATCGGCCTGCTATTGCGCATCGAGAATCAACTGCTATGCCTGAGCAGCCACCAAAGGTTAGGCCTGCTGCAACATAGTGTGAACGTCGGCTTGTACCGCATTCACCAACTTGCTAGACGTATGGCGGTTTACCGCGTTGAGCTGGCGATTAAAGCTTTCAAACTCTACCTGCGGAGCCAGATTTTTACCGGTGCGATCCATCAGTAAACGCAACGGTGTAGGTGGCAGGAAGCGGGTCAACTGCAACTGTTTCGGTGCCTGTGCTTCCACCACGTAGACCAACTCAGCCAGCAGTGTCCCTACGGGCAGCGCTTTGTTTTTTTTCAGCAGTAACACGGCACAGCTTTCAGCAGTAACACGGCACAGCTACTGGTATCTACGAACAAAATCAGATCCATGCCGTTGCGGATCAGCGGATGTTCCCAACTGACAAACTGTGCATCTTCCCGCGACAGCGCCTGCTCGCGTTCGAAGGTGATGGTGCAGTCATCCTGCGGCAAGCCGGGAAAATCCGGCACCAGCATATGATCGGAAGGCGTGAGAATAATCAGATTATCGCTGCGATCTTCCTGATTCACGCCGACAATATCGAACAGATTCAGAGCGAAAGTGACCAGGTTGACATCGTTGTCCTGTTCAACGATGGATTGAGCTAGCATCTGCGCGACTTCACCGCCGTTGGAGTGCATTTCCAGCAGGCGATTGCGGCCGAGTTCGAGCTGCGCTTTCAGTGCATCGTGCTGTTGACGGCAGGTACGAATAAATTCATCCAGCCCATCACTCTCCGTAGGAACGCTGAGTCGCTCAATCAGCGTGCTGTAATGGGCATCATAAATGGTATGGCCCGTTGGGCAGGTATGTTCGAAGGCATCAAGCCCTTCGTGATACCAGCGTACCAACAGCGCCTGTGCAGTGTTTCCAGATAGGGTACCAGCACCTGAATTTCTTGCGTTTGCCCGATACGATCCAGACGTCCGATACGCTGCTCCAGCAGATCCGGATTAAACGGCAGATCGAACATGATCAGGTGGCTGGCGAACTGGAAGTTACGCCCTTCGGAACCGATCTCCGAGCAGATCAGTACCTGCGCACCATCTTCTTCCGTAGCAAAATGGCTGCCGCGCGATCGCGCTCAAGGATAGACAACCATTCATAGAATACAGCAGCGCGAATCGCTTCACGCGTGCCAATACCTGCTCAAGCTGCAAAGCAGTAGCGGCTTTGGCCAAATCACCAATATCTTTTTGTCGCGATTGGCGGTCAGGTAACCGAGCAGCCACTCAACGCGCGGATCAAAGTTCCACCAGGTAGCATCGTCCCCTTCCATCATTTGATAAATCTGCTTCGGGTATAGCATGTCGCGCGCGCGCGCGCTTCCGGCGTTTTACCGCCGCTCATGATGCCGGAGACTTTAATGGCCGTCTGGTATTGCGCGAGCAGTTGTTCAAAGCGCGCCGTATTTTTCTGAACAAAACCCAGGGAGCAGATGATTAACTGCTCGGTCTTAAACGGGTTACTGCTGTCGAGTCTGGCCTCGGCATAGCGCTCATAATCAAACAGGGAAAACAGCAGGTTAAAACGGCGCAGCATCTCCACCAGCCATTGATGTTGCAGGGTTTCCGGCACCAAAATCAGCAAGCGTTCAGCGTGCCCGGCCAGCAGTTGCTGGTGTAGATAACCATCCCGGCTTCAATGGTCTTGCCCAGGCCCACTTCATCGGCCAGCAGCACGCGCGGAGCTGACCAACTTCGCGCGCAATGTGCAACTGGTGGGGGATCAGGCTGGTGCGCATGCCGTGCAGGCCACCCCAAGGCTTCAAGGCTTGATCCTGCTGGTGCAAACGCGTGCGATAGCGCAGGGCGAAGTGATCCATACGATCGATCTGTCCGGCAAACAGGCAGTCTTGCGGCTTATTAAAGGTCAACTTGCTGTAAAGCATCACTTCGCGCAGCTCTGCCGTTGTACCGTCATCAAGGCGTTCACCGATATAAACGATCAGCCCTTTTTAGTCTCAATCAAGGCGCGGGTTTGCTGCATAATCTCGTGACCGCGCAGGGTGATTGAGGAAGCCAGCCGCGGATCGAAGAAACGGCAGCCGCTGGCACTCAGCACGCCAAGAAAGCGTTCATGATGATTTTCATCGCCTGCGACAGCGGTTTATTTCTGAAGCGCTTGGCGGCATCGCGTCCCTGCAAAATTTGCTCGATAATGGCAGGCAGTCTGCTGGCGCGAGAAGCTGGTACCACGAAAGCCTGGCACTGACGTATCGTCATCGGGTTGATGCATGCCGCAAATCAACCCCACCGGGTCAATAAAAAAGGTACGGATGATCGAGGGATACAGGCTTTTATAATCGAGCACCAACACTGAGTCGTACAGCTCAGGGGATGAATCCATGACAAAGCCGCCGGGGCTAGCCTCCACGGCAACCTCGCCCAGATTAGGGGCTATTTAGCCAAGACGATGCATGCGCGGCAGATACAGATGACTGAATGCGGCGACCGACCCGCCGCTGCGATCCGCCGCCAATCCGGTGACGGTGGCGCGTTCCAGCAGGAACGGCATCAGATCGGTTTTTTCAAAAATGCGTGTGACTAGCTCACAGTCCTGAAGGTTATAGCGGAGGGCGGGTTTATCGTGTGCAAGGCGCTGCTCGATTTCATCCATGCGCTGGTAGGGATTATCCGGCAGTTTGCCTTCACCCAGCAGCGTCTGGGACACGTACTCCAGACTAAAAGAGGGAAAATTCCAGGTAGCGAATTTCAAGGCTTCAATGCCGTCTACAATCAGCCGCCCTGGAGTACTGGCGAAGAAATGCCCATGTTTGAAACCGTGCTCGCGCCACTCCAGTTCTTGATTGCCCCGGCCCAAGCGCAGCGGGATGCGATAACGCTCGGCATGTTTTTGCAGCACGCGCAGGTCAAACTGCACGAGATTCCAACCGATAACGACATCGGGATCGTGCTCTGCAAACCAGGCGTTGAGTTTCTCCAACAATTGCGGGCGACTGTTGACATATTCCAGCGCAAATTCAGGAACAGACGGCACATCATCGGGCTCAGGGCCCAGCATGTACACCTGACGCTGCCCACACCCTTCCAGCCCAATGCAGTAAAGCTCTCCGTGCCGGCTGGTTTAGATATCTAGCGACACCAGCTTTAATCTGGGGCGATAGTCAGGGCAGGGCTTCATCTGAGCGTGAACCACCGCATTCGGCCCAGCCGGATGACCGCTGAACCACACCGGCGCGGTGATAAAGCGCTCCATAAGGTGATAAAGCGCTCCATAAGATAATGAGAACAATAGAGGCCCAGTAGCGGCTGGTGGTGGAAATCTTGCAACGTCAACGCGTGCAGCGAGGGGGAACGCTGTTTACGGGCCCATGAGGTATCGGTACTCAGCAGCACTTCAGCGTGCGCCTGCTGCTGCGCAGGAATGAAGGCCACTGCCTGTGAGGTGGCAACGAAACCAGCACCGGACCACCTTCGGGGAGAGCTAGAGATCAATCTGGATGCCAGCGGGGGTGTCATGCCAGTGGCTGGTAAGAATAAATCCCTGAGACGCCTGCACCACGCGTGAATACCTCAACCAAAAGAGAAGTATTAAGTATGGTTATATATAATTAAGTATGGTTATATATACAGTTATAGTCTAGCGTTATCTTCACACGCACAATCTTCAAGCACCTAGAGCCAGTACAACGCGATTACGGCCTTCTTGCTTGGCAAGGTAGAGCGCTTTATCGGCCAACTTCAATGCCTGCTCGATGGTAAAATCGCCGTTTTTGTCCGCGCGCCACAGGGAAACTTTGTTCGCGCGCCACAGGGAAACGCCTAGTGAAATGGTGATATGACCCGCAGGAGATGCTATGGCCTCCGTGCTGGTGCGCAGACGCTCGGCGATCTGCTCTGCAATGTCCTGCGACGTTTCCGGGAGCAGCACTAAGAATTCCTCGCCGCCGCTGCGACACAAAATATCGCTGTCGCGAGAACCGTCTCTTAACTGTTCCGCGATAAATTTGATGACCGCATCCCCGGTATGATGACCAAAGGTGTCGTTAACCCGTTTAAAATAGTCGATATCTAGCGCGATAATGGCGAAATCCCGGTGTAGTGTATGCCAATACTTCAGAATATTGTCCAGCCCACGGCGGTTGTACAGGCCGGTCATGGGATAGGTTTGCGTTTCGAAATGCAGTTTACCAATCTTTTGCTGTAACCGATTGATCCCAATCAGCATGGCTTGTTTGAGTTGTGTGGCCTCATCATACCAAGATGGAATCTTGTCGATTTCCTCGGAAATATCGTTGGCATCTATCTTATTGGCGCTGCGCGCCAGCAGCCACAGCGGCTGGGCAATCAGACGAGCCAGCAACCAAACGCACAAAATGGTCAGCAGTGCCAATGGTAGGGTGTGGCGCAGGACGTTGAACATCAGCCCCTCAAGTGGTTTCAGTGTTTCTAACGTTGGCCGCAGGGCGACAACTTCCCCCCGTGGTGGGAACGATGGCAAAGCCTGCCAGCATCTTCTCGCCGACGTAGTTCACCATTTGTTGGCTGCCGTTCGTCGGGCCTTGATTAGGGACCACCAGGTTATTGGTTTCCGTTTGCCCTATACGCCCGTTATCTTTTTGATAGAGCCAGCTCCGCTGGCTGTCGGTCACATAGAGCATGCTCCGCTGGCTGTCGGTCACATAAATATAGGAGCCATCACGGTAGTAGTGTTGCCCGAGCAGGGTATTCAGGATGCTGTTTTTTCAGATAGATAGAACCACCGACAAACCCCAGATAGCGATCGGACCGATCTAAAATGAGGCTGGATATCAAGACAAGCAGATTTTCTACCGCTTTTATCAAATGGCTGCATTATTGCTGCATCAAATGGCTGCATTATTGCTGCTCTGTTTTACGGTTAACGCATTTTTATCATTGCTCTGTTTTACGGTTAACGCATTTTTATCATGTTCCCCTGAAGCGGTTTTTTTCATTAAAATCTATCAGATAGGAAATAATAAAGATTGTATTAATTGGGTTATTCTCAACAGGGAATAATGGCGCAAGTGCGTCATTTATAATATCAGTAACAAACTTAATACTTTTTTTAAAAAAAGGATAAATTTTTAATATATCAAGGGATAAAAATAACATAATATCTACAAATAGATACTTGTATTGAAATTATACAAATAGATACTTGTATTGAAATATGTTATTATGTTCAACCTCGCATCATTAGAATAATCCATGAATATTCCCTGCTTTATTGTAATTTAAATCACAATTTTCCAGTCGGCCTTGATCGCGTTGCTCTTTACGACTATTGCGTAGCTAAATCGTTTTAATTAATGTTTAGCTTGCGGTTTATTAGGAGACAAGCATGACGGCAAAAGTATGGGTGCTGGGCGATGCAGCGGTGGATTTACTCCCTGAAGGTCAAGGCCGTTTGTTGCAGTGCCCCGGTGGTGCGCCTGCAAATGTAGCCGTGCATTGCACGGCTGAGTAGATGTAGCTGTTTTATCGGCCCGGATGTAGCTATTTTATCGGCCCGAACGGTGTGGGCAAGACCACTATGTTCAACGTGATCACCTCGAACTACAAGCCGACCTCAGGCTGCGTCAGTTTAGGAGATACCACCATCACCGGGCTAAAATCTAATGATGTAATGTAGTAGTCAACAAGGAGATTGCGCGTACGTTTCAAAATATCCGCCTGTTCGGTTCCATGACGGTGCTGGAGAACGTCTTGATCGGTTTTGACCGCGCGATTCATTACTCGTTTTGACCGCGCGATTCATTACTCATTTATTGAGGCTGCACTGCAATATGGTATTGAGGCTGCACTGCATATGGGGCGTTTCTTTTCGGCAGAACGCAGAGCCAGAAGAGACGAAGAAGATTCTGGAGTACATCGGTATTGCCCAGCATGCTAATGCCCTGGCCACTAACCCTAGCTATGGGAATCAACGCAGGTGGAGATTGCCCGTGCATTAGCGACGTTGCCATCATTGCTGCTGTTGGATGAGCCCGCCGCAGGCATGAACCAGAAAGAGACCAGAGAACTGGCGCAGCTGATTTTCAAAATGCGCGATGACTTCAAACTGACAGTGCTGTTGATCGAACATGATATGTCGTTTGTCACACACGCTGTGTGAATGTGTTATGGTAGCTGGACTACGGCAATCCGTTGTTTAGCGGGAAGACTCAGGAGGCCATCAACAACAAATAGGTGATTGCCGCCTATCTGGGGGACATCGACTATGTTTAAGGCCGAAAATCTACAGGTATTTTACGGGTTGATTCATGGACTGATTCGCATTCGCACTCTTTTTCGAAGGTTTTTTTAATCGCCGGGCCGGGGCCCCATTCAGACGCTAAGGAATCGTAGGTGTAAACGGTCAATGCGGGCTTGGCATTAGCGGCAGCAGAGCCGAGCAGCAGGGTGGAGAGGCCGAGCACGGGAAGCAATAAACGGGATAATAGCGACTGTAACACTTTGCACTCCTGGGTAAATCAGGGTGGCAAAGGACTTTGAGGCAGGCGAATGCACTCTCAAATCCCTTCGATGGTATTAACCGGATCAGGTTCGACGGGTATTTTCTCAGCATAAATACCGTGCGTTGACAACGAGATATCGTCAACAAACGGCCCGCACCCCGTTGAAAACGTCATTATTGTAAAGGGTTTGTAGCATCAGAGAAAGTCGGCGTCGTGCTCCGGCGGCACAAACCAGGCGGATTTTTTAAAGTCGAACCAGCCCAACATGTTCATGAGCACGCCGCGCTGCCTCTGCAACCAGAGGTGAAACAGTGGGTGGATCTCATCGCTTTCAATCAGGTGCTGGCTGATGTCGGCGATAGAGAGCGTTTGAGCGCGCCATGCAACGAATCGCTCAGGCAGTGACGCAGCAGCGGCAATTCATAGAGCAGGGCGAACAGCTAAAACTTCAGCGGTGGGTAGCAGTTGACACTGCTCAGCCAAATATCGCTTTCCGCTTCTCCCAGATACCATTACCGAGGCGGTAATATCCTTCATCACCAGTTCTCGTCCATCGTGGACGCGGATCACTGGGCGTAAATGGATCACTGGGCGTAAATAAAAACGCCAGCGCTGCGTCGCAATTTGTTGCCAGTGGTGTGCTAGGTCCGGTGCAATTTTCCCATTTTCCTCATTTGTCTTGGTTAACCCATTGAAGATCTGCTTGACGATATGCGTCTCAGAGCGTCGCAGTGCAGAGCCGGGCAGCAGGTTGCGCAACGGTCGATACGATAATAGAGCACGCCAGCAGATGTTTCCCCTGGCGAAAACGACGGCCCATGTGGGAAAGCAACATCTGGAGTACCGTCTCTTTATCACCTGGATTAATTGCTCGACGCCAACTGGATTAATTGCTCGACGCGATCCTGCTCCAGCAAGTCTTTTGCGCTGTTGTTGCAGCGTTAAGCCTGTATAGTTGTTGCAGCGTTAAGCCTGTATAGATAAAACTGAAACGGGAGCGTTTTCCGCGTCCAGCTTCCGCCTGCCGCAGCAGCTACCCCTATTTTTGCATGGCGCTGAGCAGTGAACGGATATGGCGGCGTGAGCAGAGTAATATCCCGGCCAGCTCTTCGAGCGTTGTGTCAGTATCCTGCCCCTGAAAGTGCTGCCAGAGGCGGACAAACTGCTGTTGCAAACGTATTGACGACATAAAAGAGTAACTCCGCGAACCAAAGTCATCAATTTATCTTTCCCTATCACGATATTGCACAACAAGGAAAGCATGGAGGTGTCTAATGGCGACTTCATGGCTCAATCAATTTTACCGGCACTACTTCTTGCACTGCCCTGGCTGCTGGCTGAGGAGGATCAGCAGTCAGCAAAAACTGGTGTTGTTACAGCAAGTGACGCAATGGCATACCGATGCGATGTCGGAAGAAGAGTACCGGCAATGGCTCTAGTGCTGTTCTGGTAGTAGAGAAACTTCTAATGGTACTTTTCACTAGCCAGCGGCCTGTGCCGCTGGCGTTTTTATTGCCCACCAGTTGCATTGTACGCCTTCCAGTGCCGCCAGCAAAGTTGTGTATTCAATTAGTTAATACAGCCTCAAACGTAATACTCGCGTTCGATGTAAGTGCCGATGAGCCTATTGTGCATTTCGGATGATTTTAAATACCCCATCGTCTTACGATTGAGGTGTTTCAATCGGTTGCGCAGCGTCAGATTTTCACGCTCAATACGCTGCGTATACAGTTTGCAAACAATGTGTTTTGCTTTTGGAAATGGCCGGTGTTAATCGCGAGCGTGGCAATCGTTCGCCCGACAAAGCCTGCGCCAATAATGCCTATTTTCATGCTTATCTCCTGTTACGTAATTCACCAAGAAAATAAGATAAAATCACAAATGGAACATAAATAAACAACCAATTGGAGTTAATGATAGACAGGCTAACCAGCATACACAGCTTTGTTAAAGCCGCTGAACTGGGCTCTTTTGCCGCAGTGGAAGAGGAGTTGCGCCTTTCCCCGCAAAGGGTGGCTAAGCATGTGGCCTGGTTAGAGGAACGTCTGGGCGCTCGACTGCTCAACCGCACCATGCGGCGTCAAAGTTTGACTGATATCGGCCGCAGCTATTACGAACGCTGCAAGATAGTGTTGGCGGAAGTCGATGCGGCAGAAGCGATTGCGCTAAATATGAAAGCCACGCCGTCAGGAACAATTCGGGTTAATGCGCCCGTTACCTTTGGCGCTTATGTGCTTGCGCTCTTTATTTTAATTATCAGCTATCTCGTATTTTAATTACCAGCTATCTCGATCGTTAATTACCAGCTATCTCGATCGTTATCCGGAGACGCAGATCGAGCTGGCGCTTAACGATCGCATGGTCGATCCGATTGAGGAAGGTTTTGAAGTGATCGTGCGCATCGGTGAACTGGCCGACAGTTCGATGATCGCCTGGCCGTTAGGCCCTATCGGCTGATTGCCTACGCATCACGCTTGTCTGTATATGGCGAATGGACGCCCACTGTGCCGTTCGCTGGTTGTCCCAGCGTGATGGGCAGAGCGAAGAGATCAGACCAACCGGACGGTTTTGCGCCAATAACTGGAAAGCGCAGCTGTATGCGGCAATCGAAGGTTATGACGTTACCTTGGGCCCCGCCGATGTGTTAGGCAAAGAGATTGAATCCGGACGTTTGGTTCAGGTTGTGCCGGACTATGAAGGGCCTGCCCATCCGATTCATGTGCTGGTACCTGCGGCACGGCGGCAAACGGTCAAAATTCGCTGTTTTGTCGATGGCTGAGAGAGGCTTTTGGCGAAGGTATGAGGCTGTAAAATAACAGGCAAAGCTACTTTCCCGCCATACTCGGCGAAAGCCGAGGATCTCTGTGAGAAGTAACGCGTTACTTCTGCAAAAGATTCCCGCCTGCGCGCAGAGGGATCCCCAGAAAAAAGAAAAAATAGCGTAAAGCGACATGGTCTTAATTCTTTCAATTAGTTGACGTTATATATAGCGTAAAAAAATAACGATGAGGGGAACAAGACCTCAGGGTGAGCGGCAGGACGCCGCGAGAGTCAGCGCCGCTTTGGGAACGCGTCGCTGGCGGCCCGTCAGTGGACTCGGGCTCCGAAGGCACCGCGTAGCGGCGTTATTTCCGCCAAAAAGACTGGCCTATAACACTTTATGGGCTTGCGCCATGACTTCCGGGCCGATGCCGTCGTCTGGTAAGACGGCGATATGGTAACTCTTTATCATCACGGCGATATGGTAACTCTTTATCATCACAATCGATATGGTAACTCTTTATCATCACAATGTTTCCTAGCTATTTTGTTGTTTGTTGTGGTGCTGCAAACGCTGAATTTCTTGTTCTACTAACTGTGCGCGTTTGATGTTGTTCAATACGTTGAACATCGCCTTGGTGGAGGATTCGACGATGTCGGTCGCCAGACCCACGTCGTGGAAGCGGCGGCCTTGATAAGCAACGACGATATCCACTTACCCCAGCGCATCACGGGCTACGGCATTGAACTGGTATTTCACCAGTTCAATGCCGTAGCCCGTGATGCGGTTAATCGCCTGATAAACGGCATCGACCGGTCCATTGACGGTAGCAGCTTCGGCTTGCCCTCGCCACCACAGGCCAATTGCACTGACGCGGTGGCAATCGTGTTGGAACCAGACTGCACGTTGAAGGCATCCAGGCGATAGAACTCTTCGTCTTCCTGCTGGCTGTTGATAAAGGCCAATGCTTCTAAATCGTAGTTGAATACCTGACCTAATGAGATGGTCACCCCCCACTCTGTGAATGGAAGTGAATGGAAAACGTTACTCTGTGAATGGAAAACGTTACTCTTATTGGTATCGATCTCGGTAAACATTCTTTCCACATTCATTGCCAGGATAAGTCAGGTAAAGCGCTTCTGCGTAAGAAGCTTACGCGCACAAAGCTAATGCAGTTTTTGACGACGTGCCCGTCCTCGGTTGTTGTTATGGAAGCTTGTGCCGGGGCACACTTTATGGCGCGGCGTATCAATGATAGCGGCCATGAAGCAAAACTTATCTCTCCGCAGTTTGTGCGCCCGTTTATCAAGAGCAATAAAAATGATTTTGTTGATGCAGGGCGGTATGTGAAGCTGCATCCTGGCCGTCAATGCGTTTTGTTCAGCCGAAAACTGAGATTCAGCAGGCGATGCGAGCAATCGGGTCAGGGAATCTCTTATTAGAGATAAAGTAAAAACCACTAACCAGATCCACGGTTTTCTGCTGGAGTTTGGGATAAGCCTGCCAATCGGCGAGGTGGTAATAAAGCGACTGTCTCTGGTGCTGGCTGAGCACGAAATTCCCGAATACCTGAGCCGTCTGCTGGTTAAGTTACATGCCCACTATCTTTACCTTGTCGAGCAAATAACAGCGCTGGAATCAGAATTAAATCAGTCAATCAAAGCTGATGATACTGCACAACAAATTATGACAATTCCAGGGGTCGGGCCAATTACTGCCAGCTTACTTTCATCACCGCTCGGCGATGGAAAACAATTTTCATGTAGCAGGGATTTTGTTTCTTTGAGTGCTGAATTGAAGTCGCCAATATCTATCATCCTACCGGATGATGCACAACACTTCAGGCCATCAAAGGTTATTTATTCAGAATAACTACGGAATGCAGATTTAATAGCGTCAGATTTACTTTTACTAACCCGATAGGTAATAGCATAGATATCATCTATAACAATACCCGATGGCCGATACTGACCAGCTTCCATGAGTTCGATTTGTTTTACGAGTTTTAGCCTCACAGGAGATACCAAATCATTGATTTCTTTTCTTCTATCCAGACCCAAGGCAAGCCAGTTTCCTACGAACATGCCGATTACGAACGTGACCAGACTGAGAGCCGGTGTAATCAAAGGAGAGTAATATTGGAGTAATCAAAGGAGAGTAATATTGGAACAGCTTAATGTATTCATCCATGACTTCGGATTCCTGATATGGCCAATGGTTTCGCTATTCCTTGGTTATGTATGTGGAGGAGGGCTTTCTTGGTCGCCCTTTTAAAGAAAAGTGAAGATAAGTGATCTTCGTATACCTACCTTGTAGGTGGAGTCTCTGGAAGTTACTAGCATCTAATCATCATTGTAGCTGGTGTCGCTATGGCGGATAGCAATTTATAGAATGCTGAATTAACTTTAGGATACTTCCCAAGAAGGTCTCTGCCGAGAATTACGACCATGAATTACGACCATACTGTCCCGCTGACGCTCTTCTGTTTTGAAATGCTCGTTCAAAATAGAAACTATTTCAGCATTCATTGATCGACCATTAAATTTAACAGATAACTCAATTTTATATTTCAATTAAGTAGGTAGCCCGCTTCAGTGCTGAGGGATCCCCACAAATCAGCGTTCCAGCGGGTTTTTTATTGCCCGGAGACGTTCCAGCGGGTTTTTTATTGCCCGGAGAAAAGATGAGCATCATAAGCCTGAACACTGCGGACATATTCAACGCTATCGGCGGAGGTTCCCGCTCTCTATCATCAATAGCGTCCTTCATCCTCAGTACGTCATCAGAAAGCACAAATCATCAGAGGTGGCGCTTAATTTCAGTGGCATGGGATCTATCCAGCCCAGCGGTCGGGCTCAGATAACCACCGCCCCGGTTGAGGATGGGAAATATCAGTCAATAAACAAGGTAAAAGAGCCGTCGATTATTCGTTGTGAGATTGCCATATCTGGGCTAACAGGCTTTTCTGGCAGTATTCCTAACATCTTCGATCTGACATTTACCAGTCAGAGCCAGGTGTTGGAAACCGTCAAGAACATGCTGGAGACAGCGGAGGTATACGACATCGAGACCCCAAAAGGGACGCTGACGAGTTTTGATTTGGTTGATTACTCATACGAAGTGACATCGCAGCGCGGCGTTTCTCTGCTGACCATATACCTTTACTTTCAGGAGGTCATGCAGCAAATGGTTGTCTCCCTATCGGGGAGTATGACAAAGACAAGCCAACAAACAACGATAAATCCCAGGGAACTACCTGGATGGCTGAAATAACCAAAGAAGCGGGCTCTACGCCGTCCACTGTTGATCAGCTAAGCAACTCGTGGGAATCGCTGAAAAAATCTGTTGGCACGATTGCCGACTCAGTCGCAGGAACCGAATCAGTCGCAGGGAAAATAACCGCAGGATACCAGAGCGTACTGGAAACGGTGGCCAAGCCGGTTCTTACCGTTGTGGATAGTGCCGGGCAAAAGCTTGGTGAATTGGCTAAAAATATCACCGAGAAAAGCACATGAGAACAATCCCGCTTGAGCCTGAAAAGTCTCATTCAATATCTATCAGCCTTGGCGGACAGCAGTGCAGCATCAGGCTGGTTCAGCGTGTTTCTTTCCTATACATAGACATCGAGGTTAACGGAATTCCTATTCTTCAGGGAGTTCCCTGCCTGTTTGGTAACAAGATGGTGCGCTACCGTCACCTGGGTTTCCGTGGGGATATGGTTTTCATTGATAATTCAGGTGGAAGCAATCCTCAGTGGGATGGATTGGGCCGGAGGTATTGTGGGATGGATTGGGCCGGAGGTATTCGGGATGGATTGGGCCGGAGGTATTCCTGTACTACACTACATAGAGAAGAGCGAACTTGTATAAAAAGCGATCTCTCCGTATAAAAAGCGATCTCTCGATTTGAGTTCACGAATCACCTTGAGCCGTTTGAGGGAATGAAGGGCAACAACAAAATATCGATAAATAACGTTCGCTCTAGCATATCCCTCCAGTCATCAAGAAATCTATTCGGGACACAGGTTAGCGCCAACCTTTACGGTTTAAGTATGGAATTACTTGCTGCCTTATATAAGCAAAGGCGATGGGTAATTACGGCACGGGAACCGAAAGCGTGTCGCTGGACATTTTCGTTGAAAAGAATAAGATTCTCTCAGGGTTCATGAATTCATCCATTGCCAATGTGAACATGGTTCACAATGCGGCGCTCATAATAAAGTTCCCAATGCGGCGCTCATAATAAACGCAACGGCAAGTTATGAGCTACAGAATAAGGTTATGCCCCTTTTTTCTTTCGGCGGCCCCATTCCGGTAACAGATATTTTGACGTTTCGGCGGCCCCATTCCGGTAACAGGGCCCCATTCCGGTAACAGATATTTTGACGGCAATATGCAAGCCAGTAGGCTATGAGCCGTTAATTACCGGACTGAAAAACCCGGTGGCGGCAAATCCACACTACTCAGGTAGCGTTTTTGAACAGCTTTTAGGTGTATGTCATGACTTCGCGATAGCAATGTCTGTCATGAAGCCAGAAATATCCTTCTGGCCCTCGGAAAGTAAAATGGATGATGTTATCCCCCTTGTTTCTCCCAGTCATTGGTTGATCGGTTATCCCATATTTTCAAACGGCGGGGTGATGTTTCAGACTCAGTATTCAACCCTGCTGACGATAGGAAGGAATATCAACCTTGACACTTCACTACCTCACGCAAAGGGAGCTTGTCAACTAACCAGCGTGACTCATGAACTTTCATCAATGATACCTGATGGCCCGTGGCACTCAATATGCATGGCCAACAAACAAAGAGACGGAGTGTGACATGTCAGATAAATTACTTACACCAACCGCAAACTAACGATGCGGAATCGCTTGATTATATTTTCAAGCAGCTGTTATCAGATTATTTTTCATTGAAATTGTTGAAGTAAAGGTGATTAAAGGCGAAGCGCCAAATCTGACTGTCGATGTTCTCCCGCTAGTTGCTCGTCTTGACCAGAATAATCAGATGATACAAAACTCTGTAGTGTACAACAGACCCGTTTACCGTGCGCAGCCTGTAGTGTACAACAGACCCGTTTACCGTGCGCAGCGTGGAAATAGTGCGATCATCATGAACCCTGTTCCGGAAGATATTGGATGGATTGCTGTTTGCGACCGTGATAATTCTGTAGCCTGTGCAAATCGGAAAGAGTCTGTGCCGGGAAGTTGTCTGGCGCACAGTAAATCAGATGCCATCTATATTGGGCGGCATACTCAATATGTGGGCGATGGGCGGCATACTCAATATGCCGCCGACGCAGTTTATAGAGTTTGCCAATGGAGCACTGAATATCAACCGAACCCGGTAATATAACCTGTTCAAAAGCGACGGTAGTAGCCCCTCAAGGCATAACTATAGCTACCCTTCCCAAGGCATAACTAACTATAGCTACCCCTTCCGCGCATTTCACCGGGGATGTAACGGCAGACGGCAACATCACTGATAATGCGGGAACACAGGCTTCATCACTAAAAATGCTGCGTGACAACTACAACGGCCACAAACAACAAGTAAGTAGTGTTCAGCCAGGCTCTTCCTCCGTCATTTACAATGCTACGGATAAACCATCATGACCTACCGAACGCTAAAACTTTCGATGGAAGTGTGGAATTTGACGTTGGATGGAAGCGGGAATATGGCTATTGCAGATTCAGGTTATGCGGTAGCTCAGGATGTTGCCAGCGTCTGCCTGGTGTTTGCTGGCGAGTGTTATTACGAAAACACATTGGGCATCCCGTGGAAAGCAGAGGTTCTTGGTCATCGTCCTTCACAGGGATACATTGCCGGGAAAATGGAGGCAGAGGCCAGAAAGCTACCCGTCGTCAATCAGGCGCTAGCTTCCGTGCTCTTTGACAAAAACATCCGGCAGACTCGCGGTGTTATCCGCATAACTGAGAACGACGGAAACGAATCGCAGGCCACCCTAGATAAAATTAAAAACGGCAGTTCCCTGAGGGAACGATAACCAAAAATGGGTTAGGGTGCCAGACATTGCCGATGTTCTTTCCGGGCGCCTTACTGACATGGATACAGCAATGGGGGGCGGGGCGAGTAAATCCCTATCATCACCCTAGGGGCAGATTGCACAGTCCGATACCAAGATTATTACCACAAACCACGACGCTCTGCTCTGCTTGTTCAACCAGATGAACCCAGACTACATGACGGGGCGCTGGCAGGATGGGATAGGCCGCATTTACTTCATGGAGCGCATCGCTGCACGAGGGACTATAGTCACAGCAACTTGTACGGGAGCAGCAGGCAGGACAATCCCACAAGGAAGCACCGCACAGGATAAATCTGGATACATCTATGCGTCCATAAGCGCAGCCACGATTGACCATGACAGTTTGGTCAATGTCGAATTCCAAAATCAGACGACCGGCCCTATAGCTTGCGGTGTTGGTGAACTAAACCAGATTATATCTCCCGTTTCAGGGTGGTATGCCCTAATTAATCATGCCTCTGGAGTCGTGGGTATTGATGTAGAGTAGTGCATTGCATTCGAGACGAGACGCCGACAATCTGTAGCACGCAAAGGAAGAAACATAGACGCGTCAACATTGGCGGCGCTTCTTGCTACCATGGTGTACTTGACGCTTATGTATGGTCCAATCGAGAGGACGTGACGGTTAATAAGGGTGAAACATCATTCCCGGTAGCTCGCCATTCCCTCTATGTGTGTCTATGGATGGACTGACACAGATGTTGCGGAAGCGATATACGGAACAAAAAACCCGTCGTAAACATGAACGGAGACGCTACATTTATTATTCAGGATAAAGAAAATTACAGCCCACCTTTATCATGAATAATATAACCATAATACAACGGAAGAAAGCAGAACCATTGAGGATATACTTTTGAGTGCAGATACAAAACGACATCATTAATCTTCCATCCGATGTAACAGCCCAGATTAAAAATGGTTTCCAGAGTTTTCAATGGTAACTACGAAGGAATAACAAAGGCTGGAATTGGATCAAGGATTAGCGGTGGTACGTATTACGCACCCGTGATAAGCATTTCTCCTGAATACATGGATATTCTATCCTTAATCATTTCTGTGGATGGTGTTAATTATTTTTAGTCGGTAACGGCAGGAATAGATCAAGTACCACCATACAGGAATCTGACGTGGAGGTGATCACAGTGTGAGCTGGAAAGAAACCATATTGACTCAATACTCCGCAAGCCAAAGATTACTAGCGATCATCGAAACATTTAATCAGGCCATGAGTCTTGATGATTTTACCGATAAATTTATAGATGATGTTTGGGATGTAACAACAAATGGAACCTACGGGCTGTGGATATTTGTAGTAAAATAGTAAACGTATCAAGATATATTCAATCTGATATTAAAAGCAACAGTTTTTGGTTTTAAGAAGCGGACTGCGGTAATATTACTGATTACACATCGCCATTCAACGAAGAGCATTTTTATGCAGGAGTTCAAGAGACTGAAACAGTTAGACTTGCTGATGATGCATACGGAACACTTATTTTAGCTAAAGCATTTTCCAGTATTAGCATGGCTAGAATAATATAAATGAACAGGTTTTAACCATGCTCTTTAAAGTGAGAGGAAAGGCATTCTGTGTTAATTATGGTGAAATGAAAATGGGGGTTATTTGTGAGTTTTATTTAGCGCCCTACAAAAAGGTAATTTTGAATAAATACGACGTATTACCAATCCCTAAGGGGTTTTATTGACGACCACTCAGCTTTTGCCGCCCTATTTTGGCTTTGCTGGGCTTTGTTGAATAAAAGGTAATCATGCTGTTTTGCCAAGCATTTTCGTCCAAAACGACTTTGTTGAATAAATAGAACTTTTAGGTTATTGGCGGATCTGATCGCTAAATTCGTTTCAACATCAGGTCCCCATGGCAAAGCAAAAGTTTAAAATCACCAACTGGCCCGTATACAACAAAGCACTCAGACAACGCGGTTCTCTGGCGTTCTGGCTTGATGAGTCGGCCATCGCTGCATGGACTGACAGTTGGTCGTGGCCGGCCGCTTTACTACAGCAATATGGCTATTATCACAGTTCTGATGATGAAACGTGTGTTTAACCTATCGCTACGGGCATTACAGGGCTTCGTTGAGTCGATTTTTAAACTCATGTCTTTGCCGCTGTGCTGCCGGACTACTCGCTGGTCAGCAGACGAGCAAAGAGCGTCAACATCAGCATAAAAACGCCAACTCGTGGTGAGATCTCACATCTGGTCATCGACAGTACCGGTCTGAAGGTCTCTGGCGAAGGTAAATGGAAAGTCAGGCAGTATGGGGCTGACAGACGAAGAGTGTGGCGTAAGCTTCATCTGGCAGCAGACAGTGCGACGCATGAGATTATCTGTGCCGACTTATCCAGCGGAACGACAGATGCGCAGGCGCTGCCGGGCCTGATTAACCAAACCTACCGGAAAATTAGGGAAGTATCAGCAGACGGTGCTTATGACGCCCGTTACTGCCACGATGCGTTGCTAAGAAAGAAAATCAGGCCCCTTATCCCGCCACGAAGCGGAGCGAAATACTGGCCGGACAAGTATCATGAACGTAACCATGCGGTGGCGAATCAGCGTCTGAGCGGGAGTAATGAGGAGTAATGATAGTAATGATAATGAGGAGTAATGATATGTGGAAAAAGAAAGTGGGTTATCACCGGCGTTCAGTGGCAGACATGGGATGGGCCTCTCGCGAGAGTGCCCGCAAGAGGCGAAAGTGCATTTATGTATCGAACTGCTCGATAATCAGTTTCTTAAAGAATGCCACATTTGGGTCAAAGGCGTCTCGTCGCCATATCAGCCAGGTGGATGAGTTAGCCAGCGGCTCGGGCAAAAGATGGCGTTGTACCCGATCACGTGCCGCCAGCGCGTCTAGCACTGACAGTGGCAACAACGCCACGCCGGCGCCTATGCGACGCAGGCCAGCATCGCCGCATAGGAGGTCACATCAATCGTGGGAGGTTACATCAATCGTGTGACCGGGCGTAACACCTGCCTGATGAAACCAGGTTTCCAATTTGTGTCGATAGGAGCAGCATGGCAAAAAGCCAGCAGCATGCTGCCAGCGATATCCTGCGGATGAGCGATCGGCGCATGGTCCAAGGCTGTGGTCCAAGGCTGAAATCAGCACCAGCGGTTCGTCAAAGTCAAACGCGACACATCCGTTAAGTTCGTCTGCCCGTATTGGCCTGTCTACCAGTACCTTCGCCAGGGTTCCGACTCTTACCCGCTCGACGATATCACTGGACACCACGATATCACTGGACACCGAGCGGGTCAAGGCGACAGACACAGCGGGGTAGCGTGTATGGTAGGCCGACAGCAACGCGGAAAGATGGCTCACGATGAGGCTTTCCATTGTGCCCAGGGCGAAATTTCCGGTGGGTTCCCCCCGCGCATGTCATGCTGATCGCTTCTTCACTCAATGCTAAAATACGTTCTGTATAGCAGAGAAAATTGTGCCCCACCGGGGACAAACGCAGTCGCTGTTTCTCGCGAATAAACAGATCGCGTCCTAGTTCCTGTTCCAGTTAACGCAATCGGGTCGTCAAGTTGGAGGGAACACGCTGCAATAACTCGGCGGCGCGAGCCACTGAGCCTGTTTCCGCCACTAGATAGAACATCCGAAGCGGCGTCAGGTCCATAAGTCTACCTTTCTTTTTGTGAGTCTAACTTTTATGTACTTATTTATTATGTACTTATTTATTTTTAATGACAAACTCAGTCTAACTATTGTGACGTGACTTGGCAACGACCTTGTTAAATCTGACAGAAAATCGTTGCTGAGATGCAAGCGCCCAGCACGCTGCTAAAGCGTGATAAACCTATTTCAAGTTTATTACAAAACTGCAATATTGCACCTGTCACATATGCATTGCACCTGTCACATTCACATATGCATTGCACCTGTCACATTCACATATGCATTGCACCTGTCACATTCACATATGCATTGCACCTGTCACATAAAAATATCTGATCTTCTGCCAGTTTCTCACAATATTATTGGTAACATAAATATCCCGCAAGAGGGGAATACCGGATATTAACTGTGACTAATAATAATTAGTAGTCTGCTATATATAAAAGTAAAATTAGTAGTCTGCTACTATATATAAAATTAGTAGTCTGCTATAATAAAAGTAAATTAATATTTACTGGCTAAAAACCGAGAAATATCGGTCAAGTATTCAATGAGTTGATTACAGTGTAAAATTTCCGGTTTTGGATGTGGAGATACAGTAGCTAAAATTGATGTAAGATGCCCGTTTTGTGAACAGACAGCCTCTGTAAAAAAAACACGGTTATGGCAAAAGTGGCCATCAGCGTTACCGTTGTAAGTCATGTAAACGCACCTCCAGCTCTATTATTCCTATCGTGCCTACCAACCTGGAATGACAGACCAAATCATTGACTTGGCAATGAATGATGTGGTCATTTGTTGGCAACAAAAAACGACAGCGCTGGCGGTGATATGCATGGGAGCCGCGTTTGAAGCGGATTATCGCTCATGCATTTGGCTCTCTAAGCAAGAAAACGCTGCGTAATTTGCTAAAACTGTTCTCGGGGTTCAGAGTGGCATTTTGGTGCACTGATGGCTACAGGGCTTACAACGACGAACTTCCAAAAGCAAAACACATTGTTGGCAAACTGTATATACAGCGTATTGAGCGTGAAAATCTGACGCTGCGCAACCGATTGAAACGCCTCAATCGTAAGACATTGGGGTATTCAAAATCATCGGAAATGCACGATAGACTCATCGGCACTTACATCGAACGCGAGTATTACGTTTGATGCTATATCAACGTTTGATGCTATATCAACTCGTTAAATAACGACCAAAAACCGGTATAGTGGTTGATAGTGGTGCTGCCGGGACGTCAACGCGCTTCCTCCCATTCATCATTAGAGGGTTATCATGCTTACTTTATGGGGCCTAGAGAGTTCGAGTAATGTCAAAAAAAAGTCCGCTGGCTCGCCGCAGAACTGGGGTTGAGTTATCAGCACATTTAACGGGTTAAAGGCCAGCCCCTGCGGATTACGGTGGCCGCAGGACCATATTTCCGGTCGCGCCCCGGCCTTGTTCACAAAGGGATTATCGACAGGGACTTTACCTTCCGCCGTCAGCCGCACGATCTTCCCTTGCAGCTTATCCAGATCTTGCACAGTGGGACGCTGGTTATTTTCACCGAGCGAGATAAACAGCATACCGTTTTTATCGCAAGCCAACTTGCCGCCAAAGTGATTGCCGCTGGAGAGTTTGGGCTGTTGGAGGAAGAATACGGTGAACTGCTCCACATGGCGGTAATCTTCAGATAAACGCCCATACCCTAAGGCAGTGCGCGTTACCGTCATCGCCTACTTCTGCAAAACTCAGGTAAATACGCCGGCTTTGTGCAAAATCTGGGGCCAGAGCGACTTCCAGCAAGCCACCTGAGATTTGGCAAATACCTTCGGTACGCCCTCAATCGGTGCGGGAAGCCCCTTCCCCTCCTGCCAGTGCCGCAATTGCCCGGCACGTTCGGTAATCAACATGCCGTTATTTCCCGGTAAGAAGGCCAGTGACCAGGGGTGGTCCAGTTTATCCTGCAACTCAGTCACCGCAGGCTGCGCCGCCAGCAACGGGCTGGCAACGGTAAGTGCAATCAGCAGCAAACCGCAAGCAGGGGCAGTAACGATGCGGGTCAATGAAAACAGCATGGTAGGGCTTTGGCAAGGCATTTCACTAACTGTAGGCAGCACCGCCACGGCACGCAAAAAAAGCGACAGTGTTTTACTTTTCTTGACGTTAACGCGGTAAATCACGCGCCTGATAGCGTATGTCGCCACGTTCTCGCATTACCCACACACTTAGCTGTTTACCGTAATGCCATTAAAATCCCGTGCCATTGATGCAAAGTGAGTAACGTTGAATGTCCCACACAAAAACACCTGCGGCCGTGCCGAAATTCAGTTTTGTCAGTCTCGGTTGTCCCAAAAACCTTGTCGATTCCGAGCGTATCATGACCTCATTGCGCAATGAGGGCTATCAGGTTGTGCCAACTTACGATAACGCCGAAGTGGTCATCGTCAATACCTGCGGTTTCATCGATAGTGCGGTGCAAGAGTAGCTGGAAGCCATTGGCGAAGCACTGAACGAAAACGGCAAAGTGATCGTTACCGGTTGCCTCGGTACCAAAGAGAACCAAATCCGTGAAGTGAACCCAAAAGTGTTGGAAATCTCTGGGCCGCACAGCTATGAGCAGGTGATCTTGCGTGTGCATCATTATTATGTTCCAAAACCAGCGCACGATCCCTTTACCAGTCTGGTACCGGATCAGGGCGTCAAGCTGACCCCAAAGCATTATGCCTATCTGAAGATTTCTGAAGGCTGCAACCATCGCTGCACCGTCTGCATAATTCCGTCGATACGCGGCGATTTGTATAGCCTCCCCATTGGCAGTGTACTGGATGAAGCCAAACGCCTGATTGAAGCGGGTGTGAAAGAGCTGCTGGTGATTTCGCAGGATACCTCGGCCTACGGTGCCTATATGAAGCAGAGCACTGGCTTCTGGAACGGACAGCCGGTAAAAACCAGCATGGTCAGCTTGTGTGAACAAGCTGACCTCATTTTGTGTGAACAAGCTTACCTCATTGGGCGTGTGGGTGCGGTTGCACTATGTTTACGTTTACGTCGATGATGTGATTCCATTGATGGCCGCGGGCAAGATCCTGCCCTATCTGGACATTCCATTGCAGCACACTAGCCCAAAAATTCTCAAGTTGATGAAACGCCACGGTGCGGTAGAACGCACGCTGGAGCGAATCAAACAGTAGCGCGCAATGTGTCCCGATCTGACGCTGCGTTTCACCTTTATTGTAGGTTTTCCCGGTGAAACCGAAGAAGATTTCCAAATGCTGCTCGATTTTCTGAGCGAAGCGCGACTGTATCGTGTGAGCTGTTTCCAATACAGCCTGGGTGATGGCGCAACGGCAAACGAGCTGCCGGATTAAGTGCCGGAAGCGATCAAAGAAGAACGTTTCCACCGCTTTATAGCGCTGCAACAGCGTATCTCCTCGGAATGCTTGCAGGAGAAAATCGGCCTCACATTGAGCGTGCTGATCGATGAAGTGGATGACGAAGGCGCTATTGGCCGCAGCATGGCAGACACACCAGAAATCGATGGCAGCGTCTGCCTTAACGGCGAAACCAACGTCAAAGTGGGTGATGTTGTGAAGGTAGTTATTGAACATGCCGATGAATACGATCTGTGGGGCAGATGGGTAAATTAACCGGACCTCACACCGCACAAACCGGCCAGCAGGCCGGTTTTTTTTTGCCTGCTTTCGCGCGATCGCACAACAATCGATCAATAATCGGCTATTACCTTGGCTATGGCTTGCTTACACAAGACGGGTAAAGTAGCCTTTGCTCATGATCATTTTTCTCATTTTGATACCCATATGAGCATATGGAAGCATGAGCATATGGAAGCTTGATACCCATATGAGCATATGGAAGCGCCTGATAGTCGGTTCAGGTATTGTTCTTTGCGTATCATTATTGTCAGCATTCGCTCTGGACCGGTGGATTGGCTGGAAAACGACACCCTACATCTATGACAATTTAGCTACGCTGCCGGAGCGTCAAGTGGGTGTAGTGTTGGGCACGGCAAAATATTACCGCGTTGGCGCATTGAATCAGTACTACCTATTCCGTATTCAAGGGGCTATCAATGCATACAACAACGGGAAAGTCAGCTATTTGCTGCTCAGCGGTGACAACGCGCTGCTGAGTTACAATGAACCGATGACCATGCGGCGCGATTTGATCGCAGCGGGCGTTTCACCCAGCGACATTGTGCTAGATTACGCGGGGTTCCGCACGTTGGACTCGATTGTGCGCACGCGCAAAGTGTTTGATACCAACGATTTCACGATTATTACCCAGCGCTTCCACTGCGAACGCGCGCTATTTATCGCTATGCATATGGGCATTCAGGCACAGTGTTATGCGGTACCATCGCCGAAAAACATGATGACGATCCGGCTGCGTGAGGTGGGTGCCCGGCTTGGGACGTTGTTCGATCTCTATATTCTCAAACGCGAACCACGCTTCCTTGGCCCACTGGTGCCCATCCCGGCAGAGCATAAAATCTCTAAGGATAAGCCTGATTATCCTGCTGTACCACCCGAATTGCTCAGCACGTTAGACAATCCGCCCGCTGAAAAGGAACAGACGGTAGCGCCGACACAAACGGCGCTAGCGCACCACAACAACCATACTGGCTGCGTAATTTCGAACAAGGCCTACTGGAATGGGGATGGCGACTCTTGACTGATTGCCGGGCCTTCACGTTAATCTGGCCGATACCTTGTTTGATAGTGGTAGCACCCGAGTAGTGCGCCGCCAAACCGTTAATCAACCAGATAAACGGTACAATGCCCAGCAATTGCAAACGGTAGAACTGCATAAAACCGCCCCCAGTGATAAAAGAATCCCCAGTGATAAAAGAATCGGGTGCAGATCAGCGTCTGCAACAGATAGCTGCTCAACGCAATCCGTCGATGTCGCCTATCCAGGCGGATACCCGCCATTGTCGTAACATTGACCAATACCCGTAGCAGAGTGCCAGATAACCGATGGCCTGAATTGGCGCGGCAATATCGCGAGGAATTTGCAGCAACATCCCGCTCCAGCGGTACTCCCAGGCAAGATGCCACTGCAACACCATGCCGACAGCGTCAATCAGCGATCCTCCCGCGATGAACCACAGCGCAACCTTACGATAATGCGCCGTGCTGAATTCACCGCGCAGCCAACCGCTACGCATCAACCAGGCACCCAGCAGCAATGAGCCTGCCAGCAGCACGCCCAGCGGCAATAAACTCTCGATCAGCAGATCCACGCGATTGCGCCACGCTTCTACGCCCCCCAGTTGGAGCCAATAGGCCTCGTAGGCCATGTCTGCGTCACCAGGCAACCAGTAGCGCCCCGGCTACGGGCTGAGAATCTGGCTTAACACTACCAGCATGCCAACGCCTACGGCGTACATTACCACGCCTATACGCATCAGCATGCGGCTGCTATCCGCCTGTCGAATCATGACAAAGCAGAGCAAGCCGATCAGGACGTAATCCAGCAAGATATCACCATTCTACAGGAAAATTCCGTGCAACAAGCCAATCATCATCAACCAGAACAGGCGCGCGTGCACCCAACGCGTACTTCGCGGCAGCAGCAGTTGTAAGCCTGCACCAAACAAGAAGGCGAACAGTGTCAGAAACTTCGCCTGCGCCAACAGATCCATGACAGCCCAGGTTAGAGCATCATGCAGTGCGGGATAACCAGCGTAGGCAGGGTTAAGATAGGCAGCTTTGGGCAGACTGAATGCGGTGATATTGAGCAACAATGGTGATATTGAGCAACAATAAGATACCCAATACGGCAACGCCGCGCACAAAATCCAACGTGGCGATATGGCGCGACGATGACGGAGAGAGAGACATCATAGGCGTTTATGCCAATCCAATGGGAGGAATGCCGCCGACAGCCACACTTGGTGGCTGGGGCACAAGGATCAGTGCTGATGGTGATGCACAGCGCGCAAGAATTCCTGACGCGTATTCTGGCTCGATTTGAACAGACCACCCAGCGATGTGGTGGTGGTCGCACTGGTCGCATCACAAATACCGCGCGCTTTGACACAGTAGTGCACAGCATCTATCGATACTGCGACGTTGCTGGTATCCAGCAGGGTTTGCAGCGCGACAAGAATCTGCTGGGTCAAACGCTCCTGTACCTGCGGACGCTGTGCAAAAAACTGCACGATACGGTTGATCTTCGACAGGCCAATCACCCCTTTCTTCGGGATATAAGCGACGATGGCCTTGCCATCGATGGTGACAAAATGGTGCTCGCAGGTGCTGGTCAGTGTGATATCATGCACGGTAACCATTTCATCCACTTTCATTTTGTTTTCAATGATGGTGATTTTTGGGAAATTGGCATAGTCCAACCCGGCGAAAATTTCATCCACATACATTTTTGCGATGCGATGCGGCGTTTTTGCCAGGCTGTCATTTTGCAGATCGAGATTCAGCAGATTCATGATTTCGGTCATGTGTTCGGCGATGCGCGCCTTGCGGGTAGCGGCATCCAGCAGCGTGCCGCGCAGCGGGGTTTCCAGACCGCGCGCCAGCAACGCTTCATGAACCAGCGCCGCTTCGCGGCTCAACGTCGGGGTCATTCTCTTTCTTCTCCGGAAGTGTGACATTCCAAGCGCGTTCACTCTAGTGGAGTGACGTAGGATTACCCAGTGATTGTACTTCATCATTACCCAGTGATTGTACTTCATCATGGGTGAAAGAGGTTCAACTTCATGCCGAGGGATAACGGATCGTAAAACAAAAAAAAGCGTCAGACGGATACGTCTGACGCTATAGGATAACAGGTTGCTTATGGTGACTGTTTTACGCCGCTGGGCGTCAAAACGTCTCCCAGTTATTGTTTGCTGAGGCACTTTTCTTGCTGCTGGCTAACAAGCAGCAGGCGCGGGAGTCGCATTTTGCGCAGCAGCGCAACGGCTTCGGTAAGCTGACGCGCCTGATCTTCCAGCGATACAGCCGCCCCGCCGATTGTTCCACCAGCGATGCATTCTGCTGTGTCACACTGTCCATCTAAGCAACCGCTTGCCCGAGCTGACTGATGCCACGACTCTGCTCATCAGACGCATTAGCGATCTCACCCATTAGATCATTAACCTGCTTCACCGCTATAATAATGGAATTCATCACATCACTGGTTTGAGCTACCTGCTCGGAGCCTTTACCCACCCGTTGTACCGACTCGAAAATCAGCATTTCAATCTCTTTGGCCACCTGAGCGCTGCGCCAGATTGCGTACCTCACCGGCAACGACCGTAAATCTACGCCATTATTCACCCGTTCGCGCGGCTTCCACCGCAGTGTTCAACGGCAGGATATTGGTTTGGAACGCTATGCCTTTAATCACACTGGTAATATCAGCAATCTTTTTCGAACTGGTGGTGATGCTGGCCATGGTTTCCACCATGTCAGAGGCCACTTCGCCGCCGAGCGGCCACTGGATAACCTGCAAATTCAACTGTTCAACTGATTTGCGAAGTGAATGAAATGTGGCCATTTGTTGGCAACAAAAAACGACAGCGCTGGCGATGGTATGCATGGGAGCCGCGTTTGAAGCGGACTATCGCTCATGCATTTGGCTCTCGAAGCAAGAAAACGCTGCGTCATTTGCTGAAACTGTTCTCGGGTTTCAGAGTGGCATTTTGGTGCGTTTCAGAGTGGCATTTTGGTGCACTGATGGCTACAGGGCTTACAACGACGAACTTCCAAAAGCAAAACACATTGTTGGCAAACTGCATACACAGCGTATTAAGCGTGAAAACCTGACGCTGCGCAACTGATTGAAACGCCTCAATCGTAAGACGTTGGGGTATTCAAAATCATCGGAAATGCACGATAGGCTCATCGGCACTTACATCGAACGCGAGTATTACGTTTGATGCTGTATCAACTTATTGAATACAATACCGGATTTTCAATTTCTGTGACAGAGCATTGAGGTAGTTTTTCTCCATAAAGTAGTCGACA
The DNA here is from genome assembly GCA_051710525.1 of Symbiopectobacterium sp. Taxonomy (GTDB): domain Bacteria; phylum Pseudomonadota; class Gammaproteobacteria; order Enterobacterales; family Enterobacteriaceae; genus Symbiopectobacterium. The sequence goes on along the minus strand of JBPESR010000001.1, from coordinate 87,044 downwards.
TCAATCACCACACAGCTTAAGAAGTAGACCTCCAGCGCTTCTTCCTCATTCTTAACCCCATTCGCTAACAGTGCATGATCCAACGGTTGGTCGATAGCGTCTTGTATCCAGGTTTCAGCTTCTGCACCCACATGAACGTTCTCTTTTATGCGTTGCTGTTCTGTGACATCAATATGCCCATCGCTCTTAGCCGCAAACACCAATGCCATGATCAAACGACGGGCGCGCACGTTGTCGCTGAATGACTGAACGCCAAAATCAGCATCCTCGACGTGGGTATCGCGTACACGCTTTTTGTATTGATTCCACAGCATGACGCCGGCAGCAGTGCTTCCACCAATTATCAAGGCATTTTTGCCAAGAGACCCCAGCAACTTTCTTGTGGATTTGTTCGCCAACAGCACCCTACCAAGCCACCAAACGCCGCAGGTTTGCGCATATCGCTCAGATTGCCATTTTTAGCGCTACTCGCTGCTGAACCCGCTTTTGCTCCCGCAGCCCCCAGGAGCGTTTGTATTTGCTGCATCCATTGGCTCATTGCTGTCTCCCCGTTATCATTATCGGTATCATTATCATTAGTGCACGTCAGGCGAACATTACCTGTATCTATGCATAGTAGATCCTCTTGTGCCCGTTGTTTGTCAGGTAATATATAACAATGAAAATGTGGCCCAGGCTCGGTTTTACCACTGCAAAGGCAATTCTGCGCTGGGATGATTTGCGCTTTATTTTTGACAATGCACCCATAGAAATGAAATAGTGTTTTATTATTTGCAGTTATCCGTCAGAACAAAGGAACGAACATGATAATTGCATTGATTAACGAGAACAGCCAGACTGCCAAGAACGCTATCATTGCAGAAGCGCTGACTAAAGATTGCAGAAGCGCTGACTAAAGCCGTTGCACCGCAAGGTCACACCGTATACAACTACAATCAGTACGCCGTTGATGATACTGCAGAACTGACCTACATCCAGAACGGTATTCTGGCAGCTATCCTGCTGAACTCTGGTGCTGCTGATTTCGTGGTAACCGGTTGCGGTACTGGCGTGGTAACCGGTTGCGGTACTGGTCAGGGAGCAATGCTGGCCTGTAACTCTTTCCTGGGCGTGATCTGTGGTCTGGTTGTTGACCCGTCCGATGCGTACCTTTTCTCCCAGATCAACAACGGTAACGCCGTTTCTCTTCTGTATGCCAAAGGCTTCAGCTGGGGCGCTGAAGCTGAACCTGGAAAACCTGTTCACTCAACTATTCAAAGAAGAAGGTGGCCGTGGCTACCCGAGCGCCCGCGTTGTTCCTCAACAGCGTAACAAGAAGATCCTGGACGCAGTGAAAGAAGTTACCTTCTAATCTTCATCCTGAATGGTCTGGATCTGGTTAAGGGTGCTATTTCTGATCATAAATTCCAAGAATACTTCTTTGCCAACAGTAAAGATGCAGAACTGACTAGCTTTATCAAATCACTGCTGGCATAATTCCCCTATAGGGAAGGTTGCAGTGTCGATTTATCAGCCGCGGGTGGAAACATCTGCGGTTTTTTTTTTTTATGCGTCAATCCGCGCTTTTCTCGCGTCAGTCGCCGCGTTATCGAATTCCATTCAGCCCCGTAACACCTCAGGCGTTCACTGTGTAATTAGATGCGTGAAATCCATAAAATTCTGCTTGACCGAAAGCGGCCGACTCCCTATAGTAACGCCCCGTTGCCCTTGAACGACAACCTCGGTGAGGTGTCTGAGTGGCTGAAAGAGCACGCCTGGAAAGTGTGTATACGTGAAAGCGTATCGAGGGTTCGAACCCCTCTCTCACCGCCATGTAAAAGAGCGCCCCTGAGCAATCACGGGCGTTTTTGCTTTTAGCGTACAGCCAAATTCTCATTCCCACGGCTGAAAACGCTGATACAGATGAATCCCCAATAGCATGGTTGCCAGACTTACTGTCATTTCCACCGTTGCCATCGCCATTCCCTGCCCTACAGACCCTTACTCAAACTGTTGCCAGATGAAGATCGCTTTGGTTTGCACACCCGCCTGAATCAAGAGCAATGAGGTCACCAGCTCACGAACGGCAACGGCAAACACTAGCAGCATCGCCGCCAGCAAGCTGGGGAAGACAAGCGGTACCACCACGTAACGTAATGCCCTTAACGTCGAGGCGCCGTGAACACAGGCGGCAGCTTCCAGGTTAGGCCAAGTTGACGCAATGCCGCACTCACATAGCGGATGGTATAAGGCAACAACAAGCAACTGTACGCTAACAGGAGAATCAGGCAACAACAAGCAACTGTACGCTAACAGGAGAATCGCCCAGGAATTGTAGGGTGTAATCGGCCAAAAGCTTTTGGTTCCAGGCCAATATCAACTCCACGCCAACCACAATGCCGGGAAGCGCCACAGGCAACAGCGAGAGGCCATCCAGTAGCGCCGCACCGCGGACACGCCTTACTGTCACCAGCCAGCCACCAGCGTTCCAACAACTCCCGTCAGTAATGCAGTGCCGCTGGCTTCCCGATAGTGCCGCTGGCTTCCCGATAATGGTACCAACGTTTTTTCCCGCAGTGAGTACGCGCTGAACGGTGTAGACCGTCAATGCCAATGCAACCAACAACAAGGACAGCACCGCTGCACCTGAAAGATCGATAGGCTAATCTGCAAGGCGTTGCTCAATCCAGGTGGTCAATGCCTGAATCCCCGCATGGGGGACTATCGCAGCAGGCACGCCGTACTCCTCGATTGCCAGCGCGAACGCCAGCAGACAACTGGCCGCAATCGCAGGCAATGCCAGCAGCAATATAACACGGAAAAATGCCGCCAACGGACCCACGCCATGTACCCGGGCAACATCCGCAAGATGCCCACCGTGACTCGCCATACTGAGCGAGACGGCAAAATAGGCCACAGGGAAAATATTTAATGCCATCACTATCTAATGCCATCACTATCTAATGCCATCACTATCGCCATACTCGGTAATGAGAACAGCAGCGCATTAAACTCTCGGTAATGAGAACAGCAGCGCATTAAACTTGAACAAGAAAATCTGCTACAGATAACCGCGCGCTTGCAGTACAAGCATCCATGACAGGGCCGAAATATACGGAGGGATCAAAAAGGGGATCAGAAATAATAAATCCCACACTCTGGCACAGGGGAATATGGAACAACCCGCGTAAAGTTCCCAACGTTACCTCCAATAAGCCACTTAGCAATGCAACACCAATACCAATGCCGAAAGTATTAGAGATCAACTGGCCAAGGTGGGGACCCGTGTGCCACGGCGATAAATGCACTCATTGGCTCACGTATTGAGCCTTCGCCCAGCCCAGAAAAACCGCTTGAAGCACGACAAAGATAACGGGAATACCCACCAGCACGAAAAGTATTGCTACCGTAACCAGTGGCAATAATGCAAAACCTCTCATGTTTTACTCCTGCGCCAGCATTGCGCTGGCGCTGTTAGTCCTTAACGTTGCCCAAACTGGCTCGCAAAACGCGCCAGAATAGTGTTACGTGAAGTGCTGGCGGCATCCCCTTCCTGGAATAATGTCAGGGATTTAAACAGGGGACGTTTGGCATCAATATCCTGACGCGCAGGCATCAACCAGGCCTCTGCAACCGCCTATTGCCCTGCGGGTGAGAGCACATAATCGACAAACGCTTTTGCCTGCTCCTGATGCTGACTGCTTTTCAGGATCATCATCGGAAGCAGCGCAATCTCCGTACCGCTGGTGGAAAAAATCACCTTGATCGATTCACCTTGTTCAACGCTGTTATAGGTCACGTAATTCACCGCGCCAAACGCGGCAGCCTTGGCCCCTTGCAATACCGGCGTCAACGCTTGCGCGTTAGGGCCAGCCACGATCATCACGTTGTTCTTCAAGGCATCAAACAGCTTCTAGGCGTTCTCACCTTGTGTATTTTGTAAACCGATAATCAGGTCTAGCGAAGCACCTGAGAGTGCCGGATCGTGCGTTGTCACCTTATCTTTGAATGCAGGCTGAGCCAAATCCTGCCAATCCTTCGGCTCTGGAGTGCCACTTTTGCTGTTCCACACAATCCCTAACGCAGAAATGCCCTGAGCGACGTAATAAGGGGTTTTAAACGGTGCAGGTACCTGATCTGCATTTTTACTTTCATAGGCCAGCAGCCAGAGCCAGCCACGCTGCTGCAAATCCGTGGCAGTACCCCAAGAGGCAGAGATCAACACATCCGCACGCTGGTTCGCTTGTTCGGAGTCCAGCCTGGCCGTCACTTTGCCGGTAGTGGTTTGAAAAATATCAACTTTAACGCCGGTTTCCTTTTCAAACCCGGCAGATAGTTTTCAAACCCGGCAGATAGCTTGCTGCTTAACTTAACGATCCTGGCCCTGCGGTATACACCGTCAATGCCAGCGCACTGCGGCTTGCCATGACTAAAGAAAGCGCCATACCTGTTAATATTCCTGATGTTAACTTTTTACTGGGGTAAACTGTACTGAGATTTACTGTGTTCATGTTCATCGTATAACTCCCCTACTCTGCATTTAAGGTGGAAACAGAGACTAGCTGGCCTGCGGATAACGTGGCAATCGCATCTGCCATGGTGTTTGCTTCTTCGCGATCGTGCGTGACATATACCGCGATTGTACCTAACTATACCGCGGTTGTACCTAACTGGCAAAGTAATGCCGACATCTCTTTACTGAGTGACTCACGCAGATCGCGATCAAGATTGGAAAGCGGTTCATCGAACAACAGAATCCGTGGCTCGGCCACCACCGCGCGCGCCAAAAAGGAAAAACTGCCGTCAGCGTAAACCACTACGTTGACGGCAGAAGGTATCAAGGCGAACAGAGTTCGCTGGCACAATGGAGAGCGGACGCAATCCGATGTGCGGAAAGAAACAATGCCAATCATGTCATCGTCCTGAAAACGATCCAATGCATCCTGCAAACCGGATTTCACCCCAACGGGTAAATCACATTGCGTAATATCCCCGTTGACAATCACCGTAACATTTTCACCCAGACAGGTCAGGAACATCTTCATCTGATTCACCGTGACATTCTGTGCTTCATCAAGAATTACCACGGCATTTTTAATATGTACGCCATCGCATATAGGCAAAAGGTGCTATTTCCACTTTTCCGATCTCAGGGCGTAAACAGTATTGCAAATCCGATCTCCGGGAGTAAACAGTATTGCAAGAACGATGCGCCAAAACGCTGCTGCAATACGTCATATACCGGACGGAAATAGGGAGCGAACTTCTCAGTAATATCACCAGGTAAAAAACCAAGATCCTCATCAGCCTGTAACACCGGACGAGTAACAATTATCCTTTCAACCTCTTTATGAATCAGCGCTTCAGCCGCTTTGGCCGCACTGAGAAACGTTTTGCCACACCCCGCCTCACCGGTGGCAAAGGTTAACTGTTTATTTTCTATCGCAGACAAGTAATGTTCCTGGGCGATGGTACGCGCGGCGATCGGTGACGTATCAGGATTTTCTCGCGCCATACCGATAGCCTCAATTCCCCCCATCTGAACCAGAGAAGTGACCAATTCTTCTTCACGCTGACGATGACTGAGTGAATCACGACGAATAACGCGTTTAGCTTCACGACGCGCCTTGATCACTGCTTTTTGTCTTCCCATAGTGGCACCTTACAGTTTGATTCACTTACCGCACATAACCACTGTGCGTGATGTTTCACTCACAAACGAGGTTGGCTTCCTTATTAAGCCGATACTGGAGACATGAGTAGCGCACTGCCAATAACACAATAATAGCAGCGGACGATAATATCGTCCCGCAAAGTGGGCGCGAGGGATAAAAAACGAAGCAGTAGAGAAGAATAAAGACAAGACGAATTGCAGGAGAAATTCACACGGTGGTTAGACCCTCACCTCCCTTTATCATATCAACCATCAACCATCGCGTTTGATGACGGCGACAGCATAGGTTATGTTGAAAACAACATGTCAGAATTTGCTGATTGGGTCCCCAAAAGGACATTACCATGTGCGTTCCTCACTGTGGCAACAACTATTCCACGGGATAATGATTGACCGTTATTCCACGGGATAATGATTGACCGTATTAGCACTCCCGATGATCACCTCGAGAAAATAACGCAGGTTGTTATCAGTAAGATAACATAGCAATAAAACGCCCTGCGTTGGCAAGCGTTTTTTACAGTTCTATAACATTTATCTATGACAAAAATATAACCCTTTGTCGTTAAATATAACCCTTTGTCGTTACAGACTTTTACCTTTTCATTTTTTGAGGAACCAGATAGGAGCGCAGGCAGAGATACCGCCCTGCCCGTCTGACACACAGCGAGATACCAAACATCACGACGACTGTTTCGGCATCCAGAAAAGATCAATAAAGGCGTTGCCAGGAGAGATATTGGTCATATTTACGCAACGCACTGCGATATAGCATGTGCTATTTCTCGGGTAAATAGTTTACTTAATCGTTGTTGCACACCTGCGGTCAAGTATTCAATGAGTTGATTACAGTGGAGTGATTACAGTGTAAACTCTCCAGTTTTGGATGTGGAGATACAGTGGCTAACGTTGATGTAAGATGCCCGTTTTGTGAACAGACAGTATCTGTAAAAAACACGGTTATGGCAAAAGTGACCATCAGCGTTATCGTTGTCAGTCATGTAAACGCACCTTCCAGCTCGATTATTCCTATCGTGCCTGCCAACCGGGAATGACAGACCAACTCATTGACTTAACAATGAATAATGCGGGTATTCGTGATACTGCTCGGGCGTTACATATTAGTATCAATACCGGTCGTGCGTACTTTAAAAAACCCTCGCTGCGGGGAATGTAACAAAGCTGCCACTAGATAACTTGCAAATTCAACTGATTTGCGAAGTGGATGAGATGTGGCCATTTGTTGGCAACAAAAAAAACGACAGTTGTTGGCAACAAAAACGACAGCGCTGGCAGTGGTATGCATGGGAGCCGCGTTTGAAGCGGATTATCGCGCTCTGAGCCCCGTTGAAGCTTTTATAGCCCTTGGTCGGCACCCATTCTGTCTTCAGGCTCCGGAAGAACCGCTTCATAGGGGCGTTATCCCAACAGTTGCCCAGCGGGCTCATACTCTGCTTTATCCGACAGCACCACAAGGGCCTGCCAATACTGGCAGCTGGTATAGGGGCTACCCTGGTCGCTGTGGAGCATCACGCCTGGTGCCTACCTCCACGCCTAGTGGCCTACCCCGAAGCTCCCAGGCTATCTGCAATGCTTTGACCATGAGTACCGAATCCAGCGACGTCGACAAGGCCCAGTTCACTGATTTACGGGCGAACATATCCAGCACCACCGCCAGATAAGCATGGCATTTACCCGTCCAGATATAGGTCACATCACCGCACCACACCTGAGCCGGCGCGGTAACTGCGAACTGGCGGTCGAGATGGTTCGGTATTGCAACGTGTTCGTTTCCGCCGCGTTTGTATTTGTGCGTCGGTACCTGGCAACTGGCGATATCTAGCTCTTTCATCTTATTACCCGCCAGCCAGCGGCCCATTTTGACGCCAGAGCCCCTGGAGATGATAGTCGCGATGCTTCGAGCGCCGGAGGAGCCACCGCTGGCATTCCAGGCTTCCATGACCTAGCTGCGCTTAACCACACGTTCCCCGTCGGGCTAAGTGCGGAAGCCTGCCAGTGCCTGTAGCGGCTGCGATGTACTTTAAAAGGTTGGTACAACGCCGCGACCGGATATCGCACTCTCAGCCTGTCGGCTACCATGAACCGTTGAGTGAGTCCGACATTAAGAGAGCCGTAGCCTTTTTTAGGATTTCATTCGCCATTTCAAGACGCTGGACTTTTTTCTTCATCTCACGTAGCTCTAGCTGTTCGGGCTTCAGAGGAAGCCCGGCGGGCGTTTTCCCTTGGCGCTCAAGTTGCAGCTTAAATGTGCTTAGTTGCAGCTTAAATGTGCTTAAATGTATTGACCCATCGATGTCCGAATCAAAACAGAAGGCCCCGGCATTGGCCAAGGCCTTATCGCACAGCTGAGCCAAACTGATATGGACGGGACAACAAGTCAGAGTCAGATGTGCGACGTAATAATTTTATTCAGCTATCCGTCGCTGTCAATAGGCAAAAGCCCCAACCGCCAGAGGGCGTTGAGGCTATAAGTTTGATGCCGTTGATAGCACCCTTACCATGGTATTGCGTTTCTTACGTACGTAAACACTACGTACGTAAACACTTTATTTGCCGATAAAGTAAATCTTTTACACTGGACTTGCATAACTTATCCAGCGTAAGCGTTCCATTTTGCTCTATGCCTTGTAATTCCAGTACTTTCTCTTTCATTTTGTTTATTAACGGATCAATGCTGCCGCGCTTTCTCACTGCCAAGCGGATCACGTCTTTTTCGAAATCGTACATTGCTGAATTGGGTCAAATATTAAATGAGTTGATTACAGTGTAAACTCTTCAATTTTGGATGTGGAGATACAGTGGCTAACGTTGATGTAAGATGCCCGTTTTGCGAACAGACAGCCTCTGTAAAAAAACATGGTTATGGCAAAAGTGGCCATCAGAGTTACCGTTGTCAGTCATGTAAACCACCTTCCAGCTCGATTATTCCTATTGTGGTTGCCAACCGGGAATGACAGACCAACTCATTGACTTGGCCATGGATAATGCGGGTATTCGTGACACTACTCGGGCGTTACATATTATTAGTATCAATGCCGTCGTGCGTATTTTAAAAAACGCTCGCCGCGAAATGTAACAACGCTGCCACTGGATAACCTGCAAATTCTTCAACTAATTTGCGAAGTGAATTCAACTAATTTGCGAAGTGGATGAGATGTGGTCATTTGTTGGCAACAAAAAACGACAGCGCTGGCGGTGGTATGCATGGGAGCCGCGTTTGAAGCGGATTATTGCTCATGCATTTGGCTCTCTAAGCAAGAAAACGCTGCGTAGGGTTCAGAGTGGCATTCTGGTGCACTGATGGCTACAGGGTTTACAACGACGAACTTCCAAAAGAAAAATACATTATTGGCATACTGTCGTATTGAGCGTGAAAATCTGACGCTGCGCAACCGATTGGAACGCCTCAATCGTAAGACGCTGGGGTATTCAACATCATCTGAAATGCACGGTAGGAGCATAGGCACTTCAGCGAACGCGAGTATTACATTTGATGCTGTATCAACTCATTGAATACACAACCACTTTTCTCGCTGTCCGACATTGCCGCTGAGTCAACATAATGATATTACTGCGGTCTAGGCTGGTGAATATTTGCCGACTCAACAGCCGTTTTGCTGCTAAATGCAGCGAGAGTTCTAAATAATGAGCGGCCGTGGTGAGCTTTTAAACGTTTGGTTTTATCCCGGCGACAAAGGACTTGCCATCAGCACGTAACCAGTCCATAATAGCGTCCATTCCTGAAATGGAAATAAAATATTTTAATCAATAACTTATAAGTGAAAACTTATTGATATGACTTGAAGTATCGGGTCAATAGGCAGAATCAGAATAAAGGCGCGTTGGCAGAGTGGCCATGCAGCGGATTGCAAATCCGCCTACCTCGGTTCGACTCCGGGACGCGCCTCCAATTTTCGCCCGGGTGGTGAAATCGGTAGACACAAGGGATTTAAAATCCCTCGGCGTCCGCGCTGTGCGGGTTCAAGTCCCGCCCCGGGCACCACGAATAAAAACCATAATAATCAAGGTATTGTTCCTTATAGATATTGTTCCTTATTAGTCGCCGCCTTCAAGGCGGTTTTTTTTCTGTACCTCCTTTCCTAATATATTTCCTAATATGATTTTTGCATGTTTGGTAAACATGCAATTATTTCGATTTTTTATGTTGACCACCAATCACCGGAACAATGGGAATTTTAGGTCACGTATGCAATGAGTTGATTACAGTGTAAACTCTCCGGTTTTGGATGTGGAGATACAGTGGCTAACGTTGATGTAAGATGTCCGTTTTGTGAAATGTAAGATGTCCGTTTTGTGAATAGACAGCCTCTGTAAAAAAACATGGTTATGGCAAAAGTGGCCATCAGAGTTACCGTTGTCAGTCATGTAAATGCACCTTCCAGCTCGATTATTCCTATCGTGCCTGCCAACCGGGAATGACAAACCAACTCATTGAATTGGCAATTAATAATGCGGGTATTTGTGACACTGCTTGGGCGTTACATATTAGTATCAATGCCGTCGTGCGTACTTTAATAAAAAACGCTCGCCGCGGAAATGTAATAAAAAACGCTCGCCGCGGAATGTAACAACGCTGCCACTGGATAACCTGCAAATTCAACTGATTTGCGAAGTGGATGGATGAGATGTGGTCATTTGTTGGCAACAAAAACGACAGCACTGGCGGTGGTATGCATGGGAGCCGCGTTTGAAGCTGATTATCGCTCATGCATTTGGCTCTCTAAGCAAGAAAACGCTGCGTAATTTGCTAAAACTGTTCTCGGGGTTCAGAGTGGCATTTTGGTGCACTGATGGCTACATGGCTTACAACGACGAACTTTCAAAAAGCAAAACACATTATTGGCAAACTGTATACACAGCGTATTGAGCGTGAAAATCTGACGCTGCGCAACCGATTGAAACGCCTTAATCGTAAGACGTTGGGGGATTCAACATCATATCATCGGAAATGCACGACACGATAGGCTCATCGGCACTTACATCGAACGCGAGTATTAGGTTTGATGCTGCATCAACTCATTGAATATATGACCATTTAATAGGGTAAGTTTGATATATGACCATTTAATAGGGTAAGTGCCGCATCAGATGCAGAGAAAATAGAAAATATTTCTCGTGTAATTCTCGTAGAGAAGATATTTTTCGCTAAGAAAAATAGCGTGAAATAACGGTACGATAACAAATAACGGTACGATAACGAAAGCGGTGCTTATCGAAATAAAAGTAAACGTGGATACCTTATAATCACGACGCCCGGCGCAATACCGTGCGTCGTGAACAGCACTACTTGCGTGCCAATATCGGCTTGAAGAAACGGGCAGTGTGCGATGCTTTGCAATTGGCAACCGTCTCCTGGGTGCCGGACACCAGTATTTGACCGCCACCGCTGCCCCCTTCCGGACCAAGATCCACAATCAAGTCTGCGGTTTTAATCACATCCAGATTGTGCTCAATCACCAAAATAGTGTTCACCTGATCGCGCAACTGGTGCAACACATCCAACAGTTGCTGAATATCGGCAAAATGTAGCCCAGTGGTTAGCTCGTCAAGAATATACAGGGTTTGCCCCGTTCCTCGCTTGGACAACTCGCGGGACAGTTTCACACGCTGTGCTTCACCGCCGGAGAGCGTGGTCTCCGACTGGCCAAGACGAATATAAGAAAGCCCCACATCGATAAGTGTTTGCAGCTTAGATCAGTGTTTGCAGCTTATGCGCCAAGGCAGGAATAGCATCAAAGAAGTCACGCGCATCTTCAATGGTCATTTCCAGCACTTCATGAATGCTTTTACCCTTGTATTTGATTTCCAGCGTTTCACGGTTATAGCGTTTGCCTTTGCACTGCTCGCACGGCACATAGATATCCGGCAGGAAGTGCATCTCCACTTTGATAACGCCATCGCCCTGACAGGCCTCATAGCGCCCGCCGCGCACGTTGAAACTAAAGCGCCGGAGGTTGTACCCGCGCTTCTCGCTTCTGGCACGCCGGCAAACAGTTCACGGATGGGGTAATACGCCTGTGTAGGTCGCCGGGTTGGAACGCGGTGTGCGACCAATCGGACTTTGATAGATATCGATCACCTTATCAAAATGTTCAAGGCCGTGAATCTCACGGTACGGTGCCGGTTCCGCCAGCGTTGCGCTATTGAGCTGACGTTGCGCCAGCGGAAACAGCGTATTGTTAATCAGCGTCGATTTACGGAACCAGAAACACCGGTGATACAAGTGAACAGCCCGACGGGCAGCGTCAGCGTGACATCTTTAAGGTTGTTGCCTTTAGCCTCCACTAGCTTCAACACTTTGGTGGGATCGGCAGGCACACGTTGCGACGGTACTGAGATTTTTCGCTCACCGCTCAGGTACTGGCCAGTCAACGATTCTGGCACCGCCATAATCTGTTCTACCGAGCCTTCCGTTACCACTTGGCCGCCATGTACCCTCGCGCCAGGTCCGATATCAATCACATGATCCGCTGCGCGAATGGCGTCTTCATCATGCTCCACCACAATCACCGTGTTGCCCAGATTGCGCAGGTGAATCAATGTCTCCAATAGGCGTTCGTTGTCTCGCTGGTGCAAGCCAATGCAATGGAAGGTTCATCCAGTATATACATCACCCCCCACCAGCCCGGCACCAATTTGGCTCGCTAGTCGAATACGCTGTGCTTCACCGCCGGAAAGCGTTTCGGCAGAACGCGACAGCGACAGGTAGTTCAATCCTACGTTCACCAGGAATTTTCACCAGGAATTTCAGGCGATCACCGATCTCCTTCAACACTTTTTCAGCAATTTGCGCGCGCTGACCACTTAGCTTCATGTTCTGGAAGAACATCATCTTCTGGAAGAACATCATCGCATAGCCGATACTCATGTCGGAAATCTGCGGCAGCGTGGTCTGTTCGACAAACACATGGCGAGTTTCCTTACGCAGACGTGTGCCGCTGCAACTAGCACAAGGACGGTTACTAATAAACTTGGCCAGTTCTTCGCGCACCGCGCTTGATTCAGTTTCCTTGTAACGCCGCTCCATGTTGTTCAACACGCCCTCGAAAGGATGGCATCTCACAGACGTATCGCCACGATCGTTGATGCATTTGAACTCGATAGTGTCTTTACCGGAACCGTAAAGAATGACGTGACTAATTTTTTCACTCAGGCTGTCGTATGGTGCCTCGATATCAAAAAAACGGTAATGCACCGCCAGTGAACGAAAACGGTAATGCACCGCCAGTGAACGCAGCATCTGAAAATAGTAAAAGTTATGTCGATCCCAGCCGCGAATCGCACCGCCTGCCAATGATAGCTCACCGTTTTGCACCACAAGTGCCGGATCGAAAAACGGCTGCACGCCCAACCCATCACAGCTCGGACAAGCGCCAGCAGGATTGTTGAAGGAGAACATGCGGGGCTCCAGCTCATGCATGCTATAGCCACACCGGACAATGCATGCTATAGCGCACACTGCGGACAAGCGAAATTGGCGGAGAACAGCAGTTCAAGCCGCTTGCTATCATCCATATCCGCCACAATGGCGCTACCGCCGGAAAGCTCCAGCGCGGTTTCAAACGATTCCGCCAAACGCTGTGCCAAATCTTCACGCACTTTGAAACGATCGACAACTACTTCAATGATGTGTTTCTTCTGTAATTCCAGCTTGGGCAGATCGGAAAGATCGCACACCTCGCCGTCGATACGGGCGCGGATATAGCCTTGTGTCGCCAGGTTTTCCAGCGTTTTGGTGTGCTCCCCTTTGCGATCTTTAACAATGGGGGTGAGTAGCATCAGGCGAGTACCTTCCGGCTGTGCCAGCACGTTATCCACCATCTGGCTGACGGTCTGCGCCGCTAGCAGCACATCGTGATCCGGACAACGCGGCTCACCCACGCGGACAAAGAGCAGGCGCAAATAGTCGTGAATCTCGGTGATGGTGCCTACGGTTGAGCGCTGGTTATGGGACGTGGATTTTTGCTCAATGGAAATCGCCGGTGATAACCCTTCGATATGATCGACGTCCGGCTTTTCCATTAAAGAGAGAAACTGGCGCGCATAGGCAGACAACGATTCAACATAGCGCCGCTGCCCTTCCGCATACAGGGTATCAAACGCCAGCGACGATTTACCGGACCCCGACAGCCCGGTGACTACAATCAGCTTATCGCGCGGTATTACCAGAGGTATATTTTTAAGGTTATAAGTACGGGCACAATAAACTTCGATCTTATCCATTCACATACATGATCTTATCCATTCACATACATCCCGAAGTTAACGCTATTTTTTATCATCCCGCAGCGGAGATAACCGGTACGAAATGTGTAATTTTGACACAAAAAACACCCGCTGCGTTTTTTAGTGCCGCAGATGGCGGCTCAGTGGGGGGACAAGTAGAAAAAACACGCTAACAAAAAAAAACTGAATAAATATCCAGTATTCTAATACAACACTGTAACCAATAAAAAAGTGTGGATGCAACATCGCAAGTGTGGATGCAACATCGCCGGTACTCAGCACAGTGCTGGCATGTTATGATTTCTAGTTTAGATTTTACGTATTGACTCATCAGGAGACACAAGCATGGCCAGCAGAGGCGTTAATAAAGTGATTCTTGTCGGGAATCTGGGGCAAGACCCGGAAGTCCGTTATCTGCCGAACGGTGGTGCCGTTGCTAACCTGACTCTGGCCACGTCAGATACCTGGCGCGACAAGCAGACCGGCGAGCAGAAAGAGCGTACAGAATGGCACCGCGTCACGCTGTACGGAAAGCTGGCTGAAGTGGCTGGAGAATACCTGCGCAAAGGCTCACAGGTGTATGTTGAAGGTCAACTGCGTACACGAAAATGGCAGGATCAGAGCGGGCAGGATCGTTACACCACGGAAGTGGTGGTAGACATTTCCGGCTCTATGCAGATGCTGGGCGGCCGTCATGGCGGTGGTGCCCCGGCAGGCGGCAACGCGCCGCTGGGTGGCTGGGGACAACCGCAGCAGCCTCAGGGTGGTCAGGCCTTCAGCGGCGGCGCACAGCAAGCACCGCGCCAACAGAACAATGCTCCGATGCATGGCGGCAATGAACCTCCGATGGACTTTGACGACGATATTCCATTCTAATTTGTTGGTTCAGCAAAAACATAACGCCCTGCTTTAGCAGGGCGTTATGTTTGAAACATTCATGTTGAAATATTCATAATGGTACGACACCGCCCGCCATCCACTATTTCACTATTCCCCCGTTATATAGCTCATCGCCCCTTCCAGAATTAATCATTTCTTTAACATACTGCCGACGCTCAGAGCGCGCTTTCGCACTCTTCGCTCGATTTTCCAGATATTGATCTTCTCGTTCACGCATAACTTGCATGTTTTTTGTGAGCGATTAAAGCTGACACTGGCGTTTTTAATCAACGTATCAATGGTTGCCTTGATCTTTTCTAGGTTGGCCATTTTTGGTGCATGATGCGGGTAATTTGGTGCATGATGCGGGTAAGAAGACGTTTCTATTTTACCTGTCAGTTGCTTTATGCGCACTTACCGTGTCTATATCATCGGTTAACACCCTTAGTGTCTATATCATCGGTTAACACCCTTATAAGGTATAAGGCTGATTAGGACGCTGCCAGAATGTAGGATTTCGCAAATAGCGATTAAACGTCGCCACCTGATTTTCAATGTATCTCAAGGCCTTTCTCAATGCCATGATATCCTTCATGCGGACCGTTTTGGCACTGGTTGTAGTTTCTCTATTGGCCGCACTGGTTTGATTACTGTTTGCTGCCGAAATACTCATCATTACTGCTGATACTCTTCCATTATTAAATTCAGCGGAAATTCTATAAGGTGATCGACGGGTAATATTCCATTTCCATTTACAGTTCGCTATCAGAGTTCAGCCCAGCGTCTGAATCGATTATCACAACGCGTGCTATGTTTCCCACTCTGCCACCTGTGCTTTTGCCGTTTTTTTGCATTATTTATTTGGCGCAAGCGGGAGAGCCAAACATCATATTGATAAAGGTATTCATAAGCGTTCGCGTCCGGTACCAGGTTCTCCAACAAGATGCGATCCTGTCCCAGCACAGCCCAATGCAATTTCTCTAAACGGTTTCAGTACATAAAACACCGCATATCACACTGCCACGCTTAACGAAATGTATATCCCCGTCGCAATAGAGCGTGTTGCCCGTCATGTGCGTATTGTCGATCAGGAACAGCGCCGCGTCGGCCTGCTCTTCGACCATAGCAGGGCGTTGCAATACGTTGCAATACATTGAGTTTGCACCACCGTTGGTAAACCGCTTCACGCACCTGTGCCGGGCGTTGCTGCCACAGCGTGCTATCGGTCGTTCCCGGTATCTGCGTGAGGCCAGTTCAACGGCCAGTCCGCGGCCAAGGGGACGTGCAGGAGCGGCACCCGACATCAATACCACCGCCGCATTCGGCAACAGCGAGGGCAATGCGGCAACAGCGAGGGCAATGCGGCATAAACTGCCCAATTTTGCCCCCAAAATATTGCCTGAAACGTCACCATGTTATATTTACCATGGTGCAATAGTAATATATGGTGCAATAGATGTATGAAGCCAGGCAAGCGAGGTGGTTTGCGCGAAGAAGACGGTCAGAGAAGCGCGATCGGTAATATCAACAGCATAGGCGGATGCCAGCTCGCCTAGTGATCGGAGCGCAGTGGCCTGCTTTTCTGCCGAAAAGCCCGCCGATCGCCGCGCGCGACCAATCGCTGAGCCAGAGCGAATCCAATGCCTGAAGTGCCACCAAGAATGGTAGAAGTCTGCGTGTTTTTCATAAAACAGAGCTTATTGAAACAGAGCTTAGAGCTTATTGACGAATATCATTCCGGTAACATGAAATAAACTATCAACATATTATTATTTTAATTATTCCTGATATTCAGCAATAGCTGTTATGCGACATTATCCGGGAGATGACATCGGCGTATTTCTCGCCGTGTGTGACAGCGGCAACTTCACCTCAGCAGCTCTGCTTGTGCTCATCCCTTCATCGGTCACCAAGCCTGAAAACCCCATTATTACTCGCACCACCCGACAGCAAACCATAACGGCAGAGGGTGTGATTTATCGAGATGCCTGCCAAACAGCAAGATACGAGATTGATGCGTCGAAACGCTGCTTGCCAGTACCATGGCTGAACCCACAGGCCAGCTAGCGGTAAGCGTACCGTCGTTGCTCGGCGCACAGGTCATCACACCCACCCTGTTGGCGCTGTGCCAGCAGTGGCCGCAATTGAGTATCAGTGTTTCAGCCTCTATCGAAATGGCCGACTTGTTCGATGGATCAGTCGATCTTGCCGTGCGTGTGAAGAGTTGCCAGATGCGGCAGGGATTGTCGCCAAAAGGTTAGGCACGCAACGCATCGTCCTGTGGTCACAGTATTCGTTGAATACAGTGTAAACTCTCCGGTTTTGGATGTGATGAGATGTGGTCATTTGTTGGAATAAAAAAACGACAGCGCTGGCGGTGGTATGCATGGGAGTTGTGTTTGAAGCGGATTATCGCTCATGCATTTGGCTCTCTAAGCAAGAAAACGCGGCGTAAGTTGCTGAAACTGTTCTCGTGGTTCAGAGTGGCATTTTTGTGCACTGATGGCTACAGGGCTTACAACGACGAACTTCCAAAAGCAAAACATATTATTGCAAACTTTATACACAGCGTATTGAGCGTAAAAATCTGACGCTGCGCAACCGATTGAAACGCCTCACTCGTGAGACGTTGGGGTATTCAACATCAGACGTTAGGGTATTCAACATCATCGGAAATGCACGATAGGCTCATCGGCACTTACATCGAACGCAAGTATTACTTTGATACTGTATCAACTCATTGTTGAATACACGACTAATCCTGTCGCTATATGCCAAAGGGTGATCCCTCGTAAGATAGCGGCTGCGTTTAAAGAGTTGTATGACGCGGATGTCTCACCCACGCTAGTATCGAAGGTCACCAATCCGATACCGTCATGGAGTAGGTTGTCGAATGGCAAAACCGTCCACTGGATGCAGTCTATCCCATTGTTACCTTGACTGTATTGTCCTAAAAGTCCAGCAGGATAGCAGCGTCATCAATAAATCTGTGTTCTTGGCTTTGGGTATCAACATCGAAGGCCAGAAAGAGTTGTTGGGCATGTGGCTGGCCAAACATGTGGCTGGCCAAAAATGAGGGAGCAAAGTTCTGGCTGAATGTACTGACAGAACTGAAAAATAGTGGTCTGAACGATATCCTCATTGCCTGCGTTGACGGGCTGAAAGGCTTCCATGACGCCATCAACACAGTGTATCTTGAAGCGAGTATCCAGTTATGCATCGTGCATATGGTGCGCAACAGTCAGCAGGTCGTCACCTGGAAGGACTACAAGGCAGTCACCCGCTACCTGAAAGTCATCTATTTATTAGTCCCCCGGAAGAAGGAGGTATGTAGGCTCTGGAAGCGTTCTCCAGTACCTGGGACAGTAGCTATCCACAAATAAGCCGGAGCTGGCAGGCAAATTGGGCCAATCTGGCCACTTTCTTCGCCTACCCGACGGACATCCGCAAGGTGATCTACACAACCAAGCCATCGAGTCGCTGAACAGCGTGATCCGGCATGTAACCAAGAAACGGAAGGTGTTCCCGACTGACGATTCGGTGAAAAAAGTAGTGTGCCTGGCAATCCAGGCGGCATCACAAAAATGGGCGATGCCGCTGAGGGACTGGTGTATGGCTATGAGCCGCTTTATTATCGAGTTCGGTGAACGTCTGGACGGTCACTACTGAGAAAAGGCATTTACACAGAAAAGGCATTTACACAGAATCGTGTATAGGGTCGATGAAAGAGACCTTTCATCTGGCGCAAGTACTGCTGAGTAGCAGTGAAAAAGATTTTTCTTTTCAGCTTATTGTTGAAGGGATTGTTATCAACTTTCTCTATTTTGAGTTTATCGCGCTCATCGTGAAGTATTTTCAATCAGGCTACCATTTCCCACTGTACTATTTTTTGTCTATATCGGCATTACCTTTGTCTATATCGGCATTACCGCGATTATTCGCCTGATCATTGTAGACCACAAAGATCCGTAGACCACAAAGATCCGTTGGATACCTTGGCGTATGCCGCCGCTATTCTGGGGCTGGTAGTGATGCTCTATCTGGCGAATAGCAAGCGGCTTAAACGGGAGTACTCTGTCAGTTTGCTGTGGCGGCAATCGGCAGGTTAAGGCTGCGGGCATGATGTCGATGCGGAATCGGTTGGTGCTTAACAGCTCGCCGTGTTGGTGCTTAACAGCTCGCCGTCCAGGTTAAAGGTGATGTTATCGGGCGCAATGATCTCCAGCCAGGGCAAGGTCGCGGCGATCACATTCGGGTTCTCGCTGCCAGTGAACAGCGCCTGAAGCATGTTAGGCAACAACTCCTTGGCTGAGAGTACGCGCAGTTGCAATTGCCCATCATTGAGCAGTTCAATTGCCCATCATTGATCAGTGCTTCCGGGCACAACGGTTGCCGCCGCCCGACTGCCGCCTGTTACCGATGGCGATTACCAGTGTATCGCCTGACCACTGAAAATCGGGGCCACGAATCTCGCAGCGCTCTGCGGTCAGCATATCTATACGTAGCAAAGCGTGTAGCATGTAAGATGCGCCTCCCAGTGCAGATTTCATCTTCGAGGGCGTTTATGTGGTGATGCGAGTGGCAAAACCACCTGTCGCCATGAGTGGCAAAACCACCTGTCGCCATATTGATAAAATAGTGGCTGTCGTTGACGCAAGCGACATCGATCGGCGTTGCATGCCCTTTTAACGCCAACGTTAACTGATGTTCGAAATCAAGCGGGATCTGGCAACTGGTAGCAAAATCATTCACTGTGCCGAGTGGGATCATCCCAAGCGTTGGACGCTGGGCTGTGGCCCACTGTACCAGTGCGCTGGCGACCTCATTGATAGTGCCATCCTCACCGGCGGCAATCACATTATCCACCGACATTATCCACCGTAAGTTGCACGGCTTCCTCGACGTAGCGTTTGGCATCATCGTGTTACCAGGTCACGCGCACATGCAGCGTAAATCCGGCTTTTCTGTACTATTCCGGCTTTTCTGTACTATTGCACTGCGCTGCATAATACGTCGTATCCGTATTTTTCCGTTAAGAATCAGTAGGGATACGAGATGATGTTGGCTCATGGCATGCTCCTTTTGCCCTGAAAAGAGGCAATGACAGGTATACACAGCGTAGCCAGAAATGGCCGGAAGCGGTATCAGATACAAGGGATAAAGCAGGAAAAAAGGCAAAGAAAAAGCCAGCCTAAGGGAGATCGAGCTGGCTAAAGAGGTGGTTCCTAGTATTAGTATCACTACGTTTATTTTTCGTTCTAGATTTTCTCAGCGGCTCAATACTAACCAGATCAATACTAACCAGATAGTAAGGGTATTGATGTGATCTGTTTCTAAAATTTGCGAAAAGTCACAGATTGTGCCCCAAGGTCATTCCCGCGCTGGCGGGAATACCCCACAGGCTAAACGCATTTCTTCTGCGAGCGGTCCCCGGCTTCCGCCGAGGACGACACACAAGGGGATTGCGTTGCCTTACGCCGCATTGGGGTTACGGGTGCTCACGTCACTCGGCAGGTTACGTAGCAGTAACGCAAACTCCAGCGCTACGTCATCCGGCACTGGCAGGTACACGATATACCCGTTCCCCGGTGCGACGTCGATAGATTCACCTTTGGCGTTTTGCAGCGCATGGAGAGTGAATTGAATGTTGCCGTTCGGCGTCATCATCTCCACGCTGTCACCGAGGGTGAACTTGTTTTTCACTGCCACTTCAGCCAATCCTTTACGCCGCTTGCCGGTAAATTCACCGACAAACTGCTGACGGTCCGATACCGAATATCCGTATTCGTAGTTTTGGTAATCTTCATGAGCGTGGCGACGCAGGAAACCTTCGGTATAGCCACGGTGTGACAGACCTTCCAGCGTTTGTAGCAGTGTCGGATCGAAGGGTTTGCCTGCGGCGGCATCGTCGATTGCCTGACGGTAAACCTGTGCCGTGCGTGCACAGTAATAGAAGGATTTGGTGCGGCCTTCGATCTTGAGCGAGTGCACATGCATCTGGGTTAAACGTTCAACGTGCTGAATGGCGCGCAGATCGCGCGAGTTCATGATGTAGGTGCCGTGCTCATCTTCGAATGTACTCATGTATTCACCGGGGCGCAGGTTCTCTTCCAACATAAACACTTTGTCGGTTGGCTCACCAATACCCAGCGTGGGTTCTACATTCTGCACCGGAATCGGTTCATGCAGTTGAACGATATTGCCGGTATCGTCTTCTTTCCCTTCCTGCACTTTGTATTGCCAACGGCAGGCGTTGGTGCAAGTACCCTGATTGGGGTCACGCTTATTGATATAACCGGAAAGCAGGCAGCGGCCAGAGTAGGCTATGCACAATGCGCCGTGCACGAAAATTTCCAGCTCCATGTCCGGTACCTGCTGGCGAATTTCAGCAATCTCTTCCAGTGACAGTTCGCGAGACAGGATCACGCGGCTTAGCCCCATCTGCTGCCAGAATTTCACTGTTGCCCAGTTCACCGCATTGGCTTGCACAGAAAGATGAATTTGCATGTGTGGAAAGTTTTCTCTTACCAGCATGATCAGGCCGGGATCGGACATGATCAACGAATCCGGCCCCATATCAATCACGGGTTGAAGATCGCGCAGGAAAGTTTTCAGCTTGGCGTTGTGCGGGGCGATGTTCACCACCACGTAGAATTTTTTCCCCAGTTCGTGGGCTTCATTGATAGCGAGCGCTAGCATCTGGTGGTTGAATTCGTTATTACGCACCCGTAGGCTGTAACGGGGTTGACCGGCATAAATCGCATCAGCGCCATACGCGAAGGCGTAGCGCATATTTTTCAGCGTACCGGCCGGAGAAAGCAGTTCCGGTTTAAACATGGTGTCTCTCTGGTCTGATCACAAGTCAGGCTGTTCCCCGAGGGAAACAGTAAAGGAGGGGGGATTCTAGCGCTAATGTCGGTAAAAATCAGCTAACGACGCAGAAAAAGTGTAGCTGTTGCCTATACGCACGCTGGCGTAGGAATCGAGGATTACTTGCCGAGGTTGGCGCGGTTGTACGCACGTTGTAAATCAACCTGCGGGACGAGCGGCACAATGCCGGTCGGATTCAGCTAACGGATGCCGTAATAACCCGCTTTGATATGGTCAATATTGAGCGTCTCTTTGATGCCCGGCCACTGGTAAAGCTCACGCAAGTAATTCGACAGATGAGGGTAATCTTCAATGCGACGGATATTGCATTTGAACGCACCGTGATAGGCCACATCAAAGCGTACTAGGGTCACAAACAGCCGCCAGTCAGCCTTGGTAAGGCTATCACCAGCAATATGCCTTGGCAATGGTATCACCAGCAATATAGCGATGGGTCGCCAGATGCGTTTCAACGCGATCCAGCGTTTCGAACAGCGTTGTCACCGTGTTTTCGTAGTGCTCCTGGGTTTTGGCAAAGCCGGTTTTGTACACGCCGTTGTTGATGTTGTGGTAAATCACTTCATTCCATTCATCAATGGTGGAGCGCAGTGCGAGGGGATAATAATCCTCTAATCCTCATGATTACCGGTCAAGGTGCCAAACTGGGTGTTGAACAAACGAATGATATTAGCCGATTCGTTATTGACGATACTCCCTTCAATACGCTCCTACAGCACCGGTACTCAAACTTTACCGGTGTAATGGGCATCACTGGCGGTATACAACTGATGCAGATAGCGTACGGTAGCAACGTGTTCGCCGGCATCTTGCGGAGTGGTAAACTCCCAGCCGTTATCCGCAATCAACGATTGCGCAATGGACAGGGAAACAATATTTTCAAGTCCCTTTAGCTTGCGGAACATCAAAGTACGTGATGCCCACGGGCAGAGATAAGAAACAAAAAGTTGATAGCGGCCTGCTTCTTGGATCAGCTTTGTTTGGCGAAACAGCGTTTCCTGAGGCTGAGAGGCCCCGTTTTTGATCTCTTCTGCGGCGACATCGCCATTGATCCATTAGCCATTTACTAAACCTGATGATCCATTAGCCATTTACTAAACCTGACATGGTATAACGTTCCCCGTATTGACCGTTGTCGGTGAGAAAAACCTAAAAAAATAATCATAGTTATTGTTGTGACGTTCTCCATAGTTATTGTTGTGACGTTCTCCATGTTAACAGCCGGGAGAAAGATGTTAACAGCCGGGAGAAAGCTTAACGGGGCAGATTTTTCATCAAGTTGAACAGTTTTTTTGACGAGCAGGCCTTAACGCTGGTTTCCCGGCGTGCTCGTATAACCATACCAGGTGGGAGTGCTAAGCTATTCACCAGGTGGGAGTGCTAAGCTCTTCGGCCAGAAAATCGATAAAGCGTCTTACCTTGAGCGGCAGCAGTTTACGAGTCGGGTAGACGGCGTAAATATTCAGTGCCAGTGAGGTGTAATCGGGTAACACTCGACCAGCGTGCCTGCGCGTAAATCTTCGCCCACAAGAAAATCCGGTTGCAGAATAATGCCCTGATGTGCCAGCGCGGCATAACGGCAGGTATCTCCGTTGTTAGCATAGGTATCTCCGTTGTTAGCATGAATATGCGGTTGGGTTTTCACGGCGATAGCCTCACCGCCATCTTTGGGAGAGAAGTGCCATTCATTACCTTGGGAGAGAAGTGCCATTCATTACCCGGTGCCCAGTAGCTGTAGGTGCCCAGTAGCTGTAAGAGATAACGCGATGATCGCGCAAGCGGGTGTTGCGGTGTACCGTGTTGCGCCAGATAGGCCGGTGAAGTACACAGCACCATACGTGTTTTGGCGAGCGGGCGACAAACAAACATAGAGTTAGGCAATTGCGCGATGCGGATCACCACGTCGTAACCTTCTTCCACCAGATCCACTACACGGTCGGACAAAATGATATCGAGTTTCACCTGCGGGTTCTCTTCCACAAATTTACCCCACAGTGGCGTGAGGTATTTCACGCCGAAGGTTTGCGGCGCTCCCACACGTAATCGCCCATGAACCTCCGCCGAGTAGGCGGTAATTTCCGATTCGGCCTCTTTTATCGATGCCAGCAACTCTCTACAGCGCAGATAGTAGTTCTGACTGTCCTCTGTCAACGATAATCGGCGCGTTGTGCGTTGCAACAGACGCACACCGAGGTACTCCTCCAACTCGACAACGTGGCGTGATACCACCGGCTTAGATAATGCCACCGTATCTATTATGGCACCGACAAAACTGCCTGCCTCAACGACCGCCACAAAGGTATTCATGGCCTGAAACTTGTCCATCCAACACTCCGCATTATTGTTTCTATATTAGAGATAGAGATAATTCATTTTAGAGAGAGATAATTCATTTCTAATTACCATATATATATCTCTAATAGACTTATAAACTCCCAAACCATGAAGCGAAACCTATATTTCATTCACTAACTATATACATATCAACATCAACTAATTAATCAGTAGTTACATCATGATTATCACCGTTATAGGTATCGGCAATATAGGGTCTAGTTTTGTTAAACGTTTTACGCTGGCAGAGCATCAGGTACGCGTGACTGGGCGTGATCTTAACAAGGCACAGGCATTAGCCGCGCAGTTTAGCGGTGCACATGTAGAGCCTGCCGCCGTTGCCGCGCAAGGTGGCACAGGTGATTCTGCTGGCGACCGCTTACGGTGACGCGGTTAACGCACTCTCTTCGCTGGGGGATATCAGTGGCAAAGTGGTGATTGATATTACCAACCCGCTGTCTGCTGATTACATGAGCCTGACGCTTGGCCACAGCACGTCAGCGGTGGAACATATCGTGAAAGCGTTTAACACCACGTTTACGCAGGCGGTAGCAGAAGGCCTGGCCTTTTCCGCAGGGCACGTGTTCCATGCCGGGTATGACGTTGAGGCTAAAGCGACTGCTCAGACCTTGATTGCCAGTACGGGCTTCAAATCGGTCGATGCCGACACGCTGCGCAATGCCGTTACCTCGAACCGTTAGCCGGTTTGAATATCTATTTTGGCTACGGCGCTGGATTAGGCACCGATATCGTTCCGACCTGGCTGAGCAGCGCATAAACAACAGATCATTACATTGACGAAACAGGAGAATGGAATGAAAAAAGTACTTAGCGTCGCGATCGCATCGCTGTTGATGGCTGGGGTTTGCGCTACGTCGTTTGCTCAGGATCGTCCGGCCGATATCATCAGCCAGATAACCGATCAGATTCTGCCGAACAAAGTCAGTGCTTTCTGCCAAACAAAGTCAGTGCTGTCGATGCGCGTAAAGCCGGGCGCGTGGCCTACGACAAGCCGATGCCTGAAAACACCATTATGCTGTTTATCGATCAGCAGGTGGGTTTGATGGCCAGTACCCGCGATTTCAATCAGGCATCCGGCTATAAAGCTAACGTGGTCGCGTTGCAGAAATGGCGAAAGCGTTAAAGATTAACGGTGTTGATCACCTCGTCCAATGTGCAATGGCTAAACGGCGACACCTGCCGGAGCTGAAAGATATCTTTAAAGAATAACCCATTTACCGCCGCACCGGGATCATCAATGCCTATGAAAATCCTTCATTCCGTAATGCGTTGGAAGATCTGGTGAAAAAGACCGGGCGTACCCACATCATCATTTCCGGGATAACGCTGGGTACCTGCGTTGCCTTCCAGACGCTCGCCATGTTGAATGACGGCTATCAAGTTTATCCCGTAGTGGATCCCTCAGGTGCCTGGAGTCGTAGTGGATCCCTCAGGTGCCTGGAGTAAATATGAAGCGAATGTTGAGATGCAACGCATGACGGCAGCTTGCGTGCAGTTGGGAACGGTCTACGCGTTAGGGTAGAGGTAGAGCTTTAAGCCGACTGGAAGAAACTATCCGTCGACGCCATGTTGAAGCCCTTTATCGACGAGTTGCCGGAATACGGTTGGATCTTGCAGAACTACTAGAAAAACGCCAACAAGCACACGGTGCTGGATCCGTTTGGTGTGGTGAAGTAAGCGGTTATCAACGGGTTCCCGCTTGTCGGGAACCTGAGTGCGTTAGACCACTTCACAGGATCCGGCTTTCCAGCAGAATCCCATGCCATAAACGGTGCGAATAAACGATGTCTGTTCGTCCAAAGGCGGCTTCCAGTCCCGCTTCGGGCGGCGGTGCAGACTGCCAGCGGCAGCGGCGTAGCAGGGTTTCACCTGTACACCACTTCCCGTGGGCTGTAGGGTTTTCAGATGTAGTCATCCGCACCAATTTCTAATCCCAGCAGCCGGTCAATCTCCTCGCTGCGCGCGGTAACCGATAATAATCGGCACATTGGAAAACTGGCGGATGATGCGGCACAGCGTCAGACCATCGATGCCTGGCAGCATCAAATCCAGCAGAATCAATGACGGTGAGTGCTCGCGCACCCAAGGCAACACCTCATCGCCGTGGGTTATCCAGTGTCTGTGGTATTCTGAGGCCTGAAGGTAGTCCACTAAAAGCTGGCCGAGCTTGGGCTCATCTTAAACAATAAGCACTGCTCTGGCAGCGTCTCGTTCAATAAGGTTTCGGTCATCTGCGTTTCAGTATTCTGGTGGATGAAGCGGGAATTCGGCGGCCATCTGAAAACCACCGAGTAAAGAAATGTTAGCATACAATCGGCCCCCGTGGGCCTCAACGATATTCTTGCAGATAGCCAATCCCAGCCCTGAACCGCCGCTGGCGCGATTGCGTGACCGTTCTGCGCGGATAGAAACGATCGGAAATCCGAGCCAGTTGCTCGGCGTCGACGCCCGGCGCGCTGTCCTCCCATACCAGAGTGCACACGCCATTTTCAGTATGGGCACGGATCTGTAACTGCCCACCATTGTCAGTGTAGCGCAGGCTGTTCTCCAACAGGTTGTTAAACAGCTGGCTGAGTCGGTCCGGATCGCCAAAGGCGCTGGCGCACTCTGGCAACTGCGTGATGAACTCTATGTGTTTTTTTGAAAACGCTCGTTGAAGGACGCGACGCTGATATGCAGCAGTTGGATTAAATCCACGGAAACGCGGCGATAAGTTAGCCACCGACATCGGAGAGCGACAACTGATGCAGGTCATCCACCAGTTTAGTCAGCGTGGAGACTTCGTTTTGCAACGAGAGCAGGGAGCCTGAATCTGCTTTGCGCACGCCATCCTGATGGGAAATATCGGCCATCATGAAAGGCGCGGCGTGACTGCTCGTTTTTTTTTCTAATGCGGTGGCGAGTTGGTTAAAATTTTGCGCCAGCCGACCCAATTCATCGCGGGTATTGACCAGTACGCGTGCAGTAAACTCCTCTGCAGCCAGACGGTGGATCCCCTGCATCAGTCGTTTTACCGGTGCCAGCAGACCGCGCGCCATCAGCCAGGTCACAATGATGGCGAGCAGCGTTGACAACCCGACAATAAACCAACTGGTGCGTTGTTGCTGCCAGTCGAAATTGATATTCGCATCGCGCGTCAGGCGTTCACTGGGCGATGCCGGTCGTGTATTCAATGAGTTGATACAGCATCAAACGTAATACTCGCGTTCAATGTAAGTACCGATGAGCCTATCGTGCTTTTCGGATGATGTTGAATACCCCAACGTCTTACGATTGAGGCGTTTGAAGCGGTTGCGTAGCGTCAGATTTTTACGCTCAACACGCTGTGTATACAGTTTGCTAACAATGTGTTTTGCTTTGGAAGTTCGTCGTTGTAAGCCCTGTAGCTATCAGCGCACCAAAATGCCACTCTGAACCCCTGGAACAGTTTCAGCAAATTACGCCGCGTTTTCTTGCTTCGAGAGCCAAATGCATGAGCGATAATTCGCTTCAAACGCGGCTCCCATGCATACCATAGCCAACGCTGCCGTTTTTTGTTGCCAACAAATGACCACATTTCATCCACTTCGCAAATCAGTTGAATTTGTAGGTTATCCAGTGGCAGCGTTGTTGCATTCTGCAGCGAGCGTTTTTTAAAATACGCACGACGGCATTGATACTAATATGTAATTCCCGAGCAGTGTCACGAATACCCGCATTATTCATTGCCAAGTCAATATTATTCATTGCCAAGTCAATGAGTTGTTCTGTCATTCCCGATTGGCAGGCACGATAGGAATAATCGAGCTGGAAAGTGAGTTTCCATAATTATTGACAACGGTAACGCTGATGGGCACTTTTGCCATAACCGTGTTTTTTACAGAGGCTGTCTGTTCACCAAACGGGCATCTTACATCAACGTTAGCCACTGTATCTCCACATCCAAAACCACAGAGTTTACACTGTAATCAACTCATTGAATACTTGACAGAGAAGGTTTACTTAGGTAGAGGTTCTGTTTCTGTTCATCAGTGAACGTCAACGTTTGCTGCAAGCTTGTAATTGTAATAGTATATGCACGTGAAGTTACCACATTATTGAAAACCACTAGGTTGGAATTACTTTTACGCAATGTATCTAGGTGCAGAGTTGTGTTACGGCCATAACCGTACAAGCTAATGCGATTGCTGGAGTCGATTCACCAAGCACCAAGACCAACGTGCGTAGTACATTACCGTTCGGCTAGCCAGATGTTCGCTAGTTTCTGTCAGTGTTTTTCCCTCATTTCGTTGCACAGTGGAATGATAAAAATTATTCCGAAAATTGATGAGCAAAAAATTACTTTTCTTTTAAACAAAAAGAAAAAGTAATATGGGCGAACTTTATGCCATAGTAATATGGCCATTACAGTGTACAAAACCAGTATGGTCAAAATTTTCCAATCGGAATATTGGCTCGCATATTCAAGACTTTCCACACTGTATGACTAAAATATTACAAAAAAAACCAACTTTTTGTGGTTTATTGTTTATAAATCGGGTAATAGACAATCTGGAGTAAAGATGTACCCCATAATCTGGAGTAAAGATGTACCTCATATTAGTATTCCTAATACACCACTGATGATTTTTGTTCTGGAGGGAAAAAGCAAAACAGGGATCAACCACAGCAAGCTGTATATTACTGCAAGCTGTATATTACTGAGTAACGTAATCCTGTGAATCCGCCATGTCCAGTCAGAAAAACTACAATCTGGAGCGAGCAGAAGAAAAACAAAAAAAATGCTAAAAGCCATCTGAGTGAACGCCAAAAATGACACCATTTTTTTGAAAAATCTGACATATCTATAGCTGTAACCTCATGTATTTATGATTAATTTAGCTGTATTAATGGTGATTTATGCGATAATTGACCTCTGCTAAAATCAGGCCGCTGAGCCGTTCGTCATGACGGCGACGGGTGGGGGAATGACCAATCGAATGCGGTCGTGAACGTTTCACACAGAGTGTGCAGTGATGAAGGTGATTTCAGGCTGTAACAGTCTTGATTGATTAAGGTGCTGGGGCAGGTCGTAGAGGTTTGCCTTGCTGCTTGAGGATATCGATAAGCTTTCGGTATCCGTTTTTCAGCCATTGAACCAATTTGTCCAGTGGGTTTCTTGGGGGTGATAGCTCCCCATGAGGGCAGCATGACCCGCGAATGCATAATTCATGGGTGCTCCTGTTTTATTATTGCTATTTGGGTGTCGTACTTGGCGTGGCTCACGGTCTTCCAACTCTGGCCATTATCTTTGGATAACATGCGCCACTAGCAGTAGAGGGAGAGCCGTATTGATAAATAACCGGTTCGTCGTATGCGTCTTGCATGAATAAGTCCTTCACGGTATAAGAGCTTAAATAACTTCTCCTGCTCTTTTATCTTTATCCTGTTAGGTATTTTAGGTTTCATTGGCCTTCTCCAGTTGAGTGAAGAATCTTGCTAAGCGTTTCTGCCTGTACAAATTGCACAGCAATAAATTCCAAAATAACCGACTAAAAACTAACGCTATTGCTAAAAATATAACTGTTGTTGGCTCTGCATTCATGATGCCAATTGTTGGCTCTGCATTCATGATGCCAATGACAGTGGTTATCCCTGCCGCTATCTATGCCATAATAATTGAAATGGCGTTAATGATTTTCAGTGTCCAGAAGTTGTTAAACATGGTCGGTTTCCTTCTCCATTTGATATTTGATTAATGCCTGAGTGGCGCGACTGTGGCGACGACAGGCATTATGCAGTTCACATTTTTTCTTAAGGAGTGCGATAAAATAATGGTCAGTATGTTTGATGACGCCCGCATATTCCGGCTTGTCCGGGCTGAGTCGTTCGCCATCAATGACGGGGTCACCGTGCTCGCGGAAATATTGGCGCAGGGTGGTACGATAAATATCTTTCAGCGTCACCATTGCCTTTTGCAGGCAAAAATATCTTTAGATGCTAAAGATAATACGGGCAACGATAACTTCCCGTGATTGCTTCATCATTTTTTCTTATGCGACCTGAGCGTATTTATTGTGGGTAAATTGTCCATTCCAGCCTTTCTTCATAGGAAGCTTGCCTTTCAGATAGTGGCGATCCAGCCATTTAGCGCCTTCTTTTAAAAGAATGACTTCATAAAATTGCTTCTTGTCTTTTTCGGTATTAACGGTGACCGTTTTCTCGGTAGGTGACCGTTTTCTCGGTAGACCGTTTTCTCGGTAAAGTATTTATCGCGTGCATAAGCCTTTACACGCCATTCATAGGGCTTGTTTTCTTCTTTCTGCCCGTCGTAGAGAAAATTACGCTCTGCCAGAAACAGATTTACCCCCATAATATTCACCCCGTTCAATTGCTTGCAGAACTGGACGGGCGTCATTCCTGTTTGGAATAAATTTTGCAAGCAATGAATCTCTTCTTCTTGCTTCTTGTTGACCAATGCCAGCGCCTCTTCACTCTTTTTCGACTCAAGCAGAGCTTCCAGTGCTGAGATGTAGTTTTCTGGCAATGCTGGTTGTCCGGCCAGCTTCTCCAGCTCTTGCCAGCGGTCAACCAGACGGGCGGTGAACTCAGGGCAAAGACGGGCGGTGAACTCAGGGCAAAGTTGAGCGACAACAATAATACTGTCGCGTTTACCTTGTTCTCCCTTGTTCCCCCTCAAAAGTGTAGGCTTCAGAAAACCGATTATGGCTATTTAATTGTTTATTTTAACTTTCGCCATTGGCGGTAGTTGGATCAGCATGGATGCTGCTAGTCTTTCGATATTGCGTTTTACATCGCTATGACGGCTTCCAACCAACTGAGCAATCTCACGGCTGGACATGGTTAATGTTTGTGCAATGGTTAAATTTTGCATGATTAATCTCCTCACAAGTGAATGTGATTAATGGAACCCCGGCACGATACCGGGGCGGGATTAATGATTAGTGGTGTTGTAGGAACTGGTTAACGTTCGCCTGTAGCCATTTTCGAGTGCATGGGCCATGACGCCGTAATGCTGCTGCGTGCTCTCTTCAGCATGCGTGCTCTCTTCAAGCATCTGTTGCATTTCGCCCAGTACGATAGTTTCATCTTCACGGTGACGCAGAACACGGCGTATCGTCTGCTTCTCAGCGTCGAAGATGGCACTTTTAAGCTGATTGGTAATACCGTAAATACGGCGGCACTCTTCCTTCGGCCAGCAGGGGGAGTTGCCGGATTTCGAAGTGCTTAGGGGGGCGACGTCGGTTACACGGCGCAGGGCATACCAGATAGCCTGTGTCAAAATGAAAGCCGTTCGCCATGCTCCATACCAGATGGGTCAGGCAACGGGTATCATCATTGATGACCAGTTCGGCGGTTTGGAGTTTGTACTGTGGATGCTCGTACTTGCCAGTTTTGCGGATTGCGGGAAGTACTTTACTCGTCACCCACTTGCGGAAGCGATGGGGCAAGGGTGGTAAACCCTCTAAAACGAAAATCAAACCCAATCAAATACGACGACTACCTGAACGCATACAACGAAGCCGTGGGTGACAAGACTGCCTCACGCTGTTGAAGCCAATGACGAGCGAAAACGGAAACTTGCTGCTCTGGTTAAATCTTAAATCTCTGGCTACGCCAAACCTAGACGGCTTTAGGTCATACGTCAGGGCGTTTATGGCTGCTGCCAGGCCGTTCCACTTTAGCGACAACGATCGCGGCTTGGTGGCTAATTTTGATTATCTGCTTCAACGCAAGACGCTGACGAAAATCAGGGAGGGTACGCTATGAGACAGGATATCGCGGCCAGCTTGATTGGTGGTTTGCTGATCGGCGGTTTAACGCCAACGGCAACTGACGTTCTGGCAACGCTGGATGCGGAAACATTCGAGATCCCGATTTACAAACGAGCCTATGAGGTGATCCGTAAACAGGCTCGCACCAGAAACATGATTGATTCCCTGATGGTTGCCGAGGAATGTGGCGATGAGCATTTTGCTGACATCATGAAAATGGCGCATAGTTGCCCCAACGCAGCAAATTTGCGTAGCTATGCCGATGTGGTTACTGAAATGTACCAGCGCCGGATGTTTGTTTCGGCTGTTGACGAGATGCGCGGGACAATCGGAAATTCATCGATTGAAGTTGGCTACCGTGGCGATAGACGAACTTATCGATCGACTGTCAGGCATTCGAAAGCCGAAGCAGGAAGTGAAGCCGGTTCGCCTTGGAGACATCATCTCAGAATACACCAACACGTTAGAGCACAGCCTGAAAAACGGGGAAGAGTCCGACACGCTGAAAACAAGGATTGACGACTTGGACGCGATCACCGGTGGGATGAACACTGAGGATTTAGTGATCGTCGCCGCCCGGCCCGGAATGGGGAAAACTGAACTGGCGCTTGCTTAAGGTTGCCGAAGGCGTGGCAAACGGGAAGTTACCCGGGGAGAACCAGCGGAGGGGCGTTCTGATTTTCAGCATGGAAATGAGTTCGCTACAGGTAGCTGAGCGTTCGATAGCCGGGTAGGGCGGATGTCGGTAAGTCTGCTGCGTAACCCTTCAAACCTTGACGATGAAGGATGGGCGAGGATTGTTGACGGGATTAATCGACTGGCAGATCTTGACGTATGGGTAGTCGATGCTTGTCGCCTGACGATGGAGGAAATCGTAGCCATTGCCAAGCGGCACAAACAGGAGCACCCAGCTCTATCTCTATCGTTAATCATGGCAGACTATCTCGGGCTGATCGCCAAACCGAAAACGGAGCGTAACGACCTTGCCATATCCCATATCTCATGGAGCCTAAAGGCAATGGCCAAGACGCTGCGAACGCCAGTGATCGCGCTTAGTCAGCTATCACGAGACGTTGAGAAACGACCTAACAAGCGCCAGACCAACTCAGATTTGCGTGACTCTGGCAGCATTGAGCAGGACGCAGACTCAATAATCATGCTCTACCGCGACGCGGTGTATAACAAGAATTCACCCGCTGCTCCATTCGCAGAAATCATCGTCACAAAAAACCGATTTGGCTCACTTAGCACAGTTTACCAACGATTGGTTAATGGTCATTTCATTGAGTGCGACTTAGACGAAGCGCGGGAGAAGTGCACGACAAGGCAGCAGACAGAAACCAGCGTGCGCAGGTACGCAAAAGGCGCTGACGTCTAAGCAAACAAACAGGAGGAGTGATATGACCCAAGAAGAATTTACAGAGCGGATGCTGAAAATCGTAGGCGGGTTCTCCAACCCGGAATCTGACCACGGTGACGCTGACGACTTGATGGTCCAATATCTGCGCGAACAGGGGCTTCATGAAGCGATGGACGCATTCAAGGGCATGACGAAATGGTATGCGTAACCGACGAAATCCCCGGTTGCCGAGCAGACGGCACATGCAAAGAGTGTGAGCAATATAAACAATCAGAAATAGGTATAAACAATCAGAAATAGGCGGCGCGAGTTTGTGCGCGAGGAAGAAAGGGATTGAAATGAGTGAGTGGAGTGACTTCCGCTGGATGATAAAAACGATGGCCGCAGACTACACATAGCGTCGCTGCTATTAATCACGGACAAATCAGGCATTGTCCATGACAATCTCCTTTGATGACGGACTGAATCGCCTTTCAGGGCTTAATCCTGCGCAGTTGGCAGAGGTCGAAAAAAGGTGATGAAGGCCACAAGTGAAATGTTATGGGTTCCTAATCCAGGCCCACAGACGGAAGCATATTACTGTGAAGCCGATGAACTGTTCTATGGTGGCGGGCAGGCGGGTGGCGGCAAGTCAACTATAATTAATAGTTTAGCAGACATGAATCATTAGCGCTCGCTGATACTGCGACGCATTCGATAGGATGCAAAGAATCTCGCAGAGGCTGAGTTAATTGGGAGTTTGTTTGATGGCTCTCGTGATGGGTGGAAAGGTTCTGATCTGGTTTGGCGTGCTGGAAAGAAGCTAATCCAGTACGGCGGCTGCGAAATGGAAGTTGATAAGCAGCGCTATAAAAGCGATCCACACGACCTGATTTGCTTTGACGAAGTTACGGACTTTAGCGAAACGCAGTTCGAATTTATTACTATCTGGAATCGTTCTGCTACAAAAGAGCAGCGCTGTCGCGTTGTAGCAACCGGGAACCCATCTACGAGTGCCACTGGCCTATGGGTGATTCGCCGGTGGGGTGCATGGCTTGATCCTAACCATCCAAACCCAGCTAACTCTAGGGAATTACGCTGGTACATTCGTAACGAGCAGGGTGAAGAGGTTGAAGTAGATGGTAGAGGTCCGCACGGTTCTGCACCAGGTGATTCACCAATTGAGGCTAAATCACGCACCTTTATACCGGCTAGGCTTAGTGACAATCCCAATCTATCTGCTTATGGAGAATACTCCAGAACGCTTAATCTTTTTCCCAAAAAGTTGCGTGATGGATACCGAGACGGTCGCTTCCAGGCATCATTAGCAGTCGCTTCCAGGCATCATTAGAAGACGACCCGTATCAATGCATACCGACAGCATGGGTCCATGCTGCAATGCAGCGCTGGA
Source organism: Symbiopectobacterium sp. (assembly GCA_051710525.1). Taxonomy (GTDB): domain Bacteria; phylum Pseudomonadota; class Gammaproteobacteria; order Enterobacterales; family Enterobacteriaceae; genus Symbiopectobacterium. The sequence continues at coordinate 52,497 of JBPESR010000001.1, read as the reverse complement.
CCCCGCAACCTCCTATAAGCGCTGGACCCCGCAACCTCCTATAAATGTGTCTATGTGCGCCATCGGCGTAGTAGATGTGGCTCAAGGCGGTTCTATAATACCGTCCTATCTCCACGACATGGCTCATGGTTTGCGACTTTAATCAATCAAGGTACCAGGCAAAGAAACTCCTGGTGGCACTGATGTCGCCGGAATTGTCATATCAAAAAGGCGCGACGGTGCAAAGGTCATTATTGATATCGGTGGCGGGTGGGGCGGCGACGCCTACGCGCATTTAAGAGAGAACGGCGTTGATACCGTCTCTTTCATGGGGATCAAACCATCGGTTAGGCGGACGCAGGATAAAAAGCTCAAATTCTACAACATTCGAACAGAGGCTTATTGGTCGTTTCGTGAGGCACTCAATCCAGACCAGCCAGGTGGCTCTCAAATCTCACTACCCAACGACCAGGAGCTCCTTTCCGACCTGACAGCGCCAACCTACGTGGTTAAGCGAGCGCATGATGGCGGCGTAATTCATCTTGAACCCAAAGAAAAACTAAAAGCTCGTCTCGGCAGATCACCAGATGACGGTTACTCGGTGGTCATGTCTTGGTTCGACGGCGAGAAGCGATCACGGCGAGAAGCAATCACAAGTAAGGGGCGGCTATAAGGTCCGCTCCAGCAATGCTGCGCCCACGGTCAATCTTGGGCATTCAAAAATGAAGAAGAAACGATATCGCAGAAAACTTCTACCCTGAGCGTGCTGATTTTACGCTGTGCTGATCTCTCGGGTCTGAGTTCGCCGATCACCTAATGACTTCTTATCCAATGCTGGGCCGTCGCGAGTTGGGTGATGCTTTCTCTACGATGTTGCCCCGGGGGAAATGGTTCAATCTCACCGTTGGTGAAAACTCACCGAATCAGTCAGCTAAAGTCTGGCTTGAATGGGCAAGAGATATTCAATATCGCGCCATGTATGACAAACGCACACAGTTTTTGAAAGCCACAAAACAAGGTGATCACGATTACGCGGCATTCGGGCAGTCTGCCATCAGTGTTGAGCTAAACAGAAACGCAGATGGCCTTCTGTATCGTTGCTGGCACCTTCTAGATTTTGCCTGATGTGAAAATGTAGATTTGGCCTGGTGTGAAAATGCAGACAGTGCAATTTGATACTATTCATCGCAAGTGGGAGCCAACATACTATTCATCCATCGCAAGTGGGAGCCAACATACTATTCATCGCAAGTGGGAGCCAACAGCGCGTGATTTAAAGCATCTGTTTGACAACAACGTAGCGCAGAAAGTAAATGGCGCGTCGGAGAAAGATCCAGACCAGAAGATTAAGTGTCGTCACATTGTTGTTCCGTCTGAGTACTATCTTGTTCCGTCTGAGTACTATCAGACAGGAAAGAAATTCAATGCGCCTTTCGTCTCCATTTACATTGACGTGGATACTCAACACGTGATGGAAGAGACTCCATCATTCGACAAAATTTATTGTCTTCCACGCTGGCAAAAGGTAAAATTTATTATTTTCTGGCAATAAGGTATCTGGTTCTCAATATGCATACTTACCTGCAACTCGCGTCGCGCTACCAGATGCGCGGCTGATTCAGCCTATTACCCGCGTGTTATTGGAGCTGGCGAGAAATCAGTGGATCCGCCAATGGTGGCAAATCGCAAGGTGTTTCGCGATGACTTCAACCTAATGGCGGGAGGTATAACCTGGGCTGATATCTAGCTTGATACTGATATCCGAAACGTGATCGCCGAGTTTGGCAAGAGCACATCACTACCGACTGGGATTAACATCCGGGACGATGTTCGTTCGATGATTCATCAGGCGTTTTACCTGAACAGCCTGACTTTGCCGGATACCATTGGTATGACCGCTTATGAAGTAAGTCAGCATGTCCAAGAGTACATTCGTCAGGCAACGCCGCTATTCTCTCCGATGGAGCCGGAATACAACGGCGACCTGTGCGATATGACGTTTAATAAACTGATGTGGGCCGGGGCGTTCGGTTCGGTCTATGACATACCGGAATCGCTACAGGGTGAAGATGTTCAGTTTACGTTTGAAAGCCCGCTACAGACTGCGCTGGGCCAAGAGAAGCAAGGACAGGCTCAGGCTGTTGCACAGATTCTGCTGGGTGCTGCGCAACTTGAGCAGGCTCCTAGTTCTGTAAATCTCGATGTCAACGGCATGATCCGCGATGCAATCTATGGCTCTGGCGCTCCGGCCAAATGGCTATGCAGTAAAGATGAAGTGGCACAGATTCAGCAGCAGAATCAAGCAATGCAACAGAAAGCAGCAGAGGTTGCACAATTGCAGCAGGGTGCTCAAACGGTAAGCGATGTGGCAAACGTCGCTCAGTCAGTTCAATCACTCGCGGGGGCGGCATGACGAAAGTACCAGCACCATATGAGCCTTATCCATGGGCTTACAACCTGAATGTTGTGTATGCGTTCAAGGCATTAAATGCAGGAATAGCAAGCGAAGAACAGAAAAAGCTAATCATGAAGTCGCTGATGGATATTACCGGCTATTACGACCTTAGCTATCGCCCCGATAGTGAGCGAGACACAGCATTAGCATTTGCAGAGGGTAAGCGCTTTATTGATTGGCGCTCAGTTGGTGAAGATGGTCAACCTGCCCGGTGCTAACGACCCGCCTAGTGCGGGTTTTTTTATTGAGGAAACACCATGCTTTTTAGAGACATGTCCCTGAAATACTACGCCGAAGCCGGTGATCAAGATGACGCTGGTGGCGCACCTGCCGCGAGTGCAAATCCTGCTCAGGAGCCCGCGCAACAGTCTGCTGCTGATGCGGCAACCAATGTGCTAAATGTGCCAGAAAAAGAATCCGTCCAAGAGCCGCAAAAGTTCCCTGATAACTGGCGCGATCAGCTTGCTTGTGGTGATGCAAAATACCGCAAGCAGTTGGAGCGCTACTCATCACCGGAGGCGTTTGCGAAAGCTCATCGTGAATTGCAGGTCAAGCTTAGTTCTGGAGAATTAAAAGCGGCCAAGTTGCCAGAAAAGCCGACTGATGAAGAGTTTGCAAACTGGCGCAAAGAGAACGATGTTCCGGATAAATCGGATGATTATCTTGATGGGTTGCCATCTAGCATCGTGTTTGATGATGCGGATAGGGCTCGCGTTGGTTCGTTCCTGGCTGAGATGCACGGCAAGAACGTTTCTAAAGAACATGTGCAAGCTGCTATCGAGTGGAATTAGCGCCAGATTGAACAGGAAATGGTTGAGCGCCATGAGCGTAACCTTGCCGCCCAGCAAAGCACGGAAGATGAATTGCCGAAAGAGTGGGGCCCTGAGTACCGGCGCAACATCAATCTGATTAACGGCATGTTGGACAATCTGATTAACGGCATGTTGGAAGGTTTGCCTTGGAAGGTTTGCCGCAGGATGCTAAAGAGCTATTCCTGGGCGCGCAAACCGCTGACGGCGTATCCATATTCAACAATCCTAGCGTCGCTAAATTCTTTGTTGATCTCGCTCGCCTTTGTTGATCTCGCTCGCCAAGTTAACCCTGTGGGCACGGTTGTTCCCGGCGCAAGCAACATATCGGCAATTGATACCGAGATTGAGCAGATAGAGAAAGTAATGAAAGAGAACCGATCTGCCTACAACAAAGATTCGAAAATGCAAGATCGCTATATGCAACTTCTCGAAGCAAAAGAACGCTTCAACTCCTAATAAGCAGTAAACACCGCACACACGGCCCCGTTTTACAGGCAAAGGCTCCTCTTTATTGAGGACACCCCGCTATTGCTTGAAGAAAGGACACCCCTTCGGTGCGACATTCAACCGATGAGGAAACAAACAAATGGCTAGTACCGCGTTTCAAACACTATACCGCAATGAATTCATTGTCAGTTTTGAACAGAACCAATCACTGGTTCGACAAACTACCATTACTGACGGCATTCCAAAGGGAAACCAGTTTGTATTCCTGGTGGCCGACTCTGGTAGCGCTACCGCGGTGACGCGTGGCGTTAACGGCATGATCCCCGAGCGCGCAGACAACCTGAATCAATACACAGCACGGCTGGTTGAATGGCACGATCTGGTGGGTAAGACAAATCACAACGTCTTTGCCAGCCAGGGCGACCAACGCGCCATTATGCAAGGCACAACAATGGCCGTGCTCAATCGCAAAATTGACCAGGACATCGCAAAATTGACCAGGACATTATCAGCGAACTTACAGCTACCACTCAGACTACTGGTGCAACCGCAACTATGTCTCTGGCACTGGCGATGAAAGCAAAGGTCATCCTAGGGAACAACGAAGTCCCGCAGATAACCAACTGCTTGCGCTGATCACTCCGGCAGCAGAAGCGTACTTGATGCAGATGAAGGAATTTGGTTCTGTCGATTACGTCAACAACAAGCCGTTTACCACCACTTACAGCTCGCTTAAATCGTTCACATGGGCCGGGGTGAATTAGATCGTACATCCTAACCTGCCTGGCAAAGGCACCAACGCCGAAACCTGCTTCTATCACCGTAATTCCATCGGCCATGCTATGGCCATCAAGGGACTGCAAACGCCGGTTGGTTATGACGAAGAGCAGGATTACTCCTGGGCGCGTGCTTCGGCATTCATGGGCGGCAAGCTCCTGCAAAACAAGGCCGTTATCAAAATCATTCACGATGGCTCTGCATTTGCAGAAGGGGGAGAATATATGGCCTATTCAACAAGTAACCCACATGCATTGCTGCAAGACTGCATTATGGGCGGTGTCGCTGTGTGGTCCTAGATCTCCGCCGATGCTCGTGAAACTGTGTTTGGTGCTGAGCATTTCAGTAATGGCAAATCGCTCAGCATGAAACTTGGTGACGTTGTGAATGCTGTTGTCGATACCACTGGGGTATTGACTGTGCATCCGTCACCGCCGTTAACGCATCAACTGGTGCAGTGACGGTTACTGCACTTGCGTAACTTAATGAGGGCCGGAAGGCCCCTTTATAATAGGATGGATAATAATATAGGATGGATAATAGAATGGATATGAAAAATAGGATGGATATGAAAATCTTACCTTAGACTATCAAACCATCAGAGTATGTACGCACGACTTTCACTATTGCTGTTAAGCACGGACAGGACTTTGAGGAATTCAAAAATCCAGAAGCATGGGCTCATATTTCAAATGAGTTGAAGATCCACGACAAGGTTGAATTGCTGCCTGAAGATGGCTCGTTTTTTTATGCGGAGGGTATTGTTACTGGGCTGACAAAACTTCAGTAAAGGTTCATTCTTATCTGCATGTAACTCTTTCCGGCAGTGAAGTGAAAAGCAAAGAGTCGCCCTATGAAATTGGATTTGCCGGAAAACATAAGTGGCGAATTGTACGTAAGTCTGATGAAGAAGTCATTCAGCATGGCTTCGATTCTCGAGAGGTTGCGCTAGAGGCGGCAGAGAAGTTGTTAGCTCAAGGGGAATAACATGCCTAGCCAGCTTAATGTGTACAATGACGCCTTGCGGCTGGTTGGAGAGCGCCAGCTTGTATCACTTTCCGAAAACAGAGCGCCGCGAAGGCTGCTAGATGCCGCATGGGTAAATGCGCAAAATACTGCCTGGAGCAAGGGCAGTGGAATTTTGCCATTCGGTCTCAGCGCCTTTCATATTCCCCATCAGTAGAGCCTCCATTCGTCTATCGGTATGCATTCAATAAGCCAGATGACTACGTTCGCACGGTGTCTTTTTGTTCTGATGAGTATTTTACCAGTGCAATTTTTGTTCTGATGAGTATTTTACCAGTGCAATATTGAATTATACGGATGAAGCTGGATTCTGGTTCTGTGATGAACAGGATATTTATCTGAGATATGTGTCGAATGATGAAGCTTTTGGGCTTGATACATCGCTATGGCCCGAAACATTCGGGAAGTTCATTGCTGCTTATCTCGCTGTTGAAATAGCCACAAGAGTGAAATACTTCAATGACCTAGATGTTTTAAAGAGAGAGTACAAAATGTGCAAGGCAGACGCTCTTACAAAGGATGCGATCCAGGAGCCTACAAAGCGCATCCCCCCAGGTGAATGGGTTAGATCTCGCGGTCGCTTTATATCTAGTCGCTGCTTTCAATAGCAAGAGTTCCATATGCCACGCGCTAATGTCCCATTACAAGCGTTTGATAGGGGCATAGTGTCACCATTGGCACTTGCCCGGACTGAATTGGCACTTGCCCGGACTGATATAGAGCAAATTGCCATCTCTGCTGAAATACAACGCAACTGGATGCCACGCACGCTGGGTTCGATTATGCTTCTCCCTGGAACTTAGTTCATTGGCATAACAAAGGGCGACAAGGTTGCGCGGTTCATCAAATTCGTGTGCTCCACGAATGATACCGCCCTGATTGAGCTAACAGACAGCGTTATGCGCATGTGGGCTAATGCCGACGAGGCTGACTCAACGTCTGTCTGGTCATCAGCCGGAATGAAATTGATCGGCAACCGGGCAACCTCAGCAATTCCTACCAGCAGGTAACGGTGGCAACGGCTGATGCTGGAAAGCAGCACTCTCTGCCTCTGCTGGTTAACGTAGCCAGGGGGGCCTGTCACCCTTAAGGTCGGAACATCCCAGGGTGATGACAGTTACATCAGCGCTACTCTGCTGGCGGGGGCGAATTCCCTGACACTTAACCCGTTAGGTGATTTCTTTGTCCAGTTTTCCAGCGCGGCAACATATCCGGTTCTGGTTGGGTCAGTCTCCGTACAGTCTTCTGGCGTCATGGAGGTTCTAACCCCATGGAAAGAAGCGGACCTGTTCAACATTCAGTACATACACGCAAAGCGGTGATGTTCTTTTCTTCGGTTGCGAGGGATACCAGCAATGGCGCATTGAAAGGCGCAGTGGTAATTCCTGGTCTGTTGTGAAGTATGAGGCTGCAGATGGCCCGTTCAATACTCTGAACGTAACCGGCACTTCTCTGAAGCCCAGCGCTACCACTGGAGAGATAACGCTAACGGCATCATCGCCTTTGTTCCAGAGCGGTCATGTCGGCGCATTGTTCCGCCTGGAGTCCTCCGGTCAGACCGTCTGATTCATCGCCAATGGCGAAGGGCAGTAGAGCGATTACATCAAGGTCACTGGCATTGATGACTCGCGTAAGTTTACCGTTCAGGTGAGGAACACCACCACCCCCATCGACGCCGTGGCAGGCCGGTAAAATCACCCTGCAGCGCTCTGTAAGCGAGCCCGGCGCGTGGACTGATGTCAAGACATACACCAACATAGGCACCGACTCTTACGATGACGACCTGAATAACAACACGATTTACTACCGGGTTGGTGTTACTGCGGATGATTGGGTAGATGGCTCTGGTTTAGTAACTCTTCAACTGGGGTATTCCGGCGGATCTCATACCGGCACCGTCCGGATCACAGCGGTGCAGGACCCGAAATCGGCAAGTGGCATTGTCCTGAAAGACCTAGGCAATACCGACTCAACTACTGACTGGTACGAAGGCGCGTGGTCTCCTGAAAGTGGATACCCCAGCGCGGTAGCCATCTATGAAGGTCGCCTTTGGTGGGCTGGATCTGACCGTATCTTTGGCAGCTACTCCGACTCTTACGACTCGTTTGATGATGGTTTCAATACCGAAGATTTGGTCGCCGATGACGCCAGCGGGATTAACCGAAGCATCGGATCCTGGCCAGTGGCAACTATCAACTGGATGCTGCCCCTGCTTCAGCTGATGATTGGCACAGACGAGTGTGAGGCATAGATACAATCATCGTCATATGGCGAGGTGGTAACCCCTGACAATGGCGAGGTGGTAACCCCTGACAACTTTCATATCAAGTACCCCTCGACGCGAGGAAGCAACATCGCCGGGGCTGCAGTCATAGACTCCCGCGGCATATTTATTCACCGCAGCGGAACTCACCTTTATTCACCGCAGCGGAACTCACCTGTATGAGCTGGCCTATACCAGCAATTACTACGACTACAGCAGCTCTGACCTGACGTTTCTTGCTCCGGAAATCCTCAGGTTGATAAGTGGATTAAGCAATATGGCGATCCTCGAAAAGGCGACATCAGTGATGAGGGGTTTGCAAATTCAATCTCATTCGCTGAGACGCAAAATTATGTAGCCACTGTAATGGCTAATGCCACCAAAGCCAGCGTAGCAAAGGCAATCATAGACTCACCTGAATTTGTCATGCTTGACGGCGCACAGAAGGCAAGAGCAATAGAGCAGGCGTACAATGCGATTGATACTGCGTCATCAGCTCAGCGCTTTGCTGTTAGCCAGAAGATGAAAAATGATGTCGCTCGCTTGAATGCAGGGCAGCCAGTGAATGATTCTATATCAATAGGAAAGTTTTCATCCACCATTCCGTTGTTAAATAGTACCCCTGCAGAACGCGCTCAGATATGGCAGCAGTTCGGTCAGGGCAATGTCTCTGGTGCTGATTTTGTTCGTACAGTTGAAATGCAAAAACAGCGCCTTGGCATCAAGAGCAAGGATGTGATCCCCGAGACGATGGCTAATCCCACCCCTTGCAAAAAACGGAAGACCATCATCGACAGCCCACTCCAAGCAAACAGACAGGCCGCATCCATGATCACAAACAGGATGATGGTGATCTTCAACACACCCAATCGTCCGATTTTCTCGGCCAGAGACCGAATAAAACGGCACTAAACAGTTACCCAACATAACTGGCAGCAATAATCAGGCCGATATCTGCTGGCTTAGCCCCCATTCCGCGGCGAGCTGTGGCATGGCGAAGGCGATAGCCAGTACAGTGTAAGCATCAAAAAAGGTAGAAAGACCGACCACCACGCGTATGGTCAGCAGTTGACTGTGATCGGCATTCCATCAAGATGGGCGGCCAATTCGACATTGGATGTCCCGCTTGCGGCGACAGTATTGGCGTTTGCATTGATCACACCGGCACTCATGTCATGCGTTGACATAGCTTGTTATCCCAAAAGGATAGTGTTTTAGCCAAAAGGATAGTGTTTTAGCCGCGATACGCTTGCACAGTGGCTCTGCACGCGCAGCAGTTCAGCATCACGATGAAGGGGAGTGAAGGATGTAGGGTTCAGGCCATATAACTCGATATTCATGTTGATCAGTTGATCATAGTAGAGGTTCTCTTTCCTGGGAGTTCTAGGGTGTATTTTATTATAATATAACGTTATCGGGAACGTTTGCATATTGTTTGCCAAAGCACTGATAGGTGTCCACCGATAGGTGTCTACCGATAGGTGTCAATAAGCCCTCAGAAGCTTTTAACCGGTTATGTGATAAACATTCCTAGTTGGGCAGAAAGCAGGAAAGCGCGATGCGAAAACAACACGATGAAAGAATGCGAAAATAACACGATGAAAGATAGGTAAAATCAACACATTCAGTGATAATGGCACGGTTTATAACACGATAAAAACCCCCGACCGCGCCTGGCGCTCCGAGTTTGTAATGGTGAGAACACGCCTCACGGGCATACGTCGAAAATCAATGGCAACCGCATCCGCCTTTACCGTGTTCATGATCGCTACAGCAACCATCACCATGCTCATGATGGTGATCGTGCTCGCCGTGTACGTGACCGTGTGCGATCTCTTCTTCCGTGGCTTCACGGATAGCGACCACTTCCACATTGAACTTCAGGTTTTGGCCTGCCAGCATGTGGTTACCGTCAACCACCACGTGGTCATCTTCCACTTCAGTGATCTCAACCGGTACTTGACCCTGATCGGTGTCAGCCAGGAAACGCATGCCCACTTGTAGCTCATCAACTCCCATAAAGACGCCTTTCGGCACGCATTGCACCGGGTTTTCGTCATATTCGCCGTAGGTGTTGTTAGAGCCAACAGCAACGTCAAACTTCTCACCCACTTCGCGCCCTTCAAGCGTTTTTCCCAGGACAGAAATCAGGGAACCGTGACCGTGCAGATAGTCCAACGGCGCGCTCACCGGAGACTCATCAACCAATACACCATCTTCTGTACGTACCTGGTAGGCCAGGCTGACCACCAGATTTTTTTTGCAACTTTCATGACATCTCCTACCGTTGGAAATCAAAACTGGCGCAAATTGTAGCTGAAAAAAATTCCTATGTATCATCTGGGATAAAAAAATGCCGCACCGATCAATCAGGATGAAAAATGCCGATGATGTGCTCGCCCTGTCGCTCTGGCGCAGCAGGCGGCGGATCTGACTGCCGCTGTCGATAGCCACACTTGACACAAGTGACCACATCTACTTGGTCTTCCTGCCCTACGGCCAGCGTATCCTGCGCCTGACACTGAGGACACACGGCACCCACGATAAACCGTTTACGTTGCATCTTGCCTTCCTCGCTGCACGCGACGCATGCTATTCGTACTCATCCCAGACATTCAGACGACGACGCTCGTGCTGCATTTCGCGTTGGAAAATGTCTTCCAGCTCCTGCCGCGCTTCCTTGACGCATGAAACTTGAGCCACATCGGCATCTCCCTGATGTATCGGCATCAATTCACGCAGCATGCGCATATCCAAGCGCCTAAAATGCTACTGTGCCCGATAAGCCTGATGAGGATTCATCCCCACCGACGTCAACGTCTTACGCCCCAGTTCCAACGCACTCGAAAAGGTTTCACGCGCGAAATGTTTGACACCAGACTGCAATAATTCATGTGCTTCAACACATTCGAGCGCGCGCGCCAGAATTTCCAGATTGGGAAAATGCTTTTGGCACAGGTGCACAATGGCCATTGTGTCTTCCGGCTCATTACAGGTGATTACAATCGCGCGCGCCTGTTCAGCGCCGGCCGCCCGCAGCAGTTGCATTTCACTGGCATCACCGTAATACACTTTGTAACCATAGCTACACATCAGGCTGACGGCGCTGATATCACGTTCCAATACCGTGATGCGCATTTTGTTATTAGCAAGCGCCCGATAACCTGCCCAAAACGCCCAAACCCGACAATAATCACCTGTGGCTCGTCATCTTGCACATAGGGCTTTTCGTCATGCTCTCCGTGGCGTTATAACGATGCGCCAGAATGTGGTCTATCCCCTGCATCAGCAGCGGCGTGGTCATCATGGAGATGGTTACCGTGACCAGCAGAAACGGAAGCTGTTCGCCCTCCAGCAGAAACGGAAGCTGTTCGCCCTGTAGCATCCTGTGCGCCGCTGCCGCAGAAAACAGCACAAACCAAACTCCCCGCCCTGACTCAGCACCCCGGCAAACTGAAGACGTTCAGAACGCGGCATCTGGTTCACACGCGCCAACACGTACAGCACAATGCCCTTCACCGTGACCAGAAGGAATACGCCCAGCAATACTTCGTCGATGTGGGTAAATTGGTAAACAGTACCCCCAGATCTAGTGCCATGCCGACGGAGATAAAAAACAATCCGAGTAGCAATCCATTAAAAGGCTCGATAGAAATTTCCAGCTCGTGGCGATACTCACTTTCCGCGCCAGAGCGGGGATGACTGCCAAGTCCTGAAACAACAGCACTGCGAAACCCAACTGGCCGGATTCGCTGTGGTTCATTCCTTTATCCCGCATCAATTGCAGCGCCATCGCGGTGGAGGACATTTCCAACCCAACGCCACCAATCAGCGCCGATTGCCAGGAAAAGCCGGTCAGGTAGAGTAAGCCACCAAAGACCGCCGCGCTGAACCCAACCTGCGCGGCACCAATCCCGAAGATGGATCGCTGTAATGTCCATAACTTTTCCGGATTCAGCTCCAGCCCTATGATAAACATCAGGAACACTGATAAACATCAGGAACACCATACCAAGCTCAGAGAAATGCAGGATAGCGTCAACATCGCCGATAAAACCCAGCCCCCAAGGACCAATGGCGATACCGGCAATCAAATACCACAATACCGCACCAATGCCCAATCGGCTGGCGATAGGTACCATCAGTACAGCGACAAACAAAAACAAAATGCCCGCACTCAGCAGGTGGGAACTCTCCATCACTCACCCTCCATTTTGGGTAACGGGGAAGCCAGCCATTCGCTATACGCCTCGGCATAGCTTGCCAGCACATCGGCGGTGGGCAACCTGCGCGCCCAATAGACCATCAGCGGCGGTAGCCAATGCATACGACACATGGCCGCCGTCATTTCAAATCAAACGGATGCAGCACCGCTTCCATACTGAAGCGGTTATTACCTTCCAGGTGATAGCTCTCTTCCGGCTCACTAGTGGTGATTACCGAACACCAATATATTTTGCCCTCCAGTGCATTACCTCCAATACCATTGGCAAACCCGCGCGACAGCACGCGGTCAAACCACTCCTTTAGCAGCGCCGGACAACTGTAGTTATAGAGTGGATGCTGAAACACAATCACCTGATGTTCGCGCAGCAGCTGTTGCTCGTAGTGAATATCAACAAAAAAAGTCCAGATAGTGAGCGTACCCCTCCAAAGCGTCGTCATGAGCGCGGTTTTCCGCTACCATGCTGCGCGATAACGATACGACAAACAGGACATTCGTGGTCCCGAGATAACCGTGATAATTTAGCATACTCTGAACATGTGACGCTTTATGATTGTTTTCTCCGCTTTGCAAATTCGGTGCGGCATGCGTGTCTTCCTTGATAACGCCACCGCTACCATCAATCCAGGCCAGAAGGTTGGATTAGTCGGTAAAAACGGCTGCGGCAAGTCCACGCTACTCTTGTTGCTAAAAGGCGAGATCGGTGCCGATGGTGGCAGCGCCACGTTTCAGAATAACTGGGCACTGGCATGGGTCAATCAGGAAACGCCACGCTGGATGTGCTGCCATTGACTATGTTATTGACGGCGATCGTGAATTTCGCCAGTTAGAAGTTGAACTTCAGCACGCCAACAACATTAACGATGGTAACGCCATCGCCCGTGCACACGGCAAGCTGGATGCGATTCAAGCCTGGAGTATTCCGGCGCGCGCTGCCAGCCTACTCGATGGCCTTGGCTTTACCCAGGCCCAATTGCAGCAGCCGGTACGTGATTTTTCCAGCGGATGGCGTATGCGCCTTAATCTGGCCCAAGCGCTGATTTGCCGCTCCGACCTGCTGCTCGACGAACCGACCAACCACCTCGATCTGGACGCGGTGATCTGGCTGGAGAAATGGCTGAAAAGCTATCCGGGATAGCTGGTACTGTTCTCCCACGATCGCGACTTCCTCGATCCTATCGTCAACAAGATCCTGCACATCGAGCAGGATACGCTGTTCGAATACACCGGTAATTATTCCTCGTTCGAACGCTAGCGCGATTCCTCGTTCGAACGCTAGCGCGCTACGCGTTTAGGGCAGCAGCAGGCGTTGTATGAGCATCAGCAAGAGCGCGTGGCGCACTTGCAAAACTATATCAATCGCTTCCGTGCTCAGGCCACAAAGCCAAGCAGGTGCAAAGCCGGATAAAAATGCTGGAGCGCATGGAGCTTATTGCCCTGGCACACGTCGATAACCCGTTCCGTTTTAGTTTCCGTGCGCCAGAGTCGCTGCCGAACCCGTTGCTGCGCATGGAGAAGGTGAGCGCAGGCTACAGTGACAAACTGATTCTGGAATCCATCAAGCTAAATCTGGTGTCGGGTTCACGCATTGACCTGCTAGGGCACAACGGTGCCGGTAAATCAACGCTGATCAAGTTGTTAGCAGGCGAGCTGGCTCCGTTACATGGCTAAATCGGGCTGGCGAAGGGCGTCAAGCTCGGCTATTTCGCCCAGCATCAGCTTGAGTTTCTGCGTGCGGATGAATCCCCGCTGCAACATCTGGTCCGTTTGGCAGAGCGGGAAACCGAGCAGCAACTGCTCGATTATCTCGGTGGTTTCGATTTTCAAGGCGACAAAGTGACGGAAGTGACCGAGCGTTTCTCCGGCGGTGAAAAAGCCCGTTTGGTGCTGGTATTGATCGTGTGGCAGCGCCCTAACATGCTGTTGCTCGATGAACCGACCAACCATATCGATCTGGACATGCATCAGGCACTGACAGAAGCGTTGATCGATTTCGAAGGCGCGCTGGTGGTGGTCCCTCACGATCGACACATAATCCGATCCACCACGGACGATCTCTATCTGGTACACGATCGCAAAGTGGAGCCGTTTGATGGCGATCTGTATGAATTTTCACGGCTGTAGCGGTCGCCCCAATCGTCTGAATCGTATCTACCATTCTGGCGAAACCTATGATGGCAGCTATCTGCTGCGCTGGATGCGGGATACGCTAGGCGAAGAACCGACTACTGCCATCGGCATTTCTCTGGGTGGCAATATGTTGGCTTGCCTGCTGGCTAAACGGGAAGAAGCCCGGTTGCTCTCCGCTGCGGTGATAGTCTCCGCGCCGTTTCATCTCGACGCCTGTAGCCGCAGGATCGAGCAGGGGGTTTCCCGTATTTATCAGCGCTATCTGGTCGGACAGTTAAAGCAGAAATCCCAGCGTAAGCTGGCACGCTATCCGGGTTCGTTACCGATTAACCCGGCGCAGTTGCAACGGGCGCAGTTGCAACGTATAAAGGGATTGGTGAGTTTGATGATGCGATCATCGCCCGTATTCATGATTTTCAGGATGCTACCGACTACTACCATCAGTGCAGAGCACTGGCGTTGCTGCCCACCATTTGTACGCCGACGCGGATAATCCATGCGCAGGACGATCCTTTCATGACACCAGAGGTGATCCCGGATATCAGCCACCTACCCGACACTATCGAATACCAACTGACAGCGCACGGCGGGCACGTCGGGTTTGTAGGCGGTACATTACCGAAACAGAAAATGTGGCTGGAACAACGTATTTCGGCCTGGTTCACGCGCTTTCTATCGGCGGACACCACAGAGGCAACAGCATGTTGATTCCCTGGCAGCAGCTTGATAGCGATACGCTGCAAAATATTATTGAGTCCTTTGTGTTACGTGAAGGCACGGATTACGGTGAGCAAGAGCGTTCACTGGAGGAAAAAGTCAGGGATATTCGCCGACAGCTTGCCTCGGGAGACCTGGTGTTGGTGTGGTCAGAGCTGCATGAAACGCTGAATATCATGCCGCGCACCCAGCTAAACGAAAATACGCCGTAACGTGATAAATCATCGTTACCTGACGCGCGGGGAGTCGTCTTGCGTCACCGGGTCTATTATACAGTGAGAGCCATGTTAGTCCAACGCCTAATCTGACGGAGTGCAACCGCATGTCGCAACAACACCCGATCATTTCCGTTACCGGCTCCAGTGGAGCCGGCACCACCACGACCAGCCTCGCGTTCAGGAAGATCTTCCAGCAGTTGCAGATAAAAGCCGCTTCACTGGAAGGCGATAGCTTTCACCGTTATACCCGGCCAGAAATGGACATGGCGATTCGTAAAGCGAAAGATTTGGGACGCTATATCAGCTATTTCGGCCCAGATGACAACGATTTCAGTCTGCTTGAACAGGCGTTTATCGAATATGGCCGCAACGGTACCCGAAAAACGCGCAAATACCTGCACGCCTACGATGAGGCGATCCCTTACAATCAAGTACCCAGCACTTTTACGCCTCAAGTACCCAGCACTATCACGCCGCAGTTTTCTCGCACCCATATCAACTTCCAGCGCGTACCGACTATCGATACCTCAAACCCCTTTGCAGCCAAGGCGATCCCTTCGCTGGACGAGAGCTTTGTGGTGATCCATTTACAGTGCAGGGCGTCGAGCATATTGACTACCCCTACCTACTGGCCATGCTGCAAGGCTCGTTTATTTCACACACATCAATACGCTGGTGGTGCCGGGGGGAAAAATGGGACTCGCCATGGAGCTGATCATGGCACCGTTGGTAAAACAGCTGGCAGAAGGGCGTAGCGCGGGCTGAGATAAAACACACAGCCCGCCAGAAAACTATGCGACAGCGATGATTTCGTGGCTGTGAGTAACCTTCACCGCCTTTTCTAACATTAGCGCCACTGAACAATACTTCTCCGCCGACAGCGATACCGCCTGTTATACCACTTTATCCGTCAACCCTACGCCCTTGACGACAAAATGCAGGTTGATACGGGTAAGCAGGCGCAGCGCTTCTTCACGACGCGTCGAGGATAATTTGACTTCACATCCGGTAATCGAGGATAATTTGACTTCACATCCGGTAATAGCATTGCGACCCATTTGCAAAAAGTATTGCGACCCATTTGCAAAATGGATACCACATCAATGGCGCTACAGCCTCCTGCCGCCATCAACAACATCTCCATCGGACTGGGAGCTTTATCGCCAGCATTGCCATCCATCAGGATCTGATGCCGGATGACGACTCACCGAGAAAGGTCAGATCTTTGACCAATTTTACGCGCGCTTGCATCCACAACCCCTCAAATTTATTTGAAAATTATTCACTGTTATATATAAAAACCGCCGATAACTAGAGCTTAATCATGCTGAAGCGAGACAACACGAGACAGGCTCGTCAAGCTGTGTTACAAACAGGAATAGAATCCGTTTCTTCAGTTTTATACTGACGGTAAGAACGGGTCATGACGTCGCCATACAGAGGCCAGTATATTGGCCGCCAACACGGAATTTTTACTACTAGTACCTTAATACTAGTACCTTAATACGCCGTACAGGGAACTCTGAACCCTGTAATTTGCACAGTGAATTACAACAGAGGATAACAGCGAATGGTTCTCGGCAAACTGCAGACAGACCCGACTCTTGAATGGTTCCTTTCTCATTGTCATATTCACAAGTATCCATCGAAGAGCACGCTGATTCACCAAGGTGAAAAGGCAGAAACGCTTTACTACATCGTGAAAGGCTCAGTGGCTGTGCTGATCAAGGATGAAGAAGGCAAGGAAATGATCCTCTCCTACCTGAATCAGGGGGATTTTATTGGGGAACTGGGCCTGTTCGAAGAGGGCCAGGAACGCAGTGCATGGGTGCGGGCAAAAACTGCCTGTGAATTCGCTGAAATCTCCTATAAAAAATTCCGTCAACTGATCCAGGTCAACCCGGATATTCTGATGCGTCTTTCCTCACAGATGGCGCGTCGCCTTCAGGTGACCTCCCAGAAAGTGGGCAATCTGGCCTTCCTGGATGTTACGGGCCGCATTGCGCAGACACTATTGAACCTGGCTAAGCAGCCTGATGCCATGACGCACCCTGATGGGATGCAAATCAAGATCACGCGTCAGGAAATTGGTCAGATTGTTGGTTGTTCCCGCGAAACGGTAGGCCGTATTCTGAAAATGCTGGAAGATCAGAATCTGATCTCGGCACACGGCAAAACTATCGTGGTGTACGGCACACGATAATATCACCAGCGCCGTTTAGGCAAAAGCATGTTGCGCATGCACAACGTGCTTTTGCCGAGCCTAGGCTACCCGGCTTTCACCACGGCTTCGACCGCCCTCGCGAACCGCGCTATGCCCTAATCAATATCTTCCAGATCAATCACCAGCGACGGCACAAAACGCACCACATTAGGTCCCGCTACCAGCACCATCACACCTTGCTCTGCGACAGCGGCAAGGAACTTTCCCGCCTGACCGTGCCATTTCACCTTCAGTTCTGCGCCAATCAGCAGGCCCATACCGCGAATCTGCTCAAAATACCGTATTCTTTTCATTAATCGCCTGAAGAATCTTCATTAATCTCCTGAAGAATCGAGACGAAACGCTCGTCGCGCGCTTGTACACAGGAAAGCACCTGCGGGGTGTTGATGGTGTCCAATGCTGCTTCAGCCACCGCACAAGCCAGCGGGTTACCGCCGTAGGTGGTGCCATCTACGCCGGCGGTTATCACAGAGGCGACTTCTTCAGTGGTCAGCATGGCGCTGATGGGGAAACCGCCGCCCAACGCTTTCGCCGTAGTGAGAATATCCGGCGTCACGCCATAGTGCATGTAGGTAAACAACTTGCCGAAACGCCCCATGCCGCTTTGCACTTCATCAAACACCAGCAGAGCGTGATGCTGATCGCACAGCTCACGCACGCCTTTGAGGAATTCCGGCGCAGCCGGTGTAATGCCCCCCTCGTCCTGAATCGGCTCCAGCATCACGGCGCAGGTGTGGTCATCCATTACCGCTTTTACTGCGGCCAGATCGTTGAACGGCACGTGCACGATATCAGCCGGTTTTGGTCCGAAGCCATCGGCGTATTTCGCCTGACCACCAACCGAGACAGTGAACAAGGTACGGCCGTGAAACGCATTGTAGAACGCAATAATTTTGGTTTTATACGGGCTGTAGCACTTAATTGCATAGTGACGAACCAGCTTGAAAGCCGCTTCATTGGCTTCCGCACCAGAGTTAACAAAGAACACGCGCTCGGCAAAGGTGGCGTCTATCAGTTTGCTGGCCAGACGCAGCGCTGGCTCATTGGTGAAGATATTGCTGGTGTGCCACAGCGTTTCGCCCTGCTGCTTTAACGCCGCCACCAGTGCCGGGTGGCAATGACCCAATGCCGTTACCGCAATCCCGCCGGCAAAGTCGATATACTCGCGCCCCTGTTGATCCCATACGCGGCCACTTTTGCCTTTAACCGGCATAAATTGCGCCGGTGCGTATATGGGTAGAATCACTTTGTCATGCATTGCCCGCGTTACTGCCTTTCAATCTGTTGTCATTTGCTTCCGGCCACACCGCTTAAAGTGAAACTTAATCATAAAATATGCATAAAAAATCAATACGCAAGGTTATAAAATAGAGCATTATGACAGTTTATCGCAATTGATGCTTATCGCAATTGATGCTGATAACCTCAGGTATTAAGGAAGTTCTGCAACAATTGATGCCCTTGCTCACTCAGAATGCTCTCAGGGTGAAATTGCACCCCTTCTAACGGCAAGGTACGGTGGCGTATTCCCATGATTTCATCAGGCTTTGTCCAGGCAGTGATGTCAAACTCGGCGGGCAAAGAAGCAGGATCGATCACCAGAGAGTGGTAGCGCGTCACCGTTAATGGCAGCGCCAACCCGCTAAAAACGCCGCTACCGATATGCTGTATTACGGAGGTTTTTCCGTGCATCACCTGGCGCGCACGCACCACGCGCGCACCAAATGCCTGCCCCATCGCCTGATGGCCGAGACACACGCCTAAAATGGGCAGTTTGCCTGCAAAATGGCGAATCGCCGCCATAGAAATACCCGCGTCATCCGGCGTACAGGGACCGGGGGAGATCACCAGATGCGTAGGGGCCAGCGCTTCAATGTCCGCTAACGTCAGGGCGTCTTTGCGTTTAACCAACACCTCTGCGCCCAGTTCACAAAAGTACTGGTAGAGGTTGTAGGTGAAAGAGTCATAGTTGTCTATGAGTAGTAGCATGGGGGAAGTTTACGCGAAAGAGAGATGCTGTAGGCTACTGTGCTTGTGGGTGCTTAGGCAATAAATAACTTTTATTTTTTTTAAAATATTATATAAATAACAAAAAACCGGACACCTCAGTGCCTAGTTTGAAAGTGTAGTGTAAAATGCGATGTTTTAAACCACTGACCTAACATAAATCCAAAGGGTAAAGGTAACTTCACGGTGCCGAGCTGCTAATTGAATGTATAAGCAATCCGGCAGCGATGACCCCCCTATCCCGTTGTGCGAAACGTAAACTCCTAGAGGATAAAACACGCTATTCGGAGACCACGGTGCCGGATTTTCTCGGAGACCACGGTGCCGGATTTTCCGTCTCACCGCCACCGAAGTTAACGTCAAAGGCAAAATAAAAGCCAGCCCTCGTGTCTGACACCATCCATACCGAGAGAATAATATGATGACCCGTTCTATCTGTCGGTAATTTGATGGTTTGCGTCGGCATGGTATTCAGAGGCGGAGTCCGATTTATAACGCTGGTAAAGGGTGCGTCTTCAAAATCTGCAAGTGTAGCTCTCCGCGTGGGATCCCAACCATTTCTGGTAATGAAATCGCGATAACCACGGGTTGCATGCACAACCGTATGATTCCAAGTAATCTCTAAATATTGACCAGATTCAACGTTGGTTCTTGACCACCTCACCCCGTGCCTCATCTCTAATTCAGCATCGGTAAGGTTTACTATGTCACGATTATTCGCCGTTTGGCCGCCACTAAATATCCGACCATCAGGCACTGGCGATGTCCCCCTGGAAAGATGTGGATTGAATCCGGAAATAGCCCCCTCCTTCACCGGGGAACCAGATAAGGTTCGCAGAACTATATTCCGTTGGAATAAAGAGAAAAATTCTTCATCCACTCCATTTCACTTGCTGGCCATCCATTCGGTAACCAACCTCTGCTTACCGCGAAACCAGTTCGGCTTTGTGGAGAAGCCAGCCAACCATGGGCCGGCGTTATCATAAGCCCCTAGTAACAAGGATCATCAACAGGTTGACAACAATGACCTTCGAGTGGCGAGTGCAGAAGATAGTAGGGATCGACAACAGGGCCAAGATACCAATTAGGCAATGGATAACAATCGCCGTAATTCTTTCTAGGATCGTGATATTCACCAGGCGGTGTGTAATCGTCACAATGTTGCTTTTCTGGACCGTGATGGTCATACGGATTTTTCTTATCCATAGCTTACCTCTCGTTATTCATTCAATAATGATATTTTCATAAAAAAAACCATTCAGCGCTATAACGAAATATAGCGATTCATTTGTTTTTATTAACGTCACCATTAAGATTTAAACAAACAGAATAGTAATTTAAACAAACAGAATAGTAAGAAACAAACAGAATAGTAAGTTCGAAAATAAACCAACTTCAAAACCATAAGTATAAAAGTGCATAAGAAACTTATGTATGCAATCTGGTGGCATTAAATATACAAAGAAGAGTCAAGAGAACAGACAAAGTTTCATTATCCAAATAATTAAGCACTGATAATGATTGGCTAACTAATGATTAGTATATTGAGTAAAAATGCAATTAGAAAATCACAATGATGATAGAATCCTATTCTGATGATAGAATCCTATTCTAAAGGGAATAATATTTTTGATCGTGTATTCAATGAGTTGATACAGCATCAAACGTAATACTCGCGTTTGATGCTGTATCAACTCATTGAATACACGACCGAAATTCTCGACCACGCTTACGGCAGTATTTTGGCCGATTTAATCACAATCGGTTTGCTTGGCACATTCTGATAGGGCCTAACGTTAGTGGTTTTCACCTGAGAAATTTTGTCAGTGACATCCATGCCTTTCACCACTTTACCAAACACCACGTAGCCAAAATCACACTGACCGTGATCGAGGAAAGCGTTATCCGCGACATTAATAAAAAACTGACTGGTAGCGCTGTCTTTTTCAGCGGTACGCGCCATGGCGATGGCGTCACGCCCGTTGCGTGTTGCGTAAGTCGTTGTCAGCTTCATTTTTGATCGGTGGATTAGTGGCTTTTTGTTTCATTTCATCCACAAAACCGCCACCTTGAACCATAAAGCCCGGGATCACGCGGTGAAAGATAGTGCCATTGTAGAAGCCACTGTTAACGTACTCGACGAAGTTTTTCACTGACACTGGCGCTTTCTGGTTATCCAGCGCTAACTAGATGTTGCCTTCAGACGTGGTTAGCAAGACGCGCGTGGCGGCAGCAGGGGCTGCGATCGCCGATGACATCATTACCGAGGATGAAAACATTGTCAGTGAAAGCAGGGCTGCCGCAGCAACCAGAGTACGTTTGAACATGAGAATTCCTTTTTGATCGGGGGCTACAAGAAAGCGTAACGATTATTATAATACCCGCATTCCTTTAATACCCGCATTCCTTAACGCTACCCTTTTACTTTTTTTACTTAAGGGTATGCCACAACGTTACGGCCATTAGGTATGGCATACCAGTGGTTACGGCCATTAGGTATGGCATACCAGTGCGGTATCGGCGACGATCGTAAAAAAAGATGAGTAAATAACCAGTCTTGTTAGCACATAATACGGCTTTTACCCTAACTATTAACTCATTTTAACCCATTCGATCCGAACGTACGGCCAAATCGCAGCTGTATTGTCGGCTGGCATTCACCAGCACGGTGGTGTACATTTTCTCGGTCGAACGCGTCAGTTCCGCCGTCTCCAGCGTTTCCAGAATACGGCCATACTGCATCAGATCGTGCTTCACCATCAAGTAGGTCAGGTTGTCCTGCTGTTGCAGTTCTGCCAGCAGATTGAGGATTTATGCCTGCACCAACACGTACAACGCCGAAGTGGGTTCATTCAGCAACAGAACTCGCGGTTCGAGAATCAACGCGCGCGCGATAGCAACGCGTTGGCGCTGCCCGCCGGAGAGCTGGTGCAGGTGCGACGGAACTGCGGCCCCAGCTCCACTTTCTCCAGCAAGGCATCAATACGCCGATCGCGCTGCTCAAT
Organism: Symbiopectobacterium sp.; assembly: GCA_051710525.1. Lineage (GTDB taxonomy): Bacteria > Pseudomonadota > Gammaproteobacteria > Enterobacterales > Enterobacteriaceae > Symbiopectobacterium. Next base: position 30,212 of record JBPESR010000001.1, on the reverse strand, counting down.
ACGGTGGATCAGCAACGGCTCCTCCAATATGGTCTCAACCGTATGGCATGGATGAAACGATCCGTAGGGATCCTGAAATACCATCTGCACCTGATGGCAGCGTGCTCTGTCGATGCGATGTGCCAGCGGTTGACCATCGATGCAAAGCTCACCCTGCCAATGGTTGAACAACCCTGCCAGACATTTATTTCAGAACCGTGGTTTTCCCCGAGCCTGATTCCCCAACCAAACCAAAGATTTTGCCACCGCGCACCGCCAGATTGATATCAAACAATACCTGGTTGTGCTGGTTCCCTTGACCAAAGGAGAGGTTAAGGTTTTTCACCTCGATCATCGCCGCGCCGAGCGGCACACCCGGCCCGGCACCAACAAAATAATCGCCATCGTTGCCAGTTCCACCGTGGCAAGAAATACTTGGATAATGTCATCAACTACCGGACGGCCGGTGAGCATCACATTGCCCAAATCGCCGTGCAGCAGTAAATTTAAGTAGATACCAAATTGAACATACAGCTGCTTATCCAGGCCTAGCTGCTGATAGGTACTTTGGTCAGCATCCTGACCGACGATCGCCAATACCGAGTCGATCGGCATGATCAGACCAATAATGAAGGTCAGAATCAACAACCCAAACAGCGTGAAGGCAGCCTGTAACAACCGCTATGGCTACGCGACATGGTAACTCCCCCGGTTTGAGCCAATCAGAGAAAACCATGTTCTTTCTCCCCGTCCAGCACCCGCTCGGCTACCATCAGCGCCGCTGATGCCATGACTTACCTTCGTAGGATGAAGGCGTGAGATGAAATTCCCCCCACGCTTTACTCAGACTTCAGCGTTGCTTGTGCACCAGATACAAGCGGGTAGTCGATGACATATGTGACACAAAGTCTACAACATCTTTGCGTTGCACCACGGAATCAACCATTTGCGAGGCCGGAATGATGGCCGGATAAAGCGCCTCATAGCGGTCCTGTATCTCGGCATAGCGCTGCTTCTGCCTGGCGGGATCTTTCTCCAGCAGCGCCTGATCGATCCTCTCGTTCAGTTGTGCATCGTAGAAAGAAGTTCTTCACCCCTAGAAGTTGGTAAGTTTAGCTTCATCGCTGTTATCCGGGTTATACACAACGGAGCGCAGACTGGAGTGCGGATGGGGATCGACCACGCCGCCATCTCGCCAGACCAGCATGTCGAATTTACGGTCGCATATCGCGCCATAAACCTGATTTCCGGTGCCAATCTCCAAGGGCAAAATCGTCCAGCCAGCTCGAAACAGATCGACCGTATCCATGCCCAGCTCGGCATGGTGTTTCAAAATTTCAATTTATGGTCGCACAAAACCGTACTAGAAAACGTGATTGAAGCACCGATCCACGTACTGAAACACGCCCACAGGACGCCAAAGAACATGCTGAGCAGCTGCTTGAGAAGGTCGGGCTGGCGGATAAACGTCATCATTACTACCCTTCCCACCTTTCCGGTGGGCAGCAATAGCGTGCCGCAATTGCACGTGCGCTGGCCATGTCACCTAAGGTGATGCTGTTTGATGAACTCACCTCAGCGTTGGACCCAGAGTTGGTCGGAAAAGTGCTGCGCGTGATGCGCCAGTTAGCCGATAAAGGCATGACCATCTGGTCGTCACCCATGAAATGGACTTTGCGCGTAAAGTCTTTAACCGCATGGTGTTCCTGCATCAGGGTGAGAACGAAGAACAAGGCACGCTGGAACAGATGTTTACTGCCAACTAGTCAGCTCGTTCCGCCAGTTTATTGCCAGTTGGTAACAGAACTGTGTTTATCAACACAAAGCCAGGCTTAAGAACACAACAGACAACCACCAGGAGATACCTCAATGATAAAAACCAAACTCGCTGCCGCCGCCTATACGCTTTGTCTGGCTGAGCACTCTCTACGTCATTCAATGCTGCGGTAGAAGCCGGTAAAACCTGGAGCACCGTGCGCATTGCCACTCCTGGAGCACCGTGCGCATTGCCACTGAAGGTGCATACCACCCGTACAACTTCATCAAGCCAGACGGTACGTCTGGATGGCATGGAAATTAAGCTGCACAAAGTACAGTTTGACAAGAAATTAAACTGTACAAAGTACAGTTTGACAACATGAAAGTAAAATGCAAGATCATGGTGCAGTCGTTTGCCAGCTGCATTCTGGCGCTGAACGCCGGTAAGTTTGATGCCATCATCTCCGGCATGTCTGCCACGCCGAAACGCCGTGAAGTGATCGATTTCAGCCAGCCCTAAACGCAGACGGGACAAACCTTTGTCGTGCTGAAATCCAGCCCGCTAGCATCGCTAAAGTTGAAAAATTGCGCCCGCTGCTGAAAGGCAAAACCATTGGCGTTCAGTCGGCCTTGATCGCCAGCACGCTGGTTGGATAAATACTCAAAGGCATGATACCCATACGCGAATACAAAACCATGCAAGAGCACGATCTAGACCTGAAAGCCATGTTTGATAAAGCTATCGACCAGGCTAAAGCAGACAGCACCATGAAGCTGAGTGAAAAATGGTTTGGCATGGACACCACCCAGCTCTGTTCGCCTTCTCGCGAACCTAATGTGAACAATGTGAACAACGAGCGTGCGTCTGATTGACGCCACGTCTTCTTTATTTTTATTTTATTTTTATTTCCTACCTCATTCACGATCATAACCGCAGGAGCACCTGATTCATAACTTCACCATCAGAACAACATTTCTTGCCTGCCATAGACACAAACAGTTAGCGCCCTGCGCGAACTGTTTGCCACAAAAAATCCGCAGTTCACCGCGCTTAGCGACAGCATCTGGGATGTACCGGAACTCAACTATAAAGAAATCCGCTCTGCTGCACTGCATAAAGCGGTACTCAAGCAGGGACGGTGAGATGAGATTTCTTGGTCAAGTATTCAATAAGTTGATTACAATGTAAAATCCCCGGTTTTGGATGTGGAGATACAGTGGCTAACGTTGATGTAAGATGTCCGTTTTGTGAACAGACAGCCTCTGTAAAAAAACATGGTTATGGCAAAAGTACCCATCAGCGTTACCGTTGTCAGTCGTTACCGTTGTCAGTCATATAAACGCACCTTCCAGCTTGATTATTCCTATCGAGCCTGCTAACCGGGAATGACAGACCAAATTATTAACTTGGCAATAAATCATTAACTTGGCAATGAATAATGCGGGTATTCGTGACAATGCTCGGGCGTTACATATTAGTATCAATACAGTGTGCGTACTTTAAAAAAACCTCGCCGCAGACAGAATGTAACAACATTGCCACTGGATAAGTAACAACATTGCCACTGGATAACCTGCAAATTCAACTGATTTGCGAAGTGGATGAGATCTGGTCATTTGTTGGCAATAAAAAACGACAGCGCTGGCGGTGGTATGCATGGGAGCCGCGTTTAAAGCGGATTATCGCTCATGCATTTGGCTCTCTAAGCAAGAAAACGCTGCGTAAGTTGTTGAAACTGTTCTATGGTTTCATAGTGGCATTTTGGTGCACTGATGGCTCATGGCTTACAACGACGAACTTCCAAAAGCAAAACACATTGTTGGCAAACTGCATACACAGTTGGCAAACTGCATACACAGCGTATTGTGTGTGTGAAAATCTGGCGCGGCGCAACCGATTGAAACGCCTCAATCGTAAGACGTTGGGGGATTCAACATCATCCGAAATGCACGATAGGCTCATCGGCACTTACATCGAACGCGAGTATTACTTTTGATGCTGTATCAACTCATTGAATATACGATCAAATTGAACATATTGGTTGTTTGCATAACTGCATTACCACCCGCAAACTGGCTTGCAGCGCAAGCGCAACGGCGCCAACAATTAAAAAAACAAAATCACTAATTAATGGTTATCCGGATAGATAAATACGGTGACATGCCTGTTATCCGGTTTTTCTATTTTAGTTCGTATTCATCTTTATCATCGGTGAAGGAAGATATTATTATCAGAAGGAAAGAATGCGTGCACTATGGGAAAGAATGCTTCAGATCAGCATCGCAAAGAAACTCTATGGCCGCTTTTTTATCGTCTTATCATTAATTATTTTTTCTTTGTTCTTTAGTGTATTACGTTTTTTCTGAGATTCGTGATTTATTCTGAGATTCGTGATTTATATACTAAGAACTAAGACGGATTGGTCTCTGAGATAAACCATTATCTCAATCAAGCAAAAATTGTCAGAATAAAACTCTTTTATATATTGGATGAAGAGAACGCCAGCAATATGATGAAATATGTTTCCCAGATAGTTGCGCAGCAGGAAAAAGCGCGCCAATTGCGTTGGCAGGAAAGCGATGTGCAGCATTTTCAACGTCTGAGCGAACAACTGACGCAATATCAACATTAGCTGGAGGAGATCGTGCTCGCCGTATCTGCGTTGCGTGGGCAGAAGCAGGTCCTTCCCGCTGGGAAGAACATACAGAATACTGCACAGTGGGAACGCCTCAAGGCGGCCGATACCCAGTCCATTAAAACGGGGCTTGCTGTTACCGATACCCTTATCCGTATCGCGAGCCAGCTTTATGTGAAAAACCAGCATGTTATCATCGCTCAGTCGCGGAAATCGTTGTTATCGGGATTTGCGCCGTTTTGCTGGGAATGTTGATCGCCGTATCGGTGACTCGCCTGATAGCGAAATCGATACGCAGCAGCCTTGAACTGGCACAGCACAGTTCACAAGCGGCCAGAGAGATTGCAGCCTTGATTGCAGAGTCCGTGACGCGAGTGGATGAAGGTTCTGTGTTGGTAGAAAAAGCGGGTAGTGTCATGCATGACATTGTGATGTCAATTGGCTCTGTCGATCGCATCATGAACGATATTTCGGTGGCGTCAGACGAGCAGAGTCGCGGTATTGCGCAAATTGGTGATGCCGTGACGGGCATGGATCGTACCATTCAGGGAAATGCAACGATGGTCAGTGACTCCACCTCAGCGGCTTTAGCATTGGAAGCGCAGGTCGCACGGCTTGCCTCGCTGATTGCAGTATTCCGTTTGCCTGGAAACAATATGTGCGAGCCAGAGACCGCACAGCGGCTAGCTAGTTTTGCGGCTTTGCCCGTTCAGGTAACGCAGGGCTAGTGGGTATAACTCAACCTGAAGCGTGCGCATAAGCGGGCTGCATTTGCCCACTCATGCATAAGTGATTACCTGAGCGGTGCGCTGGAACTGCGTGGAATAAGACTTGGCATCACGCGCCGAATGGTATCGACAGGTTCGGTGCCAGCCAGTAGCAATTCAACAGCAATTGAGGCAACGTGGTCGAACGGAATATTCACCGAAGTGAGCGGAACCGGCAAACGGGCGGACAGTGGAATATCGTTATAGCCAACTAGTGATAAATCCTGACCTATTGCCAGTCCTAATCGATGAGCCGCCGCCATCACGCCGAAGGCCAAATCGTCGTTGATGGCGACAATGGCCGTGGGCCTGCGTGCTCCACTCAGCAGCGCCATCCCTCCACTTTCGCCTGACTCAATGCTGAAACCGGATTCCCGAATCCAGGCGGGATTGGGGGTGAGTCTGGCCTCGCGCATTGCACGATGGAATCCTTCCCGGCGATAGGTCGCATCGGAAGAAAAGCTGGGTCCCGCGACCATGCCGATATCACGGTACCCGAGATCGATCAGATGCCGGTTTGCCAGATAACCCCCCTGTTCATCGTCACCAATGGCAGAGCAGCTGACACCGTCGGTACGCAGGGCCAGAACGTGAGCAACATTTTGCTGACGCAGTTCCGCCGGCAAATGGTCATCCAATCGGCTGGTGGCCATGATCAGCCCATCAACGCGCCGATCGAGCAAGGAGGCTGCCGCCTGTTTTTCTTGCACCGGATCGTCGGCGCAGGTCGCAACAATCGCGAAATAACCGTAGCGTTCTGCTACGCGACAGATGGCCTCATACTCATACAATAGCGCCATCACCATATCGCTCAGACGCGGCACCAGTACGCCGCTGGTGCCCGTACCGCCACGACGCAGGCTGGAGGCCATGATGTCGCGCCGGTAACCCAATTCTTGTGCAACTTGACGTACACGTTCCGCCGCTTTGCTGCGTGACGGAGGTAACGTTCATCCAGAACGCGGGAAACGGTGGAAACGCTCACCCCGGTTGCCGTGGCGACATCCTGTAAGGTGACGGGTTTGCTTCCCAACTTACGGCTTGAATCGTTGGGCGGAAAGGTATTAGGGTTCATATAATCCATTGATTTTTATTTTAAAAAGGCACAGTGTGTTGCCAATGACATCCGCGCGGCGTTTACGAATTTATTATGTAATGGTTCCCAGGCTTTGGCTATACCTCGGAATTTTAAATCTGTGCCACGGCAGGATAATCAGGGATTACTATCCAAAAGCATACAATAATGCTCCAAAAGCATACAATAATGCGCAGCATATATTGATTTCGCTAACAAGCGATTTCGCTAACAAGCGTGGGAAGTTAGATGCCATTTGGATCGACAATATGCCCGCCGTTCACGGTATGAAGGCGGGCGTATCCGTCATGTCAGCGTCGGTGTGGTGGTATTAGCCAACGAATGACAGTTCAGCAGCGCGAATAGCGGCTTTGATCATCTCTACCAGCAGTTCCGGCGCTATGTTGCCATAGCCCATCAGGAAACAGTTTGCATCAAAGGCAGTGACAGCAGATATTCGTCATGACAGCTCAGGATTTGCAGGTCTGGACGCTCACGACGGATTACTGGGATCTCCGTGTCCCCGGGACGCATATTGCGCACGCCATTCTTCATAGCAAACACACCGGGTTGAGCCGAAATTTCCAGCAACATTTCCAAGTTATAGCTGCACTTGGTGGCATCGGGATACTGGTACAGTATCAGCGGCAGGCCACTTTCTTCATAGACCTGGCGGTATTTATCATCTTATCTTATCTATCTTATCTTATCTTATCTTATCTTATCTTCTTATCTTTATCATCTTATCTCTTATCTTTATCATCTTTATCATCTTATCTCTTATCTTATCCTGATCTTATCCTGTGGTGCCCCTTTCTGATAGCCAAAACGCAGCCAGCCGTGAGAAGGATACAGCAGGCCAGGGCCCGCAAAGGCACCGGCGCTGACGGCGCGCTTGGCTTCTTAGGCTGCCACTTCGGGTCCTTCGAGCGTGATACCCGCGATGATTGGAATGGCGCCGTTCACCGATTCCGCAAAAGCTTCAATCACTTTCATCTGCTTGTGCTTACACTTTCATCTGCTTGTGCTTATATGAGAACATAAAGGTGCCTTCCCCAGCATGGACCAATACGGTCAGATTTTAAACGCCATCGATGCTGGCAAGCCAGGCACCCAGTTTTTTACACGCGGCGTAATCCACGGAACCATCGTGGTTGAACGGTGTGACAGGGGCAAGGTTTAGGCCACGTAAATCGATATTAATTTTGGTCATGATGTTCTCTTTTTTTAGTGTCATCGGAAAAAAGAACGTAGTGTCATCGGAAAAATGAAAGAAAGAACGATTAATAACGTTATCGGGAACGTTTGCATTTTTGGTTTTTCTGAAGGGACTGTCAAGAGCGATTTGCTGTAAGAATTTTTTGTATAACGGTAGGGGGTATTTTATTATATGATTTAAATCAATTTTTTGTTTGTTTTTCTCTCGTGCGGAAAACCGTGTGTAATGCCTGATGTGATAAGTGTGTAATGCCTGAGATAATGTGATAAATGTGATCTGGCGCAACCGTAGAGGTGCGGATGCACCAGCGTTATCAGTTAATAGTGTGGCGGTGGCGTCTCTTCGGATTGCGAGGCGAGAAGAGAAGGGGACGTTGCTTTTAATTTTTCCACTAACAGGCGCAGGTGCTCACGGATTTTCGCCATTTCCAATTCATGGTGGACCACCGTTTGATTCAACTCATCAATGGTGAGCTCCTGAAAAGCCAGCTTGCTTTCAAGCATTTCAATACGTTGCTCGAGTTGCGTATGGGGCATTACTATTCTTCCTCTATATTTTTGTCGTATCTAGCCGAATATTCTGAACCTCCGGACATCGACGAGGTCGGAAAATGGGCCTATGAATAATTCAGGGAATTTTATCAAAGGATTGTTGTGTGTCGTTGTGTTTTCTCGATACCCAGAGTTATAGTAGTCGTGCATTTAGTTCCAGACCGGGAGATGATAGATGAGATCAATATTTAAAGTAACGCAGTTAGCGACGACGATGGCACTGACGCTGAATGTCAACCTGGTAATAGCAGCAGAAGCGACCAAAGCGTCCGATGCGGCCCCAGCGGCAAAATTCAACAGCGGATGAGGATGCTGCCGCTTATGCGCTGGGTGCTTCCTTGGGACATTACATGTGTAAATAACTGAAAAATCAAGAAAAACTTGGTATCACCTTAATAAAGACCAGTTGATTGCTGGCGTTCAAGACGCGTTCGCTGACAAGAGCAAGCTGAGCGACGAAGAGATTGAGAAGGCCCTGCAAGGTTTCGAAACGCGCGTGAAAACCGCAGCAGAAGCGAAAATGAAGCAGGATGCTAAAGAAAGCGCTGAAAAAGGCACTAAATTCCGTGATGCATTTGCCAAAGAAAAAGGCGTGAAGTGAAGAAAACGGAATCTGGCCTGTTGTATCAAGTAGAAAGTAGAGAAGGAGGAGACGGGCGCAGCGCCGAGGCGCAGCGCCGAAAGAGAGCGATACCGTAGTGGTTAACTACAAAGGTACGCTGGTTGACGGTAGCAAGTTTGATAACTCTTACAAACGTGGCGAACCTACGAACGTGGCGAACCGCTCTCCTTCCGTCTTGACGGTGTTATCCCAGGTTGGATTGAAGGGCTGAAGCAGGTTAAAAAAGGCGGGAAAATCAAACTGGTTATTCCGCCAGAGTTAGCTTACGGCGGAAATGGCGTTCCGGGCATTCCGATGAACTCCACGCTGGTATTTGAAGTGGAACTACTGGATGTCAAGGCATACGCTGATGCCAAACCGGCCGCTAAAGCAGAAAATCTGCTGCCGAGATAAAGCGCTAAATATAACTCGCGCTAGCTTTGTAGCTGATTCACCCGTTCGCGCTAGCTTTGTAGCTGATTCACCCGTGGGGTAACCCTCGGCTTTTGCCCATTGACGCAGATAGGGAATGGCGAACAGGGTAAAGACGATATTCAGTACGGCGAAGATCACCAACGGCATGCTCAGGAAAAAAGGCAGCGTTGCGCGCTGACTGAAATCCAGCAGGTGCTGCTTTTGACGGAGCAGGTGCTGCTTTTGACGGTAGTAAGCAACGTTTTGCACCAGCGTGATAAGGCGGAGAAGGAGAAAAACAGCACGTAGCCGATGCTTGTCCACTCGGGGCGGGAAAGGGTAAAATGAATTTTCATGGCTATCTTAATGAATAAAGACAAAATGAGAATTTTCATGGCTATCTTAATGAATAAAGACAAAATGAGTAATAGCGCGTGACGTTAAGATATTAAAATTAAGCCAAGCTTAAGACGGCGTTCAGATGTCGTGTAAAAGGAGGTAGAACCGTGAAATGCGGGGACGGGAGAAGGTACATTTGGTAGACTTAGTGTCCTGTCGACAGTGAGTGCCTAAACGTTTTAAGGCAATTAAATAAAATAGATGATGTCGAGGATGGTGTCAGCCATGTCAAATTCGCTTGTGTCTGGCTACACAAATGAAATTGATTTGCTGGAGGAACGGCCGTTTAACCCAACGGACCGTGAGATCCTGAAATCTTACGAGGCGGTGGTAGACGGTCTGGCGATGCTGATCGGTGAACACTGTGAAATCGTGTTGCACGCGCTAGAAGATCTTAAATGCTCTGCGGTGCGCATTGCCAACGGCGAACACACCGGGCGTAAAATCGGTTCGCCGATTACCTATCTGGCGTTGCGTATGCTGCATGATATGGCGGGAGAAGACAGTAGTGTATCCAAAGCGTACTTCACTCGAGCCAAAAGCGGTGTGCTGATGAAATCGGTCACTATCGCCATTCGTAACCGCGAGCAGCGTGTGATCGGCCTGCTGTGTATCATGATCGGCCTGCTGTGTATCAACATGAATCTTGATGTGCCTTTTTCCCAGATTGTGCAGACATTTATTCCACCGGAAACCCATGAAATGGCCTCCTCGGTGAACTTTGCTTCCTCCGTAGACGATCTTGTTGCGCAGACGCTTGAGCTCTCTATTGAAGAGGTGAATGCGGATCGCAACGTTTCTAACAATGCCAAAAATCGGCAAATTGTGCTGAACCTCTATGAAAAGGGTATTTTCGATATCAAAGATGCGATCAATCATGTAGCGGATCGCCTGAATATTTCCAAGCACACGGTTTACCTCTACATTCGCCAGTTTAAAAACGGTGATTTCAGCAGGCACGACCGCTAATGTTGCGTTATTGCCTCTTGGTGACAGGCCCGGCATACGGTACGCAGCAGGCGAGTAGCGCGCTGCTGTTTGCCCGAGCGTTGATTGCACAAGGGCACTGCTTGGAAAGAGTGTTTTTTTATCGGGAAGGGGTTCTGAACGCCAGTCAACTGACGTCCCCTGCTAATGACGAGTTCGATTTGACGCGTGCGTGGCAGCAGTTGAGGGCAACTCATCAGGTGGCACTGAATGTTTGCGGGGCCGCCGCACTGCGTCGCGGCGTCGCGGACAACGAACAGGCAAGGCTGCTCGAACTGCCCACCGCCAATCTGCAACCGGGTTTTTCACTGAGCGGTTTAGGTGAACTGGCTCAGTCCGTGTTGACGTGCGATCGTGTCGTACAGTTTTAAGGAGCGATGATAATGAAACGCATCGCTTTCTTGTTTACCCATGCTCCGCACGGTGACGCGTCAGGGCGAGAAGGATTGGATGCCTTATTGGCCACCTCCGCTCTGAGCGATGATATCGGCGTGTTTTTTATCGGTGACGGTGTGCTTCAACTGTTGCCTGGCCAGCAACCTGACATCATTCTGATGCGTAACTACATTATCACGTTTGGCGTGTTGCCGCTGTACGACATCGAGCGCTGCCATCTGTGTGCGGCGTCTGCCGATCAGCGCGGCCTGAACGCGGATACCGCATGGGTGATTGACGTTGAACGACTCGCGCCGGATGCCCTGCGTGCAACGCTTGCCGACTATGACACTGTCCTTACGTTTTAATTTGAGAGTGTTTACTGTGAGAGTGCTACGCTTATGCAGTCTGTGACCCCACCTCTGAAAACGCGCTTGCACACGCTTTCCCGTTCGCCCTATCACACCGATATCGATGCTATGTTGCGTTGCGTGTTGCCACAGGATGTGCTGCTGCTGCTGCAAGACGGCGTGATTGCCGCATTGGGGCAGGGGAACGTGGTGGAACGCCTGCTGGCATTGGGCATTCCTGTCTACGCCTTAAAGGAAGATGTGGACGCCCGCGGGTTGGCAGAACAAATATCAACCAGTATTCTACTGGTCGACTATACTGAATTTGCCCGGCTGACCGCCCAACACGCTGTGCAACTGGCGTGGTGATGCTGAAATTTTCACTATTTCTTGACTCCCTTCACCGTCAGCCCTAAAATTCTGCGTCCCCATATTTTACTCTGTAACGTCCCCATATTTTACTCTGTAATATATATATGGCGATTTATCATATGGCGATTTATCGCGTGTTTACGAAGCAAAATAAAAACCAGGAGTTTTTAATAATGGCAACAATTAACCAGCTAGTTCGCAAACCGCGCTCTCTGAAGGTTGCAAAAAGCAACGTTCCTGCGCTGGAAGAGTGCCCGCAAAAACGTGGTGTATGTACTCGCGTATATACCACCACTCCGAAAAAACCAAACTCCGCACTGCGTAAAGTATGCCGTGTGCGTTTAACTAACGGTTTTGAAGTGACTTCCTACATCGGTGGTGTAGGTCACAACCTACAGGAGCACTCCGTGATCCTGATCCGTGGCGGTCGTGTTAAAGACCTACCGGGTGTGCGTTACCATACCGTACGTGGTGCACTGGACTGCTCTGGTGTTAAAGATCGTAGGCAGAGCCGTTCCAAGTACGGTGTTAAGCGTCCCAAGGCTTAATGGTTCTCCGTTAAGTAAGGCCAAACGTTTTAACTTAAATGTCAAACTAAACTCGTAGAGTTTTGGACAATCCTGAATTAACAACGGAGTATTTCCATGCCACGTCGTCGCTTCATTGGTCAACGTAAAATTCTGCCGGATCCTAAGTTCGGATCTGAATTACTGGCCAAATTTGTAAACATTCTGATGGTAGACGGTAAAAAATCTACCGCAGAAGCAATCGTCTATACCGCGCTGGAAACCCTGGCACAGCGTTCTGGTAAAAATGAACTGGAAGCTTTCGAAGTCGCTCTGGACAACGTTCGTCCGATTGTCGAAGTTAAGTCCCGCCGTGTAGGTGGTTCAACTTACCAGGTTCCAGTTGAAGTACGTCTGGTCCGTCGTAATGCTTTGGCAATGCGTTGGATCGTTGAAGCTGCTCGTAAACGCGGTGATAAATCGATGGCTTTGCGCCTGGCGAACGAACTTTCTGATGCAGCGGACAGCAAAGGTACTGCTGTTAAGAAACGTGAAGACGTTCACCGCATGGCCGAAGCCAACAAGGCGTTCGCTCACTACCGCTGGTAATTCCCGCGGGCTAACCAGGCGGGCGTGCTTTGCGGCCCGCCCGTTTGTGTTAACTGATGAATTGAACGTCAGAAATATAGAGGAAACAAATGGCTCGTACAACACCCATTGCACGCTACCGTAATATCGGTATCAGTGCACACATCGACGCCGGTAAAACCACCACGACTGAACGTATTCTGTTTTACACAGGTGTAAACCACAAAATCGGTGAAGTTCACGACGGAGCCGCCACTATGGACTGGATGGAGCAGGAGCAAGAGCGTGGGATTACCATTACCTCCGCTGCGACTACTGCGTTCTGGTCTGGTATGGCGAAGCAGTTTGAGCCGCACCGCGTAAACATCATCGACACCCCGGGACACGTTGACTTCACTATCGAAGTAGAACGTTCCATGCGTGTTCTTGATGGTGCAGTCATGGTTTACTGTGCTGTTGGTGGTGTTCAGCCGCAGTCTGAAACCGTATGGCGTCAGGCTAACAAATACAAAGTTCCGCGCATCGCATTCGTTAACAAAATGGACCGTATAGGCGCGAATTTCCTGAAGGTCGTTGGTCAGATCAAATCCCGTTTGGGCGCGAATCCGGTTCCGCTGCAATTGGCGATTGGTGCTGAAGAAGGTTTCACCGGTGTTGTTGACCTGGTGAAAATGAAAGCGATCAACTGGAACGAAGCCGACCAAGGCGTCACCTTCGAATACGAAGACATCCCTGCTGATATGCTGGAACTGGCTGACGAATGGCACCAGAACCTGATCGAATCTGCTGCGGAAGCTTCCGAAGAGCTGATGGAGAAATACCTGGAAGGTGAAGAACTGACTGAAGAAGAGATCAAAAAAGCTCTGCGTCAACGCGTTCTGAACAACGAAATCATCCTGGTTACCTGTGGTTCTGCCTTTAAAAACAAAGGAGTACAGGCGATGCTGGATGCGGTAGTTGATTACCTGCCATCGCCGGTCGATGTACCGGCGATCAACGGTATGCTGAATGACGGTAAAGACACGCCGGCTGAACATCACGCAAGTGATGATGAGCCGTTCTCTGCGCTGGCATTCAAAATTGCTACCGACCCGTTTGTAGGTAACCTGACGTTCTTCCGTGTGTACTCCGGTGTGATTAACTCCGGTGATACCGTGCTGAACTCCGTAAAAGCGGCGCGTGAACGTTTCGGTCGTATCGTTCAGATGCATGCTAACAAACGTGAAGAGATTAAAGAAGTTCGCGCTGGTGACATCGCGGCAGCCATCGGTCTGAAAGACGTGACCACCGGGGATACCTTGTGCGATCCGGATTCTCCGATCATTTTGGAACGTATGGAGTTCCTGGAGCCGGTTATTTCCATCGCCGTTGAGCCGAAAACCAAAGCTGACCAGGAAAAAATGGGTCTGGCTCTGGGCCGTCTCGCGAAAGAAGACCCGTCCTTCCGCGTATGGACTGACGAAGAATCTAACCAGACCATCATCGCCGGTATGGGTGAGCTGCACCTCGACATCATCGTCGACCGTATGAAACGTGAGTTTAACGTTGAAGCGAACGTCGGTAAACCTCAGGTTGCTTACCGTGAAGCGATTCGCGCGAAAGTTACCGATATCGAAGGTAAACACGCCAAGCAGTCTGGTGGTCGTGGTCAGTATGGTCACGTGGTTATCGACCTGTATCCGCTGGAGCCTGGCTCAAATCCGAAAGGCTACGAGTTCATCAACGACATCAAAGGTGGTGTAATTCCTGGTGAATACATCCCTGCCGTTGATAAAGGTATTCAGGAACAGCTGAAAGCGGGCCCGCTAGCGGGTTACCCGGTGGTCGATCTCGGCGTGCGTTTGCACTTCGGTTCTTACCATGACGTTGACTCCTCTGAACTGGCGTTTAAACTGGCTGTGTCTATCGCCTTTAAAGATGGCTTCAAAAAAGCAAAACCTGTTCTGCTTGAGCCGATCATGAAGGTTGAAGTAGAAACGCCGGAAGAAAACACCGGTGACGTAATCGGTGACCTTAGCCGTCGTCGTGGTATGCTGCGTAGTCAGGAATCTAACGTCACTGGCGTTGTGATTCATGCCGAAGTTCCGCTGTCCGAAATGTTCGGATACGCAACTCAACTGCGTTCTCTGACCAAAGGCCGTGCTTCTTACTCCATGGAGTTCCTGAAGTACGATGATGCGCCGAACAACGTTGCTCAGGCCGTTATTGAAGCTCGCGGTAAATAATTACCAAGCCTATAATACATTGATCCCATGTCCCCTCCTCAGGGGGGGTATTTGAGTAAGGAATATAGCCGTGTCTAAAGAAAAATTTGAACGTACTAAACCGCACGTTAACGTCGGTACTATCGGTCACGTTGACCATGGTAAAACCACGCTGACAGCAGCGATCACCACCGTACTGGCTAAAACCTACGGCGGTAGCGCGCGCGCATTCGATCAAATCGATAACGCGCCGGAAGAAAAAGCACGTGGTATCACCATCAACACCTCTCACGTTGAATATGACACCCCGACCCGTCACTACGCACACGTTGACTGCCCGGGACACGCCGACTACGTAAAAAACATGATCACCGGTGCTGCCCAGATGGACGGCGCGATCCTGGTAGTTGCTGCGACTGACGGCCCGATGCCGCAGACTCGTGAGCACATCCTGCTGGGTCGTCAGGTAGGCGTTCCGTACATCATCGTGTTCCTGAACAAATGTGACATGGTTGATGACGAAGAGTTGCTGGAACTGGTCGAAATGGAAGTGCGTGAGCTGCTGTCTCAGTACGACTTCCCGGGTGATGATACCCCGATCGTTCGTGGTTCAGCGCTGAAAGCACTGGAAGGCGACGCTGAGTGGGAAGCAAAAATCATTGAACTGGCTGGCTACCTAGATTCCTACATTCCAGAACCAGAGCGTGCGATTGACCGTCCGTTTCTACTGCCTATCGAAGACGTATTCTCTATCTCCGGCCGTGGTACTGTAGTTACCGGTCGTGTAGAGCGCGGTATCGTTAAAGTGGGTGAAGAAGTTGAAATCGTTGGTATCAAAGATACTGCTAAATCAACTTGTACTGGCGTTGAAATGTTCCGTAAACTGCTGGACGAAGGCCGTGCGGGTGAGAACGTTGGTGTTCTGCTGCGTGGTATCAAACGTGAAGAAATCGAACGTGGCCAGGTACTGGCTAAGCCGGGTTCCATCAAGCCGCACAACAAGTTCGAATCTGAAGTGTATATCCTGAGCAAAGATGAAGGTGGCCGTCATACGCCGTTCTTCAAAGGCTATCGTCCTCAGTTCTACTTCCGTACTACTGACGTAACCGGTATCATCGAACTGCCGGAAAGCGTTGAAATGGTAATGCCGGGCGACAACATCAAAATGATTGTAACCCTGATCCACCCGATTGCGATGGACGACGGTTTGCGTTTCGCAATCCGTGAAGGCGGCCGTACCGTTGGTGCAGGTGTTGTTGCCAAAGTTATGGCTTAATCGCCGATAAATTTGACTCAACATGTAGTAAAAGGGCATCATTTGATGCCCTTTTACTACACTGCCCTCAGTATAACCTATCTCATCACGGACTGTAGCGTATAATCCTGCTAATCTGTGGTGAGTATAGGCTCTGTAGATTACGGCGTATGGTGAGTATAGGCTCTGTATCTGTATGGTGAGTATAGGCTCTGTAGATTACGGCGTAAATGCCGAGTTTCGCTGCGAGCGAAACATTATGTTGGTTTGGTTTGCCCTGCGTTGCGGGGCAAAGTTATTTGTCTGATTCATGGTGACAGGTTGGTTTATGAGTGCAAATACCGAGACCCAGGGTAGTGGGCGTGGCCTGGAAGTGATCAAGTGGCTGGTTGTGGCGGATTTACTCGTTGTTGCCATAGTGGGTAATTATTACTACCGCGGGTATAGTCTGCCGCTTCGCGCATTGGCCGTTGTTATCCTGATTGCTGCCGCAGGCGGTGTTGCACTGTTAACCGCTAAAGGCAAAGCAACGGTGACCTTTGCCCGCGAAGCGCGCACTGAAGTTCGTAAAGTGATTTGGTCAACCCGTCAGGAAACGCTGCATACCACGTTGATCGTTTCCGCGGTAACTGCCGTGATGTCACTGATTCTGTGGGGGCTGGATGGTATTCTGGTCCGTTTGATATCATTTATCACAGGCCTGAGGTTCTAAGATGTCTGAAGCTCCCAAAAAACGGTGGTACGTCGTTCAGGCGTTTTCCGGCTTTGAAGGCCGCATTGCACAATCGCTGCGCGAGCACATCAAATTGCACAACATGGAAGAGCTGTTTGGCGACGTAATGGTGCCGACCGAGGAAGTGGTTGAGATTCGTGGCGGTCAACGTCGTAAAAGCGAACGCAAATTCTTTCCTGGCTACGTGTTAGTACAGATGGTAATGGAAGACGCCAGCTGGCACTTGGTGCGTAGCGTTCCGCGTGTGATGGGCTTTATCGGCGGTACGTCCGATCGTCCTGCGCCGATCAGCGACAAAGAAGTTGACGCTATCATGAACCGCCTGCAACAGGTGGGTGACAAGCCGCGTCCGAAAACGCTGTTCGAACCGGGCGAAATGGTGCGCGTCAACGACGGCCCGTTTGCCGATTTCAACGGTGTGGTGGAAGAAGTGGATTACGAGAAAAGCCGCCTGAAAGTGTCGGTCTCCATCTTCGGACGTGCTACGCCCGTTGAGCTGGATTTCGGCCAGGTGGAAAAGGGCTGATATAGCCTGGCGTTCGTAAAGAAATTCTTGTATCTTGCGAGAAATTAATCTAATATTTCGCGCCTTTTGTTTTTAGGTGCTATGGCATCTGAAAAAATCAAAAATCACGGGGAGCCTTTTTAAGGCGCTATTACCCATCAAAGGAAAGTTAAATGGCTAAGAAAGTACAAGCCTACGTCAAGCTGCAAGTTGCAGCGGGTATGGCTAACCCGAGTCCGCCGGTTGGTCCTGCTCTGGGTCAGCAAGGTGTGAACATCATGGAATTCTGTAATGTATTCAATGCTAAAACAGAAAGCCTAGAAAAAGGTCTGCCGATTCCGGTGGTGATCACCGTTTACTCCGACCGTTCCTTCACCTTCGTTACTAAAACGCCTCCGGCAGCAGTTCTGCTGAAGAAAGCGGCTGGTATCAAGTCTGGTTCTGGCAAGCCGAACAAAGACAAAGTAGGTAAAGTGACCCACGCTCAGGTTATGGAAATTGCCCAGACCAAAGCGGCGGACATGACAGGTGCCGATGTGGACGCTATGGCGCGTACCATCGCGGGTACTGCTCGTTCTATGGGCCTGATAGTGGAGGACTAAGAGATGGCTAAGCTGCCCAAGCGCATGCGCGTGATCCGTGAGAAAGTTGATGTTACAAAACAATATGACATCAACGAAGCTGTAGCTCTGCTTAAAGAGCTGGCCACTGCTAAGTTTGTTGAAAGTGTTGACGTTGCTGTAAACCTAGGCATCGACGCACGTAAATCTGACCAGAACGTTCGTGGCGCGACTGTATTGCCGCACGGTACTGGCCGTTCCGTTCGCGTTGCCGTATTTACCCAAGGCGCAAACGCTGAAGCTGCTAAAGCAGCTGGCGCAGAGCAGGTAGGTATGGAAGACCTGGCAGACCAGATCAAGAAAGGCGAAATGAACTTTGACGTGGTTATTGCTTCTCCGGATGCAATGCGTGTTGTTGGCCAGTTGGGCCAAGTTCTGGGTCCTCGTGGCCTGATGCCGAACCCGAAAGTCGGTACTGTAACGCCGAACGTTGCTGAAGCGGTTAAAAACGCGAAAGCCGGTCAGGTTCGTTACCGTAACGACAAAAACGGCATCATCCACACCACCATCGGTAAGGTTAATTTCGATGCTGACAAACTGAAAGAAAACCTGGAAGCTTTGCTGATTGCGCTAAAAAAAGCCAAACCAGCTCAAGCGAAAGGCGTGTACATCAAGAAAATTAGCATCTCCACCACCATGGGTGGAGGCATTGCCGTTGTTCAGAGTGGCCTGAACGCGGTCGCTAACTGATAGCTTTACCTGGGAGAAGGATGTACGTATAATCTTACGCCCATTGTCCTTAAATGGACGAAACAGATTTTTTTCGGTTGTAGCCTGGCCTGATCCAGGCCTCCGTCCAAGACCGCAGGTGCTTCAACGTTTTCTGGTTTGCCTGAAAAAAGAGACGCTTAATTTTCCTGCGTAGACGGTGACAGAGCCTAAAGTAAATTTTCATTTACTGGATTCTGCTCACCGTGTTTTGACGCCTGTTTTCCATGTGGTTGCAGGTGAAGTGAGTTCCGGAAATGTATTCCGGCTATATCCAGGAGCACAAGCTAATGGCATTAAATCTTCAAGAAAAACAAGCGATTGTTGCTGAAATCAGCGAAGTAGCCAAGGGCGCGCTGTCTGCGGTTGTTGCGGATTTTCGTAGCGTAACTGTAGATAAAATGACTGAACTGCGTAAAGCAGGTCGTGAAGCTGGCGTATACATGCGTGTTGTTCGTAACACCCTGCTGCGTCGCGTCGTTGAAGGCACTCAGTTCGAATGCCTGAAAGACACGTTTATTGGTCCGACCTTGATTGCATATTCTATGGAACACCCGGGCGCTGCTGCTCGTCTGTTCAAAGAGTTCGCAAAAGCGAATGCAAAATTCGAGGTTAAAGCTGCGGCCTTTGGAGGTGAGTTGATTCCGGCGGCTCAAATTGACCGTCTGGCAACGCTGCCGACTTACGAAGAAGCAATTGCACGCCTGATGGCGACCATGAAAGAAGCCTCCGCAGGCAAACTGGTTCGCACTCTGGCAGCTGTTTGCGATCAGAAAGAAGCGGCATAATCGCCCTTTTCCTGTTTTCGCATTTGCTTACGTATAAACTATTTCTGATAGTTAGGAACAATTGTCATGTTTATCACTAAAGATCAAATTATCGAAGCAGTTGCCGCTATGTCCGTAATGGACGTTGTTGAGCTGATCTCTGCTATGGAAGAAAAATTTGGCGTTTCTGCTGCCGCTGCTGTAGCTGTAGCTGTAGCTGCTAGCCCGGTTGAAGCTGCTGAAGAGAAAACTGAATTCGACGTTATCCTGAAAGCTATTGGCGCTAATAAAGTTGCCGTAATCAAAGCTGTTCGTGGCGAAACTGGCCTGGGTCTGAAAGAAGCGAAAGATCTGGTTGAATCTGCACCTGCTGCGCTGAAAGAAGGCGTGAACAAAGATGATGCTGAAGCTCTGAAGAAATCTCTGGAAGAAGCTGGCGCTGAAGTTGAAGTTAAATAAGCCAACCCTTCCGGTTGCAGCTTGAGTTTTCAGGCTGATGGCTGGTGACTTTTTGGTCACCGGTCTTTTTGCGCTGTAGGGCATCTGTGGTGTTTCGCACCGTTTGGCCACGGATTATCCCAATATTTTTCTATCGACGCCTTAATATACTGCTTTCCAGCCTGGGTTCCCTGCCTGTGTAAAAGCAATGAAATGATTTAAGAGTGATAGAAAGACGTATTAACGAAAGGCGGATTGCCTTTCGATCAACAAAATCGTGTAGCAATGAACCGTCCTGTCAGGACGAGCAAGTGGTTCTTACTTTTCAGCGAGCTGAGGAACCCCATGGTTTACTCCTATACCGAGAAAAAACGCATTCGTAAGGATTTTGGTAAACGTCCGCAAGTGTTGGACATACCTTATCTCCTTTCTATCCAGCTTGACTCGTTTCAAAAGTTCATCGAGCAAGATCCAGAAGGCCAGTACGGGCTGGAAGCCGCATTTCGTTCCGTATTTCCAATTTCAAGCTACAACGGTAGCTCTGAGCTGCAATACGTAAGCTACCGTTTGGGTGAGCCCGTATTTGACGTCAAAGAGTGTCAGATTCGCGGGGTGACCTTCTCAGCACCGCTGCGCGTCAAGCTGCGTCTGGTGATCTACGAGCGCGAAGCGCCGGAAGGCACCGTAAAAGACATTAAAGAACAAGAAGTGTACATGGGCGAAATTCCGCTCATGACCGAAAACGGGACCTTTGTTATCAACGGTACTGAGCGCGTTATCGTTTCTCAGTTGCACCGTAGTCCGGGCGTGTTCTTTGACAGCGACAAGGGTAAAACCCACTCTTCCGGTAAAGTGCTGTATAACGCACGTATCATCCCTTACCGTGGTTCCTGGCTGGATTTCGAGTTCGACCCGAAAGATAACCTATTTGTGCGTATCGACCGTCGCCGTAAGCTGCCTGCGACCATCATTTTGCGCGCGCTGGGCTTCTCGGCTGAAGAAATCCTGGACTTGTTCTTCGACAAAATTGTCTACGAAATCAACGGCAAAAAGCTGAAAATGGATCTGGTTCCTGAGCGCCTGCGCGGTGAAACCGCCTCGTTCGACATCGAAGCGAATGGCAAAGTGTACGTTGAAAAAGGCCGCCGTATCACAGCGCGTCACATTCGACAGTTGGAAAAAGACAGCATAGAACGCATTGAAGTACCAGTTGAATATATCGCCGGGAAAGTGTTGGCGAAAGATTATGTAGACGCAAGCACCGGTGAACTGATCGGTGTGGCGAACATGGAGCTGTCGCTGGATTTGCTGGCTAAACTAAGCCAGGCAGGCCATAAGTATATTGAGACCCTGTTCACCAACGATCTGGATCACGGCCCGTATATCTCCGAAACGCTGCGTGTAGACCCGACCAACGATCGCCTGAGTGCGCTTGTTGAAATCTATCGCATGATGCGTCCGGGTGAGCCGCCGACACGTGAAGCGGTAGAAACGCTGTTTGAGAACCTGTTCTTCTCTGAAGAACGTTACGATCTGTCCGCTGTGGGCCGCATGAAGTTTAACCGCTCCCTGCTGCGCGATGAGATTGAAGGTTCCGGTATCCTGAGCAAAGGCGACATCATTCAGGTGATGAAGAAGCTCATCGATATCCGTAACGGTTCCGGTGAAATCGATGATATCGACCACCTGGGTAACCGTCGTATCCGTTCCGTGGGCGAAATGGCGGAAAACCAATTCCGCGTTGGCCTGGTGCGCGTAGAGCGTGCGGTGAAAGAGCGTCTGTCCCTGGGCGATCTGGATACCCTGATGCCACAGGACATGATCAACGCCAAGCCGATTTCGGCGGCGGTGAAAGAGTTCTTCGGTTCCAGCCAGCTGTCCCAGTTTATGGACCAGAACAACCCGCTGTCCGAAATTACGCACAAACGCCGTATCTCCGCGTTGGGCCCAGGCGGTCTGACCCGTGAACGTGCTGGCTTTGAGGTGCGTGACGTACACCCAACCCACTACGGTCGCGTATGTCCTATCGAAACGCCGGAAGGTCCGAACATCGGTCTGATCAACTCGCTGTCCGTGTACGCGCAGACCAACGAATACGGTTTCCTTGAAACCCCGTATCGTCTGGTGCGTGACGGTGTGGTAACGGATGAAATCCATTACCTGTCCGCGATTGAAGAAGGCAACTACGTTATTGCACAGGCGAACACCAACCTCGACGAAGAAGGGCATTTTGTCGACGATCTGGTGACCTGCCGTAGCAAAGGCGAATCCAGCTTGTTCAGCCGCGATCAGGTTGACTACATGGACGTTTCCACACAGCAGGTGGTTTCCGTCGGTGCATCTCTGATCCCATTCCTAGAACACGATGATGCCAACCGCGCCCTGATGGGTGCGAACATGCAACGTCAGGCTGTACCGACCCTGCGCGCTGACAAGCCGCTGGTAGGTACTGGTATGGAACGCGCGGTAGCCGTTGACTCCGGTGTAACTGCCGTTGCCAAACGCGGCGGTACCGTACAGTACGTCGACGCATCCCGTATCGTTATCAAAGTTAACGAAGAAGAGATGTATCTGGGCGAAGCGGGCATCGACATCTACAACCTTACCAAATACACTCGTTCCAACCAGAACACCTGTATCAACCAGATGCCGTGTGTGTCTCTGGGTGAGCCGGTTGAACATGGCGATGTGCTGGCTGACGGCCCGTCTACTGATCTGGGTGAACTGGCGCTAGGTCAGAACATGCGCGTCGCGTTCATGCCTTGGAACGGTTACAACTTCGAAGACTCAATCCTCGTGTTCGAGCGTGTGGTGCAGGAAGACCGTTTCACCTCTATCCATATTCAGGAACTGGCGTGTGTGTCTCGTGACACCAAGCTGGGGCCAGAAGAGATCACTGCCGACATCCCGAACGTGGGTGAAGCTGCGCTCTCCAAACTGGATGAGTCCGGTATCGTGTATATCGGTGCTGAAGTAACGGGTGGCGACATTCTTGTCGGTAAAGTGACGCCGAAAGGCGAAACCCAACTAACGCCGGAAGAGAAACTGCTACGCGCGATCTTCGGTGAGAAAGCGTCTGACGTTAAAGACTCTTCCCTGCGTGTGCCGAACGGTGTATCTGGTACGGTTATCGACGTTCAGGTCTTCACGCGTGATGGCGTGGAAAAAGACAAACGTGCGTTGGAAATCGAAGAGATGCAACTGAAGCAGGCCAAAAAAGACCTGACGGAAGAATTGCAGATCCTCGAAGCTGGTCTGTTTGCCCGTATTCACACTGTACTGGTCTCCGGCGGCGTGGAAGCAGATAAGCTGGACAAGCTGGACAAGCTGGACAAGCTGCCGCGTGAGCGTTGGTTGGAACTGGGTCTGACTGACGAAGAGAAACAGAATCAGTTGGAACAGCTGGCCGAGCAGTACGACGAGCTGAAATACGAATTCGAGAAAAAACTCGAAGCGAAGCGCCGCAAGATCACGCAAGGTGACGATCTGGCTCCGGGCGTCTTGAAGATCGTCAAGGTGTATCTGGCTGTTAAACGTCAGATTCAACCAGGTGACAAGATGGCAGGCCGCCACGGAAACAAAGGTGTTATCTCCAAGATCAACCCGATCGAGGACATGCCTTACGATGAGAACGGTACGCCGGTCGATATCGTATTGAACCCGCTGGGCGTTCCATCGCGTATGAACATCGGTCAGATTCTGGAAACCCACCTGGGTATGGCGGCTAAAGGTATTGGCGAGAAGATCAACGCCATGCTGAAGCGTCAGGAAGAAGTGGCTAAACTGCGCGAATTCATCCAGAAAGCCTACGATCTGGGCAACGACGTGCGTCAAAAAGTCGACCTCAACACCTTCACTGATGATGAAGTATTGCGTCTGGCGAACAACCTGAAGAAAGGGATGCCGCTGGCAACGCCAGTGTTCGACGGTGCCAAAGAGTCCGAGATCAAAGAACTGCTGACGCTGGGTGGCCTGCCGACCTCCGGTCAGATCACGCTGTTTGATGGTCGTACCGGTGAACAGTTTGAGCGTTCAGTAACCGTCGGTTACATGTACATGCTGAAACTGAACCACTTGGTTGACGACAAGATGCACGCGCGTTCTACCGGTTCTTACAGCCTGGTAACCCAGCAGCCGTTGGGTGGTAAAGCCCAGTTCGGTGGTCAACGCTTCGGTGAGATGGAAGTGTGGGCGCTGGAAGCGTATGGCGCAGCTTATACCCTTCAGGAAATGCTGACGGTGAAATCCGATGACGTTAACGGCCGTACCAAGATGTATAAAAACATCGTGGATGGCGACCATCGTATGGAACCGGGCATGCCGGAGTCTTTCAACGTACTGTTGAAAGAAATCCGCTCGCTGGGTATTAACATCGAGCTGGAAGAAGGTTAATCCTGCTCGCTGGTACGCTTTGCTCGTGTAAAGGAGTGCCTGAGCTTCGGCTCAGACATCCAACAGGTCTAACTCCGACGGGAGCCAATCAGTGAAAGACTTATTAAAGTTTCTGAAAGCGCAAACCAAGACCGAAGAGTTTGATGCGATCAAAATTGCGCTCGCATCGCCAGACATGATTCGTTCCTGGTCTTTCGGTGAAGTTAAAAAGCCGGAAACCATTAACTACCGTACGTTCAAACCTGAACGTGACGGTCTGTTCTGCGCCCGTATCTTCGGGCCAGTGAAAGACTATGAGTGCCTGTGCGGTAAGTACAAGCGCTTGAAACACCGTGGCGTTATCTGTGAGAAATGCGGCGTTGAAGTGACCCAAACCAAAGTGCGCCGTGAGCGTATGGGCCACATCGAGCTGGCGTCTCCGACTGCGCATATCTGGTTCCTGAAATCGCTGCCGTCCCGTATCGGCTTGCTGCTAGATATGCCGCTGCGCGATATCGAACGCGTGCTGTACTTCGAATCCTATGTGGTGATTGAAGGCGGTATGACCAACCTGGAAAAACGTCAGATCCTGACTGAAGAGCAGTATCTGGACGCGTTGGAAGAGTTCGGTGACGAATTCGACGCCAAGATGGGTGCCGAAGCGATCCAGGCCCTGTTGAAAAACATGGATCTGGAACAGGAATGCGAGCAGCTGCGCGAAGAGTTGAATGAAACCAACTCTGAAACTAAGCGTAAAAAGCTAACCAAGCGCATCAAGCTGCTGGAAGCGTTCGTACAGTCTGGCAACAAGCCGGAGTGGATGATCCTGACCGTGCTGCCTGTGTTGCCGCCGGATCTGCGTCCACTGGTTCCGCTGGATGGTGGTCGTTTCGCAACCTCAGATCTGAACGATCTGTATCGTCGCGTGATCAACCGTAACAACCGTTTGAAACGTCTGCTGGATCTGGCTGCGCCGGATATCATCGTACGTAACGAAAAACGTATGCTGCAAGAAGCGGTAGATGCCCTGCTGGATAACGGTCGTCGCGGTCGTGCGATCACCGGTTCCAATAAGCGTCCGCTGAAATCTTTGGCCGACATGATCAAAGGTAAGCAGGGTCGTTTCCGTCAGAACCTGCTCGGTAAGCGCGTGGACTACTCCGGTCGTTCCGTTATTACCGTAGGTCCGTACCTGCGTCTGCACCAGTGCGGTCTGCCGAAGAAAATGGCACTCGAACTGTTCAAACCGTTCATCTACGGCAAGCTGGAACTGCGCGGTCTTGCTACCACCATCAAAGCCGCCAAGAAAATGGTTGATCGCGAAGAAGCCGTGGTTTGGGATATCCTGGATGAAGTTATCCGCGAACACCCGGTACTGCTGAACCGTGCACCGACTCTGCACCGCCTGGGTATCCAGGCATTCGAACCGGTTCTGATCGAAGGTAAAGCCATTCAGCTGCACCCGCTGGTGTGTGCGGCGTATAACGCCGACTTCGACGGTGACCAAATGGCTGTTCACGTACCGCTGACGCTGGAAGCTCAGTTGGAAGCGCGTGCGCTGATGATGTCCACTAACAACATTCTATCTCCGGCGAACGGCGAACCTATCATCGTTCCGTCTCAGGACGTGGTATTAGGTCTGTACTACATGACCCGTGACTGTGTTAACGCTAAAGGCGAAGGTATGGTGCTGACCGGTCCGAAAGAAGCAGAACGTGTCTACCGTGCGGGTCTGGCCTCGCTGCATGCGCGCGTTAAAGTGCGTATCACCGAGCATGAGAAGAATGCGCAGGGTGAGTGGGTGGCTAAAACCAGCCTGATCGACACCACTGTCGGCCGTTCCATCCTGTGGATGATCGTACCGAAAGGTCTGCCGTACTCTATCGTTAACCAGGCGCTGGGTAAAAAAGCCATCTCCAAGATGCTCAATACCTGTTACCGCGTGCTGGGGCTGAAGCCGACCGTTATCTTCGCTGACCAGATCATGTACACCGGTTTCGCCTATGCAGCGCGTTCCGGTTCTTCTGTTGGTATAGACGATATGGTCATCCCGGCGAAGAAAGTGGAAATCATCAACGAAGCGGAAGCCG
Source organism: Symbiopectobacterium sp. (assembly GCA_051710525.1). Classification (GTDB taxonomy): domain Bacteria; phylum Pseudomonadota; class Gammaproteobacteria; order Enterobacterales; family Enterobacteriaceae; genus Symbiopectobacterium. Next base: position 3,944 of record JBPESR010000001.1, on the reverse strand, counting down.
AAGTTGCTGAAATCCAGGAACAGTTCCAGTCTGGTCTGGTAACCGCCGGCGAACGTTACAACAAAGTCATCGACATTTGGGCAGCTGCTAACGAGCGCGTGGCCAAAGCGATGATGGAAAATCTCTCGACCGAAACCGTTATCAACCGTGGTGGCGAAGAAGAACGTCAGGTTTCCTTTAACAGCATCTTTATGATGGCCGACTCCGGTGCGCGTGGTTCTGCGGCACAGATTCGTCAGTTGGCCGGTATGCGTGGTCTGATGGCGAAGCCGGATGGCTCCATCATCGAAACGCCGATCACCGCGAACTTCCGTGAAGGTCTGAACGTACTCCAGTACTTCATCTCCACGCACGGTGCGCGTAAAGGTTTGGCCGATACCTCGTTGAAGACAGCGAACTCCGGTTACCTGACCCGTCGTCTGGTTGACGTGGCACAGGATCTGGTAGTGACCGAGGACGATTGCGGCACGCACGAAGGCATCATGATGACTCCGGTTATCGAAGGTGGCGACGTTAAAGAGCCGCTGCGTGAGCGCGTACTGGGTCGTGTAACAGCTGAAGACGTTCTGAAGCCGGGCACTGCTGACATTCTGGTGGCGCGTAACACGCTGCTGGACGAACAATGGTGTGACCTGTTGGAAGAGAATTCCGTCGACGTCGTTAAAGTTCGCTCTGTGGTAAGTTGTGAAACCGACTTCGGCGTGTGCGCCAAGTGCTACGGTCGCGACCTGGCACGTGGTCACATCATCAACAAAGGTGAAGCCATCGGGGTTATCGCAGCACAGTCCATCGGTGAACCGGGTACTCAGCTGACCATGCGTACGTTCCACATCGGTGGTGCGGCATCGCGTGCGGCAGCTGAATCCAGCATTCAGGTGAAAAATAAAGGTAGCCTGAAACTATCCAACGCCAAGTTCGTTAAGAACGCAGCAGGCAAGCTGGTTATCACCTCGCGTAACACCGAGCTGAAACTGATCGACGAGTTTGGTCGTACCAAAGAAAGCTACAAAGTGCCATACGGTGCGGTAATGGGCAAAGGCAACGGTGACGAAGTTACTGGCGGTGAAACCGTCGCAAACTGGGATCCGCATACCATGCCAGTTATCACCGAAGTGGGCGGTAGCATTCGCTTCACCGACATGATCGACGGTCAGACGATTACTCGTCAGACTGACGAACTGACCGGTCTGTCCTCCATCGTGGTACTGGACAGTGCAGAACGTACCGGTGGTGGTAAAGATCTGCGTCCGGCACTGAAAATTGTGGATGCCAAAGGTAACGATGTATTGATCCCGGGCACAGACATGCCGGCACAGTACTTCCTGCCAGGCAAAGCGATCGTTCAGTTGGAAGATGGCTCTCAGATCGGTGCGGGTGACATCCTGGCTCGTATTCCGCAGGAATCCGGCGGTACCAAGGACATCACCGGTGGTCTGCCACGCGTTGCCGATCTGTTCGAAGCGCGTCGTCCGAAAGAACCGGCTATCCTGGCTGAAATCACCGGTATCATTTCCTTCGGTAAAGAGACCAAAGGCAAACGTCGTCTGGTGATCTCTCCGTTGGATGGCAGCGATGCTTACGAAGAGATGATCCCGAAATGGCGCCAGCTCAACGTGTTTGAAGGTGAACGCGTAGAACGTGGCGATGTGGTTTCTGACGGTCCGGAATCGGCGCACGATATTCTGCGTTTGCGTGGTGTGCATGCGGTAACCCGCTACATCACCAACGAAGTGCAGGAAGTTTACCGCCTGCAAGGCGTTAAGATTAATGATAAACACATCGAAGTTATCGTTCGTCAGATGCTGCGTAAAGGGACCATTGCCAGCGCGGGTAGCTCCGAGTTCCTGGAAGGCGAGCAGGCAGAAGTGTCGCGCATCAAGATCGCCAACCGTCAGTTGGAAGCGGATGGCAAGATCCCAGCTACGTACCACCGTGACCTGTTAGGTATCACCAAGGCATCTCTGGCAACCGAATCCTTCATCTCTGCGGCATCGTTCCAGGAAACGACCCGCGTGTTGACGGAAGCGGCCGTTGCTGGTAAACGCGACGAACTGCGTGGTTTGAAAGAGAATGTTATCGTGGGTCGTTTGATCCCGGCCGGTACCGGTTATGCGTACCACCAGGATCGCATGCGTCGCCGTCATGCTGGAGAAGTGCCAGCAGTCGCTTCGGTGAGTGCTGATGAAGCTTCTGCAAACCTGGCTGAATTACTGAACGCAGGCTTTGGTAGCAACGACGACGAATAAGTTATCTACCGATAACGCTTAAACGCCTAAACCCTGGTCCGTTGGCCGGGTTTTTTTTATCTCTCAGCCTGCGAGCACTTATCTCTCAGCCTGCGAGCACACTGAAAAAAACGCAGACTTGCTCCCCTTCGTCACGCATTCTTCTTAAGAATACTTTTGTAACCATGATATGAATTTCTTCTGAGTAATATTTAGTGTACAGTTGTGTAAATTTAAAATAACGAGACAAACATGAACAGCACAAGCACACCAATGTCGCCGCTGAGCGATAGCGCAGCAAACCATAATAGCTCACAATCTCGCCTGAAAGCCATATACATAACCGGGAGCAGATGTTTTGTATAACCGGGCGCAGATGTTTTGTCGGTGCAGTTGTCGACTGGTATGATTTTTACTGTACGAAATAGTTGCCGATTTGGTGTTTAACGCCGAATTTATTCCACAGATAAGCCCTATCATGGGCACGTTGGCGGCATTTGGAACTTTTGGCGTTAGCTTCTTGTTCCGCCCGCTGGGCGGTATGGTGTTTGGTCACTTCGGCGATCGTTTAGGTCGTAAACGTATGCTGATGATCACCGTGTGGATGATGGGGATCGCCACCGCATTAATTGGTCTATTTTAATTGGTCTATTGCCTTCATTTGCGTCTATCAGCTGGTGGGCTCCGGTGCTGCTGGCACCCTGCGCGCCATTCAATGGTTTGCTGTCGGCGGTGTGCAGGTCGGTTATGGTGTTGGCTTGTTGCTGGCGACAGGATCTATTTCTGTCGTCAGTCATTGGACGACCAACGAGGAGTTTGTAACCTGGGGCTGGCGATTGCCGTTCCTGTTCAGCCTGATACTGGTGGTGGGTGCGTAACGGCATGGATGAATCCCAGGAGTTTGAAGCCAATAAAACGCTGCAAGAGCGCGCCAACAAACTTCGCTCGTTCCCTATTTTTGAAGCATTGCGTAAACATCCAAAGCATTTCTACTGATCATTGCCCTCCGCCTTGGAGAACTGTTGACGATGTATATCGTTACGGCCTTTGCGTTGAACTACTCAACCGCACATCTCGGCCTGTCGCGCGATATGTTCCTGAATATCGGTCTGCTGATTGGGGCAATCAGCTGTTTCTCTATTCCTGCTTTCGCCTGGCTGGCGGACAGCTTCAGCCGTCGTAGTATCTATATATGTCACCGGAGTGCTGATCGGTGTGGCCAGTGCAGTGCCGTTCTTTATTGGCGTTGGAGCATCACAATTGCGTTGGAGCATCACAACAACGGTGCTGATCCTGCTGTTCGCTATTCTGCTGGCAGAATGTCGCGCATGATATGATCGTCAGTGTACAGCAGCCGACATTTACCGAACTGTTTGGTCAATTATTCAATGAGTTGATTACAGTGTAAAATTTCCAGTTTTGGATGTGGAAATACAGTGGCTAAAGTTGATGTAAGATGCCCGTTTTGTGAACAGACAGCCTCTATAAAAAACACGTTTATGGCAAAAGTGGCCATCTGTAGTGGCATACTGAATTTTGCCACCTGAACAGAGGTGATATACTCACCTCAGGACAACACAGGTGCCCCAATGAAAAAAGAAATTTCAGTGCAGAGTTCAAACGTGAATCCGCTCAGTTGGTTGTCGATCAGAACTACACCGTTGCTAAAGCAGCCAAAGCCATGGATATCGGCCTCTTAACCATGACCAGCTGGGTCAG